>CAYYDG010000036.1:0-75779 GCA_964470555.1 uncultured Heliomicrobium sp.
TGCATCACCTGACATTGAACAACCAGATGGGTTACATCGTCCCGGTCTTCCCGCCAAGCTGCTAACCACTAATGTCGGGACGCAGAATGTTGTGTCTCGACTTCAAATCACAAACGCCGAGTCGGATTCACGTCCGGCTCGGCGTTTTGTTTTGTCGCCAGAGTTCTTCGCCGTCAGGAGTGGCTTCCAATCGGCGGGACAGACTGATCTGAATCAGGCCGCGGTCGCGCAATGCGGCGATTTCCTGTTTGGCAGTGGTTTCATCAATGTCTTCTTCGTGCGGCAACATGCGGTCAACAATCCACCCCGCCATGCCTATGCGTTCGCTGCCAACCGAAACCGCCAATTGTTCGGGGCTGAACCGGCCACTTAATTCCGCCACGATGCCCAGCAGCGCCAGCGAAGCCGCGCTCAAATCGCTGGAATTGGTCGAAATCGGTTCAATTCGTTTTTCGCTGGCGGGGATTCGCAACGCGCCATCGGTGAGCGGCAAGGACGTTTGGCTTGCTCGCGGTCGTTCAATTCGTTCGGTCGGAAGTTCGTAATCGCCGCGAAGCCCGCGCGCGATTTGGCGTTCGTACAGCAGCAACGTGCAACTGGCATCGAGCGCAGCGTATTCCAGTTGTTCGCGCGTCAGCGGGCGGCGGCTCCAATCGCTGCGCTGTTCGGTTTTGTCCAGCGCAAAGCCCAGATGCGTTTCCACCTGCACTTTCAGCGAACACTTTTTTTCTCCGCTGCGCCGCGCGGCCAGCATCGTGTCGAAAATCGGCGAGGTGAAAATTCCAAAGTGCCGCGCCAGCTTCATGGCGTCGAAACTGGCGTTGTGAATCGCTTTTGGCGTCAAACTCAATTCCAGTGGTGTGCGCAACACGGACAAATCCATCCCAACCAGCGCGTCAATGATTGCTACGCGAATGGGCGAAGTCGCATCTTCTCGAAATCCGAGTTGCACCAGCGCCACGCGCTCGGCGTCACGATCCCACCAATTGATGGTTTCGATGTCGAGCGCCAGCACCGAAGCGGATCGCAACCGTTCGATCAATGCAGCCAGATTGTGTTGATCCGCAACGTATTCGACCGTTTGATTCACCATTGGCGAGTATCTTCTGTGATCGCTGGTTGGCGAGCAAGTCATCCTCTGCAGACTTTTTTGTCAGGTTGTAACCTTTCTCAATGCTGATTCGTGATACCGGTGAAAATTGAATTTCTAGAAGGAGAACGACGATGAGCAAAAACGTGATTGTAGTCGGAGGCGGATTGGCCGGATTGGTGGCCGCGAACTTCGCCGCAAAAGCCGGAGTCGAAGTTACAGTGTTTGAAAAATCCCGCTCGATTGGCGGACGAGCAGCGACGACCGAAAAACATGGCATTCAATTCAATCTGGGGCCGCACGCGCTTTACCGTAGCGGTCAGGCGTACAGAATTCTGCATGAACTGGGCGTTGAAGTTTCTGGCGGCATTCCCAAAGTCGGCGGTACGGTCGGAGTCCGCAACGGGCGAAAACACTTGCTGCCGAGCGGAGCGATGACGTTGCTGACAACCGGCTTGTTCAATCTTTCTGCCAAGCTGGAAGCGGCGCAGGTATTGGGTTCGTTGTTAAAAATTGATGCGGAAAAATTCAATCATTTATCCGTGCGCGAATGGCTGGACAGAGAAGTTCGCGCTGAAGATTTGCGGCAGTTTCTACAAGCCTTTTTCCGACTCGGCACGTATGCCAACGATCCCGAACGGCAAAGCGCCGGGTTGGCGCTGGCTCAATTTCAAATGGCATTGAAAGAATCCGTGCTTTATCCCGACGGTGGTTGGCAGGTGTTGGTGGATGGTTTGCGCGCCAAAGCCGAATCGGCTGGTGTCAAAATCATCGCCGAAGCTCGCGTGGAAAAAGTCGAACGCAGTCAATCCGGCAAAGTCATCTGTGTGCGATTGGCCGACGGTTCGCGGCAAGCGGCAGACGCCGTCATCATCGCCGCCAGTCCCAACGAAGCTGTCCAGTTGATCGAAGGCGAACCAACGCTGCTCAACGAATGGGCGAAGAAAGCCATTCCGGTCAAAGCCGCGTGTTTGGACATTGCGCTGGAACGATTGCCGGAACCACAAACGACGTTCGCCCTGGGCATTGATCGTCCTTTGTATTTGTCTGTGCATTCGGCTGCGGCAAAGCTTGCGCCGGAAGGTCAGGCAATGATTCACGTGGCGATGTATCTGGGTTCGGAAGCCCCCACCGACGCGAAAGCCGTCGAACACGAATTGGAATCGTTGCTCGATCTGGTTCAACCGGGTTGGCAAAATGTGTTGATCGAACGTCGCTTCATGCCTTCGCTGACAGTGGTGCATGCGTTGGCGACGGCAGAGCAGGGAGGGTTGGCAGGAAGACCCGGCCCGGCAGTTCCAGGCATCGAAGGTTTGTTTGTCGCAGGCGATTGGGTCGGCGCAGAAGGCTGGTTGGCAGATGCCAGCGCTGCCAGCGGAAAACGCGCGGCGGAATTGGCTACTCATCATCAAGCCAGACACGCGGCGGCAAAGGCTTGAAAACTGCCCGCGAATTACGCAGATGGCGCGAGTGACCGGTGTGTGTTCGCGTTGTCTGCGTGATTCGCGGGATGGATCGGGAATTAATCGGGTTTACTGCAATTCGCCGGTCGGCACGGACATTTCGACTTCCTGGTAATCGCCCGAAACCGCAGCGCCGACAGCGTGAATGCGGAACTTGGCCACCAGCTTCAAATCCGTCCGCAGCGAATGAAAAACGCTGCAATACTTGCCAATCGAAAGATTAATCGCGCGCGCCAGCTTGTCCGGATTGATGCCGTCGCCCCAGGCGTCAAACGCCACACGCACGTTTTCGACATAACGAGGCGCAGTCGGACGCCGGTCGCCATCCACGACGATTTCCAATTTCTGAAGCGGCGTTTTGACCTTTTCCATGATCACGACCACATCAATCGCCGCGCACGCGCCCAGGGCTTCCATCAAAATTTCCACCGGGCTGGCGCCGGCTTTGCGGTCGCCGTCGAGCACCGTTTCCTGACCGGTCGAATTCACCGCCGTGAACGCCAATCCCCCAGTCCAATTCAGTTTCACCGTCACATCATCCATCGTTCTCAATGCCTTTCTATTTGATTTTCGCTATTATCTCGACAATCGCATTGCCGCTGATTTGGTTGAAGCAGTATCATCTAGCACATATTACTCTGGAAAGTTGAGACAAACGAAATGCAATCAGGAACCTTGGAAATCAGCGGATTGACAACAGAAACGCTTACTTCGTTAGACAATCTGGCTCGGCAAAAAGGCAAATCAGCCGCTGACCTTGTCCGCGAATTGATCGAAGTTGAGATTCTTTCTACCAAATCTTTCGATGAAGTTCTGGCTCCGATTCGGCAAGGTTTTGTGGAAAGCGGGTTAGACGAAGGCGAACTTGATGCCTTATTTGAAGAAGCCCGCGAAGACGCATTTCGCGAAAGACATCTCAAAACACTATGAACGCTTCGGCCAATCGCCCGCAAGTCGTGTTCGATTGCATGGTTTACCTGCAAGCCACAGCCAGCGAAACCAGCCCTGCTGCCGCTGCACTCAGGCTGGTCGAACAAGGAAAAGTCTTGTTATTCGTCAGCCGTGAGGTTCTTGATGAAATCAAAGATGTGCTCAGCCGCGAGAAAATCCGAAAACTGAATCCGCGAATCAATGATGTCAGTTTGGCCGCATTGCTAAAGATGCTGGGCAAACACGCGACCTTGCTGAAGAAAGTTCCAATCAGGTTCAGCTATCCACGCGATCCTAAGGACGAACCGTACCTCAATCTGGCGATTGCTGCCAACGCGACGTTTTTGGTCAGCCGGGATAATGATTTACTTGACTTGATGGATTGGAACCAGGAAGAAGGGCGCGATTTTATGAAGCGGTTTCGCTCACTGAAAATCGTTGATCCAGTAACCTTTCTCCAAAAAGTCGCAGCTTCCAATTGAACAGTTGATCTTCAATTGCGTCCTTGCCGTTGTGGCGCGGGCAATGCTTTGCGCGGAAGTTTTTCGTTTCGCGTGGCCGCATTGTAAGCGAACACCGCCACCACCGTCGCCATCTGCACCATATCATCCCGCTGTACGTGGTCAACCGTGTCCATGTTCGAATGGTGCGTGCGCGAATTGTATTCCAGTCGCTCCTGAATGAACTGAAACGCGGGCAATCCGATTGCATCAAACGCAACGTGATCGGTGCTGCCGACCGAACGCGGTCCCAACAGATTCACGCCCAAATCGCCGAGCGGTTCGATCCATTGTTCAAAGATTCGTTTGGCCGCCAGATTGCCCTGCATCCAGACACCGCGAATCCGTCCTGTGCCATTATCAATGTTGAAATACGCCGACAATTTTTCATGTTCAGGCTTGAGTTGCATCGTCGTTGGGTCGGCAAAATGCTCTCTGGCGTAAGCGCGCGATCCGAGCAAGCCTTGTTCTTCGCCGCCCCACAACCCGATGCGAATCGTCCGCCGAGGTTTCGCGCCAACGGCTTTCAAAATTCGCAACGCTTCCATCATCGCTGCCGAACCCGTCGCGTTGTCCGTCGCTCCCGTGGCGGAATGGTGCGAATCGAAGTGCGCGCCGATCAGCACCACTTCATCTTTCAGGTCGGTGCCGGGAATTTCGGCAATCAGATTGAATCCGTTTTTGGTCGCTTCGTCGTGAAACTGCGTCTGGATGTTCAGTTCGACTTTGACCGGAACGCCTTTTTCCAGAATGCGAATCATGCGGTTGTAATGTTCAACGGCCAGCACGACTTGTGGCGGGACTTTGCCCGCGTTTTGATCGCGCGGCCCACCCGACCCGACAAAGATTGTTCCGCCGTCTACACGCTGCGTCTGCCAACTCATGTCGCTGCCACCGGCAGAAAGATCGCCATCGCTGCCGCGATCAAAAACCGCCGCGACGCCTTCAGCCAGCAAAAAATCTCGCAGCTTGTTCTGAAATCCTGCCTGTGCGCGAAAGTCGCCATCTTCGCTCGCCGTCGCCGCGCCGCGTCTGGCTGCAGGAATTGGCGTTGTCCCGACTTCCTTGATGTCGTCTTCCGTCATTTTCAGCACGATGCGGCCTTCCAGCATTCGCACCTGCCGAGCCGGTTGAGTCCGTACAACTTTGCCTTTCAGCTTGCCGCGAAATTTTTCAAAGTCGGCTTCGGTGCGAATTGGCGCATACACCACATCGGCATTGACCATTCCCTGTGTTCCCGGCGTCCACGATTTCGGATAACCAATCAGCGGAGAAACTTGCGGTTCAGTCATGTGCGCGCTGAATCGAACCAGCGACCAGCCTTTGCCAAACGCGAATTCTTCTTCGTGAATGTTGGCCAAGCCCCATTCATTGAATTTCTTCTGTGCCCATTGGCTGGCCTGTTTGATGGCGGGTGAACCGGTCAGGCGCGGGCCGTACACATCCGATAGCCAAGTGATGTGCTCCATCACCTGCGAACGATTCAAGCCTTCTTCGCGGATTCTGGCGATCATTGCGTAATCAAGCTGCTCTTCTTTCTGGCCTTGAGCCAGCGCGGCAGGCAGCGACAAGGCAAACGCAAACGACAGCAAGAATACGAATGCCAAATGAATTTGACGATGGGCGAATTTCATTTTTTTTCTCCGGGATTGGGTGGTCAAGTACTGGAAAGCGGATTGACGATCCTCAACTTGTTTTCGACCAACAACGCAGTCTCCATATCTTCCGAATATAAAACCGACGCGCCTGACAACAACGCACAAGCCACAATCAAACTATCCCAGTAAGAAAACTGATGGCGAGATCGAAGCTCGGAAGCTTTCAACAACTCTGCACGACCAATTTCCATAATCGGGTATTTTGCGTAAAAGGATTCGATCAATTGCTGAATGGAGGCTTCATCAAAATTCGCTTTTTTGATGAGATTAACGCTGACTTCGTTGATGACCTGTGAACTGGCGATAATTCTGTGATTGCCTTCAATGATGGCTTTGGCGGAGACGGACTTATCTTTGTCCTGACTTTCGATAAATGCATACAGCCAGATGTTTGTATCTATAAAACAAGCGTCCATTGCTTAACTCAGGTTCGTGCATGAATCTCTTCGCGTGACATTGGCTTGAAACTATCCAGCGAAATTGGTTTGGCCAGCAATCGGTCAATCAGGTTTTCCTCAACTTCGGCCTGCTCGTGCTTCAACACAATCACTCGGACTTCACCAACCAACTTGCCAATGAATTCTTGTGGAAGCTCAATGCTTCCGTTGTTAATTTTTGTTTGGAACTCAATTGCGAACATATTTTCCTCCATTGCTGGCTTTGTACTACAGAGCATTCAGGCGAGCAATACAGCCGGAGCCATCGCTCAATTGATATACTTTGTTTCGGTAGTTTCCAGCATTTCAAGCTGGGCGTTTTCTTCGTCCACGCTCCAGATTTCCAGCAACTCGCGCGGGACTTCGGTGACAAACCGAGACGGGCGATGCAGCACGGTTTGTCGCGCACGGTCGCTTTCGACCAGCGGAAAGCACACATACAACTCATCCTGCGCGCGGGTCAGCGCAACGTAAAACAAGCGGCGCTCTTCTTCTTCGCCTTCGATGTCGCGCAAACTGCGGCTGGAAGGGAAGCGCCCGTCCGCAGTCCAGATCATAAACACCACGCGCCATTCCAGGCCTTTCGCCTGATGCACTGACGACAGCGCCAGACGTTCGTCTTCGTCGCCGCCTTCGATCACGTCTTCGCCAACCGTCGCTCCCGGCGGCGCAAAACGTTCGGTGTTCAACAATGCCAATTCGCTCAAAAACGCGTCGGTCGTGTCATAGCGTCCGGCGAAGTTCGCCAATTGCCGCAAGTCTTCTTCGCGGGCGTCGGCGTTTTCAAAATTGGCTTGCAGGTATTCGACGTAACCGCGCGTCAATACCAGTTCGATTTGTTTGGCTGGATTGTTCAACGTTTCGGGCGCGGTCAGGTCTTTGATGAGTTCGGCGAATTCGCGCCAGCCAACCGCAGCGCCTTTCGGCAAGGCTTTGGCAAATTCGTCGGTTCGCACCAACGCCAGTGGTTCTTCGGCGTAAGCCAACCGTTCCCAGACACGCGAAGCCGTCGCGTTGCCGATTTTCGGAATCAGTTTCAGCACACGTTTCCACGCCAGTTCATCGCGCGGATTGACGACCAGCCGCAGATAAGCCGTCACGTCCTTGATGTGCGCCTGTTCGAAAAACCGCACGCCGGATCGAACGTCATACGGAATGCCACGTCGCGTCAATTCCAACTGCAATTCCAGCGAATGAAAGTGCGAACGATACAGCACGGCGATTTCATCCAGTGGCACGCCTTCGTCACGCAAATCCAGAATGCGAGCGGCCACAAATGCGGCTTGCTGTTCACTGTCGCGCGCCGGAATCAGCGCAGGCGTAAAACCTCGACTGGGCCGTTTGGCTTGCAGATGTTTGGGGAACTGCTGGCGATTCATCGAAACCGAAGCGTTGGCCAGCATCAAAATTTCCGGCGTCGAGCGGTAATTGTTTTCCAGCTTGAAGAGTTGCGCGTCGGGATAACGTTTTTGAAACTCGAAGATGTTTTTGAAATTCGCGCCGCGCCAGCCAAAGATACTTTGCGCGTCGTCGCCGACCACCATCAAATTGCGATGTTTGGCGGCCACCAGATCCACAATTTCAGCTTGCAAGGTGTTTGTGTCCTGATATTCATCCACCAGAATGTGCTGGAACTGTTCCTGGTAAATTGCCGCGATGTCCGGCTTTTCGCTCATCAGCCGTTTCCAGTTCACCAGCAAATCGTCGTAATCCATCGCGTTGCGTTCCAGTTTGCGTTGCTGGTAAAGCTGGTCAACTCGCTTGATCTGTGCAGTCAGCAATTCAAAGTGCGGATATTTGGCGACGATCAACTGATCCAGCGACGTGTCAGTGTTGGTGGCGAAGCTGAACATTTCGCGCAGCACTTCGCCTTTGGGAAAGCGGCGGCTACGCGTGTCAATCGCAGCTTCATCAATGCAGGAATCAATCAGGTCTTTGGCGTCTTCGGCGTCGAGGATGGAAAAGTTGTTTTCGTAACCCAGGCTGGCGGCGTGGCGGCGCAATAACCGGTTGGCGATGGAATGAAAAGTCCCGCCCCAGACGCGGCGCACATCGGCGGCCAGCAATGTTTCGACGCGGCTGAGCATTTCGCGCGCGGCTCGATTGGTAAACGTCACCAGCAGAATCCGCGCGGGCGCGACTCCGGCTTCAATCAATCGGGCGACACGATAGGTTACGACGCGCGTTTTGCCCGAACCGGCTCCGGCGATGACCAGCAGCGGCCCGGCTCCGGCCATCACCACGGCGCGCTGTTCGTCGTTCAACGCTTCGCGGTAGTTGATCAGCGATTGGCGCGGAACGTCCGTTTTGATGACGTACTTTTTCATCGCCAGAAAATAGAACCAGAAAGACACAAGACAGGATTGGCATGATTTTTTCAGGATGAACAAGATGTTTTTGATAACGTACGATCAGGCCGTATCTCAACATCCTGTTAATCCTGAAGTAATCTTGTTGATCCTGTCTGCAATTTTGTCTCTGAAGCGAGCTATCTTTGCATTGAAGAGTTCATTGCCGGGACGTACATGCGTTCGGTGTATTCCTTGACCATACGGCGCGCGCTGAAGGTCGGCGCGTCAGTACGAATGGCTTCCTTCAGCAGATGAATCCAGCGACGCGGAACGCCGTCGCTGTCGCGGTCAAAATACAGCGGCACGACTTCGGTTTCCAGCACGCGGTACAGCGCGTCCGCATCGGCTTCGTCGCGGTATTCTTCGCTGACGCCTTCGGGAACGCCGGGATCAATCGCCCAGCCATTGGTTCCTTTGTAACCTTCGTACCACCAACCGTCCAGCACGCTCAGATGCGGTACACCATTCAGCGCGGCTTTTTGGCCGCTGGTTCCGCTGGCTTCCAACGGAACGCGAGGATTGTTCAGCCACACATCCACGCCGCGCACCAGATGTTTGGCGACGTGAATGTCGTAATTTTCGACAAACGCGATTCGTCCGCCCAGGTTATGGTCGCGCGCCAGTTCGTAAATTTCGTGAATCAGGCTGCGTCCGGGCAAATCCGCCGGATGCGCTTTGCCGGCAAAGATGATCTGCACTGGTTTCCATTCGTCGTGGAAGATTTTCTTCAACCGTTCGAGGCTTCTGAAAATCAGAACCGCGCGTTTGTAGGTGGCAAAACGCCGGGCGAATCCGATGGTCAGCGCGTCTGGGTTGAGCAAGGTTCCACCGGTCAGCACGCGCGTCGGCCCGGCGGTTTCGGTGATCCAGTTGTGGCGAATGCGTTCGCGCATGAAATTGAACAGCTTGTGTTTCAATTGTTGTTTCGCCTGCCACAATTCGGCGTCGGGAATGTCGTGAATGCGTTCCCACAATGTCGGGTCGTCGTGTTTTGCCAACCAATCGTGTCCCAGATGTTTGGCAAACAGCCGGTTCATTTCCGGCGCGATCCAGGTCGGCACATGAACTCCGTTGGTGATGTGCGTGATGGGAACTTCGTCTTCGGTGCGATCCGGCCACATCGAATGCCACATCTGCCGCGAAACACGTCCGTGAAGTCGGCTGACGCCGTTGCACTTTCCTGCCAGCCGCAACGCCAGCGCAGTCATGTTGAAATTCGGCGCCCCGCCGTCTGGATGTTCGCCCAAGGCGAAAAACTGTTCCCGATCCAATCCCAACTCTTCCCAGTATCCGGCAAATTGCGTTTCGACCAGATGAAACGGAAAGGCATCGTGTCCGGCGGGAACAGGCGTGTGCGTTGTGAAGACCGTCGTTTCGCGCACCGCTTCGGCGGCTTCGGTGAAGCTTTGGCCGTTTTGCACCAGCGCGCGAATGCGTTCCAGCATCATGAACGCAGCGTGGCCTTCGTTGGCATGAAACACCGCCGGGCGAATTCCCAACCGTTCCAGCATTCGTATGCCGCCAATGCCCAGCACGATTTCCTGACGGATGCGCATTTCCTGATCGCCGCCATACAACCGCGAAGTCAATTCACGATCCCAAGAGTGATTTTCTTCGACGTTGGCGTCCATCAGATAAACGGAAACCGATCCCAGTTTGACGCGCCAGACCGCCGCGTGAACACAGCGACCGCCGACGTCCACTTTCAACAATCCGCCTTCGCTTTCGCGCGAAATCACGGGTTCCAGCGGCGTAGACGAATAATCCAGCGGTTCGTAAACCGAATCCTGGCGGCCTTCGCCGGTGATGCGCTGGATGAAATAACCGAGCTGATAAACGAACCCTACGCCGACCAGCGGCAAGCCTATGTCGCTGGCTTCTTTGCAATGATCTCCGGCCAGAATTCCCAGACCGCCCGAATAAATCGGCAATGAAACGTGCAAACCGAATTCCGCCGAAAAATACGCAATCGGTCGGTCGGCCAATTGCGGATACTTTTCGGAAAACCAGGTTCCTTTGGCGGTGAGAGCTTTGTCGAACGCCAGCATCGTTCCGTCGTAATGCCGCAAAAATGCCGGATTGGCGGCAGCGGCATCCAATTTGGCTGGCGAAATCTGCTGCAAAAACTTGACGGGATTGTGGTGCGTCAATTCCCAAAGGGTTTTGTCCAGATGCTGGAACAGCAGGTCGGCGTCGGGATGCCAACTCCACCAAAGGTTGTTGGCCAGTTCGCTCAATCGTTCGATGCGAACCGGCAGGGCACGCTCAGTTATATTGCTCATTTCTGTTATCCGTTCTTCGTTTGAATGGGCGCTGCGACCAGCCATTGTGATGAGGGAGCCGGTCGAGCTTGGTGTACACGACTTCGAGCCGTGAGTGTGTGGCCGAAAGCGCCAACCAAGCCGAAACTTTACCGGCCATGTCTGCGACCGTCAACCACGAGAATTTCGATGCTTTTTGGGAATTGGACTCGAAGGAAAGAAAATAAATGGTGGGGATGGTGGGAATCGAACCCACACTACCGTAAGGTAACGGGTTTTTGAGACCCGCGCGTCTACCAATTCCGCCACGTCCCCACATTTTCAACGACCAAAGCTTTAGAAGTGATGTCGTTTAAGCCTTTGATCGGAAACGGGCGCGATTATATGAGCCGACCTGAAGTCGGTCAAGCACCCGCCCGAAATTACTCAAATGTGACTTTCAGAAACTTCAGCCTGCCGACTTGCAACAACGCTTCTTTGATTGCTGCGGTATCAATTTCCGCCGCGGTATCGCCGATGCGTTCGTTGTTCAACCGAACTCCGCCTTGTTGAATCAACCGGCGCACTTCGGCTTTGGAAGTCGCCAGTCCGGTTTGCACAAGCAAATCCACCAATTTGATGGTTCCATCGGCTTTGATCGAACGGGTTTCAATGTCGGTCGGAGCCTGATGTTCGCGAAACCGGCGATTGAATTCGGCTTCGGCTTCATCGGCGGTAGCTTGCGAATGAAAATCCGCGATGATGTGTTTGGCCAGTTCGACTTTGGCATCGCGCGGATGTTTTGCGCCGGATTCGACGTTGGCTTTCAACTGCGCCACTTCCGCCAGAGTCAGGTCTGTGACCAACGTGTAATACCGCCACATCAATTCGTCGCTAATGGACATGACTTTACCGAACATTTCATCAGGCGATTCGGCAATTCCGATGTAATTGTTTTTCGACTTCGACATCTTTTCGACGCCGTCCAAACCTTCCAGTAACGGCGTGGTCATGATGACCTGCGCTTCGACGCCGTACGCTCGCTGGATTTCGCGCGCCATCAGCAAATTGAATTTCTGATCCGTTCCGCCCAGTTCCACATCGGCTTTCAACGCCACTGAATCGTAACCTTGCGCCAGCGGGTACAGCAGTTCGTGCAAGCTGATCGGCACTCCGGCGGCCAGTCGTTTGGAAAAATCGTCGCGTTCCAGAATCTGCGCCAATGTGACTTTGGCCGTCAGTCGGACGAAGTCTTCCGGTTTGAAGGCGTTCAGCCAGTTCGCGTTGAATTCAATGATCGTTTTGTCCGGGTCGAGCAGTTTGAAAATTTGTGCCTTGTACGTTTCGGCGTTTGCCAGAATCTGTTCGCGGGTGAGCGGCGGACGTGTCGTGTTGCGTCCGGTCGGATCGCCGATCATGCCCGTGAAATCGCCGATCAGAAAAATCACGTCGTGGCCGAGTTGCTGAAACGCCTTCATTTTGCGAATGACGACCGAATGGCCTAGATGAATATCCGGCGCGGTCGGGTCGGCTCCGAGTTTGACGCGCAACGGTCGTCCGGTCGCTGCGGATTGCTCCAGCTTCTTTTTCAACTCTTCGGCGGGGATCACGTCCACACAGCCTTTGGTCAGAAATGCTACTTGTTCGTCTATTGTCATAATTCAACAGTAGACAGTAGATAGTAGACAGTAGACAGTAGTTGTGTTTCCTGCTGTTTACTGTTGACTGGCTACTGTGTTTTCAGATTTTCTATCGCCAGTGAGCGAAATTGAGAGAACAGGGTTTCATCGGCAAACGCGCGTTTCGGCAACAGGTTGAACGAGTCGTTACCATAAACCATCAACAATCCATTCGGGCTTTCCATCACGCTCTGGTAATACTTCCAATCCAGATTGGATTCGATGACGCCCATGCGGAAATACACGCCGTTTTCGCTGAACGACACTTCGTGTTCGGTTTCGTAAAGCGGTTCGCGTCGCCATTTGCGTTTCGACGACCAGCGTCGCGCATGCGGAGAAAGAATCATCACCGCCACGCCAATCACCAAAGCCAGAATGGCAAAGACGCTCATCCCTTCGATAAACAGCAAAATCAACCCGATCAGCAGAAATGCTGCGCCCGCCCGCCATTCGGGAGCGACGGTTTGTCGGTTGCGCCGAAAAAATTCCTGCGCCGCGAAATACTCTTCCCACTGCAAAAAGAAATGAATGCTTTGAGCCATACAAACCCCTTTCTTACGGAAGTCGCGCATTCTGCCATCTGATCCACAATTTGCCAATTCGCTGTTTCAGTCAACCATTCAAGTAGTCCACAAAAAGTTTTTAGACAACAGAAGCTGCTCATCCGAACTTTCGCAAAGGAGTTCTGGCAAACTCAGATTGGAAACGAGTGCGGAAACTGTTTGACACAGCAGGATGGTGCGCGTTTGAGCGGCTGACCTGGCTGATAGCTGCCAGCCCAGTAGATTTTTGGCGGGCTGTTCGAATCGAAGACGGGCTTACTTTCCGGGGATCGCCTGGACTGCTCGATACTTTTTTACATCAGCGCCCGGTTCCATGAATTTCAAATCCAGACCGCCGTCCTTACGAGATTCGATTTCAAGCACGGCGGCGTGGACTCCATCAAAGTAGTGAAGCATGAAGGTCGCTCCGTCAAAGCGTCCGGCCAACGGGCCTAAATCGCCGCTCGGACGCAAAACGGTGGCAAAGGTGTCCTCGTCTTTTCGCCGGATTGTCAGGCGCAAGTTGGAATCCGGCACGTCCCAGGTTCCGGAAATATCCGGTCCTGCTTCGCCTTCGGGCGCGCACGAACAGAACTGTGACGCGGTGAACGGGCGCATCAGGTCACCATTCCCAACTGTGCCCTTGAGCTGACCGTTCACCAGTTTCGCTTCCAACCGTGTGCCGGAAGCTCCGAACGTAAGACGCAAAGTTCCCGATTCAAAGCTGCCCTCTGTGGAAGAGACGCGGGTGTCGCCATTCACCAGAGATCCTTTGAGCGTTTTGCCGTTGGGTTCGAAATGAATTGTGAAGGGAACGTCCAGAGTGCCGTAGCCGACCTTTCCATCCCAACGCCCGTCCAACTCTTGCGCCCATCCGCAAACCACGGCCAGCGAAATCATCGCCAGCAGATTTAGAATCCTGATGCTTATCTTCAACTATAAATCCTCAGATCGTTTATTGGCGCGACACGAAGTCGCAAGAATGCGTCCGTCCAACAGCTCGTTTTACTTCAAACGCAACTTCAAAATCGTCAGCGAATGTGCTGGGAAAGTGTAAGTGAAGCCGTTGTTTTCAATCGTCGCGGTGATGTTGCGCGTAACGGGGCGGACTTTCTTGTCATCGCCGAAGGTGTGCGTCACTTTCAGGTCGGGATGGTTCAATTCCCAAACGCCGACGGCGTTGGTCAACTGGCCTTCCTGATTTTCGATGCGCGTTGTCAGGTCTTTGTCTTTACTGCGGTTGAGCACGTTGACGTAAAGCGTCTTTTCCGCCGCGTTGTACGTCGTCGAAACATCCAGGTATTTCAGCGGCGCGCGATTGCCAATTTTGTACGTCGGCGCAGAGACATGCACATCCAGCGATTGATTGTTTTTCTGTTTGGTGAATTCGACCAGCGGAAAATAGATCGTCTGCAAAAACAGCCCTTGTTTGTTGGTCGTGATCGGCGCAATGACGTTGACCATCTGCGCCAGGTTGGCCATTTTGACGATGTCGGCGCGGCGGAAAAACGAATTGAAAAACATGCCCATGGCCAGCGCGTCTTCGAAGTTGTAGACCTCTTCGAGTTTCTTTTCGTTGAAGGCGCGATACCAGACGTTCCATTCGTCGTAGGCAATGTAAATCGGACGCGGATTCTGCTGACGGTTTTGAGCTTCCTTGATCTGGGCCGCCGTGACGTTGATGTAATTATCAATCGTCTGCGACCACGCCATGAACTTTTCGAAATCGTTGTCGCGGTTGTTGATGTAACTGTGAATGGCGATGTAATCAGCCTGATTCCGCAATGTTTCCAGCACGGTACGATTCCAGTGCATCCAGTCAGCCGTCGGTCCGTAATTGCTGGAACCGCAGGCAATCAACTTGATGCTTGGATCGGTCGAGCGCATGGCTTTGGCGGCTTCGAGCGCGAATTTTGAATACTCTTCGGCGTTTTTGTGACCGAGTTGCCAGGGGCCGTCAATTTCGTTGCCCAGCGCCCAGTATTTCACGTTGTAAGGTTTGTCGCGTCCGTTCTTACGGCGCTGTTCCGCCCAGTAGGTGTTTTTCGATTCGTTGCAGTATTCGACCCAATGTCGGGCTTCATCAATCGTACCCAAGCCCAGATTGACGCAGATGTAAGGTTCCGCGCCGATCATCTCGCAGTACTTCAAAAACTCATCCGTGCCGAACCGATTGCTTTCCAAATCGTCCCACGCCAGGTCTTTGCGCATCGGACGCAGGTCCTTCGGTCCTATGCCGTCTTTCCAGTTGTAACCCGACGCAAAATTGCCGCCCGGCCAGCGCAGAATCGTCACGTCCAGTTGTTTGACTACATCCATCACGTCCTTGCGGTAACCGTTGGCGTCTGACAGTGGACTGCCTTCTTCGTAAATGCCGCCGTAAATCATCCGTCCCAGATGCTCGGCGAAATTGCCGAACAGATGCGGATGGATTTCGCCGATGGTGCGGTCAGTGTCTATTTTGATGCGGGCTTGCGGCGCCTGGCCTTCGACAGTAGGCAAACTTCCGAATAACAGACAAGCGGCAATAATGGAGGCGGTGAACAAAGATTTCGTAACGGGTCGCATGGAAATTCTCCTGAATTGGTAAATGTTGACGAGTACTTCTCGCAGGTTATTTTACTGCCAATGCCCAAATGAAGCGCACGCCGTCGCTGCCATCAGGCAGCGGACCGGGGCTGTCGCACAAGACAGTTTGCGTTTTGGGATCAATGCGCAGGAAGCGATTGGTCACGAGTGACATCAGGACTAATTCGCCCGTCGGCGTTTCGATCCACTGAAAACTTTGTGCGGTGGCTGGTTTCGTTGATTGCAAAGTGACGCGCCCTTCGCTGTCAACGCTGACGAAGGTCTTATCGGACTTGAGCGCCACTCGTCCCAGCTTCATGTCTACAACGGTAAAAGCCGCAGGCGCAGCAACCGTCAGCGCATTTGCTTGCACGGCCAGGCCAGTAGTTTTCTGAAACGAGGTCAAATGAATTTGTTTGCCGTAAGGGATCGGGCGCATCAATCCGCGCTGATGCGGTTCGTGAACGGCGATGCTGTCGAAATCCGCTGCGCCGCCTTGTTGGCCTGTGCTGTTGTAGGCAAACAGCGAGTAACGAATTCCCTGAAATGTCGTCAATTGATAGACCATCTCGAACGGAGCGCCGAGCGAGGTGAAACGTTTGCCGTCGAGCGAATAACTGAACTGCGCCGCTTCGGTCAGAAAGTCGCAATCCGCTTTCAGCCAGATCGTATTGCCTGTCATTGCGGCGCGTTCGGTTTTGCCGGTGTGCTCGTTGAATTGCGCGATGGAGAATCTTTGTTCGTCGCGCTCAATGCCAATCCAGGCATAAGGCTTGTTCGATAACGCGAGTCCCGCGACATCGCCGGATTGTAAGCTTGTCACATCGAGTTTGACGACGGGCGATGACTTTGGGCCGATGGCGCGTTGGGTCAGTGTGTTGCGTGCTTCCCAAAAATTCTTGGCGGGCATTGTGTGGATTCGCAAAAATCCTTTGCGTTCGGTCAGCGACCATTTGTCGTCAACGGGCACGTGATTCCACTGCCAGATCGGTTTAAGTTTCGTCGCCGTGAAATCATCGTTGTGATCGTAAGGCACCGCCGGTTTGTCGTTGTAACCTGTATTCGGTTTGACCCACGTGCGCGGCGTGCGTTTCAAATTGCCCGGCAAACCGAAATACGGCCAGCCGTCCTGCCACGTAATCGGCGACAGACAAGTCAGGCGTCCGACGGAGTTGTAATCCATCATCGAAAAGCCCCACCACTCGCCTTTCGCCGTTTGAATGATTCCGCCTTGATGCAAAGACATTCTGCCGCGCGCCGCCGGATTGGCAGGCGTAATCTTGCCATCGCGTGTCAGTCCTTTGCCTTTCATCAGACCGAAATCTTCGTCAATGCTGATGGCCTGGTTGTATTCGTAAGGCCCTTCAGGCCGGTCGGCGCGGGCTGCAGGCATACGCATAGCGCCCATGTACCACGCGCTGATGATCAGGTACTTGCCGTTGATTTTGTAAAAGTGCGCGCCTTCGCCGATGCCGGAGCCTTTGGGAATAATCAGGCGCTCCGTGCCGGGCACAAGGTCAGTGAGGTCACGATTGAGTTGCGCCAGTCGAATGCCTTCGTAGCCCCACACCACCCAGACTTTGCCATCATCATCAAATAGCACTGATAAATCGTGCAACGAAACTTTCATCGGTGTGCGCGTCCACGGACCTGCGGGATTGGTCGCGGTGAATTTCTGCGTCGTCTGACCGTTGACGTTGCTGAAGATGTAATACGTGCCGTTGTGATAGCGAAACGACGGCGCCCAGATTCCGCGGCCATAAATGTTCTTGCCTTCTTCCAAACGAAACGCCGGCCCCAAATCCAGCTTGTCCATCGCGTAGGCCAGGAACTCCCAGTTGACCAGATCGCGCGAGCGCAGAATCGGCAAGCCCGGCATCGAATGCATGGTTGTCCCGGTCAGGTAAAAGTATTCGCCGACGCGAATCATGTCGGGGTCGGAAAACTCTTCGTAAAACAGCGGATTGGTGAACGTGCCGTTGCCGTTGTCGGCTGTCCACGTGGCGCGTTGTGCTTGCGCGTTTGTATACACAAGCACGGTCAGCGCCACGAAAATTCCCAACTTGAAGATGCTCTTGATCGGCATGGTTGAGAAGCTTCCCTATTTTTGAAACAGCCTTGGGGCGAATCCGTGCAAATCGCGCCGCCACGTTTGCCATTCGTGATCCGTGCCCGGCGATTCGTAAAAGACGTGCTGAATCTTTGCTTCGGTCAAGGCGTCGTGCAGCCGGTGGATGCTGGCGCGCATGCGTTCCGGTTCGGCAGTGCCGATACTCAACCAAAGCAATTTGACTTTTTTGGCGAAGGCCGCCGGATCGGCAAACACGCCGTTGTAATCGGTTTTGGGATTCATCTTTTGATCGCCCGAAAGAAAACCGGCTGCGCCGCTGAATCCGCCAATGTGCGAAAACAGATCGAGATGTTTGAGCGTAATTTGATAGGTTTGCATCCCGCCCATCGAAAGCCCCGCCATCGCGCGGTTTTCGCGGTTCGCCAGCGTGCGGTAGGTCTTGTCAACAAACGGAATCAAGACTTGCGTCAGGTCGTCTTCAAACGCTGAAAACATTTCCTGCATTGCTTTCATTCGATCAGGCGAATTGCCCGGAGGGCCGGTCACGGCGGGCGCAGGTTGTCCGGCGCGTTTCGCATAACCGTAAGCCATCACAATAATCATCGGCTTGGCTTTTCCTTCGGCAATCAGGTTGTCGAGAATGATGTTGGCACGCCCCTGACGAATCCAGCCGGTTTCGTCTTCGCCGCCGCCATGTTGCAAATACAGCACAGGAAAGCGTTGTTTGGTTTGCGTTTCATACGTCGGCGGCAAATAAACCATCGCATGCCGCCAGGTTCCCGTGACTTTGGAGTTGTACCAAACTTCGCGCACCTGACCGTGCGGTACGTCTTTCATCGTGTAAAAGGTCGTGCCGGGTTCAGGCACTTCGACGGCACTGGCGTATTTGCTGCCGCCGAAAAAAGCCTGGCTACCAGTGTCAGTGGCCTCTGCGCCGTCCACGACAAAGTTGTAATAATGCAAACCGGGAACCATCGGCGGAGTCGTGAATGTCCAGAATCCATCGGCCTGTTTGGTCATTTCGGCTTTGGGACCGCTCCAGAAATTGATTCTGACTTTGGTGGCCTCGGTGGCTTTGATGCGCAACTGCACGCGGCCCTGACTGTCAACTTTGGGGTACTCCGCCCCCCAGACGTTCGTCGTAGCGGGTTTGAAATCTCCTGCGTCTTGCGCAAAGACGGGCGCCAGCACTAAGGCCAGAACGAACAACACATTTTTTATTTTCATAACGGTCGGCTCCTGATTGAGATTGATCGGGTTTGCTGGAAACTCAGTTTTCGGTCGGCATCATTTGCAGCTTTTCGCAAAGCAGAGATGCTTGCTGAAAAACGGCATCACGTAATTTTGAAAACGGACGGCGACCGCGCTGGTGTGCGTGCCGGAATAAATTTCAAAGCTGTTGGCGATGCCATATTTGTCGAGCACGTTATGCAGCTTTTCCGAATCCGCTTTCAAACCATCTTTGTCGCCGACATCTATTGAAATTGCGCGATACTGCCGCAGGTTGCCGATGTATTGATCTATAAAAGCCAGCGGCGCATTGGCAGCGAATCTTGCCATCACGTCTGGTTGCACTTCGCCATTTTTGCGCGGCAGGTCGAGATAGAGCGGAGGATTTTTTGGATTGGGCGCCCACGCGGAAGCAGCGGCAAGATTGGCGCGAGCTGGAAACGGCAATTTGGCCGAATCTTCAGCCGTCTTCACTTCCGCCAAAGTCTTTTCCATTTCCGGGTTCGTCGGGCCGGCCTGACGCGGTGACAAGCAACACGGACTCATGATGTAAACACTGCCAAACACGTCTGCATGCTTCATGCCTATGCGCGTTGCGCCATAACCACCCATCGAATGCCCGACAAGGCCGCGACTCAGCCGGTTCGGAATCGTGCGGTAATGCGCGTCAATGTAAGCAACCACATCACGTGCAATGAAATTCTCGAAATCTCCGGTCGTCACGGAACTGGAATACATCGAACCGTTATGCACAGTTTTGGAATCCGGCAACACAACGATCATCTCTTGTGCGCCCTGGGCAAACGCGCCTTCGATGGTTTGGGGTACACGGATTTCCTTGCTCCATTGTTCCGCGCCGATGGAATATCCGTGCAAGGCATAGACGACCGGGTAACGCCGCGATTTTTGCTTTGCATAACTTGGCGGCAGGAACACTAAAACATCCCTGTCAACGGCATTGCCTTCCAGATTGCCTTCTAACGCTGTCCCGTGAATCTTGATGCGTTCTACTTTGACAGGCTTCGCGCCGGGGACCACCGCAGGCACTTCGGTTTGCACTTGTGCGGCCAACGGAAACGCGAGCACGACCATCAGCGTCATTAGACAAACGAATTTTGTATTCATCTTCAACGTTTTTCTCCAGGGATTTTTCAGAAACCGCTTTGCGCGGCATTACACGGCGATGCGAGATCAAGTGTCAAGCTTTCTTCTGCATTTCGCTTCCCAGCGACTAAGTGTCAGAGTTCACGACATCGTGGACTGAAATCGCTCACGACATCGTGGACTCTGTTTTGGAAACATCATGTACAACAATCGAGCGGACAACCTCGTTGAAATCGTTTTGCCTCATCATCCAGGAATAACGCTGGAAATAACTGCAATACTGCCGAATGGGCAACCGTAATTCGCCAACCGCAACCAATTCAGATTGCCGGGTTACAGCCGCTTTGATTTGAGACTGGACAAATCATTCAAAATTGGCAGGCTGAAAATCACGCTCACAGCGAAGTTTTTGAATTTATTTGGACGACGAAACCTGCGTCAGATTCGCAACGGTTTTGAACAAACGCTACCGCTCGTGTCTTCAGGCGGGCTGAAAATGGAGTTTTGAGATTTATTTGACCTTGCCAGGTCCCCACAAAGCACGCCCGGATTTGACGCCAGTGTGTTCCCCGTCTTTCAACACGTGTTTTCCGTTGACGAACACATGGCGCATGCCGACGGCGTATTGATGCGGTTGTTCAAAGGTCGCACGGTCGGCAATCGTTTTGGGATCGAAGACAACCACGTCGGCGAAATAACCCGTTTTGAGCAATCCGCGCCGATCCAGTCCCAGGTTTGTCGCGGGCAAATTGCTCAACCGGCGAATGGCTTCTTCCAGCGAGATCACCTTTTCTTCGCGGACATATTTGCCCAGCAATCGTGCGAAGTTTCCGTAAGCGCGTGGGTGCGTCGAAGATTTCAGAAAAACGCCTTCCGCCGCCATCGAACCTCCGTCCGATCCAAACGACACCCAGGGCAGTTTGATCTGCTTTTTCAGATTTTCTTCGTCCATCATGAAATACACTGTGCCGACGCGCGATTGATCTTCCACCACCAGATTCATGATCGTATCGGTTACCGATTCGCCGCGAAGCCTGGCGACTTCTTCAAGAGTCTTGCCCGTGTGTTTTTTCAGATTGTCGTTTTTGAATCCGACCAGGATAATTCGGTCAGCCGATCCGGCAGCCAGAAACAGATTTTCCCATTTGTCCGAAGGCGTCAGGATTTCTTCGGCGATCTTTTTTCGCGTCGCAGGGTCTTTCAACCGTTTGAACGCAGCTTCGTAACCACCGTCCAACACCCACGGCGGCATCGCGGCATCCAACCCGGTCGAACCCGCCGGATAGGTGTACATATCGGCGGTGATTTTCAAACCTTGTTTTCTGGCCTTTTCAATCAGAGCGATGGCGGTGTCCATCTTTGGCCAATTCGATTTGCCCGCGGCTTTCAGGTGATAAATTTCGGCGGGGAGGTTGGCTTCGCGGGCAATGCGGATCAGTTCTTCGATACCTTCGATCAGGCGATTTCCTTCGCTGCGCATGTGAGAAATGTATTTGCCTTTGTACTGAGCGGCGACTTTGCAGAGTTCGATCAGTTCTTCGGTCGGAGCGTAAAACGCAGGCGCGTAAATAAGCGAAGAACCTATCCCCAAAGCGCCAGCCTGCATTTCCTGCCGAACCAGTTCGCGCATTCGTTGCATCTGTTCCGGCGTGGCTTTTTTATCTTCCAGCCCGATGACATGTTCGCGGATGGTCGTCGCACCAATGTATGAAGCGACATTAGGTGACACGCCGCGCCGTTCCAGGAATAGCAGATATTCGGCCAGCGTCGTCCATTCGATGTCGAATTTCAGATCGCCTTGTTCGGCTTTGGCGCGTTGCTTCATTTCATCGCTGAGCGGTCCCATCGAACTGCCTTCGCCGAAAATTTCCGTCGTCACGCCCTGTTTGATGTCGCCCATCGAACGACCATCCACAATCAAATCTTCCACCGCCCACGAAAGCATGTTGATGAATCCCGGAGCGACAGCCAGACCGTTGGCATCCACCACCGTGTCGGCTTTGGCGGATTTCAGATTGCCAATGGCAACGACTTTGTCGGCGTTGATGGCCACATCTGCACGGCGCGGTTTGCCGCCACTGCCGTCATAAAGCGTGCCATTCAAAATCAACACGTCGTAACGCCGTTGCGCTCCGACGCCGGAATTCGATTGCAGGGTGAACAAAAGAATCGCCACCAGAAAAAGTAGTTTCCGCATAAATCCTCTCGCTTGTCGGATGAAGTCATTACTACGATTGAGCGGATGATAGCCAGCCAAGCCTGTGTTGAAAAGCAGACCAGCGATAACTGCTGATTTTGGTTGTCTTGACAGAGCCTGGCAGCGTCAGTACCATCCGGCTTCTTTTTTGGCGCACGGAAACCCAATGAGCAAGCGTCAGCAGGCAAAAGCGAGCGAAACGGCTTCGGCAGATTCGCTACAGGATTTGAATTCGCTCGATCAGTTTTTTATGGGCTTTGCTCTGGCAGAAGCCCGGCGAGCCAAAGACGCTGGCGAAGTTCCCATCGGCGCTGTTGTGGTAATTGATAAGCAGATAGTCGGAAGCGGGCATAACCAGCCGATAGGGTTGAATGATCCAACGGCTCACGCTGAAATTCTGGCCATGCGGCAAGCGGCGGAACGAATCGCCAATTACCGTCTGACAGAAGCTACGTTGTACGTCACCATTGAACCTTGCGCGATGTGCGCTGGCGCTATGGTCAACGCCAGAATCAAACGTCTGGTGTATGGTGCAACCGAAATCCGGGCAGGTGCAGTGGATTCGGTCTTCCAAATCTGCAGCAACAGTTCTTTGAACCATCAAGTAGAAGTTACTTCCGGCATCAGAGCGAATGAATGCCGCGAATTGATGCAGGCATTTTTCAAGCTGAGACGAAAAAATAAAGTTGATAGCTCAACCGAACCATTGCCGGAGTAACTGAAACAAACAATTTTCTGCGGAGAGGTGCGAGAGTGGCTGAATCGGGCGGTCTCGAAAACCGTTGTACTCTAACGGGTACCGTGGGTTCGAATCCCACCCTCTCCGCCATTACGTTCTGATCTGCGATCAAAACACGAATTTGATTTTGGAGAGGTCGCCTAATGGTATGGCACCGCGTTGGAAGCGCGGCGGGTCGAAAGGCCTGTGGGGGTTCGAGTCCCCCTCTCTCCGTTCCCAACCTCGCAATCTCAAGTTGTTGAGATTCGTATCAGGCTCCGGTCTCCGTGCAATCTCGAATGCATGAACCCCGCCAGGACCGGAAGGTAGCAACGGTAGTGAAATTCAGATGTGCCGCGGCAGTCACCGGAGCCTGTCCTACTTATTGATGGTAAAAACAAATAGCTCCTTCAGAAAATCGGAAAACTGCTAATCAGGTTCCGGTGCTCTGAAGGAGCTATTTGTTTCTGAAACTGCGGCTACTTATTTTTTACCTTCTTTTTCAGCGCGAACTTTGGCCCAGCGAGCTTTGGCTGCTTCTTTAAGTTTCCTTTTCGTTGCAGCAGAAACGACTCGTTTTTTAACGCCTTCCGCAGCGGATGCGCCTTTCGCAGCAACCGTGCCGCCGCCAGCGAGTTGTTTACGCTTTTCCGTCAATTCGGCAATTTGTGCGTGAAGTTGCTGGATTTGCGTATCAATTCCGACAAGAGCCAACTTAACAAGTTCAGAGTGGCTCCCACTACCTTTTGGTCTAGGCATATACTTTCTCCTTAAGTTTGGAAGATAAGCCGATGTGTGAGCTATTTTTTTGCTTTCAGCATCAGCGGTAATATAAAAACTACTGTTAGGCGCATTCTAAACTACACAAGCATTAAAATGCCAAGAGTAAAAGCAAGTTATATTATTGTTACATTGGACGGGTTTGCCGGATTGGTAAGATAAGCCATCAATATCTTTTGGTTTGTCTTGCAATTACATTATTGGAAACTTCAGCTTGAGCGGCTGAATTCGGTGGGCTATGCTCTGATGGCAATTATGAACCGCTCAAATCCTTTGACTGAATAATCAAATATCCTTTTTGGAGATCGTCCGGTGAGTTATCAGGTTATCGCGCGAAAATATCGTCCTCAGACTTTTTCTGACCTAACGGGGCAGGAACACATCACGCGAACGTTGACTCGCGCTTTGGATCAACAACGATTGCACCATGCATATCTGTTTGCGGGTGTACGTGGAACCGGAAAAACGACTTCGGCGCGAATTCTGGCCAAGGGATTGAACTGTCACAAGGGAATTACCAGCCAGCCGTGTTTGCAGTGTCCGTCCTGTCTGGAAATTGCCACAGGCAATTCGCTGGATGTGTTGGAAATTGATGCTGCGTCCAACACGGGCGTGGATAACGTGCGCGATGTCATCATCAATAACATCGCCATGGCTCCGGCGCGCGACCGGTACAAGGTGTTCGTCATTGACGAAGTACACATGCTTTCCACCAGCGCGTTCAATGCTCTGTTGAAAACTCTGGAAGAACCTCCGTCCCACGTGGTGTTCATCATGGCAACGACGGAGTTGCACAAGCTGCCGGACACGATTCTTTCGCGTTGCCAGCAATTCGAGTTCCGCCAGATTCCTACCGAAAAGATTTTCCGGCGATTGCGTGAAATCGCCGATAACGAAAGCATCAAAATCAGCGACGACGCATTGCGCGAAATCGCCCGCGCCGGAGCAGGCAGTTTGCGTGATGCCCAGTCTGCTTTTGATCAGGTCATTGCCTTCAGCGGATCGGAAATTACTGAAGACGATATTACAGCTTCCTTGGGGATGGTCAGCACGGCCACGCTGGGAAAATTCGTTGAGGCAATTGCCAATCAGGACACTGCCGGAACCATCAATCTGGTCGAAGAGATATTTTCGCGCGGTTATGACTTGCGTAACTTCACGCGCGAATTGATGGCTTATGTGCGTCATTTGTTAGTTGTCAAATCCGGCGTTACCAGCGGAGAGTTACTGGGCGTGGCTGATATCGAGATCAGCAAGTTGGCAGCGCTTGCCGCCAGGTTCTCTGAAGAAGACCTGGTGCGATGCTTTCATTTGCTGGCGGAAACGGAAAAGGAAGTAAAAGACTCTCCTCATCCTCGTTTCCAGCTTGAAATCGGGCTGGTAAAACTGGCGCATGTTTCTCGACTGCGAACGCTCGCCGAATTGATCGAACGACTGGAAGCTCTGGAATCAGTCCTTGGTGGTTCGAGCGGCCCAATTGTCCCTTCAATGACTACGATGCGGCGCACTGCTGTCAGTGATGAATTGCCGACCAAGCCCCCTCGCAGCGAATTGCCTAAACCTCAATCGGCAAAATCTCCAGTAACCGAAAAGTCTGCTCAACCGCAATCAAGAGCGAACGATTTGTCAGAGCCGCCGGATTTCCCGGATTTCGATCCTGCGGAGTATTTTGCTCCTTCAGAATCGTCGGATTATTCCGAGCCTGAAACTTCGATTGATTCAGGCGCGGCCAGGCGTATCACTGCAACCAGCGATGCAACCAGCGCTCCGAAAGAAGTCGCCCAAGCCGTGACTCAGGTGGCCCCCGGCAGAGAAATAGACGCCATCTTGAAAGAGGTTCAAAAGCTCAATCGTCCCTTGGTGCTGATGGCTTTGGAAGACGCTCAAAGCAAACATTATCAGGACGGTGTATTGACCGTCAGGTTCAACAAAGACGACGCCGTTGCCAAACGGCTCCGTGACAGCGGCACATTGTTTCGCACAATTGGAGAAAAACTGTTTGGGCAGTCGCTTCGTGTTGAAGTGCAGATCAACGGTGACATCGAGGTTGAGAAAGTGGTAGATCAAACGGCTCTGAAGCGTCAGGAATTGAAAGAAGTCGCAATGAAAAATTCTGCCGTGCGTAGTATGTTGGAAGAATTCCGAGGCGAGATTGTCTGGGTGAAAGAATCGCCTGATGCAAACCATCCATCTTGAACCAAGTAGTCAGCGGAACCAGTTCCGCCGGTTTTGAGGCCAACCAGCGCGTGTTATGATGCCCGCGCTCGAAACCAATCCATTCAAGTTCTGATTGTAAGGAGAAATCAAAATGAAACTTCCAGGCGGTATGAACCTGCAACAAATGATGAAGCAGGCGCAGAAAATGCAGGAACAGATGGCGAAGGAAATGGACGCTTTGCGCGTGGATTCATCGGCTGGCGGTGGCATCGTTCGCGTCGAAATGAACGGCAACAAGGAAGTCATGGCGATCAAAATTGATCCCGAAGCTGCCAGTGACATTGAAATGCTGCAGGATTTGATCGTCGCTGCCATCAACGAATGCGGACGCAAGGTTGATGAAGTGATGCACGGCAAACTTGGCGGCGCCCTTGGCGGGCTGAACATTCCGGGCCTTATGTAATTTGTGGAATGCAGATTGTGGATTGTGGAGAGCCTTGTTCTTCGCCAATCCGCAATCCGCAATCCGCAATCCGCAATCCGCAATCCGCAATCCGCAATTCTATGCTTGATTACGCAGAGCCGGTCACCAAACTGATAGAGGAATTCAAACGACTTCCCGGCGTCGGTCATAAGTCAGCCCAGCGGCTGGCTTTTCATTTGCTGAAAGCTCCGACCGACGACGCCGAACGCTTGATTGCCGCTATCCGCGAAGTCAAAGAAAAGATCATTTTCTGTTCGGTCTGCAACAACCTGACAGATAACGACCCGTGCCGGTTTTGCGCCAGCCCGACGCGTGACCGGTCGGTGATCTGTGTTGTCGAAGAGCCTCACAATCTGGTTGCGATTGAAAGAACGCGCGAATACCACGGCCAATACCACGTTCTGCATGGAGCGTTGTCGCCGATTCGCGGCATCGGGCCGGAAGAATTGCGAATTCGGAATTTGCTGGAGCGGCTTCGCCCGGACGAAACTGGCGAAAGCATCGTCAAGGAAATCATTCTGGCCACAAATCCGAACACTGAAGGCGAAGCGACGGCAAATTACCTGGGGCGTTTGCTCAAACCGCTGGGGTTTCGCATTACTCGAATTGCCATGGGATTGCCGGTCGGCAGCGATTTGGAATATGCCGACGAAGTAACCATGCACAAGGCGTTGATGAACCGCCACGAAGTTTGATTACCACTCGAAATGCAGGAAAAAGATTACGCTGCCGAATATCAGGCTTTGAAAACCGCCAACGATCAGTTGCGCGAACGTGGCAAACAGTGGCTGCTGGATTCTTTGACGCAGTTATGCGCCGATGCCAATCGCCGGTTGATGCTTCAACCCGATCAGGTTGGAATTCAAACCGGTAGCCAGCCCTGGCAGTTCAACGTCGAAAACGCCACGATGGCTGGCGAACGATTCGGCGCTCGATACGGATTTCGCACGCTGACCATTGAGGTTGGGTGGCCGCAATTGCCGGAACATGGTTTTTTGACTGATGGGGCGATGGCGCGCGCGCGCGTAAGTCTGAGCCAAAACACCATGCTTGAACCGCAACCAGTCGCAGAACTGATTTTGAAAAAAGTTGCCAGCGGCGATGTGTCCTGGTTTGTCTTCAAAAACAAAATTTCCAGTGAACAAATTACCAACGTTCACCTGAACGAATACCTCTCTATGATTTTGTCTGACTGAGCTTTTTACTCCCCTCCCTTAAAAAATAATGAAACATCTTTTGGTTTGCGGCGTGAAGCACGCTTGAGTTAGCGATGCGTCTGTGGGCGAAAGTCACACTCACTGGGAGATTTTCGGCAGACGCATCGCAATCGTTTTACCTCACGGCTTGTCTGCGAACTTCGTCGAAGCCGTTTTTTGTTGTTATTGTTGAATGTGCGCTGGCCTCACTTCACAGTTTGGCGTACTCGACTCCCTGAAGAATCTCCATTGCAATAAATAACTGCGTGTCGCTGAACTGCCGGATATACGTGGTTTTTCAAAAGGTTCGGACATAGATGAACCGTATGTTGGCCAATGGCATTTTGTTATTCGCCTTAATGACTGCGCGCGGCTTTGAGCCTGTGGTCGTGTGTTCATCTATCGTGCAGGTAAAACCTGCGACGGGTTTCCTGACCGCTCCAAAAAACGTCAACGCGAAATTGAAACTGGCTGACGGAACCAGTTATTTCGTGCTCGGTCGCGCGACATATACGGTGAGTCAGGCCAACGAAAATGACACCGTGACAGGAACGCTTGTATTTGACTTGACCGCCGAGGCGCGGGAAAAGATCGCCCACACTTCCAATCGGTCGTTGAACGACGTTCCGACCAGCGTCAGCGTGAGTGAATTGACGGCGAGTTTTCAGCGCGGCACTGCCTGTCCGCAGATCAAATTGCTGGTAGCAGCGAAAACCGTTGAAATCGTGAATGCCCAATTGTCGTTTGACCGGGTCGTTTTGAATATCAATGAAACACCGGAACAGATGAATCAGCTTTTTTGCAGTTGGACCCGGCAAATCAATGTCAGAAGGCAAAGGCTGGGCATCATTGCCGCTGTCAACAGATTGCTGGCGCCGCCTGAGCCGACTGAAGAAGCTGTTGAAAATAAGCCGGTGAAACCGTAAGCTACGTTTCCTTGTCGCCCCATACTCACAATCTTTGTCGAATCCGAATGGCCGATCTTGTTTTCGTCTCGCGCTAATCCGGAAAACCCCCTTGAATCAAAAACACGTTTTGGAGGTAGAAACACAGTCTATGAACACCAAATTTACGAGAATGATTGTTGCCTTGGCTTGTCTGCTTGGAATGAGCGTTGTTGCCAACGCTCAGCAGGCCACACCCAAAGCAGTCGCGTTTACGACAGCGCAAAAGCTGGTCATCGCCAAATTGAAGAGCGGCGAAGCCGATGCGTATGACGTACGCGGCAAAGTCGCTTTCACCGTGACGGCAGCCAACTCTGACGACACCGTGGCAGGCACTCTTACTTATACGATTCCTGATGATGCGCGTCAGAAAATCGCTTCCATGGCTGGCAAAGCGCTCAACACCGTTCCGGCCAACATCACGCGAAAAGATGTAATTGCTTCGTTCCAAAAAGCGACAGAACCACCGGTGCTGCATCTGGAAATCACCGGCATGGATGTGGATGTGGCTGGCGTCAAGATGCGGTTCAACCGCATCGTTCTGGACATCAATGCCCGTGACAGCCACCCGCAGGATTATTCGGTTCAGGAAATGGAAGCCTTGTTCACCGTGTGGGCCAGACAGATTCTCAATGGCCGTTCACGACGCGGCATCATTGCCCGCATGAACAAGGTCATCAACGGCGAACCTGAGTAAAAAGACGTTCTCGTTTCAAATTCAGTCCAAGTAAAAATGGCAGTTGGCGACGGTTTCTCCGGCAAGGTTTGGGGTTCATCACAAACAGAGCCGCACGGTGCATCGCCAACTGCCAATATATTTTTTGTGATCGTTCGAATTTGTATGTTGATGCTGGTAGGGGCTGCTTTTGCGGCAGGAAAGCCGTCTGTCTTGGCACATTTGAGCAGCGCCGGACGAGCCGCGATTCAGAATCAGGCGCAACCGCAACGTGCCTCGTTGAATGGCTGGCTGGAAAACAATGGCGGACGGTTGCGGTTGGTGGTGAGCAATAATTCGCCGGGCGAATTCCGTGGCACGGCCAGAATCAGTCTGGGCGGCAGCGAAGAGCAGAAAGAGATTGGATTTGTTTCGTTGACGCTTCCGGGGCAGGAAATCAGCTTGCTGCAAATTACCGGCGCATTGCCTTCGGGAGATCATTATGCCTTGGCGATTTATGACCAGCGAGGAGTGAGATTGTTTTTCCGAATCGCTCCGTTGCGGTCAACATCAGACCCGACGCCTGCGACGCCAATTGCGATGACGCCCGTGCAACAGCCCATCGCGAAAAGCGCCGCGAACACCTCGACCGGGAATGGTTCTCCCATTCCTGCCACCGCAAACGCAGTGGAGTTTGCGAAAGTGGCGACCGGCATCCAGGTCAAGGCGCGCGTGCTGGCAGGCAATGAATCGAGCGAATCGTTCATTCTGTCATTCGAGTTACGAGCGCAACGACCGGTCGCCTACGCTACTTTGTCCATTTCTGCGGCAAAGTTGAAAGAACAAAAGCCGGTTTCGATCAATTTGCATTCACAAGTGGATTTCAAGCTGCCTGAATCGCTGGAGAGCAACACCGTCAATTACACAATCACTAGCAAAGAAGGAACTCTGCTGGCCAAAGGTGAATTGGATTTGAACGTGCTGATGGCGGAAGATTCCGTCACGGTCAAAGACATTCGCCTGGATCGTCAATCGTATCAGCCAGGCGACACAGTTCGATTGACTATTGTGACAGAAGGCAATGCTCAGGCGGGTTACAGGCTGGAAGTTGCCGTTCGCGATGCTCAGAGCCAGACCATTTTCAGCGATCAAAAAGTGATTGGCGCGGATGAGACTGCGAACTCGTTTGAGTTTCTGATTACGCTTCCCAATAAACTTTCGGCTCCGGCCATTTTTGAATTCAGAATTCTCAATGCAGAAACCGGCTTGTTGTACGATTCCGGCGAACGGGAAATTTCCATCGTTGCAGGCAAATCGCCCAGCCAGTAAGCGAACAGCAATCCTTCGTCCTGGACGTGCTGGGTTTGTTGTAAAAACTTCTTTGGGTTTGAGCAGAGTGATTGCGCCTGTTACTCATCTCTGGTTACAATGCCGCGCGAGTCGTCCCCGCGAATCAATCGAATCATTCTCAGGCTCCAGCAAGCAAAGTTTTCGGTTGTCGCAAATACCATGATGCCTTTTGTTGCTGGTAAATGTGTCGCCTGAGAAAACGTCTTCTTCACAACTTTATTTCCCCGCTTTACGCGGGATGTCTGAAGGGGGTCACGATGTCAAAGAACTCTTATTCGCGCTTAACGGTTCTGGCGTTCTCCTTCATGCTGCTGTGTCTGGTGGCAGTTTCTGCGCAGCAAACCCCGCAGCAAGCCGGAGATAAACAGGAGCAAGAAGCGAAAGCTTCGTCACAAAACACGACTCAAGGGCCGCAAAATCCGCAACGCCCGACAGCCAATTCAGATCAAAAGCCTTTTCAGGAAGGGCCAATCACCACTGAACTCGTTTCGCTGACCGTTACCGTTACCGATCCTTACAGCCGATTGGTGACCGGATTGAATAAACAAAACTTCGAGGTTTTCGAAGACAAGGTTAAACAGGAAATCACTCACTTCAGCAATGATGACGTTCCAGTCAGTCTGGGCATTGTCTTTGATGTGTCCGGCAGTATGAAAGGCAAACTCGACCGCGCGCGTGACGCCCTGCGGGCTTTCATTCAAACCAGTCATGGTGACGACGATTTCTTTCTTGTCGGATTCAACCAGCGCGCCAATTTGCTGGCTGAATTCACGGACGGCGACACTCTGGCCAACAAACTGCACCTGGTTGATCCCAAAGGCCAAACGGCTGTCTACGACGCGGCATATCTGGGAATTGAAAAGGTGAAGCAGGGCCGCCATACCAAACGCGCCTTGTTGTTGATTTCCGATGGGCAGGACAACTCTTCTCGTTATACCTACGGTGAATTGCGCAAACTGCTCAAGGAAGCCGGAGTTCAGATTTATTGCATCGGCATTGTCGATCTGGGAGGAGGCGCGGGCGGCACTCTGGAAATGCAAGGGCAGGGAATTCTGGAAGAAATCGCCCAGGTTACAGGCGGCAAGGCGTTTTTCCCACGCTCAGCGGCGGAACTGGAAGACGCGACGACCAGAATCGCACTGGAACTTCGCAATCAATACAGCATTGGATACTTGCCGACCAACATCAAAAAAGACGGCCAATGGCACAAGATCAAGGTTACAGTGAAACCGCCGCGCGGATTGCCGAGCCTGAAGGTGCAACATAAAGAAGGCTATTACGCGGTTACGGCAAGATAAGAAAGCCCCAGTGTTCAATAAAAAAGCGAAGAGCAACGTCGGATGATTTTGCTCTTCGCTTTTTTGTTTTTTCGCTTCGGCACGGCGATTATTCGTCCGCATCTTCTTCCGCAGCATCGGAGGCTTCTTCCTCGCCTTTTTTCTTTTTACCCTTGCCTTTCTTTTCTTTGCCGAAACTGTTCAAGGCTTCTTCTTCGGTCTTGTAACTTTCGATCAAATCCAGCAATTGAGTGATTTTCAACGCGCCGTAAACGCGGTCAGTGACTCCGACAAGTTTGAGTACGCCGCCAGCTTCACCGACTTTTTTGAACGCGCGAACGATTTCGCCAATGCCCATACTGTCAATGATGGGCACTTCAGTCAGATTGAGCAGGATTTTGGTCGTGCCAGCAGAGAGCACTTTGTCAATCAACATCTGCAATTGGAAACCGCCCTGGCCCTTGATGAATTTGCCGCGCATATCCAACGACGCGATTGTCCCAGCGTAATGAATTCCGATAGTCAACATAATAGGGATTGTTTTTCAGTTTCTGTTTTTAGCGGGTTGCAAATTGCGAAAGAAATACATTGAGGGCTGGCAAAATCCGCTTGATTCAAGCCTTCAAGCCAGTCGCCGTAATTCCGTCAGAACCAAGAATGACCGCAACTTTCTATTCGCAATTCAGGAAAAGCGAGCGCATTTTACCTGACAAAGTCCGAAGTTGCCATCAAGTTCGACTCGCCGCCCAAGCTGACCGCTGGGATTTTATTTGGAGTAAAACCAAATTCCAGATAAATCGTTGGCTTAACCTTGTTGCCCGAAAATTTTACAGAAAATGATCTTGAATCGGTTCAGTCACGGAAGTAGTATGCGCCCACTTTTGAATCAGTGACGGTTGCGAAAAACCAATATCAATCAAATCAACGAAAGGGTCGAAAAGCTTTATGAGACACCCCCATGCTGCATCTTTGGCGAAGCGATTGCTGGATTCCCGTATCAAACGATTGGCAATGGCCGACGGCGGAAAGAATTCAATTTCCCGAATCACTGAAGAAGAAATTGCCTGGGCCGAAGAAATTCTGACCACTCACCTGGAAGCCTGTTTGAGAGCAGGCGTTCATGTGGATTTGTGCAGCGCCGTGGACGAATCGCTGGAATTTGCCATTCGCCGCGAAAAAGCCTACGAACCGATTCCGCTGGGCGCTCGCTGGCACGGCGCGCTGGTGATGATGGAAGAAAGCGCTGTGGCCTGAAGCGTTTTCTGACAAGCTGAGCTGCTCAATAGACCTGCATCATCGCTCCATAACTCAATCAACTCGGCCACCCCCGTTGCTGAGAGTATCCAATGTTAAAAAATCGTTTCCGTATTTTGCGGCCAATGGCTTGCGCTTTGATTTTGATAATGATGTCAGCCATCGGTTCGTTTGAAAACGCCGCTAAGGATTTGTCTGCCAAAGCGCGTCCGGCGCAGATGATCGGAGGCTGGTCGGCTGTGAATGCTTTGAATGTCGCGCGTTTCGCTCATTCCGCTACTTTGCTCACTGACGGTCGAGTGTTGATTGCGGGCGGACGAGACAGCGCCAACCGTGAACTCAAAAGCACTGAGATTTACGATCCGGCAACCGGTCGTTCGACGACGGTGGGAGATTTGAACGAGGCGCGTTCCGACCATCACGCGGTGGCGTTGAAAGACGGCAGAGCGCTGGTCATCAACAAACAAAGCGCTGAAACCTTCAATCCGGCGACCGGCCAATGGACGTTGACCGGACCGACAACACTTCAAACCGGTTCCACATCCGGAAGTTACGACAGAGGTTCGGTTACGTTGTTGGCGAATGGCAAAGTGCTGGTTACGGGCGGGCAAGCCGGGATTTTGACCTTCGCTCGAAACGGTGCGGAATTGTTCGACCCGGCGACGGGAAACTGGACCGCAACTGGAGGAATGAATTTCGGGAGAAGCGATCATTCCACCACGCTGTTGCCCAATGGCAAGGTCTTGGCCGTGGGGGGAATCAATCGTCAGGAACAGCCCGCCGTAACAGAGTTATATGACCCTGAAACCGGTCAATGGACGCGCACAGGCAGTTTGAGAGTTCCGCGGTATAGACACTTTGCCGCGCACTTGCCAAACGGACGTGTGCTGGTTGTGGGCGGCACGGCTGATTCATCACTCACCAGCTTCACTCTCACCAGTCGGACGGCAGAACTTTATGATCCGACGACGGGCGTGTGGGGGTTTGCGGAAGCTTCCAATTCTTCTCACTTTTCTCCGCGAGGGCAGACCGCGCAACTTTCGGATAAGTGTGTGATGTTTGCCGGTTCGGGAGAGTGTTACGATTTCAATGCCGGACGCTGGACGTTTATTGCTAGCCAGTTTAACGCTGGTTCGGCAACTCTAACTGTCTTGCCCAATGGCAGAGCTTTGTTGACAGGAGGCCGCAACGACAGGCCATTGCGATTGGTTCAACTGTTTGATCCTGCCCTGAGTCCTGTTCAGATTTCGGGGCAGTGGTCGTTGACGTCGTCTTACGGAGCCGGTCTGGATCACGCTTCGACCGCCCTGGCAGACGGAAAGGTGCTTGTCACAGGCGGCGCCGTTCCCTCTGCCGTCACTGGAGCCTTTCTGGCGCAAGCCAACGCCCGCGTGTTCGACCCCAAAAATGGCTGGCAAACGGCGAACAATCTGGCCGTCGCGCGACATCGCCACACCGTTACGTTGTTGCCCAATGGACAGGTACTGGCCACAGGCGGCGAATCCGTCACGAACGCCGCTTTGTCCAGCGCGGAACTGTTCAACCCCGCAACAAACGCCTGGAGCGCCGCGGGCAATATGAATGTGCCGCGTCAATGGCATCAAACTGTTTTGTTGGCCAACGGCAAAGTCTTGGTCGCCGGAGGATCGAATGACAGCGGCACGCTCAGCAGTGCGGAGTTATACGATCCGGTGATGGATCGTTGGACAACCACGGGCGCGATGAACGTCGCGCGACGATTTCACACGCTGACGGTATTGGCGAATGGCAACGTGCTGGCGGTGGGCGGAGAAAACAACGGCGCGGCAACGACAAGCGCTGAATTGTATGATCCGGCGACGGGCAATTGGCGCACGGTCGCAGGGATGACAACGGCGCGCCGCCGCCATACGGCGACACGATTGCTCAATGGCAAGGTGTTGGTGGCTGGTGGCGACAACTCCGGCTCGCTGTTCAACGCGGAACTTTTCGATCCCGCGACCGAACAATGGATTGCAACGGGAACGCTATGGATTGCGCGCCACAATCATTCAGCGACGTTGCTGGATAACGGACGGGTCTTGATTGCCGGCGGCGCAGACAGCGAAGGCCCCTTAAGCTCTGCGGAATTGTTCGACCCAATGGCCGATGGCGGAATCGGAGCGTTTATCAACACAGGGTCGCTCAGCCGCCGGCGAGATTTGCATTCAGCCATCAAACTGCCTGATGGAAAGGTGTTGGCCGTCAGTGGTGTCACGCCCGCGACGCAGGGAACGACGGTTATGCAACAAGTCGTGCCCGAAGCAGAATTGTTCGATCCGACTTTTCTGCATCAGACGTTTTCCGTGCCGAGAAGATTTGCAGCCGTTTCCGCCAGTTCGTATCGCGGCGGCGATCTGGCCGGCGGATCCATCATCGCGATTTTCGGGGAAGGGCTTTCCAATACCACCGCCGTCGCCAACACCACACCCTTGCCTACAACCCTGGCTGGCACGCGAGTCATTATTACCAGAACAGACCTCAGTCCCCCGCTCCCGCTCTTTTTCGTTTCGCCCAATCAGATCAATGCCCATCTCGTGAACAGTCTTACTAACTCAGGGCCGTTTGGAATGATTACGCTGACCGTCACGACCAGCGATGGCCGGACGATTCAAGAACCAATTTATGTCGCGCCGGTTGCGCCGGGAGTGTTTTCCGCTGATTCCAGTGGGCGAGGCCTGGCAGCAGCCGTCGCGCTCCGCATCAAAGCCAATGGCGAACAGGTGTATGAACCAATCGCGCGGTTTGACCCGGCGCAAAACCGTGTCGTTGCCGTTCCGCTCGATCTGAGCAATCCGAATGAACTGGTGTTTTTGATTTTGTATGGCTCAGGCTGGCGCGCTCGCAGCAGCCTGATGGCGGTGGCAGCTTCGGTCGGAGGCACGGCTGTCGAAGTGACGTACGCCGGGCAACAAAACGATTTTGTCGGACTGGATCAGGCAAATTTGCGATTGCCAAATGCGCTGGCCGGACGCGGCGAAGTGGAAGTGCGTTTGACTGTGGATGGCATCGCGGCCAATCCCGTCACTCTTTTCGTCAAATGATCGCGGGCATTTGTTGCGTCACACAATGAATAGAACCAAGCCCCCAGATCAAATCCCAGCAATCCATCCCTATGACTTTTCGGTCGGGAAACAACGATTGCAGAATTTCGCACGCTTTGGCGTCGTTGGCGTGGCGATAAGTCGGAACCAACACCAATGAATTGGCGATGTAAAAGTTGGCGTAACTCATCGGCACTCGCTGGTCGTCAATGTAACGAACTCCGGGCATCGGCATGGTTACGACGCGCAATGGCTGGCCGTCCTGATCTTTCATCGTCAGCAACCGCTCATAGTTTTCCTTCAGCGGTTCGTAGTTTTCGTCCTGCGGATCATCTTCCAGAACGGTGACGACCGTGTTGGGCGAAACAAAGCGCGTCAAGTCGTCAATGTGGCCGTCCGTATCGTCGCCAACGATTCCATCGCCCAGCCACAAAATGTTCGTCACGCCCAGATAATCTTTCAGGTACTGTTCAATCTGCTGACGGTTGAGATGTGGATTGCGATTCGGATTCAGCAAACAGGCTTCAGTCGTCAGCAACGTGCCGCGCCCGTTCACGTCAATCGAACCACCTTCCATGACGATGTTCGGTTGAAACAAGACTTCGCCCATCTCCTCGGCAATGCGCGTCGGAACCACATCGTCGTTGTCGCACGGCAGATACTTTCCGCCCCAGGCGTTGTAGCCCCAATCATTGATGGCGCGTTCGCGTTTGCGTTTACCTTCGAGGGCACGTTCACGAACGACATAAATCGGGCCGTGGTCACGACACCAGGCGTCATCGGTTGGGTTCAGGTGAAATCGCACACGGTCGAGATTCACTCCACCAGCTTTCAATAATTGGCGAACTCGTTCGGCAAACTCTTCATCGGCCACGTTGATGCGAACCAGTTCTGATTCGCTCAGAAGTTTGGTCAATTCGACAAAGACCGCCGGAATCGGTTCAAAGCGTCCCGGCCAACTAGCTTCTTTGTGCGGCCACGACAGCCACGTTGCTTCGTGCGGTTCCCATTCGGCGGGCATGTGGTATCCAAGTTCGCGTGGATTCATTTTGGTAATAGGATCTTCAAAAGATTGATTGATGATTGTAATTTCGTCGGCAACTGGCCATCAGAAGCCAGGCAGTTTTGAGCGCGAAGACTATCAAATCAACGTCGCCTGAGCCACACCACTTTGTCTACGGACGAAACCGACAAAAACTTCACCGAAATAATTGACTCATCCCATCCGCCCGCCTATATTGCGCGCCGAGCCGCGCTGACACTGCCAATGTCCAATCAAACCGAATGCCTAAGCCCCTCGGCAGTTGAGCGCCCCTCAGACCTGTCCACGCAGTATCGGATGGATTGTTTATTATGTCGTTCAGGCTGAGATCGAAAAGCCGACTCTTTCTCAAGACAAAGGCAAAGATAATGAACTCTGTGGAAATAAAGCTGAGAACCTTGACGCCAATTTACACTGGCGGCATTGAAGGCAAGTCGGAGCGGCTTCACACGCAAGGCATGCTAGGCAGTATGCGCTGGTGGTACGAAGCCATCCTGCGCGGTCAAGGCGTGCGGGCCTGTGATCCCAGCCGCCATAGCTGCCTCTACAATCCGAACAGCCGCCTCAACGTGGAAGAGCAGCTTTGCGGCGCTTGTCTGGTTTTCGGCGCTACCGGCTATGCGCGCCGCTTTCGGCTGGATGTGATTTCGCAGGATGCGCCCGCCTGGCCGTCGCGTGAACAGGCGCTAAACATCCGGCCTTACGGGCGCACACGCGGTTGGTATCTGAATCCCGGTCTGGTCGGCATGGAAACCCTACGGCTGATCGGCGCTGAAACGGAAGTAAATCGTATGCTTGCCTTGCTGCGCTTTCTTGAACGCTACGGCAGCATTGGCGCAAAACCGCAACACGGTCATGGGGTTTTCAGGATCGAAGAGCCTTTGCACAAGCAGGATGACAAGAACCCACTGGAATTTCCGGCGGGTTATCAAGCGGTTGGCGAACTGCCGGACTTGCGCGTGTTCACCTTCTTCAAATTCCGGTTCAACCCACAAAGCCCGACCTGGTGGACGCAGGTTCCGGGTCTGCGCGAACTGCGCAGCCGCCGCGAAGATTGGGCGATTATCGAAAAGCAGGCGGTGCAAGGAATGGTTCCGGTTTCTCCAGCGCTGAAAAATCACATTCGCTACGGGCATCAATGGTCGCAGTCCGTCGCGGTCTGGCTCTTCGGCACGCTGCGCGGCAACGAACGCATCCGCAGCAAGATCAGTTTCAGTTGGGCGTATCGCGTAGACAGTGGCTGGGAAATTCGCGGCTGGCTCTATCTGCCGCAAGATCAAACCGGACGCATCTTCGCTGATTATGCGGAAAACACCCGGCTGCTCAATTCCGTACTGTCAGACCCCAAAAGTTGGTTGCAGGCGCTCGGACTTCAGCAGGATTACAAAGTGCAAGGCGAAGTCACGCTCGAACCGCAACCCGTGACCTGGCGACCGAAAACGACTGAAGACGTGCAGCGCTTCCTCCGCGATGCACTGCGAATGAGGAATTGACCATGATCGAAAGCATCAAGCTCCGCGATTGGCGCGGCATCAAATCCGGCACGATTGAAGGCTTCCGCAAAATCAATCTGCTGGTCGGCCCCAACAATTCCGGTAAGTCCGCCGTGCTGGAAGCCATCTACCTGGCTTGCACCGCTAGCCGTCCGGCGGGAATGACGGACGAACGAGATCAGGAGCGTAAACCTTATGACACGACGGTTGCGGAAAACGACTTAACCGGCGATCACCCCATGCGGCGTGTTTGGGCGAAACACGGTTATGGCTTGGAACAAGATGGTCTCGGCGAGTGGGAGACCGGGCAAATCAAAATTCATCAGAAAAACAAAGAAACCAAGCTGCCGGATTTCAGCCTTTTTCCTGCGGGCGGTTTTGAGAAAGGCGACGAACGTTTCAGCGCCGTCTTCGGACTTGAATCGCAAGACCGAACCCAGCAACCGTATGAAATGAAGCTGGCGGAGATTCAGCAACGCATCGTGTCGCTGAGACAGGAGCTTGAGACTCCGTTTCGGGAAGGCATCGCAGGAATTGGAGAAGAACAGGAACGCCGGCGCGGACAGGAAGTCGAGCAGATTGAAAAGAAAATAGAAAGCACGGAAGACGAGAAGGGAGAACTGCAAAAGGCCGAACAGGCGCGTGGACGAAGAATCCAGTTGCTGGCAGACCGGCTGATGCAGGAAGGGCTGCCCGATTTTTCGCAAAGCCGACTGATTTATTGCTGGCACGAGAGCTTGTCATACGGCTACAAAGGCGACGCGGCATGGATCATCAAAGGCGAACAGCTTCCTCTGGCAAAGCACGTCATCCTGCACGACCTTTCCAAAGTTACTGGCTACATCCCGACTGATTTCGTGCGGCAAAACTTTTTCCAAAAGCCTGATCGGTTGCAGAAACTCACCGAATCCTTTCAGCGCATTTTCAGCTTTGAGCAGTGCGCGATTCAATTTCAGGCTGCCCCGGAAGACAACAAACTGGCTCAAGCCTGGGTTTCGGCCAATGGACAAGTCTATGTGCCAATTGATGCCTTTGGCGATGGTGCGCGCAGCGTCTTCAAGCTGTTAGTTACATTGCATGTCCTGGTTGATGCAGTCAGCGAAGAAGAACCGGGATTGCTGATTTGGGAAGAGCCGGAGTTGTTCCAGAACCCGCAGCCGCTAGGTCAGCTAATCAAAGAAGTAGTCACCTTAGTTAAGGTAAAGCCGATTCAAGTTTTTATTGCTAGCCACAGCATGGAAGTACCTGCACACTTTGTTCGTTTGGTCAGGAGGCAGCAGTTGGGGGAGGCGGATTTAGTAGTTATCAAAACGAGGCTGTATGAGGAGAAACTGCTATCTGCTCAGTTCGACCAACGTAATGTTGTGGCCTGGATCAGAATGAAAAAGGATTTACGAACGCCAACCGGAGAGGTGGACAGCCCGCTTATCTATCAATTGGAGGGGGAAGACGATGAACAAGAAGAAGATTAACTTCCTTGCCCTATGTGAGGGTGCGACTGAAAAGATGATTGTGGATAAGCTCGAAAAGCTGCGCGATCAGACAATCACCTGTTATGACCTTGGAGGTGATGGAAATCTGGAGGAAAGACTTAAAGAGAATATTGATACGGTTATCGAAAATGCCAAGGTTGACCAGGAAACAGCCACGGCGATGCTTGTGCTTGTAGATCGGGATGACAAAGAGATTGCTAGCCGTTGCCAAAAGGTACTCGCCGTTGTGAAGAATAACTTTGACCGCAATGCTGAGTTTGAAAAGACCTCTTTGGACAATGTTTTCATTCTAAAGACAACGCTGGAAAATCTTAGACTTGTCCTCCACGTGTCAAGTTATCGCTGTGAGCCTGCTTCCATTGGCTATACGTCTGATGACTATGTGCTGAAACTTGCGCTCACACAGACAATAGCCTCTCGCTTGTTGGGAGAGGACAAAAGCAAGAAAAAAGAATGGACGATTACAAAAGAAAAGCTTCTGCTCAAGATACAAGAGGAAATGCCTAAGCTACTGAAGGACAATGGAATTCCATCATTGTCGGCCAAGCAGTACCTAAGGCTCTATGCAGCACTGGTTGCCCCGAAGAAATCAGTTCCCGGTTTTGCTGGAACAGTTTTGGAGCACTCTGATCCTTCAGAGATCCAAACTGTTTTTGAGTCATTCATCACAGCAATTGGGTATCTGAGGAGCGAATCATGATTCACGACTATTTTGCCGCGTATTCCTACCTTGACAGCTATGACCACGTACAGCGTCGGGTGATTGATTATCTGGTGGGGGAAAAGACTCCGCCGGAAGAATTCGCCTGGCTTTCGGCCATCCAGGACCCGGCGGCCAAAGTCGAGATGCTGGCGCTGGCGCAGCTTTCAGTCAAAAACTACGCCACCAGTGGCGACCCGCGCGAACGGTCTGGCGGTCTCAAACGTGCGCTGCCCGACGTCAGCCGAAGCTTTGAGCAACGTGTAGACAAAGAACTCACGCCGCTTGGATTGACGCCTGCGTTGCCGGCGCTCGATGAGTTGCCGGAATTGAGCTTCGCGCTTCATTTTCGCTTCCGGCTGCGGCAACCGTACCTCTCGCACGATGAATCCGTGCTTTACCTGCTCGACAATCCGGTCAGGAAAGAGAAGGTCTTCCGTTTGCCTTACGTCGCGCCGACGCAATGGAAAGGAACGCTGCATTCAGTGATGGTGCAGCAACTGGCTGCCGAGTGGGACGGAAAGAAGGATCAGGATGCTACCCATGAAGCGTTGAAGAAATTCATTGAGCAGCGCACGAGATTGCTTGTGCTATTCGGGTCGGAGAAAGATCTGTTTTCGGAAGACTCAAGAAAAAAGGAAAACCTCTTTTTGGATAACGTGCTCCCGGATCGTTTCAAAAAAGACGCTGCGAAAAGCTATCGCGCGCAAATTAAGGAATTGCTCAACAAGAATAGTGACAAGAAAAACAATGAATTCTTCGCCGGGCGTCTGCAATTTTATCCCAGCTTCTTTACTCAGCTTGGTCTGGAAGTGATGAACCCGCATTCCCGCAAGACCGGCTCCGGCGAAGTGCCCATCCTGTTTGAAACCGTTCCCAGAGGAGCCGAAGCCGGATTCACGCTGCTCTACGTCCCGCACGATTGCGTCGGCCAGCAGCGAGCCCCACTGGTTCGCCAGCAAGTCGCCGAAGACCTGAAGCTGATTGCGCACGGCTTGTACGAGATGTTTTGTCTGTATGGTTTCGGCGCGAAAGTCACCAGCGGCTTCGGACGCGCGGAAGAAAAGATCGAAGGGAAACTGGCGCTGCGCGCACGGAATCTGAATTTGTCGGACGCGGGTAAAGCAGTGAGCCAGCCGACTGGTGCGGCTCCCTTGCCCAAGTACCTGGAAGCGCCGGATCGTTTGAAGCCGGAATACCGCAACCCGGACGGCACATTCCGCGAACGCTCCGAAGCCGAGTTGAAACAGATGGGCAAGATGTCCCGCTGGGAATACGACAAAGCCCGCCGCTGGTGGCTGGCGCAGGCGGAAAAAGCGAAACAGCCCGTGCTGGAAAACAAACCCGCGAAACCTGCCTGGCCGGAAGTGGAGTTCAGAAGCTTTGCCGAGCTTGAACAGAAAGCGGCGCAAGCGGCGGAGGCGTTGCAAAAGGAGATGCGTCGTGAGCGTTGACCTGGAAGTATTGCGGACAAATCGAGAGGCTTTGCTGTTGGCGGAGGTGGCGGCCTGGCTGCACGATATGGGCAAGTGTGACGACAGACACATTACGGAAGAGTCGTCAGATAAGAAAGGCACGACAGGCTATCAATACAAGCAGCATCACAACAGTTTGGTTTCGGGCTACTCAGTAACTATAGCTGGCGAATCAGTGACTTTGGCTGATCTTATCGAAAGAGGTGTGCCAGGAAACATCAAGGAAGTAAGCGAACTATGGCTGGTTCGGGCCTTAGGGCGCTGTCACAATGCTGCGCATACTGAGAAAGAAGAAAAATATTTACTGGCGACTCAAAAAGCAGCGAACACGCGGGCAAGCAACACTTTTGGCTGGGAATCGGCGCCAATCAGCGGCTTAGAATCATTGCTCAAAAAGATTGACTTCACCGGACTAACCAATCGCGTTAAGTCCAAAGAGCAGATATACGATTCTTTCAAACAGGCACTGGGAGATACACGGCGGCCAGATAACGAAGTGAGCCTATGGGATTGGGGGAGTGCCGTAGCTACACTTTATAAGGCGGCTTTGGCCGCAGCGCTGCTCGGCAATAAGCCCAGCCCCGAAGAAATTAAATGGCGGTTGTTGAGTGTTCGGTTCGACGGGCAGGAAGCGCTTTCACGTGCAACGAAACTGCCCGACCTGCTCGCCAGACAGAAAATTATTCTGGATGGATTGCGGAGAGTAAGAGACCTGCTGGAAGAGCAGTATCCGCTTGGCACGGAAGTCTACTGTGATAACAGCGGCAGCATTTATGTTATTCCCGATATAAAAGACTTGCTGCAACTGAAAAACGGCGAAGGAAAATCCCTGGAAACGTTGATTAACGAGCAATTCAGTTCCGGCACAATCACTAGCGATCCTCGACTACGTCAAAAGCTGTGTCTAAATGGTGAGATTGTCCTTCTAATAACGCCTGATACAACCCCGTGGCGGGCGCAGCCAGTTAGAGGGTTAGGGCACACTGAAGAACCGCCACCAATCGAATCACATCTGCATGAGCCTGATACGTGCGGCGCTTCCGCTTCTTCTGTTCGCACTTGGTGGAAAAAACATGCAGAAGACATCTGTTCAGTTTGCCGACTGCGCCCCCAGGGATGGGCTGCAGAAGATTACGATGAACATTACCGTAGAAAATCCCAACACATTGAATGCCTTGAAAAGTGTCTGACCTGTAAAGGAATCAAACGTAAAGTTTGCTCGATTTGTGAGGAGCGGCGGGAAGACCGCTCGATAGAATGGGCAAGTAAGAAGCTAGACACAACAATCTGGATTGATGAAGTCGCTGGCATAACTGGTAGACTGGCTTTGATCACAGGTAGCTTTGATCTTACTGAGTGGCAGAACGGGAAAGCAGTGTTTTATCCGGAGAGCAAAGGCGATCAACAGGCCGATAAACTGGCAGAGCCGTCTAAGGTTTATCAGATAAAGGTGTTCGATGAGAACCTGACGGATGGGCAAAAGATTGTTTTATCTGGTGATGAGTACAGACTGTGTTTGCGGCGCGGCCTTTTGGCCAGTCTTCAACGTGTTCAGAATTCGCTTCAGCCACTGCGAATGAACTCATTGAAGGTGAAGTGTGGCAATCGTCCAATGCTTGACTTTGTAATTAGCGACATTGAGAGACGCAGCGACGGAAGTTTATGTTTGAAGTCAGTTTCCCCTTTGACTGGTTGTGCGGGCGAAAATGAGTGTCAGGCATTAGGCATCACGTTTCAGGTGGCGGATTCAGGCTCTGCGCTTATTGCCAATGACCCCCAGTCTTTGAATAAGGTGATGAAGGTTATTCTCCACGATGGAATTATGGTTGGAGCAGGATTTGATAGCTATCGAATGAAAGAGGCTCTGACCTTCACCAGAATCCAGAGCATCTGGAGAACATTCGAAGGCTTCTGGAAAAAGATCGAGTACAGCCTGAGTAAAGAAAGCTGCGTTGGGTTAATTGCGCCGCGTCTGCGCATTGAAGCGGAGTATTCCGCTTCCGCCCAATCGGACTCACTGATCCCTTCCCACAGCTACGAGGTCAAAGTCGAAAATCAGCGGCTCAGCATTGTGTGCGTCAAAGAGGGGGAGTTCCTGACGGCGGAAAATTTGCATTACCTCGCCAAACAATTCGATCCAGAACAAGGGCAGAAAGATTACAACACGGCAGCAATGTTTGTGCGCGATGTGCTGGTGAAGAAAGGTGAATTCGAGGTTGAAGAGCCGACCGGCTACGGTAATCCGAACAAACTGCGCGGCAAACTGAAGATCAAAAATGTCGTGCCCGAGCCTACACCTTACGTTCCCGCCATCACGATTCTGGCCGAACCGCGCAACTTTATGGCGCTGGTTCCGGCGGACAAGGCTTTGAATGTGGTCGAGGCAATCAAGGCGAAGTACGAAATCGAAATGGGCAAGGTTCGCAACCGGCTGCCGTTGACAGTCGGCGTAGTCTTCGCCGGATCGCGCACGCCGCTGGCCGCCTTGCTGGACGCGGGCAGGCGAATGTTGAAGTTCAAGTCGGCGGAAAAGAAATGGAAGGTTGTCAACGCCACAGACGATTCATTCAAAACAGACGTTGATGCCGCTGGAAACGAAGTTCGCACTTCAAGCCGAAGGCTGGATTTAGAAAGCGACGGCGCCATTCCGAAGAAAATCATCTGGCACTTTCCGAACAAAATGGGAGACGGCTCAGAAGACCATTGGTATCCGTACTTTTTCACCGATACTGCGCCGGATGGAACGCGCAGGATGTTTCAATCGCCCGATGGCAGCCGACAGCTTATTCACGTCGGCGATTTGAGGAACACAGATGAAGTCATCGTCCAGCCTTCGACCTTTGACTTCGAGTTTCTCGATTCAGCGGCGCAGCGATTTGAGATCAGCTACAAAGACGGCAAGCGGCGCAGCCGGGAACGGCAGGCGCGGCCTTATTACCTGGAAGAGGTCGAAGACTTCCAAAAGATTTGGAAGACGCTGGAAGAAGGGTTGGTGACTTCACAGATCAAAACGCTGGGCGAGTTGATCGAAACGAAACGCCGCGAGTGGTTCGATGAATCGGCTTTGCTCGATGATGACCAGCGAAAGCAGCGGGACAAAACCTTTGAGCGGTTCGTAAAAGACGCCATCACTAACGCTGCTTGGAAAAAAGGGAAGCGCCCAGAGGTTGAAGATGAAGATAAGAAGCCCACATTTATCGTACAAGCAGCCTTGCGCGGGCAGCTTGCCGACGTGATCGAACTGTTCACGCAGATACTCAAACAAAAATCGAAAGTTGACGGAAAGGACAAACTATGAGCGAAGCAACAGCCACGAAAAAACTTTATGAGCAGCGGCGGTTTGTGTTTATGACGCTCGATCCGGTGCATATCGGCGCGGGCGGCTATCGGCTGGGGCGCGTGGACAATACGATCACGCGCGAGCCGGGCACGAATCTGCCGAAGATTCCCGGCACTAGTCTGGCGGGGGCGGCGCGCAGCTACGCGGCAATGCGGTATGGAAAACCGGAAGCCGCCGGGCAGCACAAAAAGCTGAAGGCGAAAGAGCGCTGCCCGATCATTTACACCTTTGGCACGGCGACGGAATTGGGCGGAGGTCAGGCAGGTTCAGTCAGCCTTGGTGATGCACATTTGCTCTTTTTCCCTGTCTATTCGATGGCCGGACCGTTGTGGGTAAGCACGGTGGAACGGGTCAAAGAAGCCTGGGGCAGCGAAAGCGTTTCCTCTCCCGATCAGCCGGATGACAAGGGAAAGACCATGACGAATCTGGTCTGGGACGGAGACAAGCTGAATCTTGGCTGGTTGCTTCTGCCAGCGGTCAAGGGATTGCAGATTACCGCGCCCGAAGAGATCAGGAAACGCGAAGAATGGACAACCATTTCGCATCGCATCGTGCTTGCCTCCCCCAAAGTCTTTTCGCAGATTGTCAACAGCAATCTGGACGTGCGAACTTCGGTCAGCATCAAGCCTGAAACCGGTGCAGCAGAAGATGGCGCGCTGTTCACTTATGAAGCGATTCCGCGCGCGGCATGGTTGTGGGCCGATGTGGTTCAGGATAACTACCGCGAATTGAACAGCAAGCCAGAGGATAGAGAGAAAAACAAATTCGAGACCGTTGACAAGCAATACGACACGGAAACACAGCAGGAACGCGCGGGCGAGGAGCTTGGCGAAACCTGGAACAGTCCGATGGATGTGGTGAAAGCAGGCTGCCGCTTGATCGAACATCTGGGAATCGGTGGGATGGGCACGCGCGGCTTTGGCCGGATGCGATTGCTCGGCGATTCCTCTCTCAACAATGGAGGCGCAAATGGCAAGTGAGCAGACCTTCAATCTGGATTTGCACGCGGCGGAAACGGCGCAAAAGATCATCAACGAAATCGTGGCGAAGAAAACCGTCAAAGCGCAGGACGCGGAAAACCTGATTACCAAGGCGCTGGGCGTTTTGCAGGAAAACGGCGTTTATGCCTGCGCGTTGTTTTTATATGCAAGCAAAGGTGGGAGCGTGGCAGATTCGGTTTGCAATGGTTTATTGCAGATGACCGCGCAGCTTGGCTTGTCGCCCGTGGCGCAATGGCAGTGGCAGGAAGGATTGAGATTTGTCTCCGAGAAAATTTGCAGTGACCTCGACCGAATGTTGCTGGTCAGGCAGCTTTGGGAGCAAACACTGATCTACGCACGGTATGGCGCGAAAGCATGGGGCAAGTGAAGGAGCGAGGTTTTATGAAATGGAACGGCTATCAAATCAGCTTGCGCCTGCTGTCGCCGCTGCACATTGGCTGGCGCAAGTCAGGTAATTTGCAACAAACACGGCCTTACGTCACCGGACGCGCTTTGTGGGGCGCGCTCACGGCCCGATTGACGCGCGATCAGCAGCACGATGATTACAAAACAGTGGGCGAGCAAGTGGATGAGCGACTCGCTTTCACATACTTTTATCCTTCGGATAGCGCGGATTGTGTCCGGCTCTGGCCCTGGGCAGATGATTGGGACGAATTTGCCTGGACGTATCTTGGCAGTTATGTCAGCACCTCGCTTGCCGATGGACACGCCGCGGAAGAAGGCAGTCTGCACGAGACGGAATTCATTGCGCCGCGCACCCGTGAGGGCAAGCAGGTTTATCTGACAGGCTATATTTTCCAGCGGGAAGATTGGAGCGAACTGGCTTTGGATTTGGACGCGACGCTGAACAAACTGCAACTCGGTGGCGAACGCGGTTACGGCTGGGGACGCCTGGCTTTGTGCCAGCAAAAGCCCCTGAGCGACGAAGACAACCTCTGTTTTCAGAGGTTCGAGTTTGACAGGAGCGCAAACGCCGACCGGCCAACTCTTAAGGCGACATCGGATAACACCAGATTGCTGGCTCACGCCTTGGCGAATGGCGGAAACACCACCGCAGAAATCGAACCGCTATTGGGTCGGTTGACAGACCCTACCGGAAGGTTTGGGCAAAATCATTCCGAAGCGCAAATCTGCTGGAAGCCCGGAAAAACAGTGATAGCTGGTGACAAGTTTCTCATCAAGAAGAATGGAGTTTGGGAAAAACAGCCTTAACTGTCCATCTATCACTTCTTGGTCAAACATTATCCCGTCATTCATCAATCATCCGCTTTGTGATCCCGCCGTAAGCGTCAATGCGGCGGTCGCGCAGAAATGGCCAATGAGTTCGCTGTACGTCCAGCTTTTTGAAGTCAACTTCGGCCATCAGAATTTCTTCTTCGGCGACGGAGGCTTTGGCAATCAATTGCCCTGAAGGATCGGCAATGAAACTCTGTCCCCAGAATTCGATGCCTTGTCCTTCATTGCCATGTTGTGCGCTGGGCGGAGTCGGTTCGTGGCCAATGCGATTAGCGACGGCAACGTATACTCCGTTGGCGACGGCGTGCGAACGTTGAATGATTTCCCACGAAGCGTGTTGGCGTTCGCCGTATTCTTCTTTTTCCGGCGGTTGCCAGCCTATGGCAGTGGGGTAAAACAGAATCTGCGCTCCGGCCAGAGTCGTCAGCCGAGCGCCTTCCGGATACCACTGATCCCAGCAAATCAGCACGCCGATTTTGCCGAATCTCGTTTCGAAGGCTTTGAAGCCCAAATCGCCCGGCGTGAAGTAAAACTTTTCGTAAAACAGCGGATCGTCCGGAATGTGCATCTTGCGGTATTTACCGAGCAATTGGCCGTCTGCGTCAATCACGACAGCCGTGTTGTGATACAAGCCCGGCGCGCGGCGTTCAAACAACGAACCGACAATGACGATGCCACGCGCCGCCGCCAGTTTCGCCAAAGCATCGGTGCTGGGGCCGGGAATCGGTTCAGCCAGTTCAAAATTGGAATGGTCTTCGGTTTGGCAAAAGTATCGTGACCGGAACAGTTCCTGTGTGGAAACAATCTGTGCGCCTTGTTTGGCGGCTTCTTCGATTTTGGCCAGCACTTTTTCCAGATTTTCGCGCGGGTCAGCGCTGCAACTCATCTGGATCAGAGCCACATTTACTTTGGTTGGTGAATTCATAGCGGGCGCGATTATAACGGCTTCTTGCCGGGCTTCAACTTCGTAAGCTAGACTCGACTCGCTTCCTCTGAAAAGAAGTCCCGAACTCACAAATCGTTCATTCATCTTTGCCTGAAAGTCATAATGAAAAAGATCGTTCGCCATCGTTTGCCTGCCGCGTATGCTACGTTGATTTTCGTTCTGGTCGTTTTGCTGCAATCGGCATGCAGTTCGCCCGACCAGGAAAAGCTGCAACACATCGCACGCGGCAAAGAGTATCTGGCCAAAAAACAGTTTGCCGAAGCTCGATTGGAATTTCGCAGCGCACTGAAAATTGACAAGAGATTGAGCGAAGCTCAGTTCGGATTGGGCGAAGCGGCGCTGGCGCTGGGTTACGTGCAGGAAGCCGCCGAAGCCTATTACGAAGCGATGCGGCTGGATGCCGACAACCTGGATGCGCGCGTTCGCGTCGGCAGTTTGCTGGTCGAATACGAAACCGACGAAGGCACGAAAGAAGCCGAACGATTGTCGGGCGAAGTCGCGCTGAAAAATCCCGATCACGTTGAAAACCGCGTCTTGATCGCCGACGTGCGCGCCGCTCAAAAACGCTGGGCGGAAGCCGAAGCTGAATTTCAAAAAGCGATTTCGCTGGATGCCAATCGCATCGAAACGCATCTGCACCTGGCGCGCTATTACGAACGTCGCGCCAAAGCCGATTCCGCGCAAGCTGCCGCGTTCCATGCAAAAGCCGAAAGCGTCTTTCGCCAATTGATTGAGCGCAATCCCAAATCGGTGACGGCGCGATTGGCGTTTGGCGATTTTCTGTTCGCCAACAAACGCGAAGCCGAAGCTGAGCAGCAATTGCTGGCCGCGCATCAAGCCGAGCCGACGGACAAACTGGTGTTGGTGGCTTTGCGGCGGTATTACGAAACGCAGCAGCAATTTGAGAAAGCCGAACAATTTCTGACGCGATTGGTGGAACTCGACGCCGACAAAACTGCTGGACGAGCGCAGATCATTGATCTGCACGCGCGCACAGGTCGCGTTTATCAAGCCGTCACCGAATACCAACAACTGTTGAAAGACGATCCGAAATACTTGCGCGGATATTCGCGGTTGGCGGAATTGTTGTTGGAATTGGGCGATGTGACCGGCGCAACCAAACACGTCGAAGTTGCCTTGAAGCAAAATCCGCAGGACACCGATGCGCTGTTGATGCGCGGACGATTGCGTTCGCTCAACGGCCAGCACCGCGAAGCCATAGGCGATCTGGATCAGGTGTTGCGGCTGGAACCGACTTTGCCATCCGCGTTGTATTACGCCGCCGACGCGCATCTGCAAAACAACGATGCCACGCAAGCGCGGTTGTTCGTCAATCGGTTGTTGAGTTTTTATCCACGCAACCCTATGGGATTGCTGATGCAGGTCAGAATCAATCTGGCAGAAACCAAAGCCGATGCCGCCGAAAAAACTTCAACGCAAATCATCGAAAGCATTGCCGAGTTGAGATCGAATCAGACGGCGCTGAAAGCCGCGCGCATTCCCGAAGGTTCACTGCCTGATTGGGAAAGCAAAGCGTATGTGTCGCGCGCCGTCGCGCGGATTCAGCTTCGCAAACTGGCAGAAGCGCAAAGCGATCTGGAACGCGCCGCAGCGATTGATCGGCGCAGCCCCGAACCACACATCAATCTGGCGGTGGTGAACATGCTGCGCGGAGATTTGGCTTCGGCCAGCCGCGCCGCTGAACGCGCCGTTGATCTGGCTCCGAGCAGTCTGGCCGCCGCCACCACAGTGATAAACGTCTATCTGCAACAGAAAAATTATCGCGCGGCGCACGACCGGCTGACGCAACTCATCAACGAACAACCGGCGCGATTGCAGTTGCAGGAACTAAAAGCGCGTGTGTTGATTGCACAGGGCGATGGCGCTGCTGCCGAAACGACCTTGCGCGAAATTTTGCAGACCGATCCGAATTACCTCAACGCCTATTTCATCCTCAGCGATTTTTACCAAAGTTCGCAGCAGCAGACTGAAAAAGCCGTCACCGAATTGACTCAATTGATCCAGCGGCGACCTACCAACACGCAGCAAATCGCCCAGGCGCATTTGATGATCGGAATGCTGGAAGAAGGGCGTGGGAATTTCGATGCGGCGGTGTCGAATTACGAACAGATGCTGAGTTACGACAAACGTTCCATCGGCGCGGCCATTGGGCTGAACAATCTGGCGTGGATTTATGCCGACAAAGGCAAAGGCAATCTGGACAAAGCCACCGACCACGCGCGCAGCGCCATCACCATTGCGCCCGAAGCCAGTTTTTTCGACACGCTGGGGTATGCGTATTACAAAAAACGCCAGTTCGATGTGGCCATCGAACAGTTCCGCAAAGCCATTGACCGCCGCCCAACCAGCCCGGCGTACCACCTGCACCTGGCACGCGCGTTACGCGACAACGGCAACACGCAACAAGCTCGGCAATCTTACGAACGCGCGCTGCAACTCGGCGGTGCAGATTTCAACGAAGCCAATCAGGCTCGGCAGGAATTGGCTGCGTTGCGAAGGTTATAAAAGAATGTGACCGTTACGGCTGACTCGTCCGATAACTTCAAGATTAAAGCTCTTGCCTTTTTGAGGGGGGGGGGCGTATAAAACTTCCGCCTAAAGCAAAATAAAAACAGTCGAAAATATCAAGCCTTGCCCCAAGTTTGAATTTGTTTTCTCAGAACCTCTGCGACGGTCAATTTACAGACTGCACATTCCCTTTTTTGAAATCTGAAATTGCTGCCGGATGGTTTTTCGTCTTTGACGTCGGACCAATGGCTTTCTGGCAAAAACAAAAGCAGGCGAGCTTTGTTTGGTTTGGCCACCTAAAAGCCCGCCCGCTTTACGACAATTCCCATTCCACATAGGAGGAAACTGTATGTTCAACTTACAACCATCAATTACTGCGGTCAAGAAATTCTTCAGGCAGGCAATAAACAAGCAGTTCGCAATTTCAATGTTGTTTGCGACTTTTTTGATTTGCGGTTTTATCGTGGCAAACTTCCGGTCAGCGTCCGATTTTTTCAGAGTTTCGGCTGCACCAATCGCCTCCCCGACTCCCAAGCTGCAGGGGTGTTGCTCATCGGTTCAACCGACGCTACGCCGGATGATCGGGACTTATTACAGCATTGAGGATGGTATGACATCTACTTTGACGCTGAACAACAAAGGCCCCCATCCAATTGACGTCACGCCGATTCTCTACAATTTGAAAGGCCAGCGATTTGTCGCCTCTCCGGTCACTGTCAATGGAGAATCTTCCCTGAACGTCGAACTTGGAATTTTAGCGATTTTGGCTGGTCCTGATTTCAAGAAAGGCAGCTTTGAGTTCACTTACTCAGGACGCATGATGGAAATGGGCGGCGGATTGAGAATCATTGACGAAAGAAGAAGTCTGATTTTTGACGAGCAAATGCTTGAGCCTGGAATGAAATTTTCATCGCCTCAATTGGAAGCTGTTTACTCGATCCCCTTCGATTCGGCTAAGGTCAATGTAATCGTTTCCAACAAGACTGATAAAGCTGTTGCAGTTAAAGGCGATGCCGGGTTTGCAGCCGCCAATGGCCACCATCCGATTATTGGTGTGCTAAAACCTCGTGAAACCAATGTGGTGATGCTGCCACAGGGATTGGTGAAAAAGGTGAAAGCGGGATCGGTGTCTCTTTCACACGATGGCGGGCCAGGAGCGTTGATGGCGATCATCCACATCGAAGAACCTGGTAAAGGATTTTCTGCTTCAGTCAATTTTGCCGACCCTGGCAAGAGCAAAACCAATCAATATCACGGCGCTGGCCTACGGCTGGGAAGCGTCAGCGGCGACAAACTCGTTCCCATCATCGCCGTTCGCAACCTCAGCGATGCCTCAACGTTCGTAACCGGGCGAATCCCATTCACCACTGCCGACGGAAAGGAAAGAAAAATCGAATTGCGAAAGACCGAGCTTGCCGGAGGCGAAACCGGGTTAATCGAAGCGCTGGGACTTCCCGGTTCGAACATTTCGACCGCCGGGCTTGAGCTTGAATACGAAGGCGCTCCAGGTAGCGTAATTGCCGATGCGCTCAGCGTTTCTGCCAATGGTAATCAGGTCTTTACCCTGCCGCTGAAAGACCCGAAGGGCGGAATGAGCAGCACAGGCGGTTATCCCTGGTTTATCACCGACTCGTCTTCGACAATTGTCTTCATCAAAAACACGACTGCTGAGGCCAGACAGTTTCATCTGACGCTTTCCTACCAAGGCGGAAAGTGGGGATCAAATCTCAAGACAATTGCTCCGGGACAGACCGTTGCCCTGGACGTAAAGAAAATCCGCGACGAGCAGGAAAAAGGATCGGAAGGCAATGCTATACCGCCTGATGTCAGTTCCGGTCATGTCGCGTGGAGCGTCCGAGGCGGGAATAACAAAGTCCTGATCGGCAGAGCGCAAACCGTGGATTTTGCGGGCGGAATGGCTTCAACGTATGAATGTCAATGTCTTTGCGGATCAAGTTTTTCTTACGCTTACATGAGTCCGGGCAGTGTTAGCGGTTATGTGGGTGATACGCAACAATTCGCATCTTATGAAGTAGATACGACTTGTTATGGCGGCCAAACCGCGCCATATCAAGTCTGGGGAACGTTTTCTTCCAACAACACAAACGTCGCCACTATCAACTCATCTGGCCTCGGCACAGCTCAGGGTGAAGGCTCCACATATCTCAATTCCACTTTTGACACAGCAGGCAATTGGTATTGGGTGATTTGGCAAGTCGAATGTGCTTGGGAGCCTCTATCTACGACCTGCTCAGCGAGTTGTGAAGTACTACTCCCAGCGGTATCCATTGCCTCTGTCACTTGGAACCACTTGGAAATCAATCTACAAGATTCAGCAACGCTAACAGTTCAACTTTCTGTTGATCCTATGGCAGCAGGCAAAACAGTAAGAATTAGTGTTGCTCAGGCAGCTACAACTGGAACCATTGGGGATTATGAGGGGAAAACGGGAGCATCAGAGCCGATAGCGCTCACCAACCCTGGCAATACCTTTACACACACTATTAAGAACACAAATAACCAAAACAATGGCACAGTTACGTTTAACGCGTTTCTGGAAGATCAAAACATGCCGCCACAAGTTAGGATTGCGGGGAATAATCCCACAGTCTCTCCGCCCATAACTCTTAAGCCCGCAAATTAGAATCCGTCTTTGATTAGATTATTGCCTTGCGCTTCCCAGAAAAGTTGGCTGGGGGGCGCAAGGAACCCCTGGAAATCACAACCGTTACAGTGCTTTCTTCGCTATAAGAAATAGCCTTGATTCCTTACGTGAGATTCATTCTTGCATATAGGAGGGCGAACAAATCTACTTTTGCAGAGAGAGTCATCACTGTTGCTACTTGAAAAAATAGGAGAATACAAATGAGCTTAAAGACAATCATCGCCTTCTGCTTAGTAATCTTAACTGTATTGTTAGGTCTTGATTTTAACAGCCGGGCGCAAAGACAAGCGACGCAAAAACAAACTTGGGAATATAAAATCACCAGCATATCAGATGAGAGGCAGCTAAATGAATTTGCCGCCCAAGGATGGGAGTTAGCGGAAGTTACTGCCACAGAATATGGCTCAACTTTTTATCTCAAACGCGCTAAATAATACCGAAGGGGTTAAGATTTGGACTTTAGTTGCCATAATGGATGTGGGGATGTTTCGGTGTGCCTTTTTACCTGCTGAATCTCGCGCGAATCTTCACCGTGCGTTCCAGTTCATCCATCACTTCCGTCACCTTTAGTTCTAAATCGCGATCCAGTTTGTTCGTTCGCAAAAACTCGCGGACTTGATCCAGCGCAGTTTTATCGTGTTGGCCGCCAATGAAAGCGTTCAGCCACGCCAGCACGAAGAATATCTTTCGCTCGCGTTTGACTTGCGGCAGCGCGGCAAGCGCCGGTTTCAAGTAAGCGCGCGTCAAGGCGGATTGGTTGAGCGAGTTGAACGCGCCCATGCTGGCTTCGATCCAATCTTCGGCGACAGCTTTGTTGTTGGTGTAATCGTCGAAGTAACGGCGTTTGGTTTCGGCGTCGGCGCGAGCGGCTTCGGCAATATAAGCCTGTTTCTTCGCGTCGTCGCTCTTGTCGCGGATGCGTTCAGCTTCGAGCAAACTCATCGCTTCGGCGTCGCTGTTTGCCAGCAAGACGCGAATGATTTGCCAGCGGTCTAGCGGTTTGATTTCCACGCCGGGAACGACGAGCTTGCCCGTCAGAATGTCTTTCAGATGTTGCCGGGCATTCGCTGTGGTTGCGATGTTACGAAACGCGCGAAAGTACGTGATTCGCAACCCAAGCTCCGTCGCTTTGGTCATTCGGTCGAAACACAAACTTTCAAGCTGCGGTGCGACGGCGGTTTGCTGAGTTGACGACAAGTAGCGTTGAAAGGCAGTCCCCGTTCGCCCCAGCAAAGTCTGCGTCAATTCTTCGTCGTTTTCCGTCGGCAGAGTTTTCAAAACCAGCGCGATGAATTCATTTGGGTTCAGCTCAGCTTCGCGGACGGAATCCCACAGCGCGCCCCAGAGCATGGTTTTCAGCAGCACGTCGTCAACTTTACCTATGCGCGCCATCACCGCTTCTCGGCTCTTGGCGTCCAGCATGAAGCGTCCATAACCGTAATCGCCAGAGTTGGCGAAAACATAAGCCGGACATTTTTTGCCAACGGCTTCGGCAATCACGCTTCGCGCAGTGGCAAAGCTGGCCGGAATTTTGATCGCCGCTTCGCCGTCGTAAGCCAGCAACAACTCGGTTTTAATCGGCCAGACGCCGCCTTCACCAAGCACGTCGCGTTGCGTCAACTCCAGCCTGGCGATCTTTCCATCGTTACAATTCATCGTCACGTCAATTTGCGGCATGCCGCGACGTTTGATCCAGGCGTCCGCCCACGCCGTCAGTTCTTGTCCCGAAGCTCGTTCGCAAGCGGCAATCAAATCGCTCCATTCGGCGTTGGCATAAGCGTGCTCTTTCAAAAACAGCCGCACGCCTTCGCGGAACTTTTCTTCGCCGATGACGAACGACAACGCGCGCAACAGGCTCGGCGCTTTTTGATAAACAATCGCGCCGTAAGCTGACTTGGCGTCTTTCAGATTGCGGACTTCCTGATAAATCGGCGTCGTGCCTTTGGTGGAGTCAATGCCGTACGCGACCGGTTTGTGCGATTGATAAAAGCGCCGCCACATTTGCGCCGGATCGTAAATCCGCGCCATCGCGTGATATGCCATCAAATTGGCGAAGCCTTCTTTCAACCACAAATCGTCGAACCAGCGCATCGTCACCAAATCGCCGAACCATTGATGCGCCAGTTCGTGCAGCACCAGCGAAGCGCGTCCGTACTTGTCGCTTTGGGTCGGCGTAGTGCGAAACAGGATCGCGTCTTCGCGCAAAAACGTCGCTCCGGCGTGTTCCATCCCGCCGTAAGCGAAGCCGGGCAACAAGACTTGATCGTATTTCGTGAACGGAAATTCGTGGCCGAAGAATTCAACAAAGTGCTTCATTCCTTCGTCAGTCAATCGTGCGACCTCCGGCCATTCTTCTTCAGCGCGTTTGAGTTTCGACTGGCGAACGAAAACTCGTAGCGGAGTTGGTGATTTGCTTCCGGCAATTTGCCTGAACTGCCCAGCGGCAAAAGCGAACAGGTACGTGCTGATTGGCTTGGTTTCAGCAAACTGCGTTTGGCGTTTGCCGTTCACCAATTCAGTTTTGACAGCGTCGGCATTGCCGATGATCGTCCAGCTTTCGGGCGTTTCAGCGGCAAACGTGAAGCGCGCTTTCAAATCCGGTTGGTCGAAACATGGAAACGCCAAACTGGCGTCCATCGGGACAAACAGCGTGTAAATGTATTCGCTGCCGTCGTCTTGATCGTTGTACCGAATGACCGGACGGTTTGCTGTGGCAATGCCGGATTCAAACTCCAGCTTGATCGAGTTTTCGCCGACCTTGAACAATTCAGCGGGCAAGATGATGTGGCCGTTTTTCTGGCTGAGGCCAGTCGCCGGTTTGCTGTTGACGGTGACGTTGCGAATCGCGCCTTCGATAATCTTTCCGGCTGCGTCCAGGTCTCGGAAATCCAAAATGACCGGCGCGGCGGTGTCGGCCAACTTCAGCGTGATTTCTTCGCTACCGGTAAAGCGCGGCGCGCCGGGTTTGAGTTCAATCGAAAGCCGGTAGCGCACATCGGAAATCCGCGCGGCACGGTGGCGGGCGAGTTCGCGCGATACACCCTCAGCAGTTAAAACATCGTTGGTTTGAGCATTGGTCATCATGGAGAAAAGTTGAATCGTCGCCAGCAGTAGCCAGAGTTTGGCAAGTTTGAAGTTCAGCGTCATTGTACGAACCTCTGTTTCACCGCAGAGTCGCAGAGAAACGCGGAGGCCTCGCAGAGTGTTTCTCTGCGCTATCTCTGCGTTCTCAGCGCCTCTGCGGTGAGGGAGATTGGAAATCAACTATCGAATGGTAATCGGCCAATCGCGATGAGCGACATTGCCAGAGAAATCCGTTGCCACGACGCGCAAGGTGTAATCGCCCAGCGGAAGTTTTGCCGGATCGAAAAACGCTTCGTGGACTTCGCCGCGTTGCAGCACGTTGGTGGCGATGTAATTGAACACCGTCGGCCCTTCGTAACCCGATTGGCTGCCTGCGGCGTAAACCTGCGACACCGTTTGCCAATCCCTGGGCAACCGGTCGAATTCCAGATTGCGGCGCGTCTGGTTGAATTCTGTCAGAGGCGTTCCCGAAGCATTCAGGATTTGAAAACCGGCGCGATAGACGCCCAACCGGCGATGTTTGGCATTGCCATCCATTTGGTCGTAAGCGCGAACGAAGATTCGCAGTCGTCCGTTCTGCGATAAATTCGTCGCAGGATTTTTCTTCCCTCCGGGATCAAACAAGATGTTTCCTTGTTCATCGGCAATGGCGAACGATTCGATGACGGGCGCGACGGTGTCGGTCAATCCAGGCAATCGCAACACGGAAAGCGCGTTGAATTCGCTGCTCCATTGCCCGGCGATCAGATGCACGTGGTTCAGCCGGTTGAGTGAGCCTACGGCGTCACCGGCTTTGAACATAGTTCCGCGCCGAATGCGAACGCCGTCAATCTGACCTTCGGCATTGCGGCGAAAGCTGACCGAACCATCGGCCAGATTGGGCAAAAGTTGATCGTTTTTGTCGCGGCCAATTTTGACGTGAATGTAACCAAACAGCGGCAAGCGAATGCGTTCGCGCGTGGTTCCTGCGCCTTCGACCGAAAGCGGCAAAGTGACGGGTTCGGTGAACACGGCTCGCGTCAATTCTCCGTAAGCTCCCGGCACGTCCAGACCATTGTGAAACCAGGCGTCGTGGTCGGCGGAAACCGCTCCGCGAATTTCGCCAAAGGTTCCGGCAATTTCTCTGGGCTTGTCCGGCGGATCAAACGGCCAACGCGGTTCGACCAGTTGACGCAATCGGTCGGCGGATAACGCGATGGCATCAGGATCAAACTGAATTCCCAGTTTGGAATTCGCCGGAATCAGCGCGCGAATCAAACTCGCGCCGCTTTCGGCAAAAGCGAGTTCTCCGTCGGGCAACAGCGCCAAACCAACAGGCCGATTCAAACCTATGTCGGGCAATTCAGTCTTAACAAACGGCTCTTCCTGATCATTGAACTTCAACGAAACCAGCCGAATCGAACCGCCCGCGTCCGCAACGAAAAATGAATCTTTGTCGCGCACGGCAACGGCGACAGGTTCGTTGAACGACGCGCTCAACAACGAGCCGTCGCTTTTGTCAGCATCGCCGTTTCCAACCAATGTCGTCACCCGACCATTTGGTTCGATGCGGCGAATCCGATGATTGCCGGTGTCTGCAATTAGCAACGAGTTATCGGCGACGACGATTGCGCACGGCGTGTCGAATCTGGCTTCAGAGCCAATGCCGTCGGCGAATCCGGGTTCACGGCTTCCGGCGATTGTGCGAACTTGCCCGTTTGGGGCGATTGCTCGAATGCGGTCGTTGTAGGTGTCGGCAACGAAAATCGTTTGGTCTTCGCCGACTGCAACTCCGATTGGCGCGTTGAAGCGAGCTTCCGCTGCTGAACCGTCAGCGTCGCCGCTGACGCCAGTCTGACCGGCGACGACGCTGACAGTTTTGGTCTTCAGGTCAATGCGGATGATCGTGTGCGCCCCGGTGTTGGCGACGACCAGATTGCCGTCCGAGTCAAAGGCGATGGCTGATGGCGTTTGCAGATTTTCGGCGACGACGCTGATTTGCAACGGTGACTGGTTTTCATAACTGCCAGCCGCAAGTTGAAAGATGCGACCGGTGATGCTTTCGCTGAAGTAGATGTTGCCGTCGTTATCCGCCGCCAGACCGAACGGTTCGTAATACCGTTGCGCTGGCGATTCGACATAACCGAGCGTGGCAATGCGGTTGAACGGCGGTGGCGGTTGCATCCAGCGCCAAATCAGCCAGGCGAAAACAACCGCCGCGACCATTGTCAGCGCGATCATCAATTTGAAATTTGAGATTGGAAAGTGCCAGCGGCGTTTGATCGTCGGATTCACGTTTGGCAGTTTAGCCGGGCTGGTTGCGGTTTGGCGAGCGTTGATTGCGCCTTGCCGCCGCTCTACACTGTGAGCCGTGCAAATCATCAATCGAGCAAATTTGTTGCCTGACACGTTGTCTGAACTTGAAGGCGCGTTGCCGGATTTTGGCACGCTTCAACAATTTGTCGCGTGGGGAATGCGGCAACAACCTCCAGCGTTGCTGTTGGACACCATTCCGCTTGATGAATATACGCACGAAGTAGTGTCCGTTTGGCGAGACCAGTTTTTGATTTTCAGTTCAACCTGACACGGAACGATCACGGCGGTCGCTGTGTGGGATCATCGGCCAACAGCAGAAGAGTTATTGGCTGTTCGATTGGCCGAAGGCTGGCAACCGACGGTGTCGCCGTTGCGCGAAGGCGATCAAGTGCTCGGTCACGCGGCGTGTTTACTTCATTGAGCAAATGTTATGGCCAGAGGCTGGGAAAGCAAATCTGTCGAAGATCAGTTGGAAGAACGCGAGCGCGCCAAACGCGAAACCGCCGCGCCTGTTTCGACCGAAGCTCCCGCGCATCGGCAACGCCGCCAAGCCCTGGAGTTGACGCGCAGCCGATTGCTGGCACAAATCAACGCCGCGCGTTCCGATGCTCATCGGCAAATGCTGGATCGCTCGCTTCAGGCAATCCAGGAAGAACTTGAAACTTTGTAAGTAGGCTGCTGTCTACTGTCTTCTGTCTACTTTACTGATGAACGAAACCAAAAAAATCGAACCTGCATTTCCGACAACGGCTCAACGATTGAGCGAGACCACTCCGTTGACCGTCGAACCCGAACCGCAAAAACCCAAACGCGGCATAGTCTTTTATGCGCGCGGCAGCGTTCTGTTTTTCAAGAAGATGTGGCCGACGATTTACGAACTGACTTCGACGGAAACTTACGTCAATGCTTCGGCCATTGCGTTCAACGTCATGCTGTCTTTCTTTTCGTTTGTGGTGTTGATGGGCAGCTTTTTGATCAACATTGTCGGTTCTCAACGCGCGTATGAAACGCTGTTTCGGTTGATGCGGTCGTTGATGCCGCTGGAATCCGGCATGTTGCTGAACAGTCTGGATCAGGTGACGCGCGGCCCCAGCGGCAAAGCGACGCTGATGTCGTTCGGCTTGTTGATTTTTTCGGCGTCCGGGGTGTTTCAGCCGCTGGAAGCCGCGTTGAATCGCGCCTGGAAATTCAAGGAGCGCTTTTTCGTCAAACAGTATCTGGTCTACATGCTGATGGTGCTGATTTGTTCGGCGATCATTTTGTGTCCGGTGGCCCTGGGCAGCGCTTATGATTTCGTGCTGGTCAGCATTTTCGGTCAATCGCCTGTGCGGGAATGGTTTTTCAAAATTGTAGGTCCTGTGATGTCGCTGCCGTTTCTGGCGCTGTTGTTTTTCGTCATTTATTACTTCATTCCGAACGGCAAGGTGAAACTCAACCAGGTGGTTTTCACATCGGTGGCGATTGCCGTGTTGTGGTTGCTGGCGACGTTTGCATTCTGGTTGTTGCTGCCTGTGTTCGATTTTGCGGGCAGTTATAAACAACTGGCGTCGTTGATGGCGCTGGTGACGTGGGTTTTCATTTCGTCGTTCATCTTGATTTTGGGAGCCGATTTGTCTGCGCGACAGATCATTCCGCAATCGTGGACGGGCTGGATGCCGCTGAAAGCGACCAAAAAGCTGGACGACGCGCAGGCAGCGAAAGCTCCCGCGTCGCAAGTTCGATAACGCCGAGCGTTCAAACTCGGCGAACCGCTACGTTTACCCCTTTACGCAGCAAACCGGAGGTAGTCATGAGAAGTCAGAGATTCGCGCGTCTGTGCGCCGTATTGCTGCTCGTAGCGGGATTGTTTGCCGCCAGCGTTCCACAGGCCTACGCTCAATCAGGCCGCAAACCCAAAAAAGAATCCGCCGATCCCAAACACAAAACCATTGATCCGAACTCGGACGACAACCCGGACAAATCGAACAAAGCGCTGCAAGACAACACGCCGGTCACGGTCAATGACGACGGAACCATTTCGTTGAACACGACGATGGTCACGATTCCGGCGACGGTGCTCGATCCCAGCGGCAATTTCGTCCCCGGATTGAAGCGCAAAGATTTCGAGTTGTACGAAGACGACATCAAACAGGAAATCGAACATCTGCGTCCGGTCGAAGAACCGTTTCACGTCGTGTTGTTGCTCGACACTTCGACCAGCACGGCTTTTCGCCACGAAGACATTCAGGCCGCGGCGTTTGAATTCGTCCAGCAATTGCGGCGCGACGACAAGGTGATGGTCGCTTCGTTCGACAGCCAGATCGAAGTCTGGTGCGATTTCACCAATTCGCGCGACGTCATTCGCAACGCGATTTACCGCATCAATCAAGGCGGCAGCACGCGGCTTTACGACGCGCTCGATCTGATCATCAACGACGAATTAAGCAAGATACAGGGACGCAAGGCCATTGTGTTGTTCAGCGACGGCGTTGATATGTCCAGCCGTTACACCGCGCGCCGCGCACTGCAACTGGTCGAAGAATCCGATTCGCTGGTCTATTCGGTGTATTACGACACCGGGTATGACAACGCGGGCGGCCCAAGAAGCGGCCCCGGCGGAACTCCGCCGATTGGCGCTCCCGGCAGAACTCCGCCGATTGGCCGCCCTCGCTGGCCATTCATCACGTACCAGTTGCCGGGACAAAATCGCAGAGGCGGCAGACTTCCCTCCGCCGAAACCTTCCGCGGCAAACAATTCATGGAAGATGTCGCCAATCGCAGCGGCGGGCGATTTTATGAAGCGTATTCGCTGACGCTGCTGAGCCGCGCATTCGCCCAAATCGCCGAAGAGCTTCGCAAGCAATACGCCATCAGTTATTACCCGACCAATCACGCGCAGGACGGTTCGTATCGCCGCGTCAAAGTCCGTATCAGTCCGACCAGCCAATATCAAAATTTGATCGTGCGCGCGCGCGACGGGTACCGCGCCGGCTCCAAAAACAAACAACAAGATGCGGAACTCAAAAGAGGCAAGCGCCCGGTGTTGAAACGGCGCGACCAGGAAAAATCGAATTAACTCCCCAATGCAGGAGGCAATCCCAAAATGCGAAGAACCACCTTTCTATTCGTTGTTTGCCTGTCGGCGCTGACCGCTGCGGCGCAGCAACCAGCGGCTCAGGAATTCAACTTTGCGGCAAATCAGTCCGTGTATGTCATCGCCGTCAAAACGCCTCTCCCCCAAGACCCAAGCATCTGGATGCAATTGCACCGCAACAACACGCGGCCTCCGGGGTTTATCCACGGTCCGGCTTCTTCGCGGAACGATTCCGAACGTGCAACCTTGGAGCGAACGCCATCAGAGCGCACCACTTTGGAACGCGAAACGCCGCTTCGCCGGGCAATGCCGCCAACCGAACCACAATTGAAAAAACTGGTTGAAGAAGAATTCCTCAAACAGAAGAAATTCAGATTGGCGGATTCGCCGGAAACCGCTGATTTCATCTTTTTCGCACACGGCGAATACACTTTTTCTTTTATTCAAACGAACGGAAGAGGCAGTGGCGTAGTTCTTTTTGGCGCATCCGGGCAAGGCGACACCAACATGGAACTGAACACTTTGGCCAGATTAAACCTGGCGGCGATTCCCGCTGCGGAATATCGCAAGTGGCAAAGCGACATTGCGAGCCTGTTTGAAAAAGCCAAATGGCGTGAAGTTGCGTGGGGAGAAGTTCGCAACAATCCACAGTTCAGTTATCAAGAACCTCCCAGCAAAAAGCTGGTTCAGCAATTCCACAAACAAGCGTTGAAGAAATAGTTTTCGTCTGCGGAGGAAATTATGAACATTCGCAAGCTGTTCCTGTTTACGGCGTTTGTGCTTGTCGCCGGGTTGTTTACTCGGATAAACAGCCACACGCCTCCACCCAAACAAGACCCGCCGCCCGTTGCCGAAAAGCCAAAACCCAAATTGAAGATGCCTGACGAAGACCCGACAGCGGCGACACAAAAACCGAAAAAGCCAGACGAAGAATTCACCATGAAACTGGACACGCTGTTGGTCAACGTGCCCGTGCTGGTTTTAGACCGCGACGGAAAATATCTGCCCAACCTGAAGCGCGAGGATTTTGAAATTTACGAAGACGGCATCAAACAGGAAATTGATCGCTTCAACCCGATGGAAGCGCCGTTCAACGTGGCGTTGATGATGGATACGTCAGGCAGCACGCGCTTCAAACTGGAAGACATTCAACGCGCGGCGCTGGCGTTTTCCGACCAGCTTCGTGAACAGGACAAGCTGATGGTGGTGTCGTTCGACAGCAAGATTTATGTAGATTCCGAATTGACGGGAAATCGCAAACAAATGCGACAGGCGATTTTGCAAACTCGCACGGGCGGCGCGACGCGGCTGTATGACGCGGTTGATCTGGTGCTGACCGAACGGTTGAACAAAGTCGAAGGCCGAAAAGCCGTTGTGTTGTTCACCGACGGCGTGGATACCGCCAGCCGCATTGCCAACGCATTAAGCTCTTTGGAACTGGTGGAAGAATCGAACGTGCTGGTTTACGTCATTCAATACGACACGAAGGCTGATTTGCCACGCGGGCCGAGAATCATTACTACCACGCCGCAGGGAAGAGTTATCACGGACAAAACGATTCCCATTCAGGGCGCGGGCGAAAAAGAATACCTGTACGGCGACAAATACCTGCACGAAGCTGCTGACCGTAGCGGCGCTCGTTTGTACAAGGCTGAAACCATCACCGATGTGAATCAGGCCTTTTCACAAATTGCCGATGAACTTCGGCATCAATATGCGCTCAGCTATTACCCGGCGAATGAAAAACGCGATGGCGCGTACCGCAAAATTCGAGTGGTTGTCGGCAAACCCGAAGCGGTCGTTCGCGCTCGCAAAGGCTACCGCGCAGCAAGTGATTCCCAAAAATAAACCGCCGGTTTTGATCGGTCACAATGTCAGGTTGGAAAATCAGGTACGGAGGCCTTACTTCTGCTGCTTTTCCCATTCTTCGACCTGCGCCTTGGTGCGATTGAGCAGAACTTTTTCGGGAGTGATGCTGGTGATCCAGTCGGCGGCGACTTTCATCGGATGCGTGAGTATGAAGCCGCGCGCGATGACCACGCCGCTCAATCGCCAATCCGGTTCGCTGAACAACACTTCCTGCACTTCGCCGACCTTGTACCCGTCGCTGGATTCGACCAGCAGCCCGCGGTGAATGGCGCTTTCCGATGCCGACAACAACGGTTCGGTGACGCGAACTCCGGGCGGATCGTAGGGATCGCCCAGCGCGTGCGCCACCAGCGGCACAAGATAATTGATCCAATCCGCCGGTTTGATCTTCGAACGCGGATGTTCCAGATGTTCCTGGTCGAGTTGGTTCAGCCGAACATAATGCTGCACTTCGAAATTCGGCAGTGCCGTCAATTCGTCTTCCGTCTGTTCGATGTGAACTCGATTGTGTTCGGAACCTGTCACCCAGCCAATCGGCATCAACCGATGTTGCGATTGCAGCGCGCCGCCACACCTGACCACCAGATGCGACGCCTCGAACGTTTCGCAATCCAGCACCACCTGTTCGACGCGCCCAATGTCCTGATTGCCGCTCAGAACGACGGCTCCGATATTGATTTCTTTCATATCTCAATCTCCTGAAATTGCTTGTTGAATCTACAAGGAAGATCGGCGGAATATCTGATTGCATTTTACGCAATATCTACTTACTGTCCGCGCAACGATCCCCAAGGGGAGGTTCTTTATGACATCAACTCAAACCGAAAGGAGTCTGACATGTCGTTTGCGACAACGCCCTGAAACGATGAAAACGGCTGCGCCCGACTGTCCGACAAGCTGCCAGCTTGTCGTTGACCCTAACAAGCGTCAAATCGAGACCACGACAAGCTGGCAGCTTGTCGGACATTTTCAGAGGAGCAAGGTTCGACTGAGCCTAGACATTTCTCCTGAAGCCAATGAACTGCTGGAACGTTTGGCCGCGCAAATAGGCGGCACGCAAAGCGATGTGTTACGCAAGGCGATTGTCTTGATGCAAGTCGCAATTCAAGCCAAACGGGAAGGCAAAAAATTCGGAATCGCCGAAAAAGACCAGCAATTGGCGACAGAGATCGTCGGGCTTTAAGTCTGCCTCCTGGCATTTGGCGCTGCTGACCTCAATAGTCACCGGCCTGGTTGGCTATGCACGAAGTAAGTCATTCTGCCCTCGCGTTGGTTTGCGTTTGTTTCCAGAAGAAGAGACTGCCTTGTCAGTGAGTCAGGGAAACCAGTGCGGGCATTGCCAATTCTTCACCTTTTTCGTTGTGAACTCCGACGGCGGCGTCGAGTTCGTCTGAGATATTGCCCACGCCAGCCGACAGGGATTTGAAATCGAACAAATTCGGATCCATCAAATGCGTGTTCACCACATTGCCCAAGGCCGTCAGCATGGATTTGCGGACTTTGGGAATTTCCTGCTCCAGTTCGTCAATCAGCCGTTTCATGCGTTTGCGTTTCAGGTTTTCCTGCGAACCGCACAAATCGCACGGAATGATAGGGAAGTTTTGTGTTGCGGCGAACTCCGTCAAATCCTTTTCCCAGATGTACGCCATCGGGCGAATGACGGTATTGCGTCCATCGTCCGAACGCAGAATCGGCGGCATGGCTTTCATCGTGCCGATGAACAACAGATTCAGCAGGAAGGTTTGCAGGATGTCGTCTGCGTGATGGCCGAGCGCGATTTTGGTGCAGCCTTCTTCGACGGCCACGTCGTACAAAATTCCTCGGCGCAAACGCGAACAAACCGAGCAATAGGTTTTGCCTTCGGGAACCAGCCGTTTGACCACTGAATACGTATCGCGTTCGACAATGCGATACGGCACGCCCAGCCCGGACAGGTATTCCGGCAACACGTGCGCGGGAAAGTTGGGCTGTTTTTGATCCAGGTTGACCGCCAGCAGTTCAAATTCGACCGGCGCTTTGCGCTGCAATTCCAGCAGCAGGTTGAGCAGCGAATAACTGTCTTTGCCGCCGCTCAAGCAAACCATGATCTTGTCGCCGTTGACGATCATGTTGAAATCGCGGATCGCTTCGCCCATTCGGCGCAGCAGAATTTTTTGCAGGTAATCCCCGTGTTGCATTGTGTGATTGAGTTTCTCCGTCAAATTTTGATGAAGCGAGAGAGTAGGCTAAGGCGGCGCAAGCGGTCAAACCGCGAAATGATCGTAGCCGTGAATGGATAGCGGATTCACTTCATTGCCGCGCCGAATTTGTACTGCGACCGAATGGAAGCTTTCTGTCACTTCGCCAATCCGAGTCAGCCGCAGGTGGCACTCTTCAGCCAAAGCCGTCAACTCGGCTTCGCGGCTGCGGTCGGCGGTAAACAGCAATTCAAAGTCTTCGCCGCCGTTGACGGCAAATTCAAACGCTTCGTCGGCAGTGGCTGTCACCAACCTCACCTCTTCAGCAATCGGCACGGCGTCAAAATCAATCAACGCGCCAACGCCGCTTGCTTCGCAAATATGAGCAAGGTCTTGTGCCAATCCATCGCTGACATCAATCATTGAATTCACTAAGCCGGATTCGCCCAGTCGCCGCCCAAATTCAACTCGCGGTTTGGGTCGTAAATGGGCACAAATCGCAGATTGCTTGATCTGTTCAGTAGAAAACATCTCTTGATGTTCCTCTTCACCGCAGAGGCGCAAAGAACGCAGAGGCAACGCAGAGGCTTTCTCTTTTCTCTGCGCTCCCTTTGCGTTGTCCGCGTCTCTGCGGTGAAAAAAACGTTCATCAACTCGCTCACCGCCAAGCAACAGTTTCAATCCGACAGCCGAAGCTCCTATCGAACCAGTGACGTAAATTGCGTCGCCAATTTTTGCGCCGTCGCGCCGAATGGCTCGTCCCGCTTGGCAATGGCCAATGACAACTGAATCAATCGTCAACCGATCAGGCGTTGAGGAAATGTCTCCCCCAATCAATGCCACGCCATATTTCGCCGCCAGTTCAAAGTAGCCTTCAAAAAACTGCTCCCAATCCGCAATCCGCAATCCGCAATCCGCAATCGGGCGCGGAATGGCCAGTGTCAACAATGAAAACTTCGGCGCTGCGCCCATTGCCGCAATGTCGCTCAAACTGACGGCCAATGCCTTGTGACCCAGCCAGCGCGGCGGAGCGTATTCCAGTTTGAAATCCACGTCTTCGACCAGCAGGTCAACTGTGACCAGCGATTCGCGGCCAGATTGTTCTCGCCAAATCGCCGCGTCGTCTCCGATTCCTAAAACTAGATCAGCCGCCGATTGCGCGGCGGCTTTCTGTTGAATCTGTTTGATGAAATCGAATTCGCTCGGCATTGAAATAAAAGCGGCGTCGAGCCGCCGCACTCCAAATTTAGCGCAGAAAATCTTCCAGCTTCACAGAAGCTTCAGTCTTGTCGTCGCGGTATTTGATGATGATCGGAGCGTAAACCGATAAACCCCAATCTTTGGCTGCGCCAACCGTAATCGCGCGCGCGCCAGGAACGACGACGGCTCCGACGGGAACTTCCAGCGGGCGGTCGCCTTCGCGGCGATAAATTTCGCCTTTGACCGCGTCGAAGATCGGCGTCGAACCATTCAGAATCACGCCCGAACCCAAAATCGCTTTTTCGCGGACGATGGTTCCTTCGTAAACGCCGCAGTTGCCGCCAACCAGAACTTCATCTTCGATGATGACCGGCAACGCGCCTACAGGTTCCAGCACTCCGCCAATCTGAGCCGCCGCGCTGATGTGACATCGCTTGCCGACTTGAGCGCAACTGCCGACCAGCGCATGCGAATCCACCATCGTGCCTTCGTCCACGTAAGCTCCGACGTTGATGTAAGCGGGAGGCATGATCGTTACGCCCGAAGCCAGAAATGCGCCTTCGCGGACGGTCGTTCCGCCGGGAACGACGCGGACTCCATCGCTGAGCGTCAAGCGTTTTGTCGGATAAGTTTCCTTGTCGAAGTACCGAAAGTTTTCGTCAATCGAATAATCCACCATCGCGCCCAAGCGAAAGCCAAGCAGGATACCGCGCTTGACCCATTGATGGACTTGCCAGTTTCCATCGGCAGAGCGGCTGGCGGCACGAATTTCGCCGGTGTTAAGCGCAGCTTTGAATGCGGTAAAAGCGTCCAGCGCCTGCTGGCGCAAATCTCCGGTCAAATCCGAAGCAGGAGCTGCAAAGAGTTTTTCGATCTGAGCATCAAGGGTTGTCATTGTCACTGGTCAGTTATTGTTTGATGATTTTTTGTTGGAGGAGTTCACGAAATTGTGCTTCCTGAGTTATATCAACAAAAGCACGCTTTGGGATTAGGACACAAAGCTGTTTTGACAAAAAGAGAAGAAACAAGTTTGCGGTTTCATTGAACCTGATAAAGGCAGTCCATTTATGAATTGTCGTTGAATTGTTATTCCAAATCCGAAACTCGTCTTCATCCGCTTCACAGCGAATAACTCCCTGGATATTCGGATTTATCTTCCATCCCAATCGAGCCAGAAGCCATGGAAAAAAAGACCAAACACCAGCAGCCGCAATAACAGGAAAATACCAAATCATTGCTTCAAGAAAACAATCCCAATTCCGAGAAAAATACAGCCACAATCCCCAGGCAAGCAAAATCGGAAGCGACACTCTACCTGCAAGGGATAAAAACCGAAATGCCTTGCTCGCCCCAGTAATTCCTTCGACGTATTCTTTGAAGGTATATTGGAAATTAAAGGCAATCATGGTCAAACACTCCCTTTCAATTGTTCCAATAACCATTCGTTGATTACCGAATAAGAATCGCGCGGAACTTCGTGTTTGGCATCGAAGACACGAAATTCCACCGAACGCGCGCGGCTTTTCAACGCTTCGGCGCGTTCGCGCATTTGATCCGGCGTGTAAAATTCGTCGCGTTCGGCGGCGATGAACAGCACATCCAGTTTGCCTTCAGCGTATTTGCCTTCGGCTTCGTTCCAATCGCCGGGAATGCCTCCGCAAATCGCCACGACGCCTTGCACGCGGTTGGCGTGGGTGAAGGCGTAACGAAAATTCACCCCACACGCCTGAGAAAATCCCATCAGGAAAACGCGGCTGGTGTCGGCCTGATCGGCAAGCTCGTCAATGATCTGATTGACCAGCCGATGATGGAGCGCGACGGATTCTTCCGGCTTGAAATTGCTCAGCCAGCCGAAACCATACCCGAGCTTCGGCGATTCTTTGGTAGGCATGACCAGATGCTGATGCGGGCCTTGCAGAGCGGCGATGACGAAATCCCGGTCGTTGATGCGCCGCGCCAATTTCATCATCGAGCGTTTGTCGCCGCCGTACCCGTGCATCGCAATCAGCAACGGTTTCGGCGAATCGCTTTCAGGAACGTAAAGATCGTAATAACAAGGGAACGTTTGCTCTACGCGACGTTCAATTGATTCAGCCATTCATTTCTCCATCGTTAGCTTTGCGGCTGTTGTTGAGCATCCAGTTGTTCGCGCACCCATTGGCGAACGTGACGCGCCCAGACGGAACTTTTCATTTCGCCGCTTTCGGCCAAAAACCGTGTGGCCATTTCATCGGTCAGAATCGGCAACGCCAGGCTTCGTTCAGCCTCCCAATAATCTTCGCCTTCAAGCTTGTAGATGGTTACATGTTCTCCTTTGCATCGCCAGATTTCAGGAATCTGCAAAGCGGCGAAGATTGGGAACTTATTCAATGAGCCACTGGTCACATCTACTTCGATTACCAGATCAGGCGGAGGATCGTTAAGCAAATCAATTTTGTCTTTGCCCCTGACTTTCTCAGCATGCTGAATGTAAAAGCAGGAATCCGGCTCGACGCCTTTCAACAAATCCTTACGCAAAAAGGTAGTTGATCCCATACGAAGCAAATCCAGGTCTGATTCTTCGACCAGAATTTCAACCAACTGCGCCAAAGTGCGATTGGAAATTTCGTGATTGATGGATGGCATCTTGATCTCCAGAACTCCATTGTCATAGGCAAGGCGTGGCCCGGCTTGGTCGTGGTAATCAGCCAGTAAGCTTTCGTAAGTTTCCCAACTCGCTTTGTGCAGCAAAACATAATTTGCGGCAGTCACAGATGGCATCTGGTCCAATGCTGTTTGAGTTGCAACCATAGTTTTGACTCCTTTCGTTTGCGTTTCAGGCTTTGGCCATGGCTCGTTCGCGCCGAGCATCCCATTTGATCGTCGTTTGTTGCCGGTAAGCGTCCACGCCCATGCGAATCGCCGCCATCACCTTGTAACCGAGTTCCGCGCCCAAGTTCGGCTCTTTGCGGCTGCGAACGCAATCCATGAAATTGTCCATGTGCAAATGCATGCCGCGTAAATTCGGCTGGCATTCAATCAGCAATTTGTCCTCGCCGGTTTTGGCTTTGAACTCTTTGCGGTATTCGTGATCGGGAACGATTTCGATGGTTTTGTGGCTGAAATCTTCGCCTTTTTGCGCGACGATGATGCGGCCTTCGGTTCCGTTGACGGCCAGGAGCGGCGACGCTCCGCTGGCGACCGAACACGACAGGTTCACAGTGAAGGTCGAATAATCCACGTTCATCAGCAAAGTGTCGGGGACTTCGCGGTCTTTCTGGACGTAAATGCCGCCCGAAGCCGTCACTCGATCAGGGAACTGTTGCCCTGTAATCATGACGTAAGGAGCCAGCGCGTGATAAAACAAATCCGTAGCGATGCCGCCGGAATAATCCCAATACTTGCGCCAGCGGAAATAACGTTCGCCGCTGAACGCTCGTTTCGGAGCGTTGCCCAGAAAGGCTTTCCAGTCAATGTTCTTGTCGCTGGCGTCCGGATCAATTTCGTAATTCCATTCGCCGCCTTCCTTGTTGGCGTTGCGTCCGTAACCGGCGGTCGCCCAAACGACCTGACCTATCAGGCCATCCTTGATCGCCTTGTGCGCTTTGTGGAAATGATCGAACGAAGTGTACTGGCTGCCGACTTGCAGAACTCGCTTATTGGCTTTGACGAATTCGGCAATTTCTCGCGCCTCGTCAATTGTGTAAGTGAAGGGTTTTTCCAGATACACGTCTTTGCCTGCTTTGAGCGCAGCCATTGCATGAGCGTGATGCCAATGATCCGGCGAAGCGATGACAATCACATCCACGTCTTTGCGCGCACACAATTCGCGGAAATCGTGATGAACGCTTTTTTCATCAACCCCGGCGCGTTGGCGGGCCAGTTGTTTCCGTTTTGAGTAAATGTCGTTGACGGCGACGGCCTGAACGTCGCCTTTTTCTTTGGCGCGGCGGGTGACGTAATCAATGTGTGTGTTCATGCGTCCGCCGCAACCGACGAAACCAAAATTGACACGGTCGTTGGCTCCCAGAATGCGGTTGAATGAAAGCGCCGTGATGGCGGTTGCGCCAACGCCTGCTTTTTTCAGGAAATCGCGCCGGGATTTTGTCTCGCTCATGGCTTTTGCTCCGGTTTTGGTGATTGTTTGCAACACAGGTGAAGAGTAAACCTTAAATGAGTGTGAATCATAAACTACATCCGACCGGACTGACCACCCAAGTCTTGACAGGTGGTAAAACCATTCGGATAATCCCTGCCAGCCGACGAGAACAACCAAGTCAAACATGACAGTCTTCACCGAATTTATCTGTTAAGACATCTCAGTTGGCATTTCTCTACAGTTCCTTGCTGGGACGAAAAACACCTTCTATCCAAAATCGGTTCTCAAAACTAACAGAAAACTTTCGTTGTCTGGCGCAGGTTGGACAGCGTGGTGTTTCAGGTAAGCGATTGTTTGTTCATCGGGCAATCGTGAAATGAACAGCGGTTGGCGTATTCGTATGCCTTTCGCCCCCTTCTAAGCAACAAAAGGAAGAATTTTATGAGAGACAACAACAAAACCCCGCTTGCCAAAGGTTTGGTTGCGTGTGTGGTGGCCACATTGTGGCTGGCGCTTTCGCTGACCGCTTTTGCGCAATCCGACAACGCCTCAATCACAGGCTATGTCAAAGACCAGGCAGGCGCAGCAGTCGCCGGAGCCAAGGTCACCATCAAAAACGAAACCCGCGCCTTCGAGCGCAACACCACTGCCAACGGCGAAGGTTATTTCGTGATTACCAGTCTGCCGCCGGGCATTTATTCCATCACCATCGAAGCCAACGGTTTCAAGGCGTACAAGGAAACCGGACGCGCTCTGGCTCCGAACCTTCCCTCAACCGTGGACGCAACTTTGCAGCCCGGTCAGGTGACGGAAACCGTGACGGTGACGGCATCGGTCGCGCAGGTGCAATCCGAAACCGCGACGGTCGGTCGTCTGGTGGAAACCAAACAGGTCGAATACCTGCAGCTCAATGGACGCAACCCGCTGTTTCTGGCGCAGATCAGACCCGGCGTGCAGGGCGGATCGCTTGGCGGCAACAGCTTCGGTTTGACCTCTGGCGGTTTGAACATCAATGGCGCGCGCACACAAGATTACCTGCTGACGTATGACGGCGCGGTTGGCATCCGTACCCGCTCCAATGGCACGTCCATCGGAACCGCCGACGTGGAAGCGACGCAGGAAGTGCAAATTCTGGCGGCGAATTACAACGCCGAATACGGACGCGCAGCAGGCGGCCAGATTCGCATCGTTACCAAGAGCGGCACCAGAGATTTTCACGGCGTGTTTTACGAGTATCTGCGCAATTCGGCGTTCAATGCCAACACCTGGGATCGCAACCGTAACACTCCGGCCAATCAGCCTTGCGATGATCCGCGATTCGAAAAAGCGAATCACTGTCGTCCGGCTCCCTTCCGTTTCAACCAGTTCGGGTACAGCTTGAGCGGCCCGGTGCTGATTCCCGGCACCGAAATTAACAAGGAACGCAACAAGCTTTTCTGGTTGTGGGGACAGGAATGGGTTCGCGCTCGCCGCACGGACAACACCACGATTCGCGTGGCGACGCAGAAAATGAGAACTGGCGATTTCAGCGAACTGGCCGACCCGAACAACCCGCTTCGCGTGGTGCGTTACATCAAAGACCCGCTGATCGCAGGCAACTGCAACGCGAACGATCAAACCGCCTGTTTCCGTGACGGCGGCGTTCTGAACAAGATTCCTGCCAATCGGCTGAGTCCGAACGGGCTGGGTTTTCTGAAAGCGCAACCGGAACCGATTCCAGGATTTTTTACTGCCACAGGCCAGAATTTCTTCCAGGCTCGTCCGGCGGAAACCGACCAGCGCAAAGACACGCTTTCGGTGGATTTCTATCCGAACGAAAGACACGCGATCAAATATCGCCTGTCCCTGTTCCATTTCATTGACACCAGCGCATTCCGCGCCGGAACCGACCGCGCTCCGCAGATCATTGATCGTCCCAACCAATCAAGCTCTATCAACTGGACGTGGACGGTGTCGCCGAACTGGATCAGCGAAACCCTGATCGCGGGCAGCCGTGACCAGGTGTTCATCTTCGTTGACACGCGCGGCAACAAATTCCAGCGCAGCCAGTACGGCATCAACTATCCGTACATCTTCCCGCAGAAAGAAATCTTCGACAAAGTTCCGACCATTGACGGTGTTGACCAGTTCGTCAGCATTGACGGCGGTCCGTATCCGGCCAGTTCGACCGGCCCGATTTATCAGGTCAGCAACAACTGGACGAACATCCGCGGCAACCACACCATCAAATTCGGCGGTTATTTCGAACGCGCCGGACAAAACGACTTTGACCAGATCAACGTCGCCGGCACGCCGGGCGGAACGAACAACCAGAACGGTCGTTTCGTGTTCTCGAACACGACTCCGAATGCCACCGGCGTCGCCATCGGCAACGTCGCGCTTGGTTTGTTCGAAACCTATGCCGAAATCGGCGAACGTTCGTTCACGCCGTATCGCGGCCACATGTTCGAATGGTTCTTGCAGGATTCGTGGAAAGCGACTCCGAAACTGCGTCTGGAATACGGCGTTCGTCATTCGATCATCCAGCCGTATTACAGCTTGTGGCGCAACATGGTCGTGTTTGATCCGGACAGCTACGATCCGAAGATTGCAGTGACGCAAAACCCGGCCAACGGCTTTATCACTGCTGGTGATTTGCGCGCTCGTTACAACGGACTGGTTATTCCGGGCGACGGCTGGAGCAAATCCGCTGCCGGTCGTATCCCGATTGCTGCTTCGGGCGAATACAACTTCATGTTCCGTGGCAAATCGAAATCGTATTCCGATATTCACGTCTGGAATACTTTCCAACCGCGTTTCGGTTTTGCCTATGGATTCAACGATAAAAACGTGTTCCGCGCCGGTGTTGGCCGCTTCCTGACCCGTTTGGGCGTCAGCGATTCGGTCTTCCTGGGCGGCAACCCGCCGCTGCAACCGACGGTTTCGATCACGCGCGGTTCAGTGGATCGTCCGGGCGGAACGGGCGGAAACGCTTTCCCGTTGGCGATTACCACGCAAGACCCGATTTTCAAAAATCCGGAAGCCTGGACATGGAACGCCACGTTCGAGCGTCAAATCACATCCAACACTTTGGTCGAAGTGGGTTACGTCGGTCGTCGCGGTTTGCACGCCCAGCGTGAACGCAATCTGAACCAACTGCGCCCGGGCACGGTTCAAGCCAATCCGGGCGTCAACGTGGACGTCCTGCGTCCGTACAAAGGATTCGGCATCATTCGTTCGACCAACAACGACGCCAATTCGATGTATCACGGACTGCAGGTCAGCGCGAATCGTCGCTTCGAAAAAGGCTTGTTGTTCGGCGTGGCTTACACCATGTCGAAGTCCTGGGATGACGGGTCGGCTCAACGCGACGTCGTTCCGAACGCATTCGATGTCAGCAATCTGTGGGGGCCGTCCACATTCGACCGTCGCCACGTGCTGGTGTTGAACGCCGTGTATCAACTGCCGTTTTTCAGCGACAAATCCAAGCTGACTGGCAAACTGTTCGGCGGCTGGACTCTCAGCGCCATTTCGCAATTCCAGACCGGCAACCCGGCTACCATCGCCACAAACGACGATTTTGCGGGTGTCGGCACTGGCAGCGGTTCGCAGTTGTGGATCGTCAATGGCCCGATCACCAGTGGCAATAAGCAGTTTTCGCAAAGCACGTCTGATCAGAACTACTGGTTCAATGTCAGCCAGTCTGGCAGAACCTGTAATCCATCGAACAGCACCAACAACGGCGGAACGAAAGATCCGTCTTCGTGCATCTTCACCGAACCGAATGCGGGAACTTTCTCGACCCAGCGTTCGCGTGGAATCCTGTATCAACCCGGATTCCAGAACCACAACCTAACCTTGTCGAAAGACTTTTTTATTACCGAAGGTCATCGCATTCAGTTCCGTGCCGAAGCTTATAATTGGTTGAATCATCCAAATTGGGGCTTCAACAGTGACAACCTGAATCCACGCAACGGCGCAAATTTTGGCAAAGTAAATAACAAAAGTGGTAACCGCGAAATGCAGTTCGCGCTTCGCTATCAGTTCTAAGCTGTCGTCATGCTTAAGCAAAAAGCCTGTCCATTTAATAATGGACAGGCTTTTTGCTTTATATCTTACGTTTCGCTCACTTTTGAGCGGGTTTTTCAAAATGCCATCTGAGTGGAT
>CAYYDG010000037.1:0-74339 GCA_964470555.1 uncultured Heliomicrobium sp.
TTTGCTTATCTTGTTCGACAACCTTCCATACACACAAGTGAAAACCGATCTAATTCGTGAACATTCGTGATATTCGTAGTTGAACCCGGCAGATTTACAATTGTTGTCTGGCCCAGACTGCCGCGCCGATCAACCCGGCGTTGTTGCCAAGCTGAGCCGGCACGACTTCGACTTGCAATGAATCCACCAGAAAGACACGCGAGCGCATCGAACGCCGAATCGGGTCGAGAATCAATTCTCCGGCAGCGGCGACGCCTCCGCCGATGACGATGCGGCGCGGCGTGACGGCGGTAATCACGTTGGCGATGCCTGCGCCGATGATCGTTCCGGCGAATTCGTAAATTTCGCGTGCGGCTTCGTCGCCTTGTCGGGCGGCGTCGCAGACGAGTTCAGGTGTGATCTTGTTCAAATCGCCATCACACATTTCGGCGATGGTGGTGTTGCGCCCCTGCACGACGGCTTTCATGCCCATGGCGGCGATGGCCGGGCCGGAAGCATACGCTTCGATGCAACCGCGACTGCCGCAACCGCATTTCGGGCCGTTGAGGTCTACGCTGACGTGGCCTAATTCGCCCGCCGATCCGTTGATGCCCAGATAAAGTTTGCCGCCCAGCACCAATCCGCCGCCAATGCCTGTGCCCAGCGTGTAACACGCCGTGTCGAATCCGCGCCCTGCGCCAAATTTCCATTCGCCCAGAGTCATCGAACGCGCGTCGTTCAAGATAGCCACGTGCAAGCCGGTCAGTTTCGACAACTGGTCACGCACTGGCACGTGCCGCCAGTTGCCAGGCAAGTTCGGCAAAAAAATCGTCGCGCCTTTTTCCAGATCGAGCGCGCCGGGAATGCCAATGCCGACGCCGCCAAAATCGGTTTTGGCTTTGCCGCTGGCCAGAATGATTTCTTCGACCAGCACGGCCATTTGCGCAATAACTGCGTCGTGCCCTTCGCGGGCATGCGTCGGTTTCGACCGCGTCGCGGAAATTTCGCCTGTGTCCGTGTTGACCAAAGCGGCCTTGATGTTTGTCCCGCCCAGATCAATTCCAATAAATAAGTTTTGGTCTGACATAACTTTCAATGAGTTGGGGTTCAAAGGGTTGAAGATGAATGCAATCAGCTTTTACTCAATCCGGTTCTGGATGGCAACCAGGAAAGAGGATTTTCTTTGGGGCGGAACTTTCCCAGACCGGGTTCGTCCTGTAGAATCCGCCGCGTCTTTACAGACGTTCATCAACGATTTCCAACTCCAACACAAAGCGAGAGACACAACCTTATGAATGCGAAAATCCGCCTGCAATTGTCGGCGATGATGTTCTTGCAGTTTTTTGTCTGGGGCGCGTGGTATGTCACCGCACCGAATTACCTGGGAACGATTGGCTTCACAGCCGGGGACATTGGCTGGACATACGCGGTCGGCCCGATTGCGGCCATCATCGCCCCGTTCATTGTGGGAATGATCGCCGACCGTTTTTTCGCTGCGCAGCATGTGATGGCCGCCATGCATTTGCTCGGAGGTGTGCTGATGTTCGTCGCTGCCGGAATGATGAAAGGCGGCAGTTCGCCCAATGCCATCAACTTCATGATCTTTCTCAGCCAGTTGACCTACTACCCGACGCTGGCGATGAGCAATACGCTGGCGATGAAAAACATTGCCGACACCGAAAAGGACTTTCCGCTGATTCGCGTGCTGGGAACCATCGGCTGGATCGTCGCCGGTCTGGCGTTGAGCTGGTTAGGCTGGGAAACCGGCATCAATATGTTTTACCTGACTGCCGCCTCAGGCATTTTGCTCGGGCTGTACAGCCTGACGCTGCCGCATACGCCTCCGGTGAAAGACGCCAACATCAGTCTGGGTCAAGTTCTGGGCTTGGACGCGCTGGCCTTGCTGGCAAAACCGTCGTACCTGATTTTCATGCTGTCTTCGTTTTTGATCTGCATCCCGCTGTCGTTTTATTACCAGATCACCAGCCGCGTAGTGGAAATGACCGGATTGCCAATTGGCCAAACAATGTCGTACGGCCAGATGTCGGAAATCTTCTTTATGCTGGTCATGCCGCTGTTTTTCCGCAAACTGGGAGTAAAGTGGATGCTGGCGGTCGGCATGCTGGCATGGGTCATTCGGTATGGGTTGTTTTCGTTCGGCGCACCGGATGAAGTTCGCTGGATGATAATCGTCGGCATTTTGCTGCACGGCATTTGTTACGATTTCTTTTTCGTCACTGGCCAGATTTATACCGATCAGGTCGCACCGAAACACATCCGCGCACAGGCGCAGGGCTTGCTGGTGCTGTTCACGCTTGGCTTGGGAATGTACTTTGGCGCGATGGCTGCCGGATATGTTCTGACGCAACACACCACCGCCAAATCCACTGAAGCCGCCCAACAAATGGTCGCCAAAACATCCGAGCTTGAAAACCTGAAAACCCGAATTTCATCAACGAGCGATCCCACTGAAAAAGCCGTCATGGAAAGTCAGGCTCAACTCCTTGAAGCACAGAAAAACGAGTTGCGCCGCTCGGAACTGAAAGCCATCGAATGGAAACCGCTGTGGGCGAAACCGGCGATTTTCGCTGGCGCGATCTTGCTCATCTTTTTGTTATTGTTCAAAGACAGGTCGGCTCCGAAAGAAGCCTGACCTGCCATCATCATCATAATCATCATCAGAGAAGGAGTACTATGAAACTCAATTGTACCTGCGCCAACTGGCGTTTGATCACGATCTTATCGGCGGCGCTGTTTGTGGCGTGCGCCGATGCGCCAAAACCAATCGCATCCAATGAACCGGCATCATCAACCTCCGGTTCTTCGCAATCCACCGCCGGACAATCGTCTTCGGGAATTGCGGTGGGGCACGGTTCCGGCTCGGCTCCGACTTCAACCGGAGCGACTGTGCCGATGCAATCCGGCAGCGGAAGCGGGTTGAAATGGACACCGCCTTCCACTTGGGAAAACAAAGGCGCCAGTGGAATGCGCGCGGCGACTTATATCGCTCCGCCTGCCAAAGGCGACACCGAAGGCGCGGAATGTGCGGTCTTCGATGGCGGCATCGGCGGCGGCGTGCAAGCCAACATTGATCGCTGGATCGGCCAGTTTGAACAAGCCGACGGCAGTTCCTCGGCGAGCAAAGCCAAACAAAGCAAGGAAACCATCAACGGAATGACCGTGACGATGGTTGATCTGACAGGAGTTTTTGCCGGTGGCGGGATGGCGATGGGACAACCTTCGACCAAAAAACCCGGCTATCGGTTGCTCGGCGCAATCGTCGAAGCTCCGGGCGGCGAAGTCTTTTTCAAAATGACCGGCCCGGCCCAAACCATGTCCGCGGCTCAAGCCGATTTTCAGAAGATGCTGAAATCCATCAGCAAATAATTTTCAGAATTCATGCTTCAGCGTGTTAAACACGCTGAAGCATGAATTCTGAACGGCCTTGCTTGCTACGTCAGCCAACGCTCTTTAGAATCCCCCTCGCCAACTAAGCATCTGAACTTCATAACGCTTTGCTGTACTCAGGACTCAACCCGAGTTGCGCGCCACAGCAGCGCGCATAACTCCGCGGAACATAGACAACCAACAACATTTCCCTTCAGGAGAAAATCATTATGAAACAGATATTGAAGCTGTCAGCGATGCTTGCGCTGTTCTCGTTTGCCTTGATTGCAACGGCGATGGCTCAGTCCCAGAGCACGTCCGGCGCGATTCAAGGCACTGTCAGCGACCAGGCCGGAGCGGTCATCGCCGGAGCGACCGTCACCGCCAACAACCTCGATAACAATTCGACCAAAAACCTGACCACCGATGAAAACGGCCGGTTCGTGTTTCTGCAACTGCAACCCGGCAGATACACGCTGACCGTAGCCAAATCCGGCTATGCCACGCTGGAACAACAAAACATCGCCCTGACCGTCGGTCAGACGATCAACCTGTCGTTGAGTTTGAAAGTGTCCTCTGTCGAAGAGCGCATCACCATCACCGCCACGCCGACGATTGACACAGTCAAAACCGAATCCAGCACGACGTTGAACGAAAAAGCGATCAGCAAAACGCCTATCCTCGGACGCAAATTCGAAGATTTGCTGACCCTGACTCCGGGCGTCAGCATCACCCAAGGCCCGGACGGCGACGAAATCAACTTCAACGGCCAACGCGGAATTTTCAACAATATCAGTCTGGACGGCGGCGATTACAACAACGGATTTTTCGCCGAACAGGCTGGCGGCCAGCGCGCAGCGATTGATATTCCCATCGGCGCCATCAAGGAATTTCAGGTCGTCGCCGCCGGAGCCACTGCCGAATTCGGACGCGCAGCCGGAGGTTTCGTCAACGCCATCACCAAATCCGGCGGCAATCAATTGCGCGGCGACGTGTTCCATTTCCAGCGACTGGAAGCGCTGAGTTCCAACACGGCCAACGGACAACCGCTCAAGGATTTTCACCGCGAACAATTCGGCGGCAACATCGGCGGCCCGATCGTCAAAGAAAAGGCGTTTTTCTTCGGCGCATTCGAGCAAATCACCGGCAATCTGACTCGTCCGAATTTGAGCCAGCCCATAGGCGCGCCGTGTTCAGTGCAAACGCCTACGATTCAGGCCAACGAAGCGTTGATCGCCGGCAGTTCTGATTGCCAGCGACTGGCGCTGATCAACTTTTTCAAAACCACACGCAATCAGGACGAAGGCCAGCCGATCAAAAAGCCCATCAACACATCGGCGTTTCTGGGCAAGCTGAATTTCAACCTGAATCAGGCCAATGAACTTTCCATGTCGTACAACTTCAACCGGTCGAAGAAGGAAAACGAAACCTTCGACGTTCCGACCTACGGCAATTCGGCCAACGGCACGGAAGGGCCTGGCAAAATCCATGCGTTCAACCTGAATCTGTTCACGACCCTGTCAGCCAAAAAGGTCAACGAATTTCACGCGACCTATCTGCGCGAAGATCGCCCGCGCTCGGCGACTCAATCCAACATTCCCGCCGACACGGCCATGGGCTTTGTCACCAGCTTTCGCTTCGGCAATCCATTTTTCCTGGGGCCGAACATTGACGAGCTGTTCCAACGCTGGCAGTTGAAAGACAGCTTTTCAATCATTGCCGGCAATCACAACGTCAAAATGGGCGGCGATTGGACGCACAGCAACAACGTCCAGGTTTTTCGCGGATTCTTTCAGGGACGTTACATCTTTGACAGCGTGGTCGGATTCCTGAAATACGCCACGCCCGCCAGCGCCGGGCCGGGTTTTGGACCGCAAGCCAATGCTTCGTCGTTGCTGTTGTATCTGCAAGGCGCCGGGTTGAGCGGCCCGGCGACGGACGCCGCCGGAGCTTCGAACATAGACAACGAAGAGTTTTCGCTGTTCATTCAGGACAAATGGCAACTGCATCCTGATTTCACGCTGAGTTACGGATTGCGTTGGGAAGCCCAGTTGTTCCCGGCAATGACCATCGCGCCGCAATCAACGGCGTATGGCGGCTTTCTGAACGATCCGCGTTTCCCGTCCGACGGAACCCTGCCGGATCAATTCAAACAATTCCAACCGCGCCTGGCTTTTGCCTGGAACATGACCGGAGACGGCAAAGCCGTGCTGCGCGCCAGTTCAGGCATTTATTACGCCCGGCAAAACATGCTGTCGCAGGTCGGTTCGATCACCACCAACGGGGTGCAACAGCAGACTATTTTCATCAACGGCGACATCATCGCGGCGGGCGGAACCGCGCCCGTCTGGCCGAACGTGGTTGTGCCGACGCCGGTTCCGGCGGGACAATTCCCGCTCTTCACCGGTGTGCGCGTGTTCAGCCGCGATTACCAAAACCCGCGCATCTATTCCACCAACGTCGCCTTCGAACGCGAACTGGTTCGCACGCTCGCGCTGTACGTGGATTTCACTCACTCGAAAGGCGTTCACATGACACGTTTCCTGAACGTCAATCGCAGCGGCATTTTTTCGCCGCAACTGGGCGAAGTCATGGTCACCAGTTCGGTAGGCAAATCGCTTTATCGCGGAGTGACCATCGGTTTGCGCAAACGGTTCAGTCGCGGAATTCAGTTCGAAGGCAATTACGTTTACGCCTACGATTACGACGACGATTCCAACGAACGCGATCCGTTCACCGACCGTTCGTTCGATGTCAACCGCCTGTTCCTGGATTACGGATTCGCCGACCGCGACATTCGCCACAAATTCAACTTTTCGATGAACAGCGAATTGCCCGGCAAGTTTGAAAGCAGCCTACGCATACAGGCGCGCAGCGCGCAACCTTTCACCCCCAACGCCCGCGCAGCCAACAATCGCAACACCGCGCGAAAAGACAACGAATACTTTTCGCTGGATTGGACACTGTCGCGCCGGTTCGGCGGCGAACGGTTTGCAATCATTCCGATGATCGAGATGTTCAACACCTTCAACAATCGGAACCTGATCAATCCGCAAATCATTGCGCCGTTCCCGATTGATACGTTGAACGCCTCGCCGGGGCTGTTCAACTTCGACGGCTTTCTGCGTCAGGGCGTGGGCGATCCGCGCCAGGTTCAGTTGTCCGTCAAAGTCACGTTCTAAGCCAAAACCAGAACGTCAAAAACTAACCGCCGGCAGGCTGCCAAGCCTGCCGGCGGTTAGTTTTTCCGTGTTGACCAATTAAACAGCGTGTTAGAATCGCCAACGTCAGCGAGAAAGGAGTCTGACATGTCGTTTGCGACAACGCCCTGAAACGATGAAAACGGCTGCGCCCGACTGTCCGACAAGCTGCCAGCTTGTCGTTGACCCTAACAAGCGTCAAATCGAGACCACGACAAGCTGGCAGCTTGTCGGACATTTTCAGAGGAGAGTCAAAGCATGAATAGCGCAGCTCCAGTCATTGAACCCGCAGAATACAACTCTGAAGATTTGCCGATAGATCGCCCGCGCAAATCCGGCCTTGTCATTCGTCCTGGCAATCGTGAAGGCGCGATAAACTTGCTGGATCAACTGCTGAGTGAAGGCGACCCTGAAGAGGAACGTGAGACGCTGGAATTCTTGAAACAAGCGATCAACGAACACCGTGCCGTTGTAGGCGCAAGGTTGATGTTCTCTGATGAGCAAAATCATTCTGCTTGATTCCGGTCCACTCGGAATTGCCGCCAATCCCAAAGTATCAACAGAAACTGCTGCATTTAATCGCTGGCTGCGTGCCCAACTTGTCAGTGGGACAAATGTCGGAATCCCTGATATTGCTGATTACGAAGTCCGCCGCGAATTGATACGAGCCAATCGGACTAAAAGTCTGTGGAAGCTGGATGCCTTGCAATCACAGTTCGATTATCTGCCGGTCGGGACTCCTATCCTGCGACGCGCGGCTCAACTCTGGGCACAAACGCGAAACATGGGCAAACCGACGGCTGATGCTTTGTCGCTTGATGCTGATGTCATCATCACAGCGCAGGCTTCCTTGTTGATCGAAGACGGCGATGAAGTCGTGATTGTCACCACCAATCCCATACATTTGTCGCTGTTCGTTCCAGCCGCTCGCTGGCAGGACATTGCCTGAGCGTCACGTGCCAGCCACACTTTCAAAAAAACGCGCGAGCCTGGCTTCATCCAGTTTTCCATCTGTCCGCACGCCGCTGCACAAATCCAGTCCAAAAGGTTCGACTGCGCGAATCGCTTCGCCGACGTTTTCCGGTTTCAAACCGCCTGCCAGAAAGATCGGCACACCGGCAGCTTCGCGGATTTTTCGACTGAGCGTCCAATCGTGCGTGCGTCCGGTTCCGCCGAGTTCTTTCACCGCCAGATTTTGATTGCCGGAATCCAGCAGAATGGCGTCCACGTGCGACGCAACGACCACGGCTTCGGCGACTGATTCTTCGCCGTTGACGTGAATCACCTGCACCAGCCGTATGCCGGGCAAGGCTCGGCGCAAATCGGCATAACTTCCCCGCTCCAATCGGTCAACGAGTTGAATGGTGTTTGCCCGTAATCGGCGTTGCTGTTCAATAATCGCGTCTGTGTCCTGCAAACTGGTCAGCAAAAACGTAGCAACCGGCGGCGGCACACGCGCGACGATTTCAGCGATCAAATCTTCTTCGATAACGCCGGGACCGCTGGGCATGGCCGACACCAATCCCAACGCCGAAGCTCCGTACCGCATCGCCAGTTCGGCTTCGGCCAGGCTGCTGATACAGCAAATTTTCACTCGTGGTTTGGTCATTCGCTATTTTCTGGCCAGATAAAACATGCGCCCGTCGCTCAGGCTGAAGCCGAATTCGCGCCGGGCGTCGTAAGTTTTCACGCGCACAAATCCGGCATCGGCCAACGCGCCCAACACGTCTTCGGTGTCGTAATAGCGTTGGAGCAAGGTCAAATCCGCACGTTGCCAGCCGGATTGCTCCAATTGAAACATGGTGACTTCGTATCGCTTCAGCTTCTTCAACTGGTTGTAACTGCCGCGCACGATGCAGACGTGATCGTCTTCGATCATGTCCAGCGTGCTGCCCAGTAATTCCGAAGCGTCTTCGATGTTCAGGTCGAACAGAAATATGCCGTCGTCGGTCAACGCTTCATACACGTTGCGAAAAACCTTCGTCAGTTCTTCAAGCTCCATGATGTGATTCAAACTGTCGAAGGCGGAAATGACGCATTGATAGTTCTGCGGCTGATGAAACGTGCGCGCGTCTGCATGAATGAATTCCACATTGGGAGCGTTTTGCCGCGCGAATCGCAACATCGCATCGGAACCGTCGAGGCCTGTGATTTGAAAACCGCGCTGATGCAGTTCGGCGGAAATCTGGCCGGTTCCGCAACACAAATCCAGAATTCGACATCCGGCGGGAAGATGCGGAAACAGCAACACGTTATAAATCGCCAGCGCTGGCGAACAAAATTCCGGTCCCCAATACCGGTTGTAAAACCACGCGAAGCGGTCGTAATCGGAATAAATGTCGGATGCCGTTGTTTCCTTGCTCAAGACCTGTTTTCTCTCCGCATTCATTGCAGTACAGGGAGCGTTGGCGACCTGGTTTTCCTGAAAACGTCTATTGAGCCAGGCTCAGGTCGCTGACGCTCCCCGTACCGCAACATCTATTTGAACGTCACCATCACTGGATTGGCCGTGCGATTATCCACCGTCAAGTTGACCGTCACAGAACCTTTGCCAATCAGCGTTCGCGGCAACTCGGCATTGATTTGATCCAGCCCGGCAAAATCTCCCTGCGGCCCGGCAAACGACACCGTAGCGTTTTCGCCGCCCACCACAACCGTAACGTCATTCAACGACGAACGTCCGCCTATTCCCGATCCATAAAGCAACAGGAACAAACGGTCTGTCGCCGCGCCGAAATCAATCGGCACAGGAACGATCGTGTTGGTGGTGGAATCCAGTTGGCTGATAGGTTCAAATACCTGCGAACCATCGGCTTTGACGCGCAACAACACCGCCGCCGCCAGACCAGTGCCGCTGGAATTCGTCGTGAACAACGCCGGAGCCACCGAAGTAATTTCGACAACACCATCGGCAACAAACGATCCATCAAGCGCCGTTCGCACAATTGCATTGCCGGTGGCGGTTCCTGATGGGATCAACAAATTGATCTGACTGTCGGCCACAAAAAACAACTGCGCCAGACGCGAAGCGCCACGCGAATCAATCACCAACACGTTGACGCCATCCAACGTAGTTGGCAACGGCTGTGTCGTGGCGACCTGAGTGCTTCTGGCCAGTCCTATCCCAAACGAAGCGGCGATGGAATTCGGAGCCAACGGCGCGGTATATCGTGCTGCCGAAACGCTGCCAATACGGCCAAGCTGGCGAATGTTGAGTGTCTGGCCGCTGATGCCAAGTGTAGTCGAACGTCCTGCGGCATTGGTGTTTTGCTGGATCAAATAACTCAGCACGAATTTCCCTTTGCCTTGACCGTTTTGCGGCGACACCAACGTCAACCACGGCGCTCCGCCGGTCAACGCCCACGGACAGGCATCGTTGTTGGCATTGATGACTATGCCGCCGGTAAAAGCATCCGTCGTGCTTGTCGAATTTGACGAGGAAAACAACTGGCTGGTGGTGGAAAGCGACAACGCGCAATTAACCACTGGAAAGGTGAGTTCCGCCGATGTGCCTCCGCCCGGCCCCGGCGTCACCACAGTGATTTTATTGTCCGCGGCGCTGGCAAAATCAGCAGGCTGCAAGGTCGTCGTCAATTGTGTGCTGTTGACGAAAGTCGTCGCCTTTGCATTGCCGTTGTATCGAATCTCCGATTGCGGCGTGAAATCCGAACCGAAGACAGTCAGTTCCAGCGGTGTCGTGACGCCTGCGGCTTGCGAAGCAGGCGACAACCTCGTCGCCAATGGCGCAGGGCGATTGGCTTCGATCTTGAAACTGGCCGCGACAGATTCCGCAACGTTGGCGGTGAACACCGTCACGTTGGCCGTTCCGGCGTTGGCCACGTCGGCAGCGGCAATCTGAGCTTGCAACAACGTGCCGCTGACGTATGTCGTTGGCCGGTCGGAGTTATTCCAACGCACGACGGAATTTGGCTGGAAATTGCCACCCTGCACAAACAACGTAAACGCCGCGCTGCCCGGCGTTGTCGCGCTTGGACTGATCGAAGCCAAAGCGGGCGACGGCGTTGCGCCCAACGACGACGACAACACCACGCGCGACAAAAAATTCACCGGCTGGTTGGAGGAAGTTTGCAGCGGCGAAAAACTGCCGAAATTGTTGGTGGAAACGAAGGAACGATTTTGCTGCTTGCCATTCAGATCAGCGGAGATCAACACGCTGGGATTGGTTGATTGAACTCCGACATACAAATCTCCGGCAGTGATCGGCGCTGGATTTTGCTGCGCGACTGATTCAGCCAGGTTCGTCAATGGAGTCGTCAATGGCACTTCTATAAACCGCGAACCCGGCAAATTCGGAATCGTCGCCATGCGATCAACGATCAACGTCGGGTTGGCAGGCGGTTGGCCGGTGCGATTCGCGTCAACGAAGGCGACAACTCGAATCATCTGGCCGACCGGCGAACTGCCGTCCGTTGTCGGCGGAATTTGCACGCGCACGCTCTGCAACGTGGCCGGGTATCGCGTCGGCGTGTAACGATTGACGACGATGGCATTGGTCAACGCCAAAGCGTCTTCGCGTGAACCGTCGTCCACTGACAGAATTTCGGTCACGGTTACGTCGGGATTGATTTTGTAACCCATAAAACTGAGCGCCGTCAGATCGTTGAACGTGATGGTCAATCGTTCGCCGGAAGCGGCGGTCGGGTCCATCACTCCCGTGTAATCGCCAATCAGGGCATTGTCTTTCCAATGACTGCTTTGCCTTCCATCGCCGCCTGCACCTCCCGAAGTCGCCGTCGAAAGCGGCAATTCGGCTTCGCCGACAAAATACACCTGCGAACCACCGGCGATTTGCACCCGATTACCTGTGGCAAAAGCGCCGTCGTTCAACCCGCCCGGACGAAACCGGAATATGTCCCAAACAGTCGGAGCCAACAGCGCCGTCGAAGGCGCGGATTCTCTGTTACCCACGCCGGAGACAAAACCGAGCGCGTGGCCTAATTCGTGAATGGCCACGGCTTCGAAGTCCGTTTTTTCGGTGTCAATGCCATCGGTCGGATCAAAATCGAAATTGAAGTTGGAATTGAACCCTATTCCTGGTGGCGGCCCCAAGGTAGTTTCGATGTCCGGATCAGCCACGGGTGGAATTTGCCCCAACGCTCGCAATTGAGCCGATGTGCCGGAAATGTTGGCGGTCGGCCCCAAATCCGTCGGCAGGATTCCAGGCAAAGCATTGAAGATTTGCGATTGCCGTGCATTGGCCGCTTGTCCAATCAGCGAAGTACGAACGTTGCCATACAGGTTCCGCCCGATTAGAAGTTGTGGACTGGTTCCGCCAATGATGTTCGGCGATGGAAACGGCGTGCCGAAAATCGTCGGCCCGAAATCCACGTCAATCACCACGGTAATCGGCGATTGAATGATGGATTCCCATCTGGCCGCGGCTCGCAAAAACGCCTGCTTGGCGGTGGGGAAATTGTCCAGTTGCTGGGTACCGCGCAAGGTGATTTTCAATCCTTGTTGGGCGCGCGCAGATTCCGGTCGCGGATCGGAAATCACCCGCATTGAGGTTCGCTCCTTTTCGAGTTGAAGCTGTTCAGCTTCGTGCGCCGTCATCGCCCGGCAAGCCACGCCGTCGCCGGAACGAAAGATCAAATACCCCTCCGAATGAGCATCCGGTTCCAGCGTTGAATCGGATTTTGTCTGACGCTGAAATTTGTCGCCCAATCGAGGCTGCTGAACCGATTGGGCTTGTTGAGCAGGCAAAAAAACGAAGCTGAAAATCGCTGCACAGATGCCGAAGCAAAGGAACATTCTGCTGTGACTTACTTTCATTGAAATTCCTCCTGGATTGACTTGCGAGACCAGCAAGCTGATGGAAATTGAATCATTATCAATGTGGTTGAGTTGGGGCGGCATTCTGGCTGAGACAGTTCGATCCTGCAAGCGAGGATTTATCGCATCGCACGGGCCAATTCGAACAAGCCCTCTTCCCAATATGGCAACAGAATTCCAGGCTCTTTGATCGTCGTCAGCGCGGAATTCGCCGGACGTTTGGCCGGACGCGGAAATTCCGCCGTCGTGCAGGGTTCGACAACTGTTTGAATGCCGAAAAGTGCATACAACCGCCGAGTCAGATCGAACCAGGTCGTTTGCCCAGCGCCCGCCAGATGATAAATGCCGTACGCTTCGGTTTCGATCAGCCGCGCGATGGCTGCGGCCAGATGCGGCGCGTAAGTGGGTGATCCGAGTTGATCGTTGACCACCCGAACAGATTCCCTGTGCGATTGCGCCAGCATGGTTTTGGGGAAATTTTTCGCGTTTGTCGGTTGGTGGTGGTACAGCCACGCCGTGCGCGCGATGAAATGGCGAGGATTGTTTTCGGCAACGAACCGCTCGCCCGCCAGCTTGCTGCGTCCATACACCGATTGAGGATTGGTCGCGTCCGATTCGACATAAGGCCTGTCGCCCGCGCCATCGAACACGTAATCGGTCGAAACCTGCACGAGCGCAATGTCGTGTTCGGCAGTGGCAATCGCCAAATGGCGGGCAGCTTCGGCATTGAGCCGAAATGCTCCGGCTTCGTCGCTTTCGGCAGCGTCAACGGCTGTGTAGGCCGCGCAGTTGATAACCACCTCTGGCCGAACAGCGGCAACCGCAGCGCGAACGTCGTCAAAGTCGGTCACGTCAAGTTCCGCGCGAGTCAACGCCACAACTTCCTGATTTGCCAGCGTCGTTTGCAACGCCGAACCAAGCTGACCCCCCGCACCTGTAATCAAAATTTTCATTTCACTCTCTTTGGCAAAACAAAAAGATTACGGAACAGACGGAATGAACGGAACAAACGGAAACATTCAAACTTCAAAATCAATTCCGTCTTTTCCGTTATTTCCGTTTGTTCCATTGTTTTCAAACCACGGCAAGACATCCATCAATTGCTGCAACGGTTTCGCCAACAAATCTTTTTTAGACAAGATCGGTTCGACGATTTCATCCAGCGGCCAGTCAATACCGATTTCCTTGTCGTTCCACAGCACGCTGATTTCCGAAGTCGGATCGTAAAAATCCGTGCATTTGTATTGCACTTCGGCGAAATCGCTGGTCACGCAAAACCCATGAACGAACCCCGGCGGCACGTACATCTGCCGAAAGTTGTCTGCCGTCAGCCACGCGCCAACCCATTGCCCAAACGTAGGCGAACCGCGCCGAACGTCCACTGCCACGTCAAAAATTTCGCCCGCGCTGACGCGAATCAATTTGCCTTGCGGGCGGTTGAGTTGCGCGTGCAGACCGCGAATGGTTCCGCGTTGCGACCGCGAATGGTTGTCCTGCACGAATTCCAGTTCAATTCCGGCTTCGCGGTATTTCTGGCGGTTGTAACTTTCCAGAAAAAAACCGCGCTCGTCGCGAAAGACTTGCGGTTCCAGGATGACGACTTCGGGGATTTGTGTGTGAGTGACTTTCATCGGTGTTCGATCATTCTCAGCAAATACTGGCCGTATTCGTTTTTCTTCATCGGTTCGGCGATGCGGCGAACATCGTCCGCCGACATCCAGCCTTCGTGATAGGCGATTTCTTCCAGACAGGAAACCATCAAGCCTTGTCGTTCCTGCAAGGTTTGAATGAATCCCGAAGCCTGATGCAGGGATTCGTGCGTCCCGGTGTCCAACCAGGCGATGCCGCGTCCCAGCTTTTCAACGTGGAGCGCATTCCATTCCAGATAGACGCGATTGACATCGGTGATTTCCAGTTCGCCGCGCGCCGAAGGTTTCAGGTTGGCGGCTACGTCCAACACGCGGTTGTCGTAAAAATACAATCCCGTCACCGCCCAAAACGAACGCGGCGCTTTGGGTTTTTCTTCCAGACTGATGGCGCGGCCTTCGTCGTCGAATTCGACTACGCCGTACCTCTCAGGATCGCGGACTTGATAAGCGAACACCGTTGCGCCTTCTTGACGTTGCGCTGCTCGGCGCAAATCTTCCGGCAAACCGTGTCCGTAAAAAATGTTGTCGCCCAGCACCAACGCCACGTTGTCTTTGCCGACGAATTCGCGCCCGATGATGAACGCCTGCGCCAAACCGTCCGGACTCGGCTGAGCGGCATAAGTCAGCTTGATTCCATATTGCGAACCATCGCCGAGCAACCGCTGAAACTGCGCCTGATCCTGCGGCGTGGTGATGACCAGAATTTCCCGAATCCCCGCCAGCATCAGAGTCGAAAGCGGGTAATAAATCATCGGCTTGTCATAAATCGGCAGCAACTGTTTGCTGACTGACTTGGTGATCGGATAAAGCCGTGTGCCGGAACCTCCGGCAAGAATGATGCCTTTCATATATTTCTTGTTGTAATGCGTTGAATGTTCAAATCAGTCTGAAGAACACGATCACGATTGTCGCAATGAAACTACCCAACAACCATTTTTTGAAACTCGTTTGTCGCTTTCTGAAAGCGGGAAACCATCTGGATACGCCATAAAGAGAAATTGAATATGCGAAAACGGGAAGCCCACAAGCGATCCAGAAAGGAACTATATGAGCAATGGAATTGGGAATATACCAAATTGCTGAGGAGGCCCCGGCAAAGAAATATGCTACCCCCAATGCGAATCTCCAGAAACTCGTCTCTGGTCGGGGCGGTATCCAGTAAACAAAACTGAAAACAATTGAACCAGCAATTAATAAAGAAGTAGGAAGTGAAAAGCCCAAACTGGTTCGAAGAAAGGAAGCGCTGAGGTTGAATACCACCAATGTAACAATCAGCCAGCCTCTTCCAACTTCTTTCGAGCCTGGCGTTTCACTTTGTTTGGCATTTTCAGTCGAATCTTGTGCCTCTTTCATTCGCCGCATCCTTTCCTGATGAGCGTTCAGTTCTACCCAACGCCCAATCGCTCACGCCCATATTTCCCTGCCAACACGGTTTCGCACCACTTCCGGTTTTCAAAATACCAACGAATGGTTTTCGCCAAGCCCGCTTCAAAATCGTAAGCCGCTTGCCAGCCAAGCTCCGCTCGAATTTTCCCAGCGTCAATCGCGTAGCGTTTGTCGTGGCCAGGGCGGTCGGCGACGAAAGTTTTCAAATCCTGATAACTCGTCTTGCCCAGAGCTTTGAGCGCGGGATTCTCAGCCGCTGGCAAAATCGCTTCGACTTCGGCGCAGATGCGATCAACGATCTGTAAATTGGTTCGTTCGTTGCCGCCGCCGATGTTGTATTTGTCGCCGGGTTGACCGTGCTGCAACGCCATCAGGATTCCGGCACAATGGTCTTCGACATACAGCCAGTCGCGGACATTGCCTCCGTCGCCGTAAATCGGCAGCGGCTTGCCATCCAAGGCATTCAGCAGCATCAGCGGAATCAGCTTTTCGGGAAATTGCAGCGGGCCGTAGTTGTTCGAACAGTTCGTGATGATCGTCGGCAATCCAAACGTCTCGTGCCAGGCTCTGACCAGATGATCCGCCGAAGCTTTCGAAGCCGCGTAAGGCGAGTTCGGAGCGTAAGGCGTAGTTTCTGAAAACAATCCGGTTTCACCCAAGCTTCCATACACTTCGTCGGTGGAAACGTGCAAAAAACGAAAGGCTCGGCGCGCTTGGTCGCTGAGCTTGGCCGTATGTTTGCGCGCGGCTTCCAGTAAAACAAACGTCCCGGCAATGTTCGTTTCGATAAACGGCGATGGATCGTCAATCGAACGGTCTACGTGGGATTCCGCCGCGAAGTTGACGACGGCGGTCGGTTGCGAATCGCGGAAGACAGCCGCCATCGCATCTTTGTCGGCGATGTCGGCCTGGATGAATTGCACGCGCGGATCGTCGAGCGCGCCTTTCAGACTGGCCAGATTTCCGGCGTAAGTCAGTTTATCCACGATGACCAATCGCGCGTCTGTGTGGCTGAGCGCGTACCGAACAAAGTTCGCGCCAATGAAGCCCGCGCCTCCGGTCACGATAATGGTTGGCATGAAAACAACTCCTTATGAAAACTGACGCACGCGAAATCGCGTGCGTATCAATGCTTTTACACCGCAGCTACGGCGATTGTACAGCGTCAAAAAGTCTTCGCGCGGTTGCAGAGATTGGCCATGTGAGCTATTTTCCGCGCACTACCAAGACGACTTTTCATCTCGAAAAAACAGGTCATCAAAAAATCAGGAGAGTAGTGTATGCAGTTCGCTCAAACTTCGGGTTCCCGCTTGCTCAAGTTTCTGGCCATAGGCTTTTTGCTGTTGCTGGCCAACAGTTCCTATCTGGCGTCGTTTGATTACCCCACGGTGTTTTACATCCTGAATCTGGGATTGCATTTCGGGCTGGGCTTGATGCTGACGCTGCTGTTCCGCTTTTATCTGAAAAAAAGCTGGGGCGAGATGACCGGCGGCGGCAAATTGGGTTCTCTGTTGCTGTTGGCCAGCGCAGGATTGGGCACATTCATTCTGGTTTTTGGCGCAACGCGACCGTATTTCGGATTCGGCAAACCGGTGAAATGGGCTGCGACCTGGCACGTCATAGCGGGCGTGGTTGGAGTGTTGATTTTTGCCATGGCGATCATTCGCCAACGCACGCAACAAACTTTCGCGCGCGCATTCGGATTTGTGCTGGCGCTGGCGCTGCTGTTCCCGCTGGTGGCCTGGCAGATTCAAAAATATACGCGCGCCAACGACCATATCGTCAATCCGACCAATCCGCCGACTTCGATGGACGGCGAAGGCCAGGGGCCAGACGGACCGTTTTTCCCCTCTTCGGCGACGACCAACACGGGTGGCAAAATTCCGTCGAACTTTTTCATGACTTCGGAAATGTGCGCGCGTTGCCACAAAGACATTTATGACCAGTGGAATTCCTCGGCGCACCATTTCGCGTCGTTCAATAACCAGTGGTACCGCAAATCCATCGAATACATGCAGGATGTCGTAGGCACACAACCGTCGAAATGGTGCGCCGGATGCCACGACCACGCGGTGTTGTTTAACGGACGCTTCGACACGCCGATCAAGGAACAGATCAACACGCCCGAAGCGCAAAACGGGTTGAGTTGCACGTCGTGCCATTCGATTACGCACGTGCGCAGTTCGATGGGCAATGGCGATTTCGAAATCGAATACCCTGCGCTGCACGATATGGCCGTCAGTAAAAACAAGTTTCTGGAATGGAGCCACGATCTGTTGACTTACGCCAAACCGGAAATGCACGGCAAGACGTTCATCAAACCGTTTATGCGCGACAACACGCCGGAATACTGTTCTTCCTGCCACAAGGTGCATCTGGACGTTCCGGTCAACAATTACCGCTGGTTCCGCGGGTTCAACGATTACGACAACTGGCAGGCTTCGGGCGTTTCGGGACAAGGCGCGCGGGCGTTTTATTACCCGCCGAAATCGCAGAAATGCGCCGATTGCCACATGCCTCTGGTTCCGGCCAACGATCCGGCAGCCAAAAACGGAATGGTCAAATCGCACCGATTCCCAGGCGCAAACACCGCGCTGCCTTTCGTCAACAAGGACGAAACGCAGTTGAAAGTCGTCGAAGATTTTCTGAAAGACAAACAAGTCACCGTAGACATTTTCGGCATGTCGCCCGGCAAAGCGCGCGAAGTCAAAGAAGCCAGAAATCGCGCTGGCGAAGAATCGCCGCGCCTGGCTTCGACTTTCGCCATTGGCGAAGAAGGCATGGATTTCGGCGCGTCGAAAGTCTTCATCTCAGAACCGACGGAAATCATCGCTCCGCTGAACAAGGTGGAAAATCTGGCCGTGCGCCGAGGCGACGAAATGCGGTTGGAAGTCGTCGTCCGCACACGCAAGGTCGGCCACTTTTTCCCGGGCGGAACTGTGGACGCTTTTGACGTGTGGGTGGAATTGCAGGCTGTTGACAACAACGGCAAGACTATTTTCTGGAGCGGCAAGACCGAAGACGACGCCAGCGGTCGCAAAGGCCCAGTCGAACGCGGCGCGCACATGTACCGCAGCTTGATGCTGGACGAACGCGGCAATCCGATCAACAAACGCAATGCCTGGGCTGCGCGTAGCGTGGCGTATGTGCGGTTGATCCCTCCCGGAGCGGCGGACACGATTCATTATCGGTTGATGATTCCGCCCGATTGCGGCGACCAGATCACCATCAAAGCCAAAGTCAATTATCGCAAGTTCAATTGGTGGAACACCCAATGGGCGTTTGCCGGTGTGCGCGATCCCAACCAGAAAGATTATTCCGTCACCAAAAATCACGACGACGGCAATTGGGTCTTCACCGGCGACACATCGGGCGTATCGGGTCAGATCAAGGAAATCCCCGACCTGCCGATTGTGACCATGGCCGAAGACACTGTGACGATGCGCGTAATGAACAAAACCGACAAAGCGCCGGAGCTGAAATCCGTCATGACGAAGGAAGTCCGCGAACGCTGGAACGATTACGGCATAGGTTTGCTGTTGCAAGGCGACATCAAAGGCGCGGAAGCCGCCTTCCTCAAAGTCACACAGATGGAGCCGGAATATGCCGACGGTTGGGTGAACGTCGCGCGCGCGCGCATTCAGGAAGGCAACATGCCCGCAGCGGCGGAAATGCTGACCAAAGCGTTGCAGATCAATCCGAATCTGGCCAAGTCGCATTACTTTTACGCGCTGACGCTGAAAGCCGAAGGCAAATACGACGAAGCCTTTCAGCATCTGCAAACCGCTTCGTCGCAATATCCGCGCGACCGCGTGGTGTTGAACACGATGGGGCGCGTGTTGTTTTTGCAGCGCAAATATCAGGAAGCCGTCAACGCGCTGCAACGTGTTTTGCTGGTAGACCCCGAAGATTTGCAGGCGCATTACAACCTGATGCTTTGTTATCAGGGATTGGGCAACGCCGAACAGGCAGAGCGCGAACGCAAGTTGTATCTGCGCTTCAAAGCCGACGAATCGGCGCAGGCGATCACCGGCCCATACCGCCAGCTTCATCCCGAAGACAACAACGAACGCCAACAGATTCACGAACACGTGTCGGTTCCGCTGGATAAATCGAAGCCGACGAATTACGTCGCCGCAACCAAATCACGCGGCAAACAAGTCGCCACTCTGCCACGCAAACCGCGTGTTATAGTCTCAACACAGTAAATTCCCTCTACGTCGCGGGAGAAAGCTATGACACTGCAAGCCAATCAAGACAGCACTTTGCTGCGTGAAATCACGCTTCGTAATGTATTGTCTTATGGGCCGGAATCGTCACCGATTCCGCTTGGCAGTCTGAACGTGTTGATTGGCCCAAACGGCTCCGGCAAATCCAATCTGATTGACGCGATGGGATTGTTACGATTTGTGCCACTGGATTCTTTACGAAACGTAATTAGTCGGGAAGGCGGCGGGGTTTTGGAATGGATTTGGAAAGGTAATCCGAAAGGAGAAGCGACAATTGAGGCAGTATTTGCAGAATCAGCCAGAACTAGATCCATGCGGCACGCAATAGCTTTCCGCGCTGAAAACCAGACATTCAGCCTGACACGCGAACTGATAGAGGAACAGGAACTCTCCCCTGCCAGCAAAAGCCAACCTTCTTTTTTCTATCGTTTGGAAAACGGGAATCCGATTGTAAACCGGGGTGGGCGGCAAAGAGCATTAAGCCGCGAAAGCGTTGAAGCGGATAAATCAATTCTTGCCCAGCGTCGTGACCCGGAAACTTATCCAGAGATTTCTTATGTAGCCAGTGTCTATGAAAAGATTCGCGTTTATCGGGAATGGGCTTTCGGACGAAACTCTATCTTCCGCACACCTCAGAAAGCTGATATGCGGAACGATCGGTTGGAAGAAGATTTTTCCAACCTGGGACTTTTTCTCAATCGGTTGCGCCGCGATCCAAAAGCGAAAAAGGCGATCCTGACTGCATTGTCTGATCTTTACGAAGGCCTCAGCGATTTTGATGTCAGCGTCGAAGGCGGAACTGTTCAGGTCTTTTTCACAGAAGGCGAATTTACGATCCCGGCAACTCGATTGTCTGACGGCACTTTGCGGTATCTTTGCCTGCTGGCGATTTTGTGCGATCCGACACCACCTCCGCTGATTTGCATTGAAGAGCCGGAGCTTGGCCTTCACCCGGATATTCTGCCTAAAATCGCCGACTTGCTGATTGCAGCTTCTGAACGGACACAACTGATCGTCACTACTCATTCCGACATTTTGGTTGATGCGATGACCGAGCGGCCTGAATCAATTTTGATCTGCGAAAAGCACGAAGGCCAAACCGAAATGCGGCGGCTGGATCGCCAGAAACTCGCTGGTTGGCTCGAACATTACCGGCTGGGCGAACTCTGGACGCGAGGCGAGTTGGGAGGAACCCGGTGGTGAAGGTAACGATTTACGTCGAAGGCGGTGGCGATAGTAAAGAATTGCATGCGCGCTGCCGCGAAGGTTTTCGCAAACTGATTGAAAAGATGAATGTGGCTCGTAACCCGGCAATTGTGGCTTGTGGAGGTCGTGACCAGACGTACAAAAAGTTCAAGATTGCTGTTTCAACTGCGTCCGGTGAATACCCATTGCTACTGGTTGACAGCGAAGACCCAATCAAAACCACTGACGAAAATCCAGACTCCGCCGAAGCCTGGAATCATTTGAAAGCGCGTGACAATTGGGATAAGCCTTCCGGCGTTGTCAACGATCAAGCTCAGTTGATGACCACCTGCATGGAAACCTGGATCATGGCCGACCGTCAGGCGTTGAGAGTTTTCTTCGGACAGCATCTTCAAACCAGCGCGCTGTTGCCGGAACAGAATCTGGAAGCAAGAACCAGAGAGGAAGTGCAGGACAAGCTGGCCTGGGTTACGCGCGATTGCGGCAGAGACAGAGGCTATGCGAAAGGCAAACGATCTTTCAAAGTGTTGGAGCATCTGAAGCCTGACACGCTGAAAGAACACTTGCCGCATTTCCGAAGATTTGTCTCTACGCTCGAACGTCATCTCAAAAAATAGGCAGCACACTGATGGAAAGAAACTCAACTTTTTCAAACTCGAAGCAGTCGTTCAATCGAAAGCTCGGCTGGCTGGCGCTGTTGATTGTTATCGCCGCTTCACTGGCGGTGGTCATGATTCCGGCGATGCTGATTATGCCGTTCAAGCCGCAAACGCCGCGCGCGGTGGAACTTTCCTATTGGCTGAAAAGCTGGTCGCCGATTGTCACTGCGTTGGGATTGATTGCTTCGCTGGCCTTGGCGATTTGGTTGTGGATCGGCAAACGGTCTTGGTGGCGGCGCAGCGTGTTGGTTCTTTCGATGATTCCGGTGCTGGCGGCAACGTGGTTCGCGCGGCAAAACCATTTTGAATGGATGTTCAATCCGCTCAGTCAAACCGCTTTTGCCAAAATCAGCGAAGCCGGGTTCGTCGGCGACAAGGACATGGTCATGGCTGTGACGATCAACGGCGAATCGGTCGCGTATCCCGTCCGTCAAATGGGGTATCACCACGTGGTTCACGACACGGTCGGAGGTGTGCCGATTGTGGCGACTTATTGAACGCTCTGTCACACCGGTCTGGTGTGGGAAGCAACGGTAGACAATCGGCCTTTGAAATTTCATCTGTCGGGCATCAACAACCAGAACTTCATCATGCGAGATGAAGAAACCGGCTCGTGGTGGCAACAGGTTTCCGGCGAAGCGATTCAGGGGCCGATGAAAGGCCGACGGCTGAACGCCGTGTTTTGCGATGAACTGAGTTTTGCCATCTGGAAGAAAGAACATCCACAGGGTCGCGTACTGAAACCCGATGAACGGGTTGCCGACAAATACGAAGCCGAAGATTGGGAAACGCAATACGAAAACTTCCGCGTCGTCACGCCGATTGATCCGGCGGACAAATTGAAGCCGCGAACGCTGGTGGTCGGCATTGACCTGAACGGCGCGTCAAAGGCCTTTCCGGTCGAATCGTTGCAAAAACAGCAATTGATTCTGGATGAAGTAGGCAACGTGCCATTGTTTGTGTTGATCGGCGAAGATCAGAAATCGGCTCGCGCTTTTGAACGCAGTGTTGATGGCCGCACATTGGAGTTTTTCGTCGTCACCGAAGGCGACAAACGGCAATTAATTGACGCCGAAACCGGCAGTTTCTGGGAATTCACAGGGCGATGCCAACGCGGGCAACTGGCCGGAAAGCAATTGAAGCCGATTCCAGTGCTCAAGGATTACTGGTTTGACTGGAAAATCTATCACCCAAAAACAGCTATTTACTTGCTTGGCGAAAGTCTGAAGGAATAACGCCCGGCAAGATTCACCACAACCGAACATCTGGAGACATAATGCAAACATTCCGCAAGCTTCATTGCATAACAAGCAAGTCCCTCCTTTTTCTTCCCCCTTTCATCGCAATGGCATTCCTGGCATTGATTTGTCTGACGCCCGCTGCCAACGCACAACAAGCGGCGACGGCAACGTTGAGCGGGCGAGTCACTGACCCGGCAGGCGCGGTGATTGTCAAAGCGACGGTCACGGCCAAACGAAAAGCCACTGGCGCGGCACGAAAGACCGAAACCAACAGCGAAGGAATTTACGGATTCCCCAACCTGGCACCCGGCCAATACGAAGTCACGATTGAAGCTTCGGGGTTCAAAAAAGTCATCATCGCGGATGTTGACCTGACTGTCGGCCAAACCGTTTCGCGCAATATCACGCTGGAAGTTGGGCAGGTGACCATTACGCTGGATGACGATTTGGGAGCCTGGACACCGCTGCTCAACACGACTTCCGGCGTGGTGGACGGAGTCATCACCAACAAGGTGATTCAAAATCTGCCGCTCAACGGGCGCAACTTTCTGGAATTGGCGCTGCTGATTCCGGGCAATGCGCCTGCGCCGAATTTCGATCCGACCAAAACCAACAGCGTGATTATTTCTTCGGCGGGCCAGTTGGGACGCGGCGGCAATGTGACGATTGACGGTTCGGACAACAACGACGATGTGGTTGGCGGGCCGTTGCTGAACGTGTCGCAGGATGCAGTGCAGGAATTCCAGATTGCCACCAATCGCTTTTCGGCGGAACTTGGGCGTTCGGCGTCTTCGGTCATCAACGTCGTCACCAAAGCGGGGACGAACGATTTGCACGGATCGTTTTCGTTTTTTGAACGCGACCGCCGTTTGCAGGGCTTGCCCGCGACGTACAACCGTTCGGGAAATCAGGTTCCGCCGTTTGATCGCCAGCAGTATTCCGGGACGCTGGGCGGCCCGTTGGTCAAAGATCGCGCATGGTGGTTCGGTTCGATCGAATACCGCAATCAGGACGGCGCAGTGCTGGTCGGCGAACGCGACGTGACAGCGCGCACAATTCGGCAGAATTTCGCGTCTGCGCCGCAGGATGATTTGTTGGGAATGGCACGCGGCGATTGGAAAGCTTCGGATGCTGACAACCTGAGCTTCCGTTACGCCATCGAGCGGTTGAAAGACATCGGTGCGACCAAACTGGATCGCGCCATCGGTTCTGCTTCGCAACGACAAAATAGCCGCAACAATCATCAAACCTTTTTGACGAACTGGACGCGGGTGCTGACTCCGACGGCGATCAACAGCTTCAGTTTCAGCGTCAACAATTTCATCAACCGCACAATTCCAGTGGCCACCGGGCCGCAATTGACCTTCCCTTCCATTCAAGACGGCGTTTCGTTTCGCGTTCCGCAACAAACCCGAATGAACCGGTTGCAATTCGCCGACACGCTTTCGCTGGTTCGCGGCGCGCACAGCTTCAAATTCGGCGGCGAGTTGCAGCGCATTGACGCCGATTTCGACCTGGGAGTCTTTCAACAGGGGCGAATCGAACTGGTGCAGGATTTCGCCACCTTCGATCACAACGGTGACGGCAGAGTGGACGACAACGATTTGCTGTTCGCGGTGACGTTGCGCAGCTCGAAACCGACGCAGGCGTTGGTGCTGCCGAACAATGACAACAATCATCTGGCCTTTTTCGTGCAGGACGATTGGCGCGTCAGCCGCAATTTGACGCTCAATCTGGGGCTGCGCTATGAACTCGACACCAATCTGAAAAACAACAGCGGGTACGGAAACATCAATCCGCTGGTGCAGCAGTTTTATCGTGGCAATCGCGGCATGGATACGAACAACTTCGCGCCGCGCGTAGGTTTCAACTGGGCGACCAAAGACGGCAAGACAAGCGTTCACGGCGGGTACGGCATTTATTACGACCGCATCACGTTGCAAATCATGTCGCTCGAACGCGGGCTGGACGGACGCGCGTTGGCCGTTGAAGTCCGCGCCGGAAACGTGCTGACCGATCCAACCGGCATGCCGATTTTCATTGATCCGGCAACCGGCAGATTCCGTCCCGGAGCGCCTACGCTGGCCAATCCGTTCACCGGCTTCATTCTGCCGGGAGCCGGAGCGTCGGGCATCAACATCATTGATAACGATCTGCAAAACCCGATGGTGCAGCAGTTCAACCTCGGCATTCAGCGCGAACTCATGCGCGATTTGGTGCTGCGCGCCGATTACGTTCACAACTTCGGCACGCGGTTCATCATTGGACGCAACATAGGTGTGGTCAACAATCCGGTCGTGGGCGGCCCGGATCGCGTGGTCAATCTGGAATCGAGCGTCAAAACGAAATATGACGGGTTGCTGTTGAGCGCCGAAAAACGATTCTCGAATCGGTATCAATTTCGCGCGTCGTACACGCTGTCGAAAGCCTTCAACTTCGCCAACGACGACCAGATTCCCTTTTCCAACGGCCCGGTGGATTCGAACAACGTCGGATTGGAATACGGCCCGACGCCAAACGACCGCCGTCATTACTTCACGTTTTCGGGCGGCTTCGAATTGCCTTACGGCTTCCGGTTGTCGCCGATCCTGACGCTGGCTTCGGGTGTGCCGATGGACATTTTGCTGCCGGACGCCAGTTCACGCATTCCCGTTTTGCAACGCAACGCCGGCGGGCGGTTGTTCAAAACCGGATCGGAGTTGAACGCCTTCCTTTCTCAACTCAATGCCGCAGGCGGCGTCAACGGTCAGCGGCTGCCGCTGGTGCGCGACGATGCGCGATTCAACGACGATTTTAGTTCGTTCGATCTGCGCGTTTCCAAAGTGTTCAAACTGGGCGAAAAGGCGCAACTCGAACCGATGGTCGAAGTCTTCAATCTGTTCAACGTGACGAATATCCTGGGCGTATCGAACGTCAATTATTCGGGATTCTCGAACGTGCTGATCCGCGACAGCAACGATCCGGCGAACGCCGGATTTCTGCGTTCGTCCAGCTTCGGGCGTCCGGTGACGGCGGCGGGCGGAGTATTTGGGTCAGGCGGCCCGCGCGCATTTCAATTGGCGGTCAAGCTGAATTTCTGATTTGGAGGACGACAATGGCTCATATTGATCTTCCAGCAGGAATTCCCGGCATCACCGAGCCGATGACAAAGTATCTGGAAACTGCGCATCAAGCTGTATCGCCGCCGCCGTTTCACTGGAATGATTGGTACGAGTCCATTGGCGGACGCACCATCGAAATTGCCGAAGTTGACGAACTGCTGAGGCAAATTCATCAAGAGCAATATCCGCGTTTCGATGGCGAAATCGCGTCTGAACGGCGCGATTTCGCTTCGCCGCAAGAGGCAGCGGAGCACTTGAAGGAAAAGGCCATTGAGTTCGGCGCGGACATCGTGGGGATTTGCGAAATCGAACCGTCGGACGTTTATCGCGGCAAAACCGTCGCGGAGAAATACGCCATCGCCGTCGGCCAAAGAATGCGCTGGCGCGCTTTCCAGACGGTTCCTTCACAGGAATCGGCGATTGAATGCATGCGGGTGTATCACAGGCTGGGCGAAACGGTGATTCGGCTGGCGGCTCACATACGGTCGCTGGGTTATTTCTGCAAGGTCGAACATCCCATAGGCGACAGCGATTTGCTGCACGTTCCAATCGGGCTGAAGGCGGGTTTCGGCGAACTTGGCCGTCACGGTTCCATCATTCACCCCAAGCTCGGCCCGCTGTTTCGTATGGGCAGCGTCATTACTTCCATTCCGATGGAAACCGACAAACCCGTGGATGCAGGCATCGCGGCGTTTTGCGACACCTGCCGCGCTTGTCGAATCTATTGCCCGGCGAAGGCGATTCCAGATCAACGCAGCCCGCAAGCGGGCAAGGATCATCTGGGCAAGGATCGTTACATAGTTGACACCGGCAAATGCTTTCCCTATTTCGCCCGGCACTATTACTGTTCCATCTGTTTGCCGGTTTGCGTTTACAACCACAAGGAATGGGCGCGCGATTTCGAAGGTTTTCAAACCGAATTGTTTCCCAAAATTGTGATGGACGAATCGCCACCGCCGGCTGACATTCCGGGCGAAAAGCGGCACACATACCAGTTCACGAGTTGAATCATTCATGCAATCAATCGAGACTTTTCAGGTAAAAAGTTTGGCCAACGCAGCCACGCGACGTTCCGCCTGGATGGTGGTCGCGGTTTCATCAGTCGGGTTGTTTCTGCATTTTGGATCGCTGCTGGTCAACGCTTTCGGCGTGATGCTGACTTCGTTGTGCGACCAATTCGGCTGGACGCGCGGTCAGGTATCGCTGGGATTCACGCTGGCGACGCTGACGGCAATGCTGACTATGCCGCTGACCGGATGGTTGACGGATCGGCTGGGAGCGCGGCGTCCGATTCTGGTCTGCACGACCATTTTCGGCGCGCTCTACGCTTCGCTGGCTTTTCTGACGCCGCAAATCTGGCATCTGTTTGTGATTTTTCTGCTGCTTGGATTGGTCGGGCCTGGAACTTCGGCGGTTCCACACGCCAGTCTGATTTCGCGCTGGTTCACGGAAAGACGCGGACTGGCGCTGGGTTTCGCCATGTGCGGAACGGCGCTGGGCGGGGTGATCTGGCCGTGGGCCACACAAAAAATGTTGGGCAATTTCGGATGGCGAAACACTTACGCCATTTCCGGCGGAGCGGTATTGCTGATTGCCGTTCCGCTGATGCTGTTTCTGCTGAAAAACCCGCCCGCTGTCGAAGGCAAAAACGAACAGGCTTCAAATGACAATCAGGCTGACGGATTGACGCGCCGCGAAGCTTTGCGCGGCAGTTTGTTGTGGTTGCTGATTGGCGCGTTCTTCGTCATTTCGATGAGCATTCAGGCCTGCATGATTCATCTGGTTCCGCTGTTGAAAGATCGCGGGATGACGCCGGAAAGCGCCGCGCTGGTCGCTTCGGTGATGGGCGTGGCGGGAATGATCGGGCGGTTGGGAATGGGATACTTGCTCGACCGATTGCCCGCCGAGCGTGTGCCGTCCGCCGCATTCGGTCTGGTTGCCGCGGGAATCTTCCTGCTGTTTGCCGGTGCAACCGGTTTGTGGGCGTATGTCGCGGCGGCGCTGATCGGATTCGGCTATGGTTCGGAATCGGCCACTATCCCTTATCTGGTCAGCCGCTATTTCGGGTTGCGCTCTTTCGGCGAAATTTACAGCTATCTGTTCATCACCGTGCCGCTGGGCGGTGCGCTCGGCCCTGCGTTGATGGGCGTGGGATTCGACCGCACAGGCTCTTACCAAATGACGTTGTTCGCGTGCGGCGCGGCGACGGTGATCGCTGCACTTTCGCTGCTGCGCTTGAAAAGCTATCCGGCCTTCGATGCGCGGCGTTAAACCGGCGCGTGTCAGACAAAAGTGTTTTGGTGCAATCGCTTCTTTTGATTTTGCATTGTTGTGGCAGATGTTTCAGGCAATGACAAAAGAATTTTTGCCTGACTGCTTGACTGATATTTCATTCACCCAAGAACTGGAGGAAACCTGATGGCCTGGATTCGAACCATTCCAATGTCGGAAGCGGACGAAAAGTTGCTTCACGCGATTGAAGCGCAAAGGGATTTGTATCCCATCGAATACGCGACGCCGGTACAGCCGACTCAAGACGGCGCGGCTGGCATCGTCGCATCGCATTCACTGATTCCCGATGCGCTGTATCACGCCTTTTCGACGTTCGGCGCGCTGATGTCACCTGATCTGCCGCTCGAACGCCGACAGCACGAAATGATCGCCACCATGGTGTCGGTCACCAACCGCTGCCATTACTGAATTACTTCGCACGCAGAGTTTCTGCGTCGGGTCACAGTAGATGAAGCGATGGTCAACGCGCTGCGCGAAGATTACACGACCGCGCCCATCACCGAATCTGAGCGCGTCATGCTGGATTACGTAGTGCAACTGACCAAAGACGCCACGCGCATTTCGCCGGAATATCACGAACGGTTGCGCGCCGTCGGATTTGACGATCAGGCGATTCTGCAAATCACGCTGATTGCATCGTGGTTCAATTACATCAATCGCGTTGCGGACGCATTGGGAGTAGGCCGCGATTGATGAAGAAAAACCTCTCCCAAATTTCATGAGGGTCCCCAATGAAACTTTCTTCGTTCCGTTTTTTCAAAGTGACGATGTTGTTCTTGCTCGCTGTTACGGTTTTCCAAACAGCTCAGGCGCAATTCACCGAAGCTGCGCTGAAAGGCCGCGTCACTGATACTCAAGGCAATGTGGTTGTCGCGTCGCCGGTGGTCGCTCGTAACGATCAAACCGGCCAGATTCGTTCCACCACCACAGACGACGATGGCGCGTATTTGCTGGCCAGTTTGTCGCCAGGCAATTACACGATCTTTGTTCGCGTGGCCGGATTCAAAACCTTCGAACAGCGCGCGCTTAAACTCAACGTCGGCCAGACCACCGAACTCAACATCAAACTGGAAGTCGGCGACGTGACGGAATCGGTCAGCGTCAGCGCCGATGCCGCGCAAGCCGCCGTTTCCACCGAAGCGCGTCTGGCCGATAACTTCGCAGGACGCGAAATCAATTCGCTGCCGTTGCCGCAACGCGATGTGTTTCTATTGCCAAAACTCAGCGCCGGAGCGACGGCCATCGCCGGATCGGCCAATTCCACCAAGCTGACCAATTCACCGGTCGTCACGGTCAACGGCAATCGGTATCGCGGCAATAATTACGTGCTGGACGGGGCGATCAACACCAACCCGAACAACACCGGCGAACCGACGCTGGTTCCGGCGCTGGAATCGCTGGAAGAAGCCCAGGTTCAAACCAGCAACTTTTCGACCGAATACGGGCGAGGCAACGGCGCGGTCGTCAATCTGAGAACCAAATCCGGAACCAACGATTTGCACGGCAGAGTGTGGGAATACCATCGCAATGCCGGATTGAACGCGCGCAACTTCTTTTCATCGGCGACGCCACCGCAAGTCTTCAATCAATTCGGCGGCAATCTGGGCGGGCCGATTCTGAAAAATCGCACGTTCTTTTTCGGTTCGTACGAAGGCACGCGCAACGCCATCGGACGCCCGCTGTCGTTTCTGGTCGAAACGCCGCAACTCAGAAATTATGTGCTGACGAATTCGCCGAACAGCGTCGCGGCAAAATTGTTCAAACAATTTCCCGCGCCGACGCCTGCTCCGACCGGATGCGCGACTCCGGCAGAACAGCGCAACTGTCTGAACACGCCGCAAGGATTGATCCCCGCCATTGGCCTGGCCACAACGACGTTGCGCGATTACGTGCGCTTCGATCAATACCTGGCGCGCGTGGATCATTCCTTCAACAAAGGATTGGACAAACTCAACGCGCGCTGGATTTCGGAAAATCAGCGCGATGCAGGCGGCACGAGTTCTTCACGCGCGACTTTGGGCAAAGCCTTGCGCGGCAGTCGTGGCCCGTTCAATGGATTTTTCGCCAACCTGAATCTGGGTTACACGCACATCTTCAAACGCGCTGTGAATGACATTCGCTTTTCGTTCCAGAACGTAGACACCACGCGCGGCAACGACGACGCCGTCGTCCCCGACGTCACCATCACCGGCGTCGAAATGCCATTTGGCGACATTTTCAAAGCAGGGACGAAGCTCCGTACTTATGAAATCCGCGACACTATGACCATGGATCGCGGCAAACAAACGTGGCGCTTCGGTTTTGAATTACGCCGCGCGTTCAAAGGTCTTTCCATCGGCCCGGCAACCGCCGGAGCGTTTTCCTTCCGCAACATCGCGGATTTCGTCGCCGACCGCCCGTTTCGACAGACGTTGACGGTTGATCCGACGACAGGCAAACCGACGGGCTTTCCGCGTTATTTCACGCAATACGAAGCGGGCGCGTTTTTTCAAAACGACTGGAAGATCAACGACCGGCTGAATGTGAATCTGGGATTGCGCTGGGATTACTTCGGCGATGTCAGCGAACGCGAAGGACGTTTGTCTTCGGTCATACTGGGCGAAGGCAACAATTTCAACGAACGGTTGGCCAATGCCGCCATTGGCCGCGTTGAACGTTTGTACACGCCGCAAAAATCGAACCTGGCTCCGCGCATAGGGCTGGCGTGGGATCCGTTCGGCGACCGCAAAACGGCTGTGCGCGCCGGATTCAGTCTGGCGTTTCAACCGCATCACGGCCAATCCATAGCCGGAGCGCGCGCCTTGTCGCCGGATGCCATTCAGGGCGTAGTTCAACCAGCCAATCGCATCGGCACGCGCATTCTGTACGACATTCCGGTTCCGTTTAATTCCGATTTCGCGCGCGGATTGAATGCAAAAGGAGGATTGAACACGCCGCCGGGCGAGGCCGCCATACGTTTGACGGGCTTCGTCGTCAACCCGACAATCAAAACTCAATACAGCGAAAACTGGTTTCTTAATCTTCAACACGAATTCAAAAGCGGATGGATCGCCGAAGTCGGTTACGTCGGAACGAACGGCATCAATCTGGAACGCATTGACGACGTCAACCGCTTTGCAGGCGATTTGCTGGACGGGCGCGAAGACCGCATCAATCCGAATTTCGGCGTGTTGCTGTTTGTGACCAACGGCGTGACTTCCAGTTATCACGCGGCGACGGCGGAAATTCGCCGCGCGTTCAGCAATGCCAAACTCGGCGGGTTTTCGCTGCAATCCAATTACCGCTGGTCGAAATGGCTGGACACGGCGTCGGACACGTCAACCGGACAATTCACTGACAACGCCGAACCCGGCAAAGGCGCTCAGGATGCGGCGTGTTTGCGCTGCGAACGCGCGCGGTCGCTGTTCGACATTCCGCATCGCTTTTCTGCCGTCGCCAGTTGGACACCTGTCCTGTATCGCGGCACAAACAAATTCGTTGAACGTATCAGCCGCGATTGGCAATTGTCCGGCATTGTCTCGGCGCAATCCGGCAGACCGTTTTCCGTCTGGAACGGCGCGCCTTCCAACATCGTCAATGGCATAAACATCGGCGGCGATTACAATCTGGACGGCGGAGGCGGCGCAGTCGGCGGAGGATTTTACGACCGCCCAAATGCTCCTGCTGCCGGAACCGTCAAATCGTCATTCAGCCAAAGCGATTTTCTGAAAGGGCTGTTCGATGCCGGCCTGTTCCCCGCTCCGGCGTTAGGGCAAAACGGCACGTTGGGACGCAACACATTTCGCGGGCCGCGGTTTATGACCTTGGACGTGTCCGTCGCGCGCAGCTTCACGGTGTTAGGCGAAAAACAGCTTCAGTTTCGATTCGAAGCGTTCAATGCGCTGAACAACGTCAATCTGTTTTTACCGAATTCGGATTTGTCGCTGGCTTCGTTCGGCAAATCTACTCAAGCCCACGAAGCCCGTAACCTGCAGGGCAGCCTGCGCTTCATTTTCTAAAGGTGATGACATGAAACTACTGACAACTCTCTTCTTGCTCACATTGCTCTCCACGTTCGCATTCGCCCAGGACGACACGGCGACATGGCGCCCGGCGACCGAAAAAGAATTGTCCGGGCTGATACCTGCCCGCGCTCAGGTGGAAAAGGAACGAATCGAAACAGAGCTTCGTTCGGCTTCCGGCGTGACCGATGGCAAAGGCCATTTCATCGCCGGCGTTTTGCTGATTACCGCCGGATATTCGGCGCACGGCAAATACACGCACTTTTTCATCACGCAAACTCACATCAAAGCGGGCGACGCAAAAATGAAACCCGGCGAATACGTTTATGGATACCGTCGTCTGGACGATGACACGCTGGAATTCATTTTTTATGAAGCGGCCACGGGCGTTCAGGTCGGAACGGCCAAAGCGCCCCGCGAATCGCGCACCGGCCCCATTCGGTCGCTGCTGATTACTCCGCCCGTCAGAGGAAAGGGCACAATCCAAATTGGGCGATTCGCCTGCGAATACAGCCTGGAAAAGGAGAAATAAACATGATTCGAATCGCATTTCTGATCGCGGCGCTGACTTTCGCCATCGTTTCTTCTTCGTCTTCTTCAACGGTTTCGGCGAACAAAACGGAGAAGCTTTCTTCACCGACGACAAAAGTCGCTGTGTTGGAAGAACAATCCAAACAGCGCGTCAAGGCGACAGCCAGGGTTTCGCTTGCCGATGAATCTGCCGACGTTTTCAAAGGAGTCGAAACTTTCGACGCCAATCGCATTCCGAATTATGTGCGCGGACTGGCGCAGATTCCGAACGCGCCCAAACAGTTCGCGCAATTGTTCAAAACCTTCATCGGCGGTGGAACCATCGCGCCGGGAACCAAAATGGCTATGGGATTGCGCATCGCTCAGGTCAACGACAGCCCTTATGTCGCGGCGCACGTTATTCGTCTGCTGCGGGAAAACCAGCGCGGCGCAGAACTGCTTGCCGCGTTGCGCGCGGAAAATCTGGCGGGATTGAAACCGGCGGAACAACGCGCTCTGCGATACGCCGAATTGCTGACGCGCGACGCTCACGGCATCACCGACGCCGAGTTTCAAGCTGCCAGCGCGCTGTACAACGACGCGCAGATGGTCGAATTGACTATGGTCGTTTGTTTTTTCAACTACTTCACGCGGTACGCCGAAGCGTTGAATTTACCGGTGGAAGCATGGGCGCTCGATCCCAACATCAAACCTGTAATTCCCGAACGGGCCAAAAACCGTCTGACCGAAGCTCGCATTGCGCTGGTATCTGACGAAGTGATGAATGCCGCCGCCACGACGCTCGCCTCTTCCAAAGAAAACGCCGCGCAAGCGGGCGGTTTGGGGCTGGGCATAGCCAATTCGCAACGCGCGATGATGCTGGTTCCCGACTTGCAAACCGCCTGGCGTGCTTATGGCACAACGGCCAGAGCCAACAGCAAGATTGGCCGCGAGATTCAGTTGCACGTTTCGTTCGCGGTTTCGATGGCCAACGGATGCCGGTATTGCATACTGCATCAAGTGTTGGGCTTGAAGCGTCAAGGTGTTGATCCGGCCAAATTGCAGGCAATGAAAAAGGACGATTCCAAGCTGACTCCACGGGAATTGGCTGCCGTCAGCTTCGCCCGGAAATTGACGGCAAAACCGAATTCGATCACCGACGCCGATTACGAAGCTCTGCGAAAAGAATTCGGCGATTACGGCGCGCTGGAAATCGTGCTGCAAACCGGCGCATTCGCGTTCATGAATCGCTTCACCGACAACCTGCGGCTGCCATCGGAAGACGAAGCGATTCATGTGTACAAGGAAATTTACGGTTCGGATTATTGAGGCTGAGTTGAGTGCTGTTCTTGCTGGGACTGACTGCTATTCTTCCGTCTTCGCCACCTCTGAAAGGTGATGACGAAGTAAGCAATCAGCAAAGGGATAAGAAACAAATACGAAAGCAGCCCCAGCACGAACAGCACTCCGTATGCTGCGTCATTTGCCGTTCTACTCTCAGGTATCCCTGCCATTATTGCGAAAACAGCGCCTTCCAGGTTGAGTGCAAGTAAAGCAAAGACGATGACAGTCAGCGGTAAAAATGTTGCAACGATCAATTCTCCAGACTCAAGCTCAGCGCTTCTTTTCAGATAAAAGATCAGCAAAGCAACCCGCCAAGTGGCGACGATTGCCAGAAACCAGACATTGAGGCTTGCGGCTGTTTCGAAAGAAAACCATCGCTCAACAGGAATCGCATAAAGCATAGCAGGCGGCGAAACCAGCGAGATAAACGTCAGCAAGTTTCGGTAACTCCAATTCTTCGGTCTGAGCGGCCACAGCACTAGCCACAAGAACAACGACAACACGAAAATGTAAATGACCGAACCGACGCCGAGGTATTGCAATAGCTTCGCGCTGGGATGATCCCAATATCTGCCAATGCCGACTAACCAAGTGCAAACCAATCCAAAAGCCAGATGCTTACCATCAAGTTGCAAAAATTCTTCTTTGGAAAGACGGAAGGTGAGCAAACTGAGCGTAGTGCGGAGAACGTTTAACGGTTTGGCAGTGGTGTCTTTCATTCAAGTTTGCCTTTCAAGCTCTGGCCAAAGTCAGGAATGCCCGCAAGTCATCCGGCAACGGAGCCGTGAATTCGACTCGCTCTTGGGTCGCTGGGTGAAGAAAGCTTAGTTGAGCCGCGTGCAGAAACGGGCGGTCAAGTTTGGAAATAGCGGCTCGCAATCGTGCGCTTTTGATCGAATTGGCGCGGCCAGTCTGATACGTTGTGTCGGCGACGATCGGGTGTTTGATGTGCGCCAGATGAACGCGAATCTGGTGCGTCCGTCCGGTTTTGATTTCCACATCCAGCAACGTGAATTCGTCGAAACGTTCGACCACACGAAACAAACTCAGCGCATCGCGCCCTTCGCCAGCCGGACGAATCGCCATCTTGACGCGGCTGCGTGGATCACGGCCAATCGGCGCTTCGATTCTTCCTTCGTCTTCTTTCATCACGCCATACACCAACGCCGAATAAATTTTGCGAACCGTTCGAGCCTGGAATTGTTCAGCTAGACGCAAATGCGCGAGGTCGGTTTTGGCAACGACGATCAATCCGGACGTGCCGACATCCAACCGATGCACGATGCCCGGACGAGACGCTCCGCCGCGACGCGGCAATTGCAAGGCTTGTTGTTGAAAGTAATGCACCAGAGCATTGGCCAGCGTGCCGGAACTGACTCCCGAACCGGGATGCGTGACCATTCCGGCGGCTTTGTTGATGACGATGATTTCGTCGTCTTCGTGGACAATGTCGAGCGGAATGGCTTCCGGTTTGGCTTCGAGCGGCGCGGTTTCCGGCAGCGTGATTTGGATTTCTTCTCCGGCGCTGACTTCGTAGGCAGGTTTTGTGATTGGCTGGCCGTTCACAAAAACTTTACCAAGTTCGACGGCTCGGCGGACTTGGGAGCGACTGGTCGTCGGAATTTGCGAAGCGAGATAAGTGTCGAGCCGCGTACCTGTTGCTTCTTCTAATGGAGAGAAGGATAGAGGGAGAAATTGTGGAATAGAGAGATTTAGGGACTCGACATCGTAATCGTCAATCTCTCTTACTCTCTTACTCTCTGTCTCTCTGTCTTTCTGTCTCTCTGTCAGAGAAGGCTCAGTCAATGTACAACTCCTTCGGATAGCGTTCGACCGGCACGCTGGTCTTTTTGGCCAGTGCGAAAATGTTGTCGCCGCGCAATTCCGTGCCGATGTGAACCTGGCGAAGCAAATCCAGAATCGCGGGATTTGAACGCGCCCAAACGTCTTCGGTTTCCAATTCCACCACATCAAAACCTGCCGCCGCCAGAGCCACGCCGACTTCGTAAGGCGCGTATTCGCGGTTGTGTTGATCCACGGTTTCGCGGACGTTGTATTGCGCCAGCAAATACGGCGCGCAGCCGACCAGCAAACCTTCTATCGCACGGCAACTGGCGATGTTCGGCGTCGTCAGCAACAACCAGCCGTCCGGTTCCAGCACACGATTGCATTCCCAAAGCATGTGCATCGGATCGCTTTGCAGATGTTCGATCAGTTCACAGCACAACACAGCGCGAAAGTGATTGTCAGGATACGGAAACACGTCGCGTTCGACATTGAAGTTGCGAAGCTCGAAGGTGTGCGTTTCCGGTTGGCGGTGGTCGCCCTTTCGTTGTGAAACAGTTTCGACAACGGACGCCTGATCCGATTCCCAAAAATCGGCGCAGTGAACTTCGTTGTAACCGCAATACTTTTTGATGGCCGGAGCGATGTGCGACAGGCTGCCGAGTTCCAGCAACCGATCAGAACTTTTTTGTGCGGGCGGAATTCGCTGCAACGTGGCCACGAACCGGCGCAGATGTTGGCGCACGTAATGCAACTCTCTCGCATCGTCCACGAAGCTCAGAATGTAATCCACGACTTCCTGTTCGTCGGGCGAAAACTTGTCCAGCTCTTCGTGAGCGACTTTTTTCCATTCCAGAATCTGATGATAAAGCGGAGAGGCTCCGGCCTGTTTGATTTTGGTCGTCGCGTGAGAGGCGACATTGGCCAGTTTGCGAAAGGAAATCAATTGACCGTGTGATTCGTCTGCCGACTCGGAATTCTCTTCGCCGGTTGAAACCGTTTCGGTTTTCGGCTGACCTGATTCTCTGAGAGCTTTCAATTCGCGGCGTTGTTTGTCCAATCTCTGTTCGAACAATTGCAGCATCACGTCGTTGCGTTCGACTATGTCTGTGGAAAACTGGCGTATCATCGCATCCGTTTTTCGTTCGTGCCGTTCCATGCGCTCATCCAGCCGATGATCCTGGGCGACGAATTTTTCATCAATGTGTTTTTCATTCCTGGCAAATCTATCATCCAGCCGCAGGTCCATTTCTCGCGTTCGCTCAACAAATCGCTCGTCCACTCGTTGGTCTAGCGTTGACTGTCTTTCATCCAGTCGCAGGTCCAACGTGGTTTCGCGTTCATCCAACCGACTATTCAGCGCCGCATCACGTTCGTCCAGACGGCTATCCAGAGCCAAGTCGCGTTCATCCAGGCGACTATCCAGCGCCTTTTCGTATTCGTCCAAGCGACGATCAACCGCGACGGATCGTTCATCCATTCGCTGATCCATCGTCTGCTCATAACCGTCGGCACGTTGATTCAATCGGGTTTCAACTTCGCTGAGCTGAGCGCCGATCTGTTCGGTCAGTTCGCGCGACAGGATTAAACGCAAATTGCGGAAGATGGAAGTTAGTCGGCTCATTGTCGAGTTGTCGAGTTGTCGAGAGTCGGAAGTCTGGAGTCGGTGACAAAGGCTTGTAGCCAGCGCCGACTACTGACCACCGACTACTTCATCATAAACATTCTGAGTTTCGCGCGCGGCACGATCCCAGGAAAAACGCGCGGATTGTTCCAGCCCGGCGCGCTTGAAATGTTTGCGCGCTGTTGGATCACCAAGCAGTTGGGCGATGTGACGGGTCAGCATTTGCCAGTCGTTAGGGTCGTGAGTTAATCCTGCCTGGCCGACGACTTCCGGCAAACTGGAGACGTTGCTGCTGATGGTCGGCGTTCCGCACGCCATCGCTTCCAGCGGCGGCAACCCGAAGCCTTCGTACAGCGAAGGATAAATAAACGCTTCGGCGGCGGAATAAAGCGCAGGCAAATCTTCATCGGCAACGTATCCGGTGAAGCGAACCTGATCCGTCAGTTTCAACTCTTCGACCAGCTTGAAGACTTCGTCGAACAACCAGCCTTTGCCGCCGCATAAAGCCAGTTGTGGACGATGTTCCGTCGCGCGCAGCAATTCGTCGTAGGCGCGAATCAGCGTCAGCAGATTTTTGCGCGGCTCGATCGTGCCGACATAAAGCAGATAAGGTTGCCGAAGCTGATATTTGTCCATCGTCGGCTGCGATTCAGCCACGCTGAGCGGCTTCATATTGTCGCGCGCGGCTTCAAAGATGACGCGGATTTTGTCTTCGCGAATGCCAAGATACTGAATGGCTTCGCGTTTGGTGAATTCGCTGGGAACTATGATTTTAGTCGCGCGGCGAGCCATCAACGGCATACGACGTTTTCCGCGCCGGACGTTTTCATCTTCGTGCGTGTGTGATTGGGTGAACAACGACAAATCGTGAATCGTCACCACCGTCGGGCAAGGCGAAAACACTGGGATGCAATAATTCGTTCCGTGAAATACATCGAACGGCGAAATTCTCAGCATTGCGGGCAATCCGGCCAGCCACCATTTGCGAAAGACCGAGCGAACCGGGAAAAACATCTTGCTCAAATTCGGCGGCATGCCGTTGCCGGCATGAAACGCGAAATCGAAGGGAGAAAGTAAAACGTACTGATGATCGGAATGAATGCGCGCTAGCGAGGATGCCAGCGCGTCCGTATAATGCCCAATCCCTGTTTTCGCCGCGACCAATGGGATAGCGTCAAGCCCTATTCTCATAAGCGGCGTCACAGATACCACCACTGACAGTGAATTTCAAATCTTGAATTTCCCATGACAAGCATTTCCACAGACAACGAACTCCGACAAATTCTGGATCACACCGCCGCCGCTCAACGCGACGAACTGACGATGACCGGTTGGTGGCACAGCATTGACCTGGGTAACGGGCGAATCACGCCGGGCGCTCATAAGATCGAAGAACTCCGCGACAACTTCGCCAAATTTCAACTGCCTGACCTCAAGGGCAAACGAGTGTTGGACATTGGGTGTTGGGATGGCTTTTACAGCTTTGAAGCCGAACGGCTCGGCGCAGAAGTCGTTTCGGTGGATTGCTGGCGACCGGAAAAGTATTTCGTCGCGCACGAAGCCTTGAAGTCCAAAGCCGAATTTCATGAACTCAGTGTGTACGAAGTCACCAGGGAAAAACTGGGCGCATTCGATGTGGTGTTTTTTCTCGGAGTGCTCTATCACGTCAAACATCCGCTGTTGGCGTTGGAACAGGTCTGCGAAGTAACGCGCAATCTGGCCGTCATCGAAACTCACCAGATTGACAATCTGTTCGACACCAAACATCCGGTGATGGAGTTTTACGAAATGGATCAGCTCGGCGGCCAGTACGACAACTGGTGGGGGCCAAACGTTGAATGCTTGATTCAGATGACTCGCACCGCCGGCTTCGCTCGCGTTGAGGTGTTGCGCCGTCAGGATACTCGCGTCGTCATCAAGGCTTTTCGCCGCTGGGACGACAAACCGGCTGAAACCGTGCCGTCGCTGAAGATTGTGGACGTGTTGAATGCCGTCAATCTGGATCACACTTTGCCGCGCAGAGGTCGAAATGCTGTGTTGGCGTTGTCGGTCGCCGGATTGCCGGAAACGGCTACACGCGACACTGTGCGCATCGAAATCGGCGGCTTCGGGGCCAGACCTGTGTACGTCGGCAAATGGGGCGACGAAGGCAACTGGCAAATCAACGTTCCAGTCCCTCCTGGGCAGGACTTGGGGAAAACCAGTGTTAGCGTGTGGAATGGTCAGCAGCTTTCCCAAGAATTCGACATTGAATTGACCGAAGGCGGGCAGTGGTAAGGTTTATGAGCGACCGTGAGTTACGAGACAAAGTCCGTCAGGTTGGCGTCGAACAAACTGAAATGTTGTTGTCCGGTTCGTGGTGGCACAGCATTGATCTTGGCAATGGCCGCGTAACGCCGGGCGTGCATTCGTTGGCGGAATTGCAAGGCATTTATGCCAGTCTGGACTTGCCTGAGGATTTGAGCGGCAAAACCTTGCTCGACATTGGATGTTGGGACGGATTTTATTCATTTGAAACCGAACGACACGGCGCGCAAGTGACTTCGGTGGATTGCTGGCGTCCGAGCAATTTCTTCGCCGCGCGCGAAGCTTTGAAATCGAAAGCCGAATTTCACGAACACAGCGTTTACGAACTCGGCAAAGACACGTTCGGCTCATTCGACATCGTGTTGTTTATGGGCGTGCTGTATCACTTGCGGCATCCGCTGCTGGCGCTGGAAAACGTCTGCGAATTGACCAGCGATTTCGCCGTCATCGAATCTCACATCATTGACAAGATGCGCGAAGGCGACGAACCGGCGATGGAGTTTTACGAATTCGATGAACTGGGCGGTCAGTATGACAACTGGTGGGCGCCGAATCTGGAATGCATGGTGCAAATGACGCGCTCCGCCGGCTTTGCCCGCGTTGAACTGCTTTTTCGCAACGATACGCGTGCTGCAATCAAAGCTTACCGTCGTTGGAACGACAAACCCAATTCGGTTGCCCCAGACTTACGCATTCTGGACGTCATCAATGCAACCACCTTCGATCATAGGTTTCCATATCGCGGACGCAATTCAGGACTTTCGATTTGGGCGGAAGGCCTGACGAAAACCGCTAGACGTTGGGAAGTCCGCGTCGAGGTTGGCGGTTTCGGAATTCATCCCACGTATGTCGGACCTCCCGGCGATCCTCAATACTCTTCTTTGACCCAGATCAATTTCTCTATTCCACCCGGTTTGAAACCAGGCCAAACGACCATCTGTTTTTGGCACGACGGGAAGCTATCAACTGATTTTGAAATCACCTTGTCCGAATCTACTCGATGGTAATTTCCTTGATGCCTAACATTTCCTACCACTCTGTTCTCATCACGCAAGCCTTTTGGTTAGCCACAGGAACTTATCTATAGCCGAATTTCTGACATAACGTTAAATCACTGCTTTTACAGGCTTTTTCGCCGCTCTTCCTCTAGTCGAGTCCTAATTCTTATGCTAGCTTTCATTTGCTTGATAGTTGCTGGCTGTTTTGAGTTCAAGAAAGGAAGTTACTGGCTTGAACTCAGACTCTCTCCAAGCGAGTCCCAACTGAAGCAAGTTACTCTCAAGAACCCCAGATTGGTTATCCCCACAATCAAACCGCAGTTCTGAATCCTTGCAACATTGTTGTTTCCGCTCCTTGTTCTTTTTAGGCATTGGTGAACTTGCTTTAGGCTGGTGTGTATCAATCCGAAGGACATTGCAGTCCCAGACAATGAGGTAGCGAAGGATTCTCTGCTATTTACCCAACAGTTTTCACAAGAAAGAGGTGCCAAATGGAAATCATCATTGAATTGCTGAAGTTCATCAAAAAGTACTGAGGCAAATTAACATCGAAAGATTCTTAAGACACCAGGCTCTCAGTTTTCAGTCGAGGTTGATTGCGTAAATCGAAATTCTATTCCGATTTCCTGAACGCAATTCAAGTTTGCCCTCTCCGCAATTGACTGCCGCCTGAAAAACTGAGCGCCTGTTCGGATAATGACTGATAAATCGGGCTGTTATCGTCCGGTTTCAAACGCGGGCAGGTTGACATTATGCTCAAAACGGATGCGCAGAATCGTTCCCGGAGCAAGTTTGATGTCATTGCCTTTGGTCATCAGCACACCGCCCAGAACTCCCGCGCCAACGCCGCCAACCACTCCGCCGACCCCACCTCCGGCAGCGCCGATGATCATTCCTCCCAGCGATCCCAACCCGCCACCGATTCCTGCATTTTTCGCTGTTCGTGAACCTGACTTGCCGGCGCCGACTTTCCCTTCTTCGTCTTTGGAGCGCATTTTTTCGTCGTTGGCAAAATCGTCAATTGCCGTCACGACGGTGGAGATTTTCTCCGTTCCGTACGACATTCGCATTGTTTCAAACACTATCGTCATCGTCGCTTCTTTTTGAGGCCGTTTGGCCGCCTGCACCTGAGCGACGCGCCCGATAAATTCCGTACCGCGCGGAATGGCAATGCGGCCATCGGCTGAGCGAACCGGTTCATACAACACGCCAATCACTTCGTCGCCGACTTCACTGATCTTAGAACTAAGCTGGGTTTGCAGCGAAATCTTGGCCGTTGCGCCCTGGGCAATAATAATGCTGGCACTCGCGTTTTCCGTCGTTTCGGTTTGCGCCTGACCGACAACACTAACTGCCAGCAGAATCGCCACAAGTACACTGATCGAAAAAAGCTTTTTCATTGTTTTACCTCCGAATTTCCCTTTTGGATTTGGGTTGTGGACGGCCCGCGATCTGGTAAGGGATATTCGCTATCACCGTCTGCGTTGGTCGCTGCGACGAATTTCGTCAATGTCGAAATCGCGCAATTGACTGCGGTCTGAACGAGACTCTTCGAGTTCGCTTGCACCCGAAGAGCGGCGCACCAACCGAAGCGCGCCATCACGCGACTTTTTGATTTCGCGGCGTCCGTCTTCAAAGAGAATTTCGACTGCCGCGCCGCCTTCCAACAGCCGGGAGATTTCGCCATACGCTATGCCGGAACCAAACGCGTAAGAAATCTCATCGCCGACGCTGAAGTTCGTGCTTTTCGGTTTATTTGCATCTGCCATATCAGGACTTCCTCCGAATGATTCGAATGAATTGTTGCCGCGGATTATACGCGCCGACTGGGGCTTTGGCATCCTGTCACCGATAAGTTTGCAACTCTGGGACAGTCAGATGCGGAATGGCGTTGAACATATCCAGCGAGATGCGGTCTTTGCCAAACGTAAATTCGGTCAGCGAACAATTTTTGACGCGCCAATTGAGTTGCAGCGCCTGCTGATCCGGCGCGTTGAGAACCATCTGCACAGATGTGCCGATGACTCCGCCGGAGGTGAACGCAACAACCCGCCGCCCGCTTCCCTCAACGTCCAAAATCTGTTTCAGAGCCAGCCGGACGCGGGTTTTGAACGAATGCCACGATTCCACGCCTTCCACATCAAGTTCGCCGCCGAGCCAGGCTTTGGTGGCGACTTCAAACATCTTCTGAAAATGGCGATTGCGGTCGGGCGATTGGCGATTTTCTTCAAACGTCGCCAACAACTGCCGAAACCGTTCGTCGCGTTCGGCAATGGCCGGAATCAATTTGTGCGTGACTCCATCCGCATCGTATTCGTTCAACCCCGGAATCGTTCGATGTTCCGGCCAGGGCAATCCGGCTTCCGCGAACTGCTCACCAACGAGTTCAGCGGTTCGCCGTTGTCGAGTCAACGTGCCACTGTACACTTCATCAAACCGTATACCGTGTTCGATCAAATACCGTCCCAGCACGCGCGCTTGCTGTTCGCCAATGTCCGAAAGCTGATCGCTGATTTTTTCAAACGGTCTGGCTTGCCCGTGCCGAACCAAAAGCAGAGTTCCCATAATTGCCTTGTTAAACTGCCAATGCCTTTCAAAAAGTAAGGGTTCGTAAAACCGAGTGTAGCCGATGCCCTGCCATTTTCCGAACTCCCGCCGGATGGTACGATGCCAGCGATAATGAAACACCCATGGAATTACCAATCTTCAACGACAATCTGAAATCTTCTGCGTCGTGGACGGAAGCATTGGCGGCTGAACAGAAACTCTGGAATCAGTCAGCGGCTTCTGCAGAAAAGGCGCGCCAACATCAACTCGAACATCTGTTGCGTCGAGCGGGCGATCAATTGGATCAAGACAGATTGCTGGCGGCAGCGGAAAAGCTCTCCGGCTGGGCTGCCGAACCCGAGGCTCGATTCAGCAAAGACCGTTTGCTGGAATTGCACTCGATCTTGATCGGTGCAGATGCCCAGTTACGGCAAACCGAACCGATCCCGCTGAATGCGTTGCACGATCCGACTCCGGCGATTCTGTTGCCGAAGATGCTGGACCTGGCTTTCGACTGGTTTTCGACCGACAGTTTTGCCGAACTTCATGCCGTCGAACAAGCGGCGGTTGTTTATCTGCGCTTGCTGGATTTGCATCCGTTTCCGACTGCCACCGAACCGACGGCGATGCTGGCCGCCAGCTTTTACACCGAACGCGCTGGATTTCCTTCGCTGGTGATTCTGTCCGACGACATCACGCAAGCGAGATTCAATCAGGCGCTGGAAGCTGCGTTCCGCATGCTGACGCAACCACTGGTCGAACTATTCGCCGAAATGTTGCGAAAAGCCATGGAGCGATGATTCTTTCCACGAAGCCACACGAAAAAGACACGAAAGAAAATCACGATGCGTCGTCATCCTGTTGAATCCTGTAAACCCTGTCTGAAAATTCTTCGTGAGCCTTCGTGTTACTTCGTGGAGGAAGGAAAATGAGATTGAAAGGCGAGCCGTTGCCGCTCGAAGTTCAACAACTGCTCGCGCCTTTTTTCCCCGGCTTGGACTTAAGCCGCGTTCGCATTCATGAAGGCATTCCGCGTTATGTCGCCATCGCTACTGCCGCCGAAGCGATTGGCTACGCCAACGGCTGGCACATTTATTTCGCGCCTGGTTGTTACCGAACTGATTCGCCGGAATGTCTGGCGCTGATTGCTCACGAAATTGCGCATTGCCGTCAATATCACGAACTGGGCAAATGGCGGTTTCGAGCCAAGTATCTGGCAGCGTATTTTCAGAATCGGCGCGACGGGATGGACGCCAAAACGGCTTATGCGCAGATTCCCTATGAAATCGAAGCGCGCCAAATCGAACGCAAGGTTCTGGCAATGCTGCTTCGATTCCAAACCAGCTTTTCAATCGAATGAAACACAACTCTTCAACAACAATTTTGAACCTGTTGCCGGACGCGCTGAACCGTTTAGCCGAATGGCAATCACGCTGGCACGAATTTGAAATTGACGACTCGCTGCAAGTGCCCGAAGACAAAGCGCGAACGGTTTTAGCCGAACTGGTTGACCGTCTCGGCGACAATTACCCGTTCTGGCATCCCAGCTATGCCGGGCAGATGCTGAAACCGCCGCATTACATCGCTTCGATGGCGTATTTCATCGCGCAGCAAATCAATCCGAACAATCACGCGCTGGATGGCGGCCCGGCGACGGCCAAGATGGAAATTGAAGTCGTCGCCGAAATGGCGCGAATGTTCGGCTACGAAACTCATCTGGGCCATCTGACTTCCAGCGGCACGGTCGCCAATCTGGAAGCGCTGTGGGTGGCGCGGCATCTGCATCCTGAAAAGACCGTCGCCTTTTCCACCGAAGCCCATTACACGCACGGTCGCATGTGCGAAGTCATCGGCGCGAAAACGGTTGAAATCGCCGTGGATGGTCGCGGGCGAATGGATTTGGACGACCTGCGCTCGAAGCTGAAAACCGGCGAGATTGGAACGGTGGTCATGACTTCGGGAACGACTGCGCTCGGCGCGGTTGACCCAATTGATGAAGTGATGAAGCTGCGCCGTGAATTCGAGTTCCGCATTCACGTGGACGGAGCGTACGGCGGATTTTTCAAACTGCTGGGCGACGCCAACGCGCTTGGCGCAGAAGCCAACGCCGCGTTCCAGGCCATTGCCGAATCCGACAGCGTCGTGGTTGATCCGCACAAACACGGGCTTCAGCCGTACGGCTGCGGTTCGGTGCTATTCCGTGATCCGGCTGTTGGACGTTTTTACAAACACGATTCGCCGTACACCTATTTCACCTCGAACGAATTGCATCTGGGGGAAATCAGTTTGGAATGTTCGCGCGCCGGAGCCGCAGCGGCGGCGTTGTGGGCGACTTTGCAATGTTTTCCGCTGAAAGCCGAAACCGGTTTGGGAGCGATTTTGCGAAAGACACGCGCGGCTGCATTGCGTTGGTCGGAGTTGATCGAATCCGGCGAACAATTGCGACTGGTTTTGCCGCCGCAACTGGACATCGTCAACTTTTACGCTGCGACCGCCAGCCACAAGGTTTCAGAAACCAGCCAGATCACCCATCGCGTCTTTGAAGCATTGATGAACGACGCCGAACATCCGATTTATCTGGCAAAATTCAACGCCAAGTCCAGTTTGCTGACGGGACATAAAGATTTGGTTTGGGATGAACCGGCAATGACTGTTTTTCGCAGTGTGCTGATGCGGCCAGAACATCTGGATTACGTGCCGACGCTGCACGAACGAGTACTAGCCGCTTTAACTGAATAAGGGGATAGCGATGAACTTAGCTTATGAAGAGTGGGCGCTCATTTTGATTCTGGCGTTACTTGTCTTTGGCGGAAGGAAGTTACCGCGACTGGCCAAAGAGCTTTGGGAATCAATGCAACAGCCAAACCAGGAATGGCAATTCACCAACCAAGCGCCAATTCGCTACCTCAACCGACGAATGCGGATGCTTTACTTACTTGAAACAGCGACATTCATTGCCATCACAGTTCTTTTGGTGGTCAGGGCAATTACATTTGAACAAGCCGCCATCCTGGCTCTGGTTTTCACGGCTTGGATTTCGTTTGGAATTTTCTGTTTCGTCAAAAGGGATTGAATTTATGAAAGATTCGCCACCAGAAGAACGCGAATATCCACACTGGAATCGCGTGTACATCGTCGTCATCATTTACACCGTAGTTTTGATCGTCGCCCTGTGGATGTTCTCGCGCGCGTTCGCCGATTGAGGCAGACACCCAAGCCGCGCTAAAGCTATGTCACTGGCGAATTCGACCCTGAAACCTGATCCCTTTTACCTGACACCTGGAAACCCGGAAAACCTTGCGATCAAAAGTCATTTTCCAGGAAATCAGGTTTCGGTTTTTTGGTTTCGGGTATCAGGAAAAACTCCGTGGTAAGTTGACCGCCATCACACTTGAGCTGCAACACCTCACGGATCGGAGATTACTAGAATGCATTGGTTGGATTGGGCGATTGTCGCCGCATACCTGATTTACATCGTTTACGATGGATTGCGGCTGACGAAAAAGAGCAACGAGGTCGAAGGTTATTTTCTGGCCAATCGCAGTTTGCCTTGGTGGGCTGTGGGATTGTCGGTGATGGCGACGCAGTTGTCGGCGATCACGCTGGTCGGAACCACCGGACAAGGGTATGCCGACGGTATGCGCTTCGTGCAGTTTTATTTCGGTTTGCCGTTGGCGATGGTGATTTTGTGCGTGACCGCCGTGCCGTTCTTTTACCGCGCGAAGGTTTACACGGCTTACGAATATCTGGAACGCCGCTTCGATTCCAAAACCCGCAGCCTGACCAGTTTCTTCTTTCTGATTTCGCGTGGATTGTCGTGCGGAGTGATCGTCGCTGCACCGTCCGTCGTCCTGTCGCTGGTTTTGGGTTGGAATGAATTGACGACGATCCTGGTGATGGGTTTGACGACCACAATTTACACGATGTTCGGCGGAGTCCAGGCCGTGGCGTGGACGGACGTAAAGCAGATGGTTCTGATTTTCTTTGCGCTGGGAATCATGCTGTTCATCATCATTGGCCAGTTCCCGGCAGGAGTTTCAGTCAGCGAAGCGATGGATTTGGCCGGAGCTGCCGGACGCATGAAAACTGTGGACACCAGTTTCAACCTGAACGAAACCTACACGCTGTGGTCTGGATTGATCGGCGGATTGTTTTTGATGCTCTCGTATTTCGGCTGCGACCAGAGCCAGGTGCAACGCTTCCTGACGGCCAAATCCGTCAGCGAAGGCCGCACGTCGCTGTTGATGAGCGCCTTCATCAAAATTCCGATGCAGTTGTTGATTCTGTTCATCGGCGTCATGGTGTTTGTGTTTTATCAATTCGTCCAACCGCCGTTGATCTTCAAAGCCGACGACCGCGCCAAAGTCGCCAACACCGCCGAATACGTCAAGCTGAATGCTCAATTCGATCTGGCGTTTCTGGCTCGGCAACAAGCGGCAACCAGTTTCGCCAACTCCGAAGGCAACGCAAAAGAAGCCGCCAAGCAGGAATACATCGAAGCCAACAAAGCGATGACCGGCATTCGCAACGAAGCCATCGCCGAGTTCAAACGCGAAGCCAAGACCGACAAGTTCAACGACACGAACTACGTTTTTCCGACCTTCGTCACGACCTACGCTCCTGCTGGAATCGTCGGTTTGATCATCGCCGCGATCTTCGCAGCGGCGATGAGTTCGATTTCGGCGGAACTGGCTTCGCTTTCGACGGCGACGGTGATTGATTTTTATCGCCGCCATTTCAAGAAAGAAGCTCCCGACGCTCATTACTTGTTCGTTTCCAAAATTGCCACCGGATGCTGGGGCATCTTTGCCTGCATCGTAGCCGTTTACGCCGGTCGGCTGGGTTCGCTGATCGAAGTCGTCAACAAATTCGGTTCGTACTTTTACGGTTCGATTCTGGGCGTATTCGTGCTGGCCATCGCCACCAAACGCGCCACCGGTAACGGAGCCTTTTTCGGATTGCTGGCCGGAATGGGCGCGGTTGCCGTGGTTGGCAACACGACAAAAATCAGCTTCCTTTGGTATAACGTGGTTGGCTGCGTGGCCGCTGTAATCGTCGGAATGGCGATTAGTCTGTTTGATCGAAAGGAGAAGTCGTTATGAATGCCACGGTGCAAACCATAAAGGAAAAGGTTCAACAACTCTCGCCGCAGAATCAGGCTGAGGTGATTGATTTCGTAGATTTTTTGTTGAGCAAAGAGAAAACGAAACAACGCAAAAAGATGACGCTTGACTGGGCAGGCGGGCTAAAGGATTTACGAGAACAATACACCTCGATTGAACTACAACATCAAGCCAATCTTTTGCGTGAAAAATATGAGACTTCTGATTGACACTAACGTGTTTCTTGAAGTTTTGCTTGAGCAGACGGAGGCTGACGTCGCGAAAGATTTTCTGTCGCATTCCGATAAGCATGACTTCTTTATTTCTGATTTTTCATTACACTCAATCTGCTTGATCGTTTTGCGACACAAACCCGTTGCGTTATTGGAGACGTTTTTGAAAGACACCGTTCTGGCCGGAAGTGTGGTTCAGATTTCGATTCCGGCGTTGGAATTGAACGATGTGCTCAGTAATTTGCACACCCACAATCTGGATTTTGACGATGCTTACCAATACACCCTGGCAGAAAAAACCGGACTGACGCTGGTCAGTTTTGATAAGGACTTCGACCACACTCCAAACGGGCGGCAAACGCCGCAAGCGATCAACGCGCTTTCTTCTCCCACCACTCCAACTCCATAGGAACGACAATGAAAAGAAGCTTCGCCTTGTCACTGATCTTTGCGCTGATAGCGCAGTTGATTTTGGTTTCAGCCTCTGCCGACACACGTCCTTCTCCGGAAGAGCGCGGAGCCAGCGGATTGGCGTTGACCTTGCGCCGGTTGCAAACCATCGGCAGCGTGCTGCACACGGCGGCTCACCCCGACGATGAAAGCACCGAAATGCTGGCGTATATGTCACGCGCGATGGGAGCACGCACGGCGTACCTGTCCCTGAATCGCGGCGAAGGCGGCCAAAACGGCATCGGCCCCGAATTGTGGGAAGGTCTGGGAGTCATTCGCACCGAAGAATTGCTGGCCGCGCGCAAACTGGACGGCGGTGAACAATACTTCACGCGCGCAATGGATTTCGGCTTCACGCGTTCGCCGGAAGAAACGTTTCAGAAATGGAATCGCGAAGAAATTCTCGGCGATATGGTTCGCGTCATTCGTTTGATGCGCCCGCTGGTGCTGGTCAACGGATTCAGCGGCACGTCGCAGGACGGTCACGGCCAACATCAAGTCGCCGGATTGCTCGCGCCCGAAGCCATCAAAGCCGCCGCCGATCCCGCGCGCTTTCCCGAACAAATCAGCAAAGAAGGTTTGCAACCCTGGCAAGTGTTGAAACTCTACGCCCGCCGGTTTGGCGGAGGCGGCGCTGGCCCGCGCGCTGAATTCGATGTCGGCGCTTACGATCCTGTGCTGGGTCGTTCGTACAACGAACTCGCTTCCGATGGTCGCAGCCGTCACCGTTCGCAGGATTTCGGAATGATTCAAACCAAAGGCTCGGCGGTGCGTTCGTTCCCGCGTTTGTCTTCGCTGGTTGAAACGACTGAAAAAGAAACCTCGCTGTTTGGCGGCATTGATGTCACGCTGACCGGCGTCGCCAAATTTGCAGGCAAAGACGGCGAGCGAATGTTGCCCGCGTTGACCAAAATCAAAGACGCAGCCGCCAAAGCATTGGCCGAATTCAAAATCGAACAGCCGGAATTGATCGCGCCGCACCTGGCTGCGGGTTTGCGCGAAGTCCGCGCGCTTCGCGCGTCGCTGGGCAATCTGGACGCCGTGTCCAAAGCCAATGTGGATGGAATGCTGGCGACCAAAGAAGCGCAGTTCAACGACGCATTGGCCAAAGCGCACGGCGTCGTGGTTGACGCGCTTTCCAACACCGAAATCGTCACGCACGGCGAAGCCGTTGACATTGCCGCGCATGTTTACTTCCGAGCGACGGCGGCGAACTGTTCGCCCACTGCCAAGCTTATGGCTCCTTCAACCTGGCAAATCGCGCCGCTTGCGCCCGAACCTGAACCTCCGGCAGGCGGAATGGCTATGTTACGCGGGCGCGAAACGCCAAACTTCGTCGCGCGATTTCGCGCCACCGTTCCCGAAGGCGAAGCTTCAACTCAACCTTACTGGCTGGCCAAACCTCGCACCAAAGATCAATTCGATTGGGACGACACTATGCCGCAAACCTTGCCATTCGCTCCGGCTGTGGCATCCGCTCGCGTAGAACTGACCTTGAGCGGCGAACGCGTCGTCATCACGCAACCGGTCGAATATCGTTTTGCCGACAAAACCTTCGGCGAAATCCGCCGCGAATTGAAAGTCGCTCCGGCCATTACGCTGACAGTCAATCCGCAACTGCTGATTCTTCCCAGCGAAAGCCCGAATCGCACGCGCGAAATTTCCGTCGAAATCAAAGCCAACGCGCGTCGCCCGGTCAACGGTTCGGTCAAGTTGATCGCTCCGCAAGGTTGGAAAGTCGAAAACGATCCGCGCCCCTTGAGCTTCACCAAACAAGGCGAAAAGACCGCGCGCACTTTCAAGGTGACTCCGCCCGCCGGAGCCAACGGCGTGTTCGATCTGCAAGCAATAGCCGAAGAGGGTGGCAAGAAATACGACAACGGCTACACGGCAATTTCCTATCCGCACATCGAAACGCATTTCATCTATCGCGCCGCCAAAACCAAAGTCGAAGTCTTCGACGCCAAAGTCGCCGCCAATTTGAAAGTCGGTTACGTCATGGGCAGCGGCGACGACGGCCCGCAAGCCTTGCGACAACTCGGCGTCAATGTTCATCTGATCAGCCCTGCGGAACTGGCTTCGGGCGATTTGTCCGGATACGACACCATCGTGCTTGGCATTCGCGTGTACGAAGTCAACGAAGACGTCATCGCCAACAACAAACGCCTGCTGGAATATGTCTCCAACGGCGGGACGCTGATCGTGCAATACAACAAACAGGAATACGCCAACGGCAACTTCGCGCCGTACCCGGTGAAGATGACGCGCGGCGACCGCGTGACGGACGAAAATGCTCCGGTGACGGTGCTTGTGCCGGATCATCCGCTGTTCAATTTCCCGAACAAGATCGGCGCAGACGACTGGAAAGGTTGGACACAAGAACGCGGGTTGTATTTCCTGAGCGATTGGGACGCGCGGTACACGCCGTTGCTGGCTGCGCCGGACGACACCGGCAAAGTCCTGAACGGCGGCCAACTGGTCGCGCAATACGGCAAAGGCAATTACATCTTCACGGGTTATGCGTGGTTCCGGCAATTTCCGGTCGGCACGCCCGGCGCGTACCGGATGTTTGCGAATCTGGTCAGTTATTCGAAAGCCGCGAAGAAGTAGCCAGTGTCAGCCGCTCGTGCGTGAGCAAGAGCATTCGCAATTGTTTTTTGCCGCGTAGCGGCGATTGAATTTAGGCAGGTCGTTTACGGCCTGCAAAGGAAAGAAGAAATTCCGCGTCGCGTAGCGACGGTTGAGTCTTGATCAACGGATTCAATCGTCGCTATGCGACGAGCCAATCCTGATGATCGCTGTGCAGGCCGTAAACGACCTGCCTAAAGTCAGCCATCCCTCTGGGATGAAAACCAGTGCAGCCCCAGCTTTGATTCAACTTAGGAGAGCCAAATGAGTGACAAACGCTTTCGCATCGCCTTTTCCTTTGCCGGAGAAAAACAGGACTTCGTGGCCGAAGTCGCCGCCATTCTTGCCAAACAATTTGGCCAAGAAAAAATCCTCTTCGACGATTTTCACGAAGCTGAGTTTTCCAAAGCGCGGCTTGGCCGTTCTTTGCCGAAGCTTTATCACGAAGACTCCGATCTTGTTGTCGTTGTCATTTGTCGAGATTATGGTCAGAAAGAATGGCCGGGCTTGGAATGGGATGCCATCTTCGACCTGATTAAAAAGCGGCGCGAAGAAGAAATCATGCTCTGTAACTTCGACCGCGCAACGGTTGAAGGGCTGTATTCAGACGCAGGCTTTGCGAAACTCGATGACAAAACGCCGGAACAAGCCGCCAATCTGATTCTGGAACGGCTGGCCATCAACGAAAACTTGCCCAGAGATCATTACAAACCATCAGCCAGAGGCAGCAAGCGCGCCGCCATTCCGAACAATTTGCCTCGGTTGCAATACTTTTTCGGACGCGAAGTCGAGTTGAAAAAGATCGCCGATTCGCTGGCCGAAGACGCGCGCGGATGGGGAGCATTGATTGATGGGCCGGGCGGGATTGGCAAAACTTCGCTGGCCATTCGCGCGGCGGAGCTAGTTCCAGCTGGACGCTTCAGCCGGATCATTTTCCTTTCGTCCAAAGAGCGCGAACTGACCGCAGACGGCCAACGCTCGTTGGGAAATTTCGTGGTACCGGGGTATTTGGAAATGCTGAACGCCATCGCCCGCGAATTGGACAAACCCGACATTGCCAAAACCACCGAAGAAGAACGCGCCGAAGCCGTGTTGCGCGCCTTGCGCGGCACGGATGTGTTGTTGCTGCTGGACAATTTGGAAACCTTGCCGGAAAGCGACCGCGACCAGTTGTTCGCTTTCCTGAACCGATTGCCGCGCGGATGCAGCGCCATCGTCACCAGCCGCCGCCGCTCCGATGCCAGCGCAGTGCTTGTTCGGCTGGACAAACTGGATTGGCCAGCCGCCAGCGAACTGATTGCCGAACTGGCCAAAAACTACGACCTGTTGCGCCGAGCAACCGACGCCGAACGCCGCGCGCTATACGAAGACACGGGCGGCAATCCGTTGCTGATTCGCTGGATCGCTGGTCAGTTGGGCTTAGGACGCTGCCGCACGATTGCCTCCGCGCTGGAATTTCTGCGTTCCGCTCCGGCGGGCAACAATCCGCTGGAATTCATTTTCGGAGACCTTCTGGACACGTTCACTGCGAACGAAACCAAAGTGCTTGCCGCACTCAGCTATTTCACTTCGCCAATGGCGGTGAAGTTCATCGCCGAACTTGCCAATCTCAACGAGGCCGCCGCACAAGGTGCACTCAGCGATCTAGCCTTTCGCGCTCTGGTGATAGCCGATTCGGAAGAACGAAACTTCATTCTAACGCCGATGGTCGCCGACTTTCTGCGGAGCGCGCGGCCTGAAGTCGTGACGGCAACCGGCAACCGGCTGGAACAACGCGCCTATGCCCTGATCTTGGAAAACGGTGGCAAAGATTACAAACACTTTCAACTACTTAAAGCCACTTGGCCTATGGTTTCGTCTGCGCTTCCTCTATTTATTGCTGGGGAAAATAGGAGGCTTCAAGAAGTGTGTGAAGAGCTTCTAGATTTTCTAAAGTTTACCGGACTTTGGGATGAGCGACTTTATTTGAATCTTCAAGCGGAAAAAAAAGCAGAGGAAGCTGGTGAATACTATGAGGCTGGGTGGCGAGCTTATCGGGCAGGCACGACTTACAACCGGTGGCGGAAAGCTGATGAGTTATTCGACTGTGTCGAACGCATGGAAAAACACTGGCAAAAAGCCCAAAGGGTTGGTAAGCGTGAAGAATCTTTTGTTCTTTTGTTACGTGGGATTGGTTACTGTTTGAAAGAAAATTATCCGGCTGCCTTAAGCACTCTTTCCAAGTCGCTTGAGCTACGCCGGAACTTGCTTCCTGAAAGTGAAGATGTGGCCATCGCACTGTCTTGGCTCGCTAAAACCGAGAGAAAAGCTGGTAATTGGGAAGTTGCGGAACGATATTATCGGGAAGCTTTACGAGTGGCCGAAGCAGTCAATTTCGATGAAGGTGTGGCCACGTATTTAGGCCATTTGGGGGCATTGTGTTTAGACAAAAAGGATTGGCTAGAAGCAGAGGTGTTGGTCCGCAGTGCTTTAGAAATAGCAGAAAAGGTTAGCCGCGAAGACTTAATCGCTATTGAGTGCCAGCGCATTGCTTTAGCTCTTATACGGCAAGGCAAATCCGCCGAAGCTCTGCCTTACGCCCAACGTTCGGTGGAAATCTATGAGCGGCTTGGTTCGCCCGACTTTGAAGAAGCCCGCGCGACTCTGCGGGAATGCGAATCCTGACCGCCCGGCGCTGTCCATCGCATCGCGGATGCATAGGTTAGAGAGTGTTTGGAAATTAGCGCCAGAGGCGCGGCCTGTTTATAGAAATGCCGTATTCGTAGTCCCAAGCTCCATAGGAGCGACCTGTGTATAGGCCGCTCCTATGGAGCTTGGGGAAAGGCGCTCGCCAATCTATAAACAGGCCGCTCCGATGGAGCTAAAAACCGGCAATCCAAATTTCCGATCAGGCTTTAGCGCAGAAGTGAATGCGCCAAGCAGAATCTTTTTGCGGTATGATGGCCGCAAAAAGGAGGTGATTTTATGGAAATCAATGTGCAGGAAATTTATCAGCAAACAGTTCGTCCGCGGCCGGAGCACGAGCGGTTGACGCTGGCGACGCTGATTCTTCAAGACATTTCACAGGCTCCGCCTGTTGATCGTCCGAAACGGAAAGGCGCGTTGAAGGAACTATTTGGCACGGGAATCAGTGGCGGAGTGAATGGTTCCGACAATGAACAGATTGACCGCGATCTGGCGCGTGAATATGGCAGTACACACGAGGATGAAGACTGATGCCGCCAATCAATATCTGGCGCTGATCTATCAGCCTGGAGGAGATGAATATGCTAACAACCATCGAAGCTGAAATTGATGTGAACGGAACCGTCACGCTGTTGGAACCGATCACGCTGACCCGGAAAAGCCGCGCAATTGTGACCGTGCTGGAAAATGGCAACGGCTCAAAGAAGCACATGACCGAAGAAGAAGCGCGTTTAGCCGAAGAACGCTTCGCACGCTGGATTGGCGCTTGGGATAGTGGCGATCCGAATTCTGCCGATAATGAGCGGATTGATGCTGATTTGGCGTGTGAGTATGGAGCAGGTCTGGATGAGTAGGTGAGTTTATGTTCTTGGACACATCAGGCTTGTTTTGCATACACGATCTTCGGGATCGTCGGCAATCTGCCGCGACAAACCATTTCCGCCAAGCGCGAAATGTGATTACCACCAACTACGTATTGACTGAATTTGTAGCCTTAGCACATGCGCGGGGAGTGCCACGAACAAATGCTCTCAAGATTCTTCGCGATTTGGTGAGTGTGCAGCGTATCGAAGTCGTATGGGTTGATGAAAAATTGCACGCATCAGCAATGGCATTACTGGAAGCCCGGATGGATAAGGACTATTCACTCTGCGATGCGGTCAGCTTTGTGCTGATGCGTGAGCGCCAGATCAATGACGCTCTGACGACCGATAAACATTTTGCTCAGGAAGGCTTCACTCGACTACTGGAACCGTAATTCCGCATTCAGCCATGCCTACATTCGAAGACGCACAATCCGCGTTGGAACAGCATTTCAGCTTTTCGTCGTTCCGCGAAGGCCAGGCCGATGTGATTCGCGCCGTGCTGGACGGGCGGGATTGCGTGGTTGTCATGCCTACCGGCGGAGGAAAATCGCTCTGTTACCAACTCCCTGCCCTGCTGTTTCCCGGCGTGACGCTGGTTATTTCGCCTTTGATTGCGTTGATGAAAGATCAGGTGGACGCGCTGAACGCGCGCCGCATTCCCGCCACAGTCATCAACAGTTCCATCAGTTTTGACCAGCAAATGTCACGGTTGCAGGCAATGACCGACGGGCAATTTCGGCTGGTATATGTCGCGCCCGAACGCTTTCGCAACGAACGTTTTGTCGAAGCTCTGAAAGGCGTTCAGGTTTCGCTCTTCGCTGTGGACGAAGCGCATTGCATTTCTCAATGGGGACACGATTTCCGACCGGATTATTTGCGGCTGCGTTCAGCGATTGACGCGCTGGAACAGGATGGTCACCGGCCACAGGTCATTGCGCTGACGGCGACGGCCACGCCCAGAGTCCGCGACGACATTGCCGCGCAGTTGGGATTGCATCGCCCGGCCAGTTTCATCGCCGGGTTTGATCGCCCGAATCTGATGCTGCGCGTCGAACACTGCAAATCCGACAAAGAACGCACGGCGCGCGCGGCGCAGATCATAGAACGCAGCGACGGCACAGGCATCATTTACGCCGCGACTCGCAAAGCCGTCGAAGAAGTCACGCACGAATTGAAATCGCTGGGGTTGAAAGTCGCTGGGTATCACGCGGGTTTTGGTGACGCGGTGCGAGCGCGCGTGCAGGACAGTTTCATGTCCGGCGAACTGCAAGCCATCGTCGCCACCAACGCTTTCGGGATGGGCGTGGACAAACGCGATTTGCGATTCGTCACGCATTACAACATGCCGGGTTCGGTCGAAGCTTATTACCAGGAAGTCGGGCGAGCCGGGCGCGACGGGCTGCCGTCGGTTTGCACTCTGCTGTTCAATTACGTTGACACGCGCACGCACGAATTTTTTATCGAAGGCAATTACCCCGAACCGGATTTGATCCGCGATGTGTACGATTGCCTGAAAGGCGTAAACCGCGACGAAATCGAATTGACCGCGCGCGAAATCGCTCCGCGCATCGGCGTCAAAAACGAAATGGCAATCAATTCGGCGCTGGTCTTTCTGGAAAAAGCCGGTCACATCGAACGCGTTCCGGGCGGCGGAACAATCAAATTGCTCGACCGCGTTTCGCGTATGTTGCTGCGCGTGAACTGGCACGATCTGTCCAAACGCCGCGCCGCCGAAGAACGCAAGCTGCGCGAAATGCTGAATTTCGCTTATCACAAAGACTGTTTGCGCCAATTCATCCTGCGTTATTTCGGCGACCGCAAACAGCCGACGAACTGCCGCTGTTCCAATTGCCAGCCGCGCGTAAAGTGGAAAGAACTCTCTGCTGCGAAGGAACTCAGTCAATCGCCATCCGCGGACGCTGCGTCATCCGATCTGCCCATCGAAACCAGCACACCTCGCGCGTTGACGGACGAAGAACATCTGGCAGCGCGAAAAATCCTGAGCTGCGTGGCGCGTATGGAAGGCCGTTTCGGCAAATCCGTTGTCGCCAGCGTGCTGCGCGGTTCGCGCGCCCAAAACATTCAGGCCAATCAACTGGATCAACTTTCGACTTATGGTTTGCTGCGCGATTATTCGCAGGACGACCTGACGAAATTTCTCAATGCGTTGATCGTCGCCGGTTGCATTCGCCAAAGCGGAACGGCGAATCAGGCGGTGACGCTGACCGAACTTGGGCGACAGGTCATGCTGGACAAAGCGCGCGTCGCGCTCGACCTGGAAGGCGTTGGCGCGGATTTGTCCGACGACGTCAGCGAAGAAACCGAACAATCCGAAACCGCCGCTATTCAAAAGCGATTGCAGTCCAATCGGCTGGGCGATACGCACGAAAAAACGTTTGCGCTGTTCAACGCCGGATTCAGTTCCGCCCAAATCGCCAGCCAGCGCGGATTGAAACTCAGCACCATCGAAGAACATTTGTCGTTGTTGATCGAAGCCGGTCGAAACATCAACGTGGACGAATTGGTCAGCGCAGATCATCGCGCCTTGATCGAAACTGCTCACGCACAATGCGCTGAAGCCGGACAAGTCGGGCTGACTCCGATCAAACAGTTGTTACCTGAAGAAATCAGCTTCGGCGCAATTCGCATTACGCTGGCGGCGCTGAAACATGCCGCGCGGCAAACGTAACGCGACGACCAATTGACCGGCGAAAAAAAATTGGTCATTGTTCACGCCATCACTCACTTTCGAGATTTACATCAACAACCGAAATCCGCCCGAAACGTCGCCGCTGCTGAGCGTTGCGCGTTCGAGGCTTGCGAGAGGAAATATCAACCAGATGAAAGCACCAGCTAAATTCGTTGTGGTCGGCGCGATTGTGTTGTCGCTGGCCTGGTTTCTGGGCGTCAATTCTAAGGCGCAACAACCCGCCGGTTCGACAGGCAAAGACGCTCCGCCGGACGGCGCAAAGTTGTACGAAGAGCGTTGCGCCGTCTGCCACGACAACACGGGGAACAATCCGCAAGATCGCACTCCTCCGAAATCCCTGCTGACGCGACGAGCGCCTGACGACATCATCGCTGCGCTGACTACCGGTTCGATGAAATCTCAGGCTGCCGGTTTGAAGGAACTGGAAATTCGCGCGATTGCTGTTTACCTGACCGGTAAACAGCCGAGCGGCGTGATTGATCCTTCGCAATTGGCCAATCGTTGCCAGGCGCCGGGTGGCCCGATCAATCTGAAAGCAACGGGCTGGAACGGCTGGAGCACCGATCTGGACAACACTCGATTTCAACCCAAGCCGGGATTGAAGGCCGAAGACGTGCCGAAATTGAAAGTGAAATGGGCGTTCGCTTATCCGGCGACAATGGCCATAGGCCAACCGACAATTGTCGGCAATCGGTTGTACGTGACGACGGATTCAGGTCAGGTCATCAATCTAAACGCACAAACCGGTTGCGCGTATTGGGCAGTGAGCGTGGGCGCGCCGGTGCGAACTTCGGTGTCGGTCGGAGCCTTGCCGCCAAACAGCAAAGCGAAATTCGTGGCGTATTTTGGCGACGAACGCGCCACTGTGCATGCAGTGGACGCCGAAACGGGCAAACAGCTTTGGAAGATCAAACTGGACGATCATCCGGTGGCGCGCATCACTGGTTCACCCGTGTTGTACAAAGATCGTTTGTACGTGCCCGTGTCTTCGGTCGAAGAAGCCATTTCGCGCCCGGACAAATACGAATGCTGCAAGTTTCGCGGCAGCATGGCGGCGCTGGACGCTTATACCGGCAAGCTGCTCTGGCAAACTTATGCCATCCCTGAAGAGCCGAAACCACACAAGAAAAATTCCGCCGGAACGCAAATGTACGGCCCGGCAGGAGCCGCCATCTGGTCAGCGCCGACATTGGATTTGAAACGCGGCGTGCTGTACGCCGGAACGGGCAATTCATACACGGACGTGAAAACCGGCGGGTCGAATTCCATCATCGCCTTTGAACTGGCAACCGGAAAAATCCGCTGGGCATTTCAGGCGATGCCGAACGACAATTTCATCATGAACTGTGGCCGCCCAGGCCAGGGCAATTGCCCGGAAAATGCCGGACCGGATTTCGATTTCGGCAGTTCGCCGATTCTTCGCAAATTGCCGAACGGCAAAGACGTTTTGCTGGTTGGCAACAAAGGCGGAGTTCTGTTTGCGCTCGATCCTGACAACCAGGGCAAAAAGCTGTGGGAAATCAAACTCGGCGCAGGAACAGCGCTGGGCGGCATTCAATGGGGATTCACCGCCGACGCGACTACGACTTATGTTGCGGTGGCCGATCCGTTCGGAGCGCCAGACAAACGCAACCCCGGATTGTCCGCCGTGAAAATTGCCACCGGCGAAAAACTCTGGCAGGTTCCTGCTCCGGTTGTGCCCTGTTCGTGGGGCAAATCGCGTTGCACCAACGCCCAATCGGCGGCGGTCACGCTGATTCCGGGCATAGTGTTTTCGGGAACGACCGACGGCCATTTGCGCGCTTACGCCACCGCCGACGGAAAGGTCGTTTGGGATTTCGACACGGCGGCTCAACCGTATGACGCCGTCAACGGCAAACAAGCCAAAGGCGGCACGATTGACGCCGGAGGCCCAACCATTGCCAACGGCATTCTGTACATCAATTCCGGTTACGGCAGAATCATAGGCATGCCCGGCAACGCATTGCTGGCATTTTCCGTGGATGGGAAATAATGAACGGCACGACAGCAATGGCCAATCTCCTTCACCGCAGAGGCGCAAAGAACGCAAAGGCGGCGCAGAGAATTCACTCTGCGAAACCTCTGCGCTTTCCGCGCCTCTGCGGTGAAAATGACTTTCTCAAAATAGCATTTCTTTTCACTCTCACATTCCTGCTGTGCATAACTGCGCTGAATACGGTGGCGCAGGAAACCGCCGCAACGCATCACCAACGCGGATTCGCTTTTCACGAACGCCGTTCGCTGGACGAAGCCAGCAAGGAATATGCGGCAGCGTTGGCGATTGATCCACCGCGAGAATTGACCGCCGAAGAATGGCAACTTGCGCGGCGGTTCGCTCCGCGTTTGTACACGACGCCGACGGAGTTTTTCCCGCTCAAAGATTTCGCGGTCATACTTCACCCGACTGAACGGCTGATTGCGTATCACTTCTTTTGGGAAGACGACATTGATTTCCCGGAAGACAACGATCCTTGCGACCACGAATTGATCTGGGTTCAGTATTCCGCTGACAAACTGCGGCTGGAAAACGTCTGGTCGTATTTTCACGGACGGATTTTGGCGGGCGAAGAATCGGCGTTGTCAGACGCGCGGCGAAACGGAATGCGTCCGCGCGTCAATGTGCAATGGGGCAAACACGGTTCGCTGCTTGCGGGTTGGGAAACCATGACGTTGAAAGCCGACGCGGGCGACGCCGAACGCAAGTATTACCCCACAGGCCAGCCGATCACGCTGCAACAATACAACGAAGGCACATTCCGCAAACTCAGCACCGAAGGCCGTCGGCTGATTGACCATCCGTTGGCCAGGCGGTTGAACTGGCCGACGAAGTTCACCGGTTCGTGGCGTGATTTCGTCAATTTTTCGCGGCTGGTTGACCCGCTGACGTTGCTGACCAAACGTCGTATGGCGTTGGTATCGCGCTGGAACAACGCCACGATTGATCAACACTTTTTGCCGTATAACTTCCGCCCAAAAACCGAATGGCCCGTCGGGCCAGCGCTCAACGAACGAAAATGACACTGTTCAGAGTACCGCCTTTAGGCGGCTGTGCGGCTTCAGCCGCCAAATGTGGCTCATAAACGAGCCGCTTCCGCCTAAAGGCGGTACTCTGAACGCCATCAACAGGAGACTCACCTCATGCGCGCTTTGTCCATCTTCTACACTCGCAAACTCTGGCTGATTGCCGGATTGATTTTAATCGCCGGATTGATCGGAACCGCTTCGCAATCGCAAACCCGGTACGAAGCCGAAATTCGTCACACCACCAACGGCATCCCGCACATCACCGCCAAAGACATGGGCAGTCTGGGCTTTGGCGAAGGTTATGCGTTTGCGCAAGACCATCTGTGTTCGCTGGCTGACCAAGTCATCAAAGCGCGCGGCGAACGCGCGAAGTATTTCGGCGCGGGCGAAAACAATCGTCATTTCAACAGTGACGTGACGATGAAAGCCTTGGGCCTATACGACCAAGCCAAAGCCATGTTGGCAGCCATGCTGCCGGAACATCGCGCTCAGATCGAAGGTTACACCGCCGGATACAACCAATACCTGCGCGAAGTCACGGCCAACGGCGTAGGCGGTTGGTGCAAAGGCAAAGACTGGGTTTTTGAAATCACCCCGGTGGACGTGCTGGCTTACAACCAAAGCGTCGTCGTCACCAGCACGCAGTTTGCCGATATGATTGCGACGGCCGCGCCTCCGACCAAAGAAACCGCCGTCAACTTTTCGCTGGAAGACCTTCGCAACGCCGCTTTGCCCGAAGCCGATGTCGCCAGCAACGGCTGGGCAATTGGCTCTGATCGTTCGGCTGGCGGCAAAGGCATGCTGGTCGCCAATCCGCATTACCCGTGGACTGGCAGCAACCGGTTTTGGGAAAAGCATCTGATCATCCCCGGCAAATTGAACGTGTACGGCGTGGGCTTGCTGGGTTCGCCGGGAGTTTCCATCGGATTCAACAGCGCCGTCGCCTGGACGCACACCGTGTCGGCGGGCAAACGTTTTGTGCTGTATTCGCTGAATCTGGCCGAAGGCAATCCGACCAAATACCTGTACGACGGCAAAGAGCGCGAAATGACCAGCAAGGTCGTCAGCGTCGCCGTTCGCCAAAACGACGGCACGACCAAACAAATCGAACGCCGCGTGTTTTTCAGCCATTACGGCCCGATTGTGAACTTGCCCGGATTCGGTTGGTCGCCGAAACGCGCCGTCACCATGCGCGACGCCAACGCCAACAACACGCAGTTTTACGCTCAGCGCGTAGCCATGAACGCGGCGCGCAACCTGGACGAATTCAAACAGGCGCACGCCAAATACAATGCCATTCCCTGGATCAACACCATCGCCGCCAGTGCCGACGGACGCGCCTGGTACGCCGACACATCAGCGACGCCGAACCTGAAACCGGAAGCGATTGCCGCGCTGATGAAGCGCAAAGACAGCGATATGCTGACCAAAACTGCCTGGGATCGCGGCTTGATTCTGCTGGACGGCAGCGATTCGCTGTATGAGTTCGTCAGCGATCCTTCTACGCGCGAAGGCGTCATTCCGTGGTCGCGTATGCCGCAACTGGAACGCAAGGATTATGTCTTCAACGCCAACGACAGTTTCTGGCTGGCGAATCCGCATCAATTGCTGACGGGCTTTTCGCCGCTGCAAGGATTGGAAGGCACGCCGCGCAGTTTGCGCACGCGCATGAACGCCGTCATTTTGGACGACACCAGCGCCAACGGAGCTTCGGGCAAAGACGGCAAATTCACGCTGGACGAATTGGCCGCTGCAGCCGTCAACAACCGCAGCATGTCTGCGGAACTGTTGCGCGCCGAAGTGGTCAAACGCTGTCAGGCGACTTCCACGGTCAGCGTGGACGGGCAAAGCGTGGATTTGAGCAAGGCTTGTCAGGTGTTGGCGGGTTGGAACGGACGATACGACACCGACAGTGTAGGCCCTGTGTTGTGGCGCGAATTCATCACGCAATACGACTTCCCCGACACGCAGCGCAAAGGCAAGCTCTTTGCCAGCGATTTCAACGCGGCGGATTCGGTCAACACGCCGCACACCATGACACCGGATCAAAACGGCGAAACCTTGCAGAAACTGGCCAAAGCCGTTCGCACCTTGCAGCAAGCGGGTTTCGCCGTGGATGCGCCGCTCGGCAAATTGCAATACAGCGGCAAAAACGGCGGACGCATTCCGATTCACGGCGGTGACGGTCCGTATGAAGGCATCGCCAACGTCGTAGGCTTCGGAACCAACCGCACGACGCTGGAACCGGAAACCAGCCCGGCGCGCATCAGCGGCAGCCGCAACCTGACCAAAGAAGGTTATCCGATTACGGTCGGAACCAGCTTCATTATGGCTCTGGAGTTCACCGCCAACGGCCCGCGCGCGCAGGCGTTTTTGACGTATTCGCAATCGGGCGATCCGACTTCGCCGAAGTATTACGACCAGACAGAACTCTTCTCGGCGAAGAAATGGCGCAAGATTCTGTTCACCGAAGCCGAAATCAAATCCGACCCGAATCTGAAAACAAAGAAAGTTACGAGCGGGAAATAAGCCAAACCGTTCGTGGCTGCTGACGTGTCAGTAGCCCGCGCGTGAGCAAGGGCAAGCACGGCAATTCGCCAGTTCTGGTCGAACAGCGCAATGCCGAACGCGCCCTCCTTTACAGTCGGGCTACTGACACGAGATTACCTGCACTTGAAAGAAGTCTTGGCACATTGCCGCCGCTCGCAGATTCGCAGTATCCTTGGCCGCAGTGAGGTGAACTTATGGAAGTGACATTGACGATTCCTGACGATGTGGCCGCTGACATTCGAAACGGTGGTAATGTGTCGTTATCGCGTCGGTTATTGGAATTGGCTGCGATTCGTGCCTATCAAGCTGATTTGATCACCAGCCGTCAGGTGCAGGAAATGCTTGGTTTCGCCGACCGCGAAGAGCTTTTCGCTTTTTTCAAGGCGAACGACGTGCGCGATCATCATTTCACGATGGAAGAATTGGAACGCGGCAGAGCGGTCTTGGGCTTGAAAGAGGCGCAGGTACACTTCGCTACAACAGGAGCAGAGAATCTGTCTCCCCAGCAGATGGAAGACTTGGAAGCGCAGGTGCAGGCGCAGGGACACAAGTTTTACGGCATCTTTGCCGACGATCCCGGTGCGCTGGAAGTTTTCGACGAAATCGAGCGTCTGCGCGACCAAGAACCTCTTGCCAACTCTTTAGCAGCCTCAAAAACTTAAGCCGATGCGTTATCTGCTTGATTCAAACATCCTGCGGTATTACACCGCGAAACATCCAAACATGACGCGCAATCTCGCTCGCATTCCAGCAGAGGAGATTGCCCTTCCATTTGTCGTCGTGATTGAACAGTTGCGCGGTCGTTTCGACGCTTATCTCAAAGCCGAGCCTGAAAACCTGTTGCGAGAGCAAGAGCGCTTACTGGCCGCCCAGCAATTCCTCTCGCTTTATCAAACCGTTTATGTTGATGAACAGGCTGTGAAAGAGTTGGTCGCGCTACGTCAGCGCGTGAGCACGCGCAAGCGATACGCCGATGTCGTTATCGCCGCGATGGCCTTGGCTAGTGGCGATATTGTCGTCACGCGAAATGTGGATGATTTCCGAGACTTGATGCCAGCCGCGAAGATTCAGAATTGGGTGGACCAAGTCTATTGAAGCGACCTCGAAGTGAAGTAGGTCGTCTTTCGCTTTGATAGAAGAAAAATCTCGGTCACTTTTATCATTTGGGTGACAAGATAAATGCATCAATGGGAGTCCCTATCAGCTTTCTTCTGGCAAACTTCTTATAAAAACTGGCAATGACACTGAGCTTCCATCTAGCCACTTCTTCCATTCCAGCTTGTGTTTTCGGTGAGTTGAAACTTTCAAAAGCGAACATCCCATGAAGAAATTTGTCTAGCTCTTCCCAGATGAGAGGCTTGCATTCTGCTTGATAAAGTTGGGCAACCAACTTGAGAAGTATTCTCTGTTGTTTACAGCAGCCACTCCGAAGTAACCCACACCAGCATTAAGGTATGGAATTTGAAATATTTTTTTGTGATTGCCGTGCCATTTTCCTGTGTCTTTATCCGTAAGTCGGCGGTCTGCAACGTTTAGGATAAAACTATTCTGAAGGCTACCAATGGCATGAATTTCATTTATCAAAAGTGTCATACATTTTCCCCCTGTTTTCATTGTCTCCATGTTGCGGTTAAGGATTGGTCCAACGATGTGCTCAACCGAGTAAAGACGGTTCATACCAAGCCCCTCTGCCTTGCCCCTGACGCTTCAACAAACTGCGCCTGACCAGTTCAGCAAGGCGCGTTTTCACCGTTGGCCGTGGCGCGCCGGTCAGCTTTTCCGCTTCGCCGGTTGTGATGCGTCCGGTTCGGCGCGCCGCTTCCAGAATCTTCAGCGCGTCGGGATGCAGTCCTTCGCCCGCCGGATCGCGGGTAATCTTTTCCGCCAAACGATCCTTTTGTTTTTTCAGCGAGCGCAAAAAGAACAGCAGCCACGGCTCGAAATCAGGAGCCTCCTGTGACAGCGTGCCTTGCGTGCGCCGGAGGCCGAGATAATAGGCTTCTTTGTTCGCCTCGATCACGCTTTCGAGCGAACTGTAAGGCACATAAGCGTAGCCCGCCTGCAACAGCAACAACGTCGTCAGCACGCGCGACAGCCGCCCGTTGCCATCCTGGAACGGATGAATTTCCAGAAACACGACAGTAAACAGCCCAATGACTATCAGTGGATGCCACGCGCCATCCGCCAGCGATTCGCGTGTCCACGCGACCAGCTCCTGCATTCTGAACGGCGTGTCGAACGGCGAAGCGGTTTGAAAGACGACGCCGATGCTTTTGCCGTCGGCGTCAAAGGCTTCCACGTTGTTCGGCGTTATTTTGTAACTGCCGCGATGCCGTTCGTTTTTGGTCGAATGGCGCAGCAGCGTGGCGTGAAGCTGTTTCAGGTAGTTTTCGGTCAGCGGGATAGAAGCCCAGGCATCGAAGACAGCGTCCATCACTTCGGCGTAGCCCGCAACTTCCTGTTCGTCACGACTAGCGAAGGCTTGGCTTTCCAGGCGACCGAGCAATGCTTCGACCTGTGCGTCGGTCAACTTTGCGCCTTCGATGCGCGTTGAGGAACCAATGCTTTCAATGGTTGCGACGCGTTTGAGGATGGCCAATCGCTCAGGAGCCAGTGTGGTCATCGCCCGCCAAGTGCCTTTGAACTCGTCTATCTCGGCGATGAGCCGCAGCATTTCGGGCGAGATTTTCAGGGCTGCCGTGTTCATTGAATATCCATTTCTCTATCCGTTTCGAGCCATGAATATCCGTTTTTATCCATTTCGGCAAGAATTGGTTCAGCAAGAAATGGTTCGGCAAGAATCGCTCAGGCCAGCAGCGACCTGAAGATGTGGCAGGTGCAGCAGCGTCGCGTCAGTGTCATTCTATCTACAGAAAAATGCCGCGTGTTTGAGCCTGAAACACGCGGCGATGAGAGACCGGAAAACCGCGCAGGATTGGTTGTCAAACCTGCGCGGTTTCGTTTACCGGCAAGGAGGAGGAAAGACTGGAACCACAAAGCTGTTTGTGCTGTCCAATGTCAGCTTGTTCAGGTTGCGTCCCTGGTTGTAAGCCAACGCTGAAACCGCGGAGTTCGGATTGAAGTTGATGACGGCTCCTGAAATGCCTTTGTTGCCGTCGTTGCCCGCAATCCAGAATTTCATCCATCCGCTGGTTCCTGCCGGAATGAATTGTTCCAAACGCGGAATCGTGCGAGGAAAGTTCGACGACAGCGTTCCGCGAAGCTGGCATCCGCCGGTCAGGTTGAAGCTGGAACTGATTTCGGAATCGTTGTAGACGATGCCGAACAGCGACCCAAGCGGCGATGTTCCCAAGCCCAGATTGCCGCCGATGCGGTTGATAATCAACATTGTGTCGTTGCCGTCGGCACGGCTGGGAATGTCGTCCACAGCCAGCGCGCGCGGCAATCGTCCGTAATTGAAACCGTCGAAATTCAACGTGGCAATGGGCGAAGTTTCGTCACACAAAGTCGGCGAACCGGCCACTGCTGGGATGGCCTCGGCGGGCAGGTTGGCTGCGTGGCCTGACGAGAACTTCACGTATTCATCCCCGATCAGGTAGTTGAAATTGATCGGACAACCAGTGAACGAATCCACCGCCACGGCGACCATGAAGCCTGTGGTTCCCGGATCGAAATCTGCCAGCAAAAAGCTGGTCGTCTGGTTGCGCGTCAGACAGATGAAGCTGTCGGCGACAGAACAGCTATCGCCGTCAATGAAGAACAAATGCACGGCGACATCCTGTCCGGGGTTGACGTTGGTGATGTTGATGCGCGTGTTTTGCACGGCTGGCACGGTCGGGTTGGAAGTGTAGATGTTGTAAATCAACACCGACCCGGCGCGTTGATCGCTGACTTCAGACAAGGCAGGAAACGCCACGCCTGGCCCAACCGGAGGCGCGCAGGTGTTGACCGTCAACACAACATCGTCGGTTGTCGAACCGCAGGCTGGCTGGCTGGCGCTGGTGACCGTCAATCGCAGCGTGACGGTTCCAGTGCCGTTGACGTTGACCGCAGTCGTTGCGCTGCCTGGATTCAAAATGTTGGCAGTCGCCGAGCCTGTCGAACCGACCACGCTCCATTGCGAAGCGCCGCCCGAAGCCGATCCGTTGACAGTGAATGCCGTCGGATTGTTGATGAAACAAGCCGTCAAATCGGCTCCGGCATTGGCCGTCGGAACTGGGTTGAGCGTGACCGTGGAAGAACTGTTGGCGTTGCAACCGCCGGGCGCGCTGACAGAAACCGATAGCACAGTGGTTCCGCCGTCGCCCGCGGTCCAGGTGACCGTGCGAGAAGTTTGCCCGCTGGTGATCGTTCCATTGGTGATTGTCCAGTTGTATCCGGCTCCTTGTCCGGCGTCAGGGACGGAAGACGTGTTGCCGGTCGAAGCCGCGCATACCGTTGCCGGAGCGGTGATTGTCGCCGAAATGGCATTGTTGACGCTCAAGACGACTTCGTCGCTGGCCGTCCCGCAACCGGCGCTGCTGTTGGCCGTAAAGCGCAACGTCACCGAACCGATTCCCGCCACGTTGACCGAAGTGCTGGCGCTGTTCTGGCTGGCCAGATTGGCCGCCGCCGTGCCGGTTGAACCAACCACCGTCCACGCGGGCGAAGCCGGAACGCCGTTGGTCACGGTTCCGTTGACGGTGAATGCCGTCGCTCCGCTTCCGGTTGAACAAACCGTCTGATCAACTCCGGCGTTGGCGCTTGGCAGGGCGTTGGTTGTCAAAACCACATCGTCCGCAGACGATCCGCAACCGCCGGTTCCCGTCACTGTCAATCGCAACGTCACGCTTCCCGCGCCTGTCACGTTGACCGCCGTGTTGGCGCTGGCCGGATTGGCGATGGACGCCGCTGCTGATCCGGTGGAACCAATGACGCTCCAACCGGGCGTTCCGCCTGAAACCGTGCCCGTCAGATTAAAGGCGACGGTTCCCTGAGCCGACTGGCAAATCGCCTGATCGGCTCCGGCGTTGGCAGAAGCGGATGACGTAATCGTCGCTTGTCTGGAACCGGCTGCCGCGCAACTCGTTCCCGCCGTGACGCTGACTCCCAACGTGACCGCGCCGGAAGCTCCGGCAGTCCAGGTAATTTGATTCGTTCCCTGACCGCTGGTCAGCGTTCCGTTCGTCACCGTCCAGTTGTAACTTGCGCCGCTGCCCGCGCTGGCCACCGAAGCCGTATTGCCTGTGGAATTGGCGCAGACCGAAGCGGGAGCAGTGATTGTCGTTGTCGGCGAAGACGAAAAATTGATGCGCACCTGATCGTTGACGGCTCCGCAAATGCCTGGCGGATCGTTGGTCATCAAAGTCAGGTTGACGAATCCGGCGCTTCGTTCTGTGGTTGATGGCGTGTAGGTAGCGTTGAGCGTGTTGCGGTTGGGCGAAAACGTTCCGGTTCCGCCAACCCAACTGGCGCTGGTGGCTGAACCGCCGAACGAACCGTTCAATTGAACAGGAGCGCTGCCGCACACGGTTTGATCCGGCCCGGCATTGGACGTTGCCGCCGGGTTGATGGTGATGACCATCTGGTCGCTGGCCGGGCCGCAAGGGCCGTTTGGATTATTGGTTACCAGCGTCAATGTCACCGAACCGGCGGCGATTTCCGCTGCCGATGGCGTGTAAGTGGCGTTGAGCGTGTTGCGGTTGGGCAGGAACGACCCTGTGCCGCCTGTCCAAGAACCTGTGGAAGCTCCGTTGCCGATTGCGCCTGCCAATCCCACGCTGGGACTGGACGCGCAAACGGTGCGGTCGCTTCCGGCGTTGGCGGTTGGCGCAGCAGTGAAATTGATGCGGATTTGATCGCTGACGGCTCCGCAGGCGCCTTCAGGATCATTGGTCGTCAATGTCAACGTCACTCGACCAAGAGCGATTTCAGAAGCCGTCGGCGTATACGTTGCATTCAAGGAATTGGCATTGGGAGAAAACACGCCTGCGCCGCCGCTCCACGCGCCGCTGTTGGCCGAACCGCTGATCGTGCCCGACAGCGAAACTACAGGACTGGCCGCGCAAAGCGTTTGATCCGCTCCGGCATTGGCTCTGGCCGCCGGTTGGAACGTGATGACAATTTGATCTCTGACCGCTCCGCACGGGCCAACCGGATCGTTGGTGGTCAAGGTCAACGTCACTGTTCCTGCGGCGATTTCCGCCGCCGTCGGCGTGTAAGTCGCATTCAATGTGCTGGCGTTGGGCGAAAACGTTCCTGCGCCGCCGCTCCAGGTTCCGAAAGTCGCGCCGCCGCCAATTTGTCCGGCCAGCGATATTGTCGGGCTGGACACGCAAACTTCGCGGTCGGCTCCGGCGTTGACGGTTGCCGCCGGAGTAATCGTCAACTTCATTTCATCTTTTCCGGTTCCGCAGCTTCCGCCTGTGGTAGTCAACGTCAACGTGACCTCTTTGGCGGCGATGTCCGCCGGAGAAGGCGTATAAACGGCGTTCAATCTGTTGGCATCCGGCGAAAAAGTTCCGGTTCCGCTGCTGGTCCACACCGCGCCAGTAGCTCCGCCGATGGCTCCAACCAGTTTCACCTCAGGAGAGTTGGAACAGACGATCTGATCGTTTCCGGCCTGAGCCGAAGCCGAAGCGCCGATGATGATGTTGATCGAATCGCTGACAGCAGCGCACGGCCCTGTGCTCGTCAATCTCAAAGTGACAGAACCGGCGGCAATTTCCGCCGCCGTCGGCGTATAAGTCGCGTTCAGCGTATTGGCGTCGGGAGAAAACGTCCCTTTGCCGCCGCTCCAAACTCCGCCGGTTGCGCCTCCGCCGACCGAACCGCCAAGAGAAACCGTTGGCGTGGCAGCGCAAGTTCTTATATCAGCGCCTGCGTTGACTGTCGCTGCCGAAGTCAGGTTCACAGTTCCCAGTGCGATCAAGGAAGAGCAAGCGTTCGCATCCTTGACGGTTACTGAATAAGTGCCGGGCGACGAAACGCTGATGGATTGCGATTTCGCCGAAAAATCACCGGGGCCTGTCCAAATAAAGCTATACGGCGCGAACCCGCCTTTCACGGTCGCCGTTAATGTCGCCGTTCCGCCGGAACAAATGACTTCGGAATTGACGGCCACTGTCGGCGCGGTTCCGAAATTCACCTGCAACGGTTCCAGGAAATCACGCACGGCGGCGTCTGCGTCAGCCGAGCTTTTTGATTTAATCAGAACTGTTTTGAAGCTCAGGCAGTTGGCGGCTTTGGCCAGAAATTGATTCAGATTGATTGCGGCTTCGGCAAAGGTGTTGGCGGCATAAGTCGTTCCGCCAAATGCTCCGAAGGGAGCCGAAACCGAACCGCCATTGGCGGCGGTGTAAACCGATGCCCCCGAATCGGATGTGGGAACGACGCTGACCCAATCGAACGCTTCCTTGGTCGCTTGCCAGCGCTGAACGAACAGTTCGGGTTTGGAGTTGCGGGCAGACATTTTGATGGTCAACAGCAAATCGCCTACGGTGCGTCCGCCATCTTGTCCCGCTGATGTGAATGTGCCGTTGCTGTTGGCAGTCAGCGTGTGTTGCAGCAATTCGAAATCCAGATAGCTGTCGGCTTCGCTGCTCAATCGGTCAACGCCCATCACCACCCACAAATCCTGGCTCTTGTCGGTGGAAAGGTGCAGCAACCCATTGTTGATGTCGTCGGTTGCCGCTGCTTTTTGAGCGACCCAGCCCCAGTTGTTCGGGTTGTCGTTGGCTTTCAGCCCGCTTTTGAAAACGTTGTCGTTGACGTTGTTATAAGCATCGGTGCGACGAAAGGTCTTGCCATTGTCCAGAGAAGCTCCGGCTCCGCTGAACACTCCTGTGCCGGTTCCGTTGGCTCCGGGAACCCAGTCGCTGGTGTTGGCGTTCGGCGCATTGGATTCCAGATTACCTTCGATGTCGAAACCGCCGGGATCACCCGTCGGCGCAATCGTCACCGCCAAAACAGGGCCTTGAGCGGCTGTCGGCAGCGAAGTGTCAGTTCCGGCTTTGAGATTTGTTTTGGGGACAGGAGTAGAAGTGTTCGGAGCGGTGAATGATGAGATCGGAAAAATTCCTTCTAAAATTTTTGCTTTGCCGCTGCTGACGACAATCAGCCCAACGGCCAGGAACAAGGACACGGTGAACGCTAGAAACGCTCTTGAACGCAGGCGCAACATTACAGCTACCTCCTATGATTGTTGGTCGTTCATTGCCAGCCCTACGCGGAAATAGGCCACCGACTGACACGAACTCTCAATCCGTACGCGATTCAAAAAATAGGGGACTCTATTTGGAAATGAATTTTCACAGGCTTGCGGAGAAAAAAGGCTGGATTGGTCCGGGCGGTTTATCCAGTGAGGCTCACAAGCCAACTATTGAACTGATACAGATTATGACATGGGCTTTTGGGATGGCCTACGAATATAATTTTTCTGGCAGCATTAACTTGTCCGTCGTGTCTGGTGTATTAATCAACTCGCTTTAGCTGTTACGGCTTGGCTAAGGCACGACCCAACCCCATAACTGATCAAAAAATCTTCGGAGAAAGACCTTATGAAATCAGCCTCGAAATTTCTCTTCTCACTATTCCTGCTGGTGAACGCCTCACTGGCATTGGCGCAAACTCCACCGCCCAAAACTCCCGGAACGATTTCCGGGCGAGTCACTGCCGGTTCAGAACCGGCAGCGGTTGTCGAAGTCATGTTGAAGCCGAGCGGCAATTCTCCTGTAACGGACATCATGCAATCCGGCCTGGCCATCACTGCCACCACCGATTCCGATGGCTGGTTCAAGTTCGCCAGTGTCGCCCCCGGCAATTATCGCCTTGTCGCTTATGCTCCGGCGCGCGATGCTGGAAAGAACGGCTTCACGCTCAAAGTCGGTGACAAGCTCACGGGGCTGGCCGTGACGCTGACCGAAGGCGCAGCCGGGTTAAAAGGCAAAGTCGTTTCTACCGGTCAACTGCCGTCGCGGTTGCGAGTGCATCTGTTGCCCGCCGAACCCGAAGCCAAAGACGATTTGCTGCGTTTTGCCGAAGCGGTCGCTGACGATAACGGCTCTTTCAATTTCGCGCACCTTGCGCCCGGAAAATATCTGCTCCTGGCGCGAACGGTTCCCGATACCGAACCCAGCGACAAACCCGCCAATCCCGTTGCGTGGGATGCGCTGGAACGCGCCAAGCTGCGAAAAGAAGCCGAAGCCGCAAACTCCATGGTGGAATTGAAAACCTGCCAGCGCGTCACAGACTTTTCGCTTCGATGGGTGAAATAACCGAAAGGACGTGGTTTGTTTCCGGGCAGGCTTCGACTTTATGGCAATCATCAAAGTGACACAGCAAAAGATGTCGCGTTCACGTCGCAAGGACTAGCCTGTTGATGCAGAAAAATCTTTTGCATCAAGGAGACAAAATCATGCAACACGTTACATCATCATTCCCAAACATGCTGCGTTGGAGCGCGAGAGTTCTGAGCGGGATAATCGTTTTGTTCTGGGGCTTTTTCCTGCTGGCGCATTTGTTCGGTGACGCAGGAAGCTCTTCACGTCCGCTGATCTGGGCGGATTATTTGATGTTGGGGGCGATTGTTGTCGCCGTCATCGGTCTGGCCGTCGCCTGGAAATGGGAATTGTTCGGCGCAATCCTTACGCTGATCGCGTTTGGCGTCGTCGCCGCTGTCAATTGGCGCATCGTGATTTTTCCCGGCGCGCTGATTCCAATTACAGCGCTTCTATTTCTGGCTTCATGGTGGCTTCATCGGTCACCGCGAACCGGCGATGCCTTGCTGAGCAAAAGCTAGATAACGGTACGGCAGGTTTTCCAACCCAAATTCATGCCCCCCTCGCAGTCCAAATTCCCACTCCGCTGAATTGGGTAAAATCGGGTATATTTAAGGAGACGGTGAACCAGACTACTTCGAACCGTTTGCCAGCTACAGAGAGGTTTCCATGACTGAAATAATCATGCAGTTAGACGATGACGTTTTTTCAGCCTTGCGGCGTGCCCCGGCTGAATTTGGACGAGAGATGCGGCTTGCCGCGGCGATTCACTGGTACGAGCGCGGTGAAATTTCCCAGGAAAAAGCCGCCCAGATTTCCAATCTGGATCGTACAGACTTTCTGCTGGAGCTCGCCCGTCGAAGTGAGGAAGCTTTTGTCGTGGATTTTGATAATCTGAAAAAGGAGTTGGAACGTGGCTGAACGTCCGGCGGTAAATGCGTCACCACTGATTTATCTTTCAAGAGCAGGGTTACTTGATCTGTTGCAACTGGTTGCGCCGGAAGTCGTCGTCCCCAACGCTGTAGCGGCTGAGATACTGCAACGTGGTCAGAGCGACCCGACCGTTCAAGCTCTGAGCCAGATAATCTGGTTATCTGTCATCCAAACTCCGCCTGTCCCAGCGTCTATCCAAGCCTGGGGACTTGGATCAGGTGAATCTTCCGTGCTTGCTTGGGGACACGCTAATCCTGGAACCGAAGTCATTATTGATGATCTAGCGGCGCGGCGCTGTGCAACCGTTCTTGGCATTCCAGTGCGCGGGACTTTAGGTTTGGTGCTGACAGCCAAACAACGCGGAACCATTTCTGCGGCACGCCCCGTTCTCCTACAGCTTCGACAAGCTGGAATGTATTTGTCCGACCGAGTTATGAATCAAGCTTTAGCAATGATCGGCGAGTAATGAAAAAGCGGACGACGCGATATAAACTTGATTGAAAGATATGACAAAACTTGTCGAAGCAATCGGCCAATTCTCAGTCTTTACTACGCTGAAACGCTGGTATCAGAGCCGCTTGCAACGAAAATTGGAGTTTAGACTAACTGGATTTGTGTTGGTCAGGAAAGACAGCGGTAAATGGCTTGCCAAATACCGCTGTCAGGTAGTGTGATTGGAAG
>CAYYDG010000038.1:0-20615 GCA_964470555.1 uncultured Heliomicrobium sp.
ACTTTTACCATGACAAGGAGCTTTCCTTTTCAGATCGTTGAAAAATTCGGGCTAACGAAGATCACGCGACCAGCAGACAAGTGCGTAAATGAAATGGTCGCACAGTCACACTATGTCTGCGAACTCGCGTTCCAGGTGTTTGAAGTATTTGTAGCCAGCCCACACCAGCAAGCACGAAACGGCAGCCGCCAGCAACAAGTAACTCAGTTGCGGCGATTGGCGCTGCAAAATCGCTCGGCGGTATCCGTCAATGATCGAGGCCATGGGGTTCAGTGAAAAGTACCAGGCACGCCAACGCTCCGGCACCACCGAAGCCGGATACAGAATCGGCGTGACGAACATCCAGATTTGAATCACCAACGGCAATGTGTGGCGCACGTCGCGGTACAACACTGTGAACGCCGACAGCAGCAAACTGATGCCAACAGTGAACAACACTTGAATCAAGACAATCGGCGCAACGTAAAGCAGATTCCAGCTTGGCGGCACGCGGTACGCTGTCAGCAACAAGACAAACGCCGCCGACGCGATCAAAAAATCCAGCAGCGCCGCCATCACCGCAGCCAGCGGAACGACTTCACGCGGAAAGTAAATCTTGGTGATGATGTGCGAATTGGCGATCAGGCTGGGAATGGCAAACGACAGCGAAGTCGAAAAGAACATCCACGGCAACAACGCCGCATAAGAAAACAGCGGATACGGAATGCCGTCGCTTTCGATGCGCGCAAACCACGAAAAGAACACTGTGAAGACCACCATCAACGACAACGGCTGCAACACCGCCCACGCCACGCCGAGCGCCGTTTGTTTGTAACGCACCTTGATTTCGCGCAGTGTCAGCAACCAGAGCAATTCCCTGTGCCGCCACAATTCGCGCGCGTGGCCAGCGAGACTGTCACTCCACTCGATAAAGTTTTCGAGCGCGGGTTCCGGCAGATTTGTCTCACGTTTTGTGTTGGGCGTGGTCATAAGCCGCAAAATAGCGTTCGGTGACGCGTCTCCAGTCTCGTTGCTGAACGACAAACTGTCTCGCCTGTATTCCCATCTGTTGCCGTTCGGATTCATGCTCGGCCAACCACCACAACCGCTCCGCCAGCGCTTCGGCGTTGTCGGCTTCGACCAGATATCCGGCATTGCCATCGTCCAGCAACTCGCGCAAACCGCCGACATCACTCGCGACGACGACTTTTCCCATCGCCATCGCTTCCAACGGCTTTAACGGCGTCGTCAATTCGGTCAAACGCGAACGTCGCCGCGGATAAACCAGAACATCCATCACCGAATAATGGCGAGCCACTTCGTCGTGCGGAACATTGCCGGAAAAGACAACCTGATCGCGCCAGCGTCTGGGAACGCGTTGTCGCAACATCTCGTCGGCTTCGCCTTCGCCAATCAGCAGTAGTTTGATGTCACGGCGATGCGCAAGCAAAATCATCACCGCATCAATCAGTGTGTCCAAGCCTTCGTAAAAATAAAACGAACCGATGAACCCAATGACCAATTGATCTTGCAGCCCATATTGCCGAACCAGTTCCGAGTCTCGTTCGACGGGGTAAAACCGTTCCGGGTCTACGCCGTTGGGAACGACAAAAATTTTTTTGTCGGCAACGCCTCGCTGAATCAAATCGCCGCGCAACGCCTGGCTGATGGTCGTTACGGCATTGGCCTGTTGCAGCGTTTCAAGTTCGGCTCGTTGCCCCAACCGATAGCGCAACGAATTGTGTCGAGTTTTGCCGCGATCAACGGCGGCGTCTTCTTCGTAATAACGAAGCTCGTACACCATCGGCAACTTCAACGCTCTGGCTGCCTGAGTTGCCGCCAGCCCGCACAACGACGGCGAATGCGCGTGAATAAGATCGGCGTTGAATTCAGCCGCCAATCGTTTGATCTCTTTGGCCAGCGTCGCAATCGTCGCCACCTGTCTGGCCATCGGCAACATTTGCACTTTGGAAAATGCCGGCCATTTCGTTCGGTGATATTCGACGTCGTCCAGAATTTCAATTGCCTTGGCGAATTGCTCGTGCTTCGGCGACGTGACGGCAAATACCTCCAGTCCCAATTGCTGCTGCGCGCACAAAATATACTGACTGCGAAAACTGTAACCGCTGAAATACGGCAGTGAATGATCTAAAACGTGAAGGATTCTCATTGATTGCGGATTGCGGATTGCGGATTGGCAAACCGTGCGTTGCGCTTCAATTTTTCAGCAAGGCTTCGACAATGCGTTCGGCGGCTCGGCCATCCCACAGCTCAGGAATGCGCGGTTGCAGCGATTGTTCGCGGCGCAAAACCTCAAAGGCGGCGGCGATGATCCGATCCGGCGCGCGTCCCACCACTTGATTCGTCCCTTGTGTGACAGTGATCGGACGTTCGGTGTTGTCGCGCAGGGTCAAACAAGGCACGCCAAGCGCGGTAGTTTCTTCCTGCAATCCGCCGGAATCGGTCAGCGCCAATCGCGCATTTCGCCACAACTGCAAAAAATCTCTATATCCCAGCGGATCAATCAACCTGATCGCCGGCGGAGCTTCGATGCCGAAATCCGCCAATCGGGATCGAGTGCGAGGGTGAATCGGAAACACTATGGGCAATTCAGCCGCAATCGTCGTCAACGCCACAAAGATGTTTTTCAACGTCGCCACATCGTCCACGTTTGCCGGTCGGTGCAATGTGACGACGGCAAATTCGCGCGGCGACAAACGCAGGTCATTCAACACGGTGGATTGTTTGGCGCGTTCCAATTGAGCGAACAGCGAATCCATCATGACATTGCCGACGCGAACGATTCGTTCGGGCGCGATGCCTTCGGCCAGCAAATTCCGGTCGGCGTCTTCGCTGGGCGTCAACAGCAAATCGCTGACGCGGTCGGTCAACACGCGATTGATTTCTTCCGGCATTGTGCGGTCAAAACTTCTCAACCCGGCTTCGACATGCGCGACTTTGACGCCCAACTTGGAGGCCGTCAACGCCGCCGCCAGCGTGGAATTCACGTCGCCAACAACGACCACCCAATCGGGCTTTTCGGCAACGATCACCGGTTCAATCGCCAACATGACCATGGCGGTTTGTTCGGCGTGCGTGCCCGAACCGACTTCCAGATTCAGATCGGGCGGCGGCATTTCCAGGTCGCGGAAAAACGAAGCCGACATCGTTTCGTCGTAATGCTGGCCGGTGTGAACCAATAATTGAATGGCTTCGCTCGGACGCCGTTGGATGGCCGCCACGATTGGAGCCATCTTCATAAAGTTCGGGCGTGCGCCTACGACGTTGAGAATTTTCATGAGTGGTTGGTGATTGGTTTCAATGACGAGCGATGGCTCGAACGTTGGTTTGTTCGATCTCAGGTCGGCGCTGGCCGACGGTTTCGATCAATTCCGCCAGCTTTTGTTGGAGCGGTTGCCAGTCGTGTTCGGCTTCGACAAACCGGCGCGCGCGCCAACCTAAATTTTCGCGCAAACTTTCGTTGCGAATCGTTTCGACAACCGCAGCCGCAAACTCAACCGGCGATTCAGCCAGCAGCAACTGCTCTTCGTGCGCCAGTCGCAACCCGGCGGCGGCTTCGTGCGTGGCGACAATCGCCTTGCCGCAGGCCATCGCTTCCAGCAATTTGTTTTGCACGCCGCGCGCAATTTTCAGCGGCACAACGCATGTCGTCGCGCCGTGCAAATATGGGCGAACGTCTTCGACCGTGCCGGTGACCGTGATGCCGGGCCGTTCCGCCAGCTTTTTGACTTCGGCAACGGGATTGCTTCCGACAATGTAAAACTCCGTTTGCGGTTCTTCCTGCCGAATCAGCGGAAAGACTTCATTGGCAAACCAGCGCACGGCTTCGACGTTGGCGAAATAATCCATCGCGCCGACAAACACCAGTCGAGGTCTTGTTTCAGAAGCTTGCTGCGTCGCCGCCGGATGGCGAATCAGTTTTCCGCCGGTCGCGGGCGTCGCCTGAACCTTGAAATACTCGCCATCAACGCCCATCGTCAAGATTCGCACTTTCGCGCGACGCGTGAATTCGTCGAGTTCGTCGAACAAATCGGCTTCGCGTCGAGTCGTCAAAATCGAATGCGCGAATCCGGTCACAACGTCATATTCGAAGCTTCGCAAGCGGCGGGCTTCGATGCCGTACAACCACGAATACGGCGGCGAAGTTCGCCCGGCGTATTCGCGCCACTTTTCCGAATCAACGTCCACCAAATCCACAACCGTCCGCGACCGCCATTCTGAAGGAACGTATTGCGCCATCGGCGAAGAAAACACAAACACGGCATCGAATTGATGCTGCTCCAAAGCGCGCTTGACCAGTCGCCGCATTTTCCGCGAACCGAAATAGCCCAACGACAACGGGCGCGAAGTCAGCAACGTCATCAACGCGCGCAGCTTCGCCCAGAACTTTCGCAGCCGAACGATCCCCACCGACGTACACCAGCGCGCCAGATCAACCTGATGATGCAGATCGCGCACATCGTCGGCAAAGGCCAGCAAATGGACTTCGTGGCCGCGTTCGGTCAACGCGCGCAATTCGTGGTACGAACGAATCTTGTCGCCCTTGTTCGGCGGAAACGGGATTCGGTGAGCTAGAAACAGTAACTTCATCTTCAAGGAAAATTTCTGACGATTTTCGGCCCAATCCATTTTGTCAACCACAACGGCATTCGTTTCCAGGCTTCGATCATCAGATTGAACTTCGGATTGGTCGGATTCAGGTTCGGCGGTTTGGCGTCGCGAACCAGAAACAACTGATACGGCAATTCGCGTTCGGTCATGCGCCAACCGCGTTTGAACTCATAAGCGCCGGTTCCGAGTTTGCTGCGCCCGAAATCGAATCGCGTGAAACCGCGCGCCGCCGATCGTCGCATCAATTCCCAATACAAAAAATTGTTGACGCCAACGCGGTGATACGCAGGATTCGCTCCGGCGTAATAAGGCGACACAGTGTCGCGGAAATAAAAACTCAACACGGCGGCAACCGCTCGTTGGCCGTCGCGCAACACCAGAATGTCGCTGACATTCGGGAATTCCTGCAAAAACGCGGCGAACAATCGTTTCGGAAATACAGGAGTTCCCAAGCGCCGAACGCTGTCGGCATAAAGATCGTAAAACTCGTCCAGCAACTCCGCTCTGCCCAACGACGCGGCAAAACCAAACTGTTGGCCCAGACGAATCATGCGCCGCACGTCGCGCGGCAAACTCCGCAGCAATTCGGTTTCGTGATCGGGGATCGGACGCTCAAAGCTGACGTACAAGCGTTGTTGCAAAAACCCTTGCTGGGGCGGGGCGGCCTGAGAATTACGCAGTTCCAGATAATTCACTTGCTGGTCGTTGGCCAGTGTTTGCGCGGCGGCGATCAGAGCCTGTTGCGAGGCAATTTCATCGGCAACGATTCCGCCATACACGGCGTTCGGGGTCGAAACCAGCATCGAACCAAACCAACTGTTGACCTCGAACAACGGCAAGACGCCAACGACTCTGCCGTCACGTTCGGCTAAAAGGCTTTGCTGGCGATGCTGCCAAGTTTGCTCCACGACTCGCTGCCAAGCGCTCAAATGACAAAACGTCCCGGCTGTGTGGCGCTGCACAAATTCATCCCAGCGCTCGGCATCCGTTGGAGTGTAAGATTTGATTTCCAACAACTAATCGCGATTCGGTTTTGGAGCAGCAAATTGTTTCAACACTTCGGAAGGACTTTTCACTTGTCCTTCAGGCAATCGGAATCTCAGCGATGGGGCAATCGAGTTTTGTTGCCGCGGCGATTCGGGCAAAGTCGGTTTTGTCTGTTCGGCAAGGCGCATCGTTGGCCGACACGGATTTACAACCATTGCCTGATCCGTATTGGCGTCAATTTGAAGAACCATTTTCGGATCAACGTTTTCAGCCGGTTTGACCACACCCATGGCGAATCGGGCACAAGGATCATCTTGCTGTTTTTCCTTGTCCTGTGCCTGAGCGAAGCTGCCCAATGCCATTATCAAAGCGACTGCCAAAAATGACTTTGTCATAAAAACCTCCTCAATCCATTCGCGCGTAAGCCGGTTTGGAACCGACCGGCCTCAGTTCGGCGAATTCCACATTCTGTTCGCTCAATCGCAACACATCGCGCAACGAAGCGAAGCTAAAATCCGTCAGCAATCGTTCCAAACGCGCTTCGGTGCGGCTCAAATTATTGCGATGCCGCCAGACGTTCAGGCGCGTTCCTTCAATGATCGGCTGGTCTGGGTCAACTTCCCAGGCGTGAACCATGAACATCGCCGGTTGATGTTCATGCCGGTTGATGCGGCGCAATCCCCAACGAAACAGCGCATAAGGCAGCAAGCGAAAATATCCGCCGCCGGTCATAGGCCAATTGACGCCCGCCAGTTGCACGGTCGAAGGAGGAAATTCGACGATCTCTCCCGCTGGCCGACGAATTGTGTGAATGAAACGTTCTGCGCCGGGAATGCCGTATCGGTCGTGGTAAATCGGAAAGATCGAAGAATCGTAACGGAAACCTTCTTCAACCAGAACGTCGAGCGCCCACAAGGTTTTTTCGGTAATGGAATAGGTCGGCGCGCGATACCCAATGACTTCCTGCCCCGTGATGTCTTCCAGCAGCAACTTGGCGCGACGCAAATCGGCGCGAAACTCAACACGACTTTGTGTGTGGATCAATTGATGATGATAACTGTGGCAGGCGATTTCGTGACCGGCATCGGCAATATCGCGCACCAGTTGCGGATGATGGTCGGCCACCCAGCCTAGAATGAAAAATGTGCTGCGAACGTCGCGTCGCGCCAGCAAATCCAGCAAACGATGCGTGTTTCGCTCCACGCGCGATTCCCACAATGACCAATCTTCGCGCCGCACCACGTCCGAAAAGGCTTCGACCTGAAAGTAATCTTCCACATCTACCGTCAACGCATTGACCGGTTCGCCAGCGTATTTCATTTCAGCTTGTCTCACGAATCGTTCAGTCAAAAGAGTTTCAGCAGTTAGCCAATGGGCGCAATTTTGGGTTCAGGAATTGGGATTTAGGATTTAGGTCTTGATCTCCACCACCCCTTGCATCCTGAATCATAATTCCTGCGCGGTCACAAACCGCGAAAATTACCGGATCGGGGGAAGTCTTCAGAGGCACAAGATTTGTGTAATTGGTTAATCAGCGCGTGGATGATAGCCTCTGCGCCGGAAATTATTCAAGCGCAAAGTGTCTGATTCTTCAGACTTTAATCGGCTTCTGAAACATTCTTCAGTCGCTCTTCGATGATTTCGGCTGAGAGCGCCAGAAAGTCATAAGCTGTGACAATGCCAACCAATTTGTCGTTTTCGACAACCGGCAAACAGCCGATTTTCTGGCGACGCATAATGCCCAGGGCTTCCAGCGTGGAGGTGTTGGGCGTCACTGTGATTGGGTCGCTCGTCATGATTTCGGCGACGGTGACGGGGTGCGTTTGTTTGTCGAGCAGTCCACGCGACAAAAGCCTCAGCAAATCCCTGTGAGAAACCAGGCCGACCAATCGGCCATTGTCGTCTTCGACCGGAACGTGCCGAATGTGTTTCCAATTCATGACGCTGGCCGCCAGATCAACCAGATCGTCTGGGTGAACGGTGAACAAATCCGTCGCCATCAACTGGCTGACGGTTTGATAACTGCGATTCCATTCGCGCGAATCTTCCAATTTGACCGGCGGCCATTCGGCAACAGGTAATTCGTCGCGCTGATTTTCGATCATTCGTTCGACCAGCAAACGGCTGCGAAGTTCCGGCGTTCCCTGCCCTTCCAAAGTCGCCAGCGAACGTAACGCCCACATCGCACCGGATTGTTCGCGGCGAAGCCGGTTTTCAATCACGCTCAAATACCGGTCGTTCAAATCAGAATTCACACCGCCCTGTTGCAAGCCTGCGCGCGCCAGCGGCAGCAATTGCTCCAGCGCCAGAATCGCCGCCGGATAATCGCGTCCGTCAATCCAACTCAACTGCGATTTCAACCCGTGCCGAGCGGCGGCGAAGAAATTTTCTTTCGCGTGGTCAAAGCTCATCAACCGATCCACCTCGCCGAATTCAGCGGGCAATGCCGTCATCAAACCGTAAAAGAACGCCGCATTCGCCATTTCATCCAGCACCGTAGGGCCAGAAGGCATTGCGCGTTGTTCGATTCGCAAATGCGCGATCCCGTCTTGTACGCCGTAACACGGACGATTCCATCGCCAGACAGTTCCGTTGTGCAATCGCAGCGCCGCCAATTGAGGCATTTCGCCGCGCGCCAACACTTCCAACGGGTCTTCGTCAACCTGCCTGGTCAGCAGCACGCGGAACCGCGCGATTTCTTCGCGGAAGACTTCGATGACGGAATTTTTGATCCAGCTATCGCCAAAGCTGACGCGCGGCGGATGGCTGCGAAGCTGACGCGTGTTGGAACGTTCGTCGGTGGAATGTTGAAAGAGCGCAATCCGCGTTTCGTGCCAGAGCCTGTGCCCGACAAACAGCGGCGAATTGGTCGCCACAGCCAGGAGCGGCGCGGTAATCGCCTGCGCCCAGTTGTACAGCCGTGCAAACTCTTCCGCACCGACCTGCAAATGAACCTGGAAACTGGTGCAGCAGGCTTCGAGCATGACGTTGTCATGCGTCATTTGCAGTTCGTCCAATCCTTTGATGTGAACGTTGAACGCGCCACCGCGCAATTGCCGCATGGCTTGATTCAGCGCCTGATAGCGCGGGCTTGGAATCAGGTTGTCGAGCGATAAATCCGATTGACGAATGGTCGGCAAAATTCCGATCAAGGCAATTTCGGTGTTGAATCCATTTGCCGCGCGGCGAGCAACCGCCAGCAATTCGTTGATTTCCTGCTCCATCTGTCCCAATCCCTGTCCGGCCAGCAAACGCGGAGACAGATTGGCTTCCAGATTGAACTTGCCGATTTCAGTCGTCAGACGTTCGTCGCTGGCCGCTTGCAACAACTCCAATGCAACCGGCGCTGGCCGCATGGCTCTATCCACCAGAAACATTTCCTGTTCGGCGCCAATGCGGCGCACGCCGGTTTCGATCTTGCCGGTTTCAATCATCCGTTCAAGCGCAGCAAGATCGGCCAGCAGAGATTTCATAAAAACCTGCTCCCGATGCGGGTCACGGTCGGCGGATACGTTGTGCTCACCCATCGTTACAGTCCTCCGAAATGTTATTGGAATCGTCAGCTAAACATCAGTTCAAATTGATGAGCAACGATTGTGCCGAGTTTGAGCGGCGAAATTGGCGATTTTGAAGGCTGAAAAACAGGTTTGCGGGGAATCTTTCGCAATCGTTGAGGGACGTTGCGGAATCCCTCGCAAAATATAAATCCAGAAACATCAGCCCCGGCGGTCTCGTATCCCGCACGGGAATTGGTCTACAATTCCTCTTCCTGAAACCAATTCATCATTGCTGAGGTTGCGTATGTTTTGTCCGGGCTGCGGTATTCAAATCACGACTGACATCAAGTTTTGCAAAAGCTGTGGTTCAAACTTGCGCGGTGTGCGTGAAGCCATGACCGCGCGCGGCGAACAATTCGACTGGTCGAAAACCTGGGTCGCCGAAATGTTCATGACCGAAGAAGAACGCGAACGTCGTCGCGGCATCACACCCGAACAGAAACGCAACAACGAACTTCGCGCCGGAGTCATAACCACTGCGGCGGGAATCGGCGCAATGATTTTCCTGTATTTCTTTCTGGGAACCATTGCCAGAGTGGAAGGCGGCAAAGACGCCGAAATTCTCAGCCGCGTCTGGTTGGCGGGCATCGTGCCGTTTTTTGTCGGCCTGGCGCTGTTGTTCAATGGGCTGTTTCTCCGCAAACGAGAATTGCCTCCGTTTCAAAGCGAATCCAGACCGCCTTATCAGCAACCGCCGATCCAGGAATTGCCCCCGGCCAAAACCACTGACCAACTTCGGTTGGAGGCGGAAACCAACGCCGCCGCACGTGCCGATTTCAGTGTGACGGAACACACCACCGCGCATTTGCCGGAAAAGGTTCTCGTTCCGCGTCAAAGAAATGAATAAGGAGAACTCTCAATGTCCAGGCTAAACCACAAAGCTCCAAACCTGATCGCCACGTATGGCACGGCGGCGCTGATTGGTCTGGCTCTCACCGCGCCGTTCGTTTTGCTTGAGTGGCGATCCAACACCGCTCAAATGCCATCGCTATTCCACTTTCCACTTCCACTGTTTGGCATTTTGTGGCTGTTACCGACCTTGTTCGCCATTCTCATAACGCCAATAATGCGCAGCATAAAGATTGGCGACAACCTGCTGAGACATCCCATTCGCTTGTCATTGCGTATCGTGTTTCTGACCTGCACAGCCTTGATCTGGATAGGAATTGTTCAGGATCAACTCCCTTGTTTCCTGGGCGTCCCGAATTGCGACTAACAACGGCTTACGGCAACGCAAACGCCACCACCGAATCGCCGCGTTTGGTGCCGAGCTTGCCGTGTCCTCCGGCGCAAATCACCACGAACTGTTTGCCATTGACCGCATACGTCATCGGTGCGGCTTGCGCGCTGGCCGGAAGCTGACCTTCCCAAATGACCTTGCCGGTTTCAGCGTCAAACGCACGCAATTTGTCGTCCATTCCGGCGGCGATGAACACCAATCCGCCCGCCGTCACCATCGAACCGCCCAAATTGATCGAACCATATTCAGCAGCTTTGTTGCCGATCAAAGCCAATTGCGGAATGCGCCCAAGCGGCACGTCCCAACGAACTTCGCCCGAAGCCAAATCCACCGCCGTCAATTTTCCCCACGGCGGCGCGATGCATGGTGTGCCGGTCGGCGACATCAACGGTTCGCGGTACATCGCGTAAGGCGTGCCGGTTTGCCGCCCGAATTCGCCTTTGACGCGATTGGTCGCGCCGGTTTCGCGCATCTTGTTGTATTCGTCGCGCGGAATCAGCTTCACTTCAAACGGCAAAACATTCGTGTTGACGAACAGCAGATTGCGCGTCGGGTCGTAGGACATGCCGCTCCAATTCATGCCGCCGACGTTGCCGGGAATCGCCAGCGTGCCTTTCAAACTCGGCGGAGTGTAAATGCCTTCGTTGCGCAAACTGGCGATTTTTTCGCGGCAGTAATCACGGTCTTTGTCATTCAATCCCCAGGCGTCTTCGGGTTTCAGTTGATGCGGAACCAACGGGCGCGGCAATGTGGGAAACGGCTGCGTTGCCGAACTCTGTTCGCCGGGCACGTCGCTTTGCGGCACCGGACGTTCTTCAATCGGAAACACGGGCTTGCCGTCGCGGCGATCCAGCACAAACAGCATTCCCATCTTCGTGCCGATGACGACGGCGGGAATGTCTTTGCCTCCGCGTTTCAGATTGACGAGCATCGGTTGCGAAGCGACGTCGTAATCCCACAAATCGTGATGCACGACCTGGAAATGCCAGACCACTTTGCCGGTCGAAGCCTTGATCGCCACGACCGAGTTTGCATAGCGGTTGTCGCCTTTGCGTTCGCCGCCGTAAAAATCCGGGCTGGGGCTGCTGGTCGGAATAAAGACCAGATCACGTCCGGCATCGGCGGAAATGATTGACCAGGCATTGGCTGCACCGGTTTTCACAGCGCTGTCGCCCGCCCAGGTTTTGCGCGCCGGGTCTTTTTCAGTTTGCGGAATCGGATCGAAGCTCCAGCGCAGTTTGCCGGTGACGGCATCGAAAGCACGCACCACGCCACGCTCTAATTCCACACCGCGATTATCGCCAATCGCCGAACCGACTACGACCAGATCGCCAATAACCGCGGGTGGTGAAGTTACTTGATAATTGCTGCGTTCGACCAGTCGCACATCACGCGACAAATCTACCTGACCATTTTCGCCGAAGTCGGCAATCGCCTTGCCTGTAGCGGCGTCAAGCGCAATCAGCCGCGCGTCCAGCGTGGCAACGAAAATGCGTCGCGCGGCTTTTTTCTTGTCCGTCGCCGCAGGCCACGCCGATACGCCGCGCGAAGTCATTTCAGAATAACGACGATCCAGCGCAATTTGCGGATCGAATGTCCACTTCTCTTTCCCGCTTGCTGGGTCGAGCGCGATCACACGGCTGTAGGGCGTGGTCAGATAGAGCAAGCCATCCACCAGAATCGGTGTGGATTCAAACGCCGCGTTGCGTTTGCCCGCCGCGTTCACCTCTTCCGCGCCGGTGTGATATGTCCAGGCGACTTTGAGCTGGCCGACGTTGCCGCGATGAATTTGCGTCAGCGGCGAAAACCGCGCGCCTCCCGCATCTCGCCCATAAGCAGGCCAGTCCGCCACCGATTTTTGTTTCTGCGCATCGGCTGTGCTCAACGCACCAAAGACAATCAGCAACGACAAAAAAATCATTGTGCGACGCATCATTTCCTCCCAATTCTGTTTTGTGTATTGTCTGCACGACCAGATGTTATCAAGTCTGATTTCGATACGTATAATCAGCGTTCAATTGTTCAACGCAATTTTCCGATCTGTATGGCTGAAAAGTTGAAGGATTTATTTTTTACGCGCAAGACCTTGACGCAACTCGCCGACTCGATTGCACAAGCGCATGCCGTTTTTGATCGCAAACGATTTCTCGCGCAGGTGTTCGACGACGATTGGGAAGCCAAAGAATTGAAAGCTCGCATGCGGCACGCGGCGATTTGCCTGGGTCACACGCTGCCGAAATCTTATGCAAAAGCATTGGCCATTCTGAAACAGGTCGCGCCGCAGAGTCGTGGCTTCGACGGCATGATCTTTCCCGAATTCGTCGAAGTGCATGGGTTGAACGATTGGGAACGGTCACTGCCAGCGTTGGAGTTTTTCACGCGCTTTGGCAGTTCGGAATTCGCCGTGCGTCCGTTTTTGCATCAAGACCCGGAACGTGCAATGGCGTTTGTGTCGAAGTGGGCAGAAAGTTCTGACCATCATGTGCGCCGTTTGGCTAGCGAAGGTTGTCGTCCGCGATTGCCATGGGCAATGGCGCTGCCGAAATTCAAAGCCGATCCTTCGCCGATTTTGCCCGTGCTGGAAAAACTGAAAGACGACGAATCGGAATACGTTCGCAAAAGCGTAGCCAACAATCTGAATGACATTTCCAAAGATCATCCCGAACCCATGATCGAACTCTGCGAACGCTGGTTTGGAACTTCGCCGCGCACCGATTGGATCGTCAAACACGCATGCCGGGGATTGTTGAAAGCTCGTCACGAACGCGCCTTGCGGCTGTTTGGATTTGCCGACAACGCGCAAATCGAAATCAGCAAACTCAAGCTGAATCCCAAACGGCTGGCCATCGGCGATAATCTGACTTTTGCTTTCAAGCTCCACGTCGGCGGAACTGGCGAACGCAAATTGCGATTGGAATACACCATTGATTTCGTCAAAGCCAACGGCAAAACCTCAAAGAAGGTTTTTCAGATTTCAGAAAAAAATTACAGCGCAGGCGTTTATCCGATGCAAAAGAAACATGCGACGGCTGATCTGACAACGCGCAAACATCATCCGGGCGCGCATCGGTTGGCGATTGTCGTCAACGGCAGAGAACTGGCGGCATCCACATTCGATCTGCAATAACCTGATCTGATCGAAGCAATACTTTCCCGGCTTGTGAATATGAAACCGATCAACATCCCCCAGGAGAACGCAACTGAAATTCACCGCATCACCGATCATTCCGAATCGGCGTTGATGTCACTGCGAACCATCGGTGGACTTGAAGTCGTGTCGGTTTTGGCGTCGGTATTTCTGACGACCTGGGTGATGATTCCTTTGCAACCCGAACCGCGTTGGTTGATCGCCGCGCCGGGATTGTTCGCCGTTGGCTTGATTGTGAACTCGCAACGAGCGCGCGGCGAACGACTTCATGACCTCGGTCTCACGGGACGCAATTTTGGCAAGGCGTTACGATTGATTGCGCTGCCTACGTTGGCTGCCGCCGCGGTGATTGTGACGCTGGGATACATCACAAATTCATTTCATCGAACTTCGCATTTCTGGACGAATATGTTGTTTCTGCCGGTTTGGGCCATCACGCAGCAATACGTGCTTCAGGCGTTCATTTACCGGCGAATCCGCGGGTTGCTGGTTGCGGAATCGGCTCCGCTTAACGAACAGCGGCGGCAGGTGCGTTGGGCAATCTTGGCGACGGCGGTTCTGTTTTCGCTGGCGCATTTGCCCAACCTGATGTTGATGGTGTTGACTCTGATCGGCGGATTGATCTGGTCGTGGGTTTACGAACGCGCGCCCAATTTGCTGGCGCTCGGTTTATCGCACGCGACGCTCAGTTTTCTGCTCATGACTTCGGCTCCAGACTGGCTGTTGCCAAGCCTGAGCGTGGGATACAAACACTTTCTTTACCAGAAATTCTGAGGCGTTTATGGCCGAAAACTTCATCGAACGACGCAAGGCAAACTGGAAACGGCTGGAAGAATTGACCAACCAGGTGCGAAGCCTGCGCGGTTTGCGCAGTCTGAAGCGCGATGAAGTCCGCGAACTGGGGCGCATTTATCGCCGGACGGCTTCTGATCTGGCGATTGCTCGCGTCGAATCGCGCGACCAGCGGCTGGTCAGTTACCTGAACAATCTGGTGATTCAGTCCCACGGAATGATTTATCGCTCGGAATCAAGAGGCGTGCGTTCGATCTTCGATTTTTACTGGCACGAATTCCCCGCCATTTTTCGCCAAACGTTTCGTTATTCGCTGGCGGCACTTCTGATTTTTCTGGCCATCGGAGTCTGTTCGTTCATCGCCACCTGGCGCAACGACGATTTTGCCGACTTCGCCTCGGTGTCGCCGGGATTGATGCAGGCCGTCAAAAACCATCAACCCTGGTGGCAACGTTTGAACGACGAAGCTCCGGTCGGAGCCGCCGGGATCATGGCCAACAACATCGGCGTCAGCGTGAAAGTCTTCGCGTTCAGCATTGTGCCGATCATCGGAACCGTCGGAACCTTGATGCCGTCGGCGCTGCAACTCGGCGCGCTGCAAGCCTTGCTGATCAAATACTGGGCTTCGGGAGCCGTCTGGAATTTCATTTTCGGCCACGCCGTGCTGGAATTCACCGCTATTTTCATTGCGGGCGGCGCGGGTTTGATGATCGGGATGTCGCTGATCGCTCCGGGCGAACGCACACGCAAGGAAGCATTGATCGAACGCGGCGCATTGGCCATTCGATTGCTGGTCGGTTGCATTCCCTTGCTGATCGCCGCCGGGCTGATCGAAGGATTCATTTCGCCGCTTCCGTTACAAACCCGCTACAAAATCGCTGTTTCAATAGCAACGGCGGTAATGTTGGCGGCTTATTTGCTGAAACCGGTCAGAGTCGCGCGCCAGGAATGACTCGCTGTGCTATCATCCGGCGTCAATTTTTGAAAGAACATATTCAGGAGAGGATTTGAGCATGATTGAACGTGATTACGATGTCCCGCAGACTTATCTGACCATTTTGACCAAAAACGATATTTTTTCCTTTCTCGGATTGGTTCGTGCGCAGATGGTGGATTCGGACGGTCTGACCAAACCGATGACCGCCGTGATCAAACACGATCCGCGCGAAGGCCAGCCGATATTGAAGCAATTCCCTTCAGGCGGCGAAGCTCGCCGCAGTTACGAAGAAGCCATCAACACCAGTCTGGAACGCGGTTGGAGCATTGTTTACCGCGGATTGCCGTTGGAAGGTTGATGATTTGTCCGGTACTGGCAAAACAAAGGGCGGGAAATCCCGCCCTTTGTTGCTTTTCGATTTTGCTGTTTTCGATTTTGTTATTTCGGTTCATTCCGCCAGAGCCTGACGATGATCCAGCGCGTTGCTGACGATTCGCGCAGCCGTTTCGCTGATGTGCGTGCGCCAGACCTTTCGATCTTCTTCCTGGGCGCCGCTGAGCAATAACAATCGTTTCAGAATTTCAGTCGTCACCGCCACCAAAAACGCGCCTTGCCCGGCTTGCTGTCGCAGATGTTCGTTGTCTCGTCGCGCGCGGTCGCGTTCGTCTTCCTGTTCAAAGCGCGGAATTTCCTGATCGAGCAACTCAAAAGCCACGACCGCCAGTTTCTGGTTGCGATTGTCGGCAAAGCGAACCAGTCGGTTGCGAATTTCTTCGGTCAACGGAACTTCGATCAATGGCGAAGCCAGCGTGATCGCCTGTGCGTGACGGTTGCGAAGCACTCGCGCCGCAATGAGCAGAACCAGCGTCCAATACCCGACGAACATTCCGCCAACCACCGCCAGATCGGTCATGGTCCATTTTTCCTTGCCGCTCAGGTAAAAATACGCCACTGGAATCACGGTCGGCACGGCGACCAGCAAAAAGCGATACCAACTCCAGTTTGATCTGCGCGAAGAAGAATTGTCGGTTGATTGATTTTCAGAAGGATTGTCGTAATCGTTCATGTCACTGTCTCCCTGGCAACGAGCCACTAAAAACCAGCGGCATTATAGCCCAATCCTTGCAGCCGCAAAGCCCATGCGCCATCATCTTCCCAAAAATCATCGTAAAAGGAGTGTTCAGTTATGGCGCGGCAAAATCAACCTCTTCAGGTCGGCATCAATTATCCGTGGATTGATTACGGCTGGGATTTCGGCAATCCGCCTCAAGCCTGGGTCGCCTGGCAAAATCTGGCTGCGTGGCGCGAAGCCAAACGCCGTCGCATTGTCGAAGACTTCACGCGATTTGCCGAACAAGGGTTGTTTGCCGTGCGCTGGTTCATTTTGCCCGACGGAACCAATTACGGAACAGGCGTCGAATCGCCCGACAACAACGACGGGCAATGGCATTTCGATCCGTTGCCGCGCCACCATCCGTTTCACCAACAGCTTTGCGACGATTTCGAATTTGTTTTGGAAACCTGCGCCAAACTCGGACTGCAATTCCTGCCTTCGCTGATTGATTTTCACTGGTGCAATCACGGCTCCATTGCCGATTACAAATCCGGCATCGTCAAAGGCGGACGCGCCGACATCATCAACGATCCGGCCAAACGCGAAGCTTTTTTCGACAGCGTGCTGGAACCGTTGCTGGAAATTTCGCTGCGGTATCCGCAAACGATTTACGCCTGGGAATTGATCAACGAACCCGAATGGGTGACGACCGAAAAACCGCTGGAACATCATCGCCCGGAGGAAAACAAAACCATTCCGCTGGACAAGATGCTGGGCTTTTTGCGACGCGGCATCGGTCGCATCAATCATAAGAAAACATCAGATGGTCGCCAGGCGTTTCGTTCGACGATTGGTTTCGCCCATCACGACACCTTGTTCGACTGGAATTCTGCAGGCCTCGGCGCGACGTTGCACCAGTTTCACTTTTACGCGCAGAAGGACGGCAAACTGCCGCCGAATGTGTTTTCCGAAGAATATCCCTGCTTCATTGGTGAATTTGCCACGGCGGTACAAAAAGACTGGGCGGATTTGAAAAAGCGCAAGCTGGATCAATCGGTTCGCAACCGGCTGGATTTGATCGAAGAGCGAAAATATCCGTCGGCATTCCTGTGGTCGGCTCAGGCGATGGACGTGGCGACGAAATGGACGCCGGATGAGGTGCGCGAAACTATTGCCTACATCCGCACTTCGCGCGGCGTGACCGGCGACGATGTGACATAGATGGCTAAAGCACTGACTACTAACCCTCGTTTCCTGGGAATTGAGATATGCAAGGCTGTAAGTCTTTTGCCTGCAATGCGGGTAATTTCACTCAGCCTACTTAACTCTTTGAAATCAATGCCCAGAAATGAGGGTACTAAAGAAACAAAACCGACTTAAAATCTAATGAAAGGGTCCCAAGCTAGAAGTGTTAAGTGTTTACAAAAATGTGACCGCCTCAACTCTCTCGCTAAAATGTTGTTATTCTTTTTTTCTATACTTCTCAATGAATAGCTTAGTTTTAGCTATTGCCTGCAGAGAGATATTATTGGACTCTAGGTAAATCATCAAGATGTGCTTAGGGGATTGCTTATCATATTCCATTCTTTTAATCGGCGCCAAAGCTTCCCAAAGCCATTCACTTGTATTATCCATATGCGAGCGATCTTGGGCCAGAAAGGCAATAGTGTCAGATAAAATATTTGAATACTGAGAGTTCGTTTTTGGAGTTATTTGAAGTAGGAATCCCATTAAGGCAGCTTTTTGATGAAAGTAATCTATCTCTGAAATTGCTCCTTCCTTTTTCCAAGAGCTTAAAACGTGATAATACTCTGAGAGGTTGCTTTCCCATGTTTTTTGTTCTTTTTCAGATGTAGAACGTTTGGTGCGGCCTTCGTAATTTAGTTTTTGAATTCCTTTGAATAGAAGTTGCCCGGTAGGACTTTCCCAATAAAATTGTATTTTCATCCCACCATCCAGACCTTTTGGCGCTATCTCTTTTATTTCAATTGGCAATACCTTTGAACTGTCACCATAGATACTTACTAAGGTCCCGTTAAAAAGATCGGCCTCTTTTTGAATTAACTTAGCGATCTTTGACTTGTCCTTATAATCGTTACACCAATTTTTAGACATATTGCTGACAAGAAATACTCGATAACTTTCAAGTAAACCATCTGGTGATAGCTCCTTGTCTTTACAATAAGTCGCTAGTTTTTTTACTTCTTCACCAAGAGAACGCAAAGCCCAGTGAAGCGATCTGGCATCGCTGGAAAGCTCGCTCATTTTCTTGCTTAACACACCCACAACAATCAACAAGTCGGTTTGCGGTATTTTCAACGAGGCAATGACCCGCATCGCAGGTGCAAGTTCCACCGGCGAGTTAATACCTAATATCGCTTGCTCAATTAAAAAGATATGTTCTCGCTGTTTAATTTCTTGTTCAGTAAAAGTTTGATTGATCACGCTTGAGAGCAAGTCATAGTATGCTGATACGTCGTAAATCAATGGTTCTTCACAAGAAAGCGATTTCAACCCAGGATAAGAAACTTTTTTGAAATAATCTCTTGCCTTTTTTTTATCGAGACCAATCAACTTGTTTACAGTACGGCATTGTATTGAAAGTCTGTCTAAATTTAAGCTATATGCGTGATCCAATTGACCGCTCGAAGTATCAGTATCTTGATATGAATCTACACGCTTTACGGGATATTTTGTTGAATAAGCGAGGTCAAATAACTCTTCCAGGATTTCAATTTTTCTATTTTTATCATCTAGCGTTCCAGACTCTATCAATTCAAATAACACATAAGAAAGAATTTCGGGTTGAGTTCCTCTGACTTCGCCTAACATCTGCTCAAATGCCTCTGCTTTTTCTTTCTTTAGCTTCGATTTTGCATCTACCGCCAATTTATCATCATTATTTTTTGAATCACTTTTACGCTCCTGCAAACTTATCGAAAACGATGACACAAACACAATCAATATTACGACTAAAACAGAGCAAAGCAAGTTCAACGATTTTCTCATCTCTAATCTCCCAACCCGGACAAGCCGGAACCAAACAGGGTAATTCCTGAAAAGTTGGACGACTGGCAAATTGCGCTGAAGGCCGCTCCCAAAGTGGCCTTCAGCGATTCGTCAAAAATATCTTGCCAGGAATTGCAACAATTTCATGACAAAGTATCTAAGGCTCTTACCAACCACATTTCAAAGCGAGGTATGGAACCTTTCCGCCCTAATTACCCTCCCCACCAGTCCATTGGCAGGACTTCGTATATGATTGACAATCGCTAGGACAGCAGCCATCCTTGCATTTTCCCCCGTCCGCACATTCCCAGTTACCGTTACACCCAGTACAACCTTCTTCGACATAATACCTAGCTTCAGCCTTAGATAAAGTATAAGCTGAAAACCCAGTAATCATGAACGAAAAAGCAAGTAAGCAACAAATGAAAAAGCGACCAGTGACTAGTTTCCTGTTATTCATTGTAATGTTCTCCTTTGAGCAGCTTTTGTTAATCTTCCTACCATTCCATAAAGAATGGTAGCCTTCAGCGAGCAATATTATCAGTTTTCTAAATGCGCTTAACCTACAACGCTTAACCAAAACTACCAATACAGAGATTATTTATCAATCTTTATTCCGGGAAGTTGAATTCGGAAAAATTGTTCAACGTCTTCTTTTTGACTTCCGACATATGCGCCCTTCCAATTCTTCATTACTTTATTATCAGGAGATATCACTAATGTGTGAGGTGTAGTACCAAGCCGAAGTGATTCTTTGCTTGATTCATCAATGTTTTTATACACAGGAAATGAAAAACCATTATCAGCAACGTAACTTTCAAGCGAAGCTTCTGACAAAGACAACCCAATAATTCTGTACTCCCCATTCAATGCAGAAACAACCGCTTTGAAGTTCTCTTGATTGCGCGTACACCAGACACATTCCGGGGAAAACACATACAAAACAGTTGGCAGTTTGCTGTTTGAGAATTCAATCTTCGCTGGGCTTCCATCTAAGCCATGAGCCACTATAGGCTGAATGCTATGACCTACACCTAACTTCCCTAGCGACTCCAAACTTGATCTTAGTGAAAGCACCTTGCGATTCAATAAGACATTCATCACACCTGACAGTATAAGTAAAACCGACATAAGCGATAGAAGCCAAAGTCGCTTACCCTTAACAAACTTAAACAATTCGATGTTTTTGAAAAACGCAAGCTTAAGCATTGTAGAAGGCACCTAATTCATAGCCTTTAGAAATCTAAATCAACACACAGCCCAGAGCCGCTTCCTTTTTG
>CAYYDG010000038.1:20715-73731 GCA_964470555.1 uncultured Heliomicrobium sp.
AGAAGTGTTACCTGAGAAGTGTTACCTGAGAAGTGTTACCTGAGAAGTGTTACCTGAGAAGTGTTACCTTCACGGAATGCCTCGCGGGAATCACTTATCAAAAAACTCTCTGATGACGAGAAGGCTTATAATCCCATCAGCCTATGCCGTCAAGTGCCCAAGTCATTTTTTTGATTTTTTTTTTGCAACAATCAAATCAACTGGCCATTTCTTGCAACGAAACTGAGAATTGCCCCACTGGCTGCCATGCGAATTGACCAAGCTTCACCGGATTATTTCAGCAGTGCCACCTTGGACTCGACTCGCGCGGCGAACCGGCTGACAGCGTTGCTTGATCGAAGTTATTCATCGTCAGGCTTCGCGTAATCCTTACGACCATGCCTCACGCGCAGAACGTGAACGGCTTCATCCCTGACGGTGAAAAGAATTCTGTATTGCTCGAAGATCAAATGGCGAATCTCTTCGGGAAAGGACTGGCTTTCAGGCGCAATCGGACAGCGGAAAGGATTGTTTTCCGAACTGAAAATCGCGTTCTCAATGTCGAAATGCCAGATTGCCGCGCGCTCCGGTGAGTGCTGGGCAATCCAGGCTGAAGCTTCGGCAATTTCCCGTTGCGCTCTTTCTTCAATGATGACCGAGTAACCCATCACTTTTCCCTCGGCGGAATGCCGTGCTTTTTGCGAAGCTCTTCAAAGAATTCCCTGGCAGGCTTGCCTTTCCCCTGCTTCATCGAATCCAGGCTTTCCCGCAGCCCTTCCAGCATTTCCATCCGGTCAACCAGTTCCAGCATTCGTTGATACGCAGCCACATCCTGGACGATGATTTTGGCCTGGCCGTTGACGGTCAGAATCACCGGCTGGCCGGTTTCTTCCAGTTGTTCGATGAACTCGGCGGAGTTCTGCGTGAATTCGGACAAGGAATGAACTTCTTCGCTGACGTGTAATGCAATCATAATTTCCTCCTATGGCAACGGTAGAATGCAGTCGAAAACCGCTGGCAGTCAATCAGCCAGACTATCGCGGCAAAGGCATCAGGGATTCAGCAACCAGCACAAATTCCGAGCCATTGAACTGAAAATCCAGATTGCGTTGTTGCTCGCCTTTTTCCTTGTCGTTGGTTGCGGCCATCAATCGAATCAGCGGAGCTTTGCCTTCTTCGTGGCGCAATCCCATTCTCAGGTATCTATTGCCGGACGGAAACGCGCGGGCGAGTTTGTCTTTTTTGTCGGCAATGAGCGGGAACTTCTGTCCTTCGCGCAGGATCAGCGCAAAGTAATCCTGCCCGGTTTTGGCTGGTTTGGCGTACACGACGATCAAACTGTCATAAACACCGCGCGTGACCGCATCAATTCGCGCAGCGTAAATCAGTTCGGCCTGCTCGCCGCCCAACGCCAAGGTTTCGGCTTGAGCAGTTTCCAGGTCAGGCGCCGCAATTTTCGGATTGCGAGCCAATTGCGCCGAAGCGGAAGCGACAAACATTGTCAGTAACATTGCCGTAAGAATCGAACGTTTCATGAAAACCTCCCTTGTTTTCGCGCGAAACTGCATTTTGAGCATTTTGAAAGAATTGAAAGACAGGTTTAACGGTAAATTCCCGGTTGGTTCGGGAAACTATTTTCAGCGGCGTTGCGGGCTTTGTCCAGACGGGAAAATTTCACAGTTCCAAAAGTTGTCATTATGAAATCCGAGTGTTAGATTCTGCGCCGTCTTCACCTCACGGCATTTCGAGTATCTGATTACCGTCACGCCGCAAGGTCACACGCTCGGTCGCAGCATTGCCGAGCCTCACACAATTGCCTGACACCAAAAGGAGATTTTTATGATGAACAAGATTGTGAAAAGTGCGATCAGTCTGGTCGCTTTGTTTGTATTGATGATGGCCTGCAATGCGTTGGCTCAGGCGCAAGCGACGCGCACCTGGGTATCCGGCGTCGGCGATGACGCCAATCCTTGCAGCCGCACTGCGCCGTGCAAAACCTTTGCCGGAGCGATTTCCAAAACCGCCGCAGGCGGCGAAATCAGCGTGCTCGATCCGGGCGGATACGGCGCAGTCACCATCACCAAAGCCATGACCATCAATGGGTACGGATTTATTTCGAGCATTGTGGCCGCTGGAACCAACGGAATTATCGTCAATGCCGGAGTCAACGATGAAATCATCCTGAAAAACATCTCGATCCAGGGGATAGGAACAGGGCTGGACGGGATTCGTTTTCTGGCCGGGAATCAATTGACAGTCGAAAACGTGCAAATCAGCGGATTCGCTGGCGACGGAATCGAAGCATCATTGGCCGGGAGCGGCAAGATGTATATCAAAGACACCAACATTACCAATTGCGGAGGCGCAGGCATCAAAATTTCCTCCACTGCCGGTTTTCCCACGGCGACGTTGGACAACGTTCGACTTGAAGGACTAGGCAACGGACTTGAAGTCGGCGCGGGCAACAATTTCGTTACCGCTCAGCGCAGCACCTTTGTCAATTCCGCCAATGGAGTGGTGGCAGCAGGCCCCGCCACCATCAACATCGAAAATTCGACCATCGCCTTCAACACCACAGGAGTGAATGCCAGCGGCGCGTTTTCGACGATTCGCATTTTTAGCAACGGCATTTACAACAACGGCGTCGGCATCGCGTTCATCATCAATTCGACGGTTCAGTCCGATGGATCGAACCGGGTCGCCGGAAACGGTTCATCACAAACACCGAATGGAACGCTCACCAAACAGTAAAGGAGCGATTTCTGAATGAGCAGAGCAATTTTTCTGGCCAGCATCGTGACAATATCCTTGTTGATGCTGGCCTGCGGCGAAGCGCCGATAGCGCCCGGCGCGCATACCTGGATTTCCGCCAACGGCGACGACGCCAATCCGTGCAGCAGCAAAGCTCCGTGTAAAACCTTTGCTGTGACATTGTCGAAAACTCCGGCTGGCGGCGAAATCAGCGTGCTGGAACCCGGCGATTTCGGAGCCATTTCATTGACCAAAACGGTCACATTCAACGGCGAAGGTAAGACCTTGCACGTTGCTGTCGCTTCCAACGGCCTGACCGTCAACGCCGGAGTCAACGACGTGGTGACGATCAAAAACCTGACGATCAGCGGAACCGGCGGCGTCAACGGCATTCAGTTTCTGGCCGGAAACCAACTGGCGATTGAATCCGTGACGATCAGCGGATTCACCGGCAACGGATTGGATGTCGAACTCGGCAAAAACGGGCAAGGCGGAAAGTTGTTGATCAAAGATTCCAGCATTGTCAATTGCGGCAAAACCGGATTCAAAATGAGCGCCAGCGCGGGATTTGCCACCGCCACATTCGACAATGTCAAATTGGCGGGTTCAGTGAATGGCATCGAAATCGGTGGCGGAAACACTTACACGCTGGTCAATCGTTCTTCGATCACATCGCACACCGGCAGCGGCGTTTTGTCGGCAGCCGCTCCGGCGGTCGTCAATGTGGAAAATTCTATCATCGGTTTCAATGGCACAGGCGTGAACGCCAATGCCGCTGGTTCAACAATACGATTGTCCGGCAACGGCATTTATCACAACGGCGAAGGTCTGAAGCTGACGACCGGAGCCACCATCGCCTCAGACGGAACCAATCGCATCGAAGGCAACGGCGCTTCGCAATCGCCCAACGCAGCCATCAAACGACAATAACCCGGAGCGGCAACAACAATGTCAGGCAGTAAACAAACGACCAAAGAAGCCATACAGCTTGAAAAGCCTGAGCAGCCACAGTCGTTAAATGGTTACCATCCATCCGGCAACAGTTCTCCGCCCAAACCCGACCCTGCGCAACAATCCACGCTGGCGCAATTGATCCGCAAAGAGCGCGATCTGCAAAAGCTGGCTCACCTGTTGGCGGCCAGAGACGCTGAGCTGGCGCGCATCAAATCGTCGCGCAGTTGGAAATTGCTGGGTCGGTATTGGCAGTTCAAACACGATTACGTGTTGCCGGTGTTGAGGTTTTTCGGTCTGGCGTCGCCCGCTGGCAGCGAACAATCGCAAGCGTCGGATCAAGGGTTGTTGTTTTCGCCTTCGGTTGAAACCACGCTGGCGCTGGAAAAAAACATCCATCCCGGCGTCGTCAGCCGCGCCAATGCCTGTGACGTGATTTGCTTTCCGATCATCGAATGGGGATTTCGCTTTCAACGTCCGCAACAACTGATGTCGCAATTTGCCGCCGCGGGTCACAGAGTCTTTTACCTTTCCCACAAGTTTTGCCCTCTCGGCGCATCGCACGAAATCGAAGAAAGAGCCAAAAACATTTACGAAGTGTCGCTGTACGGAAACGATTTGAACGTGTACCGCGATGCGTTGGACGCCGAAGGTTTGGACAAATTGTTTTTCTCGCTGGATGCGTTGCGACGAGATCGTGCGTTTGGCGCAACCGTCGCCATTGTTCATTTGCCGTTCTGGTTGCCGCTGGCTGAACGCGCGCGCGCTGAATTTGGCTGGCCGATTGTGTACGACTGCATGGATCATCACGCCGGTTTTTCGACCAACGCCGAAGAAATGCTGGCTCAGGAACAACAGCTTTTTGCTTCAGCCGATTTGGTGACGGTGTCATCAGCGGCGCTGGCCGATGAAGCCATGAAAAAGCAGGCCAGGCCGCTGTTGCTCAGAAACGCTTGCGATTTCGATCATTTCGCCGCCGCGGGACGGACAAAAAACCTTCGCCCGGTGATCGGCTATTACGGAGCCATCGCCGATTGGTTTGATTCGGATTTGGTCGCCGATCTGGCCAAACGCCGTCCAGATTGGGATTTTGTGCTGGTCGGTTCCACAGACCTGGCCGATGTCAGCCGGTTGATTCGATTGCCGAATGTGACGTTGACCGGCGAACAACCTTACGCCGGGTTGCCGCGCTGGCTGACGCGGTTTGATGCAACGATCATCCCGTTCAAACGAATGCCGCTGACCGAAGCCACCAATCCAGTCAAAGCTTACGAAATTCTGGCCGCAGGCAAGCCGCTGGTTTCTGTTCCTTTGCCCGAAGTCGCCGCGCTGGGTTCGCTGGTGCGATTGGCGGAAACCGCCGAAGAATTCGAGCGCCAACTCGAAGCCGCTCTCAAGGAAGATTCGCCGGAAGCCATCAAAAATCGCCGCGAATTTGCCAAAGCCAACACCTGGGAACAGCGCTTCAACACGCTGGCTCCGGCGGTTGCCGAAACGTTCCCACGCGCTTCGATCATCATCGTCACATTCAACAATCTGGAGTTGAACCGGCTGTGTCTGGAAAAACTCTACGAGCAAACCGAATGGCCAAATTACGAAGTCATCGTCGTTGATAACGATTCAACCGACGGCACGCGCGAATTTCTGCAAGAAGCCGAAAGCGCTTACCAAAACCTGCGTGTGGTGTTGAACGACGCGAATCTGGGCTTTGCCGCCGCCAATAACATCGGGCTGAAAATGGCTACGGGTGAGTTTCTGGTTTTGCTCAACAACGACACGGTGGTGACGCGCGGGTGGTTGTCGGCATTGTTGCGGCATCTGATCGCCAATCCCGATATTGGTCTGGTCGGCCCGGTCACCAACGCCATCGCCAACGAAGCCAGAATCGAAGTCGCTTATCAGCAGATCGAAGACATGCCGAATTGGGCTGCCGGATATGTGCGCGACCACGACTGCGAAACCTTTTCGATTCCTATGCTGGCCATGTTTTGCGTGGCCATGCGCCGCGATGTGTTCGAACGCACAGGTTTGCTGGACGAACAGTTCGGCGTGGGAATGTTTGAAGACGACGATTATTGCCGCCGCGTCACCGAACTCGGATTCAAACTGGTGTGCGCGCGCGACAGCTTCATTCATCACTGGCAGCGCGCATCGTTCAAACTGCTCGGCGAAGACGAATATCTGAGGATTTACCGCGAAAACCAGAGCAAGTTCGAAGAGAAATGGCGGCACGCCAACACCGAAGCCCAGGCGGAAAAACACCGCGAACAACTGCGCGAAATCATCGCTCGCATTCATCAAAGTCGTGGCGTGGTCATTTTTCTGGCTTCGATTGGCTGGCGCGTGAATCTGTTTCAACGTCCGCACCATCTGGCGCAAACCTTCGCGCGGCAAGGGTACGTGGCGATTTTCGACAGTCGAGGTTCGCAGGACGGCGTCAATGGCTTTGAGGAAATCGAACACAACCTGTTTCTGTTCGACGGCGCGGAAAGGTTGCTGCACGAAATCCCTGAGCCTTTGTTGTGGACGCTGCCGTACAACTTCGACCGCGCGGACAATTTCCCTGATGTCAGCCGCCGCGTCTACGATTGGATTGATGATCTGGCAGTGTTTCCTTACGAACGCGAATTTCTGGAGCGCAACCACCAACGCGCCTTGCGCGAAGCCGCGCTGATTGCCAGTGTCGCTGCGCCGCTGCATCGCCAGGCGTTGCAACATCGCCCGGACGCGATTTACCTGCCCAACGGCGTTGAGTATGAATTCTTCGCCGAACCCGAACTTAACCGCCCGCGTCCTCAATCAGGCGCGCGGCAGTTATCGTCCGCCCTGCCACAAGACGACGCCGATTTCATGGCGCTGCTCGACGAAGGAAAACCCATCGCCGGATATTACGGCGCATTGGCGTCGTGGTTTGATTACGATCTGCTCGACGAAGTCGCCGCCCGGCGAACGGATTGGAACTTTTTGCTGATCGGCCAATCGCTGGACGACAGCCTGAAACAGCATTCGCTGCTGACGCGCGCCAACGTCAAATGGGTAGGACCGCGCGCTTACGCTTCCTTGCCGGATTATTTGCAGAGCTTCGACGTGGCGTTGATTCCGTTCGCCATCAACGACATCACCTTGGCGACTTCTCCGTTGAAGCTGTACGAATATCTGGCCGGAGGCAAGCCGGTGATTGCCACTCCCATGCCTGAATGCGAGATGTTCAAGGAAGTCTTCATCGCCCGCAATGCCACAGAGTTTGCGCGATTGCTGGACATCGCCGCCGAACGCGGACGCGACGAAACCTTTCGCCGACGTTTGCGCGAACTGGCGCAGGAAAATTCGTGGACGGCGCGGGTTCGCGCCGTTGAACATCTTTTGGAAAAAGAACCGGCTTCGCCAATCGCCGGTCAAAACGACGACGCGGCAACTTCCGATGGCGTCGCCGCCACGATTGCGGAACGCTTCAGCCAGTTTCGCACGGCAACCAACGAAGAATTCTTCGCGGCGCTGACGCGACATTTCGCGGGCATTCCGGACGATTCGTGTTTGCCGATGTATTTTGAATTCGCCATCACCAGCAACGAACGCGGTCGCCGCGTGGCCAATCTGTTGCGGCAACATACTGACCTTCGCGGCAAACGGTTTCTGGATGTGGGCTGCGCTTACGGCGGATTTCTGGTCGCCTTTGCCGAACAGGGAGCCGAGGTTGTCGGGTTGGATGTGGACAACAGCCTGCTGGAACTCGCGCGCCACAATTTGCGGGATCATCAACTTGTGGCTCCGCTGCGATTGCTGGACGCGACCAACGCGGAACAGTTGTCGCCGCTGCACGGTCGTTTCGACATCGTCACGTGCAACGATGTGATCGAACACGTCGAAGACCCGGAAGCCCTGGTCAGCAATATCAGTTCGTTGTTGGACGAAGGCGGGCTGGCGTATTTCGAAATCCCGAACGCGCTGGCTCCGCTGCACGTGCTGAGCGACGGACATTACCAACTGTTCGGCATCACGTTGCTGGATTATTCAACGGCCAAAGAATACTTTGCGGCGCTTCAGCCCGGCGTGGAATACGGAGTTCGCCATTACCTGACGCTGGAAGCGTATCGCCAACTGTTTGCCGAACACGGACTGAACTTCACTTTGATGGAAGAAAGCTTTGAAGGCGTTTCGCTGGAAACGGTGTTGCGGGAGGCGGTGGAATTGCGTCAAGCCGCGGCGGGCAAATTAAAAGACCTGCCAACGGATTGGCGCGAACGAATCAACGAGGCTTTGACGGCATATCTGGAGACACTGGAATCAACTCCGCAGGAAACCGAAGAACAAAGCAAAACGTTTTTGGCTCGTTACGCGCCGAGCTTTTGGCGAATCATCGTACAGAAAAAATCGCCCGCTCCTGCGGTCGAAGCGGTGGCGCAACACGACGAACGGTTTCACGGGTATTTGTATCACCAGGGACGTTGCAACGTGTGCGGGCAGCAAACTTCGTTTTTTTACACTGCTCCTGCGCTCTACAGGGAGGAGTTGTCGTGCGGAAACTGCCTGACTTCCAGCCGGTATCGTTCCATTGCTCGCGGAATTTTGCGCGCGGTCAAGGAATTGACCGGCATCGCCGCCAACAGCCTGGCCGAATTGATCGAAGTGGAAACCGACCAGCGGTTGAAAATTTACGACACGCAACCAGCGTTTTACGTTCGCACGCATGCTTATCCGATTCCAGACGTGCTGGCGCGCTGCCCCTGGATCGAAGTTCATTCGTCGTTGTATCGCCCACAGCAACCGTTCGGTGAAACGCTCGGCGAAAACCTGACTAATCAAAATCTGGAGGCTCTGACGTTTGCCGATGGCAGTTTCGACATTGTCGTCACCAGCGATGTGATGGAACACATTCGGCTGGATTTTCCGGCGCACCGTGAAATAAGGCGCGTGCTGCGCCGAGGCGGCGTGTACCTGTTCACGGTTCCGCATTTCCGCGACCGGTTTGAAACCTATTACCGCGTAGCCGTGACCGATCCCAACAATCCCGCCAAAGACGTATTCCTGACTGAAAAAGAATTTCACGGCGACGTGAATTCGCCCGACGGCACGGCGCTCAGTTACCGCTCTTACGGAACCGATCTGGATGAAATGCTGAAAGAAATTGGCTTGAGCGTGGAATACAGCAAGGAGGATTTTCCCGAAACGGGAATTCTGAACACCGAACTGTTTTATTGCCGGCGGCTGAGATGAATTTTGGAGCGCTGCGATTTTTCACAACGCTCCAAAAACAAACTTCACTTCACGCTGACCTGCGCGCTGCCGACATTGGAATTCGCGTCGAAAACTCGAAACGCGATGACGTGCGGACGCGCATTGGGCAAAGCCACCTTCACCAAAAAGTCTTCGCGTTTGGAATCGGCAATGCCGTCCACCGGAAAGACCGATTTCCAAGGCCCGCCATCGAGCTGATATTCAGCGCGTTTCAGAATCGAAGTCGCATCGCTGGCGCGAAACATCACTTCGGCGTTGCCGCCGGAAACGCGCGGCGCATCGGCAGTAACAGACGGAGGCGTGTTGTCCACTTCCACCGATTCGGTTTCCTGTTCGTCGGTCAAGACCAGATTGGCCGGATTGGATGGCGCGTCGGTGGCCACGACTTTGAACACGTATCGGCCATCAGGCAAAGCGTTCGGCTCCACTGTGAAATACGTTTCCTTGAAGTTGGTTTTCAGCGGGTAAAACTCCGATGAGTTGGCGGCGCGATAAAACACGGAGTATTCAATCGAATCACCATTGCGATCTTCGGCCTGCCATTGAATCGAAATAGCTCCGCGTTGCGGAACTCTGCGCGGAGGAATGGTGATTTGCTGAGCGCCTTCACCGCCAGCCGCATCGCCTCCGCCGCCATCCATAATCGGCTGGGGCAACGGAACCAGCGCAATTCCCGGCGACAGGAAATTCAACGACGTGATTTTCGGCGCGACGTTGCGCGGCAGATACGACACAGTGACTTCGCGCAATCGTGGGGTGGGCGAATTGGCCGCGCCGCGTTTCAGCGTCGCGCGCCACTGAATAAATCGCGCCGCAGGGCTTTTGATCGCGTCGCCTTCGGAATTGGTCACTGCCGCCGACCAATCGCTCCAGGTCGAATCCGGCGTGGCGGTGTTGCCACTGCGCGTTTGCAATTCGATTGCGCCTTCACCGATCCACGAAATGCGTCCCCACGCGGCGGTCGTCGCGGCTTCGCGGACTGTGGAAGTATACGTTCCCGTCGCTGCCGTCGCGTTCCCGAGTTTGAAAAGTTTGCCCAGATTCGACGCGGCGACATAAGTTTGATTTCCGGCGCGAACAAAACGTGACGTTTGCGCTTCGGACGTTTGCGCCAGCAAACCTGGTTTCTGCCCTGCAATAACGCTGTAAATTCGCCCTTTCTGGCCGGTTCCGATCAAGGCTTGTCCGTTGGCATCGAGTGTGACGGCAAATGCCGCAGCGTCTTTGGATTCCCAGATCGTGTCGGCTGCGCCATTGGCGTCCACACGATACAACGCGCTTTTGGCAGAACCGCCGCTGCCGCTACCAGAAGCCGACGAGGCCGACGAACTGCTGGCGGACGCGGGCGAATCAATCGTTTGAATATCGCTGATGACAATGGTTACCCCGCCACCGTCGTCAATCGGTTGCGAAGCTGACGACGAAGACGGCGAAGCCGCGTTGGCTGCTCCGCTGCCGGCGGATTCGGCCATCGCCAACGCATAAATTTCTCCGTTGCGGCCAATGGCCAAATCGCGTATTTCGCGTTGCGCCGAATCGAACAGCGTGAAGGCTTTGCCGTCGGCGGAAATTCTCAGCACCATTCCGCCCGGATCGGTTCCGGCGATGATGTTGCCAGCGCCATCCACTTTCAACGCGGTGATGTTGGTTTGCGTCGTGTTGACCAGCGGAGCGCCTGTGCCGTCGGCATTGACCCGAAAGATGATTCCCTTGTCGCCCGTGCCGACCAGCAAACGGCCCTGCGCGTCGAAAGCCAGCGACCAGATGTATTTGGTCTTCGGTTCGAAGAAGACTTTGGCTTCGCCGCTGGGAGTGATGCGATACACCTTTCCATCCGGCGAAGTCCCCGCGTACACATTCCCTGCCGCGTCCACTGCCAACGCCATCACGTCCAGCTCGGAGGTTTTGTACAACAACGAACCTTTGCCCGCAGCGTCCACTTTGAACACGCGGCCTTCGTGCCCTGTGCCCAGATACACGTTGCCGGAATTGTCCGCCGCCGCCGACCAGATGTAGGCCTGTTTGGTGTCGAACACTTCCGCCAACGCCGGAGCCAGCGTGATCGCGCCGTTGTCGGCAATGGAAACTCCAACGGCGTCGCCTTTTTCGACTTCGGCACGCGTGTTCACACGCCAGAACACCGGGCCGCTGGCTGATGCTGTAAACATGAATGTTGAAATGACGGAAAGAGAAAGAAGAGCAAAAAGAGTTTTTCGCATTCTGGTTTGAGTCCTGAGTTGAATTAACCTGAGCTGTTTATCAAACGCAAAGGCGCGAAGCAGCAAAGGCGCAAAGCCAATTTTCGGTTCTTTGCGCCCTCTACGCCTTTGCGCCTTTTCGTTAAAATCTTTGCCAACTTACCGATTGACGACGGTGAGCGTCAGCGTGCGCTGTCCCGAAATGACAAATTCCGCCGGAGGCAGTTCTTTTTCAAAGAAAGTCGAGGAACCGGTTTTGACGTAGCCTCCAGAGGTGCGATCCGAACCCAACGTGGCCAGCACCGAAGGCGGCAGGTTGGGCAGTTCTTCGTTGTTGATGATTGCGCCATCTTCGCTGCGCGTCAGTTTGACGTACAACCGGTCGGCTTTGCGAATCTTGTTCAATTCGCGGACGAGCTGCCCCAGCGATTTCGGCGAAATGCCCGTGCGGGGTTCCATCGCCTGAATCGAAGCTCCGTCACCGACAACGATCTGCAATTCTCCAAGCGGCGCATCCGCCGGAATTTCCAGCGGTATGCGTTCGATGTATTCGCCGCCGCTGTCCGTCCGGGCAAAGGCCTGAATTTCGATTTTTTCGCCGGGACGAACTTCCGTGCGATTGATCCACAACCGGTCGAGCCGGCCTGTGTTGCGCGTGTCGTAAGAGGTAATGTCGAAGGTGATTTTTTCCAACCGCATATCGCTGAATCCGCTGTTGAAGAGCGTGCTGATCGGTTTGGACACGGCAAACGCTGCGGCCAGCGGCGAATTCATCGAAACCGACAAGCGGTTTTCAAAATTCACATCCGACTGTCCCGCCAGTTTCAGGTTGCCGCGAATTTGCAGAGTCGAATCGCCGATGGCGCGTTCGGTCGAAGTAATCGTCGAAAGCACCGTCATCTGCATCAGAATCGGCGTCAGAAAGCGGTCTGAAACGACATCGAAATTGTATGTTTGCCGGTTGCCCAGACTGGTTTCCAGATTGATCGTCACCGGAATCATTTTCGGCGTTTTGCCGAGTTCTCCATAAATGCCGGTCGAACGGTCGCCGCTGATCGTGCCCACCATTTCGGTCGGAAAGCTGAGCTTGAAGGAAGTCGCCTGGCTGGACATGACCGTCACCACTTCGCCTTCGTGCATGGGAAATTCCGAAACGCCCAGGCTCAGAAACGGATGGCCGAATGCGTAAATCCGGTCGCCGTCGCGGTAAGTCACGGTTCCCGCCGCCGACAGCGAATAATCGCCGCGCACCAGCGGCACAATGATGTTCGATCCGGGTTTCAGCGTTTCGGCGTTGGCTTTTTTCAACTGGCCTATTTGAGCCGCGCCGGAAACTCCTGCCACAGGCGTGAATCCCCACGATTGAAACAGCGGCGCAAACCGCGCGACGACTTCGGGCGCAACGCCCGTGATCGAAAGCGGCGTGGCAATCGGCATCAATACCTGCGCGTTGCCCGGAGCGGCGACGCTCTGCACCGCAACGTTGGATTTGCCGCTCAGGCTTTCGACGAATTCCTTGTATTCGCGCGAATCGGCGTTGAAGGAAATTTCGGAAAACGACACCGAACGAGGTTGGTCAGTTTTCTTTTCAGTTTGCTTTTGCTCGAAAACGGCGAGCATTTCCTTGATCGGTGTGATTCCGGCAATCGGGTCTTTGGCGAATTGATAACCGAATGCGACCGCGCCCAGCAGCTTGCCGTCAATGTACACTGGCGAACCGCTCATGCCCTGAAAGACGCCAGTGTGATTCAATTCCTCGCCCAGCAATTTCGACAGCACAGCGTTTTGGCCTGGATTAGGAAAGCCGGTCAACACGCCCAGAATTTCCAACTCGAATTTTTTCGGCTCGCTGCCGCTGAAAACGGTATACCCAATCGCACGCATGCCGGGTTTGACCTGTTCGACCGGGAAAAACTGAGCATTAGTGTTCGGCTTGGGTTGTTGGCCTAACACCGTCAACGACATACCCAAACTGACCGTCAACATCATCGCAATCGCCAGTTGACTGATCGAACATTTCACCAATCGCGTCATAAGCTGTTACCTCACTTGCCTGAGAATCTTTACCTGCCCAATTTCAGGGCGCGGGCAATATAACACAGGCAATTGCAGGTTGCTGTCCACTGGCTCGTCCGTCGTCAAAGGCGCAAATTTTTCTCCTGAAACTCAAAAAGTCCGTGGAAGATTGCTGGTAGCAATCTTCCACGGACTTTTTTTGATGATTAGTCAGGCTGCGGCAAATGCCGACGAGACGTCGCCGCAGCCTGGACTTTTTGGCTGAGGATACCCAGCTTGAGAGACGCTACTTGCTCGCCGCCGTTGCGGGCACAGGCGTAATGCTCAGTTCCGGGACGAAGCGATAAACCCCGAACTCAACGTTTGACACGACGCCGACCGGAGCATTGCCTTGCAGCTTCAGATCGGCAATCGCCTTGTTGTAAACCTGAACGAACTTCCCTATCTCGTCGAAGTTGTCGAAAAAAACAGAAACGTGAACTGTATTCGGATTGCCGCCCAGGGCTTGTACGAAGGTAGCCACTCCCCTGGAATTGGTTTTGGCGTTGGCGACCAGCGCGTTTTCCTTGAGCCATTTCATGAACTCCGGTACGCGCCCCGGCGTGACGGTGTTGATGACGCCGACACCGAGCTTCACCTCGCCTTTTGGCTGGACGCTCAAATCAGGAACCGTCGTAGCCAGAAAGGTGCGCGCACTGACGACCAACTGGCTGCGTTTGGCGATCAGGGCACGAGCGCCGGCTTCGCCCAGCGCTCTGGTCAAAAAGCTGGGATCATCCAACTCCTTCAGGTTCGTAAGCGGACGGAACGTCCAGATTTCGCCGGCTTCGCCCAGAGTTTGCACAACCCAGGTGTGCCATTCCTTGCCTCCGGCTTTTTTGAAGGCCGGAAGCGTCTCGTTTTTCAACAGTTCCCGGTACTGATCCATCATTCCGGGTTTGACCTTCACTGCCGACACCAGATAGGTCTGCGGCGCAGGCTGGTTTTGCGCCATACAGAACGGGGTGATTGCCACAGCGAACAGCAAAGCGCTGAACGCCAACAAAAGTTTGGTGATCGAACGATGTCTTTGCATTGTGATTCTCCTTGGTTGGCCGCAGGTCTGCGGCAGACAGCCCTGTGGTTGGGTTTCGAGGTTTATGGCCGATGATTTCCGGTCACAGTTGCGACGTGCAGATACGCCGCGCGGTAATGATCGTAAGCGTCTTTGTAGCCTTTGGCGTTGAAGTAAATATCGCCGGACGCCAAAGCGCTCTTGGCCTGTTCAACGGCTGCGGCGCTGGGCATGCCGGATTTGGCGCACATCTCAATGACTTCAGCCACGACGCTGCGGACTTCTTCCAGATTGCCGCCCGACGATTGAGGCACCTGGAAGGAAGTGACGTTGTAACGGTCGCCTTCGACCAGAGCCTGCTCGATTTCCAGCCGGAAGGCGCGACGTTGAAACTCCATCAACTTCATCGCCAGATCGTCCACTTTTGCGCTGACGATGTTGACGCTGGTATTGGTCGTATCCACCTTGTTGATGATGGTGTCCGACTTGTTGATGAGCGTGTCGGCTTTGCCATTGATGGTGTCAGCCTTGTTGTTGATCGTGTTGAGCGTGGTTTGCGCCGTGTTGAGTTGGGAAATGACGGTGACTGTATTTCCCTGAATGGTGTTGACAGTGTTTTGCACGGCGGTCAGGCGATTGTCCACCGCCAGAACATTGGTATTGACCCCATTGATTAAGTCGGTGAGGGTGTTGTGCGAAGCGGCCAACTGGTCTTTGAGCATCACCAGCAATTCTTCCAGGTCAGGGCCGACGACCATTGCCATGTTGACGATCTGCGCTCCCCTGGGAGATGCCGGAATTGCTCCTTGCGCCGCCGAATGGAAGTTGCTGACCATACCAACCGAAACCACCTGGCTTTTCACCGCACATTCAATTTGGAACCGGAGCGTGTACGTTTTGCCACGCACCAGCGTCGCCTGAATGGTTGCCGTTTTTCGATCCAGGACAGCGGAAAGCGGGTCCTGGAAGCTGGACAGATTGGCTCGGCCTTCAAGCGAAAAAATCTCTTCATACGCGATGGCCGCCCCCAGCGAATCATCAATCAATTGCAGCGAGACGGAAGCTTCTGCCGTACCTCCGCCAATCGAAGCCAGCGTAAACAGATACCCTCTCCAAATGGCATCTGCGCTGATGACGACATCCACCGGGCGCGGAACCGATCCCGACAGCTTGAAGCGAGTATCAATGTACGCGGTGGCAGAACCGACCACGCCAGAACTCAACAGTGTCGCATAAACTTCCGCGTTGGCCTCGACAGTCCGTGTTTGCGCGTTAAATCTGCTGTCTGCTTTGCTGACCTCCACTTCGCCGCCAATAATCGGAATCGTTCTTTTTTGAATCCCGGTATCGTCGTTTCCGCCCGATGCAAACCGTCCAAAAATGACCGAGTCTCCCGGTTTGACTTCCGGGACTTGGGCAAAGCCGCTGACGGCAAGTGACAGCCAGACAAACAAGGTGATTGCAATCATCAGGATTCTTGGGGAATTTTCCTCGTTCATGGTTCATCTCCAGTGTGTGTTAGGGGGAGAGTGACACCTCCTCTCCACAGAGATTGGGAATAACGCGGATGCAATTCAGGCCTGAGCCGTCGCGGCCAGACAGATGATCAGAGCCAGCGCCTTCAAAACCCCAGGCATCAGGCGCCGGCGTTGGTGATAGGCGACAAGCAACGAATTGAGCCTCAGCGACATTCCGCGACCAGGAATTTGATCTTCGGGCTGGCCAAGAAAAGTCGCGCCAATGAGCAGAATCACTCCCAGCGTCATGCCTGCGACAAAAATGATTTGACCAAGCGTGGTAAAGGCATACATCACGGCAGCTTGTTCGGACATCCAGAGTTGTTCGATTGTGTTGAGTTCGGTTTCCATGTTGCCTCCCAGAGTTGAATATGAGTTGACACACGTTCCCGCTACGGTTACGGCTGCTGTTGATTGGTCGAGCCGTAATCCGCCAATTTGTCGCTTCGTTGAATCTTGCCCCTCTATGTCCTACAACGGAAAAGGCGAAGAAAAGCCCTCAAACCCGCCACTGTCAGGAAAAGATTTTTTGTAACTGCTCAGCCGGGTACGCATGCCTTACAGGCTGCAAAGCCTTGTCCGTTCAAACTCTCCTTTTCCGAAAGGTTTTTCGCAGAAAGCCTGCAGGCCGGGGGCGCTGAGTACCCAGGGCTGAGCAGTTACGATTTTTTTGAAATAAGGAGGAAAAGATGGCTGTCTATAGCTGGATGATGTTACGGACGATGAATCAAGTTAGAAACTTAACGGTTTCTCTGTCCTCGCAGTTACGACTGAGAATAGCCCGGCGATTCATCTCTGGGAGACAACTGAGATTCGGAACGCTTATTTTTCAGCGTTCGGGTCTTCGATCAAAATCCAATACGCCAGAATTCCCAAAATCAAAACTACGCCGACGACCCCCAACGCGATGGCAAACGACCCCGTGCGATGAGCAATCACGCCGGTCAGCAGCGGAGCGATGATGCCGCCCAAATTGCCGCCGAAGTTTTGCAGGCCCGCCGTCGTGCCGACGATTTCTTTTTCGCAAACGGCTTGCGTCAACGTCCAGGTGTTCGGCGTCGCCAAACCCAATCCGGCAATAGCCGCCGTCAACAACCACACCGAAGTCATTTTGTCCTCCACCAATCCGGCGGGAACTATCAAACAGCAAAACAACATTCCGGCGACGATGAACAGTTTGCGAATGCGAACTTCATTGCCTCCGCGACGCACCAGCCAATCGCTGGCCAGCCCCGAAAGAATAATCACCACAGACATCGCCACATAAGGAAACGCCTGATAAAAGCTCCATTCGTCTTTGCTGAATCCGCGCACCGTCATCAGATAATCCGGCAGCCACAGGGTAAACACGAACCACGCATAATCGTAGGCGAAAAATCCCAGCGTCACTCCCATCACGCTTTTCCGCTTCAACAACTTCATGCCTTCGAGCAGCGAAAAGCTTTTCTTTGTTGTTGCGACCTGGCCGGTTTCCGGCGATTCCCAACGTCGCAAGGTCATCATCCAACCGGCAATCCAGATCATCGGCAGCAACCCGACGACGACGAAAAACAATCGCCAATCATACCGGCTCAGAAAATATCCGCCGATCCCGCCAATCGCCGCCTGCCCCAATCGCACGCCGGTCAGGTAAATCGCCGTCACCGTTCCGCGTTCATCATCACGAAACCAATTGGAAACGGCGCGCGCGCTGGCCGGAAACGCGACCGATTGCCCAATGCCCACCAGCGAACGCACAAACAGCAAACTCCAGAATCCCTTGATCGCCGCTGTCGCCGCCGTCAACAACGACCACATCAAAAACCCCAGCGAATATGACCGTCGCACGCCAACCCGGTCGGTGACGTTTCCTGCCGGAACCTGCAGAAAGCAGTAAATCCAGGAAAACGCCGAAAGCAGCAAACCTTTGTGTTCAGCATTCAGGCTGAATTCTTTCGAGATGAACGGCAAGGCCACGCTCAGGCTGTTGCGTTGCGCGTAGCTGAAGACCATTCCCGAAAACAGCAGAAACGTCAGCCACCACAGCGTCGGTGAGTTTTTCAGCGAAAGACGTGCTTCGGCGGAATTCATCAGGTTGTTTCCTCGTTGTGTATGGATTGGGATTGAAACGCTAAAAGCGCGCGCATCGTGCCACGCATGCCGAGCGCTTGCAATTGCGGGAAGCGATGGAAACAATCCGCGAAGCAACACGGACAAACACAAAGATCGTAATTCCGCTTCGTGAATCTTCGTGTTCCTTCGTGGACGATTCTTCCTTTCTTTCGGAGACGACGTTGAACAAGAAAAAAAATCCTGACGAATTGCGTAGCCATCGTTGGCTGGGCGTGGACACTTTGCGCGGCTTCGGCCATCGTTCGCGCGCCAAACAGGTCGGTTACGCCGTCGAAGATTTCGCAGGCAAACCGGTCATAGGCATCATCAACACCTGGAGCGATCTGAGCATCTGCCACAGCCATTTCCGCCAACGCGCCGAAGAAATCAAACGCGGCATCTGGCAAGCAGGCGGTTTCCCCGTCGAACTCCCGGCAATGCCGATCACCGAAACGTACATGAAACCCAGCCCGATGTTGTACCGAAACTTTCTGGCCATGCAGACCGAAGAGATGATGCGCAGCCAGCCGATTGACGGCGTAGTGCTGATGGGCGGTTGCGACAAAACCACGCCGGGTTTGTTGATGGGCGCGATTTCCATGAACCTGCCGACGATTTACATGCCCGCCGGGCCGATGTTGCGCGGCAATTGGAACGGCCAACCGCTGGGCAGCGGCAGCGACGTTTGGAAGTATTGGGCGGAACGTTGCGCCGGAACCATCACCGCTGAACAATGGAACGAAATGGAAGACGGCATCGCGCGCTCTGCCGGAGTTTGCATGACCATGGGAACGGCTTCGACGATGACCGCCATTGCCGAAGCGATGGGCATGACGTTGCCCGGTGCTTCTTCGATTCCGGCGGTGGACGCCAACCATCAGCGAATGGCTTCCCGATGCGGTCGCCGTATCGTCGAAATGGTTTGGGAAGATTTGAAACCGAGCGACATTCTGACGCGCGATTCGTTTGAAAACGCGATCACCACCGACATGGCCATCGGAGGTTCGACCAACGCCATCATTCACATCGTAGCCATGGCTGGCCGAGCCGGAGTCAAAATTGACTTGCCGCAATTTGACGAAATCGCCCAACGCACGCCGGTCATCGCCAACATTCGTCCGTCTGGCCAATTCCTGATGGAAGATTTTTATTACGCCGGAGGCTTGCGCGCGCTGCTGAATCAGATTCGCGGCTTGCTGAAGCTGGATGCTCTGACGGTGAATGGCAAAACACTCGGCGAAAACATCGCTTCCGCCAAAGTCCACAACGCGGACGTGATTCGTTCGACGGACAATCCGGTTTCCGCCAAAGGCGGCACAGCGATTTTGTATGGCAATCTGGCTCCGAACGGAGCGGTCATCAAACCCACTGCCGCCGAACCGCGTTTGCATCAGCACACTGGCAAAGCCGTCGTCTTCAAAAACTACAACGACATGGCCGCCCGGATTGACGACGAAGCGTTGGACGTAACCTCCGATTCGGTGATTGTGCTGCAAAACGCAGGGCCGCTTGGTGGGCCGGGAATGCCCGAATGGGGAATGCTGCCGATTCCGAAAAAGCTATTGAAACAAGGCGTGCGCGATATGGTGCGGATTTCCGACGCGCGCATGAGCGGAACTTCGTACGGAGCCTGTGTGCTGCACGTTTCGCCGGAAAGTTATATCGGAGGAACTCTGGCATTTGTTCTGGATGGAGATTTGATCGAACTCGACGTTCCGAACCGAAAGCTGAATTTGCTGGTCAGCGAAGAAGAATTGGCCAAACGCCGCGCCGCCTGGCAACCACCGCAACGAGTGTACGAACGCGGCTTCACGGCGCTCTACCTAGACCACGTCACCCAAGCTCACGAAGGCTGCGACTTCGATTTCCTGCACGCTGGCGCGCCGACGCCGGAACCGGAAATTCACTAAATGTTTGCTTGTTACAGCTTCTTTCATTTTCCAGTTTTCATTTGTCTTTGCCCTTGAAGCGATTCGCGCAATGACAAATGGAAAATCAAAAATGAAAACTGGAAAATGAAATTGCCGCCAAATTTTTTGCCTGACTGCTTATTTCATGGCTGATTGATCCCCCATTCTTTTTTACGAATGCGGTCTCAAATTTCAAATTCTAGATTTGAGCTTGTCTTTACCCAGCGACCAGCGAGCCGTAAGTTTCCGGTCGCCGGTCGCGGAAGAATTGCCAGGTGTTGCGGACTTCGCGGATGAGATCGAGATTCAAATCGGCGACAACCAGTGCGTCTTCGTCGCGTTTAGCCTGAGCCAGAAGTTGTCCGCGCGGATCGCAGAAATAACTCTGGCCGTAAAATTCGCCTATGTTCCAGGGGGCTTCGTAACCGACTCGATTGATTGCGCCGACGAAATAACCGTTGGCCACGGCGTGCGCGGGCTGTTCCAATTTCCAAAGGTATTCGCTCAATCCGGCGACTGTGGCCGAAGGGTTGAAAACAATTTCCGCGCCGTTCAATCCCAAAGCCCGCGCGCCTTCGGGAAAGTGCCGGTCGTAACAAATGTAAACTCCGATGCGCGCAAAGGCCGTGTCGAAACACGGATAACCCAGATTGCCCGGTTTGAAATAGAACTTTTCCCAAAAGCCCGGCGCGACGTGCGGAATGTGATTCTTGCGATACTTGCCCAGGTATCTGCCGTCGGCGTCAATCACGGCGGCGGTGTTGTAATAAATGCCGGTGATTTCTTCTTCGTAAATGGGCACGACGATGACCATGCCGTATTGTCTGGCCAGTTCCTGCATCAGCTTTGTCGTCGCTCCATCAGGAATTTTTTCGACGGCTTCGTACCAGCGCGTTTGCTGTTCGGCACAAAAATACGGCGTGGTGAAGACTTCCTGCATGCACAAAATCTGCACGCCTTGTCTGGCTGCCTGTTCGATAAAGCCCAGATGTTTTTCGATGTTGAGCCGCTTGATCTCCGCCATTGGCGCATCGGTCGGCGCGGCGTTCTTCGCCTGAATCAATCCACATTTCACAATTCGTGCCATAAATGCTCCTTGGTAAAGTTCGTCGTCCCGCCTTCAGGCTGAAGGCTTTGATAACCAAGCCTTTTCCGCCCGAAGGCAGGACTACATGCTTTCAGGCGGAAAAATTCAGTTCCAGAAACTCATTCCTGAATTTTCCGTTCGGATCGTATTGCCGCATCAATTGCTGGAAATCCGCGTAACGTTCATAACGCGCCTTCAATTGCGCCGCCGTAATCGTAAACAACTTGCCCCAGTGCGGGCGTGCGCCAAACGCCGCCAATTGTTCTTCGACAATCGGCAGCAGCTTCATCACGGCGTCGGTGTGCTGTTTCCAGGTGAAGTGAATGGCCACGCTCGGGCGTTTGTAAGCAGTGCTCATCCACAGATTGTCGGCGGCAATGGTGCGAATTTCGGAAATGAACAAGTCTTGAATCCATTTGTCGCCCAGATTGTTGATGGCTTTCAGCGCCGCCACCGCGTTGCTCTGCGGCACGAAGTATTCGGCCTGTAATTCTTTGCCGCTGCTGGGCGTGAAATTCATTTTGAAATGCGGCAAGCGTTCGTGCCATGCACCCGGCACACCCATTTGGTCGGTGCAATTTTCCGCCGCCAGTTCGCGGATCGGATGCAGATTGCGTGTCGCCAGTTTCGCTCCATAAAGTTCGGGTTTTGCTTTTGTCGGCTTGTCGCCAGTGACAATTGATTTGACCCAAACTTCGCTGATGACGTTTTTCTGCCAGTCGCTGAACAAACTGACGCTGTAACCGGCGGACATGATCGCCTCGAAATTCTTTTCGAGTTCGGCAAACGGCAGGTTTTCGTAAACGTCCTGTTTAACCTGGAACGTGGGCAAAATATCCAGAGTGACTTTGGTGACGACTCCTAATCCGCCCAGATGCACCACTGCGCCAAGGAATTGCTCGCCGTCTTTTTCCCGCGTCAACGTCACGACTTCGCCCGCCGCAGTCACGAATTCCAGACCGGAAACCGCTGTCGCCAGATTGCCAAGCTTGACGCCGGAACCGTGCGTCGCCGTGGCGATGGAACCGGCGACGGAAATGTGCGGCAGCGACGCCAGATTGTGCAGCGCGAATCCTCGTTCTTGCAGGTATTCACCCAGCGTTCCGTAACGCACGCCTGCTTCGACGGTCACGGTTTTCTTGTCCGTGTCGAGCGCAAGAATCTTGTCGAGCTTTTTGGCTGAAAGCAGTTGATGCGGCGAGTCTGCGATTTTATTGAAGCAATGTTGCGTTCCCAGCGCGCGGATTTTTTCTGCCTGTTTGATTGCCGCTTGCACCTGTTCGACGGTTTCAGGATAGACAACCTTGCTGGTGCTGTATTCCAGATTGCCCGCCCAGTTTTTCAGCTTTTCCGGTGTGGCCGTTGTTTGCGATTCGGGCGCGTCAGATTTTTGGCATCCGCTGAGTGATGTGAGCATAGTGCCGGTGATCCCGGCGGAGGTCAGTTTCAAGAAGGTTCTTTTTTTCATCGTTCAACTCCTTGCATGAGTTGTGGGCTAAGATGCGTTTGTTTCAGTCGTCGAAACGGCTTTCATCAGCGCGAAATAAACAAAAAAGCCAATCGCAAAAGTCACAAACCATGCGTAAGTGTAAAGCGTATCCAGAAAACCCGGTTGCTGGATTTGACCGCCCGGCGTTGAAGCCGCGTGCAGAAAACCAGGTACGACCGGCGCAATGGCTACAACCAGCGCAATAATCGCGCGCCAGTTGAAGCCGTTCGAATAAGCATACTGCCCGCGCACATCGAACAACGCCGCCAAATCCAGCCGCTGTTTTCTGAGCGACCAGTAATCGCAGATCAATATGCCGGCAATCGCGCCCATCAATCCCGAATAACCGATCAGCCAGGTGAAAATGTAATCTCCCATAGAAGCCAGCAATTTCCACGGCATCATCAAAATACCTATGACTGCGGTAATCAGTCCGCCGCCGACATAAGAGATCGTTTTCGGATTGAGGTTGGAAAAATCGTTCGACGGCGAAACCACGTTAGCCGCCATATTGGTGGAAATCTGCGCGGCGAAAATCACCAGCGTGGCAAACAAAATTACAGTGAAGCTGTCGAAACGCTGGATCAACTGCACCGGATCGGGAATGGCCACGCCGTAAATCAGCAGCGTTGCGCTGGTCACCGCCACGCCGATGAAAGCAAACGCCGTCATAGTCATAGGCAAGCCCAACGCCTGACCCAGCATCTGCGACTTCTGCGACCGCGCGTAGCGAGTAAAGTCGGGAATGTTCAAACTGAGCGTCGCCCAATACCCGACCGAGGCAGTCAGCGCGCCCGGAAAGATCGTCCAGAAATTATTCTGCTGTTTTTGCAGCGCGCTCGATTCCGTCAGAACCCGGCCCAGCCCGCCTGCTCGCGATGACGCCCACCACAGCAAAACCGCGCCGCCTGCCAACAGCAATGGCGCCGACCAGGATTCCAGATGCTTGATGCCTTCGACGCCTTTCAGAATGATCCAGACCTGAATGCCCCAAAACAGCATAAATGCGATCCAGGTATGCACGGCGATGTTCATCACATTAGCGCCCATCGAATTCCAGCCGCTCCACATTCGGCCAAACAACGCATCCAGCGCCGTGCCGCCGATCCAGGTCTGAATCCCGAACCAGCCGCAGGCCACAATCGCGCGCAAAATCGCCGGAACGTTTGCCCCTTTCGTTCCGAACGCCGCCCGGCACAGCACCGGAAACGACACCCCGTATTTCGTTCCGGCGTGAGCATTAAGAATCATCGGAACCAGAACGATAGTGTTTCCGAGCAGGATGGTAATCATGGCCTGCCACCACGACATCCCGGCTTCGATAAAGCCGCCGGCCAGGGTGTAAGTCGTGATCACCACGCTCATTCCTATCCACAGCGCAGCTATGTTCCAGGTAGACCAGGTGCGTTGTTTGATTGTCGTTGGCGCAAGGTCGGCGTTCCACAGCGGGCTGGCGGAAACATCCTGGCGCAATTCTTCATAGTCGCGCTGGGAGATGGAGGTCTCTGTTTTCATCGCAAAATTTCTCTCGCTCTGACTTGAAATGCCGCCGTCGAATGCGGCAGATGCTTTTTGACGATCAATCGCAATTCGTTCATCAGGTCCGGCTCTGATTTGGCAATTCGCGCGGCAACGGTCATGGCAAAAGCTCGAACAGCAATCGGTTCATCCGCGTTGTCGAGCAGATCAACGGCGTGGGCGTAAACTTTGCCGGTCATTCGTTTGGGAATTTCGATGTATTGCAGCAACCGCATGACATTGCGTTTGACTGCAACGTGCAGGTCTTCGCGGTCTAAACACGCCAGCAGCTTGAGCAAATACGGCAGAATCAATTTCGGATGCAATTCCGCGCAATAACTCATCGGCCAGGCGGCGCGTTGCGTCAGCCGATAATCTCCGGCAAAAAACAACTTCATCAATTCGGCAAAGCGTTTGGGGTCATCGCCGATGAATTCGACGATGGCCATTGTCCGCTGTTTGGAATGCCCGCTCATCAGGACTTGCCGAATGTCCATCACTTTCTCATTTGGCTCAACAGGTCATTGTGAGAAGTCGTTGGTTCATCTCGCCGTTCCGCAGCTATTGCTAAATCTTCCAGGTCTTCAATCAAATCGCGGAATTTCGCCAGTGAAAGAATTACTGCGGTCTTCTCTCCTGATTGGTTGGTCACGTACTGAACATCAAGCTGTTTGAGGTCTATCATAAATTTCCTTTTCACTTCGCGCCGGTCGTGCCGCGTTTCAAAAACTGTCCTGCGCCGGTTTTGCCTTTCCATTCGCCGTGTTCGACGATGATATTGCCGCGCGAGAGAACGACTTCAGTCACGCCTTTTACTTTCCAGCCTTCGTAAGCGCTGTAATCCACTCGCATGTGGTGAGTCGCCGCGCTGATGGTTTGTTCGCGATTCGGGTCGAAAACAACGATGTCCGCGTCCGAACCGACGGCAATCGTTCCTTTGCGCGGAAACAGGCCGAAGATTTTGGCCGCCGCCGTCGAAGTCAGTTCGACAAACCGGTTCAAACTGATGCGGCCTTGTGCGACGCCGCCGTTGTAAATCAGGCTCATGCGGTGTTCGACGCCGGGACCGCCGTTGGGAATCTTGCTGAAATCGTCAATGCCCAACTCTTTCTGTTCTTTCATGCAGAATGGGCAATGGTCTGTGGAAATTACTTGCAGATCGTTCATCCGCAACCCGCGCCAGAGCAATTCCTGGTTTTCCTTGGCGCGCAAAGGCGGAGTCATGACGTACTTCGCGCCTTCAAACCCCGGCTGTTCGTAATGGCTGTAATCCAAAAACAGGTACTGCGGACAGGTTTCGGCGTAAGCAGGCAATCCCAGATCGCGCGCGTTCTGGACTTCTTTCAGCGCGTCGTAACAGCTCAGGTGAACAATGTAAACCGGCGAGTTGGCCATTTCGGCGATGGCGATGGCGCGATGTACGCCTTCTGCTTCGGCTTTGGTGGGCCGCGTCAGCGCGTGATATTTCGGCGCGGTGTGCCCGGCGGCCAGCGCGCGTTTGACCAGCACGTCAATCACCACTCCGTTTTCGGCGTGCATGCAGATCAATCCGCCGTGTTCGCCCGCCGCCGTCATCGCCTTGAAGATCGTGCCGTCATCCACCAGAAAGACGCCCGGATACGCCATAAACAACTTAAAGCTGCTGACGCCCTGATCCATCATCGCTTTCAATTCCGGCAAACGTTCATCCGGCAGATCGGTGCAGATCATGTGGAAACCGTAATCGGCCACGGCTTTGCCTTCGGCTTTGGCGAACCACACGTCCAGAGCTTCGTTCAGCGATTGCCCTTTGTATTGCACGGCGAAATCAATGATCGTCGTCGTGCCGCCAAAAGCAGCCGCGCGCGTGCCGGTTTCAAAATCGTCGGACGAAGAGGTTCCGCCAAACGGCAAATCCATGTGCGTGTGTGGATCAATGCCACCGGGAATGACCAGCTTGCCAGTGGCGTCAATCGTTTTGTCTACCGAACCGACAACAGCAGAAAGGTCCTTGCCGATCATGGCGACGGTTTCGCCGTCAATCAGAATGTCGGCGATGTAAGAATCTACGGCGGTGACGATGTGGCCGTTTTTGATCAGGGTTCGCATGAAAATCACTCCTGTGTTGAACGAAGTTGCGTCAGCAATTCTGAAGGCATGAGGGCGGGAATCAACGAATCATGAAAACCATCCTTGTCACGCGTGACAATCGCATCAATCCCAGCAAGCGTGGCACAAGCGATCTGCAAATTGTCTTCAAAATCATTTCCGAACAAATCAATGGCTTCTTCCAACGCTCTGCGATCAACTGCGCAAATTGCAAAAGCGTCAAGGCATAAGCGAATAGTATCAAGCGCAACTGCTTGTCCCTTTTGTTTTCGCGCAATATAGAAAATGTCGGTCAGCGAGGAAGCGGTTAAACACCCCAGAATCTTTCCGTCATCGCAGGCTTGCCAACATGCCGCAGCATCCACATCCCACGGCGCACGCCTCGGCAAGGCATCAAGCACAACGTTGGTGTCAAAAAGCACTTGCTTCATCCGTATTTCTCCATGCGATGCTCATCCAACCATTGTTTGACTTCAGCATCGGTTGGCGCGGGCTGATCCGTTGCGAGCAAACCCAGGGCTTCGCTCAAGGTCGGTCGTTTTTGTCTGGGCGGCTCGACTCTTGAAGAAATCATTTTCAACACGTCATTCACCAATGCTTGCTGTTGAGTAGGTGGCCATTGGCTGACGACATTTAGAATACTGTTGTAATTGAGCGTTTCAACCTGATTCATTCTTTCTCCCTTCACGTTGGCAGTTCGCCGAACTGCTCGCGGTAGCGTGCCAGCGTCGCTTCAAGCTCAGTCAGCTTTTGATGGGCGGCGGCAAATTCATTAGTAGTCGGCAAAAACTGTTCAGTTGCCGGATCAAACAACCGAAGCGTTTCGCCTGTGTTCACCAGTTCCAGGCCAAGAGCCTCGCTTTTCACTCTCCCGTCTTTGATTTCCAGTTCGACGTACTTGCCGTTTTCCAGCCGGTATCCGACCAGTGGATCATCCAGATAATCGTATTCGGGATCGAAGATGAAGTACTCCTGCACACCCAATTCTTCGTAGAGCCGCCATTTGGTCTGCAAATCCTCTTTCCAGGTTTTGCGCGAAGTCAGTTCAATAATGATTTGCGGAGCGACACCTTCTTCCCAGAGCTTGTAAATTCGCCGCTCACCTTTCGGCACTCCTCGTACGACAAACACGTCCGGCGCGAAGCATTTGGCTGGACTTCCCTCGACGTAATAAACCAACAGATTACCGGAGACATAAACATCAGGTTCATTCTGAAAATGAGTCTCCAGAGTAAATATGAGGGTTGTCAGCAATCTTCGGTGAATATCAGTTTCGGCCATAGGCTTCCCATCACTTTCCGGATAAAGCGGCACCGCTGTGGCTTTGGTCTGAGCTTTCGTTTGATGAGCGAACATAAGTGTTTCTCCGTTTGGTTAAATCGTCGCCAGGGCTTCATCCAGAGCCGTCACCATTTCGTCCATGTCGTCTTTCGTTGCAATCAGCGGCGGCCCGATGCGTATGCAGTTGCCGTACAGTCCGCCTTTGCCAATCAGCACGCCGCGCTTTTTGGTTTCCTCGAAAACTTTCAACACGGCTTGCGGATGCGGTTCTTTGGTTTTGCGGTCTTTGACCAGTTCCAGCGCCTGCATCAAACCGAGTCCGCGGACGTCGCCGATGATTTCGTATTTTTCCATCAAGCCCATCAATTTTTCGCGCAGGTGATCGCCAACGACTTTGGCGCTGTGGATAAGGTTTTCGGTTTCGATGACTTCGATGGTGGTCAACGCGGCGCGCGTCGAAACAGGGTTGCCGCCAAAGGTCGAAAACGTCAGCGTAGGCACAGCGGCGGCGACTTCGGGCGTGGCAATTGTCCAACCAATCGGGAATCCCGCAGCCATGCCTTTGGCCGAAGTGATGAGATCCGGTTCCACGTCCCAATGTTCGATGCCGAACCATTTGTCGCCGGTGCGTCCCCACCCGGTTTGAACTTCGTCGGTAATGAATACGCCGCCGTATTGACGGACGATGGCGATGGCTTCTTTGAAGTATTCCTTCGGCGGAGTGATGTACCCGCCGACGCCCAAAATCGGTTCGGCCATAAACGCCGCGATGTTGCCGGAAGTGGCCGTTTCGATCAGCTCTTTCAAGTCTTTGGCGCAGGCCAGATCGCATTCCGGATAAGTCAGTTTGAACGGGCAGCGATAACAGTAAGGCGCGGGCGCGTGGTAATACCCGGCAACTTGCGTGGGCAGGACTTTCCAACTGCGATGGCCGCCAGCGCTTTGCGCCGCCGCCGAACGTCCGCTGTAACTGTGGCGCAAGGTGATGATTTCCTGCCGCCCGGTGTACAGCTTGGCGGCCATCGTTGCCGTTTCGTCAGCTTCGGTTCCGCTGTTGGTGAAGAAGGATTTTTCCAGCTTGCCCGGCGTGATTTCGGCCAGCTTGGCGGCCAATTGAGACTGCGGCGCGTTGGCATAGAGCGTCGAAGTGTGTGTCAGTTTTTGGACTTGATCCACGACGGCTTCGGTGATTTGCGGATGCGCGTGCCCCAAACTGGTGGTCAGCACGCCGCCAAAACAATCCAGGTATTTATTGCCAGCGTCATCCCAGACGTGCATCCCGGAGCCGTGATCCAGCGCAATCGGCTCCTGGTAATACATCGTGACGGCGGGAAAGAGAAAATCCTTGTGCTTTTGAACGGTATCGGAAGTCGAAGCTTTGTTTTCGGCGCTCATAAATGACAGTTCTCCTAAAACGAATGGAAGTTTTGCAATAACGCGATGGCTCGCATTATTGCACTGTCATTTGTCGCCGCCAAAAGGATTTTAGCCGGCCTTGTTTCGCATGAAGTCGGCAAGCTGTGCGAAGTTGCGCGACAACTGTGTGCGAGCCAATCCGTCGGTGATGGTTTCTTCCAACGCCTGGTTCATACACCACAACCATTGGTCGCGCTCCGATTCGCCAATCGGGAAGGGAAGATGGCGAGCGCGCAACCGCGGATGGCCAAAGCGTTCGATGTACATTGGCGGCCCGCCCGACCAACCGACCAGAAACCAGTAAAGTTTATTGCGCGATTCCGTCAAATCAGCCGGATGCAGCGCGCGAATGCCAGCGGCTTCGGCTTGCGAATCCATTAAATCGTAAAACCGGTCTACCAGTCGGCGAATGACCGTTTCGCCGCCAATTTGTTCAAAAAGAGTTTGTGGTTGCGTCATAAGGTAAAGAAAAGTCCGTTGTTTATTGAACGACGGCGATTATAACGACCGGCCAAAAGTTGGCAAAGATCGCATCCGTTGAGTAAGATGCCAACGGAGTCATCCAAACTGTTTCAAAAGATAATCAATTCATTTATCGCGCAATCATCAAAGCAGTTGCGCCAAAGCAGAGGAGATATTTTTATGGCACAAGCACAACAAGCAATGGAGCCGGAAGTGGCTCAACCCTTAACCGTTTTGTCCGAAGAAGAGCGGCTGTTTGCCGCCAGCGTACGCGAATTCGCCGAAGCCGAAGTCAAACCTTACGTCCGCGAAATGGACGAAAAACAAAAGATGCGCCCGGAAATCATCGCCAAGTGTTTCGAACTCGGTTTGATGGGCATAGAACCCGGCGAAGAATACGGCGGTTCGGGCGGTTCGTTTTTCATGGCCTGTCTGGCGATTGAAGAACTCGCGCGCGTGGACGCCAGCTTGAGCGTCATGGTGGACGTGAACAACACGCTGACCATCAATGCGTTTTTGAATTACGGCAACGACGCTTTGAAAAAGAAATACATCACGCGATTGGCGACCGATACCGTCGGCGCGTATTGCCTGAGCGAAGCCGGTTCCGGTTCGGACGCGTTTGCGCTGCAAACCCGTGCTGAAGACAAAGGCGATCATTACCTGATTAACGGTCGCAAGATGTGGATCACCAACGGCAACGAAGCGGGTATTTTCATTGTCTTCGCCAATCTCGATCCGTCGAAAGGCTACAAAGGCATCACGGCGTTCGTTGTCGAAAAAGGTTTTGAAGGCTTCACCGTCGGCAAGAAAGAAGACAAGCTCGGCATTCGCGCTTCTTCCACCTGCGAACTTCTATTTGATAACTGCAAAGTGCCGAAGGAAAACGTGCTCGGCGAAGTCGGCAAAGGGTACAAAATCGCGATTGAAACCCTGAACGAAGGCCGCATCGGCATCGGCGCGCAGATGTTGGGGCTGGCGCAGGCTGCGTACGAAGCCGCACTCGGGTACACCAAAGAGCGCAAACAATTCGGCCAGGCCATTTGCGAAAACCAGGGTGTGCAATTCCAACTGGCGGAAATGGCTGTCCAGATCGAAGCCGCCCGCTTGATGGTCTACAACGCCGCCCGACTGAAAGACGCCAAACAACCGTTCATCAAACAGGCCGCGATGGCCAAACTTTTCTCTTCGGAAGTCGCCGAAGCAGTGGCTTCGCTGGCGGTGAACCTGTACGGCGGATACGGGTACGTCAAAGATTATCCGGTCGAAAAATACTTCCGCGATTGCAAGATCGGCCAGATTTACGAAGGCACGTCGAACATGCAGAAACAGACGATTGCCAAAATGTTGCTGGCTGAATAGCTTTTTTCAGGAGGCATTATGGAACTCAATCTGGTTGAACAGGTCAGCGCCAAAGTCGCGTCATTGCCGTTGGAGCAACAGCAAGAAGCGCTGGCAATGGTCGAGGCGTTGGAGAAACGCACTCTCAACTCGGCGGCTTTGCGCTCACACAGGCTCAAGGGCGTAACTGCCGGACCGGGCCCAAAACTCACGTTGGCTGATTTGAAAGAAGCGCGACGCGAGGTGTGGGGCGAAGATGTGGAGAGTAAAGAATGAGCGTGGTTGCCGATACACACGCCATTATTTGGTATGTTGATTCGCCAACTGATCTGACTTTGGCGGCGACATCCGCAATGGATGCCGCCGCCAATGATCCAACACAACGAATTTTCCTTTCGGCAATCAGTTTGATTGAAATGCAGTACCTGACCGAAAAGGGGAAGATTAAACCAACGGTGCTGCCAGCAGTGTTGGCTGAAATTGATAATCCACAACCAATTCTTGAAGTTATCCCGATTGACCGAAGAGTTTCTGACTCTGTGGGACAGATTCCTCGTTTGCCCGTTCCTGATATGCCCGACCGCATTATTGCAGCAACGGCTCTCCTTCTTAACCTGTCATTGGTCACCGCCGATACGAAAATCCGTGCGTTATCAAATGTCGTGACGGTTTGGTGACACATCGAGGCTACCTTGAAAACATCTGCAATTACTTCTGAAGATTTGTGCGGCGTATTTTCCGTTCCGCCGCTGGCTCGCAAAGATGACGCTCGCCGTTCGCTGGATTTCGAGCAGAATGATTTGATCGTCAAACACATTGCCGCCGGAGGCATCACCCGATTTCTGTACGGCGGCAACGCCTTTCTGTATCACGTGACACTGGCCGAATACGAAGCCTTGCTGGAATGGCTGAGCGGGTTTGCTGACGAGCATTGGGCAATCCCCAGCGCTGGGCCTTCCTATGGCCGAGCGATAGATCAGGCGGAGTTGCTGCGCAAATACAATTTCCCCGCAGTGATGCTGTTGCCGTGCAGCGATCCGCGCGATGCCGCTGGATTGGAAAGAGGCTTGCGCGAATTCGCCGATGCCTCCGCAACCAAACTGATTTTGTACTTGAAAGAAGAGAACAACTTCGGCGCAGACAAAGAAGCGGGTCTGGATGTCGTCGCCAAACTCGTTGATGAAGGTCTGTGCGTAGCCATCAAATACGCCGTCGTTCGCCAAGACCCGCGCCAGGATGCGTATCTGGAATCCTTGCTGACTCGCGTTGACCGCGATCTGGTGGTCAGCGGCATCGGTGAACGCCCGGCGGTGGTTCACATGCGAGATTGGAAATTGCCTGGCTTTACGACCGGCACGGGCTGCATCGCTTCGCGCCAGAGCCAGCAATTGTTCGAAGCCTGCGCGCGTGGAGATTTTGCCGAAGCTGAAAAATTGCGCGAACTGTTCATCCCGCACGAAGACCTGCGCGACGCCTGGAGTCCGGCCAAAGTCCTGCACCATTCGACGGAACTGGCCGGAATTGCCAAAACCGGTTCGCTGCCGCCATTCCTGTCGCCGCTTTCGGCGGAGCGATTAACGGAGCTTGCGCCAGTTGCCCAACGGCTCGTTTCTCAAAGCTAAAAGTAAACGGTCGCTTTTTCAGGAGTCAGCCGAATGCCAGTAGCCAAACTCCGAGCAGTGATTGACCCCAATGTGCTTTTCGAGGATTAACGAAGCAGGGCGGAGCTTGTGGCCTGATCGTGGACGCGTGGCGTGCAGGATTGATCGAAGCCTGCGCATCCAATGCTCTCGCTTATGAATACGAAAATGTCCTGGAACGCAAACTATCGTCCCGGCGTTGGACGCAAATCCAGCCTGTCTTACACAGCTTGTTGCAACAAGCCGAGTTTGTGACAATCTATTTCTCCTGGCGCCCGAGTTCGCCCGATTCGGGAGACGAACACGTGATTGATTGCGCCATGAATGCGGACGCGACGGTTGTGACCGCAAACAAACGGGATTTTGCACAAGCTCAACAGACTTTAGGCTTGCGCGTGATGGCGCCCGTAGAATTTGTGACGGAGCTAACCCGTTCGAAGTAATCGCGAGTTTTATCTGCGGAGAGAATTGCCATGAATACCGTAACGCTGAACTTGCCTGATGCCCTATACCGCCAGTTGGAAGGATTGGCGCAAACCGAAGGGCTTTCCCTGAGCCAGTACCTGTTGAACGCCATGACAGCGTATGCCGCGTCGAATTACCGTGTGCGCGCAACGTCTGATGCCGAACGCCTGCAACAACGCGCCGAATTCCTCGCCCTGCTCCATCGCCTGGGAACCGCCACCGAAGAAGAACTGGATCGCGCGCTGGCCGAACGCGACCCCATTCCCCCTGAATCGGAACTCAGCGCCGAGACGGCGGCCAAACTGCGCTCTTTGATTGAAACGCGCAAAGTGGGACGCATTGGATAGTGATCGGCAACAGAGCATTCGTGCTGGATGACGCCCGAATGAGCGAGGCGCGCCTGGGACAGGTTTTGTTCGGGCGGCAGTGCGGCGATAAAGGCTTGCTGGTCGCCGTAAGGACACTTTTCGAGACGAGTGATTCGTAATGATTACGCGCAAACTGTTGTGGGTGGATGGCTTGGCCGGCTTGATTGCCGGAGTTGCTATATTACTGGTAAGTAATTGGCTGCAAGAGTGGTACCGGTTGCCTATGAATCTGCTGCTCTTAAATGGCGCGGCCAATCTAACCTATGCTTGTTACTCACTTTCCCTGGCAATGCGAACGAGGCGACCAAAAGTTCTCATCCTGTTACTGATTGTTGCCAATCTGACGTGGGCAGTTCTTTGTTTGCGATGGGCATTTGTTTATTCAGGAACTGCCAGCCTGTTTGGTCTTGCTCACCTGATAGGCGAGGCGCTGTTTGTCGGCGGATTGGCAAGCCTGGAATGGCGTTGGCGTGAGCAGTTGCGAACAGCAGTTTGAACGTTTTTCAATCCCAACCGCGCTGGCGTTTAAGCCCAACGCAGCCGCTGAACTTGCTATCGCCTTTGATCGGCGATCCAGCCAATTATGGTAAACTCCCACGCGTTTACCGGCACACCAATCCAGACAAAGGAAAGCACCATGGAATTTGCAATTACCTTCAAACCCGACATGACTCCCAAACGCATTGTCAGCTTGACCAAACAGGCCGAAGCGGCAGGTTTCAATTACGGTTGGATGTTTGATTCGCATGTGTTGTGGCAGGAACCGTTTCCATTGATGACGTTGATGGCGGCGAATACCGAACGCATGCGAATTGGCCCTTGCGTGACCAATCCGGCGGTGCGCGATTGGACGGTGACGGCCAGTTTGTTCGCTACGCTCAACCGCATTTCGGGCGGGCGAATGGACATCGGCATCGGGCGTGGAGATTCATCGCGCCGCGTGATGGGCAAACGACCTACGACGCTGGCGGTGCTCGAAGAATGCGTGCAAACCATCCGCGATTTGTGCAGTGGCAAGCAAATCACTTACGAAGAAAAAGAAATTCAGATGGCTTGGGCTGACGCGGGAGTGCCGCCGATCTGGGTTGCCGGTTACGGGCCGAAGGCGCTGCGCTGCGCGGGCAAAATTGGCGATGGCGTGATTTTGCAATTCGCCGATCCGCATTTGATCAAATGGTGTTTGCAGTTTGTTCGCGAAGGCGCCGAAGAAGCCGGACGCGATTTTTCAAAAATCAAAGTCATGGCTGCGGCTCCGGTGTGGGTGTCGGATGATCTGAATGTGGCTCGTGATCGAGTTCGCTGGTTTCCGGCGCTGGTTTCCAACCATGTGGTTGATCTGGTTTCCAAATACAAACCCGAAGAATTGCCGGAAGAACTGACCGCCTTCATCCGCGACCGCAAAGGTTACAACTACCTGCACCACGCCGAAGTCGGCAGCAGCAACGCCGAATTCGTCACAGATGAAGTCGTGGATCGGTTTTGCATTGTCGGCAATGTGCAGGAACAGTTGCGCCGATTGAAAGAACTGGCCGATGTCGGCGTGACGCAGTTCAACATTTACCTGATGTGCGGCGACGAAGAACAAACGGTTGATGTGTATGGGAGCGAAGTGATTCCGGCGTGCGATTAAACCGGTGTCTTGGGTTGAAAAGATGAATTTCGTCGTTCTTTTGCTGTTGAGCAGAATGTTACACCGATGCCGAAGTCGTCTCAGGACTCGGCTTTACTCGGCTAAAAGCTTGGCTCTTTCCAGATGACTGGGCTACACTTGAGTCACAAATACCTTCAACGACAAGCTCTACGTCAACCAACCGTAAGCCGAACGGCGTCAAAGGAGGACGATGTGACATTCAAAATTGGTCAGAAGGTCGTTTATCCCACGCAAGGCATCGCCATTGTCGAGCAAATCGAAACTCGCCAGATCAACGGAGAAGAGCAGCTTTTTTATCTGCTCCGGCTGCATGCCAATAATTCCATGGTCATGGTTCCAATCCGCAACGCTGAAGAAGTAGGGTTGCGGACTCTGATCGCCAAACGCAGATGCGAGGAATTGCTGACTGTGTTGGCGGACGATTTCCATTCGCCGCCGACAGCCTGGAAAGACCGGTTCAAGGAATTTTCCGAAGCCATGCGCCACGGCGATTTGTTCGCCATCGCCGAAGTGCTGAAAACGCTGACGTATCTGAACCGCCAAAAGCCGTTGTCGTTTCGTGAAAAACAAATGCTCGAACGAGCGCAATATCTGGTCGTCAGCGAACTGGCCATGGTCTGCCGCAAAGCGGAATCTTCCGTTTCGCCGCTGGTCGAACAGGCGCTGATTTCCGCTTGCCATAAACACACAACGACCGCTTGATAGAAACGTCGCAACCATTCGTTTCGCATTTTGTAAGACAAATGTCAGCTAACAGCCGCTAGCCGCAAGTTATAAACCCGGTTCTGAAATTGACTGAAAGTGATTTGCAGGTCTGCGCGCCGGAACCAGAAATTATCGCGACAATCGGCGTTACACCACACGGAACAATGAGCCACGAATCTTCATATCTGTTATTGCTGGCGACAGGAGCGGACGCCCGCGAACGCCTGTCGGATTTCCTTTCCGGCAGTCACAGTTTGGTTGATTTGGCGACAGGCTTTTCCAAAGAATGGAATGCCAGCAATGACGCCACAGAACATCAAGTGGCTTTGCTCGGCAAACTGCCTGTGCCGGCAACGGATAAAGATGTCATGAACTCCTGCCTGGAGTTGATGCGCGATTTCGGCTCGATGGCTGAAAGCCGTGGGTTGACCATAGAAACGCTGTTGCACATCCAGCCAGCGTTATCAGGAATGCCCGATCTGTCCGTTGGGTTATTGCTGCCGCGTTCTCAGCCGTTCAATTACACTCAATGTCAAAATCTGGAAGAATTGACTCTGGCCGTTCGTGACGTTCTTGAATGCCAGCGATTGAAAGAAACCACTCGACAGAAACCCTTGATCGAACGCCTGATGGAAAGCAGCGCAGCGTTGTTGAGCGAAAACGGGCGTTCAGAAGTTTTGCGTCGCATCCTGCAGGTCGTTCAGGAAAGCGGTTTTGAGCGTGTCAGACTGTATCTGCTTACCGCTGACGGACAGACGCTGCGCGGCGAAGCTCAGGTGGGAATGAAAGAATCGCGTTTTGAAGGCGTGGAATGGCCGGTGAAAACCGACCTGCACTTTCAAAAATTATGCGAAGCCGGACACCCGCTTTTGCTCAGACCGATCCCAGGCCAGCCCGAACATTCCGAAGAACAATTGGATAAAGAAGGATTGACCGAATGGGTGAGCGTGCCGTTGTTGTTGCGCGGCAAGGTCATCGGGCAATTGTCCGCTGACAACAAATTCAATCGTCGTCTGATTTCAGAATCCGAACTTGAGCCGTTGAAGCTGTTTGCCGCGTTGGCCGCTGCGGCAATTGAAAAAGCCGAATTGATCGAAAAAGCCGAACAGCGCGCCAGAGAGATGGAAGCTTTGAGGCGTACGACGGAAGCCATCACCGCCGCACCCACGCTGGAACGGACGAAACTGTTGCGCGCGATCATCGCTCACGCCGTCGAATTGTTGCAGGCCAGAAGCGGCGGATTGTATGAATACCACTACGAACGAGGCGAATTGGTTCTGGTGGAAGATCACAACCGGCAGGATTTTGTCGGCCAGATTTTGAAAGTGGGCGAAGGCGTTGCCGGGCGACTTGTGTTGAGCGGCGAACCGTGTCGGATCATTGAAAATTACAACGAACATCCAGACCGCGCCGCCGTTTTTGAAACCCGTCGCAGTTTCGGTTCCGTGCTGGAAGTTCCATTGCGATGGCAGGATCGTGTCATAGGCGTGCTTTACGTTGACGATCAGGTGGGACGGAAATTCACCACCGAAGATGCCAGGCTGTTGGCGTTGTTCGCGCATCAGGCAGCGATTGAACTGGTCAAGCAGGAATTGCTGGCTCAGGACGAAAACAAGCTGAAACGTCTGGAAAAACTTTCGCGTTCGACGACGGAAATCATGAGCAATCTGGGGAAATTGAAACTCCACGAATTGCTGACCCTGGTTGCCCGCCACGCAACGGAAATTCTGACGGCGGAAACCTGCGGAATTTCGCTGGCCAGCGGAAAAGACGTTTTGAGCCTGGAAGCGTTTCACGGCCATCGCGACGGCAGCGTTTACCGAGGACAACAATTTTCGATTCAGAGCGGCGACAAAACCGGATTGACCGGACACATCGCCTATCAGGGCAGATTGTTCAACGCCTTTGGCGAAAAGCTGCAGGGCCATAAAGCCGTCCGCAACCGGCAGAGTTCGACTACACCGTCAGGGCAATGTTATTCGGTTCTGGCCATTCCACTGCGAAACAACCACGGCGATTTGATAGGGCTGTTGCGCGCTGACAACAAGCTGAAAGACGACGGACGCCCTTCTCCGACACAGGCTTTTACCAAAGAAGATGAATGGATCATCAGCATTTATGCCGAAGTCGTCGCCGTATGCGTGGAAAACGCGCGTCTGGTCGAACAGTTGCGAAACCATCGGGAGCGATTGATTGACAGTCTGCCACACGCCATCATCGCCATTGACCGCAAAGGCATCGTCACCGATTTCAGTTGGCAGGCCGAAAGAATTCTCGGTTACAAGAAAGCGGAAGTCCTGGGACAGGATGTCAGAATGCTGTACAGAGACGGAGAGCCGAACCACATCGGCCAATTGCTCAAAGACAGCAGGGACGGCAAGATCAACAACGTCGAAGCAATCGTCAAAAGCAAGGACGAAGAGCTGATTCCAGTTCAACTGTCCGCCTCGAATTTCTACGACGAAGAAGAAAATCGAATCGGCAGCATCGGTTACTTTGAAGATGTTCGTTTGCTCAGGGAATATCAGCATCGTCTGGAATTGGTTTTGAAAGCCAGCGACCTGATGGCCAAGGCGGACAATCTTTCCGAAGGATTGCAAAGTCTGGCCCGCATGCTGGTGACGCTTTTCCCCGGCAACCTCTGTCTGATTTCGTTGCTCGACGAAAGTGGAAATTCGTTGACTGCCCAAGCCGGGACTTGCGACCCGAACCACTTTGCCGGCGACGCCAACTGGCAAGCGCCCATCGGGACGAATTACCCGATTGCGATTTATCCCGGTCTGCTGGAATTCCTTCAAACCGGCAAGGCGGCCCGCTTCAAACACAGCCAGGAACATCGCCGCGAAACATTGAAACAGGCGCAATTGGCGCTCGGTTTGTCGCAACCTCTGCGGTCTTTGTTGATGATTCCCTTGCGATTGGGAAAACGTCCGCTCGGCCTGCTCAGCTTGTTGGAAACCTGCGACGAATCGCAAAGTCAGTTTCTGAAAAAAGAAAACATCGAATTGGCCGAGGCGATTGCCTCTCAAACGACCATACTCGTTGACCGAATTCGTTCTGCTGAACGTCGCGTAATCGAAAACGAAGATGAACGCCGTCAGTTGGAGCGATTACGAATCGCCGTCGAAGCGTTGGCTCGCGTCACTGAGCCGGGGAAAGTTCCGCGACAAATTCTCAACAGCGCACAGGAAATTTTGCAGGCGGACGCCGTTGTCTTTTGGTTGTTTGACAACGACCAAAACAAGTTCCTGCCTGACATCTCGCTTGCCGCGGGAATTCCAGACAAAATGTGGGCCAAATATCAGGCCACCGGCCCCTACGAGGGCGGCACCGCTTATGAATTGTTCAAACAACAATGGTTTGCCACGAATGATCTGAAAGAAACGCAAAATAAGGAATTTTTCGGTCCCTTCAGCCGGGCATTGCTGGCGGAATTCGATACTAGGTCTTTTCAAGGGATCGCATTGTCGGTAGGGGCGGAAAAGCTAGGCGTGATTTATGCGCTTTACCGACAGCCGGTAAATTTCGGAGAAAGGGAACGACGAACCGCTCTCAATTTCGCTCGCAATGCAGCCTTGAATCTGAAACGAGCGAAACTGGCCGAACAGGTCAGTTCGATCAACAAAGCCGCAAAAGCCGTCGCCAAAAGCATCGTTCTGGATGATCGCAAGGCGACATTGCGCTCCATTGTCGAAGAAGCCAAAAAAGCCAGCCAGTGTGACGCTGTGGTGCTGTATGAATACGAACAGGAAAAACGAGCCATCCGCCATCCCATTTTTGTCGGCGTTCACCAACCAAAGAAAATGCGCGACCCGGAAAAAGGCTGGGAACATCCGCTGGTGCATAAGCTGCTGGATAAAGCCGAACCGCGCGTGATTGACAATCTGGCCGAAGACCAGGATTTCAAGGATCGCAGTTTCGCGCGCGAAGAAAAAATTCAATCCTGTATAGCCATTCCGCTGCTGGCCACACGGCAAAAAGTCGGCGTCATGTTTTTCAACTATCGCCGCCGCCGCCGGTTTACGACTGAACAGGTTGAAAACGTACAGTTTTTTGCCGACCAGGCCGCCGTTGCCATTCGTTATTCCCAGTTCGCCGACGACAAGGCTGAACAATTGAAACAGCAGGAATCGCTGGTCAGCCTTTCCGGCAAATTGCGAAACGCGCCGACGTTGCAGGAAACCATGGATGTCGCCGTCCAACACACCGCCGCCATGATGGAAGTCGAATGCTGCAACATCGTTTTACCCGATCCGAATGGCGAGTTGAGGCCGCGCGCTTATTTCGGCTGGCTGGATGAGGAAGTCGCCAAGCTCAAGCTGGCCAAAGGTTATGGGTCGCAATCCGGTTATACGATGTTGCAGAAAGAGCCTGTCGTTGTTGACGATTATTCAAGCGAAACGAGGTTTGAATTTCCGCAAGGCGTCTTGGAGCGCGGCATCGAATCGGGGTTGAGCGTACCGATGATGCGCGGCGACGAAATAATCGGAGCCATGCTGGTTTATTCAACTCAGCATCGCCATTTCACCGCTGAAGATTGTTATCTGCTGCAATTGATCGCCAATCAAACAGCCATCGCCATTCGCAGCACCGAACGATATGAACAACTGCAACGGCGCAACGATCACTTCCAAGCCATTCATAACGCCAGCAAGGCCATTACGGCCAGTTTCGGGCGCGAACGAGACGTGTTGGATGAAATCGTGCGACAGGCAGTCGAAGGGTTGACGGAAGCCGGATCGAGCAAGGTCGCCGTCGGAACGATTCAGATTTATGACGAAAAACGAAGCGCGTCGCAGATGATAAGCATTTATCCGGCTGACAAATTTCCAGACCTCAGCAAACGTGTAGGCGATGTCTGGTCGCTGGACAGATGCCGGGAGAAGATCGGAATCGCGGGTCGGACGATACTGGAAGGCAGGTCGCAACGGGTTGACGATGTCAGACTCGATCCCGATTACCTGTCGTTTAACAAGGCCACTCGTTCGGAATTGTGCGTGCCGATGTGGGACGGAGATAAAGTCATCGGAGCGATCAACGTTGAAAGCCACGACCTCAAAGGCTTTGACGACGACGACCAGACGACTTTGGAGACCCTGGCCGAACACGCCGTCATCGCCATCAAAAACGCTCGCCAATTCGAGGAGTTGAAGGAAAGCAAATTGCAGATTGGCGCGCGGACGGCGTTGGCCTGGATGGGGATGGCCAACAATGCCTGGCGTCATGTCATCGCCCGTGACGCTTCGGATATTGGAAAAAAGGCCGTCTTGATCCGCGAGTTCATCAAACGCGATGGCCTGAATCATCCGCGCATTGTCGAGCATCTGGAACAAATCGAGGCATTGGTGAAAAGCATCCATGTAAAACCGATCACCGCTCCGCTGTCTTCGGAAGAAGGCGTGGCCATGGTCAACGTCAATGATCTGGTTGCTGAACGCTTGAACCAGCTTCGTCAGAATGCGAGTTATGGCGCCATCAAACTCGAAGTCAGTGTGTTCGCTGGAAGGCCATTGACGGTGTGGACGAGTTCTGAATGGTTGCGACGAGCGCTGGATATTCTGGTGGACAACGCCGCCGACGCGGTCAAGCCGCTGGAAGCAAACAGGCGTGTGATCACCGTGACGACGGATTTGGTGAATGATGAAGTGAAAATTTGCGTGGCTGATCGTGGACCGGGGATTCCGGCGTCCATCAAACCGCTTCTTTTCAAAACCCGAATCGAACACAGCAAGGGATTCGGCATGGGATTGTTGATTGCGCAAGCCATTGTCGAAACCTACGGCGGAAAAATCGAATTTGACGACGACGTCGAACAAGGCGCGCGAATGACGATTCGGTTGCCGCATAAAAGTTGAAAAAACTTTCCCCCTCACAAAATTTAACGTTTTTGACTGCTCCGTTGACACGCACGCCAGATAACCTTTGGGCGCAGAAAAAAACGTTTGTCCCGGGAAGGATCGAATTTACATCCATGCAGTTTTTATTATTACAAGGCGACAAAGACATTTATTGGAGCGCCTTTCTTGCCGATGTCATTGCCCCGCTGGGAAGTTTGAACGTGGCAAAAGCCGACGATTGGACGGCAACTGGCCAGCAAGAGCCTGATGGATTGATTGTCGTTGACACCACTCACATCGAGCGATTCGAACAACTGGTTGCCAGATTGTATGCCGAAAATCCCAGTCGTCGGATCGTGGTCATGACGGCTTCGCCGACCTGGAAACGCGCGCGCGCGGCATTCGAGTCGGGAGCGATTGATTATCTGCCCAAAACTTTACCGGCGGATGAACTGAGGGCTGCGTTTGAAGAGTTGTTGCGTCGTACCTCAGCCCAGCCGTGAAACAACCCAAACAAGATCAAGGCGGTGATTATGTCCAAACCCAAAATCCTGATTGCCGACAACATTGAAAGCGTGGCTCGAACTCATGCCGAATACCTGGAGATGCATGGTTACAAGGTGCAATGTGTGTTCACTCCGGAAGAGTGTCAGCGTCTGCTGGAAGAAGAGCGATTTCATCTGGCAATACTGGATTTGAGAATGCGCGACGACCTGGACGAAAAGGACATCAGCGGATTCATGCTGGCTCAGCAAGGCAATCCGCGTATTCCGAAAATTCTGCTGACGGCGTTTCCCACCTGGGAAATGGCTCGCGCCTCGCTGCGACTGGATGAAAGCGGTTTGCCGCCAGCCGTGGATTTTGCGTCCAAGTTGGAAGAAATGCCGATTTTATTGCAGCGTGTGCAAAATGTTTTGGCCAAACGCGTTTCCATCAATTGGGAACTGGAAATGGAATGGAAAGCCCGCGACCATTTTTCGCTGGCCAGAATGATCGAACCGGATTTGGCGGACGAGCGATTGCTCGACCGCGCCGAAGAGTTGGAAGACCTGTTTCGCAAACTGTATGCGCAATCCGAGCGCATCAGAATTGATGATTTGCTCTGGCACGACCGGCGACGAGTGGCCATCAAGGTCATCAGTTTTGCCAAAGACAAAGCGCCCGAAACGATGTTGGTGGTTTGCGGAACGGTCGCCGACCTGGCCGAAGAATCTCGCCGCTATCAAACCCACGCTCCGAAATCGCACAAATCCAACGCCACGTATATGCACAGTTCCGCTGAAACCGCTCGCTTTGCCGCCAATGTATACGCCCTGGCGGGTTGTGATTTCGATCAAACGCATTCGCTGTTGGATTGGTATCGAACCGATTCAGTAAAAACTTTTGTCACAGCCTTGAACACTCTTTGCGAACGGACGCTGGTTGATTGGCGACAGGAAAATAGGCTGCTGGCCGAATCGCAAACACTGGATGAACTGTACCGCGCCAAACTCGGCATTGATGCTGCGCAAGCCATTCTGGCGGAGCGAATGCGTTCGATGGAACGCCAGGTTGCGGCGTTGGGTTTGAAAATCGAGCGAAGCAACGATTTGTTCACTTTGCGTCTGAACGGTTCGTCCGTGACTTATCCCGACCCGGCGCAGATGGTCTATCGAAAAACTACGATTGGTTCGCCTGCGCTGTTGAGCAACGTGCCGGGTTCGCTTTCCGGTGACAACGTTCTGGCCGATTCGAACGGGCAGGTGTGGTTGACTGATTTCGCTTCGGCAGGGTTGGCACCGTTGTTCTGGAATTATGTCGCGCTGGAATCGGCCATTCGTTACGACTGGGGCGAATCCGTTTCTACGGCTGAGTTGTTCGATTTGGAAACCTGTCTGGTCGAAGGGAATTTCGCCAAGTTCAAACCGGGCGATTACGAACCGGCGATTCGCAAACAATTGCGCGCCCTTCACGAACTTCGCCGATTGGCGCCGCGCGAAACGGCGCAGGATTTACCGGCCTATCATCTGGGCATGTTCCATCAGGCCATCAGCCGGTTGGTTCAGTTCACAAACGGTTCGCAATTGACCAGAAGCGAATTGCTGCGGTTGGCGCATTTGCTGATTTCGACTGCGATGATTGCGCGATTGCTGGCCGCGGAAAACAAGACCGCTGTTCCGTCGTCTTCGTCCGCCAACGGGTTGGAATTGGACGAAGTGAATTTCATCGCGCTGATTGATGGAAATCCCGTTCGCCTGACTGAGCAGGGATTCAAACTGCTTCGTTTTTTATATGGCCGCGCCAATCAACTTTGCACTCGGCGCGAAATCGTCGAGCAGGTTTTCGGCTACGAGTTCGACGAAACCGACGAAAGCCAGGAAGCGCTGGTCAATACGGCCATCAGCCGTTTGCGCTCCGAAATCGAACCCGATCCCAAACGTCCGCGTTTTCTACGCAATGAACGCGGGCGAGGTTACAGGCTGGCGATCCAGCCTGCTGCCGCGCTCAAACCCTGAAACGGCGTGTTATCCGTTATTCATTCAATGATTTGCCATCAGAGAAGCCCTGCCATTGCTTCTCGTGCGATTCTTTCCGTGTAATTTAATTGTCAGACCAATGTCAGCGAAGCCCTCTGCCGATCCCGGTCAAGATACGCTCACCGCAAAGCTCAATCATCAACAACAAACTACGCGAGCCGTGAACTCAAAACGAAGCTCGCATTTCACACAAACGAAAAACCGAGCATTGCGGCGGCCGGCCTTGGCCCATCAACCGGACGGATGAATGACAGAGGTGAAGCTATGGACCTGAGTAACATGAGAATTTTATGCCGTGATCCGCGATGCGGCGTCCCGGTGCCACGAACTGGAACTTACCGAAAACGACGAATGTTTTACGCTGGCAAGCAGTTCTCGAACTACGTTTATATGTGCCCCTATTGCGCGCAAAAACGTTACTTCAAGCTGAATTTCTTTGGAGTGGTTCGGGAAAGCGACGGCGGATTGATTCGTCGCTTGTTTGGTGATTGATTCGACTGAATTTTTTCGTGGCGATTTGCCGCGACTGGGCGTCTGTTTGGACGTCACAGTTGTTTGCGGTGAATCGCTTCATCCGAGTTTTCGCAGGGAGGATCGGAAAAACATGAAGTCGAATCTTTCACCTGGGTGTCAATCGCCGTTTCGCCTTTTGTCCAGCGCGGCGCATAAGGGCAATGGCGACAACCTGAGCCGCAACACTGCCCGCGCTGCAAATGGAATTCGCGGGTGAAAACCATAAATTCGTTTTCCCAGTAATAGTCTCTTCCTTCGACGGGTTGTTTCATCTTCATTTCTTCATTTCAAACCCGCCCCATCAAGGCCGATGCCACTAAGCGGGCGACTGTGAAAACGCAGGCTCCGCCTCTCTCCCTCTCACAGAAATGATTTCTTCGATTTTGGCCAATTCTTCCTTGTCGGCGAACATCAAGAGTTCATCGCCTTCCTGAATCACTGTTCCGCCGGCAGGAACGATGGTTTCTTCGCCCCGAATGATGAGCACAACCAGAGAGCCTGTCGGGAATCCCAGTTCCAGGACTCTGCGATTGGCAATGGCTGAAGATTTGGGGATGATGATTTCAACCAGGTCGCTTTTGGTTTTTCCGGTCGGTTCATATTCCAGCGGGATTTTGCGTTTGGCTGAAAGCGGCGCATCCACGCCCAACAATTTGGCCAGCCAGGGAATTGTCGGTCCCTGCAACACGCTGGACACCAGCACGATGAAAAAGACCAGATTGAAATACATCTCTGCTCGCGGAGCGCCAGCCAGCAATGGAAAAGTCGCCAGAATGATCGGCGCGGCTCCGCGCAAACCCACCCACGCGACCATGGTCTTTTCCCGCCAGTTCATGCGGAAAGGCAGCAGGCTCAGATAAACGCTGATGGGACGGGCAACGAAAACCAGAAAGAGCGAAACCAGCAACCCCGTAACCAGAATCGGCGCCAGCGCATGCGGAAACACCAGCAATCCCAAAGTCAGGAACATCACAATCTGCATCAGCCAGGCCAATCCGTCGTGAAACCGTATCAAGCTTCGTTTGTGAATGAAATCGCTGTTGCCCAGAACAATCGCCGCCAGGTAAGCGGCCAGAAATCCGTTTCCGCCCGCAATTTCGGTCAGACCGTAAGTCAACAGCGCCAGCGTCAGCAGCAAAACCGGGTAAAGCCCGTCGTATTCCAGTTTCAGATTGTTGAGAATGAACCTCATGGCTCTGCCCATTGCATAACCCATCGCCGCTCCAACGCCCATCTGCAGAAAAAACATCGGAACCAGCGCCAGTAGCGAGGCTCCCGGCGTGAGTTGCAGTTGAATAAGGGCAATCGTCAAAAAGATGGCCATCGGGTCGTTGCTGCCGGATTCGAGTTCGAGCAATTGTTCGAGTTCTCCCTTGAGACTGACGCTGCGCGAACGCAGCACCGCAAACACTGCGGCGGCATCCGTCGAAGAGACGACCGAACCCAGCAACAAACCTTCCAGCCAGGTGAATTGCAAAACATATTTCACGAAGGTCGCAACCAGCAGAGCGGTTGTAAACACGCCTAGTGTCGAAAGAACGAGTCCCTGCCGCAACACAGGGCGAATCCGCCCCCATTTGGTTTCCAACCCGCCCGCGAAAAGAATCAGCACCAGCGCAACCACGCCCAGCCCCTGTGCCAGACGGGCATTATCAAAATAAATTCCGCCAGGCCCGTCCGAACCGGCGAGCATGCCAATGGCCAGAAAAATGAGCAGCGCCGGTACGCCGAGCCGCCCCGAAGCGCGGCTGACAATGATGCTCAGAAAAAGCAGTATCGCCGAACCGGCCAGAATGTACTCAAACGAAACCATCCGTTGCTCCAGTGAAAGATGCGCGCACCACCTCTACAGAACAGTTCGCCTGCGCGCACAAGGCCGTTGGCACGCTGCCAAGCAAAAGCTGGGCTACGCGATGCAAACCTGTCGCCCCAACAAAAATCGAATCCGCTCCCCAACGCTCAGCCTCTTCCAGCAGAGTCCGTTTCGGGTCTCCTTCTACGATCTCGCGGGAAACAGTCAGCCCGACAGCCTGCAACTTTGGTTCGGCGGCCAATTGCGCTTCCCTGACCAGATACCATTCGCGCCAGGGATGCGCTTCAGTCACCAGCGGCGCGCGCAAAAGCGCACTGAGCAACTTCGCTTCCGTGCCCGCAGGCCAACTGCGAGAGGCGACCGCGCGCACCACAGATTCTGAGCCGGACAAACCATCCACGCCGATCAGTATTCGCGGCGGACGAGTTTGCGGCGGAAGTGATCGAACAATGCGCACGGAACAGTTCGCTTCGGTGACCACCTGCCGCGCCACGCTGCCCAAAGGCAACTTGCTGGAACCAGACCGCCCTTGAGCGCCAACCACAATCAGATCGGCCTGCCAATCCGCCGCACGATCAATTAATAGTTGCGCTGGCAGCAACGTCGCCGAACCGGCCAGCGATTCATAATCCACCGTCCAGCCGGGAAACTCACCCCGTAGTCGCTCCGCTGCCAGCGCGCAGCTTTCTTCCAACGTCCCGGCGCGACGTTCCTGGTTTTCGTCCGCACTTTCGATAAAAGCGCTCCCTTGTGATTCGTCCACCGCAACCACCAATGCTTCGGATTGCGGCGGCAATCCAGCGCGCGGCAAATCATCCAGTATCTTTTCGGCGGAATCTGAACCGTCGTAACCGATCAGAATGCGCATGTTGCTATCCTCTTTCCATTACGTGTGGTTGATAACGATTGGCTCACGCGGGCGATTGTTCGGCGGATTAATGGACCGTGCGTGATTTGTCCGCAGGTATCAGCAATTAGCTACCCCCGATCATGAATCGTTTCTGGGTTTCATTATGTCCGATTTGGAAATTCGCGCGTTGCATTACGGCAATCTTCCCTGACGCCGCAACTCAAGCTTGACGCTGTTTTTAATCGGCCTCTATAATCCGGCGTTTTCATGGATAAGTCAAAAAACGCCTGTGGCGCATACAGTTACCGAAGTTGTCACGCATGACCGAATTCTCCCGACTGCTCGTATACCTCAAGCCATACCGCATCATCTTTGCGATTTCCATTGTGTTGATGATCGCCACGGGTTTGCTTGAGGGCGGGACTATTCTGTTGCTGCAACCGATCTTTGATGCATTGTCAGGAAACAAGACCGGCCAATCCCTGCTACAGTTTTTGCCCTTCAGGCTGCCGGATTCCGGGGAAGCGAATTTACGGTTCATCGCGTTGTTGTTGATCGGCTTCACAGTGGCCAAAGGCGTCGCGGAGTATTTCTCATCTTTTTCAATGAGCTATATCGGCCAGAGCGTCATCGCCGATCTGCGTTCGTCGTTATACGATCACATCATCCGCCAATCGGCCACGTTCTTTGCCAAACGTCCGACCAATGAATTGACCGCGCACCTGTTGAGCGACGCCGCGCTGGTCGAACGCGCCGTTTCGGACACGCTGCGCGATTTGTTGCGCGAATCGGTCAGTCTGATCGTTTATCTGACGCTGCTGTTCAAGGTGAACTGGCGATTGTCTTCGGCGATTTTGCTGCTGGCTCCGCCGGTTGCGTATCTGACGACGAACTTCAACAAAAAGCTGCGGCGTTATGTCAATTCGCGCCAGGAAAGCAACGCCGAGATGCTGGATGCGGCGCAGGAAGCGATCTCTTCGCAGCGCGTGGTCAAAGCCTTCGGAATGGAAGCTTACGAAAGCGCGCGATTCCGCGAAGTCGCGCGCAAACAGATGCGCGACCAGTTGCGAGCCATGCGGATTTACTTTCTGTCGCCGATAGTGCTGGAAACGCTGGGCATCGTCGCCGTCGCCACCATGTTGATTTACGCGCAGAACAGCATCAGCGCAGGTCAAATGACACTGGGCGGGTTCGCCACTTTTCTGGTGGCGATGTTCAAGGCTTATGACCCGATTCGTCGGTTGAGCCGGTTGCAGCACGATCTGCAACAGGGACTGGCTTCTGCCGCGCGCATCTTCAAGGTGATGGATGAACAGATGGAGATGCGCGAAAAACCGAACGCCGTCGAACTTGAACGGTTTGCGCACGAGATTGAATTTCGCGACGTCAGTTTCAGTTACGGCGCGGGATTCGATCTGCCGGTGATCAAAAACGTGTCGTTCAAAGCGCGCGCGGGCGAAATGATCGCCATTGTCGGACAGAGCGGCGCGGGCAAAAGCACTCTGACCAATCTGATTCCGCGTTTTTACGACGCGGTAGAAGGCGCGGTTTTAGTGGACGGCCACGATGTGCGCGATTTGAAGCTGGCCGGTTTGCGCCGCCAGATCGCCGTCGTCACTCAGGAAGTTCACTTGTTCAACGAAACGGTTCGGGCAAATATCGCGTATGGCGCTTATGGCCGAAACGACAGCGACGCGGCCATTCAGGCGGCGGCGAAAGCAGCGTTGGCCGATGAATTCATCGCCAAATTGCCGGAAGGTTACGAGACAACAGTCGGTGAACGTGGATTGATTCTTTCCGGCGGCCAACGCCAGCGCATTGCCATTGCGCGTGCGATTTTGAAAGACGCTCCGATTTTGATTCTGGACGAAGCGACCAGCGCGCTCGACACCGAAAGCGAAATGCTGGTGCAACAGGCGCTGAACAATTTGATGACCGGGCGAACGACGATTGTCATCGCTCACAGACTTTCGACCATTCGCCGCGCTGATCGCATTCTGGTGATGGATGCCGGACGAATCGCCGAATCCGGCACGCATCAGGAATTGCTGGCTCGCGACGGCATTTATCGGCGGCTATATGAATTGCAGTTTGCTGAAGAAGAAGTGGCCGGTTTTCGGTCGTCGGTGGCCGGTTGAAAGCAAAACCGACCACTGACCACCAATCACAGACAACCGGAGAAATTATGCTCAAAAGCATGACAGGTTACGGACAAGGCACAGCCAGCGGAGAAAATTTCTCCGTCACGGTGGACTTGCGTTCGGTCAACAATCGCAATCTGGACATTCACTGGCGAGCGCCGCAGGATTTGGTCTCGCTGGAAATTCCATTGAAAAAACAGATTCAAGCGGCGTTGTCGCGCGGGCGAGTGGATGTGACGATCAACTTTACGCAAACCGCCGACACTGCCTATGAATTGAATCGTCCGTTGATTAGCGGCTATCTGGCGGCATTGAAAACCATGCGCGAAGAATTCGGCTTGAGCGGCGAACCCGATCTGGCGACGCTTGCCCGATTGCCGAACGTATTGTTGGCGCAAAACAACGGCAACAGTTTGAGCGACGCCGTCGTGCAGGGCATTGAGGAAGCATTGACGCAGGCGTTGACTTCGCTGGTGGCAATGCGCGCCGTCGAAGGCCATGAGCTTCAGAAGGAATTGCTGGCTCGCGTCGAACGAATTGAAAAACAGGTAGAAGCGATCATCTCCGGCGCAGATGGTTTGGTGGACGCTTACCGCGAAAAGCTACGCAAACGCATCACTGAGTTGTTGGAAAAAACCGTGATAGACGAAACGCGGCTGGCTCAGGAAGTGGCTTATCTGGCCGAACGCAGCGACATCACCGAAGAAATCGCACGGTTGAAAAGCCACATCGTCCAACTCAAAGAGTTGTTGAGTGGCGACAGCGAAATCGGCAAAAAGCTGGATTTTCTGTTGCAGGAAACCAACCGCGAAGCGAACACGATTCTGTCAAAATCTTCGGAGCTTTCGATTTGCGATGCGGCGATTGAAATAAAAACTGAGGTCGAAAAGCTGCGCGAGCAGGCAAATAATGTCGAGTAACGGTTGCCGGTTGTCGGTTGTCGGTGGCCGGTTGACGGATTTGCCACCGACAACCGACAACCGACTTCCGACCACCAGTTTATGATTGGCAATCTGATAATCGTTTCCGCGCCGTCGGGCGCTGGCAAAACAACACTTGTCAGCGAAGTTTTGCCCCGCGATCAGCGCATCAAACCGTCTGTGTCGTATACTTCGCGCGCGCCGCGTGAAGGAGAAACGAACGGCGTGCATTACAATTTCGTTTCGGCGGATGAATTTCGCCGTATGATCGAAAACGGCGATTTTCTGGAATGGGCGGAAGTTCACGGCAATTTGTACGGCACGTCGCGGAGATTGGTGGAACAGTTGCGCGCCGAAGGCTTCGACGTGATTTTGACAATTGATGTGCAGGGAGCCGAACAAGCCAGAGCCTTGTTTCCTGATGCCGTCGGCGTCTTCATCTTGCCGCCGTCGTATCAAACTCTGCTCGACCGGCTGGATACTCGCGGAGCCAATGGCGCGGACGATTTGCGGCTGCGGCTTTGCAATGCACTGGACGAACTGGCGCAATATCAAAATTTCGATTACGTGATTATCAACGATGATCTGCAACAGGCGACCGACGAACTGGCCGCCATCATTCTGGCTGAAAGATGTAGCCGTCATCGGCGCAGCGAACTGGCTGAACAGATCATCAACACATTCAAATAACTTTTCAACAACCAATTGGAGGTAGTGATTATGATGGAAGAACAAGACGAAGAACTGAACGTCCCGGAAATTGACAGCAAATATCGCAAGATTCTGATTGCCGCCAAACGCAGCAAACAGATTCAGAAAGGCGCGATGGCTCGCGTCAAGATGACCAACAGCATCAAACCGACTCGCGTCGCACTGGAAGAAGTAGAACGCGGCTTGATCGGCTTTGAGATTACAGAGACAGTCGAAAAGTAACCGGGAAGTAAGGATGGGGAGAAAGAGAGATGGAGGGACTGGGAGCGTAAATTTTCAATCCCTCAATCTCTCTTTCTCTCCCTCTCTCTATCGCTTCCTTCACCGCCCAAGCCACGACCATGAAAATCCTGCTCGGCGTCACAGGCTGCATCGGCGCATACAAAGCCGCCGAAGTTTTACGCGGTTTGCAGAAAGCCGGAGCGCAGGTGCGTGTGGTCATGACCGAACACGCGACGGAATTTGTGCGTCCCGCCACGTTTGAAGCTCTTTCCGGCCAGCCGGTCATTGTCGGGATGTTTGCGCAACCTGACCATTCCCGCATTGAACATATTGCTGCGGCGCGCAACGCCGACCTGCTGCTCATCGCTCCCGCCACTGCCAACATTCTGGCCAAATTCGTTCATGGAATCGCGGACGATTTTCTTTCGACGGTATACCTGTCGAACACGAATCCGGTATTGATCGCTCCGGCGATGAATGTCGAAATGTGGAATCATCCGGCAACGCAGGCAAACCTGAAGACTTTGCGGGAACGCGGCGATTTGTTCGTCGAACCCGGCGTCGGCTATCAGGCCTGTGGCGAAGTCGGCGTTGGCAGGCTCGCAGAGCCGGATGAAATCGTCGCTGCGGTTTTGGAAGTTCTGAAGAGGCGAAGGGGAGACGTAACGACCGGGCGAAACGAAGAAAGAAATCCGCAATCCGCAATCCGCAATCCGCAATCAAAAGATTTCGCCGCCGAACACATACTGCTCACCGCTGGCCCCACGGTCGAAGACCTCGACCCGGTTCGGTTTCTCACCAACCGTTCGTCGGGCAAGATGGGATACGCGTTGGCCGAAGCTGCGCGAGATCGTGGCGCGCGCGTGACGTTGATTTCCGGGCCGACCAAACTGACAACTCCGACGGGAGTGGAAACCGTTGCCGTTCGTTCGACGCGCGAAATGTACGAAGCTGTGATGAGTCGTTTGGCTGATGTCACCGTCTTCATTGGTTCTGCTGCTGTCGCCGATTTTCGTCCGGTGAATCGCGCGGAACACAAAATCAAAAAACAGGGCAAAGCCAACATCACGATTGAACTGGAACCGACCGAAGACATCATCGCTTCGGTCGCCGCCAATTTTGCAGAAGCCCCGAATCGTAAAAAACGCATCGTCGCGGGGTTTGCCGCCGAATCGCAAACCTTGCTGGATTACGCCGACAAAAAGCTGCGCGAAAAAGGATTGGATTTGATTGTCGCCAACGACATTTCCCGCACCGATGCCGGATTTGATGTCGAAACGAATGCGGCGACGATTTTGAAACGCGATGGTTCGCGCGTGGAATTGCCGCTGCAAAGCAAACGCGAATTGGCTGACCGCGTGCTGGATGAAATTCTCAAGCTGAGGTGAAGAATGGACGCACGCGACGAATTAAGAGCATTGATTCATCAGGCCAAAGAGCATTTGTTGTATTACCGCGATCTGGGGCTGACCAACATCGGCGAAACCGCGCGCCCGGCAATGGCCGAATCGTTGCCTGCTCGTGTCGAACCATCTGTCGTCGTTGTTTCTGATCTGAAGCCTGTTGTCACCGAACTGCCGCCGATCATTCAACCTGAACCTGAAATGAAAAAAACTCCCGCTCCGGCAACCGAATCCTTGTTTGAAACTGAACCCACGATTGTCAACGAAACTCTGGAAGATATTCGCCGCGATTTGGGCGATTGCAAACGCTGCAAGCTCTGGTCAACGCGCACGAACATCGTCTTCGGCGAAGGCAATCCGAACGCGGAATTGATGTTCGTCGGCGAAGCTCCGGGCGCGGATGAAGATGCCAGCGGGCGACCGTTTGTCGGCAGAGCCGGGCAATTGCTGACCAAAATGATCGAAGCGATTGAGATGAAACGCGAAGACGTGTACATCGCCAACACATTGAAATCGCGTCCGCCCGACAATCGCAATCCCGAACCAGACGAAACCAAAGCCTGCATTCCGTTTGTGTATCGGCAAATTGCCGTCATTCGCCCGAAGCTGATCGTCACGCTCGGCAATCCGGCGACTCAGGCCTTACTAAATACCAAAGAAGGAATTACGAGAATGCGAGGGCGTTTTCAAAATTATCCGCAAATTCCTAGTATTAAAGTTATGCCGACCTATCACCCAGCATATCTTTTGCGCTCACAAGATAAAAAACCTGAAGCTTGGAAGGATTTACAACTGGTTCGAGACTATCTACTTGGTAAAATCAACTTACGTTTCGCTCACTCAGGAGAGAGATTTTGAAAATGAGTGACCAATTGGA
>CAYYDG010000039.1:0-73384 GCA_964470555.1 uncultured Heliomicrobium sp.
GCGCTTGGTTCAAGTTTTGCGGGTATTCCATACAGTGACCTGAAAACCGATCTAGATGACAGGTTTCGGATTTCAGGTATTGGTTGCAAGCAATCTACCTGTGGCCAAAATCCGAAATCCGCAATCCGCAATCAATCCCAAACTTTCCATTCCGCTTCGCCAGCGTCCCAGAGTTGATTGAATTCCAGATTGTCTTTGTAAGTGTCCATGCATTTCCAGAAACCGGAATGTTGAAACGCGATCAATTGGCGTTCGGCGGCCAATCGTTCCAGCGGTTCGCGTTCCAGCACGCAATCGTCTGTCAGATATTCAAACAGCCGCCGATTGAAGACGAAAAATCCGCCGTTGATCCATTCCTGCATGACAGGCTTTTCTTCAAAGTCGGTGACCGCCGATTGGCCATCGAGTTTGATGATGCCGAAATTCGAGCGCGGATGCACCGCCGTCAAGGTCGCCGTTCGCCCGTGCGCGCGGTGAAATTCGATCAGCGCGGTCAGATTCACGTTCGACAATCCATCGCCGTAAGTGACGCAAAAGGTTTCGTCGTTTCCCAAATACTTCTCAACGCATTTGATGCGTCCGCCGGTGTTGGTTTCGGTTCCGGTGTCGGCAAAGGTGATGGTCAATTCGTGGCCGTCCGCCTGTTGCCAGCGAAGCTGAAAGTCGCCAGCCAAATCCGGCGCAGTCGCCAGGTCGGCATATTGCGGTTCCCTATCCAGAAAGTAATGCGTGGTGAAATGCCTTTTGATTTCTTCGCCCAAAAATCCCAGGCAAAGAATGAATTCATTCAACCGGTAATGCTGATACAGCTTCAGAATGTGCCACAACACAGGCTGGCCGCCGATTTCGATCAAACCTTTCGGCACGGTCGCGCCGTGTTCGCCCAATCGAGTTCCTTTTCCACCGCAGAGAATGACTGTCTTCATTTGATCAACTTGTTCTTCGTCAAAAACGCCAGCACTGCTTCGTTGAATTTTTGCGGTTCGTCCATCATCAAAAAGTGGCTGACGCCCGGCCAGACTTGATACTCGACGCCGGGAGCGAGTCCACGAAGATACGCTTCATATTCCGAACCCCAGTTCCCGCTGGTCGCCATCAACGCCAGAGTCGGCACGGTGATTTTGTCGGTTTTCGTCGGAAAGATGTTCGGGTCCAACATTCCTTCAAAGGCGCTGACCATAGTGTGTTGCGGAGCATTGACCATAGCCGTTTTGACTTCGGCGCGAACCTTCAGGTCTTTCATGCCTTGCGTCAGAAATTCGACAGATTTTTCGGCGCTGGTTCGATAAGTCGGCAAGCGCAAAGGATCGAGAAACGCTTTCATGGATTCGCGCGTGCCCATGGCTTTCAACCCGCCGTCCACAATCACCAATGCGCGCGTTTTTTCCGGGAAGTTTTTATAAAACTGCCACAAGACAGGAGCGCCCATGCTGTGCCCGATCAGCGTTGCCTGGCTGACTTTGGCGTCGCGCAAGACGGCTTCGACAGCCTGCGCGTAAAGTTTCATTGTGTAAGCCAGCGCCGGCTTTTCGCTCTGTCCGTGACCGGGCAGGTCAACGGCAATGACTCGCGCCTGATCGGCAAAAGCCGGAATGTTCGCTTTCCAAAACGTCAAATTGCAGGTCCAGCCGTGAACGAAGACCAACGCCGTGTCGCCTTTGCCGTAATTCTGGTAATGCACTTTCATTTTGTCGAATTTGGCGAAGCGGTCTTCCGGTTTAATCTCTGCTGCTTGTTGAGCCAGCGGCGTCGAAAGCGCAACAACAAACACGACGACAATTAAACAGCACAGTTTTAGCGCAGATAAGGCCAAAGAATTACCGCAGAGGCGCAAAGAACGCAGAGGCAACGCAAAGACCTCTGCGTAAACTCTGCGTTCTCTGCGTCTCTGCGGTGAAGTTTGCGACGCTGCTGTCGAACCCAAATGAAAACTTCTCTTCATCTTTTTCCTTTTTTCGGTTAGGCCGAATTTTCCATTTCGCGCAATGACCGCAACGTGTACAGACCTGTGTTGTGGCCGTCGCTCCAACTGATGCTATATGCGTATCGGCCCACCGGCGCCAGGTCTGTGATGCGAATGTTTGGGAATTGTTCAGATGTCAGGTTCAAACTTTGCGACGGATGATGGCCTTTGCAACTGGCGCAGGGGCATTCCGCCCGCAACACGTCCAATCGCAACCGGCTGACGTGACCGTCATCCCAGGTGATTTGCAACACCGAATCGTCGTCCGTCAACGCCAGCGATTCGGGAAAAACTTCTGTGGTCATAAGCTGGTTTGTATCAGTTGATGATGAATGGTTAAATTGCGCCGCCCTTTGCAACGGCCCGAAGCATTTAACCATCTGAGGCCGCGCTTCAGCAAACGTGCTGAGTTTCAACATTTACTCGAGTGGGAGGAAGATGGAACAAAACAAGATTGTTCGAATTGACGATTACACCAACCGCAAGGAAGCCAAAGGATTTCTGAAGGGCGTCATCATGCTCATTCCGAATTTCCTGAAGCTGCTGTACAAACTGTTCAAGGATTCGCGGGTGCCGATGGCGGAAAAGGCCATGTTAGTCGGCGCGATTGCTTATGTCGTTTCGCCGCTCGATCTTTTGCCGGACGTGATTCCGTTCATCGGTCAGGTAGACGACCTGTATTTGATCGGTTTGGTCGTGTTGCGATTGCTGGCGCGAACCGATGACGCCGTCATTCAGGAACACTGGGACGGACGCGGCGATCTGGCTTCGCTGGTCAACAAAATCGTGCGCGCGGCTCAATACATCTTGCCGAAAAAGATGCAGCGGATTCTGCTTGGCCGCGTAGACATCGCGCCGAAAATCAAAGGCGGATTGATGTCTTCGCCTGCCGCTGTTGAAGACATTGACGACGCGCGCGAACGTCAGGCGCGACGATAAACCGCCAGCAAACGATAAAACCAAAATGGCTGCTCGAAATGTTCGGGCAGCCATTTTCCTTTTTGGCGTCTTGTGACAATCTGCCGCCGATTCACTGCATTCTTTTTTCAACCGCTGAGGCGCAAAGTGTCGCAAAGGCTCCGCAGAGTGTTGGAATCATCTCTGCGCTTTCTTTGCGTTCTCTGCGGTGAATGGACTCACTTTTCAGGAGCTTGCCCCATGACCGAACAGCGCCCGGAGTCGCTGCCTTCAGAACGCCTGATTTCCTTGGATGTCTTTCGCGGCCTGACCATCGCCGGAATGGTGTTGGTCAACAACGCCGGAAACTGGGATGCCGTGTATCCGCCGTTGGAACACGCGGCGTGGGACGGTTGGACTCCGACCGATCTGATTTTTCCGTTTTTCGTTTTCATCATCGGCGTCGCCATTCCGCTGGCCTTTGAGCGGCGCAAAGCTGTAAGCGGCAGCCTGCGCGACCTGTACCTGAAAATCCTTCGCCGGTCGGCCATCATTTTTGGATTGGGCTTGCTGATATTGAACGCGTTTCCGTACACGCTGGACAGGTTCCACCACTTGCGAATTCCCGGCGTCATGCAACGGCTGGCGTTGTGTTATCTGTTCGCGGCATTGATCTTTTTGACGACCAAAGTCCGCACGCAAATTCTGATCGCCGTCGGATTGCTGATTGGGTATTGGTTGGCGATGAAACTGATTGCCGCGCCGGGTTACGCACGCGGAGATTTGTCGCTGGAAGGTTCGCTGGCTTCGTGGCTGGATCGCACGTTGATGCCCGGCCACACGTACAAACCGATGTACGACCCCGAAGGATTGCTCAGCACTGTTCCGGCAATTTCGACTGCACTGTTCGGCGTGCTGGCCGGACAGTGGTTGATGCAACGCCGCGAAGCTTTTGAAAAAGTCGCCGGACTGTTCGCCGTCGGCGCGTTGTGCGTGATCGTTGGCTACGTGTGGGATTGGGCGTTCCCGATCAACAAAGCGCTGTGGACAAGCTCTTACGTGATGTTCACCGGCGGATTGGCGCTGCAACTGTTGGCGCTGTGTTATTGGGCCATTGACCTGAAAGGGTATCGGCGCTGGGCGCAACCGTTTGTCGTGTTCGGCGTCAACGCGCTGGCGTTGTATGTGCTGTCGAGTTTGATGTTCAAAGTGTTGCTGTTCATAAAAGCCACCAAACTGGACGGAACCGAAGGCACTTTGCGCGATTGGATTTACGAACGAATCTTTGCCACGTGGCTGTCGCCGATGAACGCTTCGCTGGCGTTTGCGTTGGCGTATCTGGCGCTGTGGTGGTTGTTGATGCTGGTACTGTACCGGCGCAAAATTTTCATCAAAGTCTAAAACCTGGCTGGGAGCGCAGGCGTCCCGCCGGCGCTCCCAGCATTTCGAGGAAGAATTATGAAAGCAACCGTTGTCGAAAACTGCGGCGGGCCGGAATCGCTGGTGTACCGAGACGCCGAAACGCCTTCGCCCAAAGCAGGCGAAGCCTTAATCAAAGTCGAAGCCATCGGGCTGAATTACATTGACGTATATCACCGCACCGGACTCTATCCGTTGCCGCGTCCGTTCATTCCCGGTATGGAAGCTGCCGGAATTGTCGAAGCTGTCGGCGAAGGCGTCTCCGAAGTTGCTGTCGGCGACCGCGTCGCGTACGCCATGCAAGTCGGCGCTTATGCCGAATATGCTGTTGTGCAATCTTGGCGTTTGGTCAAAGTTCCAGACGGCGTCAGCGCCCAACAGGCCGCCGCAGCCATGTTGCAAGGCATGACGGCGCATTATCTGGTGACGTCCACTTACGCGCTCAAAGCCGGAGACACGGCGTTGATTCACGCGGCGGCGGGCGGTGTTGGACTGTTGTTATGCCAGATGGTCAAAAACATCGGCGCGCGCGGCATCGGAACGGTTTCCACCGAAGCCAAAGCCGCGCTCGCCCGCGAAGCCGGAGCCGATGAAGTCATTTTGTACACCGAGCAGGATTTTGAAGCGGAAGTTCGCCGCCTCACCGACGGCAAAGGCGTGCAGGTCGTTTACGATTCGGTTGGCCAGACGACGTTTTTGAAAAGCCTGAACTGCCTGGCTCCGCGCGGAATGCTGGCGTTGTTCGGCCAATCGTCGGGGCCGGTAGCGGCCTTCGATCCGGCTTTACTGGCACAAAAAGGTTCGCTGTTTTTGACGCGCCCGAGCCTGGCGGCCTACGCGGCAACGCGCGAAGAATTACTCTGGCGAGCAGGCGATTTGTTCAACTGGATCAACGCGGGCAAGCTGAAGCTCCGCATCGAAAAGACCTTCCCTTTGGCCGAAGCCGCCGAAGCGCACCGCCAACTGGAAGGCCGCAAAACCACCGGCAAAGTGCTGCTGCTTCCTTGACGAAGTGTGTTGTTATCTGAAGCCGCTGCGTTGGACGTTGCGTCGCTTAACAACGAAGAATAGACTTTCACTGGCATCACACAGACGCAAAGGGTGATTGGACTTTGAGCGATGGCGTTTGATTGGGATAAGAAAAAGGCCGCTGAAAACTTTGTCAAACATGGCGTCTCGTTTGAAGAGACAATGACTGTGTTTGACGATCCGCTGTACGTTGATTTCTACGATCCGGATCATTCGCTTGGCGAGCATCGCTTCATCATAATCGGAGAGTCAGCACAAGGCCGCTTGTTGATGGTTTCATATACTGAACGCGGCGATCTCATTCGGTTAATCAGTTCCAGAGAACTGACACCAACAGAACGGAAAAAATATGAAGAAGGATAAGGATAACGAACAAGAGTCTCTGTCAGAATTGACCGATCTGAACGACGAACTCCGTCCTGAATATGACTTGGGCCAGTTACAAGTGCGGCGTATGGGACTTGGGCGTCGCCAGTTTGGCGATTATATAGTCCGGCTGGAGCCGGATGTGGCAGCAGTCTTTCAGGATGCCAATGCTGTCAACGAAGCCTTACGGTTGCTGATTAAGGTCGCTCAATCAAGCAATCAACCTCTTGCGCCAAAATACTCTTCGTAAATTTCACTGAGCGTGTCGGAAGCCCCAACCCGTATCTATTGTATCTGTCACGATCTGGCGAAAACGCGATTCAAATTGATCGTGTAAATTGTGTTTGGTGATGTGTATGGCCGCTCTCTCGCACATTCCTTCCATGCTGTTGTAGAAAGGTTCGTCAATGTCCCCGAATTCCAGTGTGAAGCCCACGCCCGCTTCCACATACGCCAACATCAAGTCAGCCAAGTCAACCGGTGAATTGCTGATCTTCTTGAAATCTGAAATCGCTTTTCTGGCTACTGATAGCCTCGCCTTAGGCAATCCGCGCGAAGGGTTGAATTCCTTTTCGATGATGGCTTTGTATTTTTCCAGCACTCCCCGACTGTCTTCCGCACCAAACTTGGTCTGGTAATACTCTTTGACCTTGGTGAATTTGTCGAAAAGCATTCCGATTTCGTCCAGCAATTCTTCGCGCGAAAGGTGTTTCAGATGCAGCTTCAGTGAGCGTTGATTGAGTTTGGCCATAAAAAATGAGCCTCTGTATTACTGCTGAAGTTTTCATTCAGAAAGTGAACTTTTGCTTGGCAGCTTGTCTAATCCAATCATGAACTCCTTGAAAATCTCGAAGCTCAAGCTGCCATTTATATTGCTCTGCAAGTTGCCAGGCCCCACGCGTAAAAGTGGATGTTGTCGCCAAACAGACTTTTGTAGCCCTATGATCAAGATGAAGAAACATCAATTGCCGCACAGGATCAACTCCGACTCTATTTTTATATCGTTTTGCCTGGATCAGAAACCGCTGCGGTCCCATAACCCCGCTCCGCTTTATTGCAAATATATCAACCCCGCCATCTTTTGTTCCTTTCTGCAACTCGATCTCATATTCAAGTGACTCAAGTGCATCAGCCAAAAGCCTTTCAAATGTTCTCCAGTCAAGGGTTCTCAGCAATTCTGGATGGTCAAGAAGCAGCTTGTACAGCATCGGGTCAATGCTATCGAGCCTGAAAATAATGTTTTCGCTGGCATTGGCAATTGGGATTGCGATCGTTTTGATAATTTGCTCATCTGAAATTTGATCTGCAATAGTTTCCTCAAGCCTATACCTATTAAGCGACAGATCAACCACACTGTACCCAAACTTGTCATCAAATGGCCTGTCATCACCTAACCAATAGTTCAAATCGTCAATGCTGGTTCTTTTATATGGCTTAAACTCAATGCCAGCCTCCACTTTACTGACAACTTCATCTATAAGCCTGGAAACTTCTTCAATAATTTCCCTGGGATTCATTCCTTTTGACACAAGGGTTATCAATGTTGGCGAGAGCAATTCCGGCAGAACTATATCTTTTAATTCCACTTCAGTAATCATTCCCCCGGCCTCTTCAACGGCTTGGGCACCCCACTCGGAGACTGTTAAAGCCAATTTCTCTGAAAATCTAAGCCAAGCCGTAGGATCATTACTCAAGTAATCTTTGGCAATCTGGTTTATTTTTGAGTTTTCCTTCACGTTTCTTTGCATAGCAAAACGGTTGAGTAAATTGCTTTAAGTTGGAAGATAAGCGATCCGATTTTTCCACTCATCGGCTTCCTGCTCCACCCAAAGATTGATGAGTGCTTGCGCGGCGTTTCTAACACTGAGGTGGGGTGGAATAATGATGACACCGGGACTATCAGTAATTGTGATGAATTCGGCGAAGTGAGTTGGCATGGTCGCGCGGTCTGCGGTCAGTAGCAGGCGGCCATTTTCAGCAGCCAAGCGCAACACCTCAGAATCAAGAACACCTTCCAAATCGGCTTCGTGAGCTGTTTGAATGTTCAAGCCTGGCTCACGACGGCGAATAATAGTGACGATGTCATGATCCAGACAGGCATCAGCCATGAATTGGATTTTCATTGATGAGCCAATTCCGGTTTTCGGCAAATCGCTTCCAGACGTTGATAAAACACCGAGTCCTGGGCGCGGGCGGTTTGATAACGGACTTCATATTTCTTCTCTCGTTCCGCCAGGTAAGTCTCCACCTCAGCCTGATGATCCAGGTAAAAAGTCAGGGCACCGTAAACTTGCGCCAACGTCAATGTGGGAAACGATTGCAGAATGCTTTCCGGCGATTTGCCTTGTTGAAAGCCATACACGATGGAATCAAGCAGGACTCGACTTCCGGTCACCACGTATTCCCCATCGAGATTTTCGACATATTGTTTCGTTGTAGTTTCCATAACGACTGCGATTCTAAATCAGTCAAATCAAGATTGGGAATTCAATTCAATTGGTCATTTCGGCTTTGGTGACGGTTTCGGCTTCTTCGATGGCTTCGGCCAGCGCGCGTTGGTCTTTTTTGTCGGTGAGTTGCGCCGCCATGGCGCGCAGTTGCGGGATTTGGCGATTGGCGGCTTGTTTGAATTTTTGCAGGGCTTTTTTCAGCAAATCGTTTTTCGGTTCGCGGCTGTAAAAATCGTCGAGCTTCTCTTCGGCTTCTTCCAGGATTTTTTTGTAATCGCTCAGCAACTCGGCTTTCGTGCCCGTCGGCAATGGCCCCCAGGTTTCTTCTTCTTTCGGCTTTTGTGTCGCGTTCGGGTTGGTCAGCACCAGAATGCGCCGGTCGGCGGCTTTGATAAACACTTCGATGCGCTGGTCAATCTGCTGCACATCACGCACCAGTTCGATTTCTTGTTCCGTCAGATGGTCGCGCGTTTTCTTCTGCGCCGAAACTCCCACCGACAATAACAACCCGACACAAACCACGAAAAACAAAACTTTCGATCCTTTGAAAAACGTCATAACGCCTCCTGAAAAAATCGGTCGTCATGAAAAAGTAATGCTGCGATTCAGAGAGTCTTTTTTTACCGCAGAGGCGCAAAGACCACAGAGGAAGCGCAGAGAAGCCATATAGGAAGCTTGTTTTCTTTTGTATCTCTGCGAAATCTTTGCGTTCTCTGCGCCTCTGCGGTGAAATCAGCATTACATTTTCACCACTATCCAAAAATCACCTCAACCTCAATCTCTCCGTCACCCGCTCACCCTTTCTTCTTCCCTTTTCCCATTTCAATCTGCCGTTTCAACGGTGGCAATCGCAATTTCACTTTTTCGATTTCCAACTGGTTGTCCGACGAAGCCAGTTCCATAAATTGATTGTAGGCTTTCAAAGCCTGTTCGTAATCGCCGAGTTTGTCCAGACAAATGCCGACAAAATACAACGTGATGGCGGTTCGTTTGCGGTCTCCGCGTTTGGCCTGATGATTCAGAATCCAGACGAATTCCCGCGCAGCGTTCGGAAAATCGTCCAATTCAAAGTAAGACGTCGCCAGATTCGTCCGCGCGTAATATTCAATGTCGCCGGTCGGGTTGGTTGCCAGCACGGGAATCAAGACCGAGACGGCTTCTTGAAACTTGCGCAGCTTGACCAGCGCCGACGCCACGCCGACGTGATGATTGGCGTTTTTCGGATCGAGTTCGGCGGCGGCGCGATATTGCTCCAATGCTTTTTCCGGCTGTTTGGGCAACAGCAATTCGGCCAGTTGCGCGCGCAAGACAGCGCGGTTGGGTTCGGCTTTGATCAGTCGTTCCAATTCGGCGACGGCGGCTTCGGCTTTGCCGGAATCAATCAACGCAGCGGTCAACCCGGTGCGAGCGTCGGCATTGGTCGGGTCTTCATTGACGACTTCCTGAAACAAAGCGCTGGCGGCTTCGAACTGTTTCGATTGCGCCAGCAGCGATGCCAGCCGCAATTTCGTTCGCGTGTTCGGTTCCACGGCCAACGAAGCTCGCAAATCGGCTGCGGCTTCGGCAAGTTTGTTTTGAGCGATGAACACTTCGGCTCGGTACAACAACGCCAGAGCGTTCTTCGGTTCGCGTTTCAGAGCTTCGTTAAGCGCAGGCAAGGCCTCATCGAATTTGTTGGTGACGGTCAGCGCCACGCCGAGCAAGGAGAAAATTGACGGTCGGTCGTCTCCGGCGGCAATGGCGGCTTTGGCGGCGGCAATCGCATCGGCAAACTGGTTGGTTGAATACAAAACTTCGGCCAGGCCGGATTGCGCACGAGCCGCTTGCGGATTCAATTCCAGTGCTTTGCGAAACGCTTTTTCGGCGTCGTCGAATTTCGATTCCGCCAGAGCGATTTCTCCCAGACTGATTTGAATGCGGGCGAAAATCTGTTTGAGTTGGTCGGTGACGGGATAATCGGCCAGCAAGGCATTGACGCGCGCCAACGACGTTTTGGCTTCCGGTAATTTGCCCAACGAAAACAGCGCCGCGCCGCGTTGAAATTCGGCTTGCCACAATTCGGCATCCAGTTCGAGCGCTTTGCCATACAACTCGACGGCTTTGGCCAGATCGCCTGCTTCGTGCGCGCGTTGTCCGGCGTCGAATAACGAAGCCGCTTGTTCTGATTTGTCTTCGGTCTGCGCAGGCTTCGGCGCGGGTTTGGTTTGGCGAGTCGTTTGCGCTGAAACGGCAACCGCCGTCAGACAAACAATCAAACAGAACAGAATCGGTTTGGACATAAATGAATCCCCTTGAAGACCGGGTTCGCATCGCTTCCAGCGTGCAATTCCAAGAACGAACTGGGATTGATTGACTTGCTTTACGGACGCTCACTACAGCAATTTTCGTTTGAATGAAAGGGTTGAAACCACAAGAAGCACAAAAGTCACAAAAGGCTTTTGTGTGTTTTGCGTTTTTTGTGGTTGCATTTCTTTTTACTCAACTACAACCCGCTATAAACCATCGCTGGAGCCTGAATCAGAGCAAACAACTTCGCGGATCATCCTTTCGCCAGCCGCACGCCTTCGTTCATCAAGGTTTTCATCTTTTCAATTGAAGTCGCTTCGCAATACACGCGCAGCACGGGTTCGGTTCCCGATTGCCGGAACAGAATCCAGCTTTCATCTTCGAAAATCAGTTTCGTGCCGTCCAATGTCGCTGTGCCGACAACCTTGAATCCGGCAAATTCGTTGGGCGTGTTGTCGCGCATTTCAGCCACCAGTTTCAGACCGGATTCAATCGGCACGTGCAGATCGTTGCGTTCGAAGTGGAATTCGCCGAATTCTTTCCAGATGTCGCGGATGATTTCCGAGGGCTTTTTGCCCGCAGCCAGCACGGCTTCCAACAGCATCAGACAATTGAACACGCCGTCGCGTTCGGGGATGTGGCCGCGAATGCCTATGCCGCCGGATTCTTCGCCGCCGGTCAAAAAATCGTTGGCCGGGTCGAGCATGATTTCGCCTATGTGTTTGAATCCGATCGGAGTTTCAAACAACCGAAAGCCGTAACTTTCGGCGATGCGCCGCACGATCACCGATTGCGAAAACGTCCGAACAACCGATCCTTTCCAGCCTTTGTTACGCACCAGATGCAGCAACAGAATCATCAAAATCTGGTGCGTGTTGATGTATTCGCCGCGTTCGTCCATCGCGCCGACGCGGTCTGCGTCGCCGTCCGTCACCAAAGCCATCAACGCGCCGCGTTCGCGTATGACGCGGCTGGTCAGTTCCAGATTCCACGGCATAGGTTCCGGCAATACGCCGCCAAACATAGGATCGCGTTCCGCGCGAATGGTTTCGACCTTGATCTTGCCGCCCGCCAGCAGGTTTTCAATCCAGCGTCCGCCGGTTCCATGCATCGGATCGGCAATGATCGTGCAGTCGGCTTTTTTCAAGTCGGTAATGGCAATCAGGTTTTCGATATGACGACGATAATAGTCCGGCGGAGCAATGACGTTGGCAATTCCCTGCTTGCGCGCTTCGTCAATCGGCAATCGTTGCGGAGCCGTCGCGCCCACCAGTTGTTCGATCTGATTGGTGATTGCCGGAGTCGCCGAACCACCAAACGGCGCTTTGAACTTGAACCCATTGAAATCCGGCGGATTGTGCGACGCGGTGATCATCACGCCGCCGTCCAACCCGCGCCGTTTGACTTCAAACGAAACCAGCGGAGTCGGCACGTCCGTGTCGAACAAATCCACCGCGACACCGTTTCCCGCGAAGACTTCCGCCGAACGTTGCGCAAACAAATCCGAAGCGAATCGCCGGTCGTAACCAACCAACACCGACAGCTTGCCGCCGGGGTTTTGTGTTTTCAGGTAATCAATCAAGGCTTGCGTCACGATTTCGACGTTCGCAAAGGTGAAATCTTCTGCGATGCGCGCGCGCCAGCCGTCAGTTCCGAATTTGATAATTGCCATTGTCCTTAGCAGGCGAGACGCCTGCGCTCCCAGGTTAAACGATTGAATAATCCGTCAACGAAGATTTGTCGCCCAAAGTCACGCCGTCAATTTTGGAGTTGCGTCCGATGATGGCGCTTTTGCCTATGATCGAATTGCGAACTTCCGACGCCTTGCCAATGCGCGCTCCAGCCAGCAAGACGCAGTTTTCGATTTTGGCGCGCTCTTCGATGACACAGTTTGCGCCCAAGACGGAATTGATGATTTCTACTCCGGGCTTGAGCGAACAACTCGGATCAATAACCGAAACCGAATCCACTTTGGCGGGTTCGGCGTCTGCCGACAGGTTAGCCGTGCCGGCGGTTGTCACCGGAATGCGTTCGACCTCAAAGGAATGAATGCGCCCATTGAGCAGATCGTCGTTGGCCTGCAAATACCGCTGTGGCGTGCCGATGTCCAACCAATAATCCGACATCGTATAGGCAAAAAACGGTTCGTTATTTTGCAACAGCGCCGGGAAAAGCTGGTATTCGAAGGAGAATTTTTCGTCTTTGGGAATGTAATTCAGGATGTGCGGTTCCAGCACGTAAATTCCGGCGTTGATGGTATTGCAGGTGATTTCTTCCGGCTTGGGTTTTTCCAGAAAACGGCGCACGCGACCATCGGTTTCGATCTCGACCAGACCATACGCCGAAGGATTTTCGACCGGAGTCAGGACTATGGTCGCCGCCGCATTACGTTCGCGGTGATAAGCGACGACTTTGGCGATGTCTATATCGGTCAAAACGTCGCCATTAAAGACCACGGCTGTTTGCGATAAATGCTCTTCGGCGTTCTTGTACGCCCCGGCGGTTCCCAGCGGAGACGATTCGACCGTGTAATGAATCTTCACTCCGTAACCTTCGCCGTTGCCGAAAATGCCTTCGATCTTGTCGGGTTTGTACGACAACGACAATGTTATTTCCTCGATTCCCGCGCGTTTCAGCAGATCAATTTGGTAATACAGAAAGGGGCGATTGACGATTGGAACTACTGGTTTGGGAGTGTAAATGGTCAGCGGTCTCAGGCGCGTTCCTTCGCCGCCTGCCAGAATGAGTGCTTGCATCAGAACGGAACGTTCTCCTTGCTTTGTGAATCTGTTCCTAGGTTGAGACGGGAGTCTAACAATCGAACTTTCGGAAATCAAAACCTGGGTGCGCGATGCCTGCGGCTCGCGGCTTCGGTTAATCCCGCACGCTGGGAGCGATGGGAACCTGGGTTTTGACCGTTTCCGATGACCTGAAGTATTTTATGCGCCTTGTTCACGCCGTCTTCTAAAACAATCAAACAAAAAACCGATCTCGAAAAGGACCCCGATTTATGTCTTTACTTTTGAAACAACTGCAAGACAGTCTGCCGAACAAAGTCGAAACCGCCCTGGCCGAACACGTGCGCGTCGCCGAAAGCTGGGCGACGAAAGTCCGTTTGTGGCTGGCTCTGACTTCATTCGTCGCCGCTTACTGGATGTGGAATCATCACTCGAAAGCCCGGACTATCTATCTGGCGTTTGCCGGATTGTGGCTGGTGACGATGTTCATCGTCAGCGCGTTGACCAAACGCGACGCTTCTTTCTCTCTGGCCACCAAAACCACATTCTTTGATTTGACCATCGTCCATCTGGGACTGGCCGCGTTCGTTCAGCAAGGTTTGTTTCCCAAAATCGGCGCAGGAATTTTTCTCTGCTACTTTCCAATTCTGGCCGTTGCAGCAACGCGGTATCGGACAACGCTGGTCGTTCAGGCGTCTTTGTATGCGTTGATCGGATACGCGGGGCTTTCGTATTGGGGCGGCAGTCCACCGTGGTTCAGGTTGTCGTTGCTGGCAGTCACCGCGTTTGTTTTTGCCGTGGGATCGCACAAACCCAAAGACCTGATGGTCAGCGTCGCCAAAAACGCCTTGCAGGACGCCTTCGATCTGGGCTTCAAACAGCGTGAATCCGAAATGACTGAACACGTGCATCAATTGTTCATGCCGCCGCCGCTGATGGACTTGTCTGCGATTTGGGCTTCGTCCAAACACGGAGCCGGAACTGAAACCGGAGGCGATTATTACCAGATTTTTGACACTGCGCATGGCCCGTTGGTCGTGTTGGGCGATCTTTCCATTGCCAGCGGAAAGAAGTTCGAAGCGCTGGCCGCCGTTAGTGAACTTCATAAATCTCTGTCGAAAATTGTCAGCCGTCACGCCGACGCTCCTGACTTGCCGAAAATACTGGAAGAATTGAGCGCCGAGCTTTGCGAAAAACATCGTTTATTCACTTGCGTGCTGGCGCAATGGCGAGGCGACCAATTGCATTACGTCAACGCCGGCCATTTGCCGATGGTGCATCTGAACAAACCTCAAGGCGCGCAAACCGCCGGACGCAAACAATTGCCCGTGACTTGCGAAGCTCTTGGCAAAACCGCCGAAGCGAAGATTGTCGAATCCGTGGTTCCCTTCCCGGCGCGCGATTTGTTGCTGATGTACACAGACGGCGCTTTCGCCAAACTTTCTGACAACCGCGAACAAGGCATCGCCGAAATCGAAGCAATGGCCGAAAGATTCAGCGGCGGCGAAGTCACCACGCTCTGCCATCGAGTGTTCGATTGCGGCCAACCGGGCTTCGACCCGATCAAAGATGACGCGACCGTAGTCGTCATTCGTCGCCAACCGGCTGCGACAGCCGCTGGCAGTTCTTCCTGAAACGCTGTGTTACACTGGCGCGGCCATCAAGCCCGAAAGCGAGGAATTCGTTATGCACTACACCGTTTTCATCAGCAGAACAGAGTCAGGACAGTGGCAAGCCACTGTTCCTGTTCTGCCCAACTGCACCGCTGAAGCGCCGACGCGCGAAGCCGTGCTGGAACGAATTAAAACCACTCTGGCCGCCACTCCGAGCTTTGAAGCTTTACAGATCGAAGCGCCATCGAACGGTTCGCAAAATGGCCAGATCAAGAAAAGCGCCCAACAAGATTGGCCGGGCTTCGGCTCGCATCCGAATGATCCCGACTGGGGAGATTTCTTTCAGGAACTTGACAGACAACGCCAATAAATGGGTTGAGAGGTGATTGGTGTATTTGCTGGATACCAATGTCCTGACGCATTAAGTAAACGGTCAGCAAGCGTTACTGGCTAATTTACAGCGCGTTGACTTATCGGAAGTGGCGCTTCCAACAGTCGTGGTTGCTGAAGCGATGCGTGGAAGGTCTGAATTCGCGTTGAAAGCGCAGCCGGACAAAGCTGTATATGCGCATTCTTTACTGGTGGAAACCTGGCAGATTCTGCATAAGTTTCAAATAACCAGCAAAGCGCGACAATGCTGGCGCAAATGCAAAAGAAACATGGTTCTCGGAAACGTTACGCCGACATGATGATTGCGGCTATGGCGCTAACCGAAAACCACGTTGTCGTGACTCGCAACCTGAAACATTTTGCCGATCTGTTACCGCCTCAACTGTTGGCCAATTGGGTTGATGACCTGCCCCGATAAATTCCAGATGCTCATTTTAGGAATCGAAAGCTCCTGTGACGAAACCGCCGCCGCTGTCATCAAACACTGTGGGGCCGACGGCGCGCGTGTGCTGTCCAACGTCATTTATTCGCAAATCGCCACGCACAAACACTACGGCGGCGTAGTTCCCGAACTGGCTTCGCGCGAACATCTGGAAAAGATCGAAGGCGTCGTTGACGAAGCTCTGAAAAAAGCCGGAGTGACTTACGCCGAACTCGACGGCCTAGCCGTCACGCAAGGTCCCGGCCTGGTTGGTTCGCTGCTGGTCGGATTGAACTTCGCCAAAGCCGTCGCCTTCGCCACGGGTAAACCCATCGTCGGCGTCAATCACATCGAAGGCCATGTGTATTCAACCGCCTTTGAATTTCCGCCGCCCGAATATCCCGCGCTGGCGCTGGTCGTCAGCGGAGGCCACACCAATCTGTTCCTCATTCCCGAACCGGAAAAATACAAACTGGTCGCCCGAACGCGCGATGACGCAGCAGGCGAAGCCTTCGACAAAGTTTCCAAGCTGATTGGCTTGGGGTATCCCGGCGGCCCGGTCATTGACCGGCTGGCCGCGCAAGGCAACAAACGCGCGATCATCTTTCCGCTGGCTGAAATCAAGGAAAAGGACGGCAGCGGGTTGAGCCTGGATTTTTCCTTCAGCGGATTGAAAACCGCCGTGCTGCGGTACGTCCGAGAAAACCAGATTGGCCCCGTCAGTGACCTGACCAATCCCGGCCAACAAATTCTCGACCTCTGCGCCTGCTTTCAAAACGCAGTCGTTCGAGCCTTAGTCCGCAGCCTGCGCAAAGCCGCTGAGCGTTTCCAACCGCGCACGATCCTGCTGGCCGGAGGCGTCGCCTGCAACAGCGAACTCCGCGCGGCAGTTCAAAAGCTGGCCGACGAATTGAAGATTCCCGCTTACATCCCTTCGCCGATTTACACCACTGACAACGCCGCGATGATCGCCGCCGCCGCTTATCCCAAACTCATGCGCGGAGAGCATTTGCCATGGGACGCCAGCGCCGATGTCAGCCTGCGCTTGCCCAACATTGATGTTGAACCGGCCAGGCCGGAACAGAAACAACGCTATCGGCTCTAAACTGGCAATTAACGGTGTCGCAGTTATAAAATCAGCTTGAGCCTGAAGACATCTGATTTTTTGCAAACTCATAGAGGTGAAGATTATGTCGGCCAGTCAATTGGAACTCATCGTCAACCAGGTCAAGCTTTTGCCCCCCAATGACCTTGTAAAGCTCATCAAGCAAGCCGCGGAGTTGTTGGAGCAAAAACAAGCTACCCCCGCAGTCTCACCAGCAAACAAAGTTAGGACCAATTACGCGGCACTCTTTGGATCAGGCAAAGGAGCATTTGCGACTGCGGCTGAAGCTGACAATTTTTTGCGTGCGGAGCGTGACCAATGGGAAGAGTAAGTTCCGAAATATTCTCGAGGACGCTGCGCAGTTACGACCGACATCCAAGCTGAAACTGCCAGATGCCATTCAATTGGCAATCGCTCTTCGCAAACAATGCGACTCATTCCTAACCAATGACGATGGTTTCAAATCGCTGAATCTGGCAATGGTCAAAATACTATCTGAAACGTCGTTGACACAATTATGAACATCACCTTCCTGGGCGGTGGCGACGAAATCGGAGCCAGCAGCGCCATTGTCGAAATCGGTTCAGCGCGCATTCTGGTGGATTGCGGAATGCGCATGAGCGGCGACAACCGCTTGCCTGACCTGGCCGCAATTCAAAAAACACATGCCGGACAACTTGATGCCGTGCTGCTGACTCACGCGCACATGGATCACAGCGGAGCTTTGCCCGTGCTGCATCAGCATTTCCCCGCCGTGCCGATTTACACGACGGCGGCCACACGCGGACTGGTTGAAGTGTTGCTGCGCGATTCGATCAACATCATGCGGTCGAAAGCCGAAAGCGAACAGGAATTGCCGCTTTATTCGCCCGCCGCAGTCGAAAGCCTGCTCGAAAAAATAACGCCGGTTCCCTTCGGTTCGCCGTTGGAACTTGGGCGTGACGGCGTGACGGCGACGTGGTTTCCCGCCGGGCACATTCTGGGCGCAGCCTCTGTCGGCATCGAAGGCACGGAGCAAGGTCGTTCCATCCGCGTCCTCTTTTCCGGCGACATAGCCGTCGGCGATCAATTGACCGTTCCGGGCATGTTGCCTCCCGCAGGATTCAAACCCGACGTGCTGGTGATCGAATCAACCTACGGCGACCGGCTGCATTCGCCGCGCGAACTGGAAGAACAACGTTTGATCGAAATGGTTGCGGGCGTCATCGAATCGCGCGGCAAGCTGTTGATTCCAGCCTTCGCCATCGGACGCGCTCAGGAAGTGATGCTCATGCTGCTCAAACAATTTCGCAGCAAAAAACTCGGCAGCTTTCCGGTCTGGATTGACGGGATGGTCAAGACGGTTTGCGGCGTCTATTCGCAATTCCCCGCGCATCAAACGCCTTATGCGCGGCGGCTGATCGAAAAACACGGCAATCCTTTTTTCAACGTGGTGGACGAAATCCGCCCGGTCGCTTCGCCCGCCGAACGCGAAAAGGTGTTGGCGGGCCAGCCTTGCGTCATCATCGCCAGTTCGGGAATGCTGACCGGCGGAGCATCGGCGTTTTACGCGCCGCATCTGGTCGGCGATGAACGCAACGGCATAGCCATCACGGGTTATCAGGACGAAGAATCACCCGGTCGCCAATTGCTGCAACTGGCCGAAGCCGAAACCCGCGAACTGACCATTGCCGGAAAAACGCTGGACGTGAAATGCTCCGTCGCCAAGTATTCGCTTTCCGCTCATGCCGATTGCAACGAAATTTCCGGCTTGATCGAAGCCATCAATCCGCGCGAAATCGTGCTGGTTCACGGCGACGGCAACGCACGCGAAGCCTTGCGCGATCTGCTGCGCCGGCAAGGCACGCGCTACCGCCCAATTCATTTGCCGCAAACCGGCGGCACGCTCAATTTCGGAGCCAGCCGGTTAGTCTCTAAATCCGCAATCCGCAATTCGCAATCCGAAGCCAGGGCCGCAATCGGAATGGGCGAAGCGCTGACCGCCGCCAACTTCCAAACACTTGCCGCTCAACTGCGCGAACGCGGCGAAGAAGGCAAACTCTTCAGCGAAACCGATCTGTTGAATTTGTGGTACGGCGAACACGGTTGGGACGAAGAGCAGTATGTGGAATTGATGCGTTTGCTGGATGACAGCGAAGATTTTCGGCGTCCCAAAGCGCGTCCGCATCGTTATCGGTTGGTGATTCCAGACGAAAAAGAAGAACCGAAAGAGGCGTTGCAATTCGCTTCGCAACAAACCATTCAAACGCGCGTGGAGACGATGATGCCCGCCGAAGCGGGGCTTTATCACAAAGGTTACGACATTGCGTCGCACACTTTGCGGCTGATGTTTGAATTCCCAGACGTAGCCCGCGACCGATATCGCGCCGAATGCGAAGCCATCGTCGCCGGAACCGGTTGGACGTTCACAGTCAACGACAAACCACATCAAGCTCGTTTGACCGAAGTCGCGCTGGAACTGTTGCCGCCCGACATTCAACGATTGAAAGCGCCCGCCGTTCATTTGCTGACCAAAGAAGTCGCCATCAAGCTGGAAAACGCGATTGCCACGGCCACAGCCAACGCAGCGATGACGGCGTTTCACGAACGCACTGGCTTTCGTTTGCGATTGCAAATGCCCGCTCCGGCTTTGGAAGCGAATTCGGAAAAGCCATTGGAAACACCGGCCATCGAACAACCCGCGCCGAGCGCTCCCAGAAACCTGGAAGCCGACAAACTGGAATTCACGCCAACCACGACGTATCGCCCTCTGCACGAAAAACGTTCCGCCACGATGATCGAAGAAGCCTTCAGCTTCGCGCTGGAAACCTGGCAAGTATCGCGCGTCAAATTGAAAACCGATGAGCGCGGCGATTACCTGGAACTGAAATTCCTGACGCCGGAAATCGGCTTGCGACAAACGCGCACGATTCAGGCAATGGCCAATGCCACAGGCCATCGCCTGAAAATCCGTCCCGGAGTGAACACGTTCGATCTGGTGGAAATCGCCAAACGGCTGATTCCCGCCGAATGGCGATTGCTGAAACAACCCAGCGTTCATCTCGACAAAGGCGTGGTCGAAGCCAAAATCGCCGCGCCGCCTTCGCCGGAAGAGTTGGCCGATGTGTGTGAACAATACGAAGAAGCGACAGGGTTTCGGCTGTCGTTGATTTCCTAGAGTCTGTTTGGAAATTAGCGCCAGAGGCGGCCTGTTTATAGAAATGGCTCTCTACCAATTTGTGAAATCGCCAAAAGCGGTAGCGCAACCTCGCCAAGGTTGCGCTGCTCCTCAATCAATCTACTTGAGAACCGGCGCAACCTTGGCGAGGTTGCGCTACAAACTGCGAACCATCCGAACCACTCGAAACCGTTTATGGCCGGAAACTGGGACTTTGAAAAAGCCTTATAAAAGGCTGGCGAAAATCTTTGCTTGCCGCAAATCGCGTTTTATACTCCGCGTTATGTCGAACCAGCAGAATCCGCCCAAAATTTTCATCAGCTACAGCCACGATTCGGCGGAGCACGCCGCGCGTGTGTTGCGATTGTCCGATGCGTTGTGCGCCTGGGGTTTTGATTGCCACATTGACCAATACGAACTGGCTCCGGCGAATTGGCATACCTGGATGCAGAGCCGCATCAAAGAAGCTGACTTCGTGTTGGTGATTTGCACTGAGGTCTATTGCCGCCGCTTTGAAGGGCGCGAAACCAAATCCACCGGCGTAGGCTGGGAAGGCGGCATCATCACCACGGAACTGTACCAACGCCAACAGGACAAAGCGGCCAAGTTCATCCCCGTCGTGTTTTCCGCCGATGACCACGAACACATCCCCGCGCTGCTGCAACCTACGCATCGCCACCAGATCAACATCGAAACGCTGGACGATCAAAACCCGAGCGTCACTCAAAGCTCCGAAAACCTGTATCGCCATCTGGCCGGAATGCCCAGAGCCGTCAAACCTAAAATCGGGCGAATCATCGAATTGCCGCCGATCAATCGCCGGGATGAAGTCGTCGAAGTGGAACGCAAACCTGCTCCGCCATCACTCATCCTTGAACCGCCCAAGCCGCAGCTTCGCCACGAAAACTTTGTCGAAGACCTGGGCAACGGCGTCAAGCTGGAAATGATCGCTATCCCTGGCGGATCGTTTCTGATGGGTTCGGAAGATTTCACCAACACCAAGCCAGTTCATAGAGTGACGCTTTCGCCTTTCTACATTGGCAAGTTTCAAGTGACTCAACAGCAGTGGCAAGCTGTGAGGGGAGAGAATCCCTCGCACTTCAAAGGCAACAATCTGCCGGTCGAGAATGTTTCGTGGAATGACGCAACGAGGTTCTGCTTGAAACTGTCAGAAAAGACCGGCAAAGAATATCGCTTGCCGACCGAAGCCGAATGGGAATATGCCTGTCTGGCCGGTTCGACGGGAAAGTATTGTTTCGGTGACGATGAAGCTTTGCTGAAGGATTACGCCTGGTACAACGAAAACTCCGGCAGCAAAACTCATCCGGTCGGAGAAAAGAAGCCAAACAACTGGGGCCTTTACGATATGCACGGCAACGTTTGGGAATGGTGTCAGGATTGGTACGACGCAAACTATTACGCTGAGTTGAGCAAAAAAGGTGAAGCGGTCAATCCGCAAGGTCCGGCAAATGAAAACACTCGCGTCCTGCGGGGCGGCTCGTGGCTCAACAATCCTTTGCTCGCGCGCGCCGTCTTTCGTGTCAACAATCGTCCGGCCATCCGCGACGACAATTTCGGTTTTCGGGTGTTGTGTAGTCGTCCCCCTTCTTCCTGACCACTGTCTTGGGGCGGTGCGCGCTTCGCGCAGGTGCGTTAGCACCAGCCCCCCAACGGACGCCTTGCTGAAAAGACGCCTCAATCCTCACCGCGAAGCGGTCGAATTTATTTTTTGATTTGGCGCTGGTCTTCGTTTTGCTCTCGGCGCTGATTTTCTTTACCCTTGCGGCGCAAACACGGAGGCAATCAATGAACACAACAATCGAAGCAGTTTATGAAAACGGGATTCTACGTCCACTTCGGCAACTGAACCTGATCGAGGGCGAAAAGGTTTCCGTAGTCTTGGTTGAACCGGCAGAAACCAAATTGGCCGCGATGCGCGAAGCGATGAGTGATCCTTTATTCCTGGCCGATCTGCGTGAAGTGGCAGAAGATTTTCAGCACGTTGACGCAGAGGTAATTGCGCGATGAGTATTGAACGATGGAGTGTCTGGCAGGCCAATCTTGATCCAGTAGTTGGTTCGGAACAGGGCAAGACACGGCCTGTTTTGGTCATCAGCGAAACCGCGCTCAACGATACTCTGCCAGTGGTGAACATTCTGCCCATCACTTCCCGCAAACCCGGCAGGCGCGTTTATCCGAATGAAGCGTTACTGCCAGCGGGAACTGCGGGGCTGACTTCGGACTCGCTGGTTTTGAGTTATCAAGTCAGAACGCTTGATAAACAGCGTCTGACGCGGATTTACGGAAAACTCAACTCTGCCGTGCTTCAAGAAGAAATTATTGCTGCGCTCTGCTTTCAGCTTGGCATTGTTCGGTAAACGAGCGGCGAAACGGCGATGCAACATAATGCAACATAACTACCAAATTCTTGATGACGACGATTTTGATCCGGAAGATGAACTGCGACCTGAATACGATTTCGCAGCGCTCCGGGAATCTGACCACGCACGCGGAATCGAATACTGGCGAAACTTTGTCCGGCTGGAACCGGATGTGGCCGCCGCTTTTCCAGACGCCGAATCCGTCAACCTGGCGTTGCGCGAACTGCTTATGATTCGCCGCGAGCACCCCGAACTGAGGCTGCAAGCTCAATGAATCACACAACATTCCGCCAATCTGGTTTTATCAACCAACGCTTGCTGCGCCTGTTCGTGGTCACAGCGTTGATTGCTGTAGCGTCCATTCTGACCTTTGGTCAACAGCCCGCGCCTGTTCAACCGAAACCGGCTGCCACACCGACGGCCAATCTGCCGGAAAGTCTTTCCGCCGCCGAGTTCTCCAAACTGAGCCGCGAGATGTCGGAAGACGGCGGATATTTTCTTTCGGACAATTTTTCGTCGAACGAAACGTCGTACCTGCACATCGTGGACAAGCTCAAACAGATGGGAACAACCGGCGGAGCGTACATCGGCGTTGGGCCGGAACAGAATTTCACTTACATCGCCAAGGTTCGTCCGCGCATCGCTTTCCTGATAGACATTCGCCGCCAGGCCATCATCCAGCATTTGATGTACAAGGCGATTTTTCATCACTCGCCGACGCGCGCGGAGTTTCTGTCTCGCTTGCTCTGCAAACCTTTGCCAAGCGACAAACCTGCCGAAAACGAGAAGGACAAACCCGCTGCGCCGAAGCTGACAATTCTCAAGGCCGACGCTTCGATTGAAGACTTGCTGACGTTCTTCGGCAAAATCGCCGCGACCGATGCCGCGTATACGGCGAATCTAGCGGAGATCATCAAAACCATCGAAACCGAATTCCAGTTTCCGCTCAGCAAAGACGACCGCGCCAGTTTGGAATACGTCTACAAAAACTTTCGCGCCGAAGGTTTGGAAATCGCGTTTCGCCTGGACGGTGGCGGTGGCTGGGGCGCGTATTTTCCTTCGCTGCGCGAACTGATCTTGCAGCCGGATTTGAACGGCAAGCTCGGCCATTTTCTGGCGGTGGCGGATGATTACAACTTCGTGCGCGATCTGCATCGCAAAAATCTGATCATTCCCGTGGTCGGAGATTTCGGCGGGTCAAAGGCGCTCAACAGCATTGGCGATTACCTGCGCAAACACGATCTGACCGTTTCGGCCTATTACCTTTCGAACGTCGAACAGTATTTGTTCGACGGGTCTTCGTTCGAAGCCTTTGCCAAAAACGTCAAACGATTGCCGTTGACGGACAAAAGCCTGTTCATTCGCGCGGTGTTCAACATGCGATATTCGCATCCGGCGGCTGTGCCCGGGCACATTTCGACGACGCTGATGCAATTGATGACTGGGTTCGTGAAGAGTTTCGACGCAGGCAAATATCACGATTACGGCGACGTGATTTTCAATGAGTACATCTCAGCCCAGAAAGGGAATGAGAGATAGAGGGACGGCGGGAAAAGAAGACGTGGTGAAGAGGCAAAAGGCATGAGCGGGTTCTGCTCTATCTATCAATCCCACAATCCCACCATCGCTACATCTGCACTCTCATTTGTGCGAGACAATCAGCCGCTGAGTCGGCGGCAATTCATGCAATTCACTTTGAGAAAACCCTGCATTGGCGAACATTCGTTCATATTCGGCGAAGGTGTATGCGTCTCCGGCGGCGGTGGAACACAACATCATCAAGGCGAATGAAGCCATCATCGGAGGCGAAACGCGATCCTCGTCAGGAACGAATTCCAGCGTCAACGCCCGCCCGCCTTCTGCCAACGCGCCGTGGACTTTCTTCAGCAAGGTTTCATTGGTCGGCACATCGAAATGATGCAGAAAGTTGGTCAGCAAAATCAGGTCGTAATCGCCGCCGAACTCCACGTCAAAAGCGCTGCCGGGCAACAAATGGTGACGATCCGCAACGCCAAACTTCGCGGCGTTTTCCGACGCGACAGCCAGCACAGGCTTCCAATCCAGCGCCGTCACTTCGACGTTCGGATTCGCCTGAGCGAAGGCAATGCCAAAAATGCCGTGTCCCGCAGCAACGTCCAGCACACGAATCTTGCGGTCAGCATCCACCCGGATCAATTGCGCCATCGCCTGAGCCGACGGCATCATCATAGGCATCATGGCGCGGGCGAATTTCACCCACACGGGATTTTCAGGCGAAACAGTTCCTTCGGCGCTGATCGTGGTTCCGCCTTTGCGAACTGCGCCAGCGACGTCGCTCAACCCGGCGACCATCATAGGATCGAGCAGGAACTCTATCACTCCGCCCAGATACGCGGGAGATCGTTGATCCAGAAAAAGCGCCGAATCCGGCGTTAATGCGTATTGCCCGGCTTGTTTGGTCAAAAAGCCGTTGATGACCAGCGTGTCGCAAAGAATGCGCGAGCCGCGTTCGCTGCTTTGGCAGCGCGCCGCAATTGCCGCAGCAGTCGTGTTGCCTTCGCCGATGGCGGTGAACAGTTCCAATTCGATGGCGGCTTTGATTACAGCCGTTCGTTGATAGGCGTTGACCGTGGTGAATAACAATTCCGGCGATGGTGAAGGATTCATTCGATGATCTCCTGTTGATGGGTTGGTTGAATGCGATTTCGAGCGGCGCAGACGGTACTCTGATTTTTTGCGACTTGCAATCTTGCCAGCTTCAATGGGAGACTCCCCCGCCTTAAAAAACCACAGAAACAATCAAACCCGTTGCCCAACAGGCGTTCAAGCCGACCAGAGGAGTTATGCCCGAAGACTTTGATTTGTTGTTGAACAACTACGACGATCCCATTCGTGAGCTTGCCATTGAAGCCCGCGCCCTGATTGTCAAACTCATTCCCAAAGCCGAGGAAAAGATTTATTTCGGTTGGCGAGTTGTACGTTACAGCCTGAACGGCACGATGGGCGGACAGTTCATTGCCATCGGCCCGCACAAAAAACACGTCAACCTTTACTTTATGAACGGCACGGAATTGGACGATCCGAAAGGCTTGTTGACCGGCGAAGGCAAAAAGATGCGTCACGTCACCGTCACCGAAGCCAGACAACTGAAAAGCGCCGCACTGAAAACGTTGATCAAGGCTTCGGCCAAGCAGCAGCAGACAAAATTGTCATGAAGATAATCGAAACAGCAGCGCCGGTTTGGCCGTCTTGAGTAGTTCAAATGGAATGAATTCCAAATCTCTGATTGAACCTGGCCGGGCGCGAGTTCGTTTGTTTGACTTCAATCAGAATCACATCTCCACCAACACAGATAGAAAGGTTATCAGTGAAAGCAAGATTTGTTTTCGGAGTAGTTTTCAGTTTGTTGTGCCTGACCAGTGTTGCGTCAGCGCAAAATTATCGCGGCTCGATTCGCGGAACAGTCACTGACCCCAACGGAGCGGTCATCGCGGGCGCGAAACTGAAATTGACCAATACAGAAACCAATAAAGTCCAAAACGCCACCACCAATCAAACCGGTGATTACGCATTTTTACTTTTGCAGCCAGGAACCTACCAACTTCAGGTGGAGCAATCTGGGTTTGGCAAATTTGCCGAATCTGTTCAGTTGAATGTCAACCAGGAACTTCGCTTTAACGTTACGTTACGGGTAAGTGGAATTGAAATCGTTGATGACGGTCCAATCTGGACTCAAGTTCTCAACAACGAAAATGCTTCGCTTGGCGCCGTGATTGACAACAAACAAGTCACCGGCTTGCCGCTCGACGGACGCAACTTCCTGGAATTGGCCTTGCTGGCTCCGGGAACGACTCCATCCGCGCAAGGTTCGGCGGGTTCCGTGCGCGGAGATTTCGCGTTCACCATCAACGGCCAGCGCGAAGACGCCAACAACTTTTTGCTGGACGGCGTGTACAACGTGGATCCGAAGCTGAATACGTTCGGCGTCAAACCTCCGGTGGACGCCATCGGCGAATTCGCCGTCATTTCCAGCGTGTACGACGCTTCGCTGGGGCGCAGCGCCGGAGCGCAAATCAGCGTCGCGCTGAAATCCGGCTCGAACAGTTTTCACGGCACGGCTTACGAATTTTTGCGAAATCAGGCGTTGGACGCGCGCAACTACTTCGCGCCTGCTGACCAGCCTGATCCGACGTATCGCCGCAATCAATTCGGCTTCAGTGTTGGCGGTCCCATCATCAAAGACCGTACGTTCTTTTTCGGCGATTATGAAGGCACTCGACTGCGCGAAGGCATCACGCGATTGGCCAACGTGCCGACAGCGCGTGAACGCGTCGGCGATTTTTCGCAACTGCCTCAACAGTTCTGGCCGCTGATTCCCGGTACGGCCAATCAGTTCCCCGGCGGAGTGATTCCGCAACAAGCGTTGAATCCCATCGGGTTGAAAATCGCCGCGTTGTATCCGCTGCCGAATCGCAACGTGGCGGGACAGAATTTCGTGGCTTCGCCCGAACAGCGCGACCGCAACGATTCATTCGACGTTCGCGTGGATCATCGTTTCAACGAATTTTCTTCCGTTGTTGCACGGTACAGCTTTGCCGACCGCGAATTGTTTGAACCATATTCCGGCGTGACTCAGGTGTTCGTTCCCGGTTACGGCAACACGGTTTACCGTCGCGGCCAAAACCTGATGCTCAACGAAAGCCACGTTTTTTCGCCGCGTTTCGTCAACGACGCGCGCATCGCGTTCAGCCGCGTGGCCAATCAAGTCCAGATCGAAAACGCCGGACGCAGCGTCAACCAGCAAGTCGGTCTGCCGGAATTGTCATTGAATTCGCGTGATTTCGGATTGAGCTTCATTCGCGTGACGGGTTATTCGCCGCTCGGCCACGAATACAACAATCCGCAGGATTCGGCGACGAATGTCTTTCAGTTTTTGGACACGGCCAGTTACATCAAGGGCCATCACCTGCTGAAATTCGGCTTCGATTTTCGTTACGCACAACAAAACGCTTTCCGCGATGTGCAATCGCGCGGGTTGATGACCTTCCCCGGACAGGTGTCATTCGTGCTGCCCAACGGCCAGCCGACGGTGTTTCCGTTCATCACCGGCAATCCGCTGGCGAACTTGCTCTTCGGTTTGCCGTTGGTGACAGGCGGAGCGCGATTGGATAACCACCAGCATCTGCGAACGGAAAGTTACAACCTGTTCGTCAACGACAGCTATCGCATTACGCCGAACCTGACACTGTCCGCCGGGCTGCGGTACGAATTCAATTCGCCAGCGGTGGACGCCGACGACCGCGCGAACATTTACGATCCGGCGACCGGCAAGCTGGTCAAAGTCGGCACCAACGGAATTCCGCGCGCCGGTTACGACAGCGACAAAAACAACTTTGCCCCGCGTGTCGGATTGGCGTGGTCGTTGGGCAAAGCCAGCAAGACGGTCGTCCGCACCGGTTATGGCGTGTACTTCGATCAATCGCCGTTGGCTCCGGGCGAAGGGCTGTATTTCAACGCGCCGTATTTCGATTTCCGCTTTTACTTCCAATCGCAACAAGCGCCGCTGACGCTGTTCAATCCGTTTCCGTTCAACACGCCAAGCCAGACTCCGCCATCTGCGTTTTCGTTTGATCGCAATTTGCGAACGTCGTACACGCAGCACTGGAATCTGAGCGTGCAGCACCAACTCGGCAGCAACACCGTCGCCGAAGTGGCTTATGTCGGATCGAAAGGAACCAAACTGCTGGCTTCGCGCGACATCAATCAACCAGCGGCCAGCACGCTGCAACCGAACCTGCCGCGCAATCCACTGTTCGGCGAAATCACTCAACAGGAAAGCAGCGCCGCGTCGAATTACCACAGCTTGCAAGCGCGATTGCAGCAACGATTGACCGCCGGTTTGTCGCTGCTCGGCGCGTATACCTTCGGCAAATCCATTGATAACGCTTCGGGAATTTTTTCCAGCACGGGCGACCCGAACTATCCACAGAACAGTTTCAACATGGCTGCTGAACGCGGACGTTCGGGCTTTGACGTGCGGCATCGCTTTTCGCTGAGTTATTCGTACGAACTGCCGTTCGGCAAAAACCAGAAAGGCGCGGCGAAAGCGTTGCTCGCGGGTTGGCAAACTTTCGGTGTGATTACGCTGCAAACCGGGCGTCCCTTCACCGTTGCGTTGCTGCCGGAATTCGACAACAGCAACACGGGCATTTCCAATCTGGGATTTTTGGGCAATGACCGCCCGAACCTGACTGGCCAGGTTCGGCTGGATAATCCGAGCGTCGAGCGTTGGTTCAACACGGCAGCGTTTGCCGTTCCGACGTTCGGCAATTTCGGCAACTCTGGCCGCAACATAGTGGACGGCGACGGGTATCAGAACGTGAACTTTTCGCTGGTCAAAAACACTGCGATCAAGGAAAGCGTCAACGTGCAATTCCGCGCGGAGTTTTTCAACCTGTTCAATCATCCGAACTTTGGCTTGCCGGATAATTTCGTCGGTTCGCCGTCGTTTGGCCGCGTGTTGTCGGCGGAAAGCCCGCGACGAATTCAATTTGGCGTGAAGCTGATTTATTGATTTTGGAAGCGGCGGCTCGCCGCGGCTTTCATCCCCATAACCACACAAAGCCCGGAGCGGTTTCTTCAGACCGCACCGGGCTTTTTCTTTTACCAGCATCGGCAACATCGGCCAGAAAAATGATTGATGGTATAGTTTCGGCGAAAGACGATTTCTCGTTTTACTCAACGATAAAATCAGGAGAGCAAAATGCGCCACGCTGGTTCGCGTCTGACGAAGTTGGTTTGTCTGGTCGTGTTTGTCGCCGGTTGTTTCTTGCTGCGTTCGCAATTTGGTCAGGCCGCAGCACAACAATCTGGCTCAGTGAATTTCGAGCGTGACATTCGCCCGTTGCTGCATGCCCGCTGTGTCGGATGCCATGGGCCGGAAAAACAACAAGCCGGATTACGACTGGACACCAAAGTCGGCGCGATGAAAGGCTCTGTAATCGTTCCCGGCAAAAGCTCTGAAAGCGAATTGATTCGCCGCGTAATCAGCAACGATCCCGCCGAACGCATGCCATCAAAAGGCGCTCCGCTGACCACGCGTGACATCGCTTTGCTCCGAGCCTGGATTGACGCTGGCGCGGAATGGCCGGAAACAGAAAAGGCTCCAACCGGCGAAGCCAAACGCGCCGACAAAGCTTCGTGGTGGTCGTTGCAACCTTTGGCCAACGTTACGCCGCCTTCACCAACAAATCTTCCAACCGATTGGGCAGCTTCGCCAATTGACCGATTCATTTTCGCCAAGCTGGCCGAACGCGGATTGAAGCCAAATCCGCAGGCCGACCGCCGCTCGTTGATTCGTCGCGTGACTTACGACCTGACAGGTTTGCCGCCTTCGCCCGAAGAAGTCGAATCCTTCATCAAAGACTCCGATCCAAAGGCTTATGAAAAATTGGTTGACCGTTTGTTGGCCAGTCCGCGTTACGGCGAGCAGTGGGGCAGGCATTGGCTGGACGTGGTTCGATTCGGCGAAAGCAACGGCTTTGAGCGCAATGTGCTGATTAACAATCTGTGGCCGTACCGCGATTACGTGATTCGCAGCTTCAACGAAGACAAACCATTCAATCAATTCTTCGTCGAACAACTGGCGGGCGACGTGGTTGGAAAAGGCAATCCTGACGTTGAAGTCGGCACGGCTTTTCTGGTGTGCGGCCCTTACGACGATGTTGGCAACCAAGACGCAGCGCAGGCGAAAATCATTCGCGCCAACACGCTGGACGATCTTGTCGCCGCCACCAGCAACACTTTTCTAGGCCTGACGGTGAATTGCGCGCGCTGTCATCATCACAAATTCGATCCGATTCCAACCGAAGACTATTACCGGCTGCGCGCCGCCTTTGAAGGCGTCACGCACGGCGAGCGCGTGTTGGCCAGTGACGACCAGCGAAAGGCGTATGCCGGAAAAGCCGGGCCGCTGGAAACGCGGCGCGCCGAACTGACGAAGGAAAAAGACGCGCTGGAAAAATCCATCGCTGCGCGAGCCTTGCAACGCGCAGCCGAACACGCCACTTATCCGCTGCCCGCTGTGACTCGGCATTTCAACGAACACCGCTTCGCACCGGTCAGCGCGCGGTATCTGAAATTCAAAGCGCTGGCAAATTCCGACCGCCCGCAATCCGGCAGAAACGCGCGCATAGACGAATTTGAAGCGTGGACGGCAAATCAGAACGTCGCGCTGGCCAGTTACGGAACCAAAGCCGAAGGCGCAACTTCGGCGCGCGCCGAAGACGCAGGAGCCGCGACTTACGGCGTGGATTTGGTCAATGACGGCAAATTCGGCGAACGCTGGTTCGTAGGCAATCCGCCGGAATTGACGCTGACCTTTCCGCAAACCGAAACCATCGAACGCATTGTCTTTTCGCAAGACCGCACGGCTGCGCCGGATAATCCCGGCGCAGGAATTGGCCCGTTTGTCACCGAATATCAGGTGTTGATTTCAACTGACGGCAAACAGTGGCGACTCGTCGCCGATTCGCGCGACCGCAAACCATTTAACGAAGCCCACACCGTTGCGCGCTTTTCGCCCGAAGTTACCAGCAAAGACGAAAAGCTTCGGTTGCAAACGCTGGATGCAGAACTCGCGCAGCTCAATCAACAGATCAACGCCATTCCGCCGTTACCGATGGTGTGGGCGGGCAAATTCGATCAGCCGAAAGAAACCACTTACGTTCACAAAGGCGGCGATCCGTTGCGGCGTGGCGCGGACATCGTTCCCGCCAGTCTGGCTGTGCTCGATCAAATAACCAAACCTTACGCGTTGAGTGCCGATGCGCCCGATGCCGAACGCCGTTTGTCGCTGGCAAATTGGATTGTCAGCGACGAAAACCCGCTGACGGCGCGCGTGCTGGCCAATCGTGTCTGGCATTACCATTTCGGAACCGGCATCGTGGATACGCCCAGCGATTTCGGCTATCTGGGCGGCAGACCTTCGCATCCGGAATTGCTGGACTGGCTTGCGCGGCGCTTGCAGCAACTCGACTGGCGATTGAAACCGCTGCATCGCGAAATTCTGTTGTCGCAAACCTACCGGCAAAGCAGCGATACGCGCGAAGACCCCGCCAAACTGGATGCCAGCGCGCGGCTGCTGTGGCGCTTCCCTGCGCGACGATTGAGCGCCGAAGAAATCCGCGATTCCATTCTGGCCATCACTGGCAAACTGGATTTGAAAATGGGCGGGCCGGGTTTCCGACTCTATCGGTACTTGCAAGACAACGTCGCCACATATTGGCCGCTGGATCAACACGGACCAGAAACGTATCGCCGCGCGGTGTATCACCAAAATGCGCGCGCTTCGTTGCTGGACGGACTGACGGATTTTGATTTGCCGGACAGCGCCTATTCCGCGCCCAGCCGCACCAGCACGACTTCGCCGTTGCAGGCACTGACGCTGCTCAATCACCGCTTCACGCTGGATATGAGCGACGCGCTGGCCGAACGCGCCAAACGCGAAGCGCCAGCCGATCAAGCCGGACAAGTGCGCCGTGCGTTTGCGTTGACGTTTCAACGACAGCCAACCGCCGAAGAACAACAAGCGGCATTGAAATTAATCGCTTCGCACGGCTGGCGAGCTTTCTGCCGTGCGATATTGAACGCCAACGAATTGCTTTACCTGAACTGAGGTTGCGCCATGAACAAAGACAAATCCATTGCTCTGACTCGACGCCTGTTTATGGAACACGCCGCCACAGGCATTGCGGGCGTAGCGCTGACCGATTTGCTCAGCCGTGACGCTCTGGCGCAACGCATCCAGCATCACGCGCCCAAGGCCAAACAGGTCTTGCACATTTTCTGTCCCGGCGCGGCTTCGCACATTGATTTGTGGGACTACAAACCCGCGCTGGAAAAGTTTCATGGCACGCCGTTGCCTGGCGCGGAACGCGAAGTCACCTTTCAAGGCAAAAACGGCCCGTTGATGAAATCGCCCTGGCCGTTTGCGCCCGCCGGGCAAAGCGGCAAGATGTTGACGACGCTGTTGCCTCACATTGCCAAACACGCGGACGACATTGCCTTCATTCATTCGATGACTTCGCGCAGCAACACTCACGGCCCGGCGACGGTGTTTATGAACACGGGCTTTGTGCGTGAAGGCTTCCCTTCCGCCGGAGCCTGGGCCAGTTACGCGCTCGGCAGTTTGAATGACAACCTGCCGACGTTTGTGGCGATGACGGACGTGCGCGGCGAACCGCCCAACGGCAAAGCAAACTGGTCAAATGGATTTTTGCCCGCGCAACATCAAGCCGTCATGCTGGCCGCGCATCAACCGCTGCGGAACCTGAATCGCCCTGCGGACATTTCCGCCGACGAAGAAACCGCCACGCGTGATTTTTTGAATACGCTGAATTCCAATCACGCCGCGCAACATCCGGGCGAAGGCGAATTGCGAGCAAGAATGTCCGCTTATGAACTGGCCGCGCGAATGCAACTGGCTGCGCCGGAAGTCACAGACTTGTCGAAAGAACCACAGCACGTTCACAAGCTGTATGCGACCGGCGACGCCAATCCGCTGAAAGCCGCGTATGCCCGAAACTGTTTGCTGTCGCGCCGATTGCTGGAACGCGGCGTGCGTTACGTCAGTTTGTATTGCGCTTCGCGCGCCAGTTCGATTGATGGATTGTTGAATTGGGACGCGCACCGCACGCTGAAAACCGATTACGAACGCCACTGCCCGATCTTCGATCAGCCGACCGCAGCTTTGCTGACCGATTTGAAACAACGCGGCATGCTGAAAGACGTGTTGGTGTTGTGGACAACGGAATTTGGTCGCATGCCTACGCATCAGGAAGGTTCCGCCGGACGCGATCACAATCCCGATGGATTTACATTGTGGATGATGGGCGCGGGCGTCAAAGGCGGGATGAGTTACGGCGCGACGGATGACTTTGGGCGTCGAGCAGTGGAAAACGTGGCCACCGTGTATGACTTTTACGCGACCGTGCTGCACCTGTTGGGGCTGGATCATGAACGCCTGACCTATTACCACAACGGAACGAATCGGCGGCTGACCGACGTTCATGGTCACATGTTGAAGGCGTTGCTAAGCTAACTTCCAGATGCCATCCGATGCAGTAGCTTCTGGAAATACTTCATTGCCGATCGCGCAGCACGGATAAGTAAGCGCTCCACGGCCCGACATTCACGCTTTGCGTTTTGGCGATGGTTCGGGCGATCTGCACCAGATGATCGAGATCGTGAACCATCCATGTTGCCAGCAATTGCGCCAGCGTCACTGTTCCGAATGCCGGATGCTGGCCTGTGCGATTCAGGTCGTCTTCCGTCAAATGGAATTCGTCCAACGCCGTCAGGCTTTCCCGCCGAAGCACGGCGAATTCTTCCAGCAATTGCGCCAACGACGCGCCTGCGCTTTCCGCAAACTGAGCCTCGCGGTCAAACGGATCGAAAGGTCGCGTTTCGCCAGCCAAAATGTGGCGCGCTCGTGGAATCCAATCTGCGCGCTCGCCGTGAATCAAATGCCCTATAACGTCATAAGGCGACCAGGTTCCTTCGCCTTCCGTCGCGCGGATGAACTCATCCGGCAAATCGCTCAACCAGGCAGTCAACACCGACGGCGTTCGTTCCAGCACCACACGTAGCTTGTTGAGATTGAATTCCTGCGCTCCCATCCAACTCTCTCCTTTTGCGAGTTATTTGCTGCCAGCGTTCCCAATGCAGTACAGATGCTTTTCGCCGCGAATGAAAATCTTGCCAGCGGCAATGGCCGGAGAAGCCAGCACAGGTTCGTCCAGCGAATTCGTGCCCAGCACTTCATGCTGCGGTCCGGCTTTGATGACGAAGGTGTCGCCGTCTTCGCTGGTCAGAAACAGCTTGCCGTCAAAGGCCACGGGCGAGGCGCTGAAGCTGGCCGGAATGGGAACTCTGCCGCCTTCGTAGATGATTTTGCCGGTCTTGGCTTCGATGCAGGTCAAAATGCCTTTGTCGCTGATGAGGTATAAATACTCGCCATATAAAATCGGAGAAGCGACATAAGCAGTACCTTTGTCGTAACTCCAGACCGGTTTTTGTGTACCGGTTATGTTTTCCAAACCGCCGAGCTTGATTCCCATCGCGCGTTTATTGGGATACCCCGCCGCCAGAAAGACCATTTCGCTGTTCGCCACAGGGCTGGGAATGCCCCAACCTTTGACGCCTTCGCAACTCCACAACTCTTTTCCGGTAGCCGGATCGTAAGCGACAACAGTTTCCCAACCGTTCGTAATCAACTCGTCTCGGTTTCCGGCGCGGACGATCAAGGGCGTCGCGTGCGTCTTTCGATGATCGCGTTTGACGCGCCAGACTTCTTTGCCGGTGCGTTTGTCTACAGCCGAGATGAACGACAAATCTTTGCCGCCGTCTTCCAAATCGCATTGCAGGATGATGAGGTCTTTGTACAGCACAGGCGAAGTCCCCGGCCCCATGCCGACTTTGCTGATTTTGCCGACCGAGGTTTTCCAGATCAGCTTGCCGTTGAAGTCGTAACAATACAGCCCTTCGGCTTCAAAGAAGGCAAACACGTATCTGCCGTCAGTGACCGGCGTGCCGGAAGCATAGGTATTCTTTCGATGGCGGTCGTCATAAACCGTGCCTTCGTAAGCGATTTTTTCCCAGAGAATCTTTCCGTTGTTACGATCCAGACACAGCACTTTCAGCGTGTGTTTGCGATTGCCTGACGTGGCGTCGGGATGCACCCAAACCTTGCCGCTGCGAACGTGTTCGACGGCTTTGGCGCCTGGAACAATGTCGCCTTCGATGTCCGTCGTCAGAAAAACCTTGTTTCCCCACACCACCGGCGAAGAATGTCCGCGCCCCGGCAATGGCGTTTTCCACTGAATGTTTTTCTCGGCGCTCCACTCATTCGGCAGGTTCTTTTCCGTGGAAATGCCACTGCCATTCGGTCCGCGAAATTGTGGCCAGTTTGCGGTTTGCGCCAAGCAAGTCAGGCTGCCAGCCAGACAGACCACTGCGAGCGAGAAACAGCATTGAAGTTTTTGTTTCATAAGAAAGTTCACCAGTTGAATCTGGAGCAAAAAAGATTTGGGGCAGCGATGCTGCTCACTGCCCCGTCGGCATTCAAGGTCTTTGCGACTCACTACTCGACTTTATTGAAAATACGCTTGGACTCAAACGAGCCATTCGCGTTGTCCATGAAGTAATCCACGGTAAAAGACTTGCCGTCAGCAGCCATCGTCCATTTCCGGGTTGTGGTGCTGACTACTTTGCCATCCACAATCGTTTCGTCCTTGATCAGAATTCCGCGTCCATTGGGCAACCAGTAAGCTGCCCGCTTGCCCGTGGCATTGGGCGGAGCGGGCGGTTTGAACTCCACGTCCTTGCCATCCAGCGTGTAGGTTTCCACCACTGCCTGTTCGCCGCCGCGCGTGGTTTTCAGCTTGGTGTCGAATTTGATCTGGTCGCCCGTTTGCGTGATGGTTGCCCATTGTTCCAATCCGGCGGGAGTGCTGAAGCTTTTTATTTTGTCCAGTTCCCATTTGCCGCTGAAATTCGGTTTTTGAACCGCAACCGCTACGCTCAGCAAGCCCAACAACAGGACAACGCCAATCAACAGATGTTTGGTTTTCATGTTTGTCCTCCTATTTTTTGCTGCTGATGCAGTACAGATTCTTTTCACCACGAATGAAAATCATGCCGTCTGAAATCGCTGGCGAAGCATAGACCGGCTCGCCAACGGAATTCGTCGCCAGAATTTCGTATTTCGGCCCGGCTTTGATGACATAGGTGTCACCGTCTTCGCTGGTCAGCAAAATCTTTCCGTCAAACGCCACCGGCGAAGCCGTAAAAGTCGCGGGTACAGGTATGCGCCCGCCTTCGTAAATCAACTTGCCGGTTTTGGCATCCAGACAGGTCAGAATACCTCGGTCGGTCATCAGGTAGATGTTGTCGCCATACAAAATCGAAGACGGGATGTAGGCCGTGCCCTTGTCGTAACTCCAGGCCAGATTCGTTTCCGTGACATCACCGGAACCGCCCAACTTGATGGCGAAGGTCTTTTTCGTCGGATAACCCGAATAGACATAAACCATGCCGAATCCAGTCAGCGGCGTAGGCAGCGCGTTGCTCTGAAAACTTTTCACGCGCCACAATTCTTTGCCGGTTTTCGGTTCGTAGGAAATGATCCATTCAAATCCGCTGGCCACGACTTCAGTCCCTTTGGCGGTTTTGACCACCAGCGGAGTTGACCAACCGGCTTGTACGGGTCGCGGCGTGCGCCACAGTTCCTTGCCGGTCTTTTTGTCAACGCCAGCGATGAAGGATTTTTTGCCTTCGTCTTCGTCGCATTGCAACACGATGACGCCATCGGCCAGCACAGGCGAAGTGCTCGGCCCCATGCCGACGCTGGCGATTTTGGCAATTGGAGTTTTCCAGATCAGCTTGCCTTTGAAATCGTAGCAATATAGTCCGTCGCCTTCGCCGCCGAACCAGGCGTAAACAAACTGGCCGTCTGTGACCATAGTCGGCGCGGCGTAACTGCCTTTGCGATGGCGTCCGTCATACACCGTGCCGGTGTAGGCGGTTTGTTCCCACAGGATTTTTCCGGTGTTGCGATCAACGCTCATCACTTTGAAGGTGTGGTTGCGGTCGGCGCCGATCGAATCGGGATGAAGAAATTCCTGGCCTTCGATCATGTGCTTGACGGCTTTCGCGCCGGGAACCACGTCGCCTTCGATGTCTGTGGTCAAGAAGATTTGGTTGCCCCAGACAATCGGCGAGCTATGCCCGCGTCCAGGCAAGGCCGATTTCCATTTGATGTTTTTGTCGGCGCTCCATTCGGTCGGCAGATTGGTTTCGGCGGAAATGCCCGTGCCTTCCGAACCGCGCCAACCCGACCAGTTGGCGTTCGGCGCAGCATCAGAGGTTGCAGGTTTGAATGCCGCAAAGGCAATCAAACCCAAAGTGAAAGCTGAAAACAGCAGTGTTAGTTTTCGATTCATTGATTTGGTTACTCCTGTCGTTGGTTAAGCGCAGGATTGATGCTCACGGTCAGAAAGCAGTGTGCTCGTTACAGTTTGATTTTAGGAACGATCTTCGATTTTTCGATTTGTCCGGCATGCGTGAAGTACGAGATTTCTTTGTCATTGTTGACGACCCAGACCTCCAACGCACCTTTGGCAAGGTAAAGCTCAACCTTGTGTTTAATTTCTGCCTTTGTATTGCGTGGCGAAACCACTTCCACGCAAATCTCTGGAGCCTTGGGATAGGGTGTCACTTCTCCGAACTCAGCCATAAACTCATCTGAAGCCCAAGCGACATCAGCGACTTTTACCCCGTCAGAAGTTTGAATCGAGCATTCAGTGATTGTCGTCCCTTTTTTCTTTAGATTGTAAATCTTGCGATCAATCTCAGACTGAATGATCCCGTGCCGATTCGACGCTGGACTCATCAGGATTTGCCCGAATCCATTGGTTTCGATCTTGAATGGCAAGTCTTTCAAAAATGGATTGTTGATTACCTCATCCCAAGTCATTGCTTTTATCCTTTCTTGCCAATGCAGAACAGGTGCTTGTCTCCGCGAATGAAGAGTTTGCCGTCGGCGATGGCAATCGAAGTCCGCGAAGGTTCGCCGATGGAATTCGTGCTCAGCACTTCGTGTTTGGGCCCGGCCTTGATGACGAAGGTTTCGCCGTCGTCGTTGGTCAACAGAATCTTGTCTTCAAACGCCACCGGCGAAGCTCCGTAAAACTTGGCGTTGACCGGAACGCGACCGCCTTCATAAACGACTTTGCCGGTTTTGGCTTCCAGACAGGTCAACGCGCCCTGGTCATTCATCAGGTAAACGTAATCGCCGTATAAAATCGGCGAAGGTACATAAGCCGTGCCTTTGTTGTACGTCCAGGCGATGTTGTCCGTCTTGTCCAAATTTCCTGAACCGCCGAGTTTGATCGCGGTGATGACTTTGCTGGGATAGCCGGAAGAGAGAATCGCCAATCCGTGGCCGATGACCGGCGTGGCGATGGCGTGACTTTTCAAACCGCCCGCGCGCCACAATTCCTTGCCGGTGGCCGGATCGTAAGAGATCAGAAATTCGTTGCCGCTCGTTACCATCTCGGTGCGATTGCCAACTTTGACGATGACGGGCGTTGCCCAACTGCCCTGAATCGGACGTTCGACGCGCCAGACTTCCTTGCCGGTCTTTTTGTTGAGCGCGACCATAAACGAATCTTTCGGTTTGCCCAGGCTTTGATCGGCCAACAGGATGACCAGATTTTCATGCAGCACTGGCGAAGTGCCCACGCCCATACCAAAGGTGCTGATGTCGCCGATGTCGTTTTTCCAGATCAGCTTGCCGTTGAAGTCGTAACAGTACACGCCTTCGGAGCCGAAATAGGTGATGACGTATTTTCCGTCCGTGACGGGCGTCGGCGCGGCGTAATTGCCACGTTTGTGGCGGTAATCGTAAACCGTGCCTTCATACGAAACCTTTTCCCACAGGATTTTGCCGCTGTCGCGATCCAGGCAAAGCGTTTTGAACGTGTGCAACCGGTTGACGCCGTCCCATTCGGAATGCGTGAACTCTTTTTCGCCCAGCATGTGTTTCGGCGGTTTGTGCGATTCTGGAGCCGGGCCTCCTTCGACATCGGTGGTCAGGAAAATGCGATTTCCCCAAATGATCGGCTGCGAAAATCCTTTGCCGGGCAGCGCTGCTTTCCACAACACGTTTTTGGTGTCGCTCCATTCGATCGGCAGATTTTTATCGGTCGAAATGCCTTGCGAATTCGGCCCGCGCCATTGCGCCCAGTTCGAGCTTGCGGCGGCGTCCACCGAAGAAAGGTTGGTCGTTTTGACAGCAGCCAGCGTTATCAACGCGGCAATCAACAATGCAAAAGTCAGTCGTTTCATTTGGGAATGTCTCCAGTGCGTAAATTTTCAATTGCCAATCGAGGTAGCCGTCGTTGCTGCCCTTCGATGGAGGAAATGACTTCACCGATCGGTTTCGCTCCGGCATTTCGATAAAAGCCTTCAGCGTTGGGATCGGATACGATTTCAATTCGTTGCGCGCCGATTGACGCAGCGCGTTCAATTGCGTGAACCAGCAATTGGCGGCCAATGCCTTTGCCAATCCGTTCCGGCAAAACCCACAAATGATCGAGTTCGGTCAACCCGTTGGAAGTCACCAGCGCATAAAAGCCAATCAGCTTGTCATTTTCAGTCGCGGCAAAAACTTCGTGGCATTCGATGAAGCCAGCCGTAATCGTCAAATCTTCGCGCCAAGCTTCGATCCAACTTTCAGGGTAGCCCCAATGCTGTTTGGCTGCGATGGCAATTTCGGTCAAGCAAGCCGCTTCTTCCACCTTGGCGCGACGAATGAGCATTACTGACCAACTCGTTTGTAACGAAAAGCCTCTTCGTGGACGCTGCCGTCTTTCTGACGCATAGCCACATAAATTGTCACGGCGTCCTTGTTACCTCACTTATTCCGCGATGACTTTTTCAAACCGAACCTTGCGAGCAGGCGAAAGCGTATAACAGCGGCTTCAAATTGTAGAGTTGTTGCGTCCAGATGTAAGCAAAATTCATGGCAAACCATAACAGTCTTTTGGCGGTCTTCCAATTTACTGTTTTGGTTTCCAAGCAGCGTCTTTACACAGCGATCTGTCTGGATAGTGGCAAAAACGCCGTGCGTCATCGCCGAGTTTCGGGAAACTCGTCTTGAACTATGGACAGTCGGCAAATTATAGTTTCGTTTCAACAAGATCAAGAAACTCAACCCGAACAACAATCTTGGAGCGGTTTGGCAAGGGCGGGAAAATCGCCGCAACCAAACCCGCATCAAACCAGTCTTTGCTGAGCGAGACTGCAATTCCATTCAACTCGTTCACAAGGTTTCGTTCACAGGATCGCATTATGAAATCAACATTGCTTCGCTTGGTGTTTTTTGCCGCATTCGTTTTTACGTTTACAGTTTTCGACAGTGACAGTTCGGCGCAATCGCCTGCGCGCGCCAAATCTGGCAGCGATTGGGCGGATTGGCGCGGCCCTTCGCGAGACGGCATCTCGTTGGAAAAAGGCTTGCCGGAAAAATGGTCGAAAGACGGAGACAATCTGCTCTGGAAAGCTCCTTACGGCGGACGATCAGCTCCGATTGTGATGAACAACCGCGTCTTCATTTTCAACACCTCCGGCGAAGGCGAGACCTTCCAGGAGCGCGTGCTGGCGCTGAACGCTGAAACCGGCAAGCTGATCTGGGAATACAAATTCAACGTTTATTCCAGCGACGTGCCGCCGCGCCGCGCCGCATGGTCTTCGCCGGTGGGCGATCCCATCACCGGCAATGTCTATGCGTTCGGAGTCTGTAACGAACTGGTCGCGCTGTCGTTTGACGGAAAGTTGTTGTGGGAGCGTTCGCTGACCGATGAATTCGGCGCCTGGACTACGCACGGCGGACGCACCGTTTCGCCAATTGTCGAGGGCAATCTGGTCATAGTCAGCACCGTCACGGACGGTTTTGCCGACATCGCTTCACGTCGCCATCGGTATTACGCCTTTGACAAAATCAATGGCGAAACAGTCTGGGTCAGCACGCCGGGCGGACGGCCTTATGACACGACGTATTCGACGCCGGTCGTCACCGCGATTGACGGAACTCGCGTTCTGGTCGCTGGCGGTGGCGACGGTTCGGTCAGCGCCGTGAAAGTCGCCACAGGCGAACCGGTCTGGAATTACCCCATGTCCAAACGCGGCGTGAATCCGGGCGTAGTCATCAAAGACGGCGTCGCTTACGTCAGCCATCAGGAAGAAAACCTGGACGTCAACGAAATGGGACATCTGGCTGCGATTGATCTGCGCGCCAAAGGCTCAATCACCAAAACCTCCAACGCCGACAAGATCAAATACGCAATTTACAATTATCAACTCGGCCCGGCCTCGCCGTTGATTGACGGCAACCTGATTTACTTCGTGGACGCCGGAGCGAACCTGCTCGCGTTCAATCGAGCCGACGGCAAAAAAGTCTGGGAGAAGAATCTGGGAACGATCCAGAAAGCGTCGCCGGTTCTGGCCGACGGCAAAATATATGTCGGAACGGAAAACGGAACCTTTTACATTTTGAAACCGAGTCCAACTGGCTGCGAGGTTCTGGACAAAGACGAACTGGAACCGATCACCAAGGAATCGCTGAAAACCGAAGCCGGTGACGAAGCCATCGCCGCCAACGAACAAATCATCGGCGGAGCGGCGGTTTCGCGCGGACGCATTTATTTCATCTCAACCAAGTACGTTTACGCCATCGGCAAAAAGAAAACCGCAGCCCTGCCGCCGGTGGTTGAAAAACCTGACAACGCTCCCGCGGGCGCTCAGGTCGCGCACGTGCAGGTGGTGCCGGTGGATTTGGTGATGAAACCCGGCGAAACGAAAACCTTCAAAGTTCGACTGTTTGACGATCACGGACGATTCATCCGCGAAGAAACCAATGCTCAATGGTCACTTGAGGGATTGAAGGGCAATCTGGCGAACAATCAATTCACGCCTTCCGCCGACAGCGCCTTGCAAGGCGGCACGCTCAAAGCCACAGTCGCTGGCGTCAGCGGCATTTCGCGAGTTCGCGTCATTCCTGCGCTGCCGTACACAGAAGATTTCAGCAAAGTCGCAGTGGATCAGGCTCCGAGCTACTGGCTGAATGCCGGAGGCGTGCCTATCAAATACACAGTGCGCGAAGTGGACGGAAACAAGTTCCTGGTCAAAAAAGCCGACAATGGAATTTTCAAACGCACGCGCTCGCCGTTCGGCGCGGTTGACACCGCCAATTACACCGTTCAGGCTGAGGTGCGCGCCATCGAACGCCGACGCCAGATGGGCGACGTAGGCGTGGTTGCGCAACGTTACGAACTGGTGTTGTTCGGCAACATTCAAAAGGTGGAATTGCGTTCGTGGCAGATCGAACCGAAGCGCAGTTTCAGCAAGCCTTTTGCCTGGAAAGCCGACACCTGGTACACGGTGAAACTGGAAGTGCAGAATCTGCCCGGCGGTAAAACCCGCGCGCGCGGCAAGGTCTGGCCGACCAGCGAAGCGGAACCCGCCGACTGGCTGATCGAATGGACTGACCCGATTGGCAATCGAATGGGAAGCGCTGGCATTTTCGCCGACAGCGCAAATGAAGCCTTTTTCGACAACATCAAGGTCACGCCGAATAAATAGCCTTGAGGACGCGCGATGACTCAGGAAGAACTGGAACGGAAAATGGGTTTTCTGCTGAAACAGCAGGAAAGCTTTTCCTACACCCTGCAAGATGTGGTCAACACTCTGCATGAAGTCGGCGAACGGCAGGACAAGCTCGCCGAACGGCAGGACAAGTTTCAGGAGCAGCAAGAAAAAACGGACAAGGCGGTGATTGGTTTGATGGCCATTGTCGCCGATGTCATCCAGGCGCAAAGAGCGACAGATACGCGCGTCAAAGAAGTTTCGGAGCGACTGGACATCTTTATCGGTGTGCTTGAACGTTACATCAGCGAAAATCGCAACGGCAGTCATGGCAAAGAGTCGTGATTGTTGCCGATCATCACCCCCGCACACGCGGGAAAAGAGGATTTTATGAAATCAGTTATGTTGAGATCATTCTCGTTTCTATTTTTGGCGGCTTTGTTGGGCGTGCTGGTTTGGCAGCCGGTTTCAAATTCGTTGGCATCCGATCCCGGCAACGGCGATTGGCCGATGTGGGGCGGAACTCCCGACCGCAACATGGTCTCGAACATGAAAGGTTTGCCAACCACTTGGGACGTGACGAAAAAGACCAACGTCAAATGGGTTGCCGCCATCGGTTCGCAAAGTTACGGCAACCCGACCGTCGCGGGCGGAAAAGTGTTCGTCGGCACGAACAACGAAGGCTTGCGTGATCCCAAACAGCCCAACGACCGTGGCGTGGTCATGGCCTTTGACGAAAAGACCGGCGAATTTCTGTGGCAAATCACGCACGAAAAACTATCCGCCGGACGCGTCAACGACTGGCCGTTTCAGGGGGTGGCGTCTTCGCCGCTGATCGAAGGCGACCGGCTGTATTACGTCTCGAACCGCGCGGAACTGATTTGCGCCGACACAGAAGGTTTCATGGACGGCGAAAACGACGGTCCGTTCAAGGACGAAAAATTCACCGGCAAGAAAGACGGCGACATCGTCTGGAAATTCGACATGATCGAAGAAGTCGGCGCGCACCCGCACAATCTGGCCAATTCTTCGCCGGTGATCTGGGGCGATCTGATTTTCGTCAGCACCTCGAACGGACAGGATGAAAGCCATGTCAACATTCCTTCGCCCAAAGCGCCTTCGATGATCGCCATCAACAAGAAAGACGGCAAGCTGGTCTGGGAAGTGAACAACGTTCACGACAAGATTCTGCACGGCCAATGGTCTTCGCCTGCGGTCGGCAAAATCGGCGATGTCGTGCAAGTCGTGGTCGGCGAAGGCGACGGCTGGGTGCGCAGCTATGAAGCCCTGACCGGCAAGCTGCTCTGGTCGTTCGACACCAATCCCAAAGAAAGCGTCTGGCCGAAAACGCGCAACGAAATCATCGCCACGCCGATCATTTACGACAACAAAATCTACATCGCCAACGGACAGGACCCGGAACACGGCGAAGGCACTGGCCATGCTTACTGCATTGACGCCACCAAACGCGGCGACATTACGCAAAGCGGGCGGGTCTGGCATTTCGACAAAATTCGACGCTCGATTTCAACTCCGGCGCTGGCTGATGGACTGCTGTATTACCCGGATTTCAGCGGATTCCTGCATTGCATTGATGCCAAGACCGGACAGGAATTGTGGCAACACGATATGTTTGCCGCCATCTGGGGTTCGCCGTTGGTCGTGGACGGCAAGGTTTATCTGGGCGACGAAGACGGCGACGTAGCCATTCTGGCCCACGGCAAAGAGAAAAAACTGATTGCCGAAATGAACATGGGCAGTTCGGTTTATTCGTCACCGGTTCCGGCCAATGGCGCGCTGATCATCATGAACCGCAACCAGATTTTCTCGTTGGCGGTTGGAACCGGCGGCGAAACCGCCAAAGCTCCAAAAGCAGGTCAATAAACAAAACGAGTTGATCGCAATTGGCGGGATAACGTTCTTCATCGAATGTTATCCCGCTTCTGTTATATCCGTGGAAAAACTGATTTATGACGCGCGTCCGTTTGATTCACTGGAAAGCCGAAGAAGCTGCCGAACGAATCGCCAGGCTGAAAATCGCTGGCTACGAAGTCGAATACAGTAAATTCGATGGCGAAGGGTTCAAGGCGCTCAAAAACAATCCACCCGCCGCGTTCGTGATTGATTTGTCGCGCATGTTTTCGCACGGCATGGAAATCGGCACAGGATTGCGCAGCGCCAAAGCCACACGCGCCGTGCCGCTGGTGTTTGTCGAAGGCGAACAGGAAAAGGTCGAACGCCTGAAAACCATCCTGCCGGATGCGACTTACACGACGTGGAGCAAAATCCGTAGCGCGTTGAAAACCGCCATCGCCGATCCACCGGCGAATCCCGTCAAACCGGAATCGAATCTGGCCGGATATTCCGGCACGCCGCTGCCGAAAAAGCTGGGTATCAAGGAAAACATGACTGTCGCGCTGGTCAACGCGCCGAAAGGTTTTGAAACGACGTTGGGCGAATTGCCCAAAGGTGTGAAGTTCACAAAGAAAGCTTCGGGCAAAGAAGAACTGATTCTGTGGTTTTTGCGCATGCGCATTGAACTGGAAGACCGCATCAACGAAATGCGTGAACTGGCCGGCAACGGCGGCATCTGGTTGATCTGGCCTAAACAGTCATCCAGAAAAGAGGGGAGAATGAAAACCGATTTGACGCAAAACATAGTGCGCGAAACCGGGCTGGCGAATGGATTGGTGGATTACAAAGTCTGCGCGGTGGACGCCACCTGGTCGGGTTTGAAATTCGCTGTGAGGAAAGTGAAGTGATTATCGTGACTGCATTTTCAACCTACTGCTCAAAGGAAAAAGAAACTTACGAACATCCGCTGCCCGCTATCAACCGATACCGCAGCGACCGAATCCGGCGAATTTATTCGGCAGCAGAAAGCGCCGGAACAGGTTTTTTCATTTTGTCGGGCGAATACGGCTTGTTGAAACCGAACGATCCGATCCCTTATTACGATCATCTGCTGGTCGGCGACGAAGTCGAAGCGCACAGCGTCAAGGTTGCCGAACAGATCAAACAACACGGCATTACGCAAATCATCTTTTTCACCTTGCCCGTCGCGGCGGACGAAAAGCTGGTGGCATATCACGCTTGCCTGCGGCTCGCCTGCCAAACGGCTGCGATCAATCTGAGCTTCGTCGAAATTGATTTCGCTTAGCCAGATGATTGAACGAGAAGTAAACACGATGGAGTCTTTCGATTTTCACCTGCGCACGCGCGTGGTTTTTGGTGTGGGAATGTTCGACCGGTTGGGAGAGATCGCGCGCGAACTCGGATTCAAAAGTTCGTTGCTGGTGGCTGATGCCGGAATGGTTGCTTGCGGATACGTCGCCGAAGCGACAACGCGGCTGAGCGCGGCAGGCGTCAGCGTCTTCCATTTTGGCGACTTCGGCGAAAACCCTGACACAGCCATGGTCGAAGCCGGTTGCGTTTTTGCTAAGCTGGCACAACCCGATTCGATCATCGCGCTCGGCGGCGGCAGTTCTATGGATTGCGCCAAAGGCATTGGCTTTGTGCTGGCCGGAGGCGGTTCGATGCAAGAGTATTGGGGACACGACAAGTTGTCTTCAAAGTCCGATGCCAAGCCGATGCTTCCCATGCTGTGCATTCCGACAACCGCCGGAACCGGCAGCGACGGACAGAGTTACGCGCTGATTTCCGACGCCGAAACGCACGTCAAAATGGCGTGCGGCGACAAACAGGCCGCGTTCAAAATCGCGCTGCTCGATCCGCGTTTGACCGTGACGATGCCTGCCGAATTGACGGCTATTTCCGGCTACGACGCGATTTCGCACGCCGTTGAATCGTTTGTCACCAAAAAGCGTAATCCGGTTTCCGACCTGTTCGCGCGCGAAGCCTGGCGATTGCTGGCGACGAATTACGAAACGGTTTTGGCCGATCCAAACAATCTGGGAGCGCGAGGAGCCATGTTGCTCGGCGCGTTTTATGCCGGGACGGCAATTGAAAATTCGATGCTCGGCGCAACGCACGGTTGCGCCAATCCGCTGACGAAAAACTTCGGCACGACGCACGGCGTCGCCATCGGATTGATGTTGCCGCACGTCGTTCGCTGGAATAAAGACGTCGTCGGAGCGCGATACAAAGAACTGGCGACGATTGTCGGACTGGCCAGCGACGCCGCCATTGAAACCAACGCGGTTGAAAGTCTGGCGCGACGTTTGGAACAATTACGCGCGGCGGGTGGGCTGCCCGCCAATCTGAAATCAACCGGAGTTTCTAAAAACGATCTGCCGCGTTTGGCGGAAGAAGCCGCCAAACAATGGACAGGCAGCTTCAATCCGCGCGATTGGAGCAAAGAAGGAGCGATAGAGGTTTATGAAAATGCTTATGACTAATCCAGAAAATCAAAAGTCAAAAGTCAAAAGTCAAAAGTCAAAAGGTCGGAACTTATCTTTTTATTTTTGCCTTTTGATATTTGTCTTTTGCCTTTTGATTTCCAAACCACACACCGTCGCAACCGCGCAGACTGCCGATTCCTGGCCGCAGTTTCGCGCCAATCATCAGTTGACCGGAGTCGCCGCGACGACCGTGCCGGACAATTTGAAACTGCTCTGGACATTCGAAGCGGGCAAAGGCGTGGACGCTTCGATTGAATCTTCGGCGGCGATTGCCGATGGAACGGTCTATGTCGGTAGCGCCTTGGGCGATTTGCTGGCAGTGGATTTGTGGAGCGGCAAGCTGAAGTGGAAATACAAAACCAAAGACATGATCCTGGAATCATCGCCAGCCGTCGGCGGCGGAATGGTATTCGTCGGCGATCAGGCGGGAGTTTTTCACGCCGTCAACGCCCAGACCGGCAGAGGCGTGTGGAGTTATCCGACCGGTTCGGAAATCAAATGCTCGCCGGTGATTGTCGGCGACAAAGTGCTGATCGGCAGTTACGACGGTTACCTGTACTGCTTTCAGATGCGCGACGGCAAAACCGTCTGGCGGTTCAAAACGGACAATTACGTTCACGGCACGCCTTCGATTGTGAATGGCGTGGCTTATTTCGCGGGGTGCGACGAAATCTTTCACGGCATTCGCATCGCTGACGGCACGGAAGTCGTGCGCGTTCCCGCCGGAGGCAATACGGCTTCGTCGGCGGTGACGAATGGAACGGCGTTTTTCTTCGGCAACTTCAACAACGAAGTCGTCAGTTTGAATCTGCGATTGAAAAAACAAGCCTGGATGTACACGCATCCGCAGCGGCAATTTCCGTTTTATTCGTCAGGCGCATTGATTGACAACAAACTTGTCATCGGCGGACGCGACAAGATGGTGCATTGCCTGAACGCAGCGACCGGCAAAGCTCTCTGGACGTTCCGCACCAATGCGCGCGTCGAATCTTCCCCGGCAATCGCGGGCGGCAAGGTATACGTCGGATCGAACGACGGACGTTTTTACGTGCTGGATTTGGCCAAAGGAACCAAGCTCTGGGAATTCAACGCGGGCGGCGCGATGTCGGCTTCGCCTGCAATTGCCAGCGGACGCGTCGTCATTGGCGATCAAAATGGCAAGCTGTATTGTTTCGGCGGATAAACGAATGACCTCTAAAGTTGTCGCCATCATTCCCGCTCGCTACGCTTCGACGCGATTGCCGGGCAAACCGATTCTGGACATCAGCGGCAAACCGATGGTCGTACGCGTAGCCGAACGCGCGCGGCAGGTTGCAGCCATCAACAGAATCATCATCGCCACCGACGATCAGCGAGTGTTTGACACAGTCAATGCTGCGGGCGAAGAAGTGATGATGACTTCGCCGGATCATTCGACAGGCACTGATCGTTTGGCGGAAGTTGCCGCCCAACTCGACGCCGAAATCATTGTCAATGTGCAAGGTGACGAACCGCTGATCGAACCGGCAACGATTGAATCGGCGCTGGCTCCGCTGCTGGCTGACCGTTCCATCGTCATGAGCACGACCAGCGAACCGATTGAATCCGCTGCCGATTTGCTCAATCCGAATGTCGTCAAAGTCGTTACCGATCCGACGGGCTTTGCGTTGTATTTTTCGCGCAATCCGATTCCCTTCCCGCGCGCAGCGGTGCAAACGCACGGCTCCATCGAAGCCGCGCTGACAGCCGAACCGGAATTACTCAACCGCTACGCCAAACACACCGGCATGTATGTTTATCGTCGGGAGTTTTTGCTGACCTACGCCAAATTGCCTTCGACGCCCTTGGAACAGACGGAATTGCTGGAACAACTGCGCGCGCTGGAGCACGGGTACAAGATCAAAGTCGTTCGCGTCGCGCATCGTTCGATTGGCGTGGACACGCCCGAAGATTTGGAGCGCGTGCGCCGACTTTTTGCCGCCAGCTAAACATTGTCACGACCTCTGGACTGTACTATCGTTCGCCGCGAATCGTATCTACGCCGGAAGCGACAGCAACCGGACATTCTCAACTCCAACTTTCCGAGACCAATTGCCATGAAGATCAGACGACTCCTTGTTTCGTTGTGCGCGGTCGCTGTGGTGAGCAGCGTTGTGTGGATGAATTTCAACCGGTCAGCAGCTCAGTCATCAGGCCAACCATCAGGTCAACAGGGCGGCTTCACGATTGAGCAGGTCATGAGTTCGCCATTTCCTTCGGAACTGATTGCCGCTCCAACCGGCGAACGCATCGCGTGGGCGTTCAACTCCGAAGGCAAGCGCAATATATGGGTGGCCGATGGGCCTGATTTCAAAGCTCGGCAATTGACCCAGTTCAACGAAGACACAGGGCAGGAATTGACTCAACTGGAATTTACGCACGACGGCGAATGGATCGTTTTTGTGCGCGGCGGCAGCGCCAATTCCGCCGGAGACATTCCCAATCCGACCAGCGATCCGGCAGGAACTTCGCAAGCCATTCACGCCGTTTCGGTCAAAGATGGCCGGTTGATGCGATTGGCCGTAGGCGCTTCGCCGGTCGTTTCGCCAACTGACCGCCGAGTCGTTTTCAGCAAAGACAATCAGATTCACATCGTCGAAATTGTGGACGGTTCCGAACCGCATCAACTGTTCACCGCGCGCGGATCGAATTTCACGCCGCAATGGTCGCCGGACGGAAAGCAGTTGGCATTCAACAGTTCGCGCGGCACTCACAGCTTCATCGGCGTTTACGATTTTGAGAAACAAACGATTCGGTACATCGCGCCTTCGGTGGATCGAGACTCCACGCCGCGCTGGTCGTTGGACGGCAAACGCATCGCCTTCATTCGCCAACCGGCTCGCGGCAATGCTCCACGCGCGCTGATTCAAGACGCGCCCGATCCCTGGACAATTTGGGTAGCCGAAGCAGCAACTGGAACCGCCAAAGAAATCTGGCGCAGCGGCAATCGCCCTGAAGACGCTCCGCCGCGCATGGCGGGCGAGAATTTGCTGCAGTGGACACGTGACGGAAATGGAGAAAACATTGTCTTTGCGTCCGAGATGGATGGTTGGCTCCGACTTTATTCAACTGACGCCAATGGCAGAGCAATTCAGCCAATTACTCCCGCCAACTCCGAGATTGAACACGTTACTTTTTCACCGGATCGCCGCGAAGTCATCTTTTCGTCCAATCGAACTGATATTGACCGACGCGCTTTGTGGCGAGGCCTGACTCTAAGCTTGGCTGCATTTGCGTTCACCTCAGCCAATAAGATTTGCTGGAATCCCGTTGTCACAGGTGACGGAAAGTTTCTTGCTTATTTAGGTTCAGACGAACACCAGCCAGCGATGCCATTTATAATGCCGATAAAACCAATTCCAACCGAATGGAAAGACGTTGTCGGTGAAAAAGAGCAGTCTGCCAAAGCTGAAAAGCTAAATGGCGATAGCCGAATGCTTGCGAGTGAAGTCTTACCCAAAAACTTCCCTTCCTCAAAACTCGTTACTCCGCAACAAGTCATCTTCAAAGCCGCCGACGGCCAGGAAATTCACGGCCAGCTTTTTCTGCCGAAAGGCGCCAAGCCTTCGGACAAATTGCCCGCCGTAATTTTCATGCACGGAGGCCCGATGCGGCAGATGTTTTTGGGTTGGCATAATCGGTACTACTACCACAACGCTTACGGCTTCAATCAGTTTTTGGCGAGCAAAGGCTACGCCGTGTTGTCGGTCAATTACCGCCTGGGCATCGGTTATGGTCGAGCTTTTCGCCAAGCCAAAAACGGCGGCGGACGCGGCGCTTCGGAATACCAGGACATCGTCGCCGGAGCGCAGTACCTGCGTTCGCGCGCGGACATTGATCCGGCTCGGGTTGGTTTGTGGGGCGGAAGTTACGGCGGGTATTTGACTGCGCTGGGTTTGGCGCGTAATTCGGACTTGTTTGCCGCCGGAGTTGATTTGCACGGAGTCCACGATTGGTCGTTGCGCCTTTCCAACGCCAATTGGATCGAATACGGCAACCGCGACGCAGTGAAAATCGCTTTTGAAGCTTCGCCGGTCGCTTCGGTCGAAAAATGGAAATCGCCCGTGCTGTTCATTCACGGAGACGACGACCGCAACGTGGCCTTTTCGCAGACGGTGGATTTGGTCAGGCGACTGCGCGAATTGAAAGTGCCGCACGAAACAATTGTTTACCCCGACGAAGTTCACGACTTTCTGCTGCACAAAAACTGGGTGGAGATTTACAAAGCGTCGTTCGACTTCTTCGAGCGCCATCTGAAAACCGCCAAGCCCAAAACGGCGAAAGTAGACACGCTGATTCGTGGCGGCAGCCTGATTGATGGCAGCGGTTCCGCAGCAACAAAAGCCGACGTAGGCATCACCGGCGACCGCATCACTTTCATCGGCGACGCAGCAGCGGCTGGCATCCAATCCGACCGAGTGATTGACGCCGCTGGTTTGATCGTCGCGCCCGGCTTCATTGATCCGCACACGCACGCCGACGACGACATCTTTAATGCTCAACGAAACGCCAACCTGGCGTTTCTGACACAAGGCGTGACGACGGTCTTCATCGGCAGCGATGGCCGCAGCAAAATCCCGCTTGGCAAAGCCTTGCAACAACTCGACACGCAAAAGATCGGAACCAACGTCGCGTCGTTCGTCGGTCACGGAGCCATTCGCTCCGCAGTGATGGGAATGAGCGATGCTGCGCCGACCGCAGAACAGCTTGAGAAAATGAAGCGGCTCGTTCGGCAAGGAATGAATGATGGCGCAATTGGGCTTTCCACCGGGCTGTATTACGCGCCGGGCAGTTACGCCAAAACCGAAGAAGTCATTGAACTGGCCAAAGTCGCGGCGGAATACGGCGGCGTGTACGACACGCATCAACGCGACGAAAGCTCTTACACCATAGGCCTGCTCGGTTCGATTCAGGAAGTTTTGCGCATTGGCCGCGAAGCGAAGATTCCGGTTCACTTTTCGCACATCAAAGCTCTGGGCGCTGACGTCTGGGGACAAAGTGGCAAAGCGATTGACCTCATCAATCGCGCTCGCGCCGAAGGCATCAACGCCACTGCCAATCAATATCCCTATGTCGCGTCGGGCACCGGCCTGGGAGCTTCGCTGTTGCCACGCTGGGCGGAAGCCGGAGGTCGTCAGGAATTTTTGAAGCGGATTGACGACCCTACGATTCGCCCCAAGCTGATGGCTGAGATGGAACAGAACCTGAAACGGCGCGGAGGGGCGAACTCTTTGTTGCTGCGCAGCAGCGACCGCACGCTCAACAACAAACGCCTGGACGAAATTGCCAAAGCGCGCGGCAAATCTCCCGTCGAAACCGCGCTGGAAATTTTGAGAACCACCAGCCCCGGCGTGACTTCCTTCAACATGACCGAAGCCGACATTGAAAACTTCATGAAACAGCCGTGGGTCATGACCGGCAGCGATGGTTCCGGAGGTCATCCGCGCAAATGGGGAACGTATCCGCGCAAGATTCGCGAATACGTCCTCAACCGCAAAGTCATTTCGCTGGAGCGCATGATCCAAGCCAGCAGCGCCCAGGTCGCCGAAACCTTCCGGCTGAAAGATCGCGGCAAACTTGCTGCCGGATATTTTGCCGACATCATCGTCTTCGACCCGAAAACCATTGCCGACAAAGCCACCTATGAACAGCCTGAATTGCCATCCGAAGGGCTGCGCTTCATTTTGGTCAATGGCAAACTGGCTGTGGATGGCGGCAAATTCAACGGCTCGCTGGCCGGGCGGACGATTCGGAAACCAACCAGCGGCGAATGATTCAACTTTTTCAAAATTCCCCGTTGACAAGTTCTGGGTCGGAGCGTATAAAACTGACCGGTCGGTCAACTAAGAAAAAGACAAAATACAACCGGCCAATTGCTGAAAAGCAGTTGAAAGCACTACAAAAGCAGAGTCTGTGAATTAAGATGGCAGCAAAACAGTTTGTTCAGGATTATGAAGATCAGCGTCGGCAAGAGTTAATCAAGGCGACTTATTACGAAGTAGCTGAAAAAGGTTATTCGGCAGTCACCTTGCAGGACATTGCCAAACGCGCCGGAGTCAGCAAAGGCTCAACGCTCTATTATTTTGCGACGAAGGAAGATTTGTTTCTGGGCGCACTGGAATGGATTATTGGAGTGGTTCACGAACGAATCCACGACGCCATCGCAAGCGCATCTGACCCTGTCGGCAAAATGAAAGCCGTAATTGGCGTGGTGTTCGGCAATGCGCAGGAAAGCCGCCAATTCTTTTTGGCGTATTCCGATTTCATCAGCATTGGAACCCGGAATCGCCGATTTCACGATTTGAATGCACGGTTTTATGAAGGCTGTTGCGGTCACGACCGGGAAATTATCGAGTTGGGAATGAAGACGGGCATTTTTCGCCCGGTGGATTTGGATGACGCAAGTTCTATGGTGCGGGCGCTGATTGACGGAATGATGATGCAGTGGTTCTTTTCATCTCAGGGAACGTTCGACGATTACCGTCGCCGGTGTGAACGAATCGTTTTAGATTACCTGACCGGTGGCCAAACTCTTGAATTAGCAAAAGCGGCCTGAGCAGGCTGAATTTTTTTGAGGCCTATGTTGACCGTCCGGTCAGTTAATCCTCAATGACAGGAAACACAGCAGGAACAACTAGGAGGGAGCAAATTATGGTTAACCGTTTTTCGAATAAGGTTTTAGCGTTGGCAATGGCAGCAGCTTTGAGCGTGGTGGTTGCGGCTCAGGGCAAAGTGGAAAAGAAGGTTTCGTTTTACCTGGATGGCAAGGTCGGCAACGAACTGATCAAAAAGGGCGAATACAAGCTGAGCATTCCGGAATCCGAACAAGGCACGGTCGAAATCAAAGTTGGCAAGAAGATCGTCACGGCTCAGTTCACCAAAAAGGCGAATGCAACCGAAGCGGATGCTGACAAAATGACGTATTTGGAAAATGCGGACGGTACGCGCTCCATCGCGACGATTACGCCGCGCGGCCAAAAATATACGCTGGTGTTGGCGGGGCCGGTTGGCAGTGTCGCCAAACAGTAAGTTTCTAAAGTTTGTACTGGCGGAAAACTTGATGGCTCGCAGCGGAAACGTTGCGAGCCTATTTTTTTGGTTCAACAAGACTCAGCAGAACCATCACCACCGCACCGCTTCCCACGCCGTATACCAGCGAGGGAATTCCGCTGAAGCCCTTCCCTGCCGTCAACCAATCAATGGCGAAAGTACCAATGACCGAAACCAGCATGGCTGGAATCACGGCACGCGCCGAAATCCGCTTGGAATATAATCCTGCGATCAATGGCAGCAGCGGAGCCGAGGACAACAAGGTGTAAAAGATCGTCAATGCCGAGATGACATCTTGCAGAACGATGGCCAGCAACGCGCCGAGTCCGCCGCAAATGACCGCTGTGATTTTGACGACTTTTAGCAGGTGTTTGTCATCGGCTGCGGGATTGATGAACGTTTTGTAGAGGTCTTTGCTGAGCGAAGTGCTGAGCATAAACAGCACCGCATCCGCCGTGCTGACTTCGGCGGCGAAAATCGCTCCAAGCAGCAACCCGCCCAGCCAAACCGGCAAGGCCTGGGTCATCAAAGTCGGCAAAGCCAATTCGCGGTTCGGCAAATTCGGAAAATGATAAAACGCGATCATTCCCAGCAGCGCGGGGACGACGGCGAACAGCAGCAAGCAGACGGCGTTCAACGCAACTCCGGTGCGAACGGCTTTTTCGTTGCGCGCGCCAAAAATCTTTTGCAGCAATCCAGGCGAAATGATGAACGACGGAACCAGCAATGCCAGATAGCGCAAAATTCCCGAAGCGCCGATGCCGGTGAAGCTCTGATAACTTTCCTGTTTCGCCGCGAAATCCGCAGGCGGATAAAACTGCTGCTGGCTGAATTTCAGCAGATAAACCAGCGCGAATCCGAAGCCGACCAATTTGACCGCCAACTGCAAAGCGTTGACGCGCGCGGCGCCGAACAAACCGCCTGAAGCGAAATACATGGTGGCGACAGCCGCTCCGATTAGACAGCCAATGGGTTTGCTGACTCCTGCCGTGACGTTCAAAACCCAGGCGATGGCGATCAATTGCCCGGCCAGAATCGTCAGCGAACCGATCCACAACAAAGCCGCCACCAATCCGCGAACTCTGCGGTCGTAACGGAATTCCAGATAATCGCCGACAGTGAACAAATTGTTGTCGCGCGCCACTCGCCAGATTTTTGGCCCGACGGTAAAAGCCAGAATCAACGAGCCGATGCCCGCCGAACCAACCCACCACCACGCGGACAAACCGTCTCGATATCCCAAACCCGTTGCGCCGACCGTCGAACCGGCTCCGATGTTGGCAGCCAGCAACGTCGAAAAGACCAATCCGGCGCTCAAACCACGACCCGCGACAAAAAAATCGCCCGAGGCTTGAACTTTGCGCGACCAGAAAACGCCCAGCGCAATCATCAACGCCGAATACCCAATGAGAATCAGCAGATAAGTCATAACCTGTCCTTGTGGTGAAATTGTGCCCTCGAATTGATCGCGCGCAGCTTAGTGAGTCGCCCTGTTTGTGGCAAGCGCGAACTCACAAAGACAAACCTTACATGGATTTCACGTTTCCCTGAACTCAACTTAACCACCCGCAAGTAAACTTCGCGCCTCAAACATTCCCAACGTCACAAAAGCTGAGCTTGTCTTTCAAAGATGCAAATGGCAGATTTCCTTTTTGTCGAACCCAATCCATCGCTGGCATCATCCAGCGCCAACACGGACGTTTTCATGAAAGAATTGCCGGAATCTGCACTCAACGAATTGCGCGATCACGTGTTGTTGATGGGCGGCGAAGTCGAACGCGCCATTGACGAAGCGACGCGCGCGTTGATCGAACGCGATTCGGAACTGGCCGAACAGGTTTTGCGCGACGACGACCGCGTGGATGCGCTGGAACTGGAAGCCGATCAACTGTGCGTTCGCTTGCTGGGGATGCAATCTCAGGCGGCGAACGATCTGCGGTTGGTGGTGACGGCCATCAAAATCACGCCGATTCTGGAACGCATAGCCGATCACGCCTGCAACATTGCGCGCGCGGCGATTTACCTGAACGACGAACCGCAACTGAAACCTTATTTTGATCTGCCGAAAATGAGCTGGCTGGCGTGCGAAATGTTGCGGTTGTCGCTGGATGCTTTCGCCGCTGCGGATGCTGACACGGCTCGCGCGGTGATTGCGCGCGACGACGATATTGACCGGCTTTACGACCGCATCTTTCACGAATTGCTGGATCGCATGTCGAACGATCCGGCAGCAGCCGGAAGAGCCGCGAGATTGTTGCTGGTCGCCAAACATCTGGAACGCATAGGCGATTACGTCACAGACATCTGCGAACTGATTGTTTATATGAAAGAAGCGATGGTGATTAAACACGCCCGTTGAGAAGTCGGGATTCGGGAGTCAGTAGTCTTTTGGCTCCCGAATCCCGACTCCCGACTACTCAAAATATGAAGCCTTACATCCTAATCATCGAAGACGACCCGGACATTGCGGAAAGCATTCGTTACAACCTGGAACGCGAAGGCGCGTTTCAAGCGCAAGTGGCATTGACCGGCGAACAAGGATTGAACATCGCGCTTGGCAAAGGGCAGGAACGGCGCCCGGACGGCAGTTCGCTTGCGCCGGATTTGCTGATTCTGGATTTGAATTTGCCGGGCATGAATGGTTATGAACTCTGCCGACGGTTTCGCACCGAAGAGATGACGCGCCGAACACCGATCATCATGTTGACGGCTCGCACCGAAGAAGGCGACAAAGTGCGCGGCCTGGATTTGGGCGCGGACGATTACATGACCAAACCCTTCAGCGTGCGCGAACTGGTCGCGCGCGTGCGCGCCGCATTGCGCCGATCCGGCTTTGAAGCGCAAGCGCCGAAAACTTACGACGACGGCATGCTGCGCATTGATTATTCCGACTTCGCGGTGTTCAGCCAGGGACAACCGGTCAAACTCACGCGCAAGGAATTTGCGTTGCTTTCGATTCTGTCGCGCAACAAAGGCCGCGTCGTTCCGCGCGAACAATTGCTGGATCAGGTCTGGGGTTTGGAGTATTACGGCGAAGCGCGAACGCTGGACGTTCACATCAGCGGTTTGCGCAAAAAACTAGGCGCGTGCGGCAACTGCATCGAAACGGTGATCGGCATTGGGTATCGGTTCAAGGCGGAAAGTAGACAGGAGGCAGTAGACGGTAGACAGTAGATTTCAGCCGAAGCATTATTGCATTTCGTCATCTCTTTCAATGGAGCAATTCGCCATGAATCAACTTGTGGCCTCAGGACTCAAAGAAAACTGAAGCCTTCCAACTTATCTACTGTCTTCTGACTACTGTCTACTTTCCGCAATGCTCACTCGACGCAAAAAAATCATACGCGCCACGATTGCGATGGTCGTCTTCTTTGCACTGTACGAAACGGTAAAGACGATTTTGTTTCCGACGATGAACGTCGTCACGTCGCACGTCGTTTCCACCGTGATTGTAGGCGTCATTACCGTCGTCATCGCCTTTTACGTCTACCGTCAGCAAAGCCATTTGCTGACCGAACGCGAACAAAGCACGCAACGATTGCGCGAAACACTCGGCAAATCCGAACGCGATGAAACCCTGCTGCGTTCGATTCTGGCCTCTGTCGCCGAAGGCCTGGTCATCACCGGTCGCAATTCAGAAGTCCTGCTGATCAACGACGCCGCACGCGCGCTGTTTGGATTGGGAGCCAAACCCGCCGTTCGGTTGACTGACCTGAGCCGCGATCCGCAAATTCACCGCGCGCTGTCCACAGTGCTTTCGACCGGCGACCGTGTGGAAACACGACTGGAACTTCGCGCGTCTGCCGGTTCCGCTGATAAACGAATTCTGCGCATGCACGCCGCGCCGCTGCGGCTCGGCGACGACGAAACCGACGGCGTGGTCAGCGCCTTCATTGACATCACCAAACTGGAACGATTGGAACGCGTGAGGCAGGAATTTCTGTCGAACGTATCGCACGAACTGCGAACTCCGCTGGCGGCAATCACAGCCTACACCGAAACACTGATTGACGGCGGATTGAACGACGCTGACAATTCGCTCCGTTTTTTGCACACCATTCATCGCAACGCCGAACGCATGCGAGCGCTGGTCAATGATGTGGCGGAACTTTCCGCCATCGAATCCGGCAGCGTTAGTTTGTCACCCGAACGATTGCCCTTGCGGCAATTCGTCAACGACGTTTTTGCCGGACTGGCTCCGCGCGCCACACAACAAGGCGTTCGATTGGACAATCTGATCGCTGAAGATTATTACGTTACCGCCGACCGGCGGCGGCTGGAACAGATCGTCATCAATCTGGTGGACAACGCCATCAAGTTCAATCATCCCGGCGGCAACGTCGCGGTTTGCGCAGATACAGCCGAAGACGGCCAGCATCGAATCATTCGCGTCCGTGACACTGGCGCGGGTATTCCGGTTGAACATTTGCCGCGCGTGTTCGAGCGGTTTTATCGCGTAGATCGCGCTCGTTCGCGCGAAGCAGGCGGCACGGGATTGGGCCTGGCCATCGTCAAACATCTGGCGCGCGCGCACGGCGGTGAAGCCTATGTCAGCAGCGAAGTCGGCGTCGGCAGCGAATTTTCGATCAAACTACCCGATTCATTGCCGCGCGTGGCAGCAAATGTTTCCAACGAAATCTGAACCATGACTGACACCAATCTTTTTCCTCCAATCAAAATCAAAAAACTACACCCTGCTGCCCAACTTCCTGCGCGTGGCAGCCAACTGGCCGCAGGCGCTGATCTTTGTTGCGTCGAAGCCTTCACGCTCGAACCCGGCGAACGCAAGCTGGTGCCGACGGGCTTGGCCGCCGAAATTCCGCCGGGCTTTTATGGCCGCGTCGCGCCGCGTTCCGGTCTGGCGGTCAAACACGGGATTGACGTTTTGGCCGGAGTGATTGACGCCGATTATCGCGGCGAATTGAAAGTGCCGCTCATCAACCTTGGCCAGCAATCTGTGAGCTTCGCAGCCGGAGAACGCATCGCTCAACTCATTATCGAATCCGCCGCAATGTGCGATTACACCTGGACTGAAGAACTCGCCGACACCGAACGCGCAGAAGGTGGTTTTGGTTCGACCGGTCGCTAAAAAGTCTCTGACTCCTCCGCTATTTGCCCGCCACAGAGTTTCAAGAGTACGATGCCGTCTGCACCCAACCCATCACAGCAAAAGGAGCTACGGCAATGAAACTCGGTTCGATTCGTCTTTCAATGTTGGCGCTGGTATTTGTGGCGCTGATGTCCGGTTCCGCGTTTGCCCAGGACGCCGGACAGGTTCTGCGCATGTTTGTCGGTTATCGCACGATGAAAAATTCCGTGCAGATGAGCGACGAAACGCGCAAACAAGTCGAAGACCTGGAAACAAAAGCTCGCGCCGCCAATAACAACAACAAACACGGCGAAGCCCTCAAACACATCACGCACGGTATGTATTTGATGCGGAATCGGAAATGGACTCCGGCGACCGCCTTGACCGAAGGCACTGTGGCCAAGTTGGAAAGCGTCATCTTCGACCCGGGCGACCTGGTGAAGCTGTCGCTGACGCAGATATACACGTTGGATGAACCCATCGAAGGAAAGTTGAAAGGCGCGTTGTCCATTGCCGTCACCAAAGAAGGCAAACAAGAAACGCTGAAAGAGTTGAAACAGCTTGCCGATGTCGAAGCCGATTTCACCAAACCGTTTCCGATTCAAGCCACAATTCCTGAATTGCCGGACGGCAATTATGAAATCGTCGTCAAACTCTTTCCCAAAACAGGCGAAGAAATCTACAAGTCGAATTCCATTCGCATCGCGCGCGATGTCAACACCCAAGCAGGCTTGTTGAAAAACCGCGCAGCAGCGCTTCGAAAAGACTTGGAAAGCCGCTACACCTTGTTCAACAGCCCGCCAATGACGACATTGGCAGCGGCTGAATACAGCGCGACGCTGATAGACCTGGTGAATTCCGGGCAAATGTCGGTTGTGCGAACCGATCTGAAAACCGCCATTGCCGAAGCCAATGCGCTGCTGGATTTGATTGCCAAAGAAATCAATCCGCTGAACACACGTCGCGGCGACATTCACTGGGCTTATCGCTCGGCGGTGGACAATTCGCTTCAACCGTATCGGTTTTACGTGCCGACCAATTACGACGCCAAAAAGAAATGGCCGCTGGTGGTGGCGCTGCACGGAATGGGCGGGGACGAAAATTCGATTTTCACCAGCTACAACAATGGCGAAATCAAACGCATTGCCGAAGCGCGCGGTTATTTGGTCGTCTGCCCCAAAGGCCGAGCGCCTGCTTCGATGTACATGGGTTCGGCGGAAACCGACGTGATTGATGTCATCAAAGCCATGAAGCGCGATTATTCGATTGATGACGACCGCGTTTATTTGATGGGGCATTCGATGGGCGGGTACGGTTCGTGGTCTATCGCCGTCAATCATCCTGACCTGTTTGCCGCCATTGCCCCGATTGCCGGAGGCGGCCAGCCTTTTGTGATGATGGGCTTGAAGAAAATCACGCACATTCCCTGGATCGTCATTCACGGCGACAAAGACCCGACCGTTTCCGTCGAAGAATCGCGCAAGATGGTCAAAGCCGGCGAAGCGCTGGGCATCAAGATCAAATACATCGAAGTCCCGGGCGGCGATCACATCAACATTGCCGTGCCCGGTTTCAAAGACATCTTTGACTGGTTCGACGCGCACAAACGACAACCGAAAGCGGCGGCCAAAACCGCTGGCAGCGGGCAATGACCAGTTTGGTAATCAGCTAAGGATACTTTTCTGGTCAAAAGTATCCTTATTGTTTTGGCTTGATACTTAAGTATCTTTAGCGACACGCTTAGTATTTTTAACGATGCTGGCAGAAAACTTCACCGCAAATTCATCCGGACGATTGGTAAAAGCGGCTCAAGGTTATCTGGCCTTTGTGCCAAACCCATTGCCGCCTAGTTTGGAACTATCCTGGGATTTGGTAGGACGATTATCTGCTGCGGAACAAGCAATCAGTCAATTGGCTGGCGTGGGGCTTACTTTGCCAAATCCTCACCTCCTGATCGGGCCGTTCATCAGGCGTGAAGCGGTGCTTTCCAGCCGAATCGAAGAAATTAGGGTTTCCCTGACCGATCTGGTCTTCTTTGAAGCAGAAAGTGAACGTGGTTTTGCTCAGAGTGATGTGCAAGAAGTCTCCAATTATGTCCGGGCTTTGGATCATGGTTTGAGGCGGTTAGACGACTTGCCTGTTAGCTTGCGTCTCATTCGCGAAATTCACGACAAGCTGATGACTGGGGTACGTGGCGAGCATCTGACTCCGGGCGAGTTCCGTCGTTCCCAGAATTGGATTGGGCCACCCGGATGCACGTTGATGGATGCGACCTATGTCCCGCCACCAGTGCATGAAATGGATGCAGCGTTAGGCGAGCTTGAAAAATATCTGCACACAAATTCTGAATTGCCTTTACTGATCAGGCTGGCGCTGATCCATTACCAGTTCGAGGCAATACATCCTTTTCTGGATGGGAATGGTCGCATGGGTCGGTTGCTAATAACTTTGTTGCTTTGCCATCACAAGATATTAACTCAGCCGTTGTTGTATCTGAGCGCGTTCTTTGAGCGTAATCGCGAGGACTATTATCGCCTTCTCCTTGGAGTTAGCCAGAACGGGCTGTGGGATGAATGGGTTAGGTATTTTCTGCTTGGCGTCGAGCAGCAATCCAAAGATGCGGTAAAACGTGCTGCCAGATTGCTAGAGACGCGCCAAGAATACCGTGACAACTTGCAAGCGGCACGTTCGTCTGCTCTGCTGCTTCGACTGATTGACGACTTGTTCGCTCATCCTGTAACCACAATCAAAACTGCAGTCGCATCGTTGGGAGTTACTCCACGAGCCGCACGGCAAAATATTGACAGACTGATCGCCAATGGAATCTTGAAAGAAGTCAGCGGGCGACAGCGAAATCAGATATTCATCGCCGAAGAAATTATCTCTATCCTGGAAGCCGAAGAATTTTGAAAACAATAGGAGAAGCCATGAAAACCTTCCTGAAACTGTCTGTTCTTTTTGCTGCATTCGCCATATCCACTCAAGCTGGTTTGGCACAAGCTAAACGTCCCATCACGTTCGACGATCTGATTTCGATGAAGCGCGTAGCCGACGCGCAAGTTTCGCCGGATGGCAAATGGGTGGCGTACGTCGTCAACGTGATTGATAAACAAGCCAATCGCGGCAAACGCAGCATCTGGGTCGTTCCAACTTCAGGCGGCGAAGCGAAGCAATTGATTACGTCCAACCGCAACGACGACACGCCGCGTTGGTCAACCGATGGCAAATGGATTGCGTTTCTTTCCAGCCGGGATGGAGCATCGCAAATTTTTGTCGCGGCAGCAGACGGATCGAATCAACGCAAAGTGACAGACGTGCCGCTAGGCGTGGCCGATTTCACTTGGTCGCCTGACGGCAAGCTCTTTGCTTTTTCGACCGAAGTTTATCCCGAATGCGCCGATCTGAAATGCACTGCCGACAAAACCGCAGCCGCCGACGCCAGCAAGGTCAAAGCCGTCATCGCCGACCGGCTGCTTTATCGTCACTGGGATTCGTTCAAACTCGGCAAACGTTCGCACGTGTTCGTCGTTTCCAGCAGCGGCGGCGAGCCGAAAGACGTGACGCCGGGAGATTTCGATACGCCGCCGTTTTCGCTGGGCGATCCGTTGGCGTATGACTTTTCGCCCGACGGCAAAGAGCTTTGCTTTGCACGCAACACCGACAAACAGGAAGCCCTGAGCACAAACAACGATCTGTTCATTGTTTCCGTCAACGGTGGCGAAGCCAAACGCATCACCGGCGCAAATACCGGTTACGACAGCACGCCGCGGTATTCGCCCGACGGCAAATGGATCGCCTACCGTTCGCAGGATCGGTACGGTTACGAATCCGACCGATTCAAGTTGATGCTGTACAACCGGCAAAGCGGCGCGTCGAAAGAATTGACCGTCGGCTTTGACCGCAACGTAGGCGAAATGGTTTGGGCGTCTGACAGCCAGGGATTGCTTCTTGTTGCCGAAGACGAAGGCCGCGAATTGATTGGCTCGATTTCAATCAACGAAGGCGGTGTGGAATCGCTGATCGCCAAAACCGCCAGCAACGGCATTTCGCTTTCCGCCGATGGCAAAACACTGGCCTTCACACGGTCGAGTTTGACCATGCCCGCCGAAATTTTCGCGGCGAATGCGGATGGCACGAACGTTCGGCAATTGACCAAGACCAACGCGGCCTTGCTGGCGCAGCTTGATTTGAACGCGGCGGAAGATTTCTGGTTCGATGGCGCGAAGGCCTCATTGCCGAATCCGAAAACGCACAAGCTGGGCAAGGTCAAAGTCACCACAGATTTCGGCAAAAATCAGGTCTCCAAAATTCACGGCTTCATCGTCAAACCGCCTCAGTTCGACAAAACGAAAAAGTATCCGATGGTCTTGCTGATTCACGGCGGGCCGCAAGGCGCGTGGCTGGACAACTGGGGCTATCGCTGGAACGCGCAAATGTGGGCGGCGCGTGGTTACGTGACGGTGCTTATCAACCCGCACGGTTCGACGGGTTACGGCCAGGCCTTCACTGAACAGATCAGCGGCGAATGGGGCGGCGCAGTTTATGAAGATTTGATGAAAGGCGTGGATCACTTAGTCAAACAAGGTTACGTGGACGCCAATCGCATCGGCGCGGCGGGCGGTTCTTACGGCGGTTACATGGTGAATTGGATGATGGGGCACACCGACCGGTTCAAAGCCTTCGTTTCGCACGCGGGCATTTTCAATTCGGTCAGCATGTATGCCACGGAAGAGCTTTGGTTCCAGGAGTGGGAATTCAAAGGCACGCCTTGGGAAAAACCGGCGTTGTACAACAAATGGTCGCCACATCTGCACGCCGCAAAATTCAAAACGCCGACTTTGGTCGTTCACGGCGAACTGGATTACCGCGTGCCCATTGGCGAAGGCATTCAGTTGTTTTCGACGCTGCAACGCAAAGGCGTTCCGTCGCGGTTGCTGTATTTCCCCGATGAAGGCCACTGGATTCTGAAACCGCAAAACAGCGAGCTTTGGTATAAGACCGTGCTCGACTGGTTCGATCAATGGTTGAAGCCGGTCGGCGCGACGGCTTCGCGCTGATTTGGATTTCAATGATGATGCAACAGGCGCAGTAGTCTTGATTGGCTGCTGCGCCTGTTGTGTTATTGTGCGCGTGCCACCCCTCATTTCTTTTTGCAACTGCCCCGTTCGTCGTCGTTCATCAGCCGGAGGCTACATCATGAAAATTTTCGTCACCGCTTACGTTCTTTGCATTGTGCTGTTGTCGTCTTTGATCGTTGCGCCCGTAGCCGCGCAGGACAATTACGACGCCGACCGTCAACACGCCTTTGAACTGGTTCAGCAGAACAAGTTGACCGATGCCTTGCCGTTATTGGAAAAACTGGCCAAAGCCAAACCCGATGACACAGGTGTGCTGCAAAATCTGGCGCTGGCTTTGGCGGCGCAGGCCATTGCCAGCAAAAACCCTGAGTTGATGCGACAGAATTTCCGCCGCGCGCGCGAACTGGCGGAACAATGCCGTAAGCTGGGAGACAACAGCCAGCTCGTCCAAACCATTCTGGAAAAACTCCCGACCGACGAACAAATGGCGGCCAATCCGCCCAAACCGAACACTCCGGCAGAAGATGCCTTGCAGGCTGGCGAAGCGGCGTTCAGTTCCGGCGATTTCAAAAAAGCGCTGGTCGAATATGAACGCGCAGAAAAGCTCGACCCCAAATTGTACGAAGCGCCATTGTTTGCGGGCGACATGCATTACAAATTGAACGACATTGAAAAAGCAGGCGCGGCGTATGCGCGCGCCATTGCCATAGACCCCGACCGCGACACGGCTTACAGATTCTGGGGCAACGTGCTGTTGCAAGCCGGTCGCATGCAGGAATCCAGACAAAAAATGATCGAAGCCATCGTCTGCGAACCCTATTCGCGCACCACATGGCGTTTTCTGAGCAATTGGGCGGAACGCAATCAGGTGGAGCTTTCTCACCCGCGCGTGGATATTCCAACATCGTCTGTCCAGCGCAAAGATGATAAGAACATCAACATCACCGCTTTTCTCTCCGATAAAAAAGACGGAACTGACGCCTGGACGATGTATAGCCTGGTCAAAGCTGCCTGGATGACTGACAAGTTCGAAAAGGAATTCCCCGAGGAAAAAGAGTATCGCCATAGTTTGCGCGAAGAAACCGAAGCGCTAAAAGCCGCCATTGAAAGTTTGCAGATTCAGTTGAAAGAAGGTCGGGTGAAAGAATCGGCGCTGGATGTTTCCATGGCCAATTTGCTCAAACTGCATCGCGCAGGATTGATCGAACCGTTCATCTTGCTGGCCAAACCGAACGAAGGAATCGCCAAAGATTACGTCGAATACCGCAAAGCCAACCGTGACAAGTTGCGCCGCTACCTGCTCGAGTTTGTCGCCCCGAACAAATAACCTTTTTCAACCGTAAAGTCGCTGCATGAGTTCCCAACCAACGCTGAATCTGCAATCCACTGAACAAACCAGGCCGCGCAGGTTTGGCTTGTTCGGTTTGTCTCGCACGACTCGCCTGGCGATTTACCTGCCGATTTTTGCGCTGATTTGTTTTGTCTCGCTGCGCCGGGTGGAACATTTCATGACACATCATCCGGTCAGGTATTTACCGGGTAAGGAATGGACGCCTCCACCAAACGGTGAAGACGTTTGGATCAACGTCGCCAACGGCGAGCGGATTCACGGATGGTTTTTGAAATCGCCGCAACAACCACCGCTGGCGACGATCCTGCATTGCCATGGGAACGGCGGCAACATCACCAACGCCGGTTGGTACGGCGTAAAGCTGACCGAAGACGGGTTTGACGTGTTGCTGATTGATTATCGCGGTTACGGGCGCAGCGACGGCGACGTAACCGACGAATGGGCGCTGAACGCCGACGGCGAAGCGGCCTATCACTACCTGTTGAACGAACGTGGCGTGAAACCGGAACGGTTGGTGCTGTACGGCATGTCATTGGGAACGACGGTGGTGATTGACGTCGCGTCGCGCAAACCGTGCGGCGCGTTGGTGGTCGAATCGGGGCTGAGTTCCGCTCAGGAAATGGGCGAATTTGCACTGCCGTTCCTGCCAAGCTTCATTCGGATGCTGGCCAAAAATCGCTTTGAATCGGTTCGCAAAATCGCCAATGTCAATTGCCCAGTGTTGGTGACTCACGGAACCAACGACCGAACCATTCCCGTCGCGCAAGGCCGCAAGCTGTTTGAAGCCGCAAAAGATCCCAAACAGTTGCTTATCATCGAAGGTGGCGGCCATAATTTGGCTGGGGAAAAAGGCAATGCGTACTCAAATCAAATTGCCGAATTCATCCGCAAAAACATCTCTGACAAAAATCCATGACCGAGTTTAGGGAACCAAAATGATTACTGCCAAAAAAGAAGTTGAAACAATGCTGGCCACACTGCCTGACGATTGTTCGCTTGAAGACATCCAATATCATCTCTACGTTTTGGAAAAAATCAGGCGTGGGCTTGAAAGTGCTGAGCAGCAAAGCGTCATCACACAAGAAGAAGTTGAGCAAAGGTTAAGCAAATGGTCTACACCGTAACCTGGTCTCACGAAGCCCTCAGTGACATTGAGGAGATTGGTGAATTTCTGGAACGAAGTTCTCCACGTTATGCGTCGGCTGTTGTCAGCTCCCTTTTGGATATTGCCCGCAAACTCCGGCACTTTCCTTTTTCAAGCAGGGTGGTTCCTGAAGTTGGAGAACAAACCATTCGAGAGAAGTTTGCACATGGCTATCGGATTATTTATCGAATTGCTGACCAGCAAGTAATTATCGTAGCTGTGATTCACGGCAAGCGGCAGTTCCCTTTTGAGGTCAATTGATTTGCCGTGCTGCCTTTTCCCTGTAAAACTCAACAACACTTTCTGCCAGCCGAATCACCTTTTCCCGCAACGCCAGCGGCTCCACGACTTCAATCTGATCGCCGAAACTCAGCGCAAATTCGGCGGCTTCGTCTTCAAACTGAAATCGCATCTTCACCTTCACCCAACCGTCGGCATCCGGTTCGCCGGTTTCTTCCACACGAGCAAAGCGAAGGGCGTAATACAACCGGCGCAAGGCTTCCTGGCGAACGCGCAACGTCGCGTCGTAGCGCGGCAACTGGGTTTTGAACAGTTGCGCGGATTGTTGCCAGTGCGCAGCCAGATCGAAATCGGCCAGGCGTTGCGCTGGCTCATCGAGCAGCGTCGCCGCCAGCACGCGCGAAACGCGATAGGTGCGCGGTTCGTTTTCGACGGCGGCAATCAAATACCAAACGCTGCCTTTGGCAACCAATCCCAGCGGATTCACCACACGGTCAAACGCTTCGCAATCGGGGTCGCGCTGATACGAAATTTGCAGCTTGCGATCCTGCCAGACGGCTTGTTGCAATACAGGCAACATCGGCACGGCTTCTTCGGCGCGATGCCAGCCGCTGACATCCACGTAAATGCGTTGCCGCGCGAATTCCGCATCGCGCCGAGCCGCGCCGGGAACTTCCGCCAACAATTTGGTCATGGCGGCTTCCGAAGTTTTTTCCAGCCCCAAATCGGCCAGCAATTGCGGCGGCACGTTCAGAAACAACGATTGCACTTCGGCTTCGTTCAAACCGGTCAACTTGGTTCGGTAATCGCCGACCAAACGCCAACCGCCGCCCGCGCCTCGGTCTGCAACCACCGGAACGCCGACGGAACTGAGCGCGTCCATGTCGCGGTGAATCGTTCGTTCGGAAACGTCCAGCCGCTTTGCCAATTCATTCGCCGTCAAACACCGATGAATCTGTAACAACAGCAAAATCGAAATCAGCCGATCCGCTCGCATAAAATCTCCCTTCTGGAACGCATCGCTTCCCGCAAACTGGAAGCGATGCGCAACCCCGAACAAATATGACACAAGGTGTCCGGCACGTCGCGTATTTTGCCGCCGTCAGTAAATTTCACTTTTCACAGGAGACCATTATGCGACGAGTGCGTTATTCCGTAGCCGCGAGCCTGGACGCTTATATCGCCGGGACGAACAACGAACACGACTGGATCATCATGGATCCGACCATAGATTTCGGCGCTCTGTTCAATGAATTCGACACTCTGTTGATTGGACGGCGAACGTTTGAAGTGATGGCAAGCGCAGGCCAAGGCGGCGGCATGCCCGGAATGCGCGTGTATCTCTTTTCGCGGTCGTTACGCGCCGAAGATTTCCCTGATGTGACAATCGTCGCCGACTACGCAGCCAAAACCGTTGCGGCGCTCAAAGCCGAAGACGGCAAAGACATCTGGCTGTTTGGCGGCGGCGAATTGTTTCGCCACCTGCTCGAAGCCAGACTGGTAGATGCGGTCGAAGTCGCTATCGTTCCGGTGTTGCTTGGGCAAGGCATTCCATTATTGCCAACTATGCCGAATCGAACGCGCCTGGAACTCACCAACACCAAAACTTATCCGAGCGGAATCATCAGTTTGAGTTACAACGTGTTGTACGAAACGGTTTGAAAGGAGAAGCCATGAAAAAACAAGTCAGTGTCGGAAACTCAACTCCGGTAGCCGAACGTCCGCACATGCCCGGATACGGCGTTCCCGAAACCAAAAAAGGATTGCTGGATTGGTCACACGTGACCGAACGCATGACAGCGGCGCAGAATTATTGGATTTGCACCGTCAGCCCTGATGCTCATCCGCACGCGACGCCAGTGTGGGGATTGTGGCTGGAAAACAAACTGTATTTTGGCGGAGGCGCAACGACCAAACGCAATCGCAATCTGGCTGAAAATCCGGCGGTGACGGTGCATCTGGAAAGCGGTTCGGATGTGGTCATTCTGCAAGGCGAAGCGCAACCGATGGCCAATCCCGACAAAGCCTTGACCGTTCGCTTGGCGGATCTTTCGGCGAAAAAATACGGCTACCGCCCGAAGCCCGAAGATTACGAAGCGCCGGGAACTTTCATCTTCACGCCCAAAATCGTGTTGGCGTGGAAACAATTTCCAAAAGACGCGACTCGCTGGCGATTGGGTTGAGGTAATGACCTATTTCATATCGTCCCCAAGAGGCGGGAATTCATTGGTAACAAGAACTTTTCTGTTGGGCAGGTCAATTCGTGAATAGAACTTCTTGGAGTCCTTCACGTACAGAATCAGCAGTGTGTCGGCGTCCGTCAATGAATACCCAAGACGAGTTTCAACATTTGGAATCAACTCAACGTAGTTGTTTCCACCGCTGTCCGAGATGGCGATTGTAAACAGGTCTTTGTGGGAAAGCTCTTTATCGTCGTTCGTGTCCGCTTTGACAATGTCGTAAACAAACCAATCAACTTTTTTCTCTTCGGGAAATCGCAACGCGCGAAGGATGAGAGCGTCATTGTTGGGAAGCAAGCGGCGAATCGAATCATCCGCAGTATTGTAAAAAACGTAGTTATTTGCGGCATTCCCATAACCAGAGCGGCCTTCATAACTGTTTTCAATACTTTTCAGAAATCCACCTTCCTGTTTGGCAAAGATTCCAGCAATCAGGTAAGTGGTTCCTTCTACCTTGCTGAACGTACCTAATTCACGGTCCAATTTTGGATTCGCTCGGGTCAGCGGAGCGGTCGAATCCGTCTTGGAATTGCAACCGGCAAAACTGATTGCTGCGGTCACAATCAGAATTACCACAAGAAAAGCGTTGTATTGCCTTGCCTTCATTTACTTCTCCAACTTGACTACTTCATCTCAAAGACCTGCTGAAACTGCTCCCGCCGGGCGCGCATGTTGGCGATGAATTCGTCGAACAGGTAGGTGGCATCATGCGGGCCGGGGCCGGCTTCAGGATGGTATTGCACCGAAAACACCGGCAACCGGCGATGGCGCATGCCTTCCAGACAGCCGTCGTTCAGATTGAAGTGCGTCAGCTCGATTTCGGTTTGATCCAGGCTCTTGGGATCCACCGCGAAGCCATGGTTGTGTGACGTGATTTCGCTTTTGCCGGTGCGTTGGTTTTTGACGGGCTGATTGCCTCCGCGATGGCCGAATTTCAGTTTGTAGGTGTTGCCCCCAAACGCAAGTCCCAAAATTTGATGCCCCAGGCAAATGCCGAACACTGGAGCGGCGGCCAGCAGCTTTTTCACTTCGCCGACGATTTCTGGCAACGCCGCCGGATCGCCGGGACCGTTCGACAGGAAGATTCCGTCCGGAGCCAGCGCCAGCACATCGTCCGCCGAAGTTCGCGCAGGAACGACCGTCACATCGCAGCCCACCGCCGCCAGATAACGCAGAATGTAATACTTGATGCCGAAATCATACGCCACGACCCGAAACGGCTCTTCGCCGGGTTGGAGCGCGTTGGCAGGTTTGAACCCGGTCAACGGATCGAAGGTTTCTTGTTCGTCCGCGATGTTCGACCAGCGATACGCATCGCCGCAGGAAACTTCGTCCACCAGATTTCGCCCCAGCATCGTGGGAGCTGTCCGCGCTTTGGCAATGACGCTGGCTTCGTCCGTGTCAATCGAAGAAATGCAGGCTCGCATCGCGCCTTTTTCGCGGATGTGGCGAACCAATGCGCGCGTGTCCACTTCGGAAATTCCCACAATGCCGTGCTGGTTCAGGTATTCATCCAGCGACATCGAAGCGCGCCAGTTCGAGGTGACTTCGGAAAATTCGCGGACGACAAGACCTTCGACAAACGGACGGCGCGATTCCACGTCTTCTGGGTTGACGCCGTAATTGCCGATTTCGGTGTAGGTCATCGTCACGATCTGTCCGGCATACGACGGGTCTGTCAGGATTTCCTGGTAACCGGTCATCGAAGTGTTGAACACGATTTCGCCGGTGCGCTCGCCGTCTGCGCCCCAGGCGCGTCCACGAAACGTTCGGCCATCTTCAAGGGCTAAAATTGCTTCTTTGTTCATCTGTGATTTTGGATTCTCCGCTTCCTGCCGGTCGCGGGTCTGATTCAATTTTGTTTTTCGCGTAAAAAGCTTTGCGCCAGATGCAACCATTGGCGCTCGGTTCGGTATTTGTAAGCCGGTGCGGTTTTCACCGACTCGATGCAAGCTTGCATTTCTTCAATGGCTTCGGCGGTGCGCCCCAAACTGTGCAACGTCATGCCGCGCCAATATCTTCCTTGAGCATCGGATGGCCGATGCTGCATAAATTTGTCGAACATTTCCAGCGCGTCCGGGTACTGTTTGGCCGAATAATAAGCCAGCGCGGTTTCACGCCAGATTTCATGCTGGCTGTGCGCCGCATCCTGACGAATCACCTGCTCGAAATGTTGAACCGCTTCGTTCAACCGGTTTTGCCAGCGAGCGATGCGCCCAAGCTGGTAATGCGCGTCGGTTTCGTTCGGATCAATTTCGATGGCTCGTTGAAACGAACCGATGGCGGCATCCAGTTCGCCGCGCTGTTGATAGAGCAATCCCAGGTTGTAATGAGCCGAAGCGTCCGCCGGATTCAACGTCGCGGCTTGCAGATTCTGGCGGAACGATTGGCGCGACCGTTGCGACCGCATGAAATCGTCCACGCGATCCCGCAACAAAAACAGCAACAGCAACAACAGGAATGGCGACCCGCAAACGAACGACGTTGCGTCAATGAACAGAGGCAGTATGATGAACGACAGAAACGAAATCAGCACCGTGCCAATCGCCGCGATCCAGTGATACTGACCGGCTTGCCCAAGATGAAACACCGTGCCGATTGTCAGCGTCATCAGCCAGGCAAACACCGGCAGCGGAATGACAATCACCAGCATGAAAAATCCAATGACGGCGTCGCTGCGAAATTGGGCGCTTTGCCAGCCGATGACAATCGCGGGCACAATCGCCGCCAGAAACGAAGCCGCCAGCGACATCAACGCGCAAGACACCATCGGAGCGAATTCTTCGCGCACAACCAGCGAAAAGCTGGCGCGTCGTTCGAACAGGTTGGCAATCAAAATCACGAACGGAACGTAAATGACCGCAATGAACAGCACAATCATCACCGCAGTCATCAACGACCGTGTGAGATTGCCAAACAGCAAGCCGGTTCGGATTGAAGCGCCTGCCACCATCTGAGGTCTTACGCCTGCCTGTGCAAAAGCCGCCATCGCCCCAACCACCAGCGAATAAATACAACTCATCAACAAAGCGGCGGCAACGGCAAATCCCACCGGAGCGCGATCTCGCAAGGAGCGAATCGAAGCCAGCGGTTGCCACAACAATCCAAACAAAAGGCGAAGGTTGGTGAGCATAACAATCAGATCAATCAGATCAATCTCCCGGCGTCTTCCCGGCTTCTGCCAGCTTCTGATTGATATGAGAAAGCGCGGTCAGCTTGCCGCCGCCGCGCCTTCCAATCAATCCGGATATTCTTCAAGATTCGTCGCAATTGAAAACAGAGTTACTCGATTTTTCCTACACGTTCATAAGGCGTGAAGGGGTAATACCGAAAGATCGCTTTACCGTAAATGTATTTTTCCGGCACAAAATCCCAATACCGGCTGTCGCTGCTGTTGCGGCGATTGTCGCCCATCACGAAGTAATGATGGTCAGGGATTTTTTTCGGAGTCGCCAGCGAATTGTGATCCAGGAATTCCGGATCGAGATAAGGCTCTTCGACAAGTTGACCGTTGATGTACAGCTTGCCGTCTTCGACATTGATTTCTTCGCCGGGGAGACCAACGACCCGTTTGATGTACGACTTCGACGGATCGAGCGGATACAGCAGCACGACGATGTCGCCGCGTTTGATCGGCTCTTTGTCGCCCAACCATTCGCGCAACGGATAAATGAATTTGTTGACGAAAATGCGATCCTGATCGTGCAGCTTGGGCATCATGCTTTGCCCTTCGACGCGCACCGGTTGCACCACGAACACCACGATCAAAATGGCGATCAATCCGGCGAACACTATGTCGCGGAACAGCGACCGAAGCTCGCCCCACAAACTGCCGTCGTCATCGTCGCCGCGCAACGACGACAGGTCGTCAATCACTCGTATGTCGTTGTCATCATCGGGCGAATAACCCACCCACTTCTCTTTTCTCATTTGTCACTTCACCTGCTGCTTTGAGTTGAAACGGATTCGACGCGGAGATTAAGAACCCAAACGCGCCGAAAGATATTACGGGGTCTCCAACGTGTCAAACATCGCTTTTGTTGCAACTTTGGCCTTCAGCAAAGGCGATTGGTCAGTGCTGAATCGTGCCTTCCAGCGAGGTGTCAATCTGCGTTTGAATGCCTCCGCCGAACAAAAACGCTTCCATGTTTTGGATCAAAAACTGTTGGTGTTCGGGGTTGATCGTGCTCAGTCCGTAATGGTTAATAAGTTGGTTTTGCGTCGCCAGCCAGGCTTTCCAGCAGGCCTGACAAATTTCCGCATGAATCCGTTTGCCGAGCGCGCTGCCGAAAGGCGGCTTTTCCAACGCGGGCAGTTTCTTGCCGCAACGCGCACATTTGATAACGTCAGCCATAAGTTCTCTCTCCTCTGAAAATGTCCGACAAGCTGCCAGCTTGTCGTGGTCTCGATTTGA
>CAYYDG010000040.1:0-70543 GCA_964470555.1 uncultured Heliomicrobium sp.
CTCTGTTCCGATGGCCTAACAGACCCGAATTTCAACTAGATTCTGGACAACGTCGGGTGATTTTCTTTAGATTGTTGAGCAATGCACTCTTTTACGTGAGCAGTGTGCTCTTTTACAGAGGTGAGTTAAGGCAGTGTGGTGAGGAATTGGGTTTTCAGAAAACTAACTTCCGGAACTCGGCGTCTTCCCGCAACCCTTCAAAATCAATTTCCACTTTGGCGCGGGCGGCGTTGAAATGGCGGCGGCCTTCGACGGCTTTGGTCAGGTGTTCCATGGCGGCGGTTTTGTCGCCCATCATTGCTGAAGCGCAGGCGACGTAATAACGCGTGAACGGTTCGTCGGCTCCCATTGCCAGACGTGCCGCGAAGCCCTTGGTGACTTGTTCGTAAGCCGTGCGGGCGTCTTCCAGGTTGCCTTGGCGCACGTAGGCGCTGACCAGTTTCTGGTGGACTTCGATCAAGGTGCGTTCTTTCAAGGCGTGGTTGGACGTGCGCAAAAAGACGATTTCGCGGTAACACTCGGAAATCGCGTCGTCGTATTGGCCTTGCAGGTTGTACAGATGCGCCAGTCGGACGTGAGAACCAATCAAGCGCACGCCTTCGTGGCCGGAAGTGAAGTTTTCTTGCGCCTGAATCGCCTGTCGCGCGGCTTCTTCGCCGAGTTCGTATTCGGCTACATACGCGCAGCACAAGGCAATTTGCTGAGCCGACCAGGCGTCATCAGGGTTGATCTGCAAGGCTTTCTGATATTCGACAATCGCTTCGCGGAACATTCCTTTGCCGATGGCATAAACCCTCCCAAGCGAACTGTGAACATCGGCGTTATCCGAAGCAAAGGCCATTGCTCGCCGCAATGCGCCCATCGCGTCGTCATCGCGTCCCAACGCCACAAACGCCATTCCCAATCCGGCATAACTGTCGGCCAGCATTGGTTGAAGCTCGATTGCCTTTTGGAAGTATTCCAAGCCGGTTTCCAACATTTCCGGTTTGGCGAAAAACTGTCCTTGCAGTGTGTAGGCATATCCCAGCCCCATGTAAGCGCGAGCGTATTTCGGATCGAGTGCAATCGCCTGTTCCAGCAATTTGACGGCCTCTTCGACGGCTTGGCGTTCGCCGGACATCAATTTTGCTTCGGCTTTGGAGGCTGCTTCGTAGGCTTCCAGAACGTCGGTTTCTTTTTGCTCTATGCCTTCGCGTTCGCCGCTCTTCAAACTCAGGTCCAGGCCTTGTGACAATTCGTAAACGATCTTGTCCTGCAATTCGAAAATGTCGTCCATCTTGCCGTCAATTTTGACGGTGCGAAAAACTTCGCCGGTTTCGACCTCTACGACGCGCGCCGTGATGCGCAGCATCTGGCCGATCTTTTGGTAACCGCCGGTCAAAATCCAACGCGCGCCGATTTCCCGTCCCAAACTGGTGGCCATCGTCGTGTCGAATTCGGCGTCGGCGGGAACTCCAAGTCGGCGCAGGGTTTCGTACACGCGCTCGCGCCCGATGACGGTGATGCCTTCGATTTTTTTCAAATCGGCTGTGACGGTTTCGGCTATGCCGCTGCCCAACCAATCGTCCGCAGGATTTTCGGTGACGTTGTTGAAACTCAACACGGCGACGCTTTTGCCTGCGCGTTTGCTGAAGGTGTTGGTCCCGGGCGCTTTGGCCGGCAAAGATTGAGTCGCGTAACCGACGTTGGTTTCGTAAGAATACGTCGGTAACGGCAATCCCTGTTGAACGGCTTCCAGATCGTCCAGCAAATGCCGCATCGTCCGGTAACGCCGCGTTGGGTCTTTTTCCAGCATCCAGTGAACGATGCGTTCCAGATCGGCTGTGACTTGATTGTTGTAAGTGCTGATCGGCGAAGGATCGGCATGCAGAATAGCGTCAATCGTTGCCGGCATGGAATTGCCTGAAAACGGCAATCGTCCGGCCAGCAATTCGTAAAACATCACGCCCAGCGAAAACATATCGCTGCGCCCGTCCACGTCTTTGCCCAGAGCCTGTTCCGGCGACATATACGCGAACGTGCCTAACACCACGCCCGGCTGTGTTTTCAAGACTTCGGTTTGCAGCAAACTGGCAGTGTCTCCGTCAAAATCCACCAGAGGATTGTATTTGGCCACGCCGAAATCCAGCAATTTGACGCGATGATGTTCGGTCAGAATGACGTTCGATGGTTTGATGTCGCGGTGAACGATTCCACGGTCGTGGGCTTCGGCCAGCGCATCGGCGATTTGCAAAACGACTTCGAGAGTTTCGGATAGTGAAAGATTCGGCGCGGCTTGTTTCAACGTGTGGCCGGGCACGTATTCCATGGCGATGAAGCTGTATCGTTCGCCTTCGCGGATGAATTCGTCAATTTCGTAAACGGTGGCGATGTTTGGATGATTGAGCGCCGATGCCGCCTGGGCTTCGCGTAAAAAACGCTGCCGCATTTGTTTGCGCTGTTCGTCGTTTTTGCCGTCCTGGTCGAGCAGCAATTTGAGAGCGACATGGCGGTGCAATTTGGTGTCTTCGGCCTTGTAGACTTCGCCCATTCCGCCCGCGCCCAGACGCTCCAGAATTTTGTAATGTGAGATAGTTTCGCCGACCATAAAATTGAATCCAAGTGCCGCTAACGAACTGTCGTTCGAGGAAGTTTCATTCTGCGTGACGCTGCCGTTTTTTGCCAGCCATCGTAACGGCGAAAAAATTTTCACTGTGTTTGTTCGGTTACATTCAGGGTGATTGAGCGGTTAGGAAAGTTTTCTGGATTGCTTGTCAAAATCGTGTTGTGGATAATTGACGCATTGAATGTGGATAATTGACGCATTGAAATTGACAAGGAGGCGTTGTGCCAACAGCAGAAAGAGTAAAAACTGAGCAGGTAGACCCAAGACAAATTGGGTGGATGAAATCGCTCGAAGACCTGGACGCCGAAATTGCTGCGGATGAAGAATTGACGCCGGAAGAAAAGCGATTTCTTCTCGAAAAACTGGATCAGTTTTCGGATGATGAATGGGAGCCAATCGCCGTTGTCGGCGAACCGGTTTCCGCGACGATTCTCAAAGACCGCAGGTAAGGATTGATGATTTGGTTCACTGATGCCAGCGCCCTCGTCAAACGATACGTCAACGAAACCGGCAGCCAATGGTTTCGCAGCGAACTCTCAAACCATCAAATTGTCATTGCACAAATCACCTGTGTCGAACTGATCGCCGCGCTCACCCGGCGATTTCGTAAAGGCGAAATCACAAAACTTGCCTTGTACCAGGCCCGCAAACGCTTTCTCATTCATCGCGCCCATCTGGAATACGAGATTATCGAAACCGATGATCGAGTTATTGAAGAGGCAATACGTATAGCCTTTACTCACGGACTCAAGGCGTATGATGCCGTTCAATTGGCGACGGCGATGGTGGCGGCCAAACAGTTTGATACCAAACGATACGTGTTTGTCGCTGCTGACCATCAATTGCTGACTGCCGCAACAAACACGGGATTGCCAATCGAAACTCCATTGAACCACTGATGAACATCCACGACTTTCAGCTTGCCAAAGAAAAGCTCAGCGCAGTTCCACGCCTGAGTTTCGGCCATTACCCGACGCCGATTGAAGAATTGCCGCGCTTTCGGCAACTGCTGGGCGCAAACGCTCCGCGAATCTTTATCAAGCGTGACGATTACACCGGCCCCGGATTCGGCGGCAACAAAGTCCGCAAGCTGGAATACATTCTGGCCAAAGCCAAAGCCGACGGAGCCGATGTCGCCATCAGTTGCGGCGGCGTGAAATCCAACCACGCGCGAGTCACTGCCGCGATGTGCGCGCGCATAGGGTTGCGCTGCGTGCTGGTGTTGAATCAGGCGGCGGTGATGTACGACGGATTGAACCCGGCCAGTCTGGTTGCCGATCAGATGTACGGCGCGGAAATCATTCGCGTTGCCAACCGCGAAGAACGCATTGCCACAATGGATGCTGTCACTGAACGGCTGAAAACTGAAGGCCTCAATGTCGCCGTCATTCCCCTGGGCGGTTCGATTCCGCTGGGGGCGTTGGGATTTGTGCGAGCCATCAGCGAAACGAAAGCTCAACTGGACGCGATGAATCTGAAGATTGATGCCATCTTTCATTCCAGTTCGTCGGGCGGAACGCAGGCGGGAATCGTCAGCGGGCTTCAATTGTTTGGTATGAACGACGTGAAAGACATTGGTGTCAGCCCGGACGATTCGTCGGAATCCATCGGCGGCGAAGTTCGTCGCGTCATTCGCGGCGTAGGTGAAATGCTCGGCGTTGAATTGAACGATCAAATGACGGTGTTGGATGAATACACAGGCGACGGTTACGGCATTCCTTCGCCCGAAGGCGAAGAAGCGTTGGCGATATTGGCGCGCGTGGAAGGCATAGTGCTCGATCCGGTGTACACCGCCAAGGCGATGGCGGCGTTGATTGACTGGGTTCGCGCGGGCAAGTTTGGCAAAGACGAAACCGTGCTGTTCTGGCATACGGGTGGGCAGTTGGCGCTGTTTTACGCTCCCGAAACAGAGACGGGGCGACGGGGGGAAAGGGAGAAAAAATGAATCTAGCTCTTGGACACAATTTGCCGCCCTACAAAGTCGTAGCGCGTAATTACGGCGCGGCGCATGCCAACAAAATCCACAGTGACGCGGGCGCAGCCGAACATGGTTTTGCCGGAGCGTTGGTTCCCGGCGTAGCCATGTATGCGTATCTGACTCGCCCGCTGGTGGATGCGTTGGGCGTGGATTGGTTGGCGCGCGGCAGCCTGTCGGCCAAGTTCATTCATCCGGTTTACGACGGCAACGTTGTGCGCGCCGAAGCCAGCGTCACCAGCCTCGAACCGCTCAGCTTGGATTTGCGATTGCTGAATTCCGAAAACCAGCTTTGCGCGGTGGGCGTCGCTGCGATGCCAACGAGCTTGCCGACGATTTTCGTCAACGCTTATCCGCCAAAAACTTTGCCCGACGAAGCTCATCGCTGGCCGGCAACCATCGCTTCCGTGCAAGCCGGAGACGCCTTCGGTTCGCTGGAATTCACGCTGGATTTGGCCGCGCAATCAGAATTCCTGGAAAATATGGTGGACGGTTCGACGCTTTATCGCAGCGGAGTGTGCCATCCGGCGTTTTGGATCGCGCAAGCCAATGAAATCTTTATGCAAAACTTCGCGCTGGGCATGTGGATTCACACCGCCAGCGAAACTCAGCATTACGCGTTGGCGCGCGATGGCGAAAGATTGGCGATGCGTGGGCGAGTCGTTGAAACCGCCGAACGTCGCGGCCACGAAATCGTCACTGCCAACCTGGCCATTTTCGGCGAAGCGGATCGCGCCATCGCCACCATCAAACATTCAGCAATCATTCGATTGAAGTCATAACCGGTTATGAAATTGAAACTGCACCTGGCTTTGATTCTGACCTTGTTACTTGGCGGCGTGGCAACCGTCGAAGCGCAAACTCAAAAATGGGCGGCTTCGTGGGCGGCGTCGGCGCACGGGCCATATCCTTCGGGTAATGCTTCGGCTCAGCCGGTGTTGGACTTCGCCATCGAATCGGCGGAAACGGGCGCCAACGACCAGAGCTTTCGGTTGATCGTGCGCCCTACATTGTGGGGGAAGCGTGTGCGGTTGCGATTTTCCAACGCCTTCGGCACACGAGCGGTGACGTTCGATGACGTGTTTGTCGGCTTGCAATCCAGCGCGGGCAATGTCGCCGCCGGAACCAATACGCGCGTGCTGTTTGGCGGCAAACCGAATCTGACCATTCCGCCGGGGCAGGTTGTTTTCAGCGACGCGGTCAATTTGAGCTTTGTCAAAAACGCCGACGATGCGTTGTTGACCGGACGCAAACTCGCGGTCAGTTTTCACGTTGTCGGCAACAGCGGCCCGATGACCTGGCACGCCAAAGCCCTGCAAACGTCTTACTTGTCGGCTCCGCGCACAGGCAGCCACGTCAATGAAGACAGCGACTCCCGTTTTCCGTACTCGACAACGTCATGGTTTTTTCTGGATGTTGTGGAAGTGATGGCTCCGGCGGATGCGTTTGTCGTCGCCTGCTTTGGCGATTCGATCACGGACGGCACGCTTTCGACTTTGAATGGAGATGACCGCTGGCCGGATGTGCTGGCGCAACGGTTGCGCGCGGCGTATGGCAATCGGGTTGCCGTCATCAACGCGGGCATCGGAGGCAATCAGATCATCGGCCCGGCGAAGTATTCGCCGACTGCGCCAGTTCCCGGCGGCCCGTCGGCGCTGGATCGGTTGGAGCGCGATGTGCTCAGTTTGGGAGGCGTCACGCACATCATCTGGCTGGAAGGCATCAACGATCTTTCGCGCGGAGCCTCCGCCGAAGCCGTCATTGCCGGAATGCAGGAAGTCGTTAAGCGAGTCCGCGCACGCAAAATCAAAATCATTGGCGCAACGATCACTTCGGGCTTGGGGAACAACGGCAACGCGGGAACCGCCGAAGTCAACGAGCGCCGCCAAACGATCAACCGATTCATTCGCACGAGCGGTCTGTTCGACGGCGTAGCCGATTTCGACGCCGCCACGGTTGATGCGAAAACCGAAGCCTTGCGCGCCGAATTCCAGCCCAACAGCACCGTCGGCGGCGCGGGCGACAAACTCCACCCGAATCGCGCTGGGTATCAAGCAATGGCAAATGCGATAGATTTGAAATTGCTGCTGCCGACTGGCAAGAAGAAGTAAGAGAATCGGCAATGGAAAGCGAACCAGCTTTTATTCAAGACATTCGCTTTTTGTAGCTACTCACAGGGGCTGAGCGACTGATTGCATAAGTTGAGTGACTGCAGCGCGAAATGGCGTTTGCTCGGTTAAAAGTCGCGCCGCAATGACGATCCACGCCGTTGAACAACTCGACCAATTTTCGCGCGAAGAACTGTTGGCGCTGGTGAAAGAGTTGTTGCTGCTTGTCAGTCAATAGCAGAAGCGGATCGTGGAGTTGGAAGTGGAAATCGCTAGCAGTGCGGTCGTCAAGAGTGATGAAACCAGCGCCCGCGTCAAAGGTCGCAACTGGTGGCAGAGGGTTTTCCTGAGCGACGCCGTGGTCTATCACACCATCGTCCCGACGCGCAGCGCCGCCGAAATCTAAGCGGTGATTGGCAGTCTGTGCGTCGAGGTTTGGGGCTGCGATTGCTTTGGCGCGCAACTCAAAGTCAAACAAATGGTATTTTTGAAGTTTTTATCACGACATCGCAATTTTCCCGACCCATCTTACATTGAACAGGAGAACTTCTGACCTGCCAGCAATTTATTCTTCTGTCAGGTTTCAGTTGTCTTGGCTGTAGCTATAGAACGCGAAGAAACACGAAGTCATCAACTTGCTTCGTGAATCTTCGTGTTCCTTCGTGGAGAAACTTACTTCCCACTCATGGCCGCGTTTTGTTCGTCCAGCCATTTTTTCAGCGGCGCGAAGTAATCAATGATCGCGGTGGCGTCCATTTTGTCTTCGCCGGTCATGGCTTTCAGCGCTTCGGGCCAGGGTTTGCTTTGTCCCATTTCAAGCATCGCTTTCAGCTTTTCGCCCACCTGTTTGTTGCCATAAATCGAACAACGATTGAGCGCGCCTTTGTACCCGGCTTCGCGGCAGAGCGAGCGGTGAAACTGGAATTGCAGAATGTGCGCCAGAAAGTAACGCGCGTAAGCTACATTGCCCGCAACGTGGTATTTGGCTCCGGCGTCGAAATCCGATTCGCTGCGCGCTTCGGGAGCGGAAATTCCCTGATATTTTTCGCGCAATTCCCACCAGGCTTTGTTGTAATCGGCGGCAGAAACTTCGCCGGAAAAAACTTTCCAGCGCCATTGATCCACCAGATAGCCGAACGGCAGGAACGCGACCTTGTCCAGCGCCAGTCGCATCAACAATCCCAAGTCGGCTTTTTCGTCCGGCACACTGTTGATGAATCCCAATTGTTTCAGATATTCCGGCGTTACCGACAGGGCGATGGTGTCGCCTATGGCTTCGTGGAAACCGTCGTTGGCGCTGTTTTGGTACAGCGGAGATTGCGGCGCGTACGCCATCTGGTAATAGTTGTGGCCGAGTTCGTGGTGAATCGTAGAGAAATCTTCTTCGTTGATGTTGATGCACATCTTGATGCGCACGTCTTTTTGATTATCCAAATCCCAGGCGCTGGCGTGGCAAACCACATCGCGGTCGGCGGGTTTGGTGAACAGCGACCGTTCCCAAAACGTCTGCGGCAAAGCTTCAAAGCCGAGCGAAGTGAAAAAGCCTTCGCCGTATTTGACCATTTGCCGGGCGTCGGTTTTGCGGCTTTGCAGAATTTTGGTCAGGTCGAAGCCAGGATCGCCGGTCGGCGGTTTGACCAGTTCGTAAATGTTGCCCCACTGCTGGCTCCACATATTGCCGAGCAGATGCGCGGGAATTGGCCCCGCCGCCGGAACCGCATCGCCGTATTTTTGCCGCAGTTTGGCGCGCACGTAAGTATGCAACGAATCGTAAAGCGGTTTGACCTGCAACCACAGCCGCTCCATTTCGGCGGCGAAGGCGTCCGGTTCCATATCGTAATTCGACCGCCACATCGCGCCGTAATCCTTGAATCCCATTTCCTTCGAACCTTTGTTGACCAGTTCGACGAAACGCGCGTAATCCTTGCGGTAACTGCGCGAGACTTGATGCCAGCCGAGCCAGGCTTTTTTCAATTCTTCGGGATTGCGACTTGAAGCCAGAATTTTTTCCAGATCGCCCAGGCTCAGGCATTTTCCTTTATCGCCGTCGGGACAGTATTTGCCTGCGCCGTAAGCGCTTTCCATGGCGACGGAAATTTTGGTCAGTTCTTCGCGCTCTTTCGGATCGCCGGGCGCGGGCAGAGCCAGCGCCAGTTTCAACAGTTTCAATTTGCGCGCGACATCCGGCGCAAGATTTTGTCCGTCGAATTGCCGCGCTTGTTCGGCCAGTTCCTTGATGGTTTTGATGCTTTCTTCTTTGGCGGCGGCGGCCAGCGCTTCTGTGTCGTGGGTAATGAAATTGGACTGTACCCAACTTGCCCGGCCTTCTTTGATGACCACGTCCGAGTAACGCTTTTCGGCTTCTTCGATAAATTTAGCGGCGTCGGTAATGGTCGAAGTAGATTCCGTGCCGGCGCCCGAACAGGCCGCCAACAAAGTCACAGCCAGCAACGCGGCAGTTCTGAAGTTGAGAATGCGGGAAATGAAAACGATCATTCGTGCCTCCTGATGGAAAAAGTTGTTTTTGACCTGCCGGTCAACTCAGGTCACAATGCGCCCAGCGATTTACCAATCGCCTCAGACAACACAGCTTATGAATTCAAACAGTAAAAGAGAATTGATTGCCGGATTTCAGTATTTGCTGATCGGATTGATTGCCGAATGTTCGGTGATTCTGTGGTTCGGCAATCGAACGCTCGCCCAGCGATTGGGCATCTGGGCGGCCATTGCCACCGCGCTCGGCATTGTCCGGTTCATCATTCTGGCGTTTTCCGAATGGACTCGCAAAAACGACTGGCAAAACGTTTCGCGGCGAAACTGGTAATCAAACTTTAGACCATCAACTGCCCGCCGTTGATTTCGATCATTTCGCCTTGAATGTAAGCTGCGGCGTCCGAAGCCAGAAACGCAATCACTCGCCCGCATTCTTCCGAAGTCCCTGTTCGTTTCATCGGGATTCCACCGACAAATTGTTCGATCATCTGCGGCGTGGACATTCGTTCGTGGAACGGCGTGTCAATTACTCCGGGAGCGACAGCGTTGACGCGAATGCCGTGCGGAGCCAGTTCTTTGGCCAAAGCTTTGGTCAAACAATGCACGCCCGCTTTGGCTGTGGCGTACACGCCCGCGCCGGGACCTCCGCCGTTGTGTCCGGCGATGGAACCGACATTGATGATGACACCGTTTTTGCGCGCGATCATGTCCGGCATGACGGTTTGCGAACAGAGCAACACGCTTTTCAGGTTCAGATTCATCACCCGATCCCATAACTCTTCGCTGAATTCCTGCAACGAACAACGTTGCATCAAATCCCCCGCGTTGTTGACCAGAATATCAATCGCGCCAAGTTCGGCGCGCGCCGCTTCGGTCAGTGCGGTGGCTCCGGCTTTGGTGGAAACGTCGGATTGAATGATAACGGCTCGACCGCCGCCGGCTTCTATCATTCGTTGGGTTTCTTCGGCTCCGGCCACGTTTTTGTTGTAATTGACCGCGACCGCCGCGCCGCATTCCGCCAACGCCACCGCCGCCCAACGTCCAATGCCTGTGCTGGCTCCTGTAACCAGAGCGACGCGCCCGGTCATGTTCTGTTTGTTCATTCAATGCTCCTTGCCTGTGGATGAGTGATAAACGATTTCCCCGTTGACGATGGTGGCGATGACATTCAGCTTTGCCGCCGTTTCGTCCCAATCAAAAAGAACCAGATCCGCCGCTGCCCCTTTTTCAATTCGTCCGAAACTTTCTGCTTTGCCAAGCGCTTCTGCCGGATTGGCCGTCGCCATTTGCAGCGCTTCGTCCAATGTCACGCCGGAATATAAAACGGCTTTGCCAATCGAATCGTGCATTTCCACAGCCGACCCGGCCAGATAAGGCGTGCCGGGCAAACAGACGCGCCCGGTTTCCAGAACTTCGACTTCGACATTGCCGAGCTTGTATCTACCAGGCGAACAACCGGCGGCGGCAATGGCGTCTGTGACCAGAATGCTGCGTTGGACGCCTTTGCTGCGCAAAAAACATTTGACCACTGATGGCGGCAAATGATGGCCGTCCACGATGAAGCTCGCGCACAGATTGTCGTTGGCCAGTTGTTCCCAGATGTAATTGACGTGGCGATCAATTTTCGCGTGCGATCCATTGCCCAGATGCGTGGACATTTTCGCTCCGGCGCGGACGGCGTCGGCGATTTGTTGCGGAGTCGCCGCCGTGTGACCGATGGCAACGACGATGCCTGCTTTGGCGGCGCGTTCGATGAACGCACAACATTCCGGCCATTCCGGCGACAGCGTCAGAATGACGATTCGCCCGTTTGCCGCTTCCTGCCAACGCTGAAACTGTTCCCAATCGGGCGGGCAAGCGTGTTGGCGAGGATGCGCTCCGCGCGGACCGTCTTCGGTGGAAATGAACGGCCCTTCCAGATGAATTCCGGCAAACGCGCGTTGAAATTCCGGCAAGCTCTCAGCGGCGCGAACCAGATTGGTCAAACAGGCGGTGATGTGTTCGGCAGATTCGGTGATGATGGTCGGGCAAAATTTCGTCACGCCAGTTCGCCACAATCGCCGCGTGATTTCGGCAATTTGCTCCGTCGTCGTTGCCGTGTCGTTGAAATCCATTCCGCCATAGCCATTGACCTGCAAGTCCACAAAACCCGCCGACAGCCGCAAGCTGGCGTCGCCAAGCTCGCAAGGCGAATTGTCAGCGGCGGCGATCTCGGCAATCCTGCCGCTTTTAATCTGTAGAACTGAGTCTTTGTCCGATGCACCAATGCGTCCTTTAAGTTTCATTCAGACGTATTCACTTTCCGATTCGTGTTTGATTCAAATCTTCAATGGAGACTGTTCAGAGTAACGCCTTTAGGCGGAAGCGAGTCGTTTGGCAGCAAGGTCAGGCGGCTGAAGCCGCTGCCGCCGCCTAAAGGCGGTACTCTGAACAGCCTCTTTCGTTCCTTGACCTGAGAAAAAGCGCGCGAACTTTAGCACACGCCCTTCGCGGCGAAGTAGCTGTTGGGAGTATAATCCGCCCACCTTCTGAATTGCGCACTTCGTTCAAGCATTATGAAGAAAACCATGTTCAACAGATTTCTGGTCGCAGCAATGCTGGCGCTGGTTTGTGGATTCGTCCCGGCGTTGGCGCAGAAACCCGATCCACAACAGTTGGTCGAACTTCGCCGATTGCGCGATGAATTGAAGGCAACGGATTCGCTTCGCACTGCCGACGCGGTGGTGGTCATCAACGAACGCGCGATTGCCGAAGCCGCGCAGCAATTCATCGGTCTGGAAATCAAATTGTCCAACGGCACTCTGGTCAAATTGACTTCGCTTGACAGCCGAATAACCACCGGCGCGGCCATCATCAAGCTGGGGCTTCAGTACAAATCGGTCAATCTGCAATTGACGGGAAGAATTGCCAGTGGGCAAATCAGCGATGGCCAGATGCGCATGCCGATTCGCGTAACTGATGTGAAGTTGCTGAACGGCGGCGTGTCGGGCTTGCTGGTGAAAACGATGTTTGGCGAATGGCTCAAACCCGACAAATGGAATGAAGAATTGCCTTCGCTGGATTTTCCGTTGGAATTGACGGAAGAAATGGAAATTCCCGCCACTCAGTTTGCGACAGGCAATTCCGGCAACAATGCGAACGGTGGCGAAGCTCAATCGTTGCCGGTGGAAATTTCCACGCCGGCTTATCGCGTGCCGTTGAAACTGATGCTGACTTCGCTGTTCGTCCTGGACAAGCGAGTCGTGATTGCCTTGCAAATCAATTCAGCGACTCCGATAACGGTTCCGGTTGTCGAACCGGTGAGTAATTCATTTGATGCGCTGGCGCTGGAAAACGAAATCTTCCAGCTTGGAGCCTGGCTGACCACGGACAACGACGTTCGGTTGAGGTTGGGCCGCAATGTGCTGGGTTCGTTGTTGGCGAACATCGCCGGGCAGCAAAATCCAGACATGAATTTCAAATTGAAGCAGGGAAGAATTCGCACCAACGAAATCAGCGCGGGCATTTCGATCACCAATTACACCGATGTCGAAAGCGGCGAAGGTCAGGCGGACATCAGCGAACTGAGAGTTGAAAACATTGCCGACAACAGGGTCAACGTTCGCATGAGCGGAAATGGCATTGTGGATGCTCGCGTCAAAGGCAGGGAATTCGGCGTGCCTTACGGATTGTCGCCGCGCACGAAATTCAATGTCCATGACCAACTGGTGCCTCTGGAATTTCTGAGCGACAGCGGCAAAGCCATTTTCCGCGCCGTTCCCGGTTCGGTGTTGCCGGTCAATTTGCGATTCACGTTGAACGTGGCTGGGAAAGAGATTGGCGTCAATCGTTCGGAGGCCGTGCAAATTGACCGCTGGCTGAATCGAGTTGAATTGCCCGCCTTGCTCAACCGGGAAATCATGTTGCCGCGCAAAATGGAAATAGACGCCGGCAGCAACATACACACAACGGAAAGAAAGAAACTCAATTACATACTGTCGAATCTGCGCGTGGCGACCGGCAACGACGCCATCGAAATTTTTGCCGATGTGAAATTGTCGCCGCCATAGGAATTCGTATCCGACGACTGAGGTTCACCGTCTGGAAAGCCATCTATGGAATTCAAAGAAACACTCAAACTGGCATTTGATGCCATTTGGGCGCACAAACTGCGCTCTGCGCTGACACTGCTGGGAATGATTATCGGCGTCACGGCGGTGGTGGTCGTCGTTTCCCTGATTCAGGGATTTAATCGGTACGTGGACGAAAAAATCGCGGGCGTCGGATCGAAATCGTTCAGCGTTCGCCGGTTCAGTTTTGAAGATTGGCAAAACACGGATTCCATCGCTCAGGCGCAACGACGGAACAAGGAACTGACCTTTGATGAATTTGATTATCTGCGCGAACGCGCCGTGCAGCTTGGCCAGCTTGGAGCCAAGGCCAATGGCAATCCTGCGACCATCAAGTTTGGCAACGAAAGCGCCGAAAATGTTTCGGTGGATGGAGCGACGGCCAATTGCGCGGAAATTGACAACCTGGACATTGCCGAAGGCCGATACTTCACGCAAACGGAAGACAACACCACGCAGAACGTGATTTTGCTCGGCTTCGATGTGGCAGAGAAATTGTTTCCAAACAGTTCGGCTGTCGGCCAGGAAGTTTCCGTGCGCGGATTGCCGTTTCGCGTAATCGGTGTCGCCGCCGCCAAAGGCACTGTGTTTGGCATGCCGCAAGACGTGTTTGCGACCGTCCCGCTCAGAACCTACATCAAAACCTTCGGCCCCGCGGTTCGCCAACGCAGCATGTATTTTGTCGGCACAGCCAAAGACGACAACCGATACCAGGAAACTGTGGAAGAAGTTCGCGCCTTGCTGCGCGGTCGTCGTCAGTTGAAATACAACGAAAAAGACAATTTCGGCATTGGCACTCCCGACGCAATCATGGGCATGCGCGACCGCATTCTGGGGCCGATCTTCATTGCCGCCGTCGCCGTTCCAGCCATTGCGCTGGTGGTTGGCGGCATAGTCATCATGAACATCATGCTGGTCAGCGTGACTGAACGAACGAAAGAAATCGGCATTCGCAAAAGTCTGGGCGCGCGGCAAAAAGACATTCTCCGGCAATTTTTGATCGAAGCCGTCACCTTGTCGGCGATTGGCGGCGCGGCGGGCGTTTTCATCGCCTGGGCAATCGGCAGAATCGTGACGGCGGTGTTTTTCCCGACTTATCTTTCCATTGCCGCCGTCGTCATTGCCGTTGGCATTTCCGGGCTGATTGGCGTGTTGTCCGGCATTCTGCCTGCGCGCAAAGCGGCCACGCTCGATCCGATTGAAGCATTACGATCTGAGTAGTCAGAAGTCGGTAGTCAGAATTCCTGTTCCCGACTCCTCCCAAAATTATGAACTTCTTCCGCAACGACATTCTGGAAAATCTGAAAATGGCGATGGACACGCTGCGCATGAACAAGATGCGTTCGTTTCTGACTGTGCTGGGCGTGGTGATTGGAGTCTGGACGGTGATGGCCATCGCTTCGATCATCAGCGGCATTGATTACGCCGTCACCAAACAGATCGAATCCATCGGAACCAATTCCATCTTTGTGACCAAGACGGAGCGCGGCGTTCGGTTTGGCCCGCCGACTCGTGAAGAGCGCATGCGAAAGCCGCTCAGCTACGAAGATGCGATTTCACTGGGCGAACTGCCCAGCGTCAGCGTTTCCACGCCGATTCTGAACATCACCAACGATTTTTTCGGTCGCAAGCTGGTCGTCAAAAGCAGCGGCAAGGAATCGGCAGCGGTCGTCTTGCAAGGCGTCACGCCCGATTACGAACAAACCGGAATATGGGTGATGAGCGCCGGACGATTCTTCACCAAGTCGGAAAACGATTCGCGCGAAGAAGTGTGCGTCATCGGCGGTTCGGTGGCGGAACAGTTTTTCCCTATGCTCAACCCGCTGGACAAGATGTTGACCATCGGCGGACGTGAATTTCGCGTCATCGGAGTATTGGAAAAACGCGAACAACTGTTCGGTGGCGGCGAAGGGAGCAACGACCAGAACAACATCATCTTTATGCCGTTCAGTCTGGCGCAGAAACTGAAACCGCGCGCCGACGATGTTTACATCACGGTCGTCGCCAAACCCGGAATGCTGACTCAGGCTTTGGATGAAGTGACCGGGCAATTGCGAATTCGTCGCCAGGTCTTGTTCGACCAACCGAACAATTTCGGACTGGCGACGGCTGACGGCATCATCAGCACATTCCGTTCGATCACGTTCGGCGTGGCGCTGGCGATGGTGGTCATTTCATCGGTCGGATTGATGGTCGGCGGCATAGGCGTGATGAACATCATGCTGGTCAGCGTCACTGAACGAACTCGCGAAATCGGCATTCGCAAAGCCATTGGCGGGCGACGTCGCGACATCTTGTGGCAATTCCTGATCGAAGCGATGACGTTGACCGGAATGGGAGGATTGATCGGACTCGGCATTGGCTGGTTGACGACCTTGCTGATTCGGATGGTGGTGCCTTCTTATGTTCCGTTGTGGGCGCCCATCGCCGGTTTCGTTTCCAGCGTAGGCATTGGATTGGTGTTTGGTTTGTGGCCAGCCTGGAAAGCAGCGCGGCTCGATCCAATTGTCGCGTTGCGATACGAATAAGCACGCAGTTCCACACTTCACACTCAAGGAAATCATGGCTATGAAAAGAATCTCTATGTTGATCGGATTGTTCGTTGTGTGCGCGTTGATGAGTTCAATGTCGAGTTCCGCCGACGAAGCTGGCGTTGCCATCAGTCATCAAGCCAAAGCCGATTTCAAACTGACCGCCGATCCGAATTCCGCCGCGTGGAAAAACGTGCCGGGCTTCATCATGGACAAAGGCCGTCGGGGCGAACCCGTCGCCAACCACAAAACCGAAATTCGTTCGCAATGGACGGCGAAAAACCTGTATCTGCTGTTCATCTGTCCTTACGAAAATCTGCACCTGAAACCGAATCCGACGACGACGGCGGAAACCAACAAGCTCTGGGAATGGGATGTGGCGGAAGTGTTCATCGGCACGGACTTCGACGACATCAAACATTACACGGAATTCCAGGTGTCGCCGCAGGGCGAATGGGTGGATTTGGACATTGATCGCAAACCGAATCCGCCAAGGCACGATGTCGGCTGGAATTCCGGGTATGAAGTCAAAGCGCAATTGGATCGGGCGAAGAAGATTTGGTACGGCGCGATGCGCATCCCTATGGACAAGATAGACAAACGCCCGGCCAGGGCTGGCAACGAAATGCGGATCAATTTTTACCGCATCCAGGCGGCTCCGCCGAACCGAGTGTTCGTCAACTGGCAACCGGTCAATAGCGACAATTACCATACGCCCGAAGCCTTCGGGCGATTGCGGCTCAGCGCGAAGTAAATCGATCTCTTGGCTTTCTCTCCCAAGAAGCGATCTTCCTTTCATACCAAATGATCTTTCAGGGCTTTGGCCACGGCTTCGGATTTGGAATGGACTTGGAGTTTGTCGTAAATGCGGCGGACGTGGAACGAGACGGTGTTGACCGTGACGCCAAGTTCGACCGCCGCCGTTTTGTAATTGTGGCCTTCGACCAACAGGCTGAGGACGCGAGCTTCATGCGGTGTCAAGGCATAACCCGGTTCTGCGGGTTGGGGAGCTGTCCGAAACAGATGAATCGTTTTGGCCGACGGCGACGAACGTCGCGCAGGTGCGGTTTGACGTTTTCGGTTGCCAAACGATAAAGGGGCGTCAACGCCGATCAGCAAAACTTCGCGCGAGGTTTGAATGGCCAACAGTTTACCGATTTCTGTCAGAGCATCTTCCAGCGTTCCGAAGCTTCCAAGGCATTCGTGGTTCTTGAGCGACAACATACCCTTCTTGCTTACCTTTCTTTAGATTTTCAATTGAGTTCCCGCTGCCAAAACGTTTTCATGTGACATTGGGTAAGGTAATCGGTCGGTGAAATGATGACCGTATGGTTTTCCGAAAAAGGCTTGATGGGCGAAGTTGGAAAGCCTGTTCGTTGCCACTTGAAAGCTGCTTGGCAACCGTGTGAATTTCGGAAACCGAATGGGCAAGTGTTCTTACAAAGCCAGAAGAGTTGGCTATAATTCGGGCGCTGTTCCCACAATTACATCTGCACACAAACACGAAAGAATTGAATTGATATGGCAAGTATGGACGAATTGTTGGATCGCGCCTTTCAACTCGCCCATTTCATCCATCGGGATGAAGAGGTTGCCAAATGCATTGCGTTGAAGGCGGCAGAAACTCTGGATGCTGCGTTGTTGAAAGACGACAAGCGGCGCTATTACCTGTTGCGGCGCAATTCGCGCAGCAAGGTTTCTCTGGGAGAACTGGCCAGGTTGCAGTGTCTGGTGTTCGTCGAATCGGAGCAGTACGAACGCCACCGCGAACAGGAAGGTCAGGCGTCCGGCCAACCGTTGAACCAGGAAACGATGATCGTTCATTTCGTCAAACATCTGGTCAGAATTACGGTGCGACGCAAATCGTTGTATGTCACGTTGGGCATCAGCCGGTTGCTGCACAATTACTCCACGGCAGATACGGTGGAGCTATACGGTGTTGTGTTGCAATCCGCTGACCGGGTTCCTGACGACGATTATTTTCGTGCTTGCAAAGCCACGCTGATGCGCGAACTGAAAGAACGCTTTAGCGGATTGCTCAATGTAACGCGTGGTGCGCGCGGCGAAGAGCGGTTTGTTACACACGACAACTCGTCGCGGTTTGTGACGTTGGTGCATGAATGTTTGCGGCAATTCACACCGTGGGGGACCCGTTGTGTCGTGCCGGAAAGGTTTGATGCGCAAACCGGCGAGTTACCCGAATTGCGATTCGACGGAAATGACCCGGACGAAGAACATTCCATTGAAACCAATCGCTTTCACGCAACGCTCGATCCGGCTTGTTTCAACCGACTGGTGGCTGGTTTGGGACGCGAAACTCCTGAAAAGCGATTGGCGATTCCGATGTTTGCGTTTGGCCAGGTTGAAGATGGAGACGCTGGTCGAGGTTCGGCTGCGATGAGCGAAAATCTGCCTCCGACATTGAGCCACAAAGACCGCCGGTTAATGACGCAGCATTTGGAACGGCAATCCCGACGCCGCAAAAATTCAACGGGTGGAACCTTGCGCGTGCTGGTGGATGGCGAAGAATGCGCGCGGCTTGATGCGGAGCGAAACGACCAAACACGTTTCGACATTGGCGACGGCGCGGAGCTGATTGAGGTTCGCGCAACCGATACGCAAGGCGAATTGCTGCTGGCCGCACACATGCTGGAATACGAAATTTTGCGGAATGCGCTGAAACCGCAGCAGGTGGAATTTGCTCCCGAAGGCGGTCAACGATTGGCGCTGACCATCACACCAACCGGCGAAGCGGCAGGCAGCGTTGAAATCCGGTATTTCGTGCCGAGCTATTCTCTGCTTTCCCGATTCAAAAGCTGGTTCTGGCCGAGCGGCGACGGAAACTGGCTGAAACCTGTACTGGTTTATGCGCTACTTTTGATTGCCGCCGGATTGCTTTTCAACCGACTGGCGCGAAAAGAGGGTGGCAATGAAATTGTGGTCGTCGTGCCTTCACCCAGCCCAAGCGTCACCGTTACACCGACGCCAGTTGAACAACCCGGTCCGTTGCTCAATCCATCGCCGCCTGAGCCGGAAGAATTCCTGGCTGTTGATCTTCGAGCCAGCAAATCGTCCGGGCTTGAAAATCTGACGCGCAGCCAGCGCGAAGAAAATGCCGTGAGTTCGTTGTTGGCGGCGAAAAAGCTTTTTATCGAAGCCAAAGGCTCATCCGTGGCCGCGCAGTTTGGCGAATTGCTCAGACAACGCCTGGAACCGAACGTAAAATTCGTCTTTACCGACAAATCGGACAAACCCGACATTGCGTTGAAGCTGACCGTCGAACCATCCGGTCAACGCCTTCGAGTCATCGCCCGCATCATCAACGCCGACAATGATGTTTTCTGGCCATTGATACCAGGCGTTCGCGCGCGTCAATACACTGGCCCGGAAGAAAAGATTCTCGATCAATTGAGCCGTGATTTGCTCAGCGATATTCAGCGATTGGAACAGAAACAGAAGTAATTTTCGAAGTCAAAACCAGCCACGTTTCAGGAGGAACGCTATGATTTTCCATCAGCGCCGTCTCGCCTTTTTCGCTCGTTTACAAGTTTCGTTTTGTCTCTGCTTGTTGGCCCTGTTGTTTCTATTGCCACAAACTACCAGCGCACTACAGCGCCGACCTGCTCCCAGTGCGCCAGCTTTCGCCGCCCAGGGTTCGCAAACCAATGTAGCCGATCAGTTGCTGGCTGAAGCGGAAAAGCTGCGTACTGCTGCGACTCCTGCCTCCCGCCGTGAAGCCGTCGAGAAGTACAAGGCCGCCTTGCTGTTGTGGCAAAGTCTGGGCGACCGCCGCAAGGAAGCGACGACACGCAACGGCCTATGTTCTGTGTATAACAGACTGGGCGAACGGCAGGTTGCCTTGGGTTATTGCGAGCAAGCCGTCGTGCTGCGGCGGGAACTGAAGGATCAAGCAGGCGAAGCCGAAACGCTGAACCTGATCGGCAATATCCAATTGGCGCTGCACGGGCCGCTGGCGGCGCTTGATTATTTTCAACGCTCGCTCGCCTTGCGTCGCGCTCTTGGAGACCGACGCGGCATTGTCGTCACGCTCGGCAATCTCTCAGGGCTTTACTCGCAGACGGGCGAAGCGGAGAAAGAGTTGGAAGCGTTGCGCGAAGCATTGCCGTCGGCACAGGCGCTGAACGACAAGGCGCTGGAAATGGAGTTGCTCAATCGGCTTGGAAATGGTCACAGTCGTCTTGGTCCTATGGAATCAGCCTTCGGCTACTATCAGCAAGCGATTGTCCTTAGCCGCGCGCTTAATGATAAGTGGCAGGAAGCAAGCACGCTCACCAATCTCGGCGGGCTATATCAAGAAACCGGCAACATGCAACAAGCGCTCGACGCGCTTGCCGCCGCTGTCGCTTTGTATCGTGAGATCGGAGACCAGGCGGCAACAACAGTGCCGCTCATTAATCTTGCAGGAGTGTGGAATGCGCTGGGAGAAGCCGGCAAAGCTCTGCTCATTGGCGAAGAAGGGTTGAAGTTAGCCAAAGAGTCCGGCGCTGCCGATTATGAATTCTTCGCGCTGCAAACGCTGAGCGACACGCATCACATGCTGGGCAACAACCGAAAAGCGCTCGAATATCGTCAAGCGGCCTTAGCTCTGGCGCGTGCGCGCAACAACAAAAGCGGTGAGGCAAGTGCCTTATCGCGCCTGGCCCTCGATAACCAGCGCTTGAACGATCTGCTCAAAGCATTGGAGTACGGGCAACAGGCGATTGCTTTGCATCGTGCGACCGGCGACCGGCTCGAATTGATGTACGCCCTGCACGAACTTTGCCGCGCTTATCACAAACTTTCCGATTACTCATCTGCCGTCACTGCTTGCCGCGAGTCGCTGGAACTCGCGCGCCTGCGGGGCGACCGCGTATCTGAGGCGAGGTCGCTGGTAGAGCTCGCTCGGATTGCCGCGCACAACGGGGAGATGAAGCAAGCACGCGATTGTGCGGAAGAAGGGGTGAAGCTTGTCGAAACTGCGGGTTCCGAGTTTGTCAACCGCGAGGCACGCGCGAGTTTCATCGGTGTCAATTATCAAGCCTATGAAAGCTACATCGGAATATTGATGAAGCAGCATCGGGATAACTCGTCTGCCGCTCTTGACCGGCAAGCGTTGCAAATGGCCGAGCGGGCACACGCGAGGGTTTTGCTGACATCGTTGGCCGAAGCGCGCGTCGGCATTCGGCAAGGCGTCGAAGCCGCGTTGCTTGAGCGGGAGCAGCGCGTGTTGAAGCAACTCAAAATGAAAGCCATCGAGCAAAACCGCTTGAGTGAAGCAAACGCAAACCGAGACAAAGCCGCCAGCGTCGCGCGGGAAATTACCGAACTCTCCGCCGAGCTTGAACGAGTGCGCGGACAAATCAGAACCGACAACCCACACTATGCCGCGCTGATACAACCGCAGTCGCTCAGCTCATCGCAAATTCAGAAAGAAGTCGTTGCCAGTCATGACACGCTGTTGCTGGAATATGCGCTGGGTGAAGAGCAAAGTTTTCTGTGGGCGATTTCGGCAAACAGTTTCAACAGCTACGAACTGGACAAAGGCGAAATCATCGAAAAAGCGGCGCAGCGGGTTTACGATTTGCTGACGGCTCGGAATCTCAAGATTGATTTTGAAGACGAAGAAGAGAGGCGGGTGCGAATCAAAAAAGCGGACGCCGAATTTCAAATTGCTGCCGCCGAATTAAGCCGGTTAATACTTGCGCCCGCTGCCAAAGAGCTTCGCAGCAAACGTCCGAAGCAGTTGTTGATTGTGGCCGACGGAAAGTTGCAGTACGTGCCGTTTGCGGCTCTTCCGGTGATCGGTGATCGGTTGGCGGTTGTCGGTAAAAACTCCCGCACCAACCGACCACCAACCACCGGCTACCGACCACTAATTCTGGATTACGAAATCGTCAACCTGCCGTCGGCCTCGACGCTGGCCGTGCTCCGGCGCGAATTGAAAGACCGAAAGCCCGCGCCGAAGACGCTGGCCGTATTTGCCGATCCGGTGTTTGAAGCTGACGACGAACGTGTCCCAAAAGATGTTCGTGACCGGCTGGCGCGTGAGCGGCAAACGCCAGCAACCAAAGAAAAATCGGCGGAAGCGGCGATTGCCACGGATGAATTGACGCGCGCGATTCGGAATGTCGGTTTGGATGGCGAACGCGCCGGGTTGCAACGCCTGCCGTTTTCGCGCGAAGAGGCCAATGCAATTCTGAAATTCGCGCCGCAAGATGGTAGCTTCGGCGCGCTGGATTTTGACGCCACGCAAGAAGCTGCGCTAAAGCCGGAATTGGGCCAATACCGCTACGTTCATTTCGCCACGCACGGGTTTATGGACAACACGACGCCGGAACTTTCCGGGTTGGTGTTGTCGCTGCTGGATTCCGAAGGGCGCAAACGGGACGGTTTTCTGCGAATGGTGGAAATTTACAATTTGAATTTGCCGGCTGAACTGGTGGTGCTCAGCGCCTGCAAAACCGGTTTGGGCAAGGAAGTGCGAGGTGAAGGGTTGATGAGTTTGACGCGCGGATTTATGTATGCCGGAGCGCGCCGCGTCGTCGTCAGTTTGTGGGACGTGAATGACAAATCCACGGCCAGTTTGATGAGCGAACTGTACCGCGGCTTGCTGACACAGAAATTGCGCCCATCGGCGGCTCTACGTGCGGCGCAGTTGAAACTGTTCCGCAGCCGCCAATGGAACGCGCCGTATTATTGGGCGGCGTTTGCGCAACACGGCGAACCGCGTTGACGCGAACCGCTTCTTGTCATTGCATCACGCCGAGTTGTTTCAGCAAATCCAACTGATCGAACGTCAGGCTGAAGCCTGCAACTTTTCCTTCGGCAACCTGATAAATAGCCACAAACGGCAACGCCACCGTTTTGCCGGTCGGCGCAATTCCCATCAAATCGCCATTGTGCGTGCCGCGAAACCGCGCGCAGACGACGACCTTGTCGGCTTCGGCAATCATTTCGTCCGCAAAGAGTTCGTATTTCGGAAACGCCGATTCAAAGGCTGCGATGTGCTGTTTCAATTCCTCGCTGTCGGTGAATTCGCCGACGATGGCGTCGGTTTTGGCTTTGCCGCTGAGGGCGGCAAAGTAGCGAGTGATGAGGTCTTTGTTTCCTTGAAGCATCGCTTCCGTGATCGTCCTCGGATCGTAATAAGGCCGTATTTCTTTGATCTGTCCCTTTTCCAGGTCGAGGCGGAACCGGTCAAAGACTGGAATCACACCGAAGATGGTCTCAAAATCGAAAAGGCTGGCGACGTACTCGCCTTCGACGATGTGGTCTTTAATCCGGCAGCCTTTGATCGCCGGAAATAGCCCCGACAGATAATTCGTCACGGCTTCGACACCATGCAGCTTGGGGGTCATTGGATTTTCAAAGGTCACATCCTGCGCAAACGGAACTCCGGTGAAGTCTCGCTTGTTTCCCAAACCGTTGATGTAACTTTCAACAATTTCTACCTTCTTGGCTCGATCCATTGATTTCCTCCCTATCGGTTAGGCCGCTCCATTTGAGTTCCAAATGTCAATGTGCAGTTTCCACGTGCCGCCGTCGTCTTTCCAGACCACCACGTATTTGCCGACATCGGTTATCGTCGCGCCGCCTTCGGGTTGGATGGTCAAGGTGTAGTGGCCGACTTCGACGGCCAGATCGTCGCGCTCCTCAACGTGCTTGGTTTCCAGTTTGGCGGATTTGATGCCCATGTTCATCGCGCCTTGCCAGAAGGCCGCAATGTCGGGAGTGCCGCTCATCGGCGCTCCGCCCGGAGGCAGCAGCCGCGCATCGGCGGTGTAACAAGCGACTACGCCCGCAGCATCGCCGCGATCAAATGCCGCCATGAAATTTTTGTTGCCGGTTTGAATTGCATCGCTGATTTTTGACATTACTTTGATCCTCCAATTTTTGGATAGTTGGCATCGCGTTTGACTTCCCACAACTGCATCAAATGGCGTTCGGTGTGGCCGGGAATTCGCAGTAGATATTGATAACCGTCAAATAGAAAACTGCTGTTTCCAGGGTAGATGTAATGCTGTCGCCAATCTACTTTCAGAGTTTCGATGATTCGCCATGTATCATCGCGCTGTTTGTCGAAGGCTTTCAGCATTTCTTCCGGCGTTTTGTATTTACCAGTCGGAGCCATCGTCGCTTCCGGCGGTGGATTGCTGGGAATGCTGGTATCAACCAACGACCGGTCGAGAATGTCGTTCAGGATAACCAAGTCAATACGTCGGCGATCTTCAAGTGGAATGATCGAAAAATCGCTCGGCTTGGGTTTGATTTTGCGCCAATGAAAGATGTAAGCCGGTTCATCACCTTTTCCAAACTTGGCAGCGAACTCACTCATGAGCCACCGCTCAGTCAGGATGATGTGCTCGGCACATTCAGCCACCGACCAGCGAAAAGGCTTGGGTTTGAACGTCCATTGTTCAGGCGAAACGTCACGCACCGCATCGTGCATCATCTGGCGAGTCCGTTTCAGATAATCCATTAGAAATCGCCGCTCTTCCGCCTGTAACGAAGGTGTGGCGGCGGTTGGCTGAGCGGATGGTTTCTGTTGCTGCGCCTGAGCCGAAAACAGGCTCAGGCAGAACATACTGGCAATCACAACAAGCAGGCAAGCTCTCATATTCCTCTCCAAATGTATTGCTGCATTGTTGGCAGGATGGTTTGCTGGTAATTGGCATTCGCCGAGATCGGCTATGGAGCCATAGACTTGATCCGTTCAAGCAGCGCGCGATCATTCGCCACGCGTTTGGCAAAAGATTGCAGCGGCGCGACCGTCGTTTTCATCACGCCCCACCACGGAATGCCTTCGACCAACTGATCCAATTCGTCGTGGGAAGCGGCTTCGACAATGAACACAGCGGTTCTGCTGCCAGCGGGAACGCCGCCCGCAACGACTTTTCCATTCGCTTGCAAACTGGCCAGCAGGTCAAAGCTGGGAAGAATCGCTTGTTCCACCATTTGCCCCAGTTGCTCCGCCGCGAACAATGGGCCAGGTTCTACATATTCCATCGTGACAAGGTACTGCATGGCTAGCTCCTTGGTAGATTTGAAGGCAACGTGCCGAGATTGCCGGGTTGTTTTTGCAAGAATGTGGATGGCGCAAACGAAACAACGCTTGGGGAGTAGCTACGCTTGCGCCGCGCACTTTATCTGATTCTCTCCCTTGCGGGAAGGCCGTCCGTCACTTTAGTCACCGCTGGAGAAGTTGGATGAAAATCGCTGGAAACAGATGTTTTGGATTTCAACAAGTGGGGCCGAGAAATAACAGGCCAATTTTGATGATTCCCGTCCAAGCCTCGTTTCCATCGTCATCTCGCAGCAACATGCCCATTCGAAGAGTTACCTTGTCGCTCATAACGCGCACGACTTGAACATAGGCTTCTGCCAATCCGAAATGATGATCGGCGCGATGCCATTTGTAATCGGTTGATGTTCCTGGCGATGTAAATTCAAGCACACCAAAGGCAAACGTAAAGCCTTGTATGGATGCGAATACGTCTGTCACTCCACGAGGAATTGGGACATCACGTACCAACAGATACTGCGCTCTTCCATTTGCCGGACCGAATGCAAAATCAACCGTCTGCATCCCCTGCACGAGCAGGTTCTTGCAAGGCTGGTTTTTCTTCGGAGCCGGAGGGATCGGAAAAGGTGACAGAGTTGAGGTTTTGTCTCGTTTTTTTGCCAGCACAATTGGCGAATGATCTTTCAAGCCGATTGTTTTTTTCATAGTTCTCCTTCAATTGTGGGGCTAAACCAGCTTGCCCCCGCAAAAGCCAAGAGCATTAGCCAGTCCGCCGAACGTTCGTCTGACTTTTCAGTAAAAGGGTTAGCTGACTACGGCATCCTAATCGTGAGCTTCGGATTTCACCGTGTGGAATTCAGAAATTAAGGTTGGTTTGAGTGAGAGGATTGATCCGCTATGGCTACAGCAGAAAATCAGTTGGCACAAAGTTCAATTGCCTCTGAGCATTTGCTGAACTTGTTCAAGCTTAAGCGGTTCAGGATATTGCAGGTCAGCATACTTTGGATTCCGTTGTCGAAGCCGGATTTGCCATTGGCTTAATGCTTCAATGTCACGTTTCAAGTCTTCTTCCAGCGCTTTTACTTTCTTTGTGTTCATCGGCTTCTCAGCGGTGGCAATTCGAAGTTTCGATTCGGTTTCAGAAAAACGTGTTTGGATTTGCAGTCGCTCGATTTTCAAATCTTGCGGAATCTCTGTGGCCAAATTTCGTGTGATTTGGCTGAGTGAGTCCAGGAGCGAACGAGCGCGAGCGCGTTCTGTAATCTCCAATGCCTCTGTGGCATAAGTCTGAGCTGCATGCAGGTCGCCTTTTTGGGCAGAGTCTTTTTTCAATTTCATCAACAGACCCGCCATGCGGTGATACGTTACGACTTTGTCCTGAAAGAACAGGGCGCGGCTTTCAACTCCTGCCAATCGAACGCGAACGCTTTCCATCTCTTTGATTGCCTGGCGGTAAAACGCCAGCGCCGCATCCCGTTGATGCTGTTTTTCCCAAATGGCTGCCAAGCCTGCCAGGGCTTTCCAGCGGTGGTGAGGGTTTTTTCCGTGTTCAGTGTGTTCCAGCAACTTCTGGAAATCTTTTTCTGCTTCAGCTAGCTCTTCGCAGCGAAAATGCACCTCACCAGAAAGCGCAAGCGTGATCAAGCTGGGTTCCAGCATTTGCCCGGAATCCAGAGACCTGGCTTTTTCTATGAGTGTGCGTGCTTGCACGTAATCGGCACGTGCCTGTTGCTGATCGCCCCGTGCCTGTGAATGCCCGCCGGTTTTCAGGTACAAACCGGCCAGCGCGTTGAACGTTGACGCTTGCGGAGCCTGAGGCTTACGAAGTTCTTCATATCGAAGCGATTCGTTGTACGATTTGATGGCGTTCTCAAAGTTTCCCTGTTCGGTTTGTAAAATGCCGATTCGCGCCCAAATGTTCACTTTGTGGGTTACGTAGGGTTCATCGTCGGGAAAAGTAGACAAAATGGACCAAGATTGCCTCAATGACTTTTCAGCGGCTTCGTAGTTGCCAATTGTCAGGTACAAACTGCCCAGATTGGCCAAAGCGGTTCCTTCGTTGAGGCGATCCGATAGTTCAATGGAAAGAGCGATTGCCTGTTTATATTCAGACACTGCCTCGGAATAAAAATCTTGCGCCCAATAAGTCGAACCGAGTCGAGCGGATGCCAATCGTTGGTTTGGTTTGTCTTCCAGGCTGACGGATATTGCCCGCGCCGAGAGAAGATGTTCGCTGGCGGTTGTTTCACCAAGAATGGCCTGTGCGGTTCCGAGTCCCAACAACAAATCTCGTCGAATTTCCAACTCCGGCTCACCGGTAACCAGCAAACATTGTTTGGCTGCACCAATTGTTTCTTTCAACCGAACTGCTTGAAACATAAATTGAGATTGATAGAGGCAGGTCAGAGAATTTGTTGGCGCCAGTCGAACGGCAATCGCAACTTCTTCGACTGCTGATTGATACTCTTTGAGGAGATTCAGGTGAAGAGCTTTTCCGAGTCGAGCGACAAAATTCTCAGGGTTTTGCTTAAGCGCTTCAGCAAGAAAATCCGCAGCAGCCTGTGGTTGAGCCAGGCGATGAAAGGCATGGATCAGGCTGAGCATCGGCAAAGGTTCTTCGGGCAATTGCCGAACACATTCTTTCAGCGCGGCAATGGCCAATTGCGAATTGCCGGATTCAAGTTGAACCAATGCCAGGCCATAACTCAGCCTGACATTGGCCGGATTTTGCAACACCAGCCGAGCCAAAACTATTCGGGTTTCTTCGAGTCTGCCGGACAATTTTGCTGCTTGAGCGAGTCGTTCAAAAAACTCGAATCGTTGTTCGGTTTTTGGGGAAAGCAAAGATAATCCAAACTCGACTGCTCGAAGATGTTCACCTTTCCCTATCAAACGTACCAAGTCATGGTACCCATCGTGCTGAGTGCCAGCCTGAGCTGAGGCTTTAATAAAAAGCGGTGAAAAAACCGCACCGCCGCTCAGGAAGCAACACGAAACGATCAAAGCGAACATTGACTTGAAATGTCTATTTTTCATCTGCAGCGCCGAATAAAGCCGAGCATTGCTTATGGATCAAGTCTTGGAATGGTGCGAGTTTCGACTATTGCAAACGGCTCAACCCCATCGCCAGGAATATCTGAGTGGTTATATCGAATCAGGTGAACACATTCGGGTGGTGTGACGGGGCGTCTCTCTTCGCCAACCATGGCATGTATGGTGTAAGCCGTAATTGTCTCACCCGTTCTGGGATCACGCGGAAGCTCCCCTTCGCACTTTGCGCAAAACGTAATGAAACCGCGGCGCGACAAATCAATAGGAATCCCAAGACCTAGTTCGCCAAACGGGAAAGTTCTTCTGTTGGGGAATCTGGTAGCCAATTCCGCTACTTCTTCTGGAATAGGTGGTGGTGGGCTGCTAACTAAAATTGAGCGGGGCCCCCCATCGGCGGATGTTTCACAGTTCAGGCAAACAAAGTATTCCTTTGCATCAACCCCAGTCAAAGTTGCGGCACAAATGGGAGTTCTGTTTTCTGGTTTTTCAGCATTATCCTGACAGAGCCAGCAAGTCCAATCGAGAATTGCCCAAGACGCCCTGTCTATATCAACCTTTTTGCTAGCTTTCGAGGCTAGGACTCTGTTGTTCGAATACGTCTCCACTGCTTCAATTACCAGCGATGAGTTGAAAGGGTCAGGTTCCGGCACAACCGCCCTTGAAATCAAAATCTCGCCATTCTGAGGGTTAACCCAGAAACTGCTGGTGATTTTCAGAAAAGATTTCTGCTGATCGTCCAGCAGGGTAACAATTGCGGATGTGCTACCGGGGTAATAAATCACTTTTCCAGTGTAAGGCGAGTTTCCCTTCAATGCCCCGTTGACATTTCCACCGATTGCGCTGTCACCGACGACGCTGACGAATTTCCGCTTGCCGTTTCTTTGATAAGCAATCATGTAACCGTCATCAATTTGCTTGCCATTTGTCAGGTCTATCCCGGTAATACTGTCAGTTATGCCGATGATAGTTCCGTATTTGCTGATGCTGAGTTTAGGAATTATTGGTTTAGGTGGTCGAAACCACAGTTGCCAGGCGAAATAAGACGCACCAATCAACGCCAATCCCGCAACACCCACAAGAAGTCCCACGCGCAATTTTGACATAAGCTCTCCCTAGAGTTTTGAAATAGGTTGAGGACCCGTTTACTGCATGAACGACGAGTAACTTATCAAGGCCAGACGATGATCTGCGTGTGAATTTAAGAAACTGGTGCCTCGCTGTTTCAAAAAGCAAAAAAAGGAAAGTGAGCGTAAACGTTAGGGTAGCAACGCCACAATCCGCGCTGGAGCGCCCGTGCCGCCCTTGATTTTCATGGGCAGTGCGATCAGCGTTGCGCCTTTGGCGGGCAGGCGTTCCAAGTTGGCGACGTTTTCCAGGCCGTAAATGTTCGCTCCGTTCAGCACTTGATGCGTGATGAAATCTTTTGTCGCGCCGTAATCAATGCTGGCGGTGTCTATGCCAATGGCTTCGATCTTTCGTTGTGCGAGCAATTCAGCGGCTTCGCGTGAAATGCCGGGGAAGTGCAAATTCGCGGTGTCGCCGGGCGTGTCTGTGCCGAGGTACTTTTTCTTATCACCCCAGAATTTTCCCCATCCGGTGCGAACCAGCACGATGGATTCGCCGGGAATGGCGCCGTGCGTCGTTTCCCACGATGTAATGTCCGCCGCAGACAATTGGTAATCGGCATTGCCTGCGCAGGCTTGCGTAATGTCAATCACGATGGCCGGGCCGACCAGGCGAGTGATGGGAATTTCGTCCGCTGCCTGTTTGCCCTCGCCGAAGTGTATGGGCGCGTCCAGATGAGTTCCGCCGTGTTCGCTGGCTGCGTACCTTCCCGCCGTGTACCAATACCCGCCCGCCGATTTTCCCCAAGATTCTTTTTGCCATTCAAACGGTTTCGCCGTCGGCCAGTAAATGGTTTTTTCGTCGAAGGGATAGGTCAGATCAACCAGCTTGGTTTCGTCAATTTTGGCGGATTCAGGTTTGGCTGATTCGCTGGAAGATTGGCCAGGAGTTTGTTCGACGGGTTCGGGCGCGTGCGAAGTTTGATTCCACAGCAGGACGATTCCGGCAACCAGAATGGCGGCGGCAAACGCGAGTAAGAGTTTGTGAGTGTGATGCATGGATGTTTCCTTTGCAGTAGAGCAAGCTGCCAAGTTTGCTTGGCGATCTCGAAAAACGTCTTTATAGAAATCCGGGGCAAGCTTGGCAGCTTGCCCTACTTTGAGGCAATGCCGCGATACATTTCGGCGAGCAAGCGCGGTGTCTTTGGCATCAGAAACCGTTCCAGCGTAGTGATTTCAAATCCGGCGGAGGCAATCAACTCGTCAATTTTGCGATTCATGTTGCAACCTGCGCCGATGACTCGTTGCAATGGATTCAACCTGTCTTGCCAGCGAGCGGTGTTTTGATCGTCGCTGCGCCCGTGTTCCCAGAAAATAAACCTGCCGTCGGGTTTCAGCACGCGACGAATTTCCGCCAGGGCCGGATCGGTATTTTCAATCGAACACAACGTCAGGGTTGTCACGATTGAGTCAAACGAACTGTCAGCAAAGGGCAATCTTCCTTGAGCATCGAGCTGCATTTTGACGACCGGCAACGGGCATTCGGCAATGCGCCGATCTACCAGTGTCATCAGCATGTTTTCGGAATCAATTACCGTCAGATTGGTGACAGTCGCCGGGTAATGCGACAGATTCAAACCCGTGCCGAAACCGATTTCTAGCGTTTCGCCCGCAGCCGGTTCCAGCGCGCGACGGCGATATTTTCCCATCTGCGGATTGCCCAAACTCCAATCCAGCAAACGCGGGAAAATGTATTTTGAGTACAAACCCATTGCGATTTTACCTCTGTGAATTTTGACTGCGTGCGATGACTATAACTTCAGCGGCTTCGCTGTACCAAGTTCGAGCGGATATTGTAGGATGTCGTTCCTTAAAACACTGAGGATTCGGATCAAACATCCGCTTTCATAATTACGAAAGGTCACCAAGCACCAATGCGAGATCAAAGAGAAATTGCCAATATCATTGCCAATGACTTTGGAGCCAACGCCACTTACGTTGAAGACCTGCTCCGCCAATTCCAGTACAACCCGAATTCCGTCGGCGACGAATGGGGAAGTTATTTTCATTCGTTGCTTGGCGGCAATGGCGCGGTGAAAGCTGAAGCACAGGCCGTCGCTGCCAAGGCTGCGCCTGCTGCTGCGCCGCAAATGGTCGCTGTACAACCCGCTGCCAAACCTGCTGTTGCGCCCGCCGCTGAAACCGTCGGAGAACGCCTGCAAATTCGCGGCCCGGCGATGAAGATCGTCGAAAACATGGAAACCAGTTTGAGCGTGCCGACGGCGACTTCGTTGCGGCAGATTCAGATCAAACTGCTGGATGAAAACCGTCGCTGGGTCAATCGTTATCTGGATGAACAGGGCAAAGGCAAAACGTCGTACACGCATTTCATCGCCTGGGCGATTCTGAAAGCGCTGGCCAAATTCCCGCAGATGAACGACGGGTATGAAGAAAAAGACGGCGTGGCTTATCGTTTGAAACGTACCGACGTGAATCTGGGTGTCGCCGTGGATATTCAGAAAAAAGACGGTTCGCGCAGTTTGCTGGTTCCGAACGTCAAGGCCGCCGACAAGATGACATTCTGGCAATTCGTCCAGGCTTATCAGGACGTTGTCATTCGCGCGCGCGACGGCAAATTGCAGGTCAGCGATTTTCAAGGCACGACGATTTCCATCACCAATCCGGGAACCATCGGCACTTCATCATCCAGCCCGCGATTGATGGCCGGACAAGGCGCAATCATTGCCACCGGCGCCATTGAATTTCCGCCGGAATACGCTGCCATGACCGACGCGGCGTTGTCGCAACTCGGCATCAGCAAGGTGTTCAACATCACCAGCACCTACGATCACCGCATCATTCAGGGCGCCGAATCGGGAATGTTCCTCGCGTACATTCACGAACTGATGCTGGGCAAACATGATTTTTACGACGAAATCTTCGCCGATCTGGGCATCAACTATAAGCCGCTGCGCTGGTCTGTGGACGTGAATCCCATGCTGTCGGGCGTTGACCGCGAACGACAGGAAATCAAAAAACAGGCGGCGATTTTTGAATGGATCAATGCGTATCGCGTGCGCGGCCATCTGATTGCCGACATTGATCCGCTGCACATGATCCATCTCTATGCGCATCCCGAACTGGAAATCGAAACTTACGGGCTTTCGATCTGGGATTTGGATAGAGAGTTTTACACTGGCGGTCTGGGTGGCAAGGAATACGCCACATTGCGCGAAATCTGGGCCATGCTGATTCGGTTTTACTGTGGCAAGGTTGGAACCGAAAGCCGCCACATCACCAGCAGAGAACAGAAACAATGGATTCGAGAACGCATCGAACGCAATCCCGAACCAATTCCAGTGGAAGTCAAAAAACAATTGCTGGATCGTTTGATCGCCGCTGAACAATTTGAAAAGTTCCTGCACACCAAATATCTGGGGCAAAAACGATTTTCGGTCGAAGGCGGCGAATCCATCATTCCCGTGCTGGATCAGTTGATTGCTGGCACAGCCCAGCGCGGAGCCGAAGAAATCGTGCTGGGAATGGCGCATCGCGGGCGATTGACCGTGTTGGCCAACATCATCGGCCATTACATGAGCGAACGCATCTTCACTTCGTTTGAAGGCACAGTGCATCCGAACTTTCCCGCCGACGAAGGCGACGTCAAATACCATCAGGGAGCCGTCGGCAAACGCGACATCAATGGCAAAGAATTGACGCTGACCTTGTCGCCTAACCCAAGTCACCTGGAATTCGTTGATCCTGTGGTCGAAGGCATGGCGCGCGCCAAACAGGACGCCATGCAGATCGCCCGCGAAGAAGCTCGTGCGCGCGTCTGGCCGGTGTTGATTCACGGCGACGCCGCATTTGCCGGACAGGGAATCGTCACCGAAACGCTGAATCTGGCCGACCTGAAAGGTTATCGCACGGGCGGAACGATTCATTTCATCATCAACAACCAGATCGGCTTCACGACTTCGCCGACTTCCAGCCGGTCTTCGATTTATTCGACGGACATCGCCAAGATGACTCAATTGCCGATTTTTCACGTCAACGCCGACGACGTGGAAGCCGCCTGGCGCGTGCTGCAAATCGCGCTGGATTTCCGCCAGAAATTCAACAAAGACGTGGTGATTGATTTGATCGGATTCCGGCGACACGGCCACAACGAAGGCGACGAACCCAGTTACACCCAACCGCTGATGTATCAGCGCGTCAAAGAACATCCCGGCGTGCGTGAATTGTACAGCCGGCAATTGATCCGCGAAGGCACACTGACGCGCGAAGAAGTGGATCAGATGATCGAAACCGTCTGGCGCAGTTACGAAACTGCGCTGGCTTCGGCAAAAGAAATCGTCGCCAACAAAAAGCCAATGACCGCTCCGCCGGAAATGAAACCGGATATGGACGGTTCGACGGTGCTGGAAACCGGTGTCGCGCGCGACATGCTGGACGAAGTTTCGCGCACGATGAGCGTCGTTCCGCAAGGCTTCACGATCAATCCCAAAATGGTCAGCCAGATGTCTCGCCGCGCCAAAATGGGCAGCGGAGAAATCCCTGTGGATTGGGGATTCGCCGAAGGCCTGGCTTTTGGCTCGTTGATTCTGGAAGGCACGTCGGTGCGATTGTCCGGTCAGGATTGCGGTCGCGGCACATTCAGCCAGCGCCACGCAATTTTGTACGACACACAAACCGGCGATTCGTGGACTCCGCTGGAAACATTACAAAGCAATGGCGTCAAGTTTGAAGTCTTCGACAGTTCGTTGTCCGAAGCCGGTGTGCTCGGTTACGAATACGGATATTCGATTGTGTCGCGCGACGGTTTGACGATGTGGGAAGCGCAATTCGGCGATTTCGCCAACGGCGCCCAGGTGTTGATTGACCAGTTCATTTCGCCCAGCGAAGACAAATGGAAACAGACTTCGCGTTTGGTGATGTTGTTGCCGCACGGTTACGAAGGCCAGGGGCCTGAACATTCCAGCGCGAGGCTTGAACGGTATTTGCAACTTTGCGCCGAAGACAACATGCAGGTGTGTTACCCGACGACTCCGGCGCAGTATTTCCACTTGCTGCGTCGCCAGGTCAAACAGGAACTGCGAAAGCCGCTGATTGTCATGACGCCGAAAAGCTTGTTGCGTTTGCCTGCGGCTGTGTCGTCGCTGGATCAATTCAGCAGCGGAGGGTTTCATCCCGTCATCGGCGACGATGTGAATCCGGCGAACGTCGAACGAGTGCTGGTGTGCAGCGGCAAGGTTTATTACGACCTGTTGGCCGAGCAGGACAAAAACAACAGCGGCAAGATCGCCATCCTTCGTTTGGAACAGTTCTATCCGTTTCCGTTGAGTTTGCTGCAACGCTGGCTGTCGTCGTTCAGCAGCGCGAAACAACTGTTCTGGGTGCAGGAAGAGCCGCAAAACATGGGCGGTTGGAATTTCATACGCCCCTGGTTGGAAGGTTTGAAGCGAACCGGGCAGGAACTTCGTTACGTTGGCCGCGTAGCCAGCGCCAGCCCGGCCACCGGCTCATATATGGTTCACCAGTTGGAGCAACAGGCGTTGGTGAAAGAGGCGCTGAGCCTGTAAACTCCGGTTGCAAGATTTCAGCGTCAGGAAGGTGACTATGAATCCAATTGTTATCAGCGCAATTATTGCATCAGGCAGTTTTATTCTGACCATTTTCGGCGCGATTTATCTTAATCAACGCCACGTGGACAAGCTGATGGAACAAATGGACAAGCGTTTAGAGGAGATGGATAAGCGATTCGAAGCCACGCTCAATGAAAGCTCATCCAGAGTGGAGGGTAAAATTGATGTGCTGCGATCCGAGATGCAGACGCTTAGAATGGAAAACAATGCTCGCTCCGATTCTTTGCAAAAGGAAGTAGTGGGTTTGCAAACGAAGGTCGAACGAATTGAGCAGGCGTTGTTCAGGCCTGTTTTGCCACCAAGAGGCTGAACACGGTTTAAGTATTGGGTAAAACAGTAACGGCAGGCCGCAAGTGACCTGCCGTTATTTCATTGGATTTTGAATTTTTGATAGCGCGTACGGGACTCGAACCCGTGCTCTCCGCCTTGAGAGGGCGGCGTGTTAACCAGTTACACCAACGCGCCAGAGAACTGGCGAGGTTATACACCTCACAATTGAACTTGAGCAAGCGCGTGCCAACGGGTTGCCGCGCAAATTTCCCGACAGGAGTAACCGAACAACGATGGCTTCATCGCTGACAAACGAAATCAAACAAACGCTGATCGCGCTGGTGCGCGACAATTTTTCCGTAGAACTGGACGATGTCGTTTCTGAAATTCCGCCGAAAACCGAACTCGGCGACCTGGCGTTTCCGCTGGCGTTTGATCTGGCCAAACGCATCAAAGCCGCGACCGGCGAAAAGAAAAATCCGCGCGAGATTGCGAACAAACTGGCCGACGGATTGAAAACAGTTTCCGGCGTCGCATGCGTCGAAATCGCCGGGCCGGGCTATCTGAACGTCTTCTTCAACCGCGCTGAGATATTTTCTCAACTTAGCAATCCGCAATCCGCAATCCGCAATCCGCAATCCGGCAAGCTGATCGTTGAACACACATCAATCAATCCGAACAAAGCCGCGCACATCGGCCATGTCCGCAACTCTGTCTTGGGCGACACGACGGCTCGCATTTTGAAAGCCACTGGCGAGAGCGTCGAAATTCATAACTACATTGACAACACCGGCGTGCAGGTGGCCGACGTGGTCGTCGGCTTCATGAATCTGGAAAACAAATCGCTGGCCGAAATCAAAGCCATCGCCGAACGCCCGGTCGCCAAACGCGAAGACAATTTCGACTATTACTGCTGGGACCTTTATTCGCGCGTTGGCCAGTGGTACGAAGAAGACAAAACCCGGCTGCAAATTCGCGCGCAAACGCTGCACGAGATCGAAGAAGGCAACAACGCGACTGCCGAAATCGGCGAATACATTTCTTCGCGCATTGTGGATTGCCATTTGGAAACAATGGCACGACTGGACATCAGTTACGACTTGCTGGCGCGCGAAAGCGAAATCCTGCATCTGCATTTCTGGGCGCACGCTTTTGAAAAGCTCAAAGTCAGCGGCGCAATCGTTTTTGAAACCGAAGGCCGCAATAAAGGTTGTTGGGTGATGCGCGCCGAAGAGGGACGAGCAGAAGGAGAGGCAGAGGGGCAGAGTGACGCAGAAAGCGAACATGATGCCGACAAGATCATCGTTCGCTCGAATGGGACGGTGACCTACACCGGCAAGGACATTGCTTATCACCTCTGGAAGCTGGGCAAGCTCGGCCTGGATTTTCATTACCGACTGTTACGTCACGATCACCACGGACGCGAAGTCTGGATCACGACCGGCGACGAAAGTTCCGCCAGCAACCAGCATCCGCCGTTTGGCAATGGCACGGCGTTTTTGAACGTGATTGACGTGGGACAATCCTATCCGCAAGCCAACGTCAAAAAAGGCGTGATGATGATAGATCACGACGAGCGCGTAGCCCGTAGCGCTCATCTGGCATACGAAAAAGTAACGCTGACGCCTGCCGCCGCCATCGAACTCGGCATGGAACTTTCCGAAGCTGACCAGCAACGCCAGCAAATCGGAATGTCCGGGCGCAAAGGCTTGGGCGTCAAGGCTGACGATCTGATTGACCGGCTGGAAGCCAAAGCGCTGGCCGAAGTGCAATCACGCAACGCTGACCTGTCCGAAGCGCAGCAACAGAAAATCGCTCGACAAATCGCCGTCGCTGCGCTGCGCTACTTCCTGCTGAAATACACGCGCACTTCGATCATCGCTTTTGACTTTGAAGAGGCGTTGAAGTTTCGCGGCGAGACAGGCCCTTACCTGCAATACTCCGTGCGCCGGTTGAGCAACATCTTCACGGAGCTTGGCCGTTCGGCTGATGACGTTCGCGCAGAGTTCGCGCAATTGTCGGCGGAAGAAGTCGCCGCGCAATTTTCCGGCGAAGCGGGTGACGTGCTGTGGTCGTTGGTCTATTTCGCTTCGCGGTTGGATGACGTCGTGCAACTGTCAGCCAATGCGTTCGAACCAACACACGTAGCCAAATACGCGTTCCAACTGGCCGATCAGTTCAACACGTTCTATCAAGACAAACGCTTCCACATCCTGAAAGAATCCGACGCCAAACGGAAAACCGTGCTGCTCGTGGCTGTTGATGTCGTGCGGCAAAAACTGGCGCAAGCGCTCGCGCTGCTGGGCATTGAAGTGCCGGAGAAGATGTAGCCGGTTGGAGCTCGGACGTCCCGTCCGCAAGGTAAAAAGCGCGAAGCTTCCTTGTTCCTTGATGTGCTTACATTCACGCAGTTCAAAAGATGCTGCGCGGCTTTTGTTAAAGCGGACGAGACGTCCGCGCTCCCAGTTTGGAGAACACTATGAATCGAATTCGACGCATTCCTATCGTTCTTTTGGCGGTGTTGCTTGTTGCGCCCATCTTTGCGCAGCAAGCAGCCAGACAAGCGGATCAAAGCCTGCTGACGCTCGACACGATTTTCAGCTATCGCGCGCAATCGCTGGGTTGGCATCAATGGCAGGCGGATGGCAGCGGTTATTTGATGCTGGAGCCTTCGACGGTCAGCAAAGATGCGCTGGATTTGGTTCGCTACGACGCGGCTTCGGGCGCTCGGTCGGTTCTGGTTTCGGCGCAAAGCCTGACGCCTGCCGGAGCTTCCTCGCCTTTGGTGATTGAAGAATTCACCTTGAGCGACGACAGCAAACGTTTGCTCATCTTCACCAATTCTGAGCGCGTCTGGCGGTCGAATACGCGCGGCGATTATTGGGTCTTCGATCTGGCCAGCAAGAAATTGCAAAAACTCGGCGGCACGGCAAAGCCATCTTCGTTGATGTTTGCCAAGTTTTCGCCCGATGCCACGCGCGTTGGTTACGTGCGCGAAAACAACATCTACGTGGAAAATCTGGCGGACGGACGAATCACGCCACTCACCACCGACGGCGCGCAATACACCGTCAACGGGACTTTCGATTGGGTGTACGAAGAAGAATTGTTTTGCCGCGATGGATTTCGCTGGTCGCCGGACGGCAAGCAAATCGCTTATTGGCAACTCGATGCTTCCGGCGTCAAAGAGTTCAAGATGATCAACAACACCGACGAACTCTATCCGAAGATCATAAGCTTTCCGTATCCCAAAGCGGGCGAGATGAATTCCGCCGCGCGTGTTGGCGTGGTCAGCGCCGCTGGCGGCAAGACGCGATGGTTACAGGTTCCCGGCGATGCGCGCAACAACTATCTGCCGCGCATGGAATGGGCGGCCAGTTCCAATGAAGTCATCATTCAACAACTCAACCGATTGCAGAATACGAACATCGTCATGATTGGCGATGCGCGAACAGGCAAGGTTCGTCCAATCCTGACTGAAAAGGACGATGCCTGGGTGGATGTTGCCTGGGGTTCGATTGGTTGGAGCAAGCGCGGATTGGCTCGCGGCGATGTGGAATGGATTGACGGCGGCAAACGTTTTCTGTGGACCAGCGAACGCGACGGATGGCGGCACGTTTATTCCGTTTCGCGCGACGGTTCCGACGTCAAATGCATCACGCCCGGCAATTACGATTTGATCGGCGTGGAATTGGTAGACGTTCCGAACGGCTGGATTTACTTTTCCGCTTCGCCCGAAAACGCCACGCAAAAATATCTGTTCCGCGCGCGCCTCAACGGCGAAGGCAAAGCCGAGCGCCTCTCGCCCGCCAATCAACCCGGCACGCACACGTACACGATTTCTCCGCGCGGCGATTTGGCGATCCATACCTATTCGGCGGCGACCAAAGCGCCAGTGACGGATGTTGTTCGCCTCCCGCAACACACGGTTGTGCGGACAATGTTCGACAACAAGGAACTGGCTGAACGTCTGGCCAAACTGAAACCCGTCACGCACGAATTTTTCCGCGTCAAGATTGAAGACGGCGTGGAACTGGACGGTTGGATGATGAAACCACCGGGTTTTGACGCGACGAAAAAATATCCCGTGCTGTTTTATGTATACGGCGAACCTTGGGGACAGACGGTGTTGGATTCCTGGGATGGCGGCCAGGGAATGTGGCACACGATGCTGGCGCAGCAAGGTTACGTGTTGATGAGCGTGGACAATCGCGGCACTCCCGCGCCGCGTGGTCGCGCATGGCGCAAGAGCATTTACCGCCAGATGGGGATTCGCAATTCGCTGGATCAAGCCAACGCCGCACGCGCCATTTCGAAATGGCCGTTCGTTGACGCGACGCGCATAGGCATCTGGGGCTGGAGCGGCGGCGGTTCTTCGACGCTCAACGCCATGTTCCGTTACCCGGATGTTTATCAGGTCGGATTGTCCGTCGCGCCTGTGCCGGACATTCGTTATTACGACACGATTTACCAGGAACGGTACTGCGGATTGCCGCAAGACCATCCCGATGAATACAAACAAAGCTCGCCGATCACCTTCGCCAGCCAGTTGCAAGGCCAACTGCTGCTCGTTCACGGCACGGGTGACGACAACGTTCATTACCAGGGAACCGAAGCTCTGATCAATGCTCTGATTGCCGCCAACAAACCGTTCACGATGATGGCTTATCCCAACCGCTCGCACGGCATTTACGAAGGCGCAGGCACGACGCGGCATTTGTACGGATTGCTGACTCGGTTTTTGAATGAAAAGCTGCCGCCGGGGCCGCACGGCGAATAAAAGCGAAGCCTCGTCGTGATTCATTACTTCACAACGAGGCTTCAGCCCTCACTTAATCGTCACGGTCACTGTATTCGCATTGAACCCATCAACTGCCAAGCTGACTCCCACTTCGCCTCGCCCACGTAAGGCTTTGGGTAGTTCTACGTTAACCTGATCCACGCCAATCAGGTCGCCCTGCGCCCCTGCGAAAGAGATGGGGGCATCCAAATTATCAATTTTGATGTTGGTCCCACGCACCACAGAACGGTTGCGGATGCCTGTGCCGAAAAGCACCAGGAAAACGCGCTCGTTTTCCGATCCCAAGTCAATGGGGCGAGCGACCAGTTTGTTTTGCACAGGGTCAAAAACAACAATCGGCTCGTATTCCTGCGCTCCGTTCGCACGTATTCGCAAGGCTACTCCAATGGCAGTTCCCTGTCCGGAAGAATTCGCCGTAAAGAGTGCCGGGGCAACAGCGGCGAGCCGTAAGTTGTTCTCTGCGACCAAAGCGCCGTCAACGTAGACTGAAACCACCGAACTGCCAATTGTCGTCGTTGTCGCGGGAGGTAAAAGAACGTCTGCTGGCATTACAAAGTTGATCTGCGTCGGCGAGACGAAAAAGAGCGGCGCGGGGTATTCGTAACCATCCACGTCTGTGACAACCACAGACGTGCCATCCAGTGTCAGCGGCAACGGCGTCACCGTTGCGGTTTGAGTCGTTTTCGCCAAACCAACGCCAAAGGAGGTCACGATTGCATTTGCCGTGGACAGCGTGTTGTAGCTGGCGGCAGAAACGCTTGCCAATGTGCCTGGTTGGCTGATGGTCAGCGTTTGCCCGGCTATCGTCACGGAACCAATGCGTTGCGTCGGACTGGAATTGTTGTTCACCTTAAACAGGACTGGCACGTTCCCTACGCCGTTGATTGGGGTATAAATACTGTCAATCCAGGGAACATTGCTTTGCACCGTCCAGGGACAATGCGCCTGCGTGATAAGCCGTGTGCCCACCGTTTTGGAATTACCAAACCCGGGCCGCACGTTGAGCAGCGTATGTGCAAGGGAATATGTGCAGGATGCGGTGCGGAAACTGACCGGATTGGATTCACCGCCGCCCGGTGTAAAAACGGTAACGTCGGCACTGAGGATTCCTGTCAGATCACTCGCCGGAATCGTCGTTTTCAACTGGGTGCTGCTGACCAGTGTCGTCGTGCGATCCTTACCATTCCAGCGCACAATCGAATCTGCGCGGAAATCGCGACCGAAAATACTCAGTGTTAGCGGGCCGCTGCCCGCCGCTCCCAGTGGCGGGTCCAGCCGATCAATGATGGGGCGGGTTGTTGCTGACCCGACACGGAATTCCAATGGCAATGTTACCCGATCTCCATTGCGCCCTATTGTCACAACAGTGATGGGTATGTTGCCAATCTGGGCGATTTCTGACCTTCTGATCGTTGTTCGCAAACGCGATTTGCTCAGGAAGAATGTCTCATGCGGAATGCCATTCCAAAGCACGACGGAGCCATGCTGGAAACCGTCACTGTCTACGGAAGGGGGCAAAAAGTTTTTGCCCTGCACGTACAGCGTAAAGTCGCCGCCGCCTGCTGCGGTAGCGCTTGGACTGAGCGCCGACAGTTCTGCGATCAGGTTTGTCTCACTGTCAAATTCTGCTGTCACGACCGCGCGTGCCATAAAATTAAGCGGCGCCTGGTCGGCAGCACGCAGTGGTTGGAAACTTGCGCCGTTGTTGTTGGATATAAATGAGCCTGATTTTGGCGCGTCATCATCTCCAGCAAACAACACATTGTTACCGCTGGACTGAACACCAATGTACAGGTCACCGCTATTGATTGTCGGCCCATCCGGAATCATGACTTCAAGCCAGCGATTTTCAGGCACGTTCGGAATCGTGATTGTCCGATCCACCAGAAACGTCGGGCTGCCGGGCAAACCTGTACGATCGGGATCAACGAACGCGACAATGCGAAGCTGCTGTCCTGTGGGAGAGTCACCGCCAGTGGGCGCTGGCAAATGCACGCGCACTGCTTCCAGCTTAAATGACGAGCGGGTAGGTGTGACCCGATTGACAACCAGCGCGCCATTGAACGGCAACGTGTCGTCGCGTGAATTATCATCAACCGACAACACTTCCATCACCCGCGTTTCGGGATTGATGCGATAAAACATATAGCCCATTGCCAGCAGGTCGTTCGCACTGATGCCGCCACGTTCGCCCGGAGCCAGTGTCGGATCCATAATGCCCAGATATTGTCCCGTCAGAACATCATCTTTCCAGTGTCCTGCCGGGCGTTCATCGCCACCCGTGCCGTCCGGACGCCCTGTTGACATCGGGGCGTCCACTTCAGACGTGAAGAAAATCTGTTCGCCGCCGGATGTCTGCACCTTCGGTGCCGTAGCCAGTAAGTCCATATCCACTCCCGGACGATACCGGTGCAGGTCCAGGAAAGTCGTTGCCCCGGCTCTTGCGCCGAAAGGCCCTCCCCGCAACGTTAAATCCAATTCGCGCTGGCCAACGTTCGAGATAAATCCCAAACAACGACCTAGCTCGCGCAAAGCAGCGGCTTCGAAATCTATTTTGTCAGCGTCAATTCCATCACTCGGGTCAAAGTCGAATTTGACGGCTGAATTAAAGGCAATGGACGGGAGTGGAGTTGGAATTTCTTCTACAAACCCAATCATCTTGGAAATGCTGGTGGGAAAATCAATATGTTCCGTATCTCCCAAATCGGTTTTCCAGGGGTAAGGCAAAAAACTGTAGACCGATACTTGGGGCGAAGTTGACGACCACGACTGAAATTGATCGGACCGGTTGCTGGTGGCAATGAGTTTTCGAACCGGCACATTTGTGACGCCGAGCACTGTTGGTTGGTTAAAGGGGAATCCGAATGCAGTTGGACCAAAATCTATATCCATCGGAAGTTGAAAAGCGGGGATCTGCGGTTCCGGTTTCCCCAAAAGGATCGCTTCCCATTTGGCTGCGGCGCGCAGGAAGGCAGCCTTCGCCTGCGGAAATCCTTCAAGTTGCGTTGTGCCTTGCAATTTCAATATCAGAGGTCGAGGCTCAGCCTGCTGTTTTACGTTTTGCTTCGGAGCCTCAGTAATGGCGTGCAATGGTGCGCGCTCCTTATCAACCCGGAAGGCTGCGGCCGCTTCCGAATCAAGTTGGCGACTGATAGCGCCGTCCTTGGTGAGTTCTGTCAAAAATGTTTTGTTGACGACTTCCGTTTCGATGAATCCTCCCAAACCGGAAGTTGTAGAAGTTGAAACCTTATTCTTTGAGGTTTGCTGGGCAGCTCTGGGCTGAGGAAAGAAGACAAATGCCAATCCGAAAAGAAACAGCGAAAGAACCAGGAACATCAAACGTACACGCATTGCGAATCCTCTCTTTGAGAAACAGTGGAATAGTAATCACGAATTGAATTGCTCAGGTTGATTGGGGCTTGTTCTGGAACGGTGAGGCGCAAAAAAATTATAGATGTGCATGAGCAAGTATCGCAACGTTTTTAATGGCGTAGGGAATTAAAAACGTTTGCTTGAACTATGGTCAATTTTCATTTGTCATTGCTGCTGGAGCGATTCGGGTAAGGTTGCGGCAGCGAACAGGCGATGTTCATCCCAGCAAATTTCGGTTTCCCATTCGCCGCCGCAAGTTGAAAAATTCGGGCTTTAGGCTTGTAGATCGCTCATCACTTTCAACAGCGCAGTTTTGAACTTCGCCATTTCATCTTTCGTGCCGATGCTGATGCGGGCGTGCGTTGGCCAGGCGGGCCAGACGCGACCAATATAAATCTTTTCTTTTTGCATCGCGTTCATCAACCGGCGAGCAGGCATCTTGGCATTCAGCATGAAACAGTTGCTGACCGAAGGGACAAATTCGATCTTGTTCTTTTCCAAAAACGAGAACACGTCTTCGCGGATGTCTTTGATGATTTTGCGGCGTTCGGGAACCAGCGTTTTGACTTTCAAACTTGCGGTAGCGCCCACCATTCCGGTCAACGGCAACGCGCCAGCGCCGAAGTTTCTCAGCTTGCCGATCAAATCGGGACGTCCCATTGCCGCGCCTGCGCGCAAACCGGCCATGCCGTATAGCTTGGAAAACGTGCGCAAGATAATTACGTCTTTGTCCATCGCCACCCAATCCGAACCCATCGTTTCGTCGGTCAGGTGAATGTAGGCTTCGTCGAGCAGCAAAATGGTGTCTTCCGGTTTGTTGGCAATGACCCATTCGATGTCGGCGCGCGGCGTGATCGTGCCGGTCGGATTGTTCGGGTTGCAGATGTAAATCAATCCGGCTTTGCGTTCGGCGGCGATTTTGACCATCGCTTTGACATCGTGCGCGTGAGTGGGTGTCAACGGCACTTTGACGATTTTTGCGCCGATGAATTGCGCGGCGCGGCCGCCCGCTTCATAACCCGGATCGGACATGACAAACGGTTTTTCTTTGGAACAGAACGCCAGCACCGAACGATGCAGAGGATCGCTGGAACCTGGAAACGGCAAGACGTATTCGGGGTCTAAACCTTCCAGATCGGCCAGCGTTTTGGCGAATTCGTCCGTCAATCCGTATTCATAACGCCCGCCTTTGGCGATGACTTTGGAAATGGCTTCGATCGCCTCAGGGCAAGGGCCAAGCGGGTTTTCGTTGGCGTTGATCTTGACGGCGTCTGGCGGAATGGGGCCGGTTTTGGAAAGCTGCGCCATGGCCAGATTGGCTTCGCCATAAAACGGCAACGCCGCGCCTGCGCCGATTAACGCCGCCATGCGGCTAAACGAACGGCGGGAAAGTCTTCGTTCTGCGTGTTGTGGACTGGTCATATCGAATTCCTCCGTGAAAGAGTTCGACAAGCTGCCAGCTTGTCGCGGGTGGTTATTGAACTTCACGAAGTCAAACGGCAAGCTGGCAGCTTGCCGGACTCCCATTTAGCGCGTTTTGTCATGCAATGCGCGAATGTGTTGCCGGAACGGTTTGAACCGGCGGACGAACCGGAATCGAGCTTCCTGTTAAATTGCCTGTTGAGATTGATGCATGGTGCTTGGTCACAGTGTCTTCGTCGCGGCGAATGGCCAAACCTATTTCGCCGAGCAATCCATCTCGTTCAATGGATGCAAACAGCCGGGCATCCAGACCGATCAAATGGAGTTCGCCGTTTCGCTGGCGTTGCCGGGCAGCCAGTTGGCGCAAACAATCCGTCGCGGCGGAATCAATCGGCCCGGCTTCCGTCAAATCCAACACCAGCGTTTTGGCCGTCACTTCGCGCAACAATCGGGTCAGCACCTTTTCGCTCGACGCGAAAAACAACGGGCCGGTCAGCCGGTACATCTGCATTTCGGATTGCAGCGTGGCGCTTGGTGGAAAATGGAAAATGGCCGAGGGCTCCTGCTTTGCTGGACCAGGAACTAAACTTTCGATCTGCTCCAATTGGGTGGATTGCGCCGCGCGTTCGACGAACAGCAGCATGGCGATCAACGAACCGATGCCTACGCCGACGATCAAATCGCTGAAAACCACCAGCGCGAATGTCAGCAGAAACAACGCCGCGTCCGAGCGGTTCATGCGGTTCAAGCTGCGAAACCGGTCAATCCCTATCAATTGCAATCCCACGGCGACAGTCACCGCCGCCAGAACGACCAGCGGAATGTGGCTGATGATTTCGCGCAATGGCAACAAGAACAGCAACAGAATGAAACTGTGCGCGAACACAGACCAGCGGCTGACCGCGCCTGCTTTGGCGCTGGCAACGGTTCGGGCGAGCATGGCCACGCCGGGCGGCGCGCCGAAAAATGGGCAGGCGATGTTGGCCACGCCCTGAGCCACCAATTCGCGGTCGAACTTCACTTCGCCGCGCGCCGCATTCAATTCGCCCGGCAGACGCTCCGGCAATCGGTCGGTGACGACAACGGTCAGCAATTGATTGATGGTCAGCAATCCGGCGATGGTGAAGGCCGGATAGATCAACGCCGAAAAGTGCGAAAAATGCAGCGCGCCGGCATCCGGATGCGGAAAGCTGTCCGGCAAGGCTCCGACGCTTGGCAATTGCCAGCCGGAAAAATACGCCGCCACGGTTGCCACAATCACCGCGATGAGCGAGGCCGGGATGGTCTTTTTCCACAGCGGCAGCAGGAACATCAGCCCTATGACCAGCGCGCTGATCGCAATCGTTCGCGGATTGCTGTGATTGATGACGCGCGCGACCGCCCACAAATCGTCAACCACTCCAAGATCAAACCCGACCGGCATTGTTTTGACGCCGAAAACTGATTTCAATTGCGTGGAAACGATGATGACGCCCAGTCCGCTGGTGAATGCGCCGATCACCGATTGAGGCAGGTAATGGAAAAATCTTCCCAAACGCAACACGCCGATCAGCAGCATAATCAGGCCGCTCAGCGCTCCGGCGGCCAATGCCGCGCCGATGCCGTGACTCCGCGCCAGTGCCGCCATCACCGGGACGACCGTCGCCGACAATCCGCTGACGACCACTGGCGCGTGGGAAATCATCCCGGAAATCGAACCGCCGATGATCGAAGTGTACAAGCCCGCTTCCGGGCGCAAACCGATGGCGATGGACAGCGCCATTCCGTAAGGCACGGCAATCAAGGCTGCGACCGTGCCGCCGAAAAAATCTCCGCGACGTTGGGTCCATTTTTCCGGCGAGCGCCAGTTGGCGGCAAATTCCGCGAACTGATCGCGCAATTTCTCTCGCAAACCATTCAGCGCGCGATTTTCGGCGTTCATCGCGCGCCCGGTACAACTTGTTTCGTCTTTCGTCATTGATTTTGTTCGGTTGACAGGTTGCCCTGCTGTTTTGAATGAGCGGCACGGGGAGCGATAGCCAACCGGTTTGCTCTCATTTTGAACCCGGATTCGGATTCGCCGGTTCGCTACCGCTTCTCGTGCCGCCCCAATCAATGCATTACCACATCAATCGCACGCTCAACTGCACGATGCGCGCGAAGTTGGCCTGCGAAGTGATGCGTCCGAAGTTCGGATTGCCGAATTGCGTGTTCGGCGCGCGGAAGACCGGAGTGTTGAAAGCGTTGACCGCTTCCAATCGGAATTGCGCGTTGAAGCCTTCGATGATGCGCGTGTTTTTGATTACCGACAGATCAACCAGCCGCGTATTCGGCGAACGCACGCCGAGCGTGCGCGGGGCATTGCCGAAAGTATTCGCCGCCGCCGCAGTGAATGCCGCCGGATTCAGGTAAGCGTCAATCCGCTGGTTGACCGAACCGGAAGTCGCCGGATCAACGCCCAGCACGACGTTCGGACGCTGCCCCAAACTGAAGGCATTGGTGTTGTTGACCTGTTGCGTGATTGATAGCGGGAAACCGCTTTGCGACGTGACAATTCCATTGAGCTGCCAACCGCTGACGAAACGATCCACCAGGCCGTTGGCTCCGGTCAGAAACGCGCGCCCGCGGCCAAACGGCAGTTCGTACGCGCCGCTCAGAGTGAAGCGATGCGGCGTGTCCACCGATGACAGCGAGTAATCGCGCGTGCGGTTGTACATATCAATTACCGCCGAAGTGTTGTCGGGCGAAAAGAAATTGCCGTTGCCCGTGATGTTGTCCAGCAGTTTGCTGAAGGTATAAGCGGTCAGCAGCGAAAAGCCTTTTGAAAATCGCTTCTGCGCCTTGACGGTCGCGGCGTTGTAAAACGAATTGCCGCCGCTTGTGCCGAGCATCAGCACATCGCCGAATTGCGGAAACGGTCGCAGCAATTGCGCCTGCGACACGGTCGCCGAACTCAAGATTCCAACGCCCGCCGCCGTGCCGAAAAACGGATTGGCCACGCGCGTCTGCAAATCGGTGCGCGACATGAATTGCGGAGCAAGTTGATTGATATTCATTGCGCCGTTGCTGATGCCGCCGAGTTGCAGATTCGTTCCGCGGCTGCCGACATATCCCACGGTCAACGCAATGTTGCCCGGCAGTTCCCGTTGAATGTCCAGCGAATACTGCTGCATGTAAGCCGCCGCGCGGTTTTGATCCACGAAGGAAACGTTCTGGCCGACTTGAGTCAACAATCCGCGCGAACTGCCTGAAGGTCTGGTCAAACCCGCAGGAAAAGGATTCGACAGAAAATTCGCAGGCGTCAGCCCGCCGTCGAGCGAAGTAACCATGTTGGTGACGGCGGAAAATCCCAGCGCTCCGTAACCGTCAACCGTCGGTCCCAGACTGAAAATCGCTGGCGCCCACAAAATGCCGTATCCGCCGCGAATCGTGGTTTTCTCATTCCAGGTATAAGCAAAGCCCAAACGCGGACCGAATTTGTTTTTCTGCGGTCTGACCTGTTGCGTCGGCGCGCTGTTGACGCCCGCAAAGATCAATCCGCCTTTGACATTCAAGCCAGCAGGCTGCACAGGAAATGTCGCCGTCGGATCGAAACCGACGGTGATTTGATTGTCGCGTTCCTGCAAACCTTGTTCGTATTCGTAACGCAAACCGAAATTCAAGGTCAGCTTTTGCGAGAGGCGAAAATCATCCTGCACATAACCGCCGAAGTAATTGACGTAAACCGACAAAGGCGTGGCGAGTTGCGTGCTGCCGCTGGCCGCCGCGCCCAACAGCATGCTGGCCAGTTCGTTGCCGCCCACGGTGGTTGCCGCGTTGGGATTCGGTCCCTGAGTGAAGGCGCGGTTGAACGTGAAGCTGCCGCTGGCCTGTCCGATGTTGTAAAACTCCAGCGAAAGTTTGCGGAAATCAAAACCCGCTTTCAGGCTGTGCCGTCCCATCAGTTTCGAGACGCTGGTCAGGAAATTGTGCGAATACCAGCGCCGCTGGTTTGGCGCGGCGGAACCGAGAGCGCCTTGCGAAGGCGAACCATAAGCGCCGCCCGTGCCGATGGCCGGAAACTTTTTGAACGCGATCTGATTGACGAAGCTCGACGCAAAGCCGAGTTGCAGCGGATCGAAACCTGCGCTGACCGTGTCCACGTTGTCGTCGAAAGTGTTGTAACCGTAGCGCACGCTCAGAATCGTCGTGTCGCTGAGCGTGAAGATGTTGTTAGTCGCCAGCGCATCAACGTTGCGGAAGAGCAGGCTGCCGCCGGGGTTGGCGATGTTCTGGTAATAATCGGCCACAGGTTCGCGGCTGCCGTAACGCAAGTAAGCCGCCGAAGCCTTGTACCAATCGGTGAAAGCATGATCGAGTTTGAAGGTCTGCTGATCGGCACGGTCATCCAGCGTGCTGGTCGCCGCGTAATTGTTCCGCCCTGAAGCATCACCCGGACGATTCGCTTTCGGGAAAAATTGCAGCAAGGCGCGTCCGACTGGGTCTTGCCGGTTGACGGGAATGATGTTGCCTTGGAATGGATCGCGCACTAACTGGCCGTTGACCGTGCGCGTCGTCAGCGGATCGTAAATGACCACCGCCTGCCCGCCGTTTTTGGTCTGCGAAAAATCTCCCTGCCGCTCCAGTTCGGTCGGCACCGTGAAGGTTTCGCTCAGGAAGCTCTGCATGCGATAGCCTTCCATGGCGATCCAGAAAAACGTCTTGTCCTTGCCGTTGTAAATCTTCGGTATGTAAACCGGCCCGCCAACCGAACCGCCGTAAAGTCCGTAATCGGCGTCAGGTCGTTTGATGCCGTTGCGATTGTTGAAGAAATTGTTCGATTGCAGCGGATTCGGGCGCAGGAAACCAAACAGCGAGCCGTGCAACTGATTCGAGCCGGAACGCGCCGAAACGTTGAAAATGCCGCCGCCCGTGCGTCCGGCTTCGGCGTCGTAATTGTTGACCTGCATCTTCAATTCCTGAATCGCTTCAAAAGTCGGGATGATGACGGCGCGATTGCCTATGTCGGCGATGGGAACGCCGTCCAGCAAATAATTGTTGCCGCGCACAGGGCCGCCCGCCAGCGAAATCTGCGAAGAACCGCTCTGATCCTGTTGCCGGTTGAACGTGGGATTGCCCGCCGGAATGTAGTTCGGCGAAATCGCCGCCAGCGAAAACGGATTGCGACCGGAATTCGGCAAATCGCTCAGAAACTGTTTGGTAATGACCTGTCCGACCGAGGCATTGGCCGATTCGATCAACGGCACTTCGTCGGTGATGACGACGGTTTCGGCCACATTGCCGATTTCCATCACCAGGTCCAGCGTGATTTGCTGTTGAGTTTCGATGATGATCCCGCCGCGTTCCAGCTTCTTGAAACCGGCAACCGATGCGTCCAGTTTGTATTTGCCGGGGTCAACTTTTTCAAAGAAATACTCGCCTGTTGAATTGGTGGTGGTGACCCGAATCAAATTCGTCGCGGTATTGGTCAATGTCATCGTGGCGCTGGGCAAGGCGTTGCCCGTGGCATCGTGCAGCGCTCCGCGGAGCGCCCCTTGATAAGATTGAGCCATTGCGGTTGTTGTGCCGAACGCGCACAACGCAATGAGTGTCAGCAAGAGAGATCGAAAACCGAGTTTGTCGAAAATTGGGTGAACAGCGAAGGCAAATGTTTTGCTCGTCGAAAAGGTTTTTGCTAGCATTCGCGCCGCTCCTTTCTGGGTAAAGTCAAATTGGAGTTGGGAGAACCCCGCTGGCCGCCAAGCTCAAGCGGGGTTTTTCCTTTTTAGTTTGGTCAAGAATCTGCCAGCCAACGCGCGGAAGAACCGCCATCTGCAAGGTTCAAACCACGCCGATTTCAATTCGTCCGCAACTGCGATGGTTGATTTCACCGTTGGCTGAACGCCCTCTCAGCATTTGATGTGCCAAGCTCGAATTATGGATTGCCGCGAAGCGCCCGTTGTTATGCAAGGGCTTTCATCTGCAAACATTTAGCTTTGCCGCGGCAGGTGCTGCACAAACAGACTCTGCCATTGTTCAAACCGACAAATTTGTTTTCTGCTTTTGTTTCTTCAACAGAATTGTTTGGATGAAAACCGCGCCTGCGTTTGTCCGGCTTGCTGAACGAGTGAGTTGCCGATAACGCGAAAAAAGATATTGTTGCTGGCGCGAACTGTGGCCAGTGCATACACTCTCTTCCTTGTCTGGCTTATATCTTCGTTACCAGGAAAGAAACCGAACTTATGCTGATCGTCATGAAATCCGACGCGACCGAAACGGACATACGACGTGTTGTCGAAACAATCGAATCTTTGGGCTTCAAGGCTCACCCGATGCCGGGAGCCAACCGCACGGCGATTGGATTGACGGGGAATCAAGGCCCTGTGCCGACCGAACCGTTTGCCGATCTGCCCGGCGTAGCCGAATGCGTCCGCGTCACCAAACCTTACAAGCTGGTAGGGCGCGATCTGAAGCACGACAAGTCCGTCATCAAAATCGGCGATGCCGAACTCGGCGGCGAAGAACCGGCGATCATCGCCGGCGTTTGCGCAGTCGAATCGTACGAGCAGACGATGCTGACGGCGGAAGTCGTGGCCGAAATGGGTTGCAAGTGGTTTCGCGGCGGCGCTTTCAAACCGCGCACTTCGCCGTATGCCTTTCAGGGCTTGGCCGAAGAAGGCTTGAAGATTTTGGCTGATGTACGCGAACGCTTCGGACTGGCCATCGTCACCGAAGCCGTAGACGAACCGGCGCTGGATTTGTGCGAACGGTACGCCGACGTGATTCAGATCGGCACGCGCAACATGCAAAACTTTTCGTTGCTCAAACGCGCCGGACAAGCGCGCAAACCGATTTTGCTCAAACGCGGTATGTCGGCCACGCTCGAAGAATTTTTGCTCGCTGCCGAATACATCATGTCCGAAGGCAATTATCAGGTGATTTTGTGCGAACGCGGCGTGCGCACGTTTGGCAGCCATTCGCGCTTCACGCCGGATTTATCCGTGATTCCGGCAGTGCAGAAGCTCTCACACCTGCCGATCATCTTCGATCCCAGCCACAGCACGGGCAATCGCGACACGGTGATTCCCATGTCGCGCGCGGCGATTGCCGTCGGCGCTGATGGCATTCTGGTGGATGTGCATCCTTATCCCGAACGCGCATTGTGCGACGGGCCGCAGGCGTTGTTGTTCGGTATGTTTCGCGGGATGGTCGGGCAGTTGCGAGCGATTGCCGATATCGTCAACACTCATTCGTCGGTTCATAATTTGGCTGCCTAATGAAGTGCGTGCAATAGCTGATGCTGAAAGGGATTCTCCTGAACGGAATCGGTTGCGGAATTTTGGTTTTCGTTGTGGCTACAATGGTAGCCATTGAATCGTCTCAGCCCATTCTTCAGCTTCTGAAGTTTCCCACACCAGCAACAATTCTTCCGCCGCCCGCCCAATAGGACAATCTTGTGCAAGGATGAAAATTCCCGGACTGTGTTGCGAAACCACAAATTCAGCGAAGTGGTCGGGCATCGTGTTGCAGTCGTGTGAAACCAGAATACGGTTTTCAGATGCGGCGTATGCCAAGACTTCCGGATCGGGCAGGCCACGAATCCCGGCTTCATCGGCAGTTTGAAAATCAATTGCCGGATTGCGCCGATGTAAGGCGTGAACGATCAGTTCATTGAAATCCGCATCGGCCTGGAATCGGATTTTCATTGGTGAACCAACTCGGCAGACGTTGCCGCTTTAACTTTCTGTTCTTTGGCTGCCATCAATCTTCGATAAAGATCAGGTTTCGTGCGACGTAAATTTTCAGTGCTTTCTCTGCGTTTGATTTCGTATTCGGCTTGGGTCTGAAGCAGGTACTTATCAATCTCCTCTTGATCGGCCAGATAAAAAGCGACTGCGCCGTAAACTTCTTCCAGCGTTAGTACGGGAAACATTTCCCTGATGGTTTCCGGCGAAGCGCCATCGCGCCAGGCATAAACCACCGAATCCAGCGAAACGCGCGAGTCAGTGATTCGATAAGCTCCGTCAGTCTTGATAACGTATTCTTTGGTCATTGCTGCTTACCTCGATGAAATGTCCAGTGTCGCCATTTTAGCTCAACGAGCGCCGATTCATTCAACCGTGAAATTCACTCGCCGATTGGCCGTCGCTTTGGTCAGCCGGTCAATCACCGTTACGCGCAATTCATACGATCCCGGCGGAAAACCTTTCAGCGGAACGCGCGCGGCATAAGGAACGCGTTGCAAATCGGAATCCGGCGCGACGGCCATCTTTACCACTGGCGAAGCGTAAATCAGCTTGCTGCCGCTGAAGAGATGCGTTTGCGTCACCAGATCAACCGCGTTGGCTTCGGCTTTGGCGTTGTACACAAACAGCAGCAAATCCATGTTGCCGCCGGATTTGAATCGCCGCGACGCTGATGACAAACGAGGAATCGCGCCGTTGCCCTGTTCCGCCGTGGAAGTCGGTACTACTTGCGCGGTTTGCTGGCTGGGTTCAGAAAGCAGAATGCCGCTCAGCATCAACTGATTGGGTTTCAACGCGGGAATTTCCACCCAGGCGTTGGCGCTGCCCAACTGGCCGGTTTGCGCTTCGCGGACGGCAATGCGTGCCTGATAAAACCCAGGCTTGAGCGAGGTCATACGGCGATAATTGATTCCTTGTTGCCGCACCTGTCCCAACGTTTCCGGTTTGATGTTGATGTTGATGCGTTGATTGAAACTGGCTGCCACTTTGCCGCGTTCGTCGAAAAAATATCCCGCCAGGTCGAGAGTGCCTTGCAACCGTCCTTTGGTTTCTTCCAGTCGCAGGGTGTTGGAATCAATCAACACATTAACCAGCGCGCCGGAACCATCGGTCAGGTCAACAAAATCCACGGCCAGTTTGACCGGAACGTCTGGCAGCGGAAACAACGATCCGATTCCGGCGGCCAGTTGTTTGTCTGTCGCGGCCTTTACTTCATGCTGCTGTTTTTCGGGCGGCAAGCCTTTCAATTTTTCCAGTCGTTTTTCTTCGGCTTTCTTTTCGGCCAGTTCAGCTTTTTCCGCCTTGTCGTCAGGCGAAAAATAGCCGTTGCGGGTGCGGACTTTCAGATCGGGGCGATTGGCCACGCGAACTTCGATCTTGTGAAACCGTCCGTCGCGGCGCGATTCCGGCGGTTCGTACGCCAGCACGTAATAGGTTTCGTTGGCGTCCAACACGCGCTGCAACCCCAGATTCAGGTCGTTGTTGTTGTAAAACAATGTGCCGCCGGTTTCTGCCGCCAAGGCATACAGTCCGTCGCGTTTGGCGTTGAGCGCCGACATCTGAATTCGCGATTGCGCATTGACCAACGACACATCCATCTCGACGCGTTCCGAAGCGTCGCCGCCCAACGCAAGAGTCGCCAATCCGCGAGCGTCAATGGAATAAATCACCACGCCGGATCGCGTAGCGGCGTCGGTGATGCGGCGCAGGTCGAATCGTTTGGAATACACGCCCGTGCCGCTGAGGAAAAATCCGTCGGACAACAACACCATCACTTTTCGTCCGGTCAACGGACGCAAACTGCGAATGACATTTTCCAGTGTGTCCAATGTTGCTTGCGTGTAATTGCCGCTCATCGCCAGCACCAACCGGGCTTGGGTGCGGACGCGATATTCCCACGAATCGCGTTGGGTCGGGGCGCCATTGGATGACGACGACTGGTTTTGCTGGCTTTGGCCGCCACCTCGACCGCCGCCAGAACTTTGGCGCGGAGGAGAATTACCGCCGCCCGGCTGTTCCGATCCACCGCCGCCTTGCAGCAATCCTTCGCGGCGCACCAGATCAGCAATGCCCAGTTCCAGCGCATCCTTGTCGCCAAATTCAATCAATTCGGCCTGATATTCGGTGATGTACGGAATGTTCGACGGATCAACGATGTTGCGTTCCTGAATGCTCAGCCGGTTGATGGCGCGTTCCAGCACGTCACGCTGATCGGTGAATTGCTGAAACAATCCGACGTTGCCGCTGGTGGTGACGATGGCAATTTGATCGCCCGCAACCATTTGCTCGGCGATGAATTTTTGCAGCGTGCGTTTGACGTAAGTCAGATTGGCAGGAGCCAGATGAAAATCGTCCACCGCCAGCACAATGAACCGACCAGCCGTCGTGCCGGTTGTCGTTGCGGTTTCAATCGGAGCAGCGGATTTGGCGGATTGTTTTTTCTCCGGCGTGATCCAACGAGCCGGTTGTTTGGCGGTGCCGACGGCGAAATGCGTCAGCGTTTGTTTCTTGCCGTCTTCGTACAATTCGAAATCTTCGCGTTTCAGGTCGTGAACCGGTTTGCCCTGCTTGTCGGTGACGACCAGATCAATCTGCACCAGTTCGGTTTCGATTTTCAGCGTGTCCTGATTGTTTGACGAAGCCGGTTTGGGCTGTTGGGGCGGGGAATTTTGCGCGGCGATTGCCAGACTAATCAGAGTCGCCACCAAAACAACTTTCAGCGACGACAGTATGGGAATGCGTGTCAGCATACGACTCTATTACTCCGGCAAAATTGTTGAGACGACTCGGAAGCGTTTGGCGATTATTCGACCGTAAAGTTGATTGAACGTTTTGCGCTGGTTTTGGCGTTGCGATCAATGACGACCAACCGCAATTCGTATTCGCCCGCCTGGAACTTGTCCAAAGAAAACCGCGCCATGTAAGGTCGTCCGGAATCTGAAATGGGTTGCAACGCCGCGGTCTGCTGAATGCCCGGTTCAGTATCGCTTTGAAAGTTTTTCAGCGGCGTGGCGACGATCAACTGATTGCCGGAATACACCTGGGTCTGGATGGCCAGATCGGTTGCGCCTTTGTCGTTGGATTTGGCGTTGTAAGCGAGCACCATGAAATCGAAACTGCCGCCGGATTTGAACCGGCGATACACAATCGGAGGTCGTCCGGCACGTTGAGAATCGGCGGTTCGTTCCGCGCCAGACTGGCGATTCGGGGCAACGGTTGGGGCGTCAATTTGGCCCGGCAGCGGGAAGAAAATACTGCTCAGCGTCAATTGCTTTTTGTCCAGGTCGGGAACCTCAAACCAGTTGGAAGCCGTGCCGATCTGCGCTCCGCCGTCGTCGCGCGCCACCATGCGAAGCTGATAAAAGCCCGGTTTCAGTTGCAGTCGTTTGGTGTAGGTGATGCCGTTTTTGAGCGCCGCTTCGTGAGAATTCGGCTTGAGATTCATGGACAGTGTTTCCAGAAAATTCGTTTCTTCCTTGCCGTTTTCGCGGTACACGACGCCGACCAGTTCCAGTTTGGCAGTTTGCCGGTCGCCGCTGGGTTTGAAGCGAATAGTGTAGGTTTCGATGTGCGCCACGATGTCGGTTTGAACTCCGCGCGGCGGTTCGTTCAAAAACGTGACGGCGGTTTCAATCGGAACTTCACGCCGCTGAAACAGCGAGGCAAGCCCGGAAACGATTTGTTTGCTGGCGGCGGATTTGGCTTCGGCAGCCAGTTTTTCGGGAGCTTTGGTTTTGTCCTTTTCGGCGGCTTTGGCCAGTTCGCGTTCGGCTTTTTCGGCGGCTTTGTCGTCAGGCGCGAAATATCCCTTGCGCGTGCGGACTTTCAATCCCGGTCGCGTGACGCGAACTTCCAATTTGCGGAATCGCCCGTCGCGGTACGAAACCGTCGGTTCAAACGCCAGCAGGTAATAACTTTCCGTGTCGTTCATCACCTGTTGCAATCCGAAGTTCAAATCGTTGTTGTTGAAAATCGCCTTGCCTCCGGTGTCTTCGGCCAGCGCGTACATTCCGTCGCGTTCGGCCTGGATGGAACTGTTTTCTATGCTCAATCGCACACCGGCCAGCCGTCCGCTGCCGAAAAATCCAGGCGATGAAGCGTCCATCGAATCCGGCATGGCCACCAATCCGCGCGCGTCAATCGAATAAATGACGACTCCGGCTCGCGTAGCGGCGTCTGTGATGCGGCGCAGATCGAAATGCACGCCTTCACGTTGGCCGCCCAGCAAAAAACCGTCGGACAACAGCACCAGCACTTTTCGTCCCGGCAATCCGCGCAAATCCTTGACGATGTTTTCGATGGTCGTCAGCGTGTTCATCGTCAGGTAACGGTTTTCCTGAAGAATCATTCGTGCGCGTGTCTGAGATTCGGAAGTGGCCTGCCGGCGATCCATATTGAATTTGGCCATCAATTCCTGCACCGGAAGTTCCAGCGCGTCCAGATCGCCATTGTCTATCAGTTCGGCCTGATAGGGCGTAATGCGCGGCACGTCGAAATTGTTGGTGACGGAACGGGCGGCGACTGACAACCGATTGACTGCTCGGCGCAGCGCTTCGCGGTTGTCTGTGAATTGCTGAAACATTCCCACCTGGCCGCTGGTGGTCACCATTGCCACCTGATCGCTGACGCCCAATTGCTGGTCAATGAATTTGGTCAGCGTTTGTTTGGCCAGCATCAAGTTGCCGGGTTTCAGGTGAATATCGTCCACGGCCAGCACCAGATACCGACCGGTATCTACAAGTGGCGGCGGCGTGACGACAGGAGGAGTCGGGGCGTTTTTATTGACGGCGATTGGCGATGTTCTCAACCAGTTGGCTTGTCGTGTGGCGGTGCCGATGGAAAAGTGCGAGATGGATTGGGGTTTTCCGTCTTCGAGCAACTGGAATTCTTCGCGCTTCAAATCCGTGACCAACTTGCCCTGTTTGTCGGTGACCACCACGTCAATCTGCACCAGTTCGGTTTCGATGCGCAGCGTCGAAGGGTCTTGGGGTTTCTGGGTGTCTTTGGTTTGAGATTGCGTCAGGCCTGCGCGCAGCGTTGCAAGCATGACAAACGCCACCGCCAATGCGGCAATGGTACAATATCGGCCTAAACGGAAATTCTTCATAACGACATCCAGCGGAATCTTTATTTTTATTTTTGCAGAAACGGATTTGTTGGTCAGCTTTACAATTTTAACATCGTTGCCGCTGATGGCTATGCTGGAACGAGGTTTTCCCACTGATGTGCAGGCTTTTTCGGAACTTTTCCCTGCCAACGCGGGTATTTTTGGAAGCCCTTATATTTAATCGTAGAGCGACTTGCCAAAGTTGCTCAGCTTGCTTGAAATACTCGATTGCAGGGGTCTGAGCAAGCTTGACGGTGTTACGCTAAATTTTCAGAAGGAGTGAAACACAATGAGAACGTATCAAATCACCGCAAAACAATTGATTGTGCTGGCGCTGGCGACGGCGATCTTTGCGTCGGGAGCCGTGCTGTTTTACGACCGTTTCGGAGCGGATTTGCTGGGGCGATTGGTGGGAGCCAAGCCTGAAAAGGCTGCGGTTGAAACTGTAACCAACATCGAAGGCCTGACTGATCCTTCGGTCGCCTCGGACGAAAAAAACAATCAGGAAGTTTATTCCGCCGTCAGCCCAGGCGTGGTTCACATCACCTCGACCGTGCTGGTGGAAGACTGGTTCAATGTTTATCCAAAACAGGGAACCGGTTCCGGCTCCATACTGGACAGGGAAGGTCGCATTTTGACGAACTATCACGTCATACAGGACGCCGAAAAACTCGACGTCAAACTGTCCAACAACAAATCCTACGAAGCCAGAGTGCTGGGCGCTGACCCGGACAACGATCTGGCGGTGATTCAAATCAGCGCGCCGGTCAACGAATTGAGTGTTGTGCCGCTCGGCGCTTCCAAAAACCTGTTTGTCGGCCAGAAAGTTCTGGCCATCGGCAATCCGTTCGGATTGGATCGCACGTTGACCACCGGCATTATTTCCGGGTTGTCGCGTCCGATTCGTTCGGAAATGACGCAGCGGTTGATTGACGGCGCCATTCAAACCGACGCGGCCATCAATCCCGGAAATTCAGGCGGCCCGTTGTTGAATTCGCGCGGGCAGATGATCGGCATCAACACCATGATTTATTCGCCGTCGGGCGGTTCGGTCGGCATCGGTTTTGCCGTTCCGGTGGAAACGGCGATTCGCGTCATCAACGACATCAAACAATTTGGCCGCGTTCGCAAACCGCGTCCGGGCGTGAATTTCATTCCGCTGGCGAATCTGGGCGAACGATTCATCCGCGCGGTGGAAATTCCGGTCAATGAAGGTTTGATGGTGGTCGAAGTGCAATCGGGAAGCGCTGCGGAACGCGCCGGGATCAAAGGCGCGACTCAGGCCGTGCGGTATGGCCGCTATCAGATTCCGATCGGCGGCGACATCATTGTGGCCATGGATGGGCAAAAGATCGCCAGCCGCGATGATTATGACCGCGTGCTGAACAACAAAAACGTCGGAGATCGCGTTCAGGTAGACGTGATGCGAGACGGTCGCCGGTTGAGTTTGTCCATGACACTGGACGAAGGGCCGCGTTTTTCGCGTTCTCGCTTGTAATCGTCAATCAAACAAAACCAGCATCGGAAGGCGAGGCTGAAGATTCAGCCTCGCCTTCTTCGATTTTGGAGATATTGACGGCGGTGACTTTGTATTCCGGCGCGCCGACAAAACCGTCGCGATGCGGGCTGGTGACGAAGTTCAAAAACGTTTCCGCAGTGTGAAAGGTCGTGAACAGTTCTCCGGGATTGACTGCTTCATGACGCTTGATTGGCAAGGTGGCTTCACCGTACCGGCTGCGGAGTCGCACGCGCTGGCCGTCGCGCAAATCCAGCCGCGCAGCGTCTGCGGGCGAAATGTCCAGGAAATCCGCCGGTAGAAGCGTTTTGTTTTTGGTTCGCATGGTCATGGTTCCGGCGTTGAAATGGTACAGCGTCCGCCCCGTCGTCAGCAGGAAAGGGAACTCTTCGTTTGTCGTTTCTTCGGTGGCGTGAAATTCAACCCGGCGCAATGCGGCGCGTTTGCCAACGGGGAACGATTCGCCGTGCAAAACTTCGGTGCCGGGATGGTCGTCTGCCGGGCAAGGCCATTGCAATCCGGCATGTTCAATCCGGTCATAGCCAATGCCGCGACCGGCTTTCCACACGGCGCGAACTTCATTCCAGATCGCTTCGGGCGAAGTGAACGCGAACTTGTCGGCTGCGCCCATCGCGCGCGCCACATCGCAAATGATCTGCCAGTCAGGTCTGGAATTGCCCAGCGGTTCAATCGCCCGGCGGATGCGCTGCACACGGCGTTCGGCGTTCATGAACGTCCCGTCTTTTTCAAACGACGAAGCCGCTGGCAAAAACACGTGGCCGAATCGCCGGGCGGTTTCGTTCAAAAACATGTCCTGAACAATCACCAGTTCCAGCTTGTTCATCGCTCGTTCCGTTGCCGAAGCGTTGGCGTTGGTCAAAAACACGTCGTAACCAATCGCCCACATTGCGCGCAGGTTGCCTGCATCGGCGGCGTCCATCATCTGCATCAGATTCAATCCCGCATTCGTCGGCAACGCGGTTTGCCAGATGCTTTCAAAGCTTTCGCGTCCGTCGGCCAGTGAAACAAACCCGGTCAGGTTGCCGGGTTCGCAACCCATGTGCGCCGAACCTTGCACGTTGTTCTGGCCGCGCAACGGATTGATGCCTGCGCCGCGTTTGCCTAGATTTCCTGTCAACAAAGCCAGATTGACCAGACACATCACGCCTTCCGTGCCTTGGGTGTGTTCGGTCATGCCCAACCCGTGAACGCTCATCGCCGGTTTCGCCGTTGCATACAGCCTGGCTGCCTGACGAATCATTTCGGCTTGGACGCCGCAGACGCCCGCGACTGTTTCAGGCGAAAACTGTTGGACGAATTCGCGGAACTCCGTCCATTCGGCGACTCGCTCGTTGACAAAGCTTTCATCAAAAAGTTGCTCTTCGACAATCGTGCAGGCCATGGCGTTCAACAGCGGCACGTTCGTTCCCGGTCGCAATTGCAAATGGATGTCGGCGTATCGGGCCAGTTCGATTTTTCGCGGATCAATGACGATCAACTTTGCGCCGCGCAATTTGGCTTGTTTGATTCGCGCTCCGGCAATCGGATGGTTTTCGGTGGCATTGGCTCCGCACAGCAAAATGGTGTTTGCCAGTTCAATGTCGTCGAACGAATTGGTGGCCGCTCCCGTGCCCAGCGTCAGTTTCATCGCCGCTGCCGTCGGAGCGTGGCAAACACGGGCGCAACAATCCACGTTGTTCGTTCCCAGCACGGCGCGGGCGAATTTTTGAGTCAGATAGTTTTCTTCGTTTGTGGCGCGCGCCGAACCCAGCACGCCTACGCTGTCCGGGCCGTATCGTTCGACGATCTGTTGCAATCTTTCCGCCGTGAACCGAATCGCCGCTTCCCACGAAACCGTTTTCCATTCGCCCTGTTCGCGGATCATCGGTTCGGTGACGCGGTCTTTGGCATAGACGAATTCAAATCCGTAACGACCTTTGACGCACAAATGACCTTTGTTGACTGGAGCTTCCGCCGTTGGGCGTACAGTGACCAATCGTCGCTCGCGCACGCCGACATCCATTTCGCATCCGGTGCCGCAATACGGGCAAGTGGTTTTGACCCAATCGGTCGGTTCGCCAAATTCAATCAGCGATTTGTCCACCAACGCGGCGGTCGGACAAGTGTCCACGCAGGCTCCGCAACTGACGCAGGAACTTGCCAGCAACGTCGTTCCCGAATCCGGCGCGATGCGAGTTTCGGCGCCGCGATTCAACACTTCCCAGACGAATTGCCCCTGCACTTCGCGGCAAATGCGAACGCATCGCAAACAATGAATGCACTGCGACATATCCACGCGAATGTAAGGATGCGAATCGTCCACCTGCGATGAATCCGTTTCGCCCAGGCAGGCGTGTTCCAATCCGTAATCACGCAAATGGCGATGAAACTGTTTGTCTGGAAATTGCGACAGCGAGTTTGCGTTATAGCTCGCGGCCATCATGGCCAGCAACGCGCGACGGTCGTCTTCCAGTTCCGGAGTGTGCGTGGCGATGTGCAGGCCGTCCGTCAGCGGCGTCATACACGAAGCCGCCGGGCGCGACCAACCAGCAATTTCCACCAGACACATTCGGCAATCGCCGCACGGTTTTAATCGGTCGTCGTGGCACAGCGTAGGCACTTCGATGCCTGTTCGCCGCAACGCCTGCAAAATCGTCAGGCCGGAATCGAATTCGTATGATTGGTTGTTGATGAAAGCTTGAATCATAAGTATTGAGATTAAGGCGTCAGATTGTCGTCATAAACGATGACAACCGTGCCAATGGCAGCCAGTTCGCTGAACGGTTTCGACGCAAACATAGGGATGCGAATGCACCCGTGACTGGCAGGCGTTGCCGGAACCGACGGATTGCCGTGAATGGCAATGCCGCCATAAATGTAACTCGGATAATGCAACAGCCCCAGCGGACTTTTGCGCCAACCTTCGATTTTACGCAGCACTTTGAACCGGCCGGTTGGCGTGACGGCTCGACGTGTGACGCCGCCTTCGGTGAACAATTCGCCGGAACCGGACGAAATCGGCAGAACTCTCAACGGCGCGTCGCCGAGTTCGACGATGAACAATATCTGTCGCCCCAGATCAACTTCGATGTGCGGGAACCCCGGTTCGCGCGGCGCGGGCGGTTGAGCCACACGAAGCGCGTCCAATTCAGATGCCGTAAAAACGCCTGTTTTCGGGCGACCTTCGATTTTCTGAAACGCGATCAAGGCGTGGCGCAACGAAGCGTCCAGGCCGGTCGTATTCAACTCGATCCAATATCCCAGAGCGTTCAGCAATTGGCGAGCTTCGGCAATTTCCTGCTCAGTCATTTTGGGCTTGGTCGCCGGTTTGCCAGATTTACTGGATTGAGCAGTTGTTGCTGTTTGTTCGTAAATGATTGTGGCGGCGAGCGCCGAGTTGGAGGCAAAAATCAGCACGGACAGGCAAAAGGCTGCTTTTCGAAGAAAATTTGTGCGGACTATTTCCGTGTTCATAATCCCTCCCAATTTGCAAAGTGGCAATTTCAAGGCCAATCGTTAAGCACGCAATTGCTTGAGTTATGGCGATCAACCATGCGGACAATTTCCCAATGAAAAAATTGTGCGCGTGAAAATGCTCACTGCAAACTTCTATTGCCCGCGAGTTAAGCCGAGAATAGAATGCAGCCCACGCCCAAATGTCCCACGCACGAAGGTTGATGATGTCAAAAAAAGAATTCTTCACGAGTTTGGTTGGAATTGTCCTGTTGCTGATCGTATTGGTCGGGCAATCGCCTGTACAAGCGCAAAGTGGCAAGCCGTCAAAGGCTTTGCGCCAGTTGCAGGAAGAACAGCAGAAAGCGCAGGAAGAATTCGACCGCGACGTGGCCAACGGTAAAGCGCAGATCAGCGAATGGGAAATTCGCGCCGAAGCGATGCGCAAACAAGCCGCCAACCGTGCTGCGGAATTCAAGATCGCCGATTGGAAAGGCGTGGAACTGCTGGCGCTGATTCTTCTTTATCGAAATGCGGAACAGCATGCCTTGACGGTCGAATCCAGCCGCCGATTTCTGCAAACGGAACCGAAGTCCAGGGCGACGGATACAGTTCGCGGCGGTCTGATTCGCGCGCTGGTGGAATTGGAACAACTGGAAGAAGCGCAGAAATGGCTGGACGAGTTGTATCGAGAACCGCCGCAAAATCAACTTGTCGTGGCTGAGCGCGTGGAACTGGTTCGTTTGTTGACGACCGCCGTGCGCGAACGCGGACGATACGATCTGGTTTCCAAATACGCCCGGCGCGGATACGACCTGAAAGTCGCCAAAAGCAGATTTTCGTTTTTACAGGAACGCGATTTATCCGATGTGCTCAGCCGTAATCGTCTGGCGCTGGCCGCTGAATACATTGCCGCCCAGGAACGAAGCGGATTCAAGGCCGAAGCCAGCGAATTTCACAAAAAGGTGCTGGCCACCGAGTTCGATGAACAGGAAGTGCTGAAAGCGTATTACGAAGCGGAACTGGCCGCTGCGCGATTGATGTTCAACCCTGCGCCGGAACTGGACACGCCGCGTTGGATGGATTCCGAACCGATCAAGCTGGCCGATTTGCGCGGCAAGGTCGTCTTGCTGGATTTCTGGGCGATGTGGTGTACCGAGTGCTCGACGGCCTTTCCAAAATGGCGCGAGCTTCAACAGAAATTTGCCGGCAAAGGATTGGAAATCATAGGCGTCACCAAATTGTACGGCCGTTCCGACACCGAAGAAGGGTTAAAGCGCGACCAGGAACTGAACGCGCTGCGGAATTTCAAAACCAGACAGCAACTGAATTATCCGTTGGCCATAGGCAGGATGGACGACGTGACGAACGACGAACGATATGGAATCGGCAGTTTGCCGACGGTGATTTTGATTGATCGTCGCGGCAATGTGCGCCACGTCAAACGCGGTGTCGGGGAATATCGCAAATTGGAAAAACAGATTGAAAAATTGCTGAATGAACGCTGAGCTTGCCCGTTGGAGAAGCAGTAATGAAGCCGCGGAAGCCGAAAACAGGATTTCAACTTCGTCCGCCGACCTTGCGTGTGGATTCGCAACGCGCCTGGCGACAAGGCGAAGATGCGATCATCTTGCCGATTGTCTATGAACTGGTTGAACCGCAAGGCCGACGTCTGCAACCCGATTCCACCATCGTGTCCATTCCCTGGCCGATGAAAATGCCCGCCCGCCGACACAAAACCTCGATCATTTCGTTGGGGATTCAGACCAATGAAGAAGATCGCAAAAAGAAACTCGCCTTGCTGAAGAAAAAGGTCGAATCGGCCAAAGCGCGTGTGCTGAAAAATCGAAAAGCTGCGACGCCGGAAACCAAACCCGCGGTGAACCACGCTTTGCCACAGGCGCATTCGAATCATTTCGTCGCCGCGAACGCAATGCCGAACTCAGCCGCCAAGACCGGATATTTTGCGACCGCCGTGCAATTGTTGTTGCTCAGCGTCATTGCATTGGTCGTTTTTGCCTGGGTCTGTTTCCGCTAAATCCGAATTCATTCCATCATCGTTGAGGGCTGCCCAACACAACGCGCAAATCCTGTTTGGAATAATCCACGCCGACGCGGTTTTCGACATCCACGGTTTGCACCATCAACCGCACAAACGATTGATTGCCGCTGAGCAGGTGGCGGGGAACCAGCCATTGAAACTGTGTGGTCGAACCGGGCACGTCGGCCAGCAGCGTTGTGTAACTGGCTCCGCCGTCCGTGGACAGCCGCACCTGATGTTTGACGATCTGCGCCGATTGCGGAACTGCCCACGCGATCAATGTGGTCTGGTCGGTGGCCAGTCGCGCGCTGAAATTCGGAGAAATCAATCGGACGATGGGCGCTCCGTCAATCGTCACGGCCACATCCAGACGAACCAGCGAAGTTGCGCCCCCGGCGACAATCGAACGAAAACTGATTTGGTAAACGTTTCCGGCTTGCGCGGAAATCGGCGTAAACCAAAACCGGCCTGTCGCGGCGTCGAAGCTGGCATTTTCAGGCAAGTTGTAAGCTGTGATTTGCAGCGGTTGGCCGTTGGAATTTTTGGTGGCCAGCGCGAAGCTCAAACTCTGGCCTATCAGCAAACGCGCGGCTTTCAATTGCGCCAGCGTCGTCGGCGGAAAGGCGAGCGGCGGAGTCGGCGTTGGCGTGATTGCCCCGGACGCTTCCGCCAGCAAACGCACTTCGCCCAGATTGAAAAACGCATTGCCAAACGGGTCGCGGTCAATACGGGTTTTTTGCACGCGGACAAATCGGTAATTGCCGGGTTCGGTCGGTGTCGCGCGCCAGATTTGTCCGAAAGGCGCTGGCTTTTCTCCCTGCGCGGCCAGCACGGCGAACTTGGCAAAAGCGGCATCGTTCGACGCGCGCACTTCGAAATTGCGTCGCGTCAACGGTTGATCCTGATCCGCGCGAAAGAGGATTTCGATCACTTCGATTTTGCAGGCGCGTCCCAGATCAACCTGCCACCATTCCGGTTTGCCGGTGTTCGATTCGGAATGCCAGATGGACAATTTGCCCGCCGATTCCAACTTGTCGTCATTGGCTGCCGCAGGTAAACCAATCGTGTCCGGCCAGACGCGCGTGCTGGACGCCGACGCCAGCGCGTTCATGGCCACATTGGTCAATCTGGCCAGGTTCGGTTCTTCGCGGCGTGGCGTTGGCGCAGGCACAAATGGTTTCGGCTCGACTATGGAATTCGCCAATTCGGGCAAGACGTCGGAAAGAATCAATCCCATCTGGCCGTAGGCTTTGGGCGAAGAGCCTGGAAATTGCAGCGAGCGAAAATTGATGACCGCGCGCGTTGACGGCGCAACGGCTCGACCATCGGGCAGATCACGGTAAAACGCGTAATCGCGGAATAATTGTTTGGCGCGCTGGCGCAAATCTTCGCGGCCTGAAATTCGCGCGGCGACGGTCAGCACGGGCAAGCAGAATCCGGCCAGTCCGACCGAACGATCTTCGGCGATTTTGTCCGCGTACCAGAAATACGACATTCCGGCGGGCAGGTAACTGCCGTCGCTGAGCGTCAGTCCGGGTTTCAGCGGCGGATTGTCGCCTTTGCTGATGAGCCAGTCGGCCATTCGCACCAGATAATCGGCCACGCGCGCATCGCCGGTTTCGCGCCAGTAATCAATCACGCCGAGTTGCGTGTAACCCGTCCACATCCAGGGCTGTATGTTCGGCTGGCCCGGATTTTTGCCAACGTAAAAACCTTTGCGGCCAAAATTTTCTTCGGTTTGAACAATCAGATTGACGTTGTCGCGCGCCTGGTTGATGTAACGCGCTTCGCCGGTGTAACGATATGCCGCCATCAATCCCAACGTAGGCCAACCTATCCAGCGCGATTCGTTCCAGCTTAGCGCGCTGTCATACGTGAAATTGATGCGAGCCAGAGCTTCGCTGCCTTCAATGGCGGATTCGCGCACGGCTTCGTCGCCGGTCAACGCCCAATACAGCCACATGCCTTCGATCCAGGTGTGGCTGGGAACCGGTTCGCGAAAACTGCCGTGATCGCCTTTTTCGTAAAACGCCATTCCGCGCAAATTCCAGTTTTCGTTCGGGAAATCATCGGAGCGAAACTGTCCCCAATCGGCGCGGTATCTGGCCATTTCGCTGCCGAGTTGAAACGCGCGCGCGTCGCCGGTTCGCAAGGCTTCGCGCAACACGACAAATGGCAAATCGTAATGCACGTTCGCATAACCATCGCCCCAGGCCAGATCGCCGAAATTGCGCCAACCGAATTGCTCGCCTTGTTCGCTGCGTCGCCTGTATTCAAACGCCGATTGCGCGGGAACTCCGCCTGCGGCTTCGGCGGATTCGACGGCGTAACCGACGGCCAGCATGCGCTCCATTCGCGCAGCGGCTTCGGCCAGTTGCAGGTCTTTTTCAAAGACGGTTTGCCAGTTGCGGCGTTCGACGAAGGCCGGGCGAACGGCTCCGGTCGAAGCGACGTAGACCGGGTCGAGCGTCGCGTTTTGTGTGTTGGTCAAAGCGCGCGCGGCAATGGTGTTGCGTCCCAGATAAAAGTCCGTCGTTTTGGCGCGCGCGCCATCGAAAACATGGTCTTTGCCCGTGTCAGGCAGAATGTCGAACCGCAGCCCTTCGCGGTTGCCGATCAAAGCCTTCGGATAATTTTCGACGAATTCAGGCACTGCAATTTCAAATTGCCCCGCCACCAACGAAGCGCCGCTTTGTCGTTCCGCCAACCGGCGATGGGCTTCTGCCGAATTCAACACCTGAACCTTGTCGTTAGACGTTGCCGCCGTCGGCACGATCACGGACAAACCGCGCAACAGCGCGTGTTCGGCAAACGGCGAAGGGCCTCCGCTTTGCGCGCCAAACCCATAAGCGCCGTTGTTCATCAACCGCAGCCGAACGCGAACGAACGGCTGATCGGCGTAAATGTAATAGCGAATTGAAAAGGCCAGCTTTGGAGGAACCTGTTCGTTGCCGACTTTGAAACTTCCGTCCTGCCGAACGACGACGCGCAAATTGTTCGATTCTTCGATGGACGTCTTTTCGATTGCGGCGACAGCCAGTTCATTTTTTGCGTCCGCGACAAACAGCGTTTCGCCGGGCGAATGCGTAACTTTCAACGGCGTTTGAAATCGAACGGTCTGGCCGTTGATTTCCTTGATCGTGGCGCGTTCCTGTTCGATGCTCAAATCACGGATCGTCGTTCCTGCCGGATGATTGAACCGCAACGGTTTAGAGGTTTTCAGGTCGCCAGGCTGAGCCGAACCGACAAAAACTTCCTCTTGGCGGTTGCCTTCGCCGATTCGGTAAAGATGTCCGGCGGCAAAGCTTTTGTCGGCGGTGACGAGGCGGGCACTACCCGCTGTTGCATCCCATTGCAGCAAGGAGACGTGCTCGAATCTCGCCTCGTCACCAACCCGCAGCAGCGACGTGTCTGTCACCTTCACCGTATCCGGCGAAAAGGTTTGAGTGACCAGCACACGACGCGGCAAACTCACGTGCGCCGACATCGGCGCTCGGATTTGTTCTTTCCCGCTCAGTTTGAAGCTTTGAACCAGATCAGCTCCCTGGCGCGGGAACTCGATTTTCAGAAGGGAATTTTCGACGCGAATTGCGTCACCAGCATCGAGCGTGGAAACCGGCGTTACTTTGGACGGGGCGGATTGCGCCGAACGAATCAGAAAATGCGTTCCCGAAGTCGTCGGTTTGAAATCCGCCAGCAGCCATTTGATCGGTCTGTTTGTTTGAATTGCAGGCGCTCCCCAGCGCGCCAGCGCGCGAAATTGCGTGGGCAGGACATTGCCTGTGGCATCTACAACCGCCAACGCGCCAGAGTCCATCAGATTTGTAGCTTCGCTTAATGGGACACCAACAGTTACCGGCAATGCTGGGTTGACGACGTTCAACGCGACACGCAGATTTGGCGGCTGTTGGAGTTGAGCGTGCGAAGAGGAAACGCTGCTTTTCCAGCCATATTGCAAGCTCAGCAAGCCAATAAGCAGGCAACAAAAAAGACTGCGACTTGTTAAGTTGCGCGATAGTTCAGCAACCTTTGATTTTATTGTGTAGCAGAACCGACGGCAGGGTGAAATTGGGCGCGAAAAAGCTTCATCGGGCGCCACATTCGGCAAGGTTTCGGCAGCATACCCGTGTTTCGATTTTGAGCTGGAGTGGGCTGTCAGGCTACGAACAAAAACCCTTGAATAAGCCATTGCCCGAACAAAAGTAGGTTTCATAGAGCGGCACCAAGCCTACCGTGACGGACAGTTCTGAACTGCTGAACACTTTCAGATAAATAAATGTTTTGCGTATTTCGATCAACGCCTCGCGGAATTTTTTCAGGCGCGATTTCAAAAAAGGTGAGCCACACCATAGCACACACTTTTTCACTCCGAAAAGAGATCAATGATTATTCTGAGAAACGATGTAGTTTAGTTTGGCAAGCAGTGGTTATTTGTAAGCGACACTGTTTCGATGTCCGAAAAAATAAATCTTATTCAGAAAAATGGATGTATCAGGCCTGCCATTCAACAAGAAGAGGCCATAAATCTTGCCAAATCAATCTGACTACTTACGACAGTTACAGGGCATAGTGCTTGCTTAAGCAGATTACATCACTCTCACAGTTCGTCCGAACTAAGTGAACTTTACAGTAAACAATCAAATTTTCAGGTGAAAGAATTTACGTTTAAGCGAATGTTGGCCATTGGCGCTTGCGTGAGGTTGATCGGTTTTTCAGGCAAGCGGCAGATAAACGAAGGTCAAATAGAAACGGTAAACTCTAACAACACATCTTTTCAGAGGGGAAATACAATGAAAAGCAATTTGCTCAGGTTCATGACCGTAACGTTCATTGTGTTGGCAGCCAGCGTTGCTGCTCTGGCACAGGGAACGACCTCAACCATTGCTGGTTCCGTATTGGATCAGAATGGCGCGGTGATTTCCGGCGCTTCCGTGACCGTTAAAAACACCGGCACAGGCGCGGAGTTCAAAGTCACGTCGTCCGGCAGCGGCGCATACAGCGTTCCATCGTTGGGATCAGGCGTTTACACCGTGACGGTTGAAGCCCAGGGCTTCAAGAAAGTCGTGGTGCAGGATGTCAAACTCGACGTCGGTGTGCCATCAACAGTCAATGTGACGTTGGAAGTCGGCGCGGCCACCGAATCGGTCGTCGTTCAAGGTGGCGCGGAAGTGTTGCAGACGCAATCCGCCAACATCAGCACGACCATCACCGGCCGTCAGATCACGGAAACGCCGCTGACTTCGCGCGACGCGCTCGATCTGGTCTTGCTGCTGCCCGGCACGAACACCCCCGGACGCCCGCGTACCTCGACCATCAACGGATTGCCCAAAGGTTCGTTGAACATCACGATGGACGGCGTCAACGTGCAGGACAACGTCCTGAAATCGTCCGACGGATTTTTCACTTATGTTCGTCCGCGTTTGGACGCCGTTGACGAAGTAACTGTTTCGACCGCCACGCCGGGCGCGGAAAGCGCTGGCGAAGGCGCGGTGCAAATAAAATTCGTCACTCGTGGCGGAACCAACCAGTATTCGGGCAGCATTTACGAATATCACCGCAATCCCTGGCTCAATGCCAACTACTGGTTCAACAATCGTGACCAGAATCCGAAACCCGGATTCACCACTGCGCCGCGCGATGTGGTTATCCTGAATCAATTCGGTGGACGTTTCGGCGGCCCGATCTGGATTCCCAAACTGTTCAATGGCAAAGACAGGGCGTTTTTCTTCGTCAATTACGAAGAATTCCGCATCCCGGAACAAGCCACCCGTCAGCGCACGATCCTGAGCGAACCGGCGCGCAACGGTCTTTTCCGTTACGGAGCCAATACCACTGGCGTGAACCTGTTCACTCTGGCAGCGGCCAACGGGCACACTTCCACTCCTGATCCGACGATTGCCAAACTGTTGCAGGACATTCGCAGTTCGACGACGCAAACCGGCGCGGTGCAGGCTTTGACCGACCTCAATCTGGAACGGTTCACCTTCACAAATCAGGGCGGCCAAACCCGCTATTTCCCGACTGTCCGTTTGGATTTCAACCTGACGGAAAAACACAAACTGGAAAATGTTTGGAACTATCAGTTATTCACCGGCCTGGTTGACTTCCTGAACGGAACCGACCCGACATTCCCGAACTTCCCGAATCAGGGCTATCAAGGATCAAATCGTTTTTCCAACACGATAGCTTTGCGTTCGACGATTAGATCGGTTTTCACTTGTGTGTATGGAAGGTTGTCGAACAAGATAAGCAAAT
>CAYYDG010000041.1:0-768 GCA_964470555.1 uncultured Heliomicrobium sp.
ACTCTTGATTGACCGCTTGCTACTTCAGGAAGAAGCAGCGCGCGAAATATGCTACTGATTTGGTGAAAGTGTCAAGAAGTATTTTCAGGGGTTGTGATTTTTTTTAATAGAAGGCCGGTTTGTAATCAGTCGTCTTACGCTAAACAGGAAAGGGTTTCACGTAGTCAGGCAAACGAAGCGATTCTTCGCTTCGTTTGCCTGAGAGAGTTTATCTGCCGCAACGCCCAAGCGGGTCGTTGCCATTCAGCAGATCAAAGATCAATGCAAGTTGAGCCATATCCGCCGTGCGGTTTTGGCGAATGGCCAGTTGCGCCTGCTCGAATAAATCGTTGAGCATCGAAGCCGGACTGAGCGTGACGCCGTTGCTCAACATCACCGGGGCAAAGTTGATGTTGTAACAACTGAGCATGCTCCAGAACACGTTGAACACTACGGGCGATCCCGAACCGCCTGCCGAATTTATGCTCAACTGCGCAGCGACAAATTCCTGGTTGAACCGCTGCAACGGTGTCAAACCGAAGCCGGTCGCATTGCCTCGCAAAGCCAGCGCAATCGCGGTGCGGTTGGTCGTGCTCACCGGTTGATTGTTATTAGCGCCGGCGATCAACACCGTTCCGCCCGGCAGACTGTTCAGGTTCAACAGGTAATACTGCGGCGAACGGAAACAGATCGTGTCGCACTTGTTCGATTTCGCCATCATCGGATCCATCATCACAGTGAAACTACACGAAGCCGAGCCAGCGGAATTGGTCGCCGTGCAAGTGACGG
>CAYYDG010000041.1:868-66358 GCA_964470555.1 uncultured Heliomicrobium sp.
TTGTGGTTCCGATTGGGAATGTCGAACCGGATGGCGGCGTGCAAGTCACAGTCGCGCCGTTGGTGGCGGTCGGCGTGGGATACGTAACCACTCCGCCGGTCGAAGTCGTCGCCGTCACGGTCATGTTGATCGGGCAGGTAATCATCGGCGGATCAACTTGCGGAGTCAGCGTCACAGTAAACTGGCACGAAGCCGAGCCAGCGGAATTGGTCGCTGTGCAAGTGACGGTTGTGGTTCCGATTGGGAATGTCGAACCGGATGGCGGCGTGCAAGTCACAGTCGCTCCGTTTGTTGCCGTCGGAGTTGGGTAAGTAACCACTCCGCCGGTCGAAGTCGTCGCCGTCACGGTCATGTTGATTGGGCAGGTAATCATCGGCGGTTGTTCGTTGACAGTGACCGTAAAGCTGCAATTGACGAAACCGGCAGAATTACTGGCTACGCAGGTAACCGTCGTCGTTCCCAGCGGGAACGTTGAACCTGAAGCTGGCGTGCAGGTCACATTGGTGACTTGTCCAGTGGTTGTCGGAGTCGGATAAGTGACGACTGCGGAATTCGTTCCGGCGACAGTGACCGTCGCAGTGATATTCGGTGGGCAGATGATGGTGATTGGTCCGCCCGGAGGCACAAAGCCCATGTCGAAGGTGTGATTGGATTCGCCAAGTCCTCCGGTGGTGAGCTGAATCACTGCGTCAAGGCCGCGCACGATGGCGTCAGAATCGCGAATGTCTCCGTCGGGGCTGCTGTCCTGATTTGCGGCGGTCAGCGTAAAGCCGTTCAAAGACGTTTGGGCGAGTTCCGCCACGATTTCATAATTCATTACAGGCAACACGCCTGTGCTGACGTTCGAGGCGTTGAAGTAAAACTCTCCGCGGTCATTCGTCATGGTTTCGCCGACCTGAATGCCGTTGGTCAACAAACGAACTCGCACGTTGGCAATGCCCGGTTCGCTCGGATCCTGAATGCCGTTGCCGTTTGTGTCCTGCCAGACGCGATTGCCGATTTCGATGGGCGCGGCATCGCTCAACACTGCGACATCGCTCAACCCATTGGCCTTGCCGAACGGGCCGGTCAGATCGGTCAATCCACCGTTGTAAATTCGGTACGTTTTTCTCAATCCGCCGTTGGCGTTGATGAGCCATCTTGGGCCGCCGTCAAACAGGTTGTCGAAATCAAAGATCGGAATCGGATCGAAGGTGTTGGCGACCAAATCCGGGTAACCTGGAATCTGAGCCAGACCGCCCATGAAAATTTCATCGGTGAAGGGAAGAGCTTCGTCGCGGAAATAAAATTCGCCGCCGCCGGGACCTTCGCCGGAATTTTGCGGAGCGGCGCCTGCGCCTCCGCAACGGCCATTGCTTTCCAGCGTCCAGCCTGTTGCGACGCTGCCGCAGGCTTTCAAGGTGTCGCCTGCGCTGACGCCGTAATACCGCACAACGGCTTCCGCCGGATTATCCAGCGTGGCGTTGCCGAATTGATCGCCTGCTCGGTCGCGGAAACCCAGAATCAGGTTGCCGTTTTCAAACGCCAGATCGGTCAGCCAGGCTTGCGGGAAAATTCCGCGCGCCAGATTGGCGATGCCTACGCCGTCGCCGTTACCGATGTTTCGGTAGACCGGAGTCCAGACGCGCCAGGCGGCTGAAAAACAATTTCCCGGTCCAAGTTGAGCGCTGTCTGCGCAACGACGCGGATAATTCAGCGCAGTCTGAAACACAGGCGCGGCGCTGAAAGCCAGTGTCGCCGGATCAACCGAATAGACGTAAGCCTGCATTTGCGTGGGATCGCCGTTGGGTTGGGTTTGCGAAATGGTGCTTTCGGCGGAACAAACCATGCCGACATAAATCTTTCCGCCATTGACCGCGACGGCAAATGGACGCACATCCGAAGTCGCCGAACAGCCCGGCGGATTCAACGGAACCGGTTGGCGGCGAACGGTGGCGACGCCTGGCGTGTTGTCCAGCGGCAGTTCGTAAAGCTGACGGTCGGCCAGATTCATCACATACAGTTTTCTTTCGTCATCGGACACGGCCATTCCGCCGAGCGATGTTTTGCCGACGGCGTCCCAGGCTATGTCGCCGTTGTCGCGGTCGTAATCGTTTGGATCGTGAGAGTCTGCTCCCGCCGTGTTCGCTCCGAAGATGGCGTTCAAATCGGCGTAAGTGGTGATGGAGCCGTCAGCGATGTTGACCTGATAAATGGCTCCGGTTCCGGCAGGGCCGTATCCGGCGTGGCGTTTCATAAATGCCGCCGCATACAGCATTCGCGTCGAACGCGCGTAAGCCAATCCCCAGGTGGTGCCGATTTGTTTCGATTGCGCCAGGCTGCTGGGCGGAGGTTGATCGAAATCGGTGAACGGCGCTCCGCCGGTTTCGCGCGTGGTTCCGGCGGAATACGGAAACGAAATCAGCACTGGTGAGTCGGTGGTTTGTTCGCCGCCGACGTAACAGCCGGTCACCATTATCGGATTGTCCTGGCTGAATTCTGCTGGAATGACCAGCCCCAGGCTGACGTTCGACGCGTTGTTGTCGGTGATGAACTGCACCGTTGTTTTGGAATCCACGCCGAATGGTCCGGGATGAAAACCCGCGGGCAGGTCGGTGAATTCAACTCGGTAGGGCGCTTCGCCTGTGGCGTTGATCGAATAATTTCCTTCTGCATCGGTCACGGCGGAACCGGCCACTGCACCGGAAGCGTTGTAGGCCGTCACGGTAACGCCCGCAATGCCTCGATCAATGGCCAGACTGACGGTTCCCGAACCGCTGTTGTTGAGCGTGTTAGTCGTGTCGCGCGCGCCATTGGAGTTGTAATCCTGAAATACAGTTCCGGTGATGGTTCCGGCGGCGGCGTGTCCCGCCCGCAACCAACAGGCTCCGATCATTGCCGCCAGACATATCGTCAATGCCAACCCGCCAACCCATCGGCGGGCAATCAAACGATTCGAGAAAAAGCGCAGGGGTGAATTCAGCATAGTAAATTGCATAGCCAATCTTCCTTCTTTTCCATTATCACGCTGACCGCTTACGTGATCGGGGCGATTTTAAGGACGTGCGCGAAACCGAAAGCTCGCGCAAAGGATATTTCGGATGAAGCGCCGCAAACCGCTGAACGCCCGGCTTTGCCGAATAGGAATTTCGGGGTTTCAAATTCAGCGGTATGCAAGCGACAGTTCGGTTTGCCGACAAGTTAAGAGAAATAGGGATGCAACGAAATTTTAGGGAGAAGGCATGCGCCCACGGGGAGATCGGACAACAACAACGTTTGTGCGCCTGCCACAACAATCCATCACATTCCGACACCAGACCACTTATTGTTGTGGCAATCGGCTTGCAAATCCACCATTTGCCAACCGATAGAAACGTTACTGAATTGTATTGCCGAACTATTGTTTTTGATTGAGCGCCGAAAAACTGCACCTGGCTTTCCGACGACGCACAGTCTAAGCAGTTGCCCAAGACCGGTCAACCAAAAAGACAGGTCGGAAATTCTGCCGAATCCTGTTCGACGATTGGCCAGCGAAAAAGGCCGTGTGAAAGCGTCGTCAACGATTTCACACGGCCAGCTAAGAAAGTGCTGATTGGAATCGTTCTGGTTAGAATTCGATTCGCAGTCCCATCTGAATCCAGCGGCTGCCAGCAGTACCGCCTCGTTCGGGCGCGATGAACTGCGTGGTCAGAACACCGAATGCACGCGAATTGTTCAAATCGAGCGTCGGGTTGGCGAAGATGACGTTATTGAATGCGTTGAAGAAGTCCGCCAGGAAGGTGACTTTCAAGCCTTCTTTGATCGTCGTCTGTTTGCCGAGCGACAGGTCAACGTTCCAGCGCGAAGGGCCACGCAATGGATTCGCGCGGCCTGCGCGACCATCGCTGCTGATTTCAACTCGCCGGAAACTGTTGAACACGGATTCGGGATTGGCAAACATATTCAATCCCGTGCCTCGATTGGCCGGATCGCCGTTGGTTCCGATATTGTTTGTTCCATTGACGCCGCGATTGATGTCGTTGCCGAATGAATTCGGGTCAACCGTCGGAATTGCGCCGGAGGTGAAGCCCAGGAACAGGCTGCCGCCCCAAACGCCTGCGCCTTGTGTGACCGTCAACGCATCGCCGCTGCGTGCGGTGTAAATGCCCGACACGTACCAGCCGCCGACAATCTTGTCCAGGAAGTTTCCAGTGTTGAAAAACCGCCCTTTGCCAAACGGCAGGTCGTACCGGAACGTACTATTGACGATATGCGTGATGTCGAACGGCGAAGGACCGTATTCGGCGTTCAGGTCGAAGCTGTTCGGCATGACATTCGCCGAGTTCTGGTTGGCGCCCAACTGATCCAGCGAACGCGCAAAGGTGTAATTGACCGTTGCCAGAAACCCTTTCGAAAATCGTTTGTTCAACGTCACGAAAGCGGCGTTGTAATTCGATTCGCCGGTGCTGGCACGCAGGAAAAGCGTGCGGGCGATGTAGTTGTTGAACGATTGCAATCCGGCCTGCAATCTTCGCGTGTCCAGATTGAGGAAAACGTTGTTGATGTTTCCGTTGATGAAGTTACTGGCTTGCGCCGCAGCCAGCACGCGTGTGCCGTTGCCGCCCGGAACCTGATTTTCAAACCATGGTTGCGGTGTGACGGCGGTGGCCGCCGTGCCGGTTCGCAACTGACGCGCAACCGCGTCAAACGCCTGGGCGAAAGTCTGCCCCGAGGCGCGGTCAACGTGATTATACGGAACCTGGCCGAAGCTCATGCTCTGCGTCAGCTTTTTGGCAATGCGCCCGGAATAGCCGAGTTCGAGCAACATGTTGCCTGGCAATTCACGCTGAACGGTCAGGTTAATCGCATGGTTTTCAGGAACTTCAAGACGCGGATCAACCTGGAATGACAGCACTTCCGGGAACAACACCGGCGTGCCGGAGGGATTGGTCAGGTTTGGCCCCCAGTAAGGCGAAACGGGGATGCTCAGCGTGGGCACAGTGGGCAATGGGATTCTGCCATCCACGCCAACCCGGTATCCGTTCAGCGCCGGATTGGCATTGGTTGCCGCGCAACCTGCGCCACCTGCGCCGTTGACATTGCAACGGGGCGCGCTGACATTGATGGTTTGGGCAAATGCGACGCCGAGCGTCGGAATGATGACGCTCTGCACGGTGTTTTGGCGGTCAAAAATCAAGCTGTATCCGCCGCGAATCACCGTCTTGCGTTCTCCCAACAGTTTGCCGAAAAAGCCGCTGGAACCGCCAGGATTCCACGACACCGCCACACGCGGAGCGAGATTGTTCCAGTCCACATCAAAAACGCTGCGTTTGGCATTGTTGACGGGCAGAAACGCGATAGGAGGATTGTAAATGCCGCCTTGACGGGCGACGGCTTCACGCGTTGCCAGATATTCACGCGCCGTTTGCGGCGTCAACGACTGTCCGTCCACCTGAATGCTTTGCCGTCCCAACCGTTCGGTCGGCGCGGTTTGCCAGCCGTAATTCAAGCCAAAGGTCAGCGTCAACGACGGTTTGATGCGCCAGATGTCCTGCCAATACAGTTCCGGCGCCCAGAGTTTGGTGTCGGATTCCAAGGTTTCGCCGAACGGCAACGGTTTCAATTCTCCGTCGCGCACGGCCAGCACACTGACGTTGTCCACGATGCCCAGCACCGAAGCCAGCGTTCGATTCCAGGTTTGCACGTCGGCGGTGGCCAGACAGTTGCGAGTCACTGTTGCGCTGCAAGCAGGAGGACGCACGCTGTTTGGCATCGAAAACGCGCCTAGTTCAGAGTCAATCTGAGCGACCAATGCGCCGAGTGCGCCAAGCACCTTGTCATCGCGACGGTGCAGCGTCGGCAACCAGCGCACGTGTGTGCCGAATTGCCATGTGTGATTGCCACGCACCCAGTTCAAATCGGCGTTCCATTGAATGTTTTTGTTGTCGTTCGATTGTTTGCGCGCCAACTGGGTGTCCACGTCAATCGGTTCGGACAGGATGCTTTGCGCTCCGCCGAGCGCGCCCAGATCAAGCGCCACGTGGGATTGCCCCGCTGAAAATCCGGTTTCGGTTCCGGCCAGCGCCAATTCTGCAGCCGAACCATTCGGGCGCAAACGATCCACCGCCGTTCGTGTGCGAACCCAGCCAAACCGGAATTCACCGGACAGGTTTTGGGTAATCAGGCCGCTGAGTCCGGCGCTGATCATATTTTGTCGGGTCGGCGCGGTTTCACGGCTGCGAACATTGCCGCCGCGAATGTCCAACAAACCGGAGTTTGTCGCCAGTTCGCCGAAATAGCGAAACGCGAAATCCGCGCGCCATTTGTCTGTGACGTTGTAATCAAATCGCGTGTTGTAGAAATCGTTGTTCAGCGGATTGGTGACGATACCGCGAAATCCGGTGGTGTTGAATCCATCGCCTGCGCTTGGGTCGTTGCCAGCGGGCAGAGTGCGAAACAGGTTCGACACCACGGGGCTGATACCGATGCCGCGCGGATCGCACGCCTGATCGCCATTCGGACCGCACAGGGTGGATGTTTTCAGGTCGTAAGAGGCCACTGCGCCGGAAGCATCGCGGAACCGCAAGATTCCTTGCCGCAAGCTGTCAGTCGGCACGATTCGTAAAATTTGCGTTGTGCGGGGGAATCGGCGTCCCTCGTAATTGGCGAAGAAAAACAGTTTCTTTTTCCAGGTTTCGCTCCAGGGAATGACCGGGCCGCCAAAGCGGAATCCGAAGCGGTTGTCTTTCAATTCCGGTTCTTGCTGTTTGGCGCGCAGCTTGGGATCGGTGACGGTTTGCGCGATGGTGCGTTTGGCCGTCCACGTCGCCGCATTCAGGTTGTCGTTCTGGTGATACCAGAACAGCAGTCCATGATAATCACTGGTACCACGCCGACTAATGACCGAAGCCTGTCCGCCTGCGCCACGACCAAATGATGCGTTCGGATTGGCCACGCCGACACGAAACTCTTCGATGCTGTCAATCGGGATGGGAATGACGGTTCCCAGACCGCCAGTGGATTGGTTGGTGATGTCAATGCCGTCGAGCGTGATGGTTGTTTGATCGTTGCGCGAACCCGCGACTTCGCCTCCGGGCGTGGAAAGCGGTTGAATGCGCAGCAGGTCATTGGCTTGCCGGGTCAGCGCCGGCAACAAAGGCATTTCCTTGCCGGCAATGACGTTGCCGACCGTGGAATCGGTCGTTTGCAGTTCGACGCCAGCGGCAGCAGTTACTTCAACCGTTTGTTGCACATCGCCGATTTCCAGCGAAATCGGCACCGTATAGGATTTGGCCACGTCTACCTTGAAATCAGTGATGTTGGCCTTGCGAAACCCTGATTTGGTGACGGCAATTTTGTACACGCCGGGTGCAATTGCCGGGAATACATATTGCCCTTCGTCATTGGTGGTGGTTTTGATCGTCAGATTGGTTGATGTGTTGGTCAATTCCACTTCAGCGCCGGACAAGACGGCTCCATTTTTATCCGTGACACTGCCGATCAAGGTTCCGGTCGTTGCGGTTTGGGCCTGGCTCGTTACAGCGAGCAAAGCAATGATCAGCAGGGTGAAAATGCTAAATTCGATTTTTTGAGTGACCACTGTAAGCTTGAACATAAATCCTCCTGGTCGGGTTTGGAGTGTCGGAACTGAGCCAAGCGCCTGTGGTAAGGCTTGACGCCGGAAATCAGTGGGCCGGTTTTTCTTCGATGAAGCTAGCCTGCAAATGAATCAGCCTTGATGCCAATTCTTTGAATCTGAATGCTACTTTGATTTGTTCAACTTAGTTGCGGACGGCATTGAAGAACTTTTGCCTGACGGAAAGCGTGCGGATGGTATACCGAAAATCCAAGCTGCTGCAAGATTTTTGGATACACAATGGCTGAGGGTTAGAAAAATGTGGAAAACATTCTTCGATAAGGACAGGCCGCAGAAATCAGCTTACTGCCCTTTGAATTCGGGTTTGCGGCGTTCACGGAATGCAGTGATGGCTTCGACCAGATCGAGCGAATGCATGAACGCCGAATTCCAGACAGCGACGTATTCCAGGCCGTCGGCGACGGATTTGTCTGCGCAATAGTTCATCACCTGTTTGACGCCTTGCACGACGAGCGGTGGATTGGCGGCGATTTCCGCGGCGAGCGTTCTGGATGCAGCGAGCAAAGCTTCGGGCGTTTCGTATACATCGTTGACCAATCCGATGTGATGCGCGCGCGCCGCGTCAATGTCTTTGGCCGTGTAAGCCAGTTCGCGCGTATGGCCCTGGCCGATGATGGCGGGCAGGCGTTGCAAACTGCCTATGTCGGCGACGATGGCGATTTTGGCTTCGCGCAGACTGAATTTGGCGTCGGCGGATGCCAGTCGAATGTCGCAGGCCGCGATCAAATCCAGCCCTCCGCCGATGCACCAACCATGGACGGCGGCAATCACGGGCTTGCGGCAATCGGCGACTCGGTTGAATGCCTGCTGCATGTCCAGCACCTTGTCGTGAAAGCGCGTGCGTTCGGCGGCCAGGTTTTTGCCCGAAGCGCCAATCTCTCCGGTCATCGCCACCAAATCCAGTCCATAACTGAAATTGGCTCCGTCACCACGAATGATGACGGCACGAACGGCGTCGTCGCGGTCTAATTCTGCAAACAGAACTGGCATTTCTCGCCAAAAATCCGGCCCCATTGCATTGCCTTTGCCTGGCCCGGTCAAAACGATTTCGGCCACACCGTTCTGATTTTCAAGTCGTAAAGATTTGTATTCAGTGCTCATTTTTGATGGATTCCTTTTCTTGGGAACGCACGCGCCCTTCGCGGGCAGAAATCGCAGAATGTAGGCAAGCGGGGGGCGCAAGCGTTCCCGGTTTTATTGTTGCTGTTGTTGTTGCTGCTGCTGCTGCTGATCGTCTTCAACGGGCGGCGGTGGAGGCGCCAGCCACGTCGTCATTGCCATCATTTCCTCTTCCGGCGGAGGCGCTTCGGTGGGTGTAACCTGCACGCCAACGCTCAATTCGCTTTGAGCCACACCTTTGAACACGCCGCGCGTCGGCGGAACGTCGGCGTAATCTTTGCCTATGGCTGTGCGAATGTGGCGTTCGCCTGCCAGCAAATCGTTTGTCGGGTCAAACCCTATCCAGCCAAGTCCCGGCAAAAAAGCTTCCACCCACGCATGTGTGGCGTCCGCCGCCGAACGGTCGTGGTCTTCGTGTCCGTGGTAAAGGTAGCCACTGACATACCGGCAGGGAATGCCCAAATCTCGCACCATCGTAATCATGATGTGAGCGAAATCCTGGCAAACGCCTCTGCGGTCTTCCAGCGCGTCTTCAATCGGCGAGTCAACCGTAGTTGATTGCGGCGCATAATCGAAGGTTTCAAAAATCGCCGTATTGATTTCGCGCAGCAGTGACAGCGGGTCGCCTCGCCGTTCAACATCAAGCTCTTTGGCCAGCTCCGTCAGCAATCGAGTCTTGGTTGCGAACTGGCTGGGCGTCAAATAATCCCAATGCTCGCCGCTGGATTTGATCCTGTCCAGTTCCGCCCAGGCGTCTGCGGACAAATGATCCGGCGATACTGGCAGCGGGGTGATTTCGACGGTGGCTTCGGCAGTGATTTTCAGTTGGCTGTGTTTGCCCGGAATGTCGAAATGATGAACGACGTTGCCCAGATAATCGCGATACCCCTGAATGCGCGAACGCGGATTGGTTGTCAGTTCGAATTTGACGCAGCGCTGGTTGCCTTCGGTGCGTGGCTGCATGCGAACTTCGGTGACGCTTTCCGTAATGGGCGAACTGTAAACGAATCGGGTAACGTGACGAATGGAATAAAACATAGTTTGTTTAGGCGACCATCGCCGCGTCTACTGAATAAGCGATGTATTGTTGAAGGATGGCGGTATGAATCAGCGAACATTGGCGCTGTACGTTCTGCAAAAACGAATGAATGTCGTCGGCGATGATTTCGTCCACCTGCGCGTAATCCAGCGTCGCGCGCAGTTTGCCAGCCAATCGTTGCGAGCGACCAATTTTGCGCGCGCCGCTCAATTTGGCCAGCGATTCCAGCGAAGATTGCACGGAATCCACGGCGAAGCGAACCGAACGCGGCAATTCCGGGTTGAGCAGCAGGAATTCTGCAATGCGTTCCGGGCGCAAATCGGCAGTGTAGGTTTGGCAATACGCTTCGAATGAAGTGCAGGATTTCAGAAGCGCCACGCAGGAAATGTAATCCTGTCCGCGCGAAGTTTGCTCCGGCTGGTTCAACAGCCAACGCAAATGTACATCCAGCAAGGTGGCTGTGGCGCTGGCGCGTTCGATGCAGCGGCCAAGCTGAATGAAATGCCAGCCTTCGTTGCGCATGAGCGTCGAATCGGTGATGCCCTGGAACAGATGAGACCCCGATTTGATCGGGCCGTAAAATCCGTGAGGTTGGGCATAAATGGAATGAATGTCGGCGCTGCGCACACTCAAATAAAGGTGATTCAATTGCTCCCACATTTCGGAACTGATCTGTTCACGAATCTGCCGCGCGTTTTCGCGCGCCGCCGTGATGCAGGACACCAGCGAATCCTTGTTTTGCGTGTCGAAGGTCAAAAACTGCGTCACCGGATAAGCTTCCAGCGTTTCCGGTTCGGGCGAACGAAGACTGGCCAGCGTCAGTTGCCAGCGTTGACGGGCGACATCCGGCGACTGGTCAAGCGCCTGATTGAGCGTCAAATCCAGCAACCGCGCCGTGTGTTCGACGCGTTCCAGATACCGGCTCATCCAATACAAACTGTCTGCGACTCGTGAAAGCATAATTCGATTGCGGATTGCGGAGTTGGGAGTGCGGATTGGCGATTTCCCGAAAGCTTATTCGGTGGGAAATCCACAATCCGCATTCAAAACTCCGCAATCAGAAGAGAACCCAGGTGTCTTTGCTGCCTCCGCCTTGAGAAGAATTGACGACCAGCGAACCTCGTTTCAGCGCGACGCGCGTCAACCCGCCGGGGACGATGGTCGCCTGATCGCCATACAGGATGTACGGACGCAAATCTACGTGGCGCGCTTCGACCTGACCTTCGATGAAACAGGGAGCGCGCGACAACGTCAGCGTCGGTTGAGCGATGTAATTGCGTGGATCGGCGATGATGCGTCGCCGAAACTCTTCGCGTTCGGCGGCTGTGCTGTGCGGGCCAATCAGCATGCCGTATCCGCCGGATTCGCCTACGGCTTTGACGACCAGCTTGTCCAGATTTTCCAGCACGTGTTGACGTTGTGTGTCGTCGTCCAGCAAATAAGTTTCGACGTTGGGAATGATAGGGTCTTCGCCCAGATAGAATTTGATGATTTGGGGAACGTAAGCGTACATCGCCTTGTCGTCGGCAACGCCCGTGCCGATGGCGTTGGCCAGCGCGACGTTGCCGGCGCGGTATGCGTTGAACAATCCCGGCACGCCCAGAATCGAATCCGGGCGAAACGCCAACGGGTCAACAAAATCGTCGTCAATGCGGCGATAAATGACATCCACGCGACGCAATCCGGCGGTCGTTCGCATGTACACCACGTTGTCGTGAACGATCAGATCGCGGCCTTCGACCAGTTCGATGCCCATCTGCCGAGCCAGAAAAGTGTGTTCGTAATAAGCCGAATTGAAGACTCCGGGCGTCAGCAACACTATGGTTGGATCGGGGCGATTGGCCGGAGCCATGGCGCGCAAGGTTGCCAGCAACGCCTGCCCGTAATGGTCAATCGGGCGCACGTTGTAGCTGCCGAACAAACCGGGGAAGACTTTTTTCATGACCTGCCGGTTGGCCAGCATGTACGACACACCGCTGGGCACGCGCAGATTGTCTTCCAGCACGGCGAATTCGCCGTCGTTCAACCTGACCAGGTCGGTGCCGACGACCGAAACATAAATGTCCTTGCGAACGCGCAGCCCACGCATTTCGCGGCGGTAATGTTTGCAGCTATAAACCAGTTCGCGCGGGACAAGACCCTCTTTCAAAATCTTTTCGTCGTGGTAAAGGTCTTTCAAAAACAGGTTGAGCGCTGTGATGCGTTGTTTCAATCCGCGTTCGAGCTTTTCCCATTCCTTGGCGGTGATGATTCTGGGCAGCAGATCGTATGGGAAGATTTTTTCGGTTCCGGCGTCGTGGCCATACACCGTGAAGGTTATGCCCTGGTTGAGAAAAGCGACATCGGCGGTTTGCTGGCGCTGTTTCAATTCGCTGGGCACGAGTTCCAGCAGGCGGTGATAAAGCGCTTGATATTGGGTGCGTGGAGTTCCACCAATCGCAAACATCTCGTCGAAAGCCGCGTCGAGTTGATAATTGACGAATGGCGGCGAAAACGCCGAAACGGATTTTGGGTCTGTCAGATTGGTTTGCGCCATTGCTTGATCGCCGGAAAGGCGCAAGTGCAGTTCAACTGCGCCTGCAAAGGATGTTTTGTCAGTAACGAAGAAACGCCTCGATGAGGGCTTCATCCTCGCTCAATAGAATCAGCAATACGAAGACCGCAGCGATGACTGCGGTCCGAATGCTTTACTGGCGATGGCTTAGTTGAAGATTAGTGATGGTAGAAACTAAACGGACGACCCGTACGGGATTTGAACCCGTGTTACCGCCGTGAAAGGGCGATGTCCTGGACCGGGCTAGACGAACGGGTCTAAAACGGTCTTTCAGAGAATTCGATAATCAATTGACGTTTCCATGTCCCTGAAAGGAAGGCGGGATATTACTGACCGATCTGGTATTCGTCAAGCGGCTTGCGAATCAATCTGAATTCGCCAGACACGATTGTTCATTTGTTCGCAGGTGATCTGGGTATCCAGAAATTTTTTGATGATTTCGATGTTGGTCGTCGTGTGCCGCGACGGCGGCAAGGTAGTGAACGAACCACGCCCGGCGAGCGCCATCGGCAACAACAATTGATCGGCCAGATATTCGCCGACCGCCGCTTCGCCGGCCAGATACCGACGAGCCGCCAACGCCGCCTGACCGGCGACGGCTTCGGCGGCGACGTTACGTTCGCCGAAGCCTGTGAAGACTTCGGTCACCTGTTCGCATTCGATTTCCAGCGAAACGAAATTGCCGGGAGCAACGGAGTTGGTCGGCGTTTCCACCTGATGCCATTTTTTCGGCCACGAAAGTTTTTTCTGCACAATGTTCAATTCGCGTTCGGCGATGTTGCGCGGCAGATGGCACAACACGGCTTTGGCCAATCGGCGTTTGATGTCGCCGCGCGCAATCAATTCCATCTGTCCCAATTGGCGAACACCGTGAATCGTCACGTCCAATTGGCCACCGCCCGCCGGATAAAATCCGTAATTGACCAGCCTGGCTTCGACCTTCACGCCCATTCGTTTGAGCAAGGGCAGAAACGCTTTTTCCAGAAACTCGAACGGCGGCGCGAACGGATTATGCGTGCCGCCTTCCAGTGTCAACCGGCTGGTTGCTTCGACAGTCATCAATGCAGGCAACACGGTTTGTAGTACCAGCGTAGCGCTGCCCGCAGTTCCAATCGCAAAGTGATAATCGCCCGGCGTGATTTTGCCAGGCGTGAAGGTGAGTTGCTGTGACCCGATGGCTGCGCCGGAAATCGTGGCTTTGCCGATTTCGGCGGCTGCCTGCACCGAAGTCAGATGTTGCCGCAACAAACCGGGCGTTCGCCGTCCGGCGCGAATCTTTTCGATGCGAAATGGCTTTCCGGTAATGAGCGACAACGCCAGCGATGTGCGCAGAATCTGGCCGCCGCCTTCGCCAATTGAACCGTCAATGATGAGCATACAATGGCCGAGAGAAAATGCCCGTGAATCTATGGTTGGATTCACGGGCAGCGAAAGTTATTTCAACTGAAAATCCTTGAACTGTTCGCGCAGGACTTTCTTGTCGAATTTGCCGACGCTGGTTTTCGGCACAGCGTCAATGAAAATGATTTCGTCGGGCATCCACCATTTGGCGAAACTCTTGAGCAGATGCTCGTAAATCTGGTCTTTGGTGATTTCCGCACCGGGCTTTTTGACGACACAAGCCAGCGGGCGTTCGTCCCATTTCGGATGTACGACGGCGATGACGGCGGCTTCGGCAACACCTGGCACGGCCATGATCGCGTTTTCCAAATCCACCGATGAAATCCATTCGCCGCCGCTTTTGACCAAATCTTTCGACCGGTCGGCAATGGCCATGTACCCTTCGGTGTCGAGCGTTGCCACGTCGCCGGTATCCAACCAACCATCGGGGAATTTATCCGGCGTCGCTTCGGTGCGGTAATACGTCGAAGCGATCCACGGCCCTTTGATCAGCAAGCGTCCCATCGAAACGCCATCGTGCGCGACTTCATTGCCGGCATCGTCAACAATCCGCAGCTTCAAACCGGGCGCGTAAATGCCAGCGCGTTGTTTGATGTCCAGTTTCTTTTCGCGCGGCAAATCGTTCATTTTCGGTTTCAAGCGGCAGACAGTGCCGAGCGGCGAAGTTTCGGTCATTCCCCAGGCTTGAATGAATTCAATGCCCAGGTTCGATTCCAGCCAGTCAATCATCGCGCGCGGCGGCGAAGAACCACCGCAAATCATTTCGCGCAAATTCGACAAATCGTATTTGCCGGGATTGGCTTGCAGTTCGTTGATGACGCCCATCCAGATGGTCGGCACGCCGCCAGTAAAAGTGACTTTTTCATCTTGCAACAACTGGCAGACCGAAGCGCCATCCATAGTCGGACCGGGGAAAACCTGTTTCAATCCCAACATCATGCAAATGTACGGCAAGCCCCAGGCGTTGGCATGAAACATAGGCACGACGGCCATCACTGTGTCGTCGCGTTTCAAACCCAGCAAATCCGGCAATCCGCCGGTGATCGTGTGAATGTAATTCGAGCGGTGCGTGTACATCACGCCTTTGGGATGGCCGGTGGTTCCGCTGGTGTAACACAAGCCCATCGGCGAATCTTCGTCAATTTCCGGCCAGGTGAATTCGGTGGATTCTGCGGCGATCAATTCTTCGTAATCGTGGATCGTAGCTGTGGCAGCCAGCGCATCCGAAGCTTTGTTGCCGGTGTTGTTCATCACAATGATGTGTTTGACGGTGGGAATCTTGCCCGCCAGTCTTTCCAGCAACGGCAACAAATCATCGTCAATGCAGATCACCGAATCTTCGGCGTGGTTGACGATATATTCCAGGTCAGTGGTTGAAAGCCGCAGGTTCAGTGTATGCAGCACTGCGCCCATGCACGGCGTAGCGTAATACACTTCCAGATGGCGATAACCGTTCCAGGCCATGGTGGCTACGCGGTCGCCCTGTTTAATGCCGAGTTTTGTAACGGCGTTGGCGAATTGCCGCGCACGTTTGCCCAATTCGGCGTAGGTGTAGCGGTGAACTTTATCGCGCATTTTGGAGACGATTTCGTTGTCTGGATAGAGCATCGGCCCTCGATCCATCAACACCGGCATCGTCAACGGTGTGTTCATCATCGTCATAATTCTGGTGCTCCTGAATTGTTGGAATCTAAAGTGCGATTGGGCGCAAAGCCTACTCGAAGGCTGCGCCGAATTCAACGAAATGAATTTCTGAAGTGGAGGGGCAAACTTTTGCCTCTCTACCTGGCTGTCGGAGGCGTGGTCTGGCGTAGTGTTTCAATCTGTTTAAGTATGGCGGCAAAAGTCGCTTCAGTCACGATGCGGCCTTTTTCGCGTGTGGCCAATGTCGGGTCGCCCCAACTTCCGGTTGGCGAATACGTGCCTTCGCCGCGGGCAGCTTTTTGCGAATCGCGCGTCAACGGCACGCCGGGACGATCCGGACGCGGGTTGTAATCCTTGACGGCTTTTTTCATCTCGACCGATGCCGGATCAATGTACAGCATCTTGGACGTTTCAATTTCGTCGGCGTGCGTGCCGCCCGGTTGTTTTTCAATCGGTTTGACCACATCGGCCACGTCTTTGGTCACGTCCAGATAATGCAACAGGATGCCGTCGGCAGCCAAAAGTTCCGCTGCCGGTTTCAACGCGCGCAAAGTCGAAACGCCTGTGTTGATGATGTAAAACCGCTTTGGCCCAAACCGAGCCAAGCTGCGGCAAATGTCCACGGTCAAATCGCGCGCTGTTTCCAGCCGCAGCGAAGTCGAGCCGGGGTATTCCACAAACGCCGGATAAAAGTGGTAATTGATTGTCGGCGCCATCACCACGTCGGCAGATTTCAACACGCGCGCCTTGTAATATTCGGCCATCGTCCAATCGTTTTTCAGTTTCAGGTGCGGGCCGTGTTCTTTGGCCGCCGCGCCCAGCGCGATGACGACGACGGTTTCCGGTTTGAGGACTTTCTCCGCTTCCTGCCAGGTCAGGTTTTCCAGCAACACGCCTTTGGTTTGGGCGAGCGAGCCAGCGGGCATCAACAGCAACAGGGAAACCATCAACAGTGTTTTCATCTTGTTCCTTTCAACGCGCCAGCGGCGTCGGGTCAATTCCTTTGTCCAACGAGAAAGACGAACCTATCGCGCTGACCACGCAACTTTGCCGGTCGAGTCCGGCTTGCTGGCGAATGCGATAGACGGCCTCGATGCCTGTGCAATGCGCGCCGAGAAAGTTTTTCAATCCGAATTCTTTCAACTTGCTCGCCGTCCAACTCAGCTTTTCGTCATTCAATGCAAACAGGTGAAAGCCGCCGATGGCTGCGAACGTTGGTGCAGGCTGGATCACTTTTCGAGCGTGTTCAATCGTGTTGATGATTCCCGCGTGGCCACAACCCGAAAGCAACACCAGACCTTTGCCGGTGACAAACACCAGCGACATATCTTCTGGCAAAGTGTCTTCGACCAAACCGTCGGGCGATTTCATTCTGCCTGCTCCGCTCCAATTCTTTTCAGGATGAACGCGCGGCACGGGACCGGTCAGCCAGACGCCGGGCAGAATTTCTTTTGGTTCAGAGTATTCGATGAACTGACCGCCGGTCGCTTCGTACTCCGGTTTGATTTTGACCATGACGTTTGAATCGCCAGCGTTGGTTGGGCGATTCCAGAAAATGCCTTTGCCAACGTGCGCGCGCGACAACGCCGCAGGATTCGTTTTGGCGAATTCGCGTCGCAGCGTCAGTAAACCGTTTGTATGATCGGAATGATTATGGCTGAGAATTACGTCTTTGACGTTAGATAAGTCTACGTTCAGTTCCTTGACGTTTTTCAGCACGGTGTCCGGGCGTGCGCCTGTGTCGAACAAAATGCGTTGGCCGTCCACTTCAACGATGGCGGCAAAGCCCCATTCGCCAATGCCTGCGTTGGAATCACCAACCAGCATCGTCGAAAGCACCTGCACGCGAAGCGATTGAACTGTTCTTTTCGGTTGTGCGGGAGTTTGTTCTGCAATTGCTGGTTGGCGAAACCGGCTTGGCAGGATAAAAAAGGCAGTAGCAAGAATCAGAGCAATTACGACCGGTAAACGTTTCATCGAACAAAGCCTCTTTTTGTTTTTGAAATCAATCAATGATCCCTTCCAGTTTCAGCGTGAAGCCTTTCAGCACAGGTTCGCCGGAAATTTCCTTCGGGTCGTCCAGCACTTCGACCGGAGTGTCAGGGCGGTAAACGTGAACTTTCTTTTCCTGCGGATCAATCAACCAGCCGAGTTGCGCGCCATTGGCAATGTATTCTTCCATCTTGCTCTGCAATTTCTTGAGCCGGTCGGTAAATGATCGCAACTCAACGACGAAGTCCGGGCAGAGTGGGACAAGCTTTTGGCGATCCTGTTCGCTCAAGGCTTCCCATCGCTCGCGCTTAATCCAGGCAGCGTCAGGCGAACGTTTGGCTTTGTTCGGCAGTTTGAAGCCTCCGGAAGAATCGAAGCCAATTCCGGTTTTATCTTGCTTTACCCAAGTCCCAAATTCTGTCGTCAGATTGAAGTTGCGGCTTGAGCCTTCGCCGCCAACCGGCATCATAATCATCATCTGTCCCTCGCTCGTCATTTCAATTCTCAACTCGCGGTTGGCGGAGCAAAACTTCCAGAATTCATCGTCTGTGAATTGGTGTAGAGGCGTGATGACACATTCCGCCACGTTTTCGGGCAAGGAAATGACGAAGTCCTTGCGTTGAACTTTTCGTTTAGCGACTGCTGCGGTACCCATAATTATGTCCTTTCAATTCCCAACAGCTTTTGCCGGTTCTTCTTTCTTCGGCAAATCCGGCTTGGCGAAATCCGGCTTGGCTTCGCCGAATAGGTAATGATTGAACCATCCCAGATTGTGCTGCATGACAGCGCGCATGGATTTGGGTTTGGTGATGCCGTGGCCGTAACCTTTGTACACGATCATTTCGACCGGCACGCCGCGATCTTCCAACCCTTGTCGCAATTCGTAAGCGTTGGGAATCGGCACGCGGCGGTCGAATTCGCCGTGCTGAATCAAGGTTGGTGTTTTGGCCTGCTTGACGTAATTCATCGGCGAAGTCTTGGCATAAATTTCAGGATCATCCGCCGGATCATCACCCAGGTATTGAATCGTAAACGGCGTGATGTCGGTGTTGTAATAGTACGTCGCCCAGTTGGAAATTCCCGCGCCGACCGAAATCGCTTTGAACCGGTCGCTGGAAGTCGTCAGAAACGCCGAGATGTATCCGCCTTGTGACCATCCCATGCAGCCGACTCGGTTGCCGTCCACCCAGCCTTTGGCGATCAAATGATCTACGCCGGAAATCACGTCCCAGGCGTCGCCCACGCCGAGGTTGCGAACGTTCAACTGCCGGAATTTCTCTCCGTAGCCAGCGCTGCCGCGATAATTCACTTTCAAGACCAGGGCGCCTTTGGCTGCCCAGATGTCCGCCGGATAGTAGCGCGCATCGAGCAAGGTCGGCCGATCAATGCCGGTCGGCCCGCCGTGAATCACGCACAATAGAGGATACTTTTTGTTCGCGTCGAAGTCGGCAGGTTTGATCAACACGCCTTCGATTGTCGCGCCGTCCTTGCTTTGCCAGGAAATGACTTCGCGCGAAGCCAACGTGAAGTCTTTGACTTGATCGGTCATCGCCGTCAGTTTGCGCGGCGCAAAGTTGCCAACCGAAGACACGTAAACTTCGCTCAGCGAAGTTGGCGACGGTGCAGTGAACGCGATTTGTTTTCCGTCTTTGGTGAAGCTGGCTCCGGCGAGCATCAAATTGTCCGGCTGGCTGACGCGATTGAATTTGCCGCTGGTTGGATCGAGCCGGAACAGATGCGAAGCCGTCTTTTGCAATCCGCCAAAGTAAATGCCGTCTTCTTTCCAGGCGACAAACTGCGGTTGTTCGTCGAATCCGTCCGTGATTGAACGCGGCGCGCCGCCATCAACCGAAACAATCGCCAGCCGCGAATTGGCGTGGAAGAATTTCGGATTGCCCATCGCCGAACTGAAAACGATCAATTTGCCGTCCGGCGAAAAGTTCGGATTGTTGTCCGGTCCGGCTTGCGCCACCAGCTTTTTGACCGAATTATCCGCCAGCGTCAGCAGATAAATGTCCGATGTCCCGCCATTGATTAAATCTGGATTGATGGTTGCGCTGAAGACGATTTTCGCCCCGTCGGGCGACCAGTTCGCGCCGCCGACTGTGAAGTCCTTGCCTTTAGTTCGTTGAGTTCCGGCGACCGGAGCTTTCAACGCCTCGGCAACGTCGAAAGTGAACAAATGCGAATGCGAGTATTCGCGCCGCACGACTTCAAAATCGCCGAGGTGATCTTTGCGGTCTTTGGCAAATTTCTGGTCAACGTCTGTCGAACTGAAGGCGATGTTTTTGCCGTCGCGCGACCACGCATAACCGCCAACTCCATTTTCGGCTTTGGTCAATTGCATGGCTTCGCCGCCGTCGGGCCGGATGACGAAGATTTGATTCTTGTCGCCGACGCGATTGGAGGTGAATGCCAGCCATTCACCCGAAGGCGACCATTGCGGATTGCCTGACGATTTGTCTCCGCGTGTCATTTGCATCGATTTTCCAGTCGCCACGTTTACCAGCCAAATCTGTGTGACAAAGGCATCCTGTTTCCAGTCAGTTTCACCAACTGAATACGCAACGTACTTTCCATCAGGCGAAATCTGCGCTCCACCAGCGGTTTTGACGTTGATCAGGTCATCCACCGTCGGAACCCGGCGTTGAGCGGTTGCCGTCAGCGAAAGCATGACGGCCAAACACAGCAGAGCAGCGAATCGTTTAAGCATGGCACTCCTCTTTCAGTTTGCGAACGACTATTTGATTTTCTTGGCGGGCAATTTCTGGCCACCCTGATGCAAGGTCAAGCTGGTGGCTTTGTCATTTTCGATGACGAATTCAATGACCGCACCAACCTGTGGGACATTGAATTTCGTCGCTGATTCCGGCTGCAACTCCAGTTTCGATTGGCCTGTTGCCTGTCCCATCAACTTATCGCCTTCTTTGGTGATGGTCAGGATGAAGTTGGGCATCAGTTCGTAATCGCCAGCCAGGCGATCAAACATCGCCGGGTCAATTTTGGCAACTGGTGAGGCTGGCGCGGCAGGTTTGGCGGCAGGCTCCTCCCATTCCTTCCCGCTGGCGAGCACGGCAAATTTTTTGGCGAGATTGCCAGCGCCACCTTCGCGGTTGGTCAGAATGGCGACATACACTTTTGACTCAGGCAAACGAACCGCGTCGCAGGTGAAGCCGTTGATGCCACCGGAATGCGTAATCATCTGCATGCCTTGCAGCGTGTTGACGCCCCAGCCATAACCATAAGTGGTCGGTTTGCCGTCATTCAGCACAAAGGCCGTCCAGGCTTTTTTCAGTGATTCCTGTTTGACCAGTTTTTCGGTGTACAGCGCCGCGTCCCATTTCGCCAAATCATCTACCGTGGACATCCGCGAACCTGCCGCGTGCGGATGCGACATGCTCAGGTATTCGGCGTTGACGAATTTCCCGGCGTTTCGGGAATACCCGGCGGCGCGGCGAGGAATGATGCGTTGCGTGTTGTCGTAAAACGATTGGTTCATCCCCAACGGCGCGAAGATGTTTTTTTCGACAAAATCGCCGTAACTTTGTCCCGAGACTTTTTCAATGATTGCGCCCAGCAACACATACGCCGAGTTGTTGTAATTCCACTTTGCACCGGGCGCGAATTCCATCGGCTGGTTTTTGAAGATGTCAATCAGTTCGGGCAGCTTCAAATCCTTGCGCCACAGCGGTCGCCATTCAGCCATTCCGGTGTAGCTTTTGATGCCGGACGTGTGCGTCAACAAATGCTCGACGGTGATTTTGTGGCCTTGCGTCGGGTAATCGGGCAGGAACTTGGTGATTTCGTCCGAAAGACTCAGCTTGCCTTGTTCCATCAACATCAGAATCGAAACCGCGGTGAACTGTTTGGTGATCGAACCGATGCGAAAAATCATATCCGGCTCGATGGTTACGCCGAGTTCCATATTCGCCATTCCATAGCCTTTGCGAAAGACGACCTGTCCGTCTTTGACAGCAATGACCGCCGCGCCGGGTTCGTTCGGCTTGAACATCTTTTCCATTTCCTGGTTGATCGTCGAAGTTAGATTGTTGTTGGCCGGGGGTTGAGCTGTTGCGTGAAACGAAAGAGCAGCAAGTAGTAAAACGGTAACGAGGTAAAACGAAAGTATCTTTTTCATGATTTCTCCGTAGTTGTTGCGCTATTGAAAGAGCAAGTCAATCAACTCTTCGCGCGCCAATTCAAAATGGTCGGCAACTTCAGCCAGAATTGCCGACAAGGTGCCGACACGCAAGGGATAGTGGCGCGGAATCGTGATGTGGTGTTCTCCGTGTTGAGTGGTTGTCAGGCCATGTGGCTTCCGGTTTGGCGAACCACGGCATAGCCAAGCTTTGCCAACGCTTTCACCAGATCATCACCGGACAGAGTGCGCGGTAGTTTCATACAGCCATCACTTCCTCTCGAACAAAATGCAGGCGAATCATGGAAGGCTCGCGGCCCTCATCAAAATGACAACGCACTGCGTCACGAATCTGCTCCTTCAAACTAGGCAGATAATCGGCTTCGGTGAAGATAGCCTGGCCAAGTGCGCGGGCGGTATAGCCACCCTCAAGTGCGTCTTCAACAATAAAAATTAGTTCATTCATCGTAGCTACTCCTTCAGATCAGATTGAATCAAAACATCGGCTCGCTCAGCGTAGCCAACACCGCCGCCGAAGCTTTTTCGACGTCGGCATGCAGCGAATTGCCGTGAGCGTCCATAGTGACAATCGCCGGAAAATCAGTCACGCGCAAATGCCACATGGCTTCGGGAATGCCGAATTCAAGCAGGTTGACGCCCAGCACTTCGTTGATGGATTTGGCGTAATACTGTGCCGCGCCGCCGATGGCGTTCAGGTAAACCGCGCCGTGTTCTTTCATTGCCGCCAGAGTTTTCGCTCCCATGCCGCCTTTGCCGATGACGGCGCGCACGCCGTAACGTTTGATGATTTCGCCTTGATACGGTTCTTCGCGGATGCTGGTGGTTGGTCCGGCGGCTTTGATGATGTACTTGTCGCCGTCCTTCAACACGACCGGGCCGCAGTGATAAAGCACCTGACCTTGTAAGCTGACCGGCGGATCGTTTTTCATCAGATGCGCGTGAACCGCGTCGCGGCCTGTGTACATATCGCCGCTGACCAATACGACATCGCCGACTTTGAGTTCGCGGATTTGTTCGTCGGTGATCGGCGCACGCAGGACTTTCTCTTTTCCAGTCATAACGAAACCGCCACCTTGAGTCATTTTGATGTCCGCTTGTTTTTCGTCCCGGTAAAGCCAGCGTTTGATTTCGCCAGTGTTGGCATCCAGCACGACGCCCAACCGGCGAAATGCCCAGCAATCATAAGCGACCGAAACAAAGAAGCTGGCCGGCAAACGATTCAGCACGCCAATCTTGCAACCAATCAAAGTCACGCCTCCGCCGAAGCCCATCGTGCCAATGCCGAGTGTGTTTGAAGTCTGCACGATGTAATCTTCCAGCTTGGCCAATTCTGGAATTTCGTTGGTGTCGTCCAGCAAACGGAAGAGCTGTTCTTTGGCTTTGACGTAACCTTGCGCGCGGTCGCCGCCGATGCAAACGCCAATGGCTCCGGCGCTGCAACCTTGTCCTTGCGCCTGCCAAACGGCGTGGAGCAGACATTTGCGAACACCATCCAGATCACGTCCGGCTTTGCCCAGATGCGGAATTTCCATCGGCAACGAATACTGAATGTTTTTGTTTTCGCAGCCGCCGCCTTTCAAAATCAGTTTCACTTCGATTTCGTCGTTTTCCCATTGTTCGAAATGCATGGTCGGCGTTCCCGGCCCCAGATTGTCGCTGGCGTTGACGCCGGTCAGCGAATCCACGGAATTCGTCCGCAACTTGCCGCGTTTGGTGGCTTCGGCGACGGCTTCTTTGATCTGTTGCTTCATTACAATCTGGTTCGCGCCGACAGGAGTTTTGATTTCAAACGTGGGCCAGCCGGTGTCCTGACAAATCGGCCCTTCGTTGTCGGTGGCCATGTCAATGTTGGTGGCGATGACGTTCAGCGCTTGCAGCGAACGCCCGCCTTGCTCTTCGCCCATTGCGCGAGCCATTGCCCGGCGAACATCAGGCGGCAAATTGGTTGAAGTTTGCGTGATGAGTTGCAGCATGCTGTCCCGAAAAGCGTACATGATTTTCTTCCTCTGAGTTGAAATGAAGTTTAGAAATGCGGACGTAATTTAGCATAAGGCTTCCAGTGTCGGCGAAAGCTTTCAGTTGTCGGATAGGTGTGAGGTGCAAGGTGGCAGGCTTCGGGCATTTGGCCGGCTTTCGCGTCAGGCACAATGCTTGCTGAATCTTTGCCGACGGAATTTCGTGTGACAGAATCTGCGCCCAATGACTTCAAGCTCTGTGATCAGACCCAAACAATCAGATTGGAAATCGAAGCTGGCGATTGCGCTGGTGTTGGTTGCGCTGACTTCAATTGCGGTGCTGCCGTTTTTTGTCATCGGCGAAGATCAAAAGATCGGATGCTGCGGCGGAGCGATGCCGGTGACGCACGATTCGTGGATGCACTACAACCAGATGAATGCGTTTTGGCGCAGCCTGGTTTGGGGAATTGTCTATCCGCGCTGGGATGAACACACGCACGGTTACGGAGCGCCGACCACCAGCTTTTATCCTCCGGGGGTGTATTACCTGACCTCGGCTGTTTATTTCGTCACGCGTGATTGGCTGAGCACGTGGGTCGGGTTTTACTGGCTGACGATGCTGGCTTCGGCGGCAGCGATTTGGATTTATGCGCGGCAATCGCTTTCGCGCGGAGCATCGCTCGTGGCGGCGGCGGTGTATGTGTTCGCGCCGTATCACTTGCTGAACCAATACCAGCGCGGCGCGATTTCGGAATTCACCAGCTTTATATGGATTCCGTTGTGCCTGCTTTTTGCTGAAAAGTTGATTTACCGCAGAGGCGCGGAGAGCGCAGAGGGAGCGCAGAGAGAAAATCCGAGATGGTTGAATTTTGCCGGATTGGCCGCCAACTTCGGAGCGTTTTTGTGGACGCATCCGCCAACGGCATATCAGTTCTTGCTGGTGTTTGGTATGTGCCTGTTGATTCCGGCAATCAAGGCAGGGAAGTGGCGCGAACTTGGTTTCGTCGCGGCGGCGCTGGTCTTCGGTTCGCTGCTGGCGGCGGCGTATTTTTATCCGGCGATTGTCGAACAGCGATTGGTTAATGGCGATGATGTGGAGCGCGTTTGGCCATATCACGCCAGCTATGTGTTTGATTACGCGCAAACGGTTTACGACCGCGTCAACAATCCGTTTTTTGTCCGGCTGGATCGAATCTGGGTGTTCAACCTGACAGCGATTTTGATCTTGAGCGTTGCTTTATGGAAAAACCGAACTGCTGCCGGACAGCGTTCAGAGTACCGCCTTCAGGCGGAGGAAACTGAAGATCAAGGTATTCCGGCTAAAGCCGGTACTCTGAACGCTGCTAAAGCCGGTACTCTGAACGCTGCTAAAGCCGGTACTCTGAACGCTGTCTGGTTGTGGATCGCCGCCGGATTGCTGGCCAGTTTTTTGATGACGAAGTTTTCTGTGCCGTTTGGCCGCTGGATTCCCAAAATTGAAATCGGCGTCTATTCGTGGCGAATGCTGACGCTGACCAGTTTTGCAATGGCGATGCTCGTGGGAGCGATTTCGGATTTCGGATTTCGGATTTCGGATTGGCGGAGATTGGTTGCGATACTGATTCTGGCTTGCACAGTGGCGATGAGTGGTTGGTATGTTGTCTGGCCGATGTGGCGCGCGCAATCCTTCGAGCCGAATTACGAGCATTACAATTACGCCACCTTGCCGCGCGAAAGCTCTCGCGCGAATCCGCCGATGCCGCCAGTGCAGCTTGCTGCGGGCAACGGTTCGATCAGCCACGAATGGTGGACGCCAGTATTCCGCCAGCTTCGCGTCAGCCTGAGCGAAGCCGATCAACTCCAATTTCGCACGCGGAACTTTGCCGGATGGACGGCGACGATTGACGGCCAGATTGCGCCGATTCACGAAGGCGCAGTCAAAAACATTCTGGTGGACGTGCCAGCGGGCGAACATCGAATCATTCTGGAATATCGTTCGACGCCCATTCGTCGTTTTGGCAATTGGGCGACGATTCTTTCAATTGCATTGTTACTTTCGATCATCATCTTCAAAGGGAGAAACTCATGAGCCAGGTCATTTCCAGCCCCGATAAAACAGAAGCGCGCGCTTCGTCATCATTCACGTTGTTGGACGCCATGATTATCGGCGGATTGCTGTTGTGGGGCTCGGTCTTTCTGTTGCGCATGGCGTATTTGCGAATCTGGTACAGCACGCCGATTTGCATAGCTTGGCTGGGGGCGATTTGGTTTTACGTCAAACAACGTTTCGACGTGAAGATTCCGATTGTCTTGCTGGCGCTGGTCTACGCTTCGGTGGCGCTGGACGGACTTGGCAATTTGTTCGACCTGTACAGCACGAAATACAAATACATTCAGTACGATGAATTCACGCACACGGCGATTCCGGCGCTGACGGCTCCGGTGATTGTCTGGCTGTTGAACGAAGGGCTGAAACGATTCGGGTATCGGTTGCCGCTGTGGCTGGTGACGTTTTTTGCCTGCACGACGATGTTCACCATTTCTGGGTTTTACGAAATCATAGAATTATGGGACGACAAATACTTCTGGCCGCAACCCGGAATGCGCATTCACGGACCTTATGACACGGCGAACGATTTGCAATGTGATTTGATCGGCCTGGTGATTGGCGGAATTGCGGCGTTTCTGATTTTCAAACGCAGGGAAAAACAACCGCCTGCCGGAGCTTGACCGCTTTTAGCTTTGCCGGTATACCGGCTTTCGTTGAACGACAACTCCGAAGTACTTCAGTCGTTTGGGGAGAAGCCGATATGCCGAAAGCGTCAAAGACAACAGATTCGTCAACCCGCTCAAAAAAAGACAAACCGCCCAGATCAAAAACCGCCGATTCGCTGAATGAAGAATGGGTGAAAATCACTCTGCGAACAGACAAAGGTTACGCCATTAGTTTTCGCAGCAATCGCCGCTTGCAGGAAATCGCCATGAAATGGCGAGCCGTCGTCCGCAATCGCAGTTTGTGGACGGGCAACGTGGAAAAACGCGAAGAGCGCGCGCGATTGGCTTCGGAAGACATGAAAGAAGCATTGAAGCTCAGCCAGTTGAAAGCGCCTGAAATCCTGGCGCTCAAGGAAACTCTGTTACAGGAAACTCTGAAGGCCAAACAGGACGATAGTTCGGCTGAAGAAATCCAGCGACAGATTGAAGCGGAAATCGCTCAGCGCATCGAAGCCGACATCGAAGCCGCCATCACGGAACTGGCCAAAGCCCGTATCATCGAAGTCAGCATTCCTTACACCAAAGAGAAAGTCGGTTGGGAAGCGCGCGTGTTGCCTTGGGAGTATTTGATTACTGCCGCCACCAGCGCCAAACGCCAGGGACAGGCGCTGACCATCATTCGCCATCTGGATTGCGGCAGAACCTTTGACGGACGAACGCCGGAAAGTTTGTTGATGGTGGTCAGCGCGCCGGGTAAGGTCCGCGAAACCGCCAATTTTGGCGCCGAGCGCGATGTCGTCGGAGCGGCCCTTGGCGTCAAAGGCGAGCGCAGCCTCAACGACAACCCCGACGAAGCGGGCGCCAAAATTCGCCAGCGCAGCCCGGACATTATTCATCTGGCCGGAATTGACACGCATCAAGGTCTGAATTTGAAAATCTGGACTCCGCCAGAACGCAGCACAGTCAAAAAGGCGTCTGATCTTCTGGCTGCTGCTGTTACTGAAGCAGCGGAAAAAACCAAGGCATCGAAATCTGGAATGTTGGACGGGTTTTTGATGCAGGGAGCCAACCAGCAGATCGAGGCCGTGACGGCAGAAACGCTGGGCCAGATTTTGAACAGTGGAGAATCCGGCGGAAAACCGAAACGTCCATTGTTGGTGGCCTGCAACATTTATCATTCAGCAGCGCGTATCGGCCCGATGATTGTTGCGGGCGGAACGCAAGCAGCCATAGGGTTTCAGGATGAATTCGATGATGCGCTGGCTGAAATGTTTTTCGGCAATTTCTATCACGCCTGGCGCGTTTCCAACTGGGATTTGCTGGCGGCGTTTCTGATCGCTTGCCAGATTCTGCGCGCTCAACCGCGCGGATTGAGCGGCACGGGTGTTGTGTTGTGGACGGCGAATTCCTTTCTGCAAGCTTCGGTCGAGAAACACGAGGCGTTTCAACTGCCCGATCTAGGCAAGCTGGAACAGTTGATGCGACTGGAAAAAACGAATGTCATCAAACCGGACGATACCGAATTGGCGCGGGATGAAGCCGCCGCGCGCCATCTGTTGCCGGTGGAAATCGAACCGAGCGCGATGATCAATTATTCGATGCTGCACAACGAACGCCCGCTCTTCAAAAAATTCCTGATTCATAAATTGCACGTGCGCGCGGTCAATCACGTCGAAGTTGACGTGGCATTGCAGGTCGGCGATCAAAAGGCCGAATACTCCGCTTCGTGCGATGTCATGGATTCGCCGCTGGATTTGCGCGACAAGATTCGTTTGCCGTTGTTGAGCAAGGCCTGGGCGGAAATCGGCGAAAGCGCGCGAACGACCTTGTCGGTTCGATTGCGCTGGGGCAATCACGAACTGTACAGGCAAACGCATCCGGTGACTTTGCTGACGCTGGATGAATGGCGCGACGACGATGTGAATACTGCCTGGCTGCCTTCGTTTGTATTGCCGCGCGACCCGGCGGTGCGGCGCATCATCGAATCCGGCCAACGCTACTTGATGTCGTTGCGCGATGACCCGGTCGCTGGCTTCGACGGGTATCAAAGCCTGATTGCAGGTTCCGATTCTCCCGAAGAAATTGCCGAAGATGTGGATTACCAGGCGCGCGCCATCTGGTCGGCCATCGTTTACGATCACGCCATCAGTTACACCAATCCGCCGCCCAGTTTCACCGAACGTTCGCAGCGATTGCGCTCGCCGTCGGAAATCTTCGAAGCGAAACGCGCCACGTGCATTGACACGACCTTGTTGCTGGCTTCGTGTCTGGAATTGATAGAGATTTACCCAGTGCTGTTTTTGCTGACCGGCCATGCGTTTGTCGGTTATTGGCGAAGCGACGCTTACAGGTTGGAGTTCATGGAGCAGATGGCCGAATTCGGCGGCAATTTCAAACCCTCAGCCGGCTGGGAAAGCGAGTCGTACAAGCCGACCTATCCATGGTATTTCGGAAAACGGTTTTACGACATCGTGCTGGAATACATACGCGAAGCCAAGCTGGTTCCGCTGGAAAGCACGTTGTTGACCACGCGCGGAAGTTATGGCGACGCGCTTGCTCAAGGCATGGACAACCTGCGAAACCGCAGCGAGTTTCATTCGATGTTGGACGTGGTGACGGCGCGCGAAAACCGCGTCACCCCGATTCCCATGCGCGGGCGATAAAACAAGGAACACGATTATGGCAATCACCAAAAACGAACAAACCGAATTGCTCAGCCGCGAACTGGACAAAGCCGTCGAAGATTTGGGCTTTCTGCCGACCGATCAGGTTGCCAAAGGCGAATTAACGACGAGTCTTCGCCGCCGCCGTCGTCGCATCTCTCCGCAGGATGAAAAAGTCGTGACGGTCACTTTGACCAAAGATGCCGACGGTGTGTTGCGTTGGGAAGACGGCGTCATTCCGTTCAGCCGTCCCGGTCGCCGAATGCGGCGCGGCCCCGGCGCAGTGACTTCGGGTGAAACCGTCAAGCAATTGAAATTTGAAAAGCTGCGATTGAACGAAATCGCCCTGATGCTGGAATCTCTCGATCAAAAACTGACTCCGAATCTGGGCAAGTTGCGTCGCGTCACGGGAGCGAATAGCAGCGCGTGGGAAACAATCGAACGCCCCGCCGCCACCAAAGCCAGCCAGCGAATTTTGATCTTCATTCATGGAACGTTCAGCAGCAACGATCACGTCGTCGGCGCGGAACTCGTCACTTCCGACGACGGCAAAAAGCTGATGGACAAGCTGGTCAAGGGCGCGAAAAAACCTTATGACGAAGTGCTGGCTTTCGATCATCCGACCTTGTCGGTCAGCCCTATGCTGAATGCTCTGGATTTGTCGCGTTTGTTTGCCAACACGAAAGCGCAGGTGGATGTCGTTTGCCACAGTCGCGGAGGATTAGTGACACGCTGGTGGTTGGAAGTGTTCGAGCGCAACGCCAAACCCGGAAACGTAGTGCTGGTCGGTTCGCCGCTCGGCGGAACCAGTCTGGCCGATCCGACGCGATTGCGTTCCGGCGTGGAATTTCTGGCAAACATAGGCAATGCGTTCGGCTCGGCTGGGATGAAATTCAGTGGGGGCAATCCGTTTTTGGTGTTGTCGGCCAGCCTGGTCAAGATCATTTCGTCCTTTGCCAGTTTGACCGCCAAAGTGCCGTTGATTGACGCGGCGATTGCGATGATTCCGGGTTTGGCTGCGCAATCGCGCGTTGGCAACAATTTCGAATTGCGCCGATTGCGAACCAGTCACGACCGATTGCCGAATTACTTTGCGGTCAAATCGAACTTCCAGCCCGACCCAGTAGGCATTTGGAAATTCTGGAAAGTTTTTGTGGATCAACCGGCGTTGCGCGCGGCCAATGCCAGCGTGGATTTCATCTTCGGACGCGACGAACAAGACCCGCTTGAAATCGAAAACGATCTGGTGGTCAACACGCGCTCGATGACAGAGTTGTTCGGCGCTGACGACGACACCGCCAAATTCAAAGACGTTCTCAATTTCGGCACGAACTCCAAAGTGCATCACGTCAATTATTTTCAGCAGCCCAAAACGATTGAATTCATCAACAAATCGCTCGGCATTTCGTAAGGCAGCTTTAGTCAGCTTGATACAAGGAGGTTACCCCCATTGAATTACCTTAGCAGACGTATCTTGCTACATTTGTATGACGCTTACCGGAAAAGTCCTACCCGGGATCCAATGACCAGTTATGGCCAATTATTTTCCGAATTGAAAATATCGCTCGGACATTCCAGTGACTACACAGAATCGCTGTACGAGCCAGAGTTCAATGACGCGCTGCGCGAACTTAGGCGGTTGGGATACATCAGAGAGCGCGGGATGGGACGGGTTGTTTATTATGAACTGACGGACAGCGGCAAACGGCAGGCTGGGCAATTGTTTGAAGTCGTCAGACGCGACCGGGATCGCCCCAGTCAGTTCTTATCTCAGAGAGGGACTGATTACAGTTCACCGGTAAAGACTGGGGAAGGTTGGCCGGTAATCGTGTTTTTCATTGTGGTCGCTCTTGTTGTTACAGGGATTCTGGTCAAGAAGGGGATCATTCCGATGCCAGAAAATCAATGCGATTTCGATTACTACAAAGGGAAAATTTTTGTGATGCAGGCTTCAGAGTTGAGGCAGAAACCGAGTCGTTTGGCAAAAACCTGTCTCCCGCCCGATAAAACTCCTCACAGTTCTCAGTACAAAGTCATAGATGGTTACAGGAGTGAGGGAGAGTGTTGGTTGAGAGTTGATGCGTCATCACTGCCTGCCAAATGTGCTGGCTGGGTTTCAGTGGGATCGCTTTCAGACAAACCGCGGAAAGGCGGTGAGAATATGAGTCAGTAAATTCTTTCACCCGCTTCCGCCGGTTCGACCATCACAGTTTTGAACGACGCCAGCCGCACCTGGCCGACATTGAAGCCTTTGGGTTTGGTGACGAATTTCTTTTCGCAGAAATTGACTGCGACTTTGGCGTTGGTGCGCGCAGAACTGAATTTCGCGGCAAGCTGCGCGGCTTCCAGGATGGCGCGTTGGGGAACGTCACGACGTTGTGGGTTGCGCAACACGACGTGCGAACCGGGATAATCCGCCGCGTGAAACCACAAGTCGTACGATTTGGCGACGCGCATCGTCAGGTGATCGTTGTCACGGTCGGTGCGACCAACCAGAATTTCATACCCGTCGCTGGAACGATACCTTCGCACACCGCTGATCTTTTCTTCTTTCGGTTTTTTGCCTGACTGAGGTTTCGACGGTTGTTTGGCAGGAATCGCCGAACCGGCGTTTTCAATCAGCGGTTTCAATTCGTCTGTGCGCGTGATTTCAGCCAGGCGCGCCAATTGAGTTTCCAGATCGGCAATTTCTTTTTGCGCTTCGGGCAAGCGTGAGTTGATCGTCGCCAAACCGGTTTTCGATTTGCGCGCCAGCTTGAAGTAATGCTCGGCGGCTTCCTGCGCATTGGCTTTGTCGGCGGCGGGAATGGTGATTGTCGGCAGCGCTTCGTCGTAAAAATCCGAGACGGCAAATCCGGCGTCGTTTTTTTCAACTTGATGAAGATTGGCCAGCAGCAATTCGCCCCAGCGTTGATGTTGTTCGCCTTTGGCAAAACCCGCGCGTTCGCGTTCGAGGTTGGCGGCCAGCGTGCGCTGTTTTTTCAGCTTGGCGGCAAGCTGCGAAGTCAGTTTTTGCTTTTGCGCCAGAAAGCGGCGGCGGGCATCCAGCAGCGAAAAACAAACCTCCGCCGCTTCATTGACCGTCGAAAACGACGTTCGGGGCAGCGTGGCAAGATGGCGAAGTTCGATGGGCGAAAGCGTCAAATGAAATTCGTCGCGGCCAATTTCGCGGCTCAACTCTTCCAACGACGGCGAAGAATACAGAGTTGGAACCGGATTCGCTTCGAACAAATCCGCCAGCAACTGCCGCAGCGCCTGTTCGGCATCGGTCTGCGAAGCGCGATGTGCCAGTTCGCGCGCGTAAAGTTCCGTGAAGCCGATGAAGTGTTTGTGTGCGGCGGTGGCCAGATTGCCGTCCGATTTCGCCATCAAGCTGTACAACTGCGCGGCAGAGCATTGAAACGGATCGAGCTTTTCAGCAGGCGGCGCAGGTTCTTTGTAATTTTCTTCAGCCTCGCCGCTTTCACGCAAACGAGCCAGCACGCGATTGGATTCGACCAGCAGAATGTTTGCTCCGCGACCGGTCAGTGACACGACCAATTGGCGAGTAGAAAGTTTGCCGTCTTCGTTTTCAGCTTCAAAATGAAAACTGACGACGCGGTCGTAACCGAGTTTTTCCATTCCCGTCAGTCGAGCGCCGCTCAGGTATTTTTTGATCAACGCGACAAATGCTGTGTCAGTGCGAGGTTCATCGCTGAGTTGTTTCGGTTGGCGCGTTGTCAGATATAGCGCCAGCCGCGATGGATCGGTGGATGCGACCAACCAGCGCCCATCGCGCAGCCTGAAATCCAAGGCCACGTCGGTCGTGTTCAACTGAACCGTCTTGCCCAGCCGATGATTGGCAAGCAAAGGCTCAAGCTCATTGACGATGGCTTGCAGCAGGAAATTGTCCATGGGATTTCTTGTCGGATCAGCGCCGAGTTCGTTCGATCAGCGTTGTGCCGGAAAGCAGATCGGGCAGGCTGTGATGGCGCGGGTTGGATTGCATTACCAGAAAATTGATCGGTGGCAAAAACATGGCGGCGGTTGCGCCAGCGGCACGCAGCAATTTGCTTCTGAACGCGACCGGATGATTCTTGTCGGCAATGTTGACCAGTCGCAATTTCAGAAACGCCATGCCAGTGGTTCGATTGGCAATGGTCAATGACAAAAACTGATAGCAAAATCCCAGCGCCGCGAGCAATACAAACAAAATGGCCACGGTTTCGATACCGAACGAGGTATTCAACACAGCGTAAGCCCAAAACAGGGGAAGGTACGCGATGGCCACAATTTCCAGATCGCAAGCGCCTGCCAGAGTCCGAACCCACAGCGTTGCCGTCGAAGGTTTGGCGAACGGATTGGTGTCTGGAATTTCGGCCTGCTGATTCGTAGTGGCGGTGTTGGCGTAACCGATGACCGAATTCAACGCCGGAGCCAGCCCGATGACACGGGTTTCCACGTGATTGCGCGGAGGTTGCGCCAGCGAACCTGAATCTGTGCGACGTTCAGCGACGGGCGGCTTGATTTCGCCTGTAGTTCTGATGTTTGGCGCGGTTGGAGCAGGTTCCGACGGCGGTTTGGCCGCGGGATTTGGTGGCGCCGGAAATTCCACGCGAATACGAGTTTCGGCGGTTTGCCGAGCCGGTTCGGTTTTCACAGTCTGACGTTGTGCCAGTGCGGCTGTGTCAGGAGGTTGAGCCGGTTGCGGCGCAGGCTTGCGCGCCAACAATGGATTGGCAATCGCGGGTTGCGGTTTGGGAACCGGTCTGGATTCCGCAGTTCGCTCCGGCGATGGTTCGGTTCTGGCGAAAGGCCTGGATTCGGTTTCGTGTTTCGGCGATTCGGAAACCGCAGGCGCAGGATTCGTCGTGATTGGTTGCGAATGTTGCGACCAGCGAATGCGTTTTAACGCCGATTCGACAATTGGGTTTGGATCGAGTTGTGCTTCGTCGGGTTCGGTTTGAATAGGTTGCAATTCGCCGCTGCGCCGTTCGCGCACCTGCTTGACCTTTTCTTTCAACTGCGCGCGCCACGCCGGCAATTCGACGACTTCAGATTGGTTTTCAGAAGCAGTGGGAGCAGCCGCATTGGAAAGTGGAGCAGGCGCAGGGTTGGATCGGCGATGCTGGTCAATTGGAATCGGCGGGGGCGGAATCGGCGACTGAGCTTTGGGTTCGACAATCGTGCGTTTGATTTCCGGTTTCGCGGTGGCGGGCGACGCCAGCGGAGAAATGGTGCGAGTCGTGGCTTGCGCGGCTGCAGGAACCGGTTGCAATTCGCCGCTGCGTCGAGCGCGCCATTGGCTGACACGACCTTGCGCGTTGTTGTGATTGCATTGCCGGCAAACGATGGAAGCTCCGACAAGCTCATTTCCGCAATTTTCGCACTTCATTTTTTGAAACTCCGAATCTGACTGGTTTCGCGCAGGTGTTGCTGTTGCCTGTTGCCTGTAAATGCTTGAGTGCCTTGCCCAAAAGCGGCGCGATAGTAGCAAATGCCTGTAAAGACGGTCAAGAAAATGACCTGGCCATACGGCGGTCAGCAGGATTGCCAAACTTCGAGTCAGAGCTTACCCTTCGCGCCGATTTATTACAGCAGGCGGGACGCCTGCGCACCCAGAGTTCCAATCGAACATGAATTTGCTGAATTTCGATTTTGATGAGCGAATCGAATACGCCGAAACCTTGCCCGCGCGGTGTTATACCGATGCGGCTTATCTGGTGGCGGAACAGCAACGAATTTTCAATCGCACATGGCAATTGGTCGGGCGATTGGATCAAGTAGTCGAGCCGGGCAGCTACTTCACGGCGAATGTCGGCGACGAACCTATTGTCATCGTTCGCGGCGACGACGGCGAATTGCGCGGCTTTCACAACGTCTGTCGCCATCGCGCCGGGCCGGTTGCGCAAGGGCAGGGAAGTTGCATCAAGAAGTTTCGTTGCGGTTATCACGGCTGGACGTATTCGACTGATGGGCGTTTGATCGGCGTGCCGGATTTTGATGGCGTTGAAAATTTTGATCGCAATGATTTCAGCTTGCTGCCGGTGAAGATTCAAGTTTGGGAGCAGTTCATCTTTGCCAAACTCGATGGCCGAGCGAATGCGTTCAGCTTGCGCGATTTTCTGGAAGACATTCCGGCGACGACGCAGCATTGCCGCGTTTCCGATATGAAATTCGCCGAACGGCGCGATTACATGATTGATTGCAACTGGAAGGTGTACGTGGACAACTACGCCGAAGGGTATCACGTGCCGATTGTTCATCCGAGTTTGATGCGAGAGATTGATTTTCAACGCTACCGAACCGTCACGAGCCGGTTTTCTTCGCTGCAGGATGCGCCGATCAAGGCCGGCGACGATCCCGAACGACGATATTCGGCAACAGCGGAACAATCCGAAGCTTTGTACTTTTGGGTGTTTCCCAACCTGATGCTGAACATTTACCCGGACAATCTTTCGACCAATTTGATTGTGCCGGTGGGGCACGACAAAACGCTGACCATTTTTGAGTGGTACTTTCACGATGTCGAATCGGCGGCGGCGAAAGAGCGAATCAAAACCACCGTGGATTTGAGTGACGAAATTCAGCAGGAAGACATCTGGATTTGCGAACAAGTGCAACGGCGATTGAAATCCATCGCCTACGACCGAGGGCGGTATTCGGTCAAACGAGAAAACGGAGTTCACCAATTCCATTCGTTGTGGATGGAGTTCATGGAAGCGAACTGATTCATTACCAAACTATGATTGAAGACAAACTGAAACTTCTGAAGGAAAAAAACGCTGCGGCGGAAGCAGGCGGCGGAGCGGATCGTGTCGCTCGACAACACGCCGAAGGCAAGATGACTGCGCGTGAACGAATAGAGTTTTTGCTCGATGACGGCACGTTCGAAGAGTTCGACAAACTGGTCACGCATCGTTCACGGGATTTCGGCATGGAGTCGCAACAGATTCCCGGTGATGGATTCGTCACCGGGCATGGGCTGATTGATGGCCGCGAAGTCTTTGTCTTCGCTCAGGATTTCACGGTCTTCGGCGGGTCGTTGTCGGAAACCAACGCGCAAAAGGTTTGCAAGATCATGGATATGGCGATGAAAGTCGGCGCTCCGGTGATTGGCTTGAACGATTCAGGCGGCGCGCGCATTCAGGAAGGTGTGGCTTCGCTTGGCGGATACGCCGACATCTTTTTGCGCAACACGCTGGCTTCGGGCGTCGTGCCGCAGATTTCCGCGATCATGGGGCCGTGCGCTGGCGGAGCCGTGTATTCGCCCGCGATCACCGATTTCATCGTGATGGTCAAAGACACCAGCTATATGTTCATCACCGGGCCGGATGTCATCAAAACCGTTACGCACGAAGATGTGACCAAAGAAGAACTCGGCGGCGCAATGACGCATAACTCGACCAGCGGCGTGGCGCACTTCGCGGCGGAAAACGAAGAAGACTGTTTGCGTCTGATCCGCGAACTGATGTCGTTCATTCCGTCGAACAACATGGATGATCCGCCGCGCATTGCGTGCGACGATCCGGTGAATCGCGCCGACGAATCGCTGAACACCATCGTTCCGCCGGAATCGAACAAGCCTTACGACATTCGCCAGATCATTACCAAAGTCGTAGACAACGAATACTTTTTCGAGGTTCAGGAGCATTTCGCACGCAACATCGTCATTGGCTTTGCGCGATTGAACGGCCAATCCGTCGGCATCGTCGCCAACCAGCCGAACTTTCTGGCCGGAGTTCTGGACATAGACGCTTCGGTCAAAGCCGGTCGTTTCGTGCGGTTCTGCGATTGTTTCAACATTCCGATCATTACCTTTGAAGACGTGCCTGGTTTTTTGCCTGGCGTCAATCAGGAATACGGCGGCATCATACGGCACGGAGCGAAGCTGCTGTACGCCTACGCCGAAGCCACTGTGCCAAAAATCACCGTCGTCACTCGCAAAGCCTACGGCGGAGCGTATTGCGTGATGGGATCGAAACATTGCCGGACGGACATCAACTTTGCGTATCCGACCGCCGAAATCGCCGTCATGGGAGCCGAAGGCGCGGTCGGCATTTTGTATCGCCGCGAACTTTCCAGCGCCGCCGATCCGGCAGCCGCGCGCAAAGAAAAGATCGAAGAGTATCAGGACAAATTCGCTTCGCCGTACGTTGCCGCCGAACGCGGTTTCATTGATGAAGTCATCGAACCCAAACACACTCGGCAAAAACTGATTCGCGCCTTGAAGCTGCTGGAAAACAAACGCGACACCAATCCGCCGCGCAAACATGGCAACATTCCTCTTTGAAATCAAAAGGCAAATCTCAAAAGGCAAAAGTCAAAAGTGTGGTGAAAGCCTGCGCTTTTGACTTTTTGATTTTCTGTTTATGATCCAGCCGATGTTTAACAGATTCCGATTCAAAATTGTTTTTCTGATTGTCTGCTTGCTGGCTTGTTCAGCGGCGAAGGCATTCGCGGTGGATGTGGTCATCGTCATGCCGTTTGAAAATCGCTCGCAATCCACTCAGCACAATTGGGTGCGCGAAAGCTTTTCGATTTTGCTGGCCGACATCCTGGATGCGCCGGGCGTGACGGTGCTCAACTCCGACGAACGTTTGCAGGCTTTCGATCAAGTCCGGCTTAGCCCAACCGATTTGCTGACGCGCGCGGCGATGATTCGCGTGGCCGAAGCCGCCAAAGCCAATCTGATTGTGCTCGGCGAATTCGACATCGGCGGCGACAAACAAAACGTCACCATTGCCATTTCGGCGCGACTGATCGAAACCGAAGCCGGGCGGTTGATCGGCAACAAGGTGTTCAATTTCAGCGGCCCGCTCAGCGATTTGCAGTTGATGCAAGGGCAACTGGCCTGGCACGTTTTATACGAACGCAATCCTTCCTTGAGTTACACCAAAGAACAACTGGTGCGTCGCGCGACCAACGTTCCGCCGCGCGCCTATGAAAGTTATGTCAAAGGCGTGCAGACGCTCGATCTGCGATTACGCGAATCGTTTTTGAAGCGTGCCATCCATGAACACGACACCGCCGGAGCTCCCGGTCATTACGCGCAGGCCATTTACGAACTCGGCGTGTTGCAATATCGCCAGACGGAATTTGAAGAAGCCGTCACGCTGCTCAAACGATTGACCAACGGCGATCCGCATTACGAAGAAGGATTGTTTTATCTGGGGTTGGCAGCGTTCAAAGCCGGAGCGTTCAACGATGCGGCTGCGGCATCGGAAACGCTGGCTGGAATCGTTCCGCTGCCGGAAATTTTGAATAACGCCGGAGCCGCGCTCACGGCCAAAGGCGAAAACGCGCGCGCGCTGCCGTTTCTGCAACGCGCCATTGCGGCCAATCCGAACGATGCGGCGTACCGCTTCAATTACGGCTACGCCGCGTGGCGTAACCAATCTTACGACGAAGCCGCGCAACAGCTTCGCGCCGTTGTCGGATCGAACGCTCGCGACGGCGAAGCGTGGTTTGTGTTATCGAAATGCCTGGCTTCCGCCGAAAAAGCCGACGAAGCCGCCAAAGCCGACAACGAGGCCAAACGCCATTTGAGTTCTTATGCTCGATGGGCGGTCGCGCCGGACAAAGTTCCCGTCCTTTCGCGTATGAAAGAAGACCTGAACGAATTGGCGCTGGCCAGACTGCTACGCCAGCTATCTATGCCAGCGCAAACGAGCGCTAGCCCACAGCAGATTTCTCAGCAACAGGCGCTGGACAACATTCGCCAGTTGCTTGCCGCCAACAAAGACTCCGAAGCAATGGCCGAATTGCAGCGCGTGCTGGCCACTGACACTGCCAACGCCGACGCGTACTTTTTGCGAGGCATTGTTCACACGCGCCGCAACGAAACCGAAAACGCGCTGCGTTCATTCCAGGCGGCAGTTTCGTGGAATCCGCGCATGCCTGAAGCGCACATCATGCTGGGCCGGATTTATCTGGCTCGGCGCGACACAGCCAGAGCTTTGGCACATTGCAAACAAGCGCTGGAACTCGATCCGCAAAACCGCGAAGCCATCGCCCTGAAACAGCAAATCGAAATCGGGCGATGAGCACGAGAGGCAATATGAGTAAAGAAAACAATTCTCACTCAGTCCCCAGAATCGAATACCTGAGAGTGCAAAACTACAGGGCTTTGCGCGATTTGGAACTGCGAGACTTAAGACCGCTGACAGTCTTTCTCGGTCCAAACGGTAGTGGTAAGTCAACTGTCTTTGATGTTTTCGCTTTTCTATCCGAATGTTTTTCTGTCGGCTTGAGAAAAGCCTGGGATAAGCGTGGGCGCTTCAAGGAACTGAGAACGCGCGGTTCAGATGGCCCGATCCTCATCGAATTGAAATACCGTGAGAATCCGCAATCGCCGCTCATCACCTACCACCTGTCTATTGATGAAAATAGTCGCGGCCCCTTTGTGAAAGAAGAATGGTTGAGATGGAAAAGGGGCATCATGTATGGCCAGCCTTTCAAATTTCTTCATTTCATTGAGGGAAAAGGCCAGGTGATTTCTGGTGAAAGCCCAGACGAACAGGACGAGCGAATTGAAGAACAGCTCGACTCGCCGGAGATGATAGCGGTCAATACTCTTGGGCAGTTTGCGAAACACCCAAGGGTGAGCGCGCTGCGGAGATTTATTACTGGCTGGTATCTTTCTTATTTGACTGCCGACAACACTCGCGGAATTCCCGAAGCCGGACCGCAAGAAAGATTGTCGGCAACCGGCGATAACCTGCCAAACGTCATTCAATATCTGAAAGAACAACACCCTGAACAGTTGGATCAGGTTTTGAGCATTCTGCGAAGCCGCGTTCCCAAGCTGGATTCAGTTGAAGCTCAATTGATGATTGACGGACGACTGGTGTTGAGAATTAAAGACGCCCCTTTTGCCGAACCGATCCTGGCCAAGTTTGCTTCCGACGGAACGCTAAAGATGTTGTCTTATCTGACTGTGCTGCACGACCCTGTTCCGCCCCAATTGATAGGAATTGAAGAGCCGGAAAATCATCTTCATCCTCGTTTGTTGCCGGAACTTGCCGAAGAATGCAGAAACGTTTCCGGCGATACTCAGCTAATGGTGACTACGCACTCGCCTTTTTTTGTCAGTGGTTTGAAGCCAAATGAATTATGGATTTTGTACAGGGATGAGCATGGGTTTACTCAGTCCAAGCGAGCCAGCGACATTCAAGGCGTCCCTGAAATGATGGAGGAAGGCGCGAAATTAGGGCAACTGTGGATGGAAGGCTTTTTTGGGGTCGGTGACCCGTTGGTGAATTCCGGCGGGCCAAGGAACGGTCATTCAAAGTCGAGCCGAAACGGAAAGAAATAAGCCATGCGAGTAGAGTTTCTGGTTGAAGAGCCTTCGATAGAAGCGGCATTGGAAAACCTGTTGCCCAAAATGCTTGATCCTCAGATCGAAACCGCGATTCACAACTTTCACGACAAACTCAATCTGTTGGCCAAATTGCCAGCCAGATTGAAAGGGTACAGCAAATGGCTGCCAGCGGATTGGCGAATCGTGGTGTTGGTAGATGAGGACAGGCAGGATTGCGAAAAGCTGAAATCGCAACTTGAAAAAGCAGCGAGTGATGCCAGGCTAATCACGAAAAGCGTGGCGCGGGACGACAGTCGGTTCCAGGTGCTGAACCGCATCGTAATCGAAGAGCTTGAGGCCTGGTTTTTTGGCGATGTTGAAGCGCTTGTCAAAGCCTATCCCAGAGTACCTGCAACATTGGCAGAGAAGAGAGGATACGGAAATCCAGATGCTATTACAGGAGGAACGTGGGAAGTTCTTGAGCGGGTTTTGCAGCGCGTAGGATACTATCCGGGTGGGCTACCCAAGATCGAAGTCGCCCGAAACATTTCGCAACACATGGAGCCAAGCCGGAATCGTTCCCAAAGTTTCAAACACTTCTTGACTGGACTTCAGGCTTTAGTCGAAAAGTAAATTTTGCAAAGTAGGGCAACTCGTAAACTGCGCTGAAACCCGCTCTGGGAAAGGCTTTCAGTTGTTGGTTAAAAAACCATCGCATATTTTCTGACGAAACCTTTATGACCCCTTACGAAGCTTCTCGCCGCACCTTCCTGCTGTCTTCTCTTGGATTCACCGCCACACAACTTGTTCGCGGACAAAACGCGCCATCGCTCACCGCCGGGCAGGTGATTGACCGCATCAAAGCCAATGTCGGCATTGCGTGGCGCGCGCAAACTGTGGACAACATCATTGCGGGCACGGCAGACATTCCGGTCAAAGGCATTGCCACGACGATGATGGCGACGCTGGATGTCGTCAAACGCGCCGCCGCCGCAGGCAAGAACATGGTCATCACGCATGAATCCACATTCTTCTCGCATCAGGATCGCACTGACAATCTGCAACAAGATGCGACCTATCAGCACAAGCTCGAATTCCTGAACAAAAACCAGATGGTCGTCTTTCATTTCCACGATCACTGGCACGGACTCAAGCCCATGGACGGCATTGCCACGGGAATGATTCGGGAATTGGATTGGGAGAAATTCAACGATCCGCAGAACTTTCGCCAGTTCACCTTTCCCGGCATCCCGCTCGCCAAACTGGCCAAGGAACTGGAAACCAAATTGAAGATTCGCACGATGCGCGTCGTGGGCGATCCGAAACTACCGATCAAACGCGCGATGGCCAGTTGGGGCAATTGCAGCCTGTTTCCGGGCGTTCCGTTTCTGTCTCGCCCCGAAGTAGACGTGCTGATCATTGGCGAAACCCACGAATGGGAACTGGTTGAATATGCGCAGGACATGATTTCTTCCGGCCAGAAAAAAGCCTTGATCGTGCTCGGCCACGTCGTGTCGGAACAGGCCGGGATGAAGTATTGCGCCGACTGGCTGAAAGGCTTCGTCACGGAAGTCCCAATTGAGTTCATCGCGGCGGCAGAACCATTCTGGCGGCCTGACAAACCCGTTTCGAATTAACCTCTTCTTGCGGTCTGAGCAAATGCTTGCTCAACATAAAGAGCTATAGCTGACAAACAAGTTCCATGAGAGTCATTCATGTCGCTGCGCGACGCCCAGAAACAATGAAAAGGGTAGAACAGGTTACTAACCTGTTCTACCCTTTCCCAGAGGAGCGGAATTTTTGACTTTAGACAAGCTTATGGTAACCGTTGCAGCAAACATCGGCCTTCGGTGAAGGTCAATCTGCTTCCGAGCTAAAATGCAGCTATTCGGTTACGAAACAATTTGGTTTGAACCGTTCTCAGCGCCCGCCATCAATTCCTAAAACTTCTCCGGTGATAAAACCGGCATCGTCTGACGCCAGAAACGCGACAAGCTCGGCGACTTCTTCCGGGCCGCCTGCGCGTTGCATGGGAGTTGTCGCGATGGCTTGTTGCAACCATTCGGGACGCGAAAATTGATCGTGAATCGGCGTCATGATGATGCCCGGTGAAACCGCGTTGACCGTGATGTTGTACTGGCCGAGTTCTTTCGACAGGCCTTTGGTGAAGGTGTTGACGGCGGCTTTGGCGGCGGCATACGGCAACGTCTGCGCCATCCCGCCAAACTCCACCGCGCCTGAAGAAATATTGATGATGCGGCCACGGCGTTTTTCTTTCAGGTAGGGAATGACGGCTTGCGTGCAGAGAAAGACGCCTTTCAGATTGACACCCATCACCGCGTCCCACACTTCGTCGGTGCAATCTTCTATGGAAACCAGTTTGACCAGACTTCCGGCGTTGTTGACCAGAATGTCTACGCCGCCGAAGTTGTCCACGGCTTCGCCGATCATTCTCAGCACGTCTACGCGCTGTGACACGTCAGCCCGGACGGCGATGGCGTTGCGGCGCATGGCGTGAATCAAGCCTACGGTTTCCAACGCGCCGTGTTCGTTGCGATGGTAATTGACGACGACGGCGGCTCCGTTGCGAGCCAATGCCAGCGCAGTTGCTGCGCCGATGCCGGAACTTGCTCCGGTGACGAGCGCGACTTTTCCTCTGAGATCAAATTGTGCAGCCATAATTTTTCTGAGTAGACGGTAGACAGTAGTCAGTAGACAGTAGCTGACAATTTATCGTTGTAGTTGCCTTTGATGAGTTGAAATTTGATCTCGGCTGTTGGTATTTGGTCATTCACCAGAGCCTTCCAAATGTAACTACTGTCTACTGTCTACTCCTCGTAATACTTTTTTCCTTTCAACTTCTCGGGCAAGCAGATCATATCGGTTTTCGCGCCCTCGAAATCGTGAGCGTATTTGTAATCTTTGCCGTAACCCAAGCCTTTCATCAAACCGGTCGGAGCGTTTCGCAAATGCAGCGGAACGGGTTCAGCTTGCGTAGCGCGGGCGTCTGCGGCGGCGGTTTCGTAAGCCATGGCGATCTTGTTCGATTTCGGAGCGCGCGCCAGATAAATCGCCGCTTCGGCCAGAGCGTATTTCGCTTCGGGCAAACCGATCAAGTGCGTGGCTTGTTGTGCGGCGACTGCGACGACCAGAGCTTGCGGATCAGCCAGGCCGATGTCCTCGGAAGCGTGATGGACGATGCGGCGGGCGATGTACATCGGGTCTTCGCCGCCTTCGATCATTCGTGCCAGCCAGTAAACCGTCGCGTCCGCGTCGGAATTGCGGATGGATTTGATGAAGGCCGAAATCAGGTTGTAATGCTGTTCGCCGGTTTTGTCATACAGCGCCGAAGCGCGTTGGAGCGATTCCTGCAAGTCTTCTTCGGTGATTGATCGCCGGTTTTCGGCATCGGGTTTTGCTGACAGCGCGGCGAGTTCCAATGTGTTTAATGCCGTGCGGGCGTCTCCGCCGGTGAAGCTGGCCAGCTTTCGCAATTGCTCTTCGCTGATTTCAGCGTTCAGCTTGCCCAGTCCGCGTTCGGCGTCGGTCAAGGCTTGTTGCAGGATTCGCAAAATTTCGTCTTCGGTCAGTTGATTCAACACAAAGACTTTCAGCCGCGACAACAACGCGGAATTGATTTCAAACGAAGGATTTTCGGTCGTCGCTCCGATCAAGATGATCGTGCCGTTTTCGACGTAAGGTAGAAAAGCGTCTTGCTGCGCGCGGTTGAAGCGATGAATTTCATCCACGAACAATACCGTCCGGCGTCCGAGTTTGATTTTCAACTCGGCGGCTTCGCTCATGACCTGTTTGATTTCCTTGATGCCGGAAGTGACCGCGCTGAAGGGGACAAAATCCGAAGCCGTTCGTTGCGCGATGATTTGCGCCAGAGTCGTTTTTCCCGTTCCCGGCGGTCCCCAAAACACCAGCGAAGTCAGGCGGTCTTCTTCGATCAATCGCCGCAGCAATTTCCCCGAAGCCAGCAAATGTTCCTGCCCTACGAATTCCTCCAACGTGCGCGGACGCATGCGTTCGGCCAGCGGAGCCGTGGCGTCTGGCGCGGTTTTGGTGCGCAGTTTGGGCGGCGCATCCAGTTCGGGAAAAAGACTCGATTCGTTTTTGCTGCTCGGCATAACAAAAGCATAGCACGAAGTTGCGCAGGGGGGCGTGCGTTCCTAAAAGGTTGACGTAAGCTTGGCGGACTCCCTAGCATGCAGGTCGTTTACTCAACGCTCCCGGCTTTTAGGTGCTCCTCAAGATGACAGGCCGGAAGTATATTCCGAGGGAAAAGCGGGTCATGACAGCGGGCGAAAGTTTGTTGAAGATACATTTTGCCGAAGCCTTTCGGCAGGTCACTCGACGCACGGAAATGCCGGAGATTCACATCGCGTTTTATCCGTTTGCCGGGCTGAACCACACCATACGCTATCGTCGCCAGAGCATTTACGTGCGCCTGTCGGACATCATGCGCGATGCTCCTTCGCACGTGCATCGAGCGCTGGCCTTCATTCTGGTCGGCAAATTGTTCAACAAACGCATTGGCCCTGAATACCAAGCACTTTATCGGCAATACACTTATTTGCCGGACGTGCAGCGAGCTTCCGATCTGGCCAAACAGCAGCGTGGTCGGAAACACGTCAGCAGTTCCACCGGGCGTCAGTTCAATCTGGAGCAGATTTTTGCGCGCTTGAACCGGCGATATTTCAACGGCGAATTGCCGCCTGTGACGCTGAGTTGGAGCGCTCGCAAATCCAAACGAATTCTGGGCCATCACGATTATGTTCACGACATGATCGTCATCAGCCGTTCGCTCGACAGCCCCGACGTTCCCGAATTACTGGTCGAATTTGTGATGTATCACGAAATGCTGCACATGAAACACAATCCAAAAGTCGTCAAAGGTCGCCGCATATATCATTCGGCTGCTTTTCGAGCTGACGAACGGCGCTTTGAACAATTCGACGCGGCTCAAGCGGCGCTGGAAAAACTCACCAGCCGGAAGTAAAAGAGATTCGGAGGACAAGATGGCTACAACGACTGTCGAACAGATTCTGGAAGAAATCACCGCCTTGCCCGCAAGTGAGCAAGCGCGATTGCGGCAATTGATCAACAAACAACCGAGGCAGAAAGAGCCGCTCAGCAGGTTTGTTGCCCCGATTCCTGAGCCGGATCCGCAACCTTCAATGCAATGGTTGCGGGAACATTCGGAAGAATATGCCGAGCAATGGGTCGCATTGGATGGTGATCGGCTGATCGCTCATGGAACTAATGCTCAAGAGGTTTTTGATGCAGCCAATGCCGATGGTGCTTATTTACCTTTGGTCACATTTATCGAACGCAAACCAGAACATTTTTTCGTTCGTGTATAGCTTATGCCTATTCAGCTTAGTTTTTCGCACTCTCGATCTTATTCTGACTTGGATTCGGGAATTGAAATTCCTGCCATTTTGATCCACAGCGGAACAGTTGTGCGAACTGCGGCCAAAATTGATACAGGCGCAGAAGTATGTTTATTCAGCAATGACATAGGACAGCAACTTGGGCTGAAGGTTGAGGATGGAATCCCAATAAAGCTGGATTCTCTTGGAGGGGCAGTTGAAGCCTTTGGTCATGAAGTTTTGCTACAAACATGCGGGTTGGCTTTCCCGAGCTTTGTCTATTTTGCCAAATATCCTGGCCAACGCCGTAATCTGCTTGGCCGCCAAGGCTGGTTGCGGCAACTGCGAATCGCCATTGTGGATTACGACAACACGCTTTATCTGAGCCGGTACGACGAATAACCGATGCACATTGGAATTGACGCTCACGCGATTGGCGCGCAACAGGGCGGAAACGAAACTTATATTCGCGGAGTGATTCGGGCGTTGGCCGAACTGGACGACCGCAACCGGTACACGATTTATCTGGCGGAATCTCAAGCGGCGGAACAATGGCGCGAAGGATTTGCGCGGCAGCATACGAATTTTGAAATTCGCTTGTTGCCGAAACCGACTCCGCTGGTGCGCGTGCCGTTGTTTCTGGCGTATGAACTTTGGAAACGACCTGTGGACGTGCTGCACGTGCAATACACTGCGCCGCCCTTTTGCCGAATTCCTGTAGTGGCGACGATTCACGATCTGGCGTTCGAGCATTTGCCGGAAACGTTCACGCGCCGAGGTTCGTTTCAGTTGAAGCTGACCGTTCGTCGCACGGCGCAGCGGGCTGCGCGCATTGCCACTGTGTCGGAATATTCGCGCCAGGATTTGATTCGCACTTACCATCTGCCACCGGAAAAAGTCGTCGTCACATACAACGGCGTCGAATCGCAGTTCACGCCCGAAGCTTTGCCAAACGAAACCAGTGAAATTCATCAGCAGTTCGGCATTCAGCGGGATTACCTGCTGGCGGTTGGAAGTTTGCAACCGCGCAAAAATCTGGTTCGATTGATTCGCGCGTATGCAAAGCTGAGAAGTGAAAACAAAAACTTCACGCCGCAACTGGTCATCGTCGGTCGAAAATTATGGCTGGCGGATGACGTTTTTTCCGAAGTCCGACGGCAGCTTTGGAAAGATGACGTGATTTTGACGGGCTACGTCAGCGACGACGATTTGCCGAAGCTTTATCGTCAGGCGACGGCGTTTGTTTATCCGTCGCTCTTTGAAGGATTCGGATTGCCTCCGGTCGAAGCGATGGCTAGCGGCGTTCCAGTCATCACCAGCAATGTGTCCAGCTTGCCAGAAATCACAGGCGACGCCGCGTTGTTGGTGGATCCGCTCGATCAGGCCTCGATTGAAGCGGCGTTGCTGAAAATAACTGGCGATGAAACACTGCGCGCCCGGTTGCGAGAGCAGGGAATCGCGCAGGCAAAACGATTCACCTGGCGCGAGGCGGCGGAAAAAACGCTTCAACTTTATCGAGAAGCCTTCGAGGCGAGGCGCTGACGTTTTGATTACCAATCCCCAACTCTCAACTTCTACCATTCAACCTTGCGATTTGTGCGGCGCAACCGACGCCGATTTCATTCTTTCCACCAACAGATTGGACGGAGCGCTGCTGCAATGTCGAAATTGCAGTTTGTATTTTGTAAGTGTCGAGAGAGAGGGCTTGGTTAGTGAACAGGTTTCCGCCGAAATGGTGCGGCTGGCTGAACGCGCCAGAGAACTCGATTTGGTCGAACCGCACGTTGAGCAAAGCGAACAACCCTGGCGCGAATTGATGGCACGGGAACGATTGTATGATTTGAAGCGGTTTGCCAGTCACGGGCGATTGCTGGAAATCGGTTGTTCGACGGGTGAAATGTTGTTGGCGGCGAAAGAATCGTTTGAGGTGTCTGGCGTCGAAGCGGATGCGCTCAGCAGCCGAATTGCCAGCGAACGCGGCATGCAATGTTTCAACGGTGCGTTGGCGGATGCAAATTTCGCCGCCGAAAGTTTTGATGTCGCCGCGCTATATCACGTGCTTGAACATTTCCCCAGCCCGCGGGCCGAAATGAACGAATTGCGCCGAATCCTGAAACCCGGAGGTTTGCTGGTGATGGAAACGCCGAACATCGCCAACATCTGGTTCCGATTGTTGGGGGCACGTTGGCGGCAATTCATTCCCGATCACCTGTTCTTTTTCTCGCCTCAAACGATTCGACGATTGTGCGAAGAAACAGGTTTTGAAATCGTAGAGCTGCGCAACGTCGGCAAAGCGATGAGCGCACGATTGTTAATCAGCCGAATCGGTCGTTATCATCAACCGACTGCGCGCGCCCTTTCTTTTTTCAGCCGCAAGCTCGAATTGGACAACCGCACGATCCGCCTGAATTTCGGCGATGTCATGCGGCTTTACGCTCGCCGAAAAAACTTAGGGCAATAATCAAAATCTGCCTGGCTACGGCGCCAACGAGGATTGAGATCGTTGGGCAATGCTGGGCGGTTTCAAATCGCCCAGTCTTATCATTCCTACCTGGCTGGCGTCCCACCTCAAACTCAACAACTGCGGTTTGGTTTTGTCATCCGCGGATGTGGCAAAGAGCAGTTCCGCCTGATGCGACGGCATTTGAGAAGGAAACATTCTGCGCAACTGTGTGTGCGCCACGTAATGTTGGCGTTGAGGGACTCCCAGATCGCGGCGAATCTGGTTGATGTAATCTTCGCATTCGCCGGGTTCCTGGCCATTGACCAGTTCATCGCGCAAACCCAAAGCGGCGTGTCCAAGTTCGTGCAAGACAACGAAGCCAATGTCGAAGGCCGCGACCACTTTTTTATCTCCGCGCAGATGTGCGAAATCGCTGAAATCAATTTGAATCGGAGCGACTTCTATGCGCTCGCCGGTTTTGCGGCTTAAATAGGAAACCGACATCGCCAACCGTGCAAAAGCGATTTGCGATGTCCGGTTGTGGTTTTCCAGATCAATGGCTTTGGCGCGATCCACCGCAGCGATCAGCAATTTTCTGGCGGCGGTTGATCCGCCGGAAATGCTTGCCCGGTCGCCAAGTTGCAAAAAACCGTCTTTGTCGAAATGCATGTCCTGAAAACCGGATTTTTGCCGCAGGCTTTCCAGTAGCATGGAAAGCTGTTTTGATTTCAGGGGAAAGTCGGGGCTGTTTCGGACTCCCGTCAGGTAACGAGAAGCCTGTGTTTCGCTGGCCGAAAGCCGCATGCAAAGCGTGCATAGGAGCAATACGGCAATCAGGGAAAAGCGTGCTTGGAGCTTTGTACTGGCCTGTCTGGTCATTTTTTTCCTCCCATATCGGTACTCAAAACTTCTCCATCGCATCACGGATTGAGCGATGCGTTTTGTGTTGTTCGTCGGTTGGGTCAGGCAATCAGCCGCGCGTCGAGCGGTTGATTCATTCGTGGCGGTCACTCGTTACTACTTTGGGATTGGAGCGCAGGTTCGAGCTGAAGCGCCTGAAACGCTGTGTTTGGCAGGTTACAGAGGCAAAAAACTGAAGGCGAAAATGATCGGTTTGAAGTGGAATCAGATTTTTGTCGTCGTCGTTTGCAGGCTTACAGAAAACGCGGGTCGGGGCGTCCGGCTGTTGATTGACGCCGGGAAGTTTCAATTGCCGAATCTTGCTTTAACCAATTTCGGATGTCAGTATGCGCGCAGTTCAGACCATCCGCCGATGCGATGCGAAAAGCTGGATACGAACGAAAGACCCTTCAACAATGAGAGCACTGCCTTACGAATATCTGATTGACCGGGATGATGCGCGCGCTGCATTGGCGGCGTTTGCCAACCAACCGATCATCGGGTTGGACACCGAAACCTTCATGGATTTTTCGACGCGGAAAAATCGGCTGAGCCTGTTGCAACTGGCTTCGCCGACCGGCGAAGTGATAGTGGTTGACGCGCTCGCCGCCGGATTGGAAGAAGCGCGCGACTTGATTGAAGACCCAAAAGCGATGATGGCGGCTCACAACGCACGCTTTGACGACGGGGTTCTGCGACAGGCCGGATTTGCCGTTGCCGGATTGGTGGACACGTTAAAGCTCGCACGGCGGACCTTGCGCCTGAAATCCTTCAGCCTTGCCTCCGTGTCTGACCATTTGTTCGGAATGAGGCTGGATAAAACCCATCAACTGAGCAACTGGCGAAAACGCCCATTGAGCCGCGAGCAGTTGGATTATGCGGCGCTGGATGCGCAGATCGCGTTGCAGGTATTCCAGGAGTTGACTGAGCGTCTGGAATCCAACGGCAGGCTTGAACAGGAACTGCATCGCGCGCGAATCGTTCCCGCCGCCGAAGCTGCTGAACGAAACCGCTGGATTCAACCGGTCAGGGAAAAAAGCCCGCCCATTGAATTGCGCCCTCTGACCGCCGAAGAGCGCCGCGTCGTTGAAAAACTGCGCGATTGGCGACGGCGACTGGCTTCGAGCGAAAACGTACCTGCTTACATGATCTGTCAGGACAAAACGCTGGAACATCTGGCCATTGCGCGCCCCAGCCGCATCGAAGCCTTGAGCGGAATTTACGGGCTTGGCGAATCGAAGATCACACGATACGGCAACGAGATATTGACCCAGTTGAACTCTCTTTGAGCGCTCATTCCAGCCGATTTTCATAAAAGAAGTTTTTTCCGCCCGGCGCTCCGAATTATTGACAGCTTGTCAGGCTAAGGCTTAATGTTCGCGCACATTTGAACCGGTGTGCGATTCGGTTTTTTGCATTTCATCAAAAACAGACAGATAGAAAATTGCGTTCCTGCGAACTTCTGACGGCATACATATAAGGTTGTCGTTGATATTGATTGCTTTTCGTAATTGTGCCCCGATTTATTACCAGATCGTGTGGGAAGCTTGGAGGTGCCCCTCGGGCTTTCCACTCGATGAGGAGACAGGAAGAGCTTGAATATCGTGCGGTGAGGACCCGATTCGATAAACAAGGCTCTTCCGCTCCTCGCTTGCCAGTTTGGATGCCGCTCCGACGAACTCGCTGCGTTTGACGGGAACCTTTACCTGGAATCCCTACATCCGTGATGGTGCGTTGCCGGCTGGCAATGTCCAGATCGGCGGTATCCTGCCCGCATATGATTTTGGTGGCTCAATTGGAAACCTTGCTGGAAGCCAATTTACAAATCGTCAAGGAGGACGGCAGAACGCCAACAACGTGACGACGCAAGCCGTTTGGTCCCCGACCAGCAACTTTGTCGCTTCGTTCCGTTTTTCGCGCGGTTTCTTGAATGAGAAGTTGGGGGCGTATTTTGTTCCCCGTGCCACGCGCTTCCGCTGCGTCGGAATCGCTTCGGAAATTCCGGCTGCTGCTGGTTGCGGCGCTGGTTTCGACAGCCTGCCCACGGGCAACACGCAAATCAACTTCGATGCTTCGGTTCGTCTGAACTTCGAAGGCGACGTCAGCTACATCGTCAACAAATTCGCTGGCCGCCACGAATTCAAAGGCGGCTATCAGAACGCCAAAGTCACCAACGAGGTGGATCGTGGTTATGCCAATCTGGGTCGTGTGGATTTGTACCACGGCTACACGATCAACGACCTGACCGGCAGAAACGATCCCGTTTCGGCCAACGCCATCGGCGCGGGCTTGTTGCTGCGTTTCGGAACGGTTGGCCAGGCCAGCAACCGTGCCCAATCCATTTACTTCCAGGATCGGTGGCAACCGATTCGCCGCCTTTCGATCAACGCGGGTGTCCGCTTTGAAAAAGAAGACCTGCCGTCCTTCAACGGCTATGCGCCGCCGATCAACTTCGGCTGGGGCGATAAAGTAGTTCCGCGCGTCGGTTTCGCGTATGACCTGACCGGCAATGGCAAGACGAAACTCTTCGCCAGCTATGGCCAGTTCACCGACCGTCTGAAGTTTGAATTGCCGCGTGGTTCGTTCGGCGGAGATTTCTATCGCGTGGATTATTTTGAAATCTTCCCGCAAAGCGCTTCGTTCAACGGTCGTTATGACTCCTTCACCTTGTCCAGAATTCTGGGCAACAACGTTGACGTTCTGGGCGGCAAATGCCCGATCAACAATCCCAGCGGGTTGACCCGTTGCCAATACGATTATCGTATTGCTTCCAACGACCCGAACGCGACGATCTTCACCGGTAAAGTTGATCCGGACGTCAAACCGTTCCGCCAGGAAGAATTCACGGTGGGTTTTGAACGCCAGCTTTCGGAAAGCTACTTGCTGAGCATTCGTTACACCTACAAGAACCTGCTGGATGCGATTGAAGACGCCGGTTTCCCGACTGCTGATGGCAGCGAAGCCTATATCATCGGCAACCCGGGCAAAGGGCTGCATGCCGCGACGGCTCAGCAATTCGGATATGCCAAGACCACCACACCGCAACGCCGGTATGATGCTCTTGAAATCCGTCTTGATCGTCGTTTCTCGAAGAACTACTTCTTCAACCTGAACTACACCTATAGCCGGTTGTATGGAAACTACTCCGGTCTGGCCAGTTCCGACGAAAACGGTCGTACCTCACCGGGTGTGAACCGCTTCTTCGATTTGCCGCACCTGGGCTTCACCGCTGCCGGTGAGCCGGACAACGGCCGTCTGTCCACGGATCGTCCGCACGTGTTCAACGTTTACGGCGCATATAACTTTGACTGGTTTGGCAAAGTGAAGGGCGGCGGAACCCAATTCTCGCTGTTCAGCACCGTCCAGTCAGGAGTTCCTGTGACCAGTTTCTACACACTGTATGCGGCGGCAGTCGCTTATGGTCGTGGCGATCTGGGACGCACGCCGGTGTTCACTAACTCCGACTTCGCGATCCAGCACACCTACAAATTTGGTGGCAACGAACGTTATGGTCTGGTGTTCGACTTCAACGTGTTGAATCTCTTCAACGAAGCCAACACGCTCTACCTGGCTGACACCCCGCACGGAATCAGTCCCAGCCTGGGTACGTTGGGTCTGCCTGCGTCAGTGACGAACGAGCCGCAAGCTCTGAATTACATCCTGACCAACGGCATCACCTCCCAACTGAATGCCTACCTGAACAGCACGACAGCGCCGCAGCGCCGCAATACGGCCTACGGTCTGCCGAACAGCTTCCAGGGGGGTCGTCAGGTGCGTTTGGGCGTTCGCTTCACTTTCTAAAGGCTGAAGCAATCGCAAAAACCTTAAAAGCCCGTTTGGTTCGCCAAACGGGCTTTTTTCTTGTTTGATATTCGGCTGACGACAAGCGAATGAAGGAATCGCGTAGTGATCTCATCAGCAGTTTGGCAAAAGTTCTACAGGATATGCGCTCTGGTTTATTTTCCATTTGCCATTTTCCAGTTTTCATTTGTCATTGCTGCCGGAGCGACGCAGTCAATGACAAATGACAAATCAAAAATGACAAATGGAAAATGAAAAGCCGACAAATTTTTGCCCAACCACTTATCAGTTGGATTTTGCCTTTTCCCGGAGTTTCTTGATGATGCCGCGAATGTTTTCAGCGTCTCGCGCATCGGGAGCTTTTTTCAGAAAGAGTTCCAATTCGTCAGCGGCTTCCTTGTACTTTTTAGCGTTGCTGTATTGCTGGGCCAGATGCATGTGAACATCCGCCGGGATGTTGCTTCCACCCAATTCGTATGACCGTTTCAGATGCGATTCGGCGTCCACGCCTTTTCCTGATTTGATCAGCGCCATTCCCAGATAAAAATGTACGAACGCGGCATTGGGCGAATCGGGAGCCAATACCAGCGCGCGTCGCAAAACTTCAATCGTTTCGGGCCAGTGTTTCGACTGGTAATGAATCACTCCCATTCCGTACAAACTGGAAGCCCCGGTGTTGTTGACATCCAAGGCCTGTTCCAGAAATTCGCGCGCTTCATCGTATTTTTCCTGTTTGAGGTGTTCCAGACCCAGCCGTTCCAGCGCCAGGTAATAAGTCGGAAACAATCGCCGGGCTTCCTTGAGCTTTTCCAGTCCTTCTTTGGTTTTGCCAATGTCCAATAACTCAATGCCGCGTTCATAAGCCTTTCTGGCATTTTCCGGCACTTCCTGGGCGAACGTAGTGCGAGCGCCCGGAGTTGTCGTTCGTTTTTTGACTTCGTTCTCCGTTCGGAGCACGAAATCCAGTTGCTCGGTGTGAGAACCCGTGCCGCGCATGGTTGCCGGGATTAACTCGATTCGAACGGTCTGCGAACGATACGGTGTCCCGGCGGTCACCGGTCTGACCTGAAATGTGCCGAACGACAATCCCTGAAAACTATAACGCCCCGTGCTATCGGTTCGGGTTCGTTTAAGAACGCTTTCTACGTCATTCAACAGTTCGATCCACATATCCGCAACCGGTTGGCGCGAAGTGTTGGTTACAGTGCCGGTGATGGCGTTTCGTTGCGCGTAAGCGGTCACCGTCAACGCCAGTAGCCCGGCCAGTAAGGCGAAACTCAAAATGATTCGGGAACGCATAACAGCTACTCCTGCGGAAATCAGAAATTTCCTTTCTTATCGGTTGGCGTATTCAGTTTTACATCGGATTCTGAAGCGTCAAATCGTTTGAAGTTGGTGAACTCGAACCAGGCGTCCCAGTTCAAACCGCGAAACAGGTTTTCGTCGCCTGCTGCATTGATGCGGATCAGAGAAGGCGCCCAGATTCCGGCAGCCAGCCGTTGTTGCTGGTAAATGAAATTCAGCGGAACGTCAGCTTCCTCTTCTTCTTTGGCAACGGAAAGGCGCTGGCCTTCGATGCGTGCCAGCGAACGTTCGGCGGCGTCAATCCAGACGGTTCCCGTCAGCCGTTGAATCCATTCCCGATCCTGACCGAGTTTGATTGCCGGACGAGGGCGAAAATTCATGACTATGGTTTCACGGTTTTCCAGCCATACAATTCTCGGCGAAGAAAATTCGCACGCTTTGAAAATTTCCTCCGGGTCAATGGTGATGAAGCTGTGATGACGCGGCTGGCCGCGTTTTTGAATCGCGCCTTCCAGACTGGCCGCCCAGTAACCGACATTCTGGCGTTTTCCTGGTTCCAGGTTATCGTTTTCGGTGGATTCAGGATTGCGATTTTCCTGTTCGCCTTTCAGCAATTCGTCGGTGGCGTGTTTGCGATTGATGTCAATCTGCGTCACGGCCAGCCGCGAACCGTTTTCGGCGAACTGAATCAGCGCGTGTTTGCCTTTGACCGGATAAGCTTCGTAATCCTGAAAATCTTCGCTTTTGATTTTACCTTTGGCGTTCAGCACGCGGCGGACTTTGCGCAACGAATAGGTGTAATCGCCCAGCCGGTTGTAAATCTGCGAACCGGACTTTTCGACTTCCTGCAACAAATCCTGAGGTGACAATTCGATGGGTTTGAAAGCCTTCAATGCAACCAGAGTCAATTCGCCGACTTTGTCCGAAGCCGCCAGCGAACTGGTGATGGTTTTTTCCTCGATGACTGTTTCCTTGGGGCGTTCGCCTGTGACGGTGAATTCCATCGTTTCTTCGGCAGTCGCACCTGCTTGCGTAACCACGGCGTGAAACCGATACGCTCCGGGAACCAGATTGGCCGCGGGGATTCCGGCGGTGAAATTGATTTTTCCGGTTTCGTCCGGCGGAGGCAGTTCTGCCGACGTTTTGGCGATGACTTTGTCGTCCAGCAACAACTCAAGATTCAGCGCAGGTTTTTCAGTAGATTCGGGCTTGGGGAAGATCGCCAGATTGAGCGATAGTTCCTGACGATTGGCCACAGCGATATTGACCGCCAGATCGGGGATGATTCGTTTGTCGCCGGTCAGCAGCGGATTCTCCGGATCGTTGTTGGTGTTGACGTCAATCTGTTCGATTTGTTTGACCAAAAACAAACTGCTGGTTTGCAAATCGGATTTCGGCAAAGACACAGTGAAAGCCTGTCGCTGCGCGCTGATCTTGCCGGAGCTTTGATCGCGTGCGGCTGTTTCCAGCGTGTAACGCCCCGGCGACAGCCAGAAATGCCGAACCATCGTAAAGACCGATTGTTTGACGCTTTCCAGATTGGCGGCAGGAATGCTCAATTCATACGGTTCGCTGAATCGCTGAATGACTTCGCCTTTTTCGTCTTTCACCATGCCCAGCATTGCAAATTTTATGGGATACGATTTCTTGTCCTTTTCTTCCTGCTGAGTGAAGTGGCTGAGCGGAGCGGCAATCAACACGGCAGTGTGAACTTCGTTTTGCCGCGATTCAAAATGTAGCGTTCCGGCCTGAAACTGAAAATCGCGCGGAACGACTGCGTCGTTCAACGCCGCCAGCAAGGGAGCTTCGTAACTCAGTTCCGGTCGTTTGTTGACCGACGGCGGCAGCGCGAAATATCCGTTTCGCGTTTGGGCTTTGATTCCAGACCGTTTCAGTTTGACGCTGATTGTGCGGTATTTGCCGTCGTATTCCTGTTTGGTCGGAACATAAGAAATCGAATAGTAATGTCCCAAATCCACAGCGACACGTCTCAGCGTGCCGTTCAAATCGTTGATGTTGGCCAGCAAAAATCCGCCCGTGTTTTCGGTCAAATCCGCCAACGGCCCGCGTTTGTTGAGTTCCTTGTTGCGGTCAACGTATTCAAAGACGTTGAAGTTGGTGTTGTTCTGTAACCGACCGGGAATGCGGTCGCTGGTGCTGAACGAATCGCCGACGGCGCTGTTGAACGTTGATGTTTCAGGTTTTCGCGTCGCGTTGATGACGGTCGCCGTTTCCAAACGGCTGGACTGGCTTCCGGCGCCGACCGGCAGGTTGCGCAGGTTGATGGCGTAAAACGTCAAATTGGCGCGATTGGCTTCGCTGACCACGCTGCGCAGCGCTTCGTTCATCCCCGTTGGCATATACATCCCATCGGAAAAATAAAGCGCCATCTTGCGTCCGGGCATCAGGCGATGCGCCCGAGCAAAGGGAAGCAACGAAAACACGTGCAAATTGCTTTTGACCTCGTTGGACAGTTTTTCCGACGCAGACAAAGTATCCAGCGTCAGTTTGGCCAATTGAGCTTCGGGGCTCGGTTGCGTGTGCAACGATTCGCTGATGGCGGCCAACGGCGAATTTTCGCTGGCAATCGGTTGCAATTCGGTGGCGATGCGGTTGGAAATTTCCACAAAGGATTTTTCCACCGTGCTGGTGGCGCGTTCAACGGCTTTTTTCAATTTGGCGCGGTCGTTGGTGAATTGTTCAATGACGTAAAGTCTGCGTCCGACGACCATCACTCTGACCAGCACATTGTCCGCCAGCGAATTGTCTATGAAGTTATATGCGGCGTCGCGCACTTGCTGGACGCGCTGCGCCGTCAGGTGATCTATCAGCAACGTCACCAGATTCAATTGAGTCGTGGAATTCGTGGCAAAGTCGTTTTCGACCGGCGAACCTGATTTCGCCGAATTTGCCGGCGCATCGCCAACCAGAGTGAATTTGGAAGGCGTTTGCTTGATGCCGTCTTCATACACTTCAATGTCTTCGGGTTTCAGGTCACGAACCGGTCTGCCTTTTTTGTCGTGAACCACTACATCCAACAACACTTCGTTGGTTTGAATCTTGACGGGTGTTTGGGTGTCGGGTGTCGGTTGTTGTTGACCGGATGAAGAAACCACCAGCGCGCAACAAATCAAAATAAGTGGTAACCAGCGTGCGGCGCGTGTCATAAATCAATCGTCTCCGAACTATGAATCTCAAGGTTGTAAATTGCTTTGCTGAGTTTTGGCTCGCAGTTTCCGAATCAAATTCCTGATGTTTTCGGCATCGCGGGCGTCGGGAACCAGTTTCAGAAACGTCTCCAATTCGTCGGCAGCTTCCTTGTATCGTTGGGTGTCGCTGCAATGCTGAGCCAGGTACAGATGAACATCCGGCGGAATGGAATTGCCGCCGAGTTCCAGCGATTTTCTCAAATGCGGTTCGGCGTCGGCGTGTCGGCTCAGTTTCCACAACGAGAGGCCAAGATAGAAATGCGCGAAGGTCGTGTTGGGCGAACCTGGCGCAATCAGAACCGCGCGTCGCAGCGAATCCGCTGCCGAAGGCAAGTAGCCCAGGTGATATTGCGCTACTCCCAGCACATACAAGCAGGCGGCTCCATTCGGATTGATCTTTGCGGCTTTGGCCAATGCTTCGTGCGCAGGGTCGTATTCCTGTCGTCGGGTGTATTCAATGCCGAGCCGTTCCAGCGCCTGGAAGTAAGCTGGAAAAGCCTCAATCGCCTCTTTCAGCGAAGCGATTCCCTGTTCGATTTGTTTGTTGTCCAACTGCCGCGTCGCGCGTTCGTATAGCTTGCGCGCTTCGGCGGGCACTTCCTGGGCAAAGGTGCTGCCAGTGTTGGATGGAATTGCCGAACCTCTGGTTTCGGCCAATGTCTTGAGGGCAAAGTCTACTTGCTCCTGTGTGCTGCTGCCGTTTCTGATGTTGTACAGATTGACGCGGGCGCGAGTCGCAGCATATTTCCCGTTCGAATGCACCTTGACGATGAAGGTTCCAGAAGTCAGGTTTCTGAACGAATACCGCCCGGTGGAATTGGTATAAGTTTGCGTGATGGTCATTTCCACTTCGTCGGCAAGTTCGACCCTTATGCGGTCAAGCGGTTTTGCTTCGGTGTTGGTGATGATTCCGCTGATGACGTTGCGATTCTGTGTCTGCGCGGCAACGGAAGTCGCCGCAACCAACAGGCAGAGCGCCACGAAACAGGTGTTACGCAAAGTCGAAGTGGCGATCATAAAACTTCCTCCGTCGAACGCTCAGGCAAACAGGATCGGAACCAGAGAGCATTCTCTCCAACTTCAAAATCGGGAATTTGCATCCGGGGCAAGTCGGCAAAACAGCTTTACCGGCTTCGGAATTACCAGTGTATCCAGTCTTTAATTAGTCAATGTGTCAGGCAGTTGGCGGCAGGAATTGCCAGCGGCGCAATTGTAACAACCTCGCCCGAAATCGGCCAAGCAATTCCTTGAATTATCGGCTTTCTGATGGGCAGTTCTTCCAGATCGAAAACGCCTGGAAGAACTGCGTCCGAAGAAATTCAACAGGAAGGAGGAAACACAGGGACGATCAGATTGACTGCCGCCCCGGCGTTATTCAACGTCATCGCGTGCAGGTTGTGCGCGCCATTGAACGCATTGGCGGCAGCGGCGACGTTCGGATTGTTGTTGAATGTCGCTCCCAGCAAACCGAAACTGGAACCATCGGCGCTGAGTTTCGTCCAGCCGCTGCGACCGGCGGTGATGATCGTTTCAAAGCGCGGCGCCGTGCGCGGGAAATTGTTCGACAGCGAACTGCGGAACTGGCAAGTTGAAGCAGAGAAGGTATAGCTGAAGGCATTCTCTCCATCGTCGTAAAGAAGCCCGAACAAATTGCCCAATCCGCCAATGCCTGTTCCCAGATTGCCGCCAATGCGATTCAGGATCAGCAGCATGTCATTGCCTGTGGCTCGATCCGGGATATTACTGACGGCCACAGTGCGCGGCAGGTAGTTGTAACTGTTCGGAACGCCCGGTGCATCGAACACCAGCGTCGCCGTGACGGACGAAGCCGTGCAATTCGTGAAGGTGTCGAATTGCGCGGCGATGGAAACGGCTGCCAGATTGCCAACATGACCGGACGCGAATTTCACAAACACGTCACCTATCAGGAAGTTGTGTTTCACCGGACAGCCGCGATTATCCACGGCCACCACCACCAGATAGCCTGTGATTCCCGGATCGAGATCGGAGGCCAGAAAACTGATGGTCTGGTTGGGCGTCAGGCAGGCGTAAGAATCGGCGACCGAACAACTCGCTCCGTCCACAAAAAACAGATGCACGAAGGCCGGAACGAATTCGCTGGTGTTGGTCAGGGAGATGCGGGAATTTTGCATCAGAAAGCTGGTGATGCTGGATGTGTAGACGTTGTAAACCAGAACCGAACCGGCTTTTTGATCGCTGATGGTTGAATCGGCGGGAACGATTTGACCTGGATCAGCAGCGCGAATCGAAACGGCCAGCAGAACAACGACCAATGCTGAAAACACGTGTGAGTAAATGCGGGAGGTTCGCATACAAGTTCCTCTCTCTTTTGGTAAGCCGATTTGAGGACGAACCGGCGGGGTCAACTTAACGAGGCACCATGATTTAGGGCTTCGCTCGTGCCAGGAAGAGATCGGGGACTTCCGCAAAAAGTGGCGAGCGGGAAAAATGCTTTGAAAAAAGAAGGCGGTTTTCCAGTGAAGACTTCCGCTCATTCTTCTCAATCAATTTCTGCGACCTATGGGGTGTCGTAGAGGAATTTCGTTTTGATTGATTGGCTACCTTTGACGGCGTGAAGTATAGGGAAGTGGCTTCTGGCGGGTCAACAACTAATTTCGGTGGCAGCGCCGCGACGGTAGAAAGCAGTCAATTCCGTAAAAACCACTTGCTAACGTGCGCGACACTGACTCACGATCCTTATTTTTCGACCAACACCGTCACCGAAGAATTGATTTCCCGCGAGCGGTAAATGCGCTGCGTGGCTTTTTGGAAGTCTTCGGCCTTGGCTTTGGGAATGTCTGTGAACTTTTGCGGGTTGCGGTCTACAAGCGGGAACCAACTGCTCTGGACGTGGATCATCACGCGATGGCCTTTGCGGAAGGTGTGGTACACGTCCGGCATGTCGAACTTGATCGAAGCCGGTTTGCCCGGCGTGAAGGCTTCGGGCTTTTCAAAGCTGTTGCGGAATTTGCCGCGAAACGGTTCGCCGCGCACCAGTTGCTGGTATCCGCCCATTCGGACGTAGTTTGACGGAAGAGATTGGCCTACTGGCGGAGCGGGCTGCGGATAATCGCCGGGATACACGTCAATCACTTTGACGACAAAGTCCGAATCCGTTCCGCTGGTGGAAACGTTCAAACTGACTTTGATCGGCCCGGCGATGGTCAGGTCTTCGGTCAGCGGTTCGGTTTCGTACACCAACACATCCGGACGCTGGGCTGCGTGGCGCTGGTCTTCGGTCATGTAATCGCCGGTGAAGCCTCGATTGATGTAACCCAAATGTGGTACAGGGCGATTCGGATCGCTGATGTATTCGTCAAAACCGCCGGCTTCGGTTGGCGCTTCGGTTTTGAGCGATCCGTTCGCTTGAAAATAAAGCGTCATCGGTTTGGCTTCTTTCGGCGGCCACGCGGGCAACCGTCGCCATTCGTTCAAACCGGTCAGGAACATGAACGCTTCCGACAATTCAGTTTTCTTGTCTTTCAGATGGCGCATGAAAAACTCGAATTGAATTTGTTCGCGGAACACCGCACCGGTTTTCACCGCAAAATTCACGTTTCCGAGTTTATCGCCGTCGCCGCGTCCCCAACCGCCGTGCGACCACGGCCCCATCACCAACAGGTTTTCTGTTCTTGGATTTTCTTTTTCAACGGCGCGGTAAATGTGAAAAGGCCCCATCGGGTCTTCGGCGTCAAACCATCCGCCGACGTTCAACACGGCGCAATTGACGTTCTTCATAAACTTCCACAACGAACGTTTCTGCCAGAATTCGTCGTAATTCGGATGGTCAATGATTTCCTGCCAGTAAGTGGCTTCGCCGCCGAACAGCTTTTGATTCCATTCGGACATTGGCAACGGCAATTTCAAATAGAAGTCGTAACCATCGGGCGTTCCCATGTCGAATTGCGTGCGAGGCTTGGGCGGTTCCGGTTTGTCTCCGCGCGGACGAAAGCCGGAATAAAAGCCGAAGTTCGCCGAAAGCATAAAAGCTCCATTGTGGTAAACGTCGTCGTTGATGTAATAGTCCGCCGTCGGAGCCTGTGGCGAGGCGGCTTTCAGCGCCGGGTGCGAATCAATCATGCTGGCCGCGACGTGAAATCCGGGCTGGGAAACACCAACCATTCCAGCTTTGCCGTTGTTGTTTGGAATGTTTTTCAGCAACCATTCGATGGTGTCGTAAGCGTCTGTGCTTTCGTCAATGTCTTTATTGCTGCGTTTGACGGGAACGTGCGGACGAACTTGTTGAAATTCGCCTTCGGACATATAGCGCCCTCGCGCGTCCTGATAGACAAAGATGAAGCCTTCTTTTTCAAAATGCTCCGAAGGGCCAAGCGAAGCGCGGTATTGGTCAATTCCATACGGCGCGACGCTGTAAGGCGTGCGCGTCAACAGAAACGGATAAGGCTTTGAAGTGTCTTTCGGGACATAGATCGAAGTGAACAACCGCACGCCATCGCGCATCGGAACTTGATATTCATACTTGGTGTAACGCTCGCGCACTCGGTCAGCGCCGGATTGGGGTGGCGTTTGCGCCCAAGAAGGTAGAAGCAAGAAGGTCAGGAAAAAGATTGCACTCGTTCGTTTCATCAAATCACTCATGGTTTTCCCTTCAATATCAATCTCTCAATTGTTGAGCCAGCAAGTTCAAAAATGTGCCGACATCCGTCACCACGCCGACGGTTTGCGCGGAACCTCGATCTGATAGTTTGGTGACGACCGCCGGATTGATGTCCACGCAAACCATTCGCACCCACGACGGAGTCATATTGCCTACGCCGATGGAATGCAGCATCGAAGACAAACAAATCACCATCTTCGCGCCTTCAATTTGCTTGGCGTACTCTTCCTGAGCCTGTATCAAATCCATTTCGGTGTCGGGCAGCGGCCCGTCGTCACGAATGGAACCGGCCAGAACGAAAGGCACGTTGTGTTTGACGCATTCGTACATCACGCCTTGTTTTAACACTCCGGCTTCGACCGCGCCGCGAATCGAACCGTAGCGGTTGATGGTGTTGATGGCTCGCATGTGGTTTTTGTGGCCTTCTTCGATGGGGTTGCCGTGTTCCAGGTCTACGCCAAGCGAAGTGCCGAACAATTGATGTTCGATGTCATGAACCGCAATCGCATTTCCGGCCAGCAACGCATCCACAAAGCCTCGGCGGATGATTTCGCAAAATGCCTGCGTGCCTCCGGTGTGAATGACAACCGGGCCAGCGACAAAAACGATGCGCCCGCCATCGGCTTTGATCTGACGCATCATCTCGGCAATTTTGCGGACGGCGGTTTCGGTTCGCCGTTCGGAAGAAATGTCGTTGGCCATGAACGCGAACCCGTGCCGGTCGCGCTCCTTGAACTCCGGTTGGATGCGGATGCCGTGCGCGCCGCAGACGATCATTTCGCCCTGTTTGACATCGCGCAGCTTGCGGCATTCGACTTTCAACCCTGATCCGGTCGCTACTGCTCCCGGTTCTGTACCGCTGATGACGATGACAGCGTCCATGCGCTGTTTGCCGACTTCCAGCCACGAACCATTCAACCGCACAAACGTTCGATGATTCGTCGTCGAATAAAAATCATCCGGCACCACGCGATCCATCGGCGCGGGTTTGAGCGTCACGTCGTGAACCTGTTTTTGATAACAGCCCAGTTCGATCAGCTCTTCGAGCGTCTTGTTCAGGATGTCTTCGCTGGGCGCGATGACGCGCAATTGCAATTGGGAAAATTCGTCATTGGTGCGGCCAAGACGGAAATTCAAAACTTCATACACCGCGCCGCATTCGATGACGCGATCCATGACTCTGGACAAAATTTGCGAATCCACCAGGTGGCCTTCGGCTTCGACGATTTGAGAGTGATTCATAAGGTTAGATTTTGATTGTATTTTGAGAAAAAGTTTTGAACTACGAATGGTCACGAATTCTCACGAATGTAAGTTTGCAGCAATTCGGTGCCACTCAATAATGTTGTGATTCGTGAACATTCGTCTGAATTTGTAGTTTTTGATTGCCCTCAAGGCAGCCGTTCCATTTTGACCTGGGTGATGCGGCGACTGGCGACGGTTTCGACCGTAAAGCGCGCTCCGTTATGTTCGACGGAATCGCCTTGCGACAGCAAGCGCCCGGCGCGCGCCATCAAAAATCCGGCAATGGTCGTGTAGTCGTCGGATTCGGGCAGATTCAAATTGAATTTGCGATTGGCTTCGCGGATGGAAAGCCCTGCGTCCAATGTGAACGAATCTTCGTTGGGCGGTGATGCGGATTCGGCCAACCTTTCGTCGTGTTCGTCTTCGATTTCGCCGACGATTTCTTCCAGCAAATCTTCCAGCGTCAAAATGCCCTCGACGCCTGCGTGTTCGTCAACGATGATGGCCAGATGAATATGATCGCGCTGCATGCGACTGAGCACATTTCCCAACCTCGCCGTGTCCGGAATGAAGACCGGCGGGCGAAGGATGGTTTTCAGGTCGAATTCATCCTGCCGCAGCACGTATCCCATGACGTCTTTGCTGTGAACGATGCCGATGATGTTGTCGAACTGTTCCTGGTACACCGGCAACCGGGAATAACCGGAAAGTTGAAACTGTTGGACGACTTCCGCAAACCCTGCGTCCAGCTCAATCGCAACTACTTTTGTGCGCGGAATCATGATTTCCTGCGCCGTCAATTCCGAAAACTCAAACACATTGTGGATCAATTCCCGCTCTTCGGTTTCCAGGTTGCCGGATTGATGGCTGAGCGTGATCAAGTGGCGCAGTTCTTCTTCGGTGTAAACGGTGTGATGGCCTGGTCGAAAATCCACGCCGAAAAGCTTCAACAGCTTGATGCCGGAATAATTGATCAGCCAGATGAACGGTTTGAAGGTGCGATAAAACAGTTGCAATGAACGCGCAGTCGCCAGCGCAATCGCTTCAGCTTTTTCAATGGCCAGCGCTTTGGGCGCGTATTCGCCCAGCACCAGATGCAGGTACGTAATGACAGCCAACGCGATAGCCACTGCAATCGAATGCGAAATCAAGGTCGCGGTTTCGCCGGGAATCAATTGTTGAACGACGGGTTCGAGCAAATGCGCCAGTGTGGATTCACCGACCGCGCCCAGAGCCAGGCTGGCCAACGTGATGCCGAACTGGCTGGCCGACAGCATGGCGTCCAGATGATCCAGCGCCTGCAGCACGGCGTGAGCGCTGCTTTTGCCGCGAGCCGCCAGTGTTTCGATTCGCGAGCGGCGAACGCTGACCAGCGCGAATTCCACGGCGACGAAAAAGCCATTGGCCAGAACCAGAACCAGAATTGCCAGAATTTTGATCAGAACCAGAGTCATAAAAGGGAGGCGGATTATAGCTGAGCCGTCCGCTTACAGCTAAACCCGAATCAGGCAGGCAATCCTGTGGCGACTCCTGGCGCTTTGAGGCTGTGGATGATGGAAATGTTTCTCTGGGTCAAACAAAGCTGCGCCGACCGCAGCTACGACGTGCCCCTTGCGCCGAGCCTTGCAGCGATACGTCGAAGACCCGCTTTCCGAGAAGCTCTGATCGAAGGCCGCCTGACCGGCGCAGCACTGATCGAAATTTACCCGGACAACAACTCGCTTGGGATTCGCCCGTTGGCCGAAGAAGGCTTGGGCGATTTAGAGAATATGACAGGCGGCGAAGGCAGTAACGACGAATCCTCCAAGGCGGGGAAAATGGCACTGCGCTAAAGCTGCTCAATCTAGTTATGCTTCAGCGTAGTGATCGGCAGGAGCTAGCTTTTATACTGATCTTGTGGCACTTCTTCCAGATACTTAAACGAATACAAACTATGCCTTGAATAGACATTATTGGGGTTCATTGGTTGGCTAAGGCTTTGGCAGGCGATCTGATCGAAAGTGTAACGTTGCGGCCTTTTCAGTGTTGGGCAAGAGTTCTTCTTTGCTAGTGATTTTGAATCCATTACCTTTCCAAGAATAAAATGCTCGCGTAAAAAACACCGGGCAGCAATCTCCTTCTTTATCAATAGGACTGTAACGCTCTACGACTATGCCATCTTTTTGAATATACACATCCCGCAATCCCCCATCGGCACGATCATCTGTCGAGAAAGCCCACAATAAAATAGGCTTCTTATTGCTATAACAAGTATAAACGTACACAGAATTTGGCAGAGCAGATCCTCCTGTTTGAAAGGAAAAAACTATAATAGCATCTTCAATTTTATCGCTATTAACATCACCATAGTTAATGCCAACTAGACGAATACCCATTTCTTCAATAAATCCATCCCTATCTCCACGAGTTTAGTCAAAAAAACGGGGAGGCTAAGCCTCCCCACGAGGCGCGCGT
>CAYYDG010000042.1:0-63034 GCA_964470555.1 uncultured Heliomicrobium sp.
GAGACCTGCTAACTTACAACGCAGCAATAACTTCAAAAATCCCGTAGGGAGTACCTCTGTGGGAAATGATGGGAAATTTACAGTCAGGGGATGTCTGATTACCGAAGGCGATTTGCATTACCGTCAACCAGACTGCGAGTGACCGGGAAATCTACGAATTCAGGATTGAGCGGTTGACGGCTTCGGCGGATCGGGACGAATTGCAACACCACAAGGTCGTTGTCGCCTGCTCGCAGCGCTGTTCCCGTCGGCAACGCCAGCGCAATACCGATGCGACCTGGCATGGTTTCGGTCGAATTGACCAGCAACGTGGCCTGTCTGGTGTGGCGTCCGGTTTTGGCCGAAACGAATCTCCACGCAGAGGAATCAAAATTGAGGCTGAAGCTGAGCGCATTTTCGACGCCAAGCGCTTTCAACTTCACAGTAACCAAACCGTCATTGTTCTGTACGGTAAACTCACTGAAGTTTGTTTTTCTGCTATCAACAGATTTTCCGCCAACTCCCAACTCCCAACTCCCGACTCCCAGCAACTGACCTCCAACTCCCGAAATTGCAGAAGTCGGGCCGCCCGCCACCGGCAAGGCATCCACTCCGGCGACGTAACGTCCGGTTTGCACCCAGTCAATCAAGGTGATGCGCCCATCGCCAAGCGTTTCGCGCGGAGCGACATCGGCGCGCTGAAATTCGTTGCCATTGGCGGCAACGTCCAGTCCGACGACAAAGCGGCCTACCTGAACCCAGTCGGAAACCGTCAGCGTTCCATTGTTGTTGCCCGAAGGACGCGGAGCCACGTCGCCTTCATACCCTTGAGCAACGCGATTAATCATCGCGGAAGCGCTGGTTCCGCCCAGGTTGGCGGGCAATGTCGCAGTGATGGTGACCGAACCGCCGGAATTCACGCCCGTGATTGAAAAACTGGCCGAAGCTGAACCCGCAGGAATGACAATGCTGGATGGAACCGTCGCCACTGTTGGATTGGACGAGGTCAAAGACACTGTGACTCCGTTGGATTGCGCGTAACCAAGATTGACCGTCATGTCATTTGCCGTCCCACCTATGGAAACCGACAGCGCGGCAGGCGTCAACGCCAGGCTCGGAAACGTCGTGAAGATCAATGTCTGCGCATCCACGCAACCCGGTTTGCTCAAAGTGATCGGAGCCGTGCGCGCTCCGGCGGGAACCGTGGTCGTGATCGAAGAGTTGTTGTTAATTGTGAACGGCGCGGCCACGTCGCCGAATTTGACCGCAGTCACTCCGCTGAACCCATTGCCGGTAATCGTGACTGGACTGCCGACAGTGCCACTGCTGGCGCTCAATCCGGCTACGTCCAGGCAGTTGGTCTGGCAACAGGCGAAACCGGTCAATTGCAAAGAAAACGCGCGCACGCTGCCGGTGTCTCCGGCAAAGGAATCAATCACGGTCAACAACCAAGTGCCGTTCGGATTTTCTCCGTCAAAGGCTGAAAGCGAATTCGCCGGTTTGAAGGTTCCGGTGTATGGCGGGCCTTGCGGAGGCGGGCCGTTCGAGGCAATTGAACCGATTGACATAGCGTCTGCTGCGTCGTCATCCAGCAAGGTCTGGCAGAAATTTTTGCCGCTGTTGCCGCTGCCGCCTGGACGACTGATGATCGTCACGGTCGTTCCCGCGGGCGAAGTCAGTCTGAACACCAGATCGCCAACCCAGGTGTGATCCACGCCGACGCCGGTTGCGCCGGGGCTGGTAGAACATTGCGTGCCGTCAATGCGGAAATTCAGGTCGGCCAGATTGCTGCCAAATCCGCTGACGATAATCGGCAAGGCAACGCCACGCGAATCGCCATCGGGAATTTTGACCGCTTCGCCCGCATAGCTGAATGTCCGAACGGTGGTTCCTGTCGCGCCCAGCGTCAGCGTGAACGTGACGATGCCCAAATCTTCGGCGCCGTCTTTCAGGCTCAAACTGACGGGCAATGTACCTCCGCAAGTTCCACTGGCCGTGAAGGTGAATTGTCGTGTGACGGCCGGCGAACCCGGAGCCATAGCGCCGTAGCTGCGGATTTGATTGCCGATGATGATGTTGCCAGAAGACAACAGTGTCGCGGTCAGATTCGTGGTTGCGCTGGAACCGTTGTTGCCGAGCGAGAAATTGACGGTAACGGTTTCGCCAGGGTCAATGACCTTGTTGGCGGGCAAACAACTTTCCGCCACCAATTCTGCGCCGGCAGCGATAATCAATTTCGGCGGGCGCATCAACCGCGCGCGAAAGCCGTAATTGCCAAACGAACCGAAGGAATCAATCTGCTCAAACGTCACGCCGTCCAGCGAACGATAAGACCGCATTTTCGATTTGGTGGTATCGAGCGAGAAAGGAAACACGTTTTCCGATTGAGTCAGCCGAATGCCGACGACGAAATCACCGGACGAAATGGTCAAAGGCGGAATGTTGACGACGTTGAAGGCTCCGACCTGTTGCACCTGAGCCGCAGTCGTTTGAAACGTCACGCCGTCAATGTTGGCATCGCCATCGGCGTTGGAAGCGACAACGACGGAATACTGATCGCCTACGCGCACGCTGGCATTGTCAGGGAAGTAAATGGAAACGGCATTGATCGTCGCTGGATAAAACATCGGTGTCAGCCGATTGACTCGAAACGATGTGCCGCCTGTTGAAACGCCCGCCGCCGATTCAAAACCGCCGTCGTCCACAGACAATTCAAAAGGCGCAGCGTCTTGCGTCACTGTGAATGCCTGGCCGCCGACCGAAATCGTGCCGGTTCGCGGAATTGGGTGTTCGTTCGCCGCGACTGTGAAATTGATCGAGCCGTTTCCATGGGTTCCGCTGGCGAACAAAACCTCGATGAATGAATCGCTGACCACCGGAGTCCATTCGCATTCTGAAGCAGCGGCGACGCTGAAACTGCCGGAGCCTCCATTGGCAGGGAAGTTTCGGGTAGTCGGAGTCAGCGTGTAGGCGCAGCCGCTGCCGAAGTTTTGAGAAATGGTTATCGTCTGCCCGGCAACCGTCAGAGTTCCGGTGCGAGCCGAGCCGCTGGTTGGGGAAACGGTGAAACTGACCGCTCCTGTTCCGCTGCCGACCGCGCCGGAATTGATGGTGATGAAACTGGAATTGCTGACTGCCGTCCATCCGCATGCCGCAGCCGTTATGACGCTGATCGTTCCCGTTCCGCCCGAGGCTGAAAACAAAGTGTTGCCCGGCGTCACGGCATACGCGCAATCGCCCACAGTCAAAATGTTGACGCCGGTTGCCGTCTGGCCATCCGGATTGGTGATGCTGATGGTTTTCGTTCCAGCGCTGGCCGCCACCGTGGAAAGATTCAATTGTATGGTTGTCGGGTTCAGATAGCTGGCACTGTTGACGGTGACTCCGCCGCTGACCTGTGCGCGCAATCGGCAACTGAATTCTTCGCCAGGATCGAAAAATCCACTGCCTTCGGCAGAAATTCCAGTGATTGTGACATTGACGGAACTCAAGCCAGCAGCGATGGAGGGCGGATTTGCTGCGGCTGGAGTCGCGGGTGGCGGCGCAGGAATTTTCGCCATTCGCAAGCCATACGAATTGGCCGCGTCCGCAAATTGCTGCACAGTCCACAAAGTCATGTCATCGCAAGGGTCAACACTGGTGAACGAATAATCTCCCCAACGGCGGCGCCCACCTTGATTGCCGCTGTCGCTGGATGGATTGTACGGCGCAGGGCTGGAAGTAATAGGCACGGGCGATTGCAACGTTCCCAGCGGATTGTCCGCCAGCCGGCTGGCAATCATGGCGTTGATGTATTCGTTGGTTCCGGCGGTGTTGCCGCCCAGCAAAACATGGCCCTGCCCCGAAACAGCCAGCGACGGGATGAAATAGTTTCGTTCGTCTTCGGTGTTCGTAGTGGTTGGTGTGAAGAGCGTTCCGGCTTGTTTCAAATTGGGGCTGTTGGTGTTGACGTTGGTGATTTCGTACCAGCGAATGCCGTTGCGCGTGCGCGGAGCGTCAACAGTGCCTTCGTTATTGACCGAAATGTTGTGCGTCGTCCAGATGCTGCCGTTTCGGAATTGCGCCATCATCAAACGGTCGTCAATCGCGTCCAATCTGCCGTTGACGCCGTTGATGTTGCCACGGTGGCGAACCGTGATCGGTTGCGAAGTCGCCAGCACGTTCAGATAAATGTTGGCCGACATTACTGGAACTCCGCCGGGATTGGCGATTCTGCGCAAGACCAAACGGCCAAGACTGTTGGCGTCGGTTCCTATGAAATAACCTTCCGTGGAATTGGCGTCGTAATTGTCAACGCCCTGCGGCGTGAAAATGCCGTTTCGCAATGTAGAGCCGGAGGTGTCTATCAAATTGCGAAACGCTGAAACGACGATTTGTCCGCCGCTCAAGATGGAAGATTTGCGAATGACAAAGGCCGTGGTGTTGGAAAAAGCGCGATTGCAAAACTGATTGACCCCGATGTATAGCGCGTTGGCGTCAATGCCCAGAGTGGGGAAGTCTGCGAAACATCCGTTGTCGCCGGACGGCGAAACCAGATTGTGTTGAAACTGGTAAAACGTCCAGACGGTGGCCGTGTTGATCGTCGCCGAATCGCTGACTGCCAGCAGAATGCGATTGTTGGATTGCGCCGTATTGATGATGGCGATAAACCAGCGCCCGGACAGCCGGTCGTATCGAACGCGCGGATCGGTGGTGATGCTTCCGGCTCTGACCGAATTGAAAAAGACATCAATGTCGGAATTCAACTGGCCAATCGCGCCAGTGGTTTTGTTGAATACGCGAATGCGTCCGTTGACGGCCATCAAGAACTGCGTCGGTCCGACGGCTCCCATTGCATCGGGCGGAAACGCGCTGGTATCCGTCAACGTCGCGCCAGTGAAAGCGAGGCTCGGCGAAGCGGTGACAGGGAGACGGGAAGACGGGGAGACGGAAAGATGGAGAGATTCTTCCTTCTGTCCCTCTTTCTCTCTGTCCTTCATTCCCGCTGTCTCAGCAGGCGGCCACTGCGCACCGGGCAAAGCCTCAGGATTCTGCGGCAGATGTTCTCGGTCTACTGCCTCACGTTCATTCTCAGATTCGCGCCGGGAGTTTTTTTCCATCTGGCGTATGGAGCGAATTCCATTGGCTTGCAGTGACGCATCGCGCTCCATGATGTCGGCGGTGGTTTCGACTATGCCCGCTTCGCCAAACCACGGCGAAGCGGTGATCGAACCATCGGCGTTGATTTGTTGCTGGGCGTTGGTCGTTCTTGACGGAGAAGCTGTTTTGCTTTTCGGGCCGGGTTTGCCGGCGGAACTTTTGCGCTGAACGGTGGAGCGGGATTTCTGCTGAGCCAATCCGACTGCCAGCCATTGACCAAGCGCAAACAAGGCAACCGCCATCAGCAGAAAACACAGGCGATGGGATCGGGAAATTTTGGACATCAACGCGCGGAGAGAAAAGGGCATACCTGCTCCTGAACATCACCAACGCCACAGCGCAACAATCGCCGCAGCGCGCCGTTACCTTCACGGCAAAATGATTTCAACTTGAATTGCAGAAAATCTCAGGAATAGAGAGGCTGATTCGTTGCCAGGTGGTTAGGACCGAAACTGCGTGGTGAGATGCTGGCCATCAGCCCTGAAAAAACTTGTGCGAGCAAACTGCTAATCTCGCTAAATCAGAACAACCAACTTTAGGACACTCTTTTTTGACAGGATGAACAAGATTTGCGACAGGATTTACCGGATCATCAATTCAAGCAAGGTGTCGGTGGTTTGAAACCTGTTCATCCTGAAAAAAATCCTGGAAATCCTGTTTCAAAGTTTTCTGGTTTGATTTAGTCGTTCGTTTACCGGAATCAAGTGGTTTCAGATTCGCCTTGGCAAATTCGCCTCATACTGTTTGTCGTGTTTTCCGACGCCAGTGACGACAAACGAGCGCCAAAGTAATCAGCGAGCTTCAGGCTGTCAAGATGGAATTCCCGGTCTTGTCAGACTTGATTCCAAACGGAACTAATTGCATCTTGTGCGCAGAACTCTCCACTTCACGGTTTCTATGGCAAAGACAATGAAGCAATCTCGCAGGAATTTTTTGCTGCAATTCACTTCGGCCACAGCGGCCACCGCGAAATGCCTGGCCTGGCCTGCGCCGGGTGACGCGGCGACAGAACGCGCGGCGAACTGGATCAAACAATACGACGCGCAGGGAATTCATCGCACTGGCACGGCAGGTGACCGGCTATCGGCTGACTGGTTGTCGGCACAGGCCAAATCGCTCGGCGCTCGGCTGCAATCGGAATCATTCACCTTCGACCGCATTGATCCGTTGGATTGTTATGCCGAACTCGGCGGAAAACGAATCGAGGGATTGCCTTTGTTCGACGCCACCTTTACCGATGCGACCGGCAACAGCGGACGGTTGGGAATGTTTGGCAGCGACGCCGAAATAGGGTTGCTGGAATTGCCGCCGAACGCCGAATACACGCCGAATTACGAACAAACGCGCCGAACCAATCGCCATCATTCGTTGATCGTTATCGCCAAAGGCGCGCGTCCCGGTTTGTGCGCGATCAATGGGGCGTGGTTCAAAACTCCGTTCGGCGCGCCGACCTTGCAAGTCAGCAGCGAACATGGCGAATGGCTCAAGCAACAAGCGCAAGCCGGAACGACTGTAAAAGTAGTCGCGCAGGTAAAACGAACTCGGACGCAGGCGTTCAACGTCGTCGCTACAGTTAATGGCAAGAACTCTAAACTGGCTCCGCTGGTGGCCATGACCCCGCGCAGCGGTTGGTGGCATTCGACCAGCGAACGTGGCGGCGGATTGGTTTGCTGGCTGGAAACCATGCGCGCGTTGATCGCCGCCAAACCCGCTCGCCCGGCGATTTTCGTTGCGTCCAGCGGTCACGAACTCGGACATCTGGGATTGGAAACGTTCATTGAACACCGTCCGCAACTGGTCAAACAGGCTCACACCTGGATTCACTTTGGCGCGAACATCGGCGCGGTTGGTGCGACAAATCGCATTCAAGCGGCGGACGACGAACTGGAATCGCTGGCCGTCGCCGCGCTGACTGATGCGCAAATCGCCGTCAACGACAAAGCCCAACGCGGCGCTGTTCCGTTTGGCGAAGCCGGAAACATTCATCGCGGCGGCGGGCGATATTTGTCGCTGCTCTGTCCAGGCAGTCCGTTGTTCCATCATCCCGAAGATCGTTGGCCGAACGCTGTTGACGCCGCTGTCGTTGCTCGTTATGCCGAAGCCTTCGCCCGCGTCGCCATCAAACTGGCCAGTTGAAGTTCACCAAACACTGTTGGAGGAATCATTCATGAAGCTTATGCTTTCAATTCGGATTTCCATTCTGGTTTTGACGGTGTCGTTGCTGAGCGCGACGGCGGTTTCGCAAGGCACGTTGGCCGATTACGAACGCGCCCTTGGGCTAAGAGACAAGGTGCAGGGCAAGGCGGTCAATCTGCCGGAACGCGCCAATTGGATCGGAAAAACCAGCCGCTTCTGGTATCGAAAATCAGTCGTTGGCGGCAACGAATTTGTGCTGGTGGATGCAGAAACGCTGGCCAAACGACCTGCCTTCGATCACGAACGGCTGGCAACGGCGCTTTCGACCGCGACGGGCGAAAAGCACTCCGCCTTGAAATTGCCATTTCAGCAAATCACGTTTGCGGATGACGAAAAAAGTTTTGAATTCAGTGTCACAGATGCTCGATGGCGATGTGAGTTGGCGGATTATTCCGTCAAAAAATTGCCGCCGGAAGAGCGCCGCGGCGGAATTACTTTCAACACTGGCTTGCCTGGGCCGCGCTATAACTTCCCACGAACCGACGCGAAAGTGTCGCCGGATGGCAAGTGGGAAGCCTGGATCAACAATTTCAATGTCTGGGTGCGCCCCAACGGCAAACGCGAAGGCACGGCGTTGAGCTTTGACGGTTCCGAAGGGAATTATTACGCGCTGGCTTCGTTGGTGTGGTCGCCCGATTCCAAAATGGTCGCGGTGTATCGCGTGCGTCCGGGATACAACCGCAAAATTCAATTTGTGGAATCAACGCCTGCCGATCAGGTGCAGCCGAAATATCATTCGATGGATTACGCCAAACCGGGCGACGCACTGGATCACCCGCAGCCCGTGTTGTTTCACGTCGAATCCAAAAAGCAGATGGTGGTGGACAACGCGCTGTTTCCGAATCCGTACAATCTGACGCGAATCGAATGGCGCAAGGACAATCGCGCGTTCACGTTTGAATACAACCAGCGCGGCCATCAGGTGTATCGCATCATCGAAGTGAACGCCGTTGATGGCAAGGCACGTTCCGTCATCAGCGAAGAGCCAAAAACCTTTTTTACATATTCCAGCAAGAAATATCGCTTTGATCTGGCCGACGGTAATGAAGTCGTCTGGATGTCCGAACGCGACGACTGGAATCATTTGTACTTGATGGACGGCGCAACCGGGCAGGTCAAAAACCAGATTACCAAAGGCCAATGGGTCGTTCGCGGCGTGGAGAAGGTGGACGAAGAAAAGCGCCAAATCTGGTTTCAAGCCAGCGGTATGTATACCGGAAAAGACCCGTACTTCGTTCATTATTACCGAATCAATTTCGACGGCAGCGGTTTGACGGCACTGACCGAAGCCGACGCCAATCATTCGGTGACCTTTTCCGCGGACATGAAGTATTACGTGGATTCGTGGTCGCGCGTGGATTTGCCGACGATTTCCGTACTGCGAACCTGCGCGGATAAAAAACTATTGGCCGAAATCGAACGCAGCGACATTCAGGAACTGGTAAAAACCGGTTGGCGAGCGCCGGAAGTTTTCACGGCACTCGGACGCGACGGCAAGACGGACATCTGGGGAGTCATTTATCGCCCGTCGAATTTCGATCCGCTGAAAAAATATCCGGTCATCGAAAACATCTACGCCGGGCCGCACAGTTCTTTCGTGCCGAAATCGTTTGCCGCTTACAGCCAGATGCAGGCAATGGCTGAACTGGGATTCATCGTCGTGCAGATTGACGGGATGGGAACATCCAATCGCTCCAAAGCCTTTCATGATGTCGCCTGGAAAAACCTGGGCGATGCAGGATTCCCGGATCGCATCTTGTGGCATCAGACAGTTGCGGCCAAGTATCGCTATTACGACATCACTCGCGTCGGCATTTACGGCACATCGGCGGGTGGCCAAAGCTCTCTGGGCGGCTTGCTCTTTCACCCGGAATTTTACAAAGTCTGCGTCTCATCGTGCGGCTGTCACGACAATCGAATGGACAAGATTTGGTGGAACGAACAATGGATGGGTTGGCCGTTGGGGCCTGAATACGCAGCGGCTTCAAACGTGGATAACGCTCATCGGTTGCAAGGCAAGCTGCTTTTGATTCTGGGCGAATTGGATACCAATGTTGATCCGGCTTCGACCATGCAAGTCGTCAATGCGCTGATTAAAGCCGACAAGAGTTTTGATTTTTTGATGCTGCCCGGCGCAGGACATACCTCAGGCGGAGCTTATGGCGACAAACGGCGGTACGATTTCTTCGTCCATCATTTGCTGGGCGTTGAACCGCCTGACTGGAACAGAATTGACAAGACCAAAATTGCCGCTGCTGACGGCAACTGAAATTTTCCTGACTCTGGTTTTTACAAACTTCAAAGGATCGAATCGGAATGAAACGAAATCTCCCGTTTATCATCATCGGCGTCGTTTTCGGCCTGGCCATCGTCGCCGGTTACTGGTTGTTCAGTTCTTCAAAACCGCAGACCCAAACTTATATGCCGACGCCTGAAGCGAGTCCGTCGAATGGGCAAGCTGACAAAGTTGTTGTGTTGTCGGAGTTCGGCGATTACCAGTGCCCGCCTTGCGGCGCGCTGCATCCGGAGCTGAAGAAGATCAAGGAAAAATATGGCAATCAGGTGCGGCTGGATTTTTACAACTTCCCGCTGACACGTATTCACCCAAATGCGCTGGCGGCATCGCAAGCGGCGGTGGCGGCCAAGCTGCAAGGCAAATACTGGGAAATGCATAATCTGCTGTATGAAAGCCAGGATTTGTGGAAAGACGCCACCGACTTCAAAAAGATTCTTCGGAACTTCGCGTTGCAATTGCAACTGGACCTTGAGCAGTTCGAAAAGGATTTTGACAGCGTGGCTGTGAAATCAGTCGTCGCCTCGGACATGCGACGCGGTGAGGCTTTGGGAGTGACTGGAACTCCGACCTTGTTCATCAATGGGCAGTTGCTGGATTCCGAAACGTTGACGGCGGAAATTCTTCGCGCGGAAATTGACAAGCGGCTGGCGGCGAACTGAACTTTTATTCGTTTCTACATAAAAAATTCAAGCCCCTGATTGTGTCAACAAACAGAGGCTTGAATGAAAAACGGCTTGCTTTGTGCAATCAATTTCCCGGCGGTTTTTCGCCGCTTTTGCGAAGCGTTGGACGCTCTTTGGGATCGGCTGATTCCGTTCCGGTCGTGCTGGCGTCACCCTCTCCGGGAGCGCCGGGTTGGCGACGTTTCAAGGTCGGGCGTTTGTTGTCTGCTTCCGAAGCTCCGGCACGCCCGCCAGTGGCGCGAGCGTTGGTCAATGAAATCAGGCGATTTTTGACCTGTTGGAATTCTGAAGTATTGATCGTGTATTCGCTGCGTTCCGGGAAGCGCGCAATCAAAGCGTTCACTCTTTCAATTCGTTCGCCGACCACCGGGTGAGTGCTGAAGATTTTGTTCATCGTGCCCGGTTTTTTCTTTTCCTGCGCCTGGAGTTTTTCGAAGAATGTCGCCATCGCGTGCGGGTCATATCCTGTCGCCCACAGATATTGCACGCCCAACATATCGGCTTCGTATTCGGCATTGCGCGAAAACTTCAAAAAGCCAACCGGAATGAAAATGCTGGCCGCCTGCCGCGCGCCAAAGCCGCCCCATCCACCGACAAAAATCAAGGGCAGGGTGCTCCAGTTGACGATTTCGCCTTTCGATGCCTGCTCGACTCCGTGGCGGGCGGCGACGTGCGCTATTTCGTGAGCCATCGGCCCGGCCAGTTCAGCTTCGTTGTCAGCCGCCAGAATCAGCCCCTTGTTCACGTAAAAGAATCCGCCCGGCAAAGCAAAAGCGTTCACTTCATCAGCGTCAATAACTTTGATCGTAAACGGAACTTTCGCGTCGGAATGCAGCACCAGATTCTGGCCAACTTTGTTGATGTATTCGACGATGATCGGGTCTTCGACCAGTTTGGCGGAACGGTCCACTTCCTGAGAAAACTGGCGTCCGATGCCGACTTCCTTGTCTATCGAATAAAAGTTGATCTGATGTTTATTGATGTTTCGCTTGCCGATCATTTCAGGGTTTTCTTTTTCGTCAAGCGGCTTGGCTTTCGCGGCGGATGGTTTGGCGGAAGGTTTCTGGGAACTGGGTTGGGCGAACACAGGGGCTGCAAGCAACAGAAAACTCATTGCGACACCGCAACCAGTGAGCGATTTTTCCGAAAATCTCATTGCTAAATCTCCTTACAGAAAACTCTTTTGAATTTTCACTGAACCGAATTTCTGCTCGAACATTTTACGCCGTCAAATCTGACTGGCAATACTGCTGGCTTAATCCAAAGTCATAAGTTGTTATAATTGCTTTGCTTTGAAACGGGCGCATTATACTCATCGCTAGGAAATCATGCTGCAACTTTGTAATTAATCTTCTCTCAATGGGAACAGCCTCATTTTCGATGGTTTGACCGCCTTAGCGGGCTGTCATAGGACCGAATGCCATCACAATTTAGTAAAAACGCTGACAGGATTTCGACGAAATGAAGGAAACTAAAGAGCAACTTAAAACTCGCGCGCAGCAAATCGTCCGCGCGTTGAAGAAAACCTATCCGGACGCCACCTGCGCATTGAATCATTCGAACCCGGTTGAATTGCTGATCGCCACGATTTTGTCCGCGCAATGCACGGACGAACGAGTCAATATCGTGACTTCAACACTGTTCCGAAAATACCCAACGGTGGCCGATTACGCCAATGCCGATCCGGCAGAGCTTGAGCATGACATCAACTCGGTCAATTTCTTCCGCAACAAAGCCAAATCCATTCAAACGACCGCTCGATTGCTGCTGGAAAAACACAACGGTGAACTTCCGCGCACTCTCGAAGAGCTGACGAAGCTTGCTGGCGTTGGCCGCAAAACCGCGAACGTCGTTTTGGGAACGGCCTTTGGCATTCCCACTGGAGTTGTCGTTGACACGCACGTTTCGCGGCTGACCCAACTGCTTGGATTGACGAAACACAAGGACGCCGAAAAGATCGAACAGGATTTGATGGAGTTGTTGCCGAAAAAGGAATGGATTGATTTTTCGCATCGGCTGATCTGGCACGGTCGCCGCGTCTGCAAAGCGCGCAAACCGAATTGCGCGGAATGTTCGCTGGAATCTCTGTGCCCGTCTTCTTCGCTGAAAAGCCAAAAGGGTTGAAATTTTTCTTTCACCGCAGAGGCGCGGAGATCGCAGAGGTTACGCAGAGAAACCAGCCAAAGCCTCTGTGCTGCCTCTGCGTTCTCTGCGGTGAATGAGTTTTCTGCTTATTCAACCAACAAATCAGCAGGCAAACTCACTTCCAGCAATTCAAGCTTTTCGCCTGCTCGCAAGGTGAACTCCATCCCAGCCGGAATCACAAAACAATCGCCTGAGGTCAATTGCTGACAGCCTTCCGCCTGGCTCTCAAAATCCATCGCCCCGTTCAGCACAAACAGGAACAGAAATTCTCCATCGTGTTGATGTCTGCTAGCCGAAGCCTGAGCCGCAAACCTATGCACGCGCGCCGAGGCCAAGCCATTAGTAGTCGTCGCAATTCCCGTATCGCGCAGTTCACAACCGGCAATCGGCGAAATCTTCCAAGTTGCTTCGCTGGCAATGTGGCGAACGAAGCGTTGCCCGCCGAATAACCGTTCGGGCAAGACTTGCCCGGTGGGAAGTTGCAGTTCGTGCTCAACGAAAGTTTCGTGAATTGCCGGGCTGCCGATTTCGATGACTTCCAATCCCGTCGAAGCTTCCAATACGCGATGGCGAATTCCCGGCGGTTGCAACACACAATCGCCGGGTTGAAGCACGAACGGTTCGCCTTGATCTTCGTACACCACACGCACCCAACCGGCTTTGCAATAAATCATCTGGAAACGGACGTTGTGGTAATGGACGTAATCAGGGACTTCGCCGCCTTCAGGAATGCGAATGTGCGAAGCGATAAAGCGTCCGCCCAGCCTGCCTGGAATAAGATCGCGGTATTGCATTCCGGCTCGTCCAATGTGCCAGTCGGAGTTCATACGACTGATGACAAGTTTCCCCGCCTGGCGTGATGCCGGCTTTTCCGGTTCATCCAATTCCAGTCGCAAACGAATTCCTTGTCCCGACACCACAGCCGCGCGCGGAGCATCTGCGGGAACAATCATTTCCAATTGGAAACCCAGCCGGTGGGTGAAAAACTCCATGGCTTCAGCCAGGTCAGGGCAATGCAATACGGTTTGAGTTGTTGAGATGTTGTCGTTTCGATTCATCAGTATTCGCTCTCAAGCTGCGGATGCTGCAAGAACACTTGCCGTTTATTACGCGCGCGGCGCTTCCAGAAGATGTATCAATAAAGTCGGAATCAATCAGTCCTTTTGCCGTATATTCAGCCATCCGGCATTTGGTTTGTAAAACTCAGTCCGCTAAGCCAGAATGCGCCCGCTTTTCGTTCCACCTTTTTTTTCAACACAACTCAATAGACAAGGAGAGTCGGCAGTGTCAGACAAAGTGCTGGTCTCGCTGGAAAACGGCGTCAAACGGATTACGTTCAACAATCCCAAACGTCGCAACGCGCTGGATTTTGAAGCCTTCAAATTCATTGGCGACGAAATCAAACGCTCTGCCACGGACGAAACCAAAGTCATAGTCATGACCGGCGCAGGCGATGCGTTTTGCGCCGGAGCCGATGTGCAGGGATTTGGCAACGGGGAAGCGACCGAAGATGTCACGGCCAGTTTGCGCGCCGGAGTCAATCCCGGAATTCAAGCGATGCGCGATTTGCCGAAACCGATTGTCGCGCGCGTTCACGGTCACGCCGCCGGAGTCGGTTGCAATTACGCGCTGGCGGCGGATTTCATAGTCGCTTCGGATCAAGCGTTTTTCGGACAGGTGTTCGTCAAAATCGGGTTGATGCCCGACGGAGGTGGCACTTACTTTCTGCCGCGCGCAGTCGGTTATTGCCGGGCGTTTGAGTTGATGGCGCTCGGCGAACCGATTTCTTCGCAACAGGCTTTCGAAATGGGATTGATTAACCGTGTCGTTTCTGTGGACAAGCTGGATGACGCGGTTGACGAATTGACCCGCAAGCTGGTCGCATCGCCCGGTCTTGCGCTGGCGAAAATCAAAGCGGCGTTGAACGCATCTGCCCAATTCGATCTGGCCGCAGCGCTGGACTTCGAAGCCGTCAATCAAGGCGTCTGCTTTCACTCCGAAGATTTCAAAGAAGGCGTTTCTGCTTTTCTCGAAAAACGGAAACCGAATTTCAAAGGCAAGTAGCGATCTGAATTTGTCGGTAATCGGTTGCCGAGTCCTTGCCGACAACCGGCTGCCAAGCTCCATCCACTAATGACTAAAAGCACCATGGAACAAAATCAAACGACTGAGAAACAAGCCTGGTATGCGCTGACGGTGTTATTCGCCATCAACACCATGAATTTTTTTGACCGGCAGATTGCTGCTTCCGTCGGCAAACCGATCATTGATGAATTCAAGTTGACCGATTCTGATTTCGGCAACATGGCCATGGCGTTTACGCTGATTTACGCGGCGGTGGGCGTTCCGTTGGGACGTTGGGCGGATCGCGGCAATCGGACTCGAATTCTGAGCATTGGCGTGGCGGCCTGGAGTTTGTTCACGGCGGCGGGCGCGGCGGCATGGAATTACGCTTCGTTGTTTGTCGCGCGAATGTTCGTCGGCGTTGGCGAAGCGAGTTGTTCGCCAGCGGGAAATTCGCTGATCGGCGATTTGTATCCGGCCAACAAACGCGCGCGCGCAACGGCGATTTTCATGCTCGGATTGCCGATTGGAATTACGCTGAGCAATGCTTTCGGCGGAGTGATTGCCAAAAATTACGGCTGGCGCATGACGTTGTTGATTGCGGCGGTTCCGGGATTGATACTGGCCGGGCTGGCGTTTTTCATCAAAGAGCCGAAACGCGGCGCCACCGAAGCCGTCAAAATCGAACAACAAAATCACAAAGGTTGGGAACCTTATCGTCGCGTGCTGAGCATTCCGACCATGTGGTGGATCATTCTGTCAGGAGCGCTGCACAACTTTAACGCCTATGCCGTCAATTCGTTTATGCCTCTTTATCTGGGGCGTTATCACGGGTTGGACGTGGCCGATGCCGGATACGTTTCGGCGCTGGTGCTCGGCGCGGTCGGCGTGGTCGGATTGTTGGGTGGCGGTCTGGCAGCCGACTGGGTTCGCCGAAAGAGCGCCAACGGGCGAATGCTTTTGTCTGCCTGGGCGCTGTTGATTTCCACGCCGTGTATCTATCTGGCGCTGGAACGTCCCAAAGGTTCGCTCACCAGCTTTATGATTTTGATGGGCATCGGCTGGATGTTGATTTACGTGTATTACGTTGCCGTTTATCCGGTGGTGCAGGACGTGGTCGAACCGGGGCTGCGCGGCACGGCGATGGCGCTTTACTTTTTTGCCATGTATCTACTGGGCGGAGCCTTTGGCGCAAAGATTCTGGGCAATTTAAGCGATCATTTCGCCAAACAGGCGATGATGGATGCTGGCGCTACGACGATGGCGGAATCGTTCCGTGCCATTGGATTGCACAGCGCGTTTTATGTCGCGCCGGTTGTTTCGCTGCTTTTGGCCGCTGTACTATTTGCCGGCGCGCGCACGGTGGCGAAAGACATGGAGAAATTGCAGCAGTGGTTGCGCTCAGTCGCGAAATCGTGAGTTGTTCGAGGTTGTTATGAAAAGTGATCGCAGGCAGTTTTTGGCAGGTGGATTCGCGTTTGCTTCGTTGAGTTTTTCGGCGTTTGGGCAAGACCCTCAACCGCCGGAACAGATCGTGTATGTCTGCCCGATGCATCCCGACGTCAGTTCCAAAGTTCCCGGCAATTGTCAGAAGTGCAATATGAAGTTGGTGGCTACCAAAGCCGGAACGCTCAGCAGCGACAGTTTTTATGTTTGCCCTATGCACCCGGACGTGGTGTCCAACAAGCAGGAAAATTGTCCTAAATGCAAAATGAAACTGGTCAAAGCGGCTCCGCCAGAATCCAGCGATTTTGTCGTTCGGATTCAAACCAATCCTTCGCCTCCGCGAGCCGGACAAAAAGCGAAGTTCCGATTCACGGTCTTTCATCCCACGACCGGCAAGCAGGTCAAGCAGTTCAATATCCTGCACGACATGCCGTTTCATCTGTTTGTCGTCAGCCAGGATTTTGAAGAGTTTCAGCACATTCACCCCGACAAACAGCCTGACGGCAGTTTCACGATAGTGACCGACTTGCCGAAGGCCGGATATTACAAAATCTTCTGCGACTTTTTCCCTGAAGGCGGCACGCCACAGGTGACGCATCACAATCTGGTGACGGCGGGATTCAAAGGCGATCTCTTATCGTCGTTCGCTCAACTGGTTCCCGATAAACCGGTCGGCGACAAACTGGTCAGAGTTGTGGATGGAACCCGGTTTGAATTGAAATTCGATCCCGCAGAACCGTTTTCAGGAAAATCCGCCGAATTGCATTACCATCTGGTTGACGAAAAAACTGGCAAGCCGGTTGATGATTTGAAACCTTATCTGGGAGCTTGGGGACACACGCTGATTCTCAGCGAAGACGCGACCGATTATCTGCATTCGCATCCGACCGAAATGGTTCCAGAAGAACTGAGTGAGGAAGAACGCGCCAAGTTGCCGTGTAAGCCCGATGTCGTGTTCGACACATTTTTCCCGCGCCCGGGCAATTACCGCATCTGGTCGCAATTCCAGCGCAAAGACAAAATCATCACCGTGCCGTTTACTGTTCACGTACCACGACTGAGATAACCAGATCGAGCTAAATCGAATCGTTAAAAACCGAAACCGCAGAGAGCATAAAAACTCTCTGCGGTTTCGGTTTTTAAGAAGCAGCCATTTTCGGTTTTTCTGACGGAGTTAATTGGCGGGAGTCTGCGGTTTCTCTTTCTTCTCAAACCGATCCGGAGCCATTTTGGGATTCACTTTATATTTGCTGATTTCCCATTCTTCATTGGGGGTACCCGCTTCGATCTTGGTCATGCGGTGCGGCAGATTCAATCCGCCGACGCTCTTGTAATCACTGAATGCCCAGCGGTAATCCACGTCCGGAGATTTCTCGAAGGCTTCGGCCATTTCTTTCATCCGCTGTTCGCGCTGAGCTAGTTCTTCCGGCGTAGGTTCGCGGCGTTGTCCTTGTTGACCGCCTTGTCCACCCTGGCCGCCAGGCTGACCTTGTCGGCCTTGACCACCACCCTGACCGGGGCCACGGTTGCCCATGCCCATTCGCATGCTTTTTGCCTTGTAGCTCAAACCGATCAGTTGATGATTTTCCTGGTTGAAATACAGTCGCGTGGTGATTCCATCCGTGGTTTTGGCGTCAATCACGTTCAGTTTTGAACCTTCCGGGCCGGGAGCTTCGCCGACAAATGTGAATGTCGTTCCCGCTGGAGGAGCCAGAAACCACGCCATCAGGATTTGAATGTATTCTCGGCGTTGCTGGGTTTGAAAATAGGCGGCCATCGGATTGTTCGCTCCGCCAGGTCCGCCTGGGCCACCACCCATAAAAACGTTGCCGCCACGTCCACCGCCGGGACCACCAAAACCGCCAACGCCGACTCCAGGAATGAAATCACTCCAGATCGTGCCAGCGTTGTAGGTGCGGATTCGTGTACCTTGTGGAGAAATGTTGGAGATGCGAACTTTGTCAGGCATAGAAAATTCCAGTTCCAGTTCGCTTTCAATTTGGTTTTGTCCAAATGTGTTTCGGGCTGTTCCTTGTGCCGACAAGGTTTGCAGTCCTTTGAATTTCGATTCGCTGCCAATGGCTGCGCGCGCTTGTTTGAGAATTTCTTCGGCTTTGGCTTTGGCATCCTGGCCGAAGGCTGACGCTGCCAACGAAGCAGTCAGCATCAATCCAAAAATTAGTTTCCGCATTTAACGTCTCCTTGTTCTTCTAAAATCCGTTTCGCTTCATTTCGGCTGAACAAAAAAGGATCAGTTGTCAGCCTCTATGTCTTTCTCTATGCTACTGGACTTTCAAAACTTAGTTTCGGTTTCATGGTTTGTTCAGAGGCAGCAACGGTTTCAATTATGGAGCAAGATGTGTCACAAAATTCAGTCGGCGAATTGTTGGCGGCGGAAGCAGAAGAGAATGAAGATTTGTCTGTTCCGTTGGTGGCCATTATCGGTCGGCCCAACGTGGGAAAATCCACACTGTTCAACCGGCTGATTGGTTCGCGGCGCTCGATTGTCGGTGATTTGCCGGGCATTACCCGCGACCGGATTTACGGTCAGGCGGAATGGCAAAATCGCATGTTTCGAGTGGTAGATACCGGCGGAATCGTCCCTGACGACGAAGCGATCATTCCGGCCAATATTTTCAAACAAGCTCAGGCCGCGATTGGCGAAGCCAGCTTATTGCTCTTTGTGGTGGATGTGCGCGAAGGGATGACTTCGCTGGATGAAGAACTGGCAAAAATGATGCGGACGCTGAACAAACCCGTTTTCATTGTTGCCAACAAATCAGATACGACTCGCGTTGGAGATCACGCGGCGGAATTTCATCAATTTGGCTACGATGAGGTCTTTCCGGTTTCCGCAGAACACGGCGCAGGTCTTGGCGATTTGCTGGATGCAATTATTGAGCGCTTGCCGGTCGTCGAATTTCGCAAAGAGAAAAATGACGAAATCAATGTCGCCATCATCGGACGCCCTAATGTCGGAAAATCGTCGTTGATCAATAAATTGCTCGGCCAGGAACGGGTCATCGTTTCGCCGATTCCAGGCACGACGCGCGACGCCGTAGACAGCGTTTTTGAAACCACAGGCGAAGACGGCAAACCGATCAAGCTGCGATTTGTGGACACGGCCGGAATCCGTCGCAAGGGCAAAACCAATGAAATGGCGGAAAAGTTGTCCGTCGTTATGGCTCGCAAACACATCGAACGCGCCGACGTGGTGCTGATGGTCATTGACGCCATCGAAGGCGTGACGGCTTTGGACGCCAACATCGCCGGTTATGCACACGAATCAGGGCGCTCGTTGATCGTGCTGGTCAACAAATGGGACGCCATCGAAAAAGACACCAACACGGTTTACCGAACAGAAGAAAAAATCCGCGACGCGATGAAGTTTCTGGATTATGCGCCGATCATCACGATTTCGGCTTTGACCGGCCAGCGCGTCATTCGCTTGCCGGAATTGATCGCCAAAGCTAACGCCGCCCGAAACTTGAGAATTCCGACGGCGGAACTGAACCAGTTTTATGCCGAATATCTGGAACAGCCCAAAGGCTTGAGTTCGGCCAAACGCCCGCTGAAGGTCAAATACATCACCCAAGCCGGCATTCGCCCGCCGACGTTTGTGCTGTTCACCAACAGCTCGAAACCGTTTCACTTTTCCTACGAGCGATATTTGATTAATCGGCTGCGTGAAAACTTCGACTTTTTCGCCACGCCGATCCGAGTCAAACAAAAAGGTGGCCAGAAAAAGAGATAAGCCGAAGAGGTAAGCCAATGACAAAGCGGGCGAAAATTCTTTTGGTGATTGCGGGAGTCTTGGGTGTCGTTTTTTTGATGCTGGGTGTTGTTTCCTTTTTCAGCGTCAGAATTGTCAGATTTCCGACTGCCTCCATGTCCAATACGATCATTGCGGGGGAAAGCGTCCTGTGTTCATTGGTTGTTGGCGAAGTGAAACGGGGCGACATCATCTGGTTCAAATTCCCCCCTGATCCGAAAACCTCTTATTTGAAGCGAGTCGTAGGATTGCCGGGAGACAAAATTCAGGTTCGCGGAATGAAGGTTTTTATCAATGGGCAGGAATTGCCCGAGGCGCGGACGCTCGTCGAAATCGGACCGGAGATCAATACTAACGCTGCAAAGGAATTGTCCGTCGAAGTCGCCGATGGCCCCTATCGCGTTTATTACGACAAATATCGTCAGCAAGAAGCAGAGGATTTTGAACTGCGAGGCGTGATGAAATTCGGAGTTATTGAAGAATTCGAGGTTCCTTCTGGTCAATATTTTGTGCTGGGCGATTGCCGTGATAACAGCATGGACAGTCGGTACTGGGGAACGGTTCCGCGCGAAAACATTATTGGAAAGGCGTTGATGATCGTTGGGTCAAAGGATTCCAAACGGCTTTATCAAAAGATCAGGTGAGGAGAGAAGTTGGGGCTTACATTTCAAATTGAGCATCGAGATACACAAACTCAGGCGCGCGCAGGACTAATCAAGACGGCTCACAGCGAGATCGAAACGCCGGTGTTTATGCCGGTTGGAACTGCGGGAACAGTCAAGGCGCTCACGCAGGAAATGTTGGAAGAACTTGATGCGCGAATCATTCTAGGCAACACCTATCATCTGTTTTTACGGCCCGGCCACGAGACGATTCGTCAGCTTGGCGGATTGCACAAGTTTATTTCCTGGCCGCGTTCGATTTTGACTGACAGCGGCGGCTTTCAAGTCTTCAGCCTCGGCGATTTGCGGAAAATTCGGGAAGAAGGCGTAGAGTTTCGATCTCATCTGGACGGTTCCAAACGGTTTCTTTCGCCGGAAGTTTCCATGCAGATTCAACACGCGCTCGGCTCGGACATCGTCATGTGTTTTGACGAATGCACGCCATTTCCGGCAACTGAAAAACAGGCAAAGGATTCGTTGGAACTGACTTCGCGCTGGGCAAAGCGTTCACGGGCCGAGTTTGATCGGTTGAAAGACACGCCGCTTTCAACCGGAAAATCTCCTTCGCTTTTTGGAATCAATCAGGGAAGTGTGTATCCGGATTTGCGCCGTCAGAGTTTGGAGCAACTGGTCGAAATCGGCTTTGAAGGTTATGCCATTGGCGGATTGAGCGTTGGAGAAGAGAAGTCGCAGATGTATGACATTACGGAATTCGTTGCGCCGCAGCTCCCGTCGGACAAGCCTCGCTATCTGATGGGCGTTGGCACGCCGGAAGATTTGATCGAATGCGTGGCTCGTGGAGTGGATATGTTCGATTGTGTCATGCCGACGCGGAATGCACGCAATGGTCAGGTGTTCACTTCGCGCGGCAAGTTGAACATTCGCAATGCGCGGTTTGCTGCCGACTCAAGGCCGCTCGATGAAGATTGCAATTGCATGGTTTGTCGCCGTTATTCGCGGGCTTATCTTCGTCATTTGTGGAATTGCGGAGAGATATTGGCATCAACGCTTTGCTCGGCTCACAATCTGGCCTTCTATCTTGACAGCATGCAATCCATACGGCAAAGTATCGCGCTCGGTGAGTTCACTTCCTTTCGCACAAGCTTCCTGAACAAGTACAGAAGCAGTTCAAATGAAGAATGAGCCGCCGCGTCTCGCATAATTTCAAAGTGATGAACTTCACCGCGAGACAAACATCTTTCAAAGAAGGTTGAAGCCCGCCCTGGTCATGTCACAACAGTTCGCCTTGTTTTTGGCTTTTCAGCAAGGAGGCAGTGCTTTCGGAATGCTGATTCCGATGGTTCTGGTCTTCGTGTTGTTTTATTTTTTGATCATCGTTCCGCAGCGCAAACGGCAGCGAGCCGTGGACGATATGCTCAACAATCTGAAAGCTGGTGATAAAGTCGTGACCAGCGGCGGTATTTACGGACAGATCATCAGCGTGCGGGAAGACAAACGCACGGTTCAGTTGAAGATTGCTGAAAATGTCCGCATTGAAGTCGCACGAACGGCAATTTCTGGACTTCAGGATATTCCTGAACAAAAAAGCTGAACAACTCTGAACTCCAATATGATTTGCTCAAAGGCTTGAATTCCATAGCCGGCGACGCGTTACAGTTTTATGAACAAGAATCTTCGTACTCGTGGAATCATTATCGCAATTGTCACCATTGGCTGTCTGGTCATTTTGTTTGGCCCCTGGAACAAGCCAAAAGGGTATGCCAAAGGCGCGAGTGACTTTTTCTCACCAGCCAAGCTCAAACAAAACCTGGGGGAAAACATTCGGCTGGGACTTGATCTTAAAGGTGGCACCCATCTGGTGATGCAGGTGCAGGCTGATGAAGCCATCACGGCGATGACCAATAACAACGTCCAAAAAGGGAAAGACGACCTGAAAAAGGACGGCATTCAATACTCAGACATCAAGGCCGCCGCGCCTGGGTTAATTGTTGTCGAAAACGCCAATCCAGCCGACCACGATAAAATCAGGGAAAAGTTTTTTACCTTCATGCCGGAAGACGGTTGGGATTATTCCACGAGTGACAATTCCGTCACTTTCAGGCTCACCAATCGTTACGCCAATCAGATTCGCAAGGATGCCACCGAACAGGCCAAAACGATTATTGAACAGCGCATCAATCAATTTGGCGTCGCCGAACCTACGGTGCAACTTCGTGGCAGGGAAGAGGATCATCAAATTCTTTTGCAAATGCCCGGCGTGGATAATCCGGAGCGCGTGAAGGAACTGCTCAAGACCGATGCCCGGCTTGAAATCCGAGCCGCCAATGGGCAGAGATTTGCCACGGTTGAAGAAGCAAACGTCTCTTTGGCCGGGGACGCGAATAAAGAAGTATTGCCGTATAAAGAAAAACAGGCAGACGGCACTCTTGATACAGGATTTTACATTGTTGATAAGCTGCCGGTGATTGATGGCGGCGATTTGCGCGAAGCTCGCGGCGTTCCCAACCAGCAGGGCTTTGGCTTTTACGTCGCGTTTTCTTTGAAACCCGGCGGCTCTGAAAAATTCGGCGCCTGGACGGAAAGCAACATCGGCAATTATCTGGCCGTGGTGCTGAACAACGAAATTCGCAGTGTTGCAGTAGTCCGAAATAAAATCACTGACAGCGGTCAGATCGAAGGCAACTTCACGCAGCAGCAAGCTGAAGATCTTGGTCTGGTGTTGCGGTCTGGGGCATTGCCTGCCAAAGTCACCTATATTGAAGAGCGGACCGTAGGGCCATCGCTTGGGGCGGATTCGATTCGACAGGGAATTGTGGCGTCTATCGTGGGACTTGGCATAGTGGTTCTGTTCATGCTGTTTTATTACAAGTTGTCCGGTGTCAACGCGTTTGTCGCTCTTGTTTTGAACCTTGTCATCCTGCTTGCAGGGATGGCATTGTTCGGCGCTACATTGACCTTGCCGGGGATCGCCGGCGTGATTTTGTTGATTGGTATGGCGGTGGACTCGAACGTTCTGATTTTCGAGCGCATTCGCGAAGAACTCCACGCCGGAAAAATTGTTTCCTCTGCTGTGGATACCGGATTCAATAAAGCTTTGGTCACGATTATTGACACTCACGTGACCACCATTGTGTCGTCCGCATTTCTTTATATCTTCGGAACCGGTCCTGTTCGGGGGTTTGCTGTGACGCTGACCATAGGTCTGCTCGCAAACCTGTTTACGGCGGTTTACGTTTCGCGCACTATGTTTTTCTGGGTGCTGAGCCGTGGCGGACGCAAATCTGAAACGCTAAGCATCTAATTATTTGGCAAAGTTATGATCGAAATTTTTAAGAACGCAAATTACGATTTCCTGGGCAAAAAAAAGATTTTCATCGGCTTGTCCTGGTTATTGATTCTGGCTGGTTTGGTATCTGTGTTTTATCGCGCCCTTGATGGCAAGGATCACACATCCCCATTCAATTTGGGCGTTGATTTTGCTGGTGGTACGCTGGCGACAGTGAAATTCAAATCCGCTCCCAATCCAAGTGTCCTGCGTCAGGCGTTGGAAAAACAGGGAATCGAAGGCCCCAAAATCATCATCCAGCCGGTCACGGATGAAATTGGTCAGGCTCCTAAGAATGAAATTCTTGTTCGCCTTCCGAACCTGGTTCAGGTGGAGCGTCAGCAAGGACAGTCTGAAACCGCTGCCAAAGCGTTAAGTGATGCAGATATTGGAAAACAGAAAATTCTGGCTGCTCTGGCAACGTTTAATGACGCTTCAACTCAAGGCAAGGTTGACATCAACACGATTGGCAGTGACAACCTGAAATCAGAGTTGATTGGTAAGGCCAATCTGGATCCGCAAAGCGCTGAGGAAGCGGCGCGTGCCATTATTGATTACCGCGAAATAACACGTTCCGGTCTGATTGCTGACCTGAGTGAAGTCAAGAATATCAATGGCGTTCCGCCTCAAATTGGCGAATCCCTTGATAAAGAGTTTTTTGCAGGATTTGCTGCCGTCAAAAGTGCAGAAGCCGTCAGCCCGCAGGTAGGAGCTGATTTGCGGAATAGCGCAATTGTGGTCACGCTCGTTTCTTGTATAGCCATGCTGGTGTTTGTGGCGTTTCGTTTCAAATCCTGGGGCTTTGGAATTGGAGCCGTAATTGCCGTCGTGCATGATGTGTTGGTTACGCTCGGAATTTTCTCGATCATGCAGTGGGAGATCAATTTGACGGTAGTCGCTGCATTGTTGACCTTGGTTGGGTACTCAATGAATGACACGATCGTGATTTTTGATCGTGTGCGCGAAATGATGAAGACAAAACGTCGAGAAGGTCTTGAGAAGCTGGCCAATGATGCGCTTAATCAAACATTGTCCCGTACTATCATCACTTCAGGACTGACATTCCTGACTGTTTGCGCAATGCTGGTTTTTGGTGGAGAAGTATTGAGGAGCTTTTCCTGGTGTTTATTCATCGGAATTCTGATCGGCACTTATTCCTCCATGTATATCGCCAGCCCATTCATGCTTTGGTGGGAAAATTGGAGATCGAAAAAGAGGGCTGAAAAGGTGATTGGGCCATCTCGTGCTACCAATTCCACATCCGGCAGCAGCGATTCATTGACCACATCCTCTGCGGGAGTAACGCCTGAAATGCTGGCTGCTGCTGGAGTCTCTACTTCACCGCGAAAATTGCGCAGAAAAGGGAAGTAAACAAGTCTGACTGTCTATTGTGTTGCTCAGCAGATAAATTTTTAAGCTGATATTATTCGAGAAACAAGTCTGACAATCGGGAAAAAACGAAGCGGCAATTTGGTAAAACAAAATTGGGTAACACATCTTGACGAATGTTTACCCAGATAGTAGACTCCGAATCGTTGCTGACCCGTCAAAATTCGATTTATTCAAGGTTGTCACTTATCAACGCAGAACGATCAAGTTCATTTTGTCACTTGTGCGAGGAACGATGAACTGGGCGCAGTTGTTTCCCAAGACTGCTCTTGTTCAACTCCCAAGTGTGTGAAACCAGTTTCGGGTTTCAAGCTATTCGCTGGTCAGTGGTCTCGGTTTTGAGGCAGTTCGTCTCAATCAATAAAATAAAATTTTGTATTTCAATTAAAGAGTGTCGTTGATCACGAATCAATGAGTTTCACTTGTACCGATTGATGAATAGATGATTGGCTGTAATTGCTCTATTCATTTGCTTCAGCAGGCTCGGTATTTGCGAGGCTTGGTTTTGTTTGACCTGTCGGCAAAGATGTCAATGGAGGGCTTAAAGCCATGTTTGATAGTTTAGTTGAATCGGCTAAGCACGGCCAGGATAACGTTCGCACCGGCAAATTTATGCTCGTGACGACCCTGATTTATGTTGTAGGGTTGGTTAGTGTGGCTGTCGGCACTATTGTTTGGATGAATCCGAATTTAGTTGATGCGCTTGATGTTTCATCAATGCTGGCTCCACCACCGCCTCCTGCTGCGCCTCCTCCGGCGGCACAGCAGGTAGTAGTTCGCAACATTCCTGAAGTGACGACCTTTTCTGCACCTATAAAGCCACCTGAGAAAATCCCGGATCCAACAACGGTTCAATCAAGACCGGTCGTGACGGCTGTATCTCAAGGGGTTCCTGGTGGGGTTCCTGGTGGGGTCACTGGTGGAGTTCCCGGTGGAGTTGTAGGCTCCAAGGGAGATGACGCTCCGCCGCCACCGCCACCACCGCCTCCCAAGCCAACACCTGAGCCGACGCCTGTTCCAAAGAAGATTAACGTTTCAGGTGGAGTCTTGCAGGGAAGTGCGATCAAGAAACCCGCTCCGGCATATCCGCCAATTGCGAAAGCAGCTCGCGCCGCAGGCGCTGTACAGGTTCAAGTTACCATTTCAGAAGATGGGCGCGTAATTGATGCTCAAGTTGTGAGTGGTCATCCATTGCTGCGAGATGCTGCAGTACAGGCAGCCAGGCAATGGGTGTTCAAGCCGACCGAGCTTTCAGGTGTTCCTGTCAAAGTTCAAGGTGTTTTGACATTCAACTTTACGTTGCAATAGCTAGAGTTCTTTCTTGTTTTATTTGGGAACTTTTCCTTTGTTGACGTGTCCAATGCAGGTAAAACTGCCTGTTTTCAATGCTAATTTGCGAGCCTCGCTTGGTTCAAGTGACTGAGCAAGTAGCACAGTTTGTTCAATTTTTCAGCAACCACTATTGGAGGTTTTCGACATCATGACGATTTTGCTTAGCCAAATTTGGTTGGCAGTTAATTCATTCGCTCTTGTTTTGTCCGAAGGGGGCGACGCCCAGGCCGTAGATTTTTCGATCATGGGTATGATCAGAGCAATGGGACCTGTTCCCATTGCAGTCAACATTATCTTGCTGATTATGTCCATCTGGTCCATTGCCATCATGGTTGAACGCTACCTGACTTTCAGTGCAGCGAAGAATCAATCCAGGGAGTTCGCTCCCAAAGTGGCGAACTCTCTCAAGAGCCAGAAGATTGATGAAGCGATCTCTCTGTCGGATAAGTACAAAAAGAGCCATCTGGCAATGGTTGTGAACGCTGGTTTGCAGGAATTTCGCGCGCATCAACTGTCGAACGACATTTCGGGAGACATTATTGATGCTTCGAAGCGTGCTCAGCAAAGAGCGTCTGCGATCAAGATTGCCGAATTCAAGCGAGGACTCTCAGGTCTGGCAACAATTGGTTCGACAGCCCCGTTCGTCGGATTGTTTGGCACTGTGTTTGGAATCATCACTGCATTCCAGGGAATGCGCACAGCAGAATCTTCAGGTATTTCGGCTGTGGCGGGCGGTATTGCAGAAGCGCTTTTCACTACGGCGTTTGGCTTGTTCGTGGCGGTTCCTGCCGTGTGGTTGTTCAATTACTTCACCAGCAAAGTGGATAACTTTGTTGTCGAAATGGACAATTCATCCGCAGAATTGCTGGATTATTTCCTGAAACAGCGTGGCAAAAAATAGTCTTTTGCCTGACTAATAACGCGACCGGTACTTTCAAAGTTGTTGCTATCCAGGTCAGGTTGAAGATGGATGAAGTCCCTTCAACCTGAGTTGGAGCCACAAGATTTTTCTACTGGTTAATGATTTGTCTCAGATAACTGAGCGCAAATCCTAGTTAGGAGGTTATCTATATGGGAATGGGCGGCGGAACTGGTGGAGGCGGTGCGAGTGGAGGGAATCTCAACTGCGATATTAACGTGACTCCGATGGTGGACATCATGTTGGTGTTGTTGATTATTTTCATGGTCATTACGCCATTGTTGCAGTCTGGAGTTTCGGTAACCCTTCCTCGTGGCAAGGACCCCGTGGAAGATCAGAACATAACGAAAGATACTGCAATCGTTATCTCGATTCCGAGTGACGGAGTGTATTACCTCGGTCGAGATTTGGTCAGAAAAGAAAACTTGATAGAAAAACTGACTGCAAGGATGAAAGGGTTGAAGCCCAGCGATCCTCAGGTGGTTTATATCAAGGGGAGCGTCAACGTTCAGTACGGTGATGTGGTTGATCTCATCAACATGATCCGTGAAGCTGGTTTTGAGCAGCTCGGATTGGTATCTGAGAAAAAGAAAGCAGACGAATAGTAGTTTTCTGATTATTATCCAGTTCAATTATTTAAGGAGATTTCGTTATGGCTACGAATGAGAATGAGGGCAGGCACGTTAGCAATGACGCTGTTCCATACATTAACGTCACACCGCTTATTGACGTTTTGCTTGTGCTGCTGATCATTTTTATGGTTATCAGCCCACAAAAACCTCATCAATTTGAAGCTAAGATTCCAGAGAAGCCGCCTGAGAATCAGCAGGACACTCCACCGGATCCGCTAAGTTTGCTGGTTACCCTCAGTAAAACAGGTGGAACTTACAAGCTGAACACTGAGGAGATGAAAGACCTTACTGCCTTGCAGGATAGGTTGTTTGCCGCCCTGAATGGCCGTCCGTCTGACCGCAAGGCTGTTTTTATCAAAGGGCCGCGAACGATTCATTATGGCGAAGTTGTCAAAGTCATTGACGTCGTGAAACAGGCAGGTGGACAACCAATTGGACTTCAAATTGAAGGGTTGGATCAGTGATTTCGTACACTTGACTTAATCAAGTTTGCGTTGTTGAAAGTCTGCTGAACAGCATAGAACGTTTCAGCTTACCCCAGAGCAAAATCTGTTCAGGGAGAATTCCTAAAACCTATGAGAGTTTCCCGTAATTTTTCTACTATCATTGGCGCATCAACCATTATTGTGTTGGCAATGTTGAATTCTGGGTGCGACTATACCAAGAAGGTAATTGCTAAAGACAAGCTCAATCAGGGAGCGATTTCCTATAACCAAGGCAAAACCAGAGAAGCCCAGCAGTATTTCAAAGATGCGCTGAGCTGGGATGATTCAAGTGCGATTGCACATCTTTTCTATGGCGCCACTTTGGTTAAGGATTATAAAAGTCTTTCTGGTGATGAGCGCAAGAAGGTGGCCAACGAAGCATTGCAGATGTACAAAAAAGCTTTGGATTTAACCACCAACAACTGCCGCAACACTGATAATGCGCTCCTCTACATTGCCAGCATCTATGAAGACCTCGAAGAGCCGGATAACTGGCGAGAATGGATTCTCAAGCGCACTGAAGGTGATTGTGCCACCAAGGATCTGAAAGCCACGACCTATTACACTGTTGCCGTTAAGTTTTGGGAATGTGCCAAGACTCAAACGGATAGGTATCAGGATAAATCTGCTCAGGATCCGTTCCATTACAGGAACATGGACTATCCGGCGGCACAAGCTGATAAGCAAAAGACCGAAGAGTGCATTGCCAAAGGACTCGAATTCATTGATAAATCTCTTCAAGCAGACCCGGAATATGTTCAGGCAATGTATTACAGAAGCCTTCTTTATCGTCAAAAACAAATGATGACCAAAGAAGAGCCGAAGCGTAAAGAAATTGAGGCGCTTGCCAAAAAGATAACAGACGATGCTTCTGCCTTGGAAAAGAAGAAAGAAGCTGAAGCTGCTCAGAAACAAAAAGAAGAAGCGGAGGCGGCAAAGCCTCAAGGGTAATTTTCTCTATAAATTATCAATCAATCTTGTGCAAGGTTAAACAGCCAGTGCTTGTTCTCAGCACTGGCTGTTATTATTTATGTTTGCCGTCCGGCTTCTGATTTGCCAACGGTATTCATTTAAAGAGGTATTTGGGTTAATGGATGACAAGCCAATCAAAGTTCTTTTGGTTGAGGACGACGCAGGCTCGGCTGAAATCGTCAAAGCTCTGGTTGGTTATGACTCAGATGTCTTCGAGGTTGAATGGGTCGCAAATTTAAGCGATGGTTTGTCGAGTTTGAATGACAGTAATTTTGACCTGGTTCTGCTTGATTTTGGCTTGCCTGACAGTGAAGGGCTGGATACCTTTTTGAAACTCCACGAGCGTTCGCCAACGGTTGCGATCATTCCTTTAACGGCAACCGGAGATGAGTCGCTGGCTTTGAAAGCGATTCAGTTGGGAGCGCAGGACTATCTTTTTAAGGGAACGATTTCGCGCCAATTGCTGACAAAATCCATGCGGTATGCTGTTGAACGCAAGCGCGGCGAAGAAGCATTGCGACGAGCGCATGATGAATTGGAACGAAGAGTTGTTGAGCGAACTCAGGAGTTATCGGCGGCAAATGCCAAATTAACCGAGCAGATTGCCGAACGTCGTCGGGCGGAAGACGAATTGAGAAGGCTTTCTCACCGATTGGTCGAAGTACAGGAAAGCGAGCGACGAAATATCGCCCGCGAGCTTCACGATGAAATCGGTCAATTGTTGACAGGATTGAAGCTGGTCATTGAGATGGCTTCGCGCCTGCCTGTCGAAAAGCTGGGCGAGCATTGTCATAAAGCCCAGGTGTTGGTGAATGAGTTGATGGGGCATGTCCGCGATTTGTCGCTGGATTTACGACCGGCCATGCTGGACGATCTAGGCTTGTTGCATGCGCTTTTGTGGCATTTTGAACGGTACACATCTCAAACCGGCATTGCGGTAAACCTGAAACACACTGGGATCGAGAGCCAACGCTTGAAACCAGAGATCGAAACTGCGGCTTACAGAATTGTGCAGGAAGCGCTGACGAATGTCGCGCGGCACGCTGGAATTAATCAAGTGAAAGTCATGGCTTCGGCGGATGCAGAAAGCTTGCATCTGCAAATCGCCGATGAAGGCCATGGTTTCGACGTAAGATCTTCACTGGCTGCTGGCCAGTCAAGCGGATTGGCTGGGATGAGAGAGCGTGCGCAATTGCTGGGAGGTTCCTTGGTGATTGAATCCGCCATTGGTAAAGGAACGGTGATCAGCGCTTTGTTGCCGCTGGAATAAGGAGTCGTGGAATGCCGAATATCTTGCTTGCCGATGACCACAACATCGTTCGCCAGGGATTACGCGCACTTTTGCAGAGTGAACCGCATTTTCGATTGGTCGGAGAAGCCAGCGATGGGATTGAAGCGGTTCGGTTGGCAGAGCGCCTGAAGCCTGATGTTTTGATTACAGACGTCATGATGCCGGGCTTGAATGGGTTGGAAGTCGCGCGACAGGTCAGTCGCAGTTTGCCGAATACTCGTATCATCATTCTTTCCATGTATACCAATGACGCCTATGTCATTGAAGCATTCAAAAACGGCGCGCTTGGTTATGTGCTCAAGGATTCCGAAGCGTCCGACCTGATTCAGGCTGTCAAAGAAGTCATCAATGGCAATCGTTATCTCAGCCCGCCGCTTTCCGAGCGCGCGCTGGAACTGTACATACAGAAATTGGAATCCGCCCCCAGCGATCCTTATGAATTGTTGACGACGCGCGAACGCGAAGTTTTGCAATTGGTTGCCGAAGGCAAAACCAGCGCGGAAATCGCCAATCGCCTCTTCATCAGCCCGCGCACTGCCGAAGGACATCGAGCCAATCTGATGCGCAAACTTGGTTTGCAGACCAATGCCGACCTGATTCGGTTTGCGTTGAAACGCGGAATCCTGCCATTGGATCAATAACTGCCAGATCGAAAATTGGTTTTGCCGAAACGCGGCTTGTGCAACTTGCGCAAGTCTCGTTTTTCGTTTCGGTGCAAAAACGCGTAGTTTTACGTATGGCCAGCCGTCGGAGTGAGGAGTATGTTGCGATTGTAAGAGTTGAGGTCGCATTTCCTCTGATTGGCGATGATTTTTGTGACGATTCGAACCGGTTGAGTGTTTCTTCGCCTCGAATTATCGCAACCGGTTTCTGTCAAGAAGCAAACGTCACTGGGAATGTTTGCTTCTACAGAAGGCGGGACTCGTTGTGGGGCGGGGCCCGCCAATTTTTTTTCTCGGCCATATTGTTTGCCTGCCTGTTTGAATCCAACGAATGCTTCCAGAATAACAACGATTTCCTTCGCTTCTTGCCGAGTTTTTCTTGCGTGCTATACTCGCTTTCGAGTCGTGCAGATGACCGGGCAATCGCCCACGCTTGGCTTGAATTCATTGTGACATGCTGAACTCAAGCAAGGCGTGGGAGGAAAGTCCGAACACCACAGGACAGCAGGCTGGCTAACGGCCAGGCGGAGTGATCCGACGGAAAAGTGCAACAGAGAACAGACAGCCCTAAGCGCATTTTTGCGCCGGGCGATGGTGAAACGGTGAGGTAAAGGCTTCACCAGCGGACGTGGCGACACGTTCGGCTAGGCAAACCCCCTGCGGTGCAAGACCAAATAGAGAAACGTCATGAAGCTTGTCCAGCTCATTTCGCTTCGGCGGAGCGTTTCCGGGTAGGTCGCACGAGCGGCTCAGTAATGCGTCGCCCAGATGAATGATTGCCTCCTGCGTCATTTGATGCGGGAACAGAATTCGGCTTACAGGTTGACTGCACGACTCATCAACTTCTTCACACTGATTTTGGTCATCCAATGAAATACGCATTTTTACGAACGAACTTATCGCTGGCCATTATTGGTCTGGTGCTGGGGCTGGCCGTAGGTTTCAAACTCGCCAATTGGCAATATCGCCGTCTGGCTGGCGAATCGTTGCGTCAGTCGGTTGCACAAGCTGCTGGACAATTGCCCACAGGGGATGCTGAAAATCTGACTGCTGAACAGCGCAATCAGATGCTGAACGATGTCAAGGCAATGATTGATCGGGCCAAAGCCAATCCGAACGATGTCGAAGCACAATTGGACATTGCCGACCAGTTCATTCAGATCAGCCGCCCGGACGAAGCCCTGGAGTTTTTGCTGCAAGCCCAGAAAGCCGATCCGAAGGATTCGCGCGTGCTTCACGGGCTGGCTTTGGCGCATTCGATGAAAAACCAATTCCCCGAAGCGATCACTGCCGCCAAACGGTCGCTGGAATTGAACCCGGACAACCCACGTCTGGAAATGTTGCTGTTCACGATTTATCTGGAATCGAAAACCAATCTGGTCGAAGCGGAAAAGCTGCTCAGTCGTGTGGAAGCCAGCGGCAACTTGACTCCGCAAATCATCAGCCGAGCGCGCGAAGATTTGAAATCGGCTCAAGCTAGCGTTGGCGGAGGAAACAAAACCACGCTCGACCACGGCCCGAAAGACCCCAACACGCTAAAATAAGTCAGGAGACTGCAATTGACATTCATCGTAAGAGCAGTTCTGATTTTGCTGGCTTTCGGCTTTGTCGTCTACGTGCTGAAAGCCATCTTGCGTCTGAGTTCTCGCCTTAAATCCACCGTCAAAGAAGTCAAAACCATGCGCGATCAATTGGGCGGCAAAATGACTCCCAGCGCCGACATGGTGCGTTGCGCTTCCTGCGGAGCATTTGTTTCCGCGCGCGATGCCTTGACGGTGTCCTCGCGCAATCGCGCCCAGGTCTTTTGTTCGCACGAATGCCTCACCACCCACGCGAAAAGCGCGTAACTTGGCCGAACCAATCTTTGCCAATCCCCTTTGCAATACACCGCTCTATAAACTGAGGAGCCGGTTTCACCACAAAAAGCTCAGAAGACACAAAAACGACAGAAGAGATTTTTGTCTTTTTTGCGCCTTTTGTGGTTTCAACTCTTTCTACCCAACCGGTAATCACTACCTTTGGGCTTGCTCGACCCAAGCGGCAATCCTATGATGCGGCGCGTCTCGGCTGGTTCAGCGAAATCCGAAAATCGAAATTGCCCTGAGGAATTGACCAATGAGCGGCAAAGCCAATTACGGAGAACTCGAACTCTGCTTTGTGGAACGGCGACCGGAAGCCATCGAAGTGGAATTGCGTGTCAACGACCCTGATTCGCAAGCTGAGCTTGCGTCTGCTCACGGCCAGATCAACGTCCCGACAGGCGAATTGTTTACGGAACTGTTCGGGTTACAAAACGACCCTGATGCTTACGGCCAAAAGCTGGCAGAGTATGTCTTTGCCTCCGCCGACATCCGCGAACGGTTCAGCGAATCGAAAGCCGCGTTTGAAAGTCGCGGACTGGAAATCCGATTGCGAATTCAGATTGGCCCCAGCTTGCCGGAACTGCATGGCGTTTGTTGGGAATTGCTGCGCGACCCGAAAACCGGCGGCACGTTGGCGACTTCGGAGCGAATTGTCTTTTCGCGCTTTATCCGCAGCCACGATTGGCGTCGCATCAAACCTCGACCGAAATCCGATTTGAAAGCTTTGATTGCTGTCGCTTCGCCAACGGATTTGGCCAAACACAAACTGGCGGCAGTGAACGTGGAGTTGGAGCAAGCGCGCGAATCGCTGGCTGAACTGAAGCCAACGGTCATTGGCAACGATGCGCCGCTGACGCTCAATCGCCTGATCGAAGTCATTCGCGCAGGCGTAGACATTCTGTATCTGGTCTGCCACGGAGAAATTTCCCACGCAAAGATTCCATACTTGCTGCTGCAAAACGAAGACGGAACGACAGCCAAAACTCCCGCCAAAGACTTTGCCGACAGAATCAACGAGTTGATGGAAGTCCCGCGTTTGGTTGTGCTGGCTTCGTGCGAAAGCGCCGGGACAGAAGACGGAACCCGAAGCGAAACCGCGCCAATCGCTCTGGCGCCGAAACTGGCCGAAGCCGGAGTTCCCGCCGTGCTGGCGATGCAAGGCAAAATTGACATGGCGACCGTCAAACGAGCGATGCCTGTGTTTTTCCGCGAACTGCTGAAAGACGGCCAGATTGACCGGGCGATGGCCGTCGTACGCGGCGAGGTTCGGGAACGAGTTGACGGCTGGGTTCCGGCCTTGTTCCAGCGAATGAAGAATGGCCGCATCTGGGATGAGCCTGCTTCTGCGGATGGCAAACCGGCCAGGCTTTTCAATCTTCCCTTTGCTCGAAACAAATTCTTCACCGGACGCGACGACATTCTGACGAACATTCATGACAGCTTCAGTAACGGCGAACGGGTTCAGGCTCTGAACGGGCTTGGCGGCATTGGCAAAACGCAGACCGCCGCCGAATTTGCTTACCGCTATCAACACTCTTACCGGACCGTGTTGTGGGCGAAGGCGCATACGCGCGAATCGCTGGTCACGGACTTTGTCGCCATCGCCGCGCTGCTCGACCTGCTGGAACAGAACGCAAAGGATCAAAGCGAAACCGTCGCGGCGGTCAAGCGTTGGCTGGCGAACAATTCAGGCTGGTTGCTGATTCTGGATAACGCCGACGAACTGGAAATGGCGGGCGAGTTTTTGCCGCCACAGCACAACGGACACGTCTTGCTGACGACTCGCGCCAGTTACGCCGGAGACTTCGCCGTCCGAAATGTCGTCAACAAGATGGAGCCAGCCGAAGGCGCGTTCTTTCTGCTGAGAAAAACCGGGAAGCTGAAACCGGGCGAACCGCTGGAATCCGCTTCGCCCAATCTGCGAACGCAGGCAGAGGCGTTGTCGAAAGAGCTGGATGGATTGCCGCTGGCACTGGATCAAGCCGCCGCCTTCATCGGCGAAATGCAAGCCAGCATCGAAACCTACCTGAATCTTTACCAAACCGAGCGGGCGACGCTGCTTGCTCACCGGGGCGCGCTGACCCAGGATCATCCTTCGGTCACGGTCACGTTTTCACTGGCTTTCAAAAAAGTGGAGCAGGCCAGCGCCGCTGCCGCAGACCTGTTGCGGGTTTGTGCCTTTCTGGAATCTGACGCCGTTCCGCACGAAATCTTCAGCGACGGCGGAAAGGAGTTGGGCGAAGCGTTGAGCGCAATTGCGGACAAACCAATCGAATTGATCCGGGCGATTGCGGAAGCGGGCAGGTTCTCTTTGCTTCAATCTGACCCGGAAGCGAAAACCGTCAGTCTTCACCGTCTGGTTCAGGAAGTGCTGAAAGCCGAGATGGGCAAAGAGGCGGAGCGAATGTGGGCGGAACGCGCCGTCCGCGCGGTGGATGCGGCGTTTCCCGATGTCGAATTTTCCAATTGGAAAACCTGCAGCCGGTTGACGCCTCACGCTCAAAAACTGGCAGGCACGATTGAAAAAGAAGATTTTGCATTCGAGCAAGCCTCCCGATTGTTGAATCAAGCGGGATATTACTTGAAGCAACGCGCTCAATTTGCCGAAGCGGAACCGCTTTATCGCCGCGCGCTGGAAATAGACGAGCGGAGCTTCGGCTCCGACCATCCCGATGTCGGCACAGACCTCAACAATCTGGCTGCGTTGTTGATGGAGACAAACCGGCTGGCGGAGGCGGAGCCGTTGATGCGGCGCGCGCTGGAAATAGACGAGCGGAGCTTCGGCCCTGACCATCCCAACGTCGGCACTGACCTCAACAATCTGGCGCAGTTGCTGAAGGCCACGAACCGTCTGGCGGAGGCGGAGCCGTTGATGCGGCGCGCGCTGGAAATAGAAAAGCTGAGCTTTGGCGCAGGCCATCCTAATGTCAGCATTCGCCTCAACAATCTGGCGTGGTTGTTGAAGGAGACGAACCGTCTGGCGGAGGCGGAGCCGATGATGCGGCGCGCGCTGGAAATAGACGAGCGGAGCTTCGGCTCTGACCATCCCAATGTTGGCAGAGATCTCAACAATCTGGCGCAGTTGCTTCAGGACACGAACCGGCTGGCGGAGGCGGAGCCGTTGATGCGGCGTGTAATTGAAATTTTTGAGTTAAGTCTTGGCTCTAACCATCCCAATGTTGCGACGTGCCTCAACAATCTGGCGCAGTTGCTTCAGGCCACGAACCGTCTGGCGGAGGCGGAGCCGTTGATGCGGCGCTCGCTGGAAATAGACGAGCGGAGTTTCGGCTCCGACCATCCCAAGATCGGCATTCGCCTCAACAATCTGGCGCAGTTGCTTCAGGCTACGAACCGGCTGTCGGAGGCGGAGCCGTTGATGCAGCGGGCAGTGGAAATCTTTACAGCGAGCCTTGGGTCGGAGCATCCTTCAACCATTACCGTGTCGGAAAACTATGCTCTTCTGTTGCAGGCGATGGAGGGTTCCGGGCGGAAAGGATGGTTCAAACGGTTGTTTGGTTAGAAGCCAAGAGGTTGCTGCTGCCTCTTCGTCACGGAGTGACGGTTGATCTTAGGCAGGTCGTTTACGGCCTGTGAATGAATTGAAAAAAAATTGCGTCGCGTAGCGACGGCTGAATCTGTTTGCCGTTGGCCGGCATCAGGCGTCACTCCGTGACGCGGCAAGTCGTCAAAATACCTTGCAGGCCGTAAACGACCTGCCTAAATTCAAACGCCGCCACGCGGCTGAAAATTTACCTGAAAACCAGCTTACACCAATCCTTTCACAGCGTCGAAAATCTGCTGTTCGGACATCAAGACCAGATTCGCGGCGGCAGCTAATGGCACATACGAATCTACCGCGCGAACGGAATTCATGCGGCCTTCGAAACCGTCTTCGGTCAGCGAAGCGATCACTGCATCGGCGATGCCTCCGCCGGTGGCGCGGCATTCGTCGGCGACGATGACTTTGCCGCATTCGTCGGCGTGCTTTTTCACCGCGTCCATCGGCAGCGGATTCAGCCAGCGCAAATCCAGCACACGCGCGTTGATGCCGTGTTCGTCTTTCAACCGTTTTGCCGCGCGCAAACTCAGCCGCAATCCGTTGGCGTAACTGACAATCAGCGCGTCGCTGGCTTCGGAGTTGTAGACGCCGACTTCGCCGGGCAGCAGCATCGAACTTTCACCATTTGGTGCAGGGTAATCGCTCAGCCACAAACCGTCCCCGTCCGCGTACAAATCTTTTTCGTGATACAGCGCAATCGGTTCCAGAAAGACGCCGACGCGACCGCAGGCTTTTGCCGTGGCGACAAGGCCGCGCAGCATTCGGGCAGCGTCGTCTCCGCGCGAAGGTGTGGCCAGCAGCAAACCGGGAATGTCTCGCAAAGCGCCAATGGAATTGTCGTTGTGGAAGTGCCCGCCGAAGCCTTTTTGATAGGCCAGCCCTTGCACGCGCACAACCATAGGGTTGGCAAACTTGCCGGACGAAAAAAATTGCAGCGAACAGGCTTCGCCGCGAATTTGATCCAGCGCGTTGTGCAGGTAAGCCAGATACTGAATTTCGGGAATCGGCATCATCCCGATCATCGCCGCGCCTTGCGCCGTGCCAAGAATCGTCGTTTCGTCCAGCAAGGTGTCGAAACAACGCCCGATGCCGAATTTCTTTTGCAGCCCAGCCGTCACGTAATACACGCCGCCTTTTTTGCCTACGTCTTCGCCGAAGGCTTGAACTTCGGGAAAGCGCAGCATTTCATCCGCCAGCGCCGAATTGATGTGCGCGCCCATGGTTCGTTTGGTCGGCGTCGTGGTTTGTTCGGGCAAAGCATTGTCGAAGAGTTTGGCGCGCGCTTCGACGGTGGCCTGGATTGAAGCCGTCGCACGAATTGCGGCTTCGTCATAAGGCGCAAGCGGCGCGATGATTTCGGCAACGGTGGTCAGCTTCGGACGGCCAATGGCTTCTTCCATCGCTTCGTCAATGCGCGATTGCACGTCGGCAACAATGGCTTGGAGTTCTGTGGGTGTGGCTGCGCCGCTTTCGATCAAACAGCGGGCATTCGCCAGCAATGGGTCTTTAGCTTCTTCGGCTTCGATTTCGGCTAACGTGCGATACGTCGTTTCCACATCGGTTCCGGCGTGGCCCCACAAACGGGTTGTGTGCAGATGCAAAAACACAGGCTGGCGCAACTGCCGACAAGTCGTGATCGCTTGGCTGACCGTGTCGAAGACTTCATCCAATTCGCCTTTGGCTTCGAAGTAATGCAGATGCGGCTGATTGCAGAACGAATCGTGAATCCAGTTGTTTGGCGTCGAAACGGAAATGCCTATGCCGTTGTCTTCGCACAAGAAAATCACCGGAGCCGCGCCGCCTCGGCGAATGGCGTACCGCGCAGAGTTGATGCCAGCCAGTGCCGTCGCGTGATTTGCCGAAGCGTCTCCGAACGAAGCCAACACAATCGAATCATCGCTTAACTCTTCGGCTTTGCCTGCGCGTCGCGCGGTTCGCAGCGAAAACGCTAAGCCCGCAGCTTTCGGCAAGTGCGAAGCAATGGTGCTGGTTTGCGGCGGAACCCACATTGTGCGGCTGCCCCAGACTTTGTGGCGGCCTTCGGAAATCGGATCGTCTTTGGACGCGCAAAACGACAACAAGGTGTCGAAGATCATATCCACGCCTGCTTTGCGCGAACGCGCTGCCATCAATCCACCGGAGCGGTAATGCAAAAAACAGGGGTCATTCAATCGCAGCAAAGCGCCGACGACAGCGTTGTTTTCGTGGCCTGCGCTGCCGATGGTGTAAAACCCTTCGTTGCGTTTTTTCAGTTCGCGCGAAGCGACATCCAGCAACCGGCTGATGACCTGGTCTTCAAATAGTTCCAGCGCCTGTTTGGCCGTCAGCGAACTGTTTGGGCGTAGTTTTTCGTCCGGCGAAAGTTTTTTGACGGCGAATTGAGCGGTTGCCAGGTAATCGTTGAATCGGTTTTGAACAATTTCGACGCGCGTTAAGGGAGTAGCCATAAATGATTCCAAGTGAGTTGAAGTAGTCGGTTTACGAGAAGGGCGAAGCCTGACGGCTGGCCGTTTTGTTGTCAAGAGTTTGTTCGGCTAATGCGTTTGCTCCTGCTGGCTGGAATACTTTTCAGCCGTTTTGAACGCGGCAATTTGCCGGATGAATCAAGTGGCAGAAATGGTCGTTCAAGCGAAGCAGACACGTTGGGCTGAGTTGACTGCGTGCTAAGATGCCCGTGCAATCAATCGGCAATCAAACACTGATAACGAGAGGAATATTCGTGAGCAAAAAATTCTGCACACCTGTTTCGTTTTTGGCGATGGCATTGGCTGTATGTCTGGCGGCCATCTGTTTTGAAATTGTCACGCAGGCACGAATCGCAGACCAGTCGTACCTGTTGATTCTGAATAAGGCGGAAAACACGCTGGCCATCGTTGACCCGCAGGAATACAAAATCATCGCCAAAATTCCCACCGGCGAAGGGCCGCACGAAGTCATAGCCTCTGCCGACGGCAAGCTGGCTTTCGTCGCCAATTACGGCACGCAACAAGTGCTGGGCAGTTCGCTGTCAGTAATTGACCTGGAGGCGAAAAAAGAGCTTCGCCGTGTTGATCTGGGCGCATTGCGACGACCTCATGGCATCGTGTTTGTCGGCGGCAAGGTTTATTTCACCTGCGAAGTGAACCGTGTGATTGCGCGATATGATCCGGCGACGGACAAAGTGGATTGGATCATGGGAACCGGACAGGATGCGACGCACATGCTGGTGGCGAGCGCAGACGCCAAACGAATTTACACGGCTAACATTCGCTCCAACACGGTGACGGTGTTCGATTCAACCACGCCGCCAATGAAGGTCATTCAGATTCCGGTGGGTAACCAGCCTGAAGGCATTGATCTTTCGCCTGACGGCAAGGAGTTATGGGTTGGGCAAAATTCCGAAGGCAAAATCACGATCATTGATACCGCTACCAACAAGGTGAAAGAAAGCGTGCAAACCGGCGGCGTGCCGATTCGCGTCAAGTTCACGCCGGACGGAAAACGTGTGCTGGTGTCCAGCGCACAAAGTGGTGAGCTGATCGTGCTGGATGCTGTTACACGCAAAGAACTCAAACGTATTGCCGTGGGCGAAGTGCCCGTCGGCATTTTGATTACTCCTGATGGCAAGCGCGCCTTTGTTGCCACAATGCAAACCGGCCAGGTGACGGCAGTCAATCTGGATGATTTGTCCGTCATCAAGAAGATTGAACCGGGGCAAGGCCCGGATGGTCTGGCCTGGGCGGGGAAGTAACGTTCGGGCAAATTCAACAACCAACCAAAAGAGGAGGGAATACGATGAAACTCAAAACGCTGGTCACGGCTTCAATGCTGTTGCTGATGACTTTTGCGATGGCCAATGCGGCGTCGAAGGCCAACTTCAGCGGTACGTGGGTCATGGATAAAAGTAAAAGCGAAGGGTTGCCGCCGGAAATGGAACAGACGATGGTCGTGACGCAAGAAGGCGAAAAACTATCGCTCGAAACCACTTTGATTACAGGTGATCAAAGACAAACCGTCAAAGACAGCTACACGTTGAATGGCATGGCAGAAAGCTTCACTCCGCAATTGGGCGGAGGCGCGACCGGCAAAGGCAACCGGACTGCCAAATGGAGCGCTGATGGAAACGGCATCGAAGTAAATGAAAACTCCAAAATTGAAACGCCGGACGGTGAAGTCAGCGTCACCATGAAACGCAAATGGGCATTGTCAACCGATGGCAAAACGCTGACCATCGAATTGCAGTTCAACGGGCCGAATGGCGAAATCGTCAGCAAACGCACGTTTGTCAAAAAGTAAGACCTCGAACAAAGCAATCGAACAAGAAACAGGCTTTGCAGTGAAATTTCGCTGCAAAGCCTTTTCGTATTGTTGGGATCATCAAGATGATGAATCCGTGCTAGTTCTTTTTGGGCGGAGCCGGAGCAGGTGTTGGAGAAGGCGGAGCTTTGACGATTTCGTAACCGGCGGCTTCCCAGGCGTTCAATCCGCCCAGCAAAGCGGAACCCTTTCCTTTGAATTCAGTTGTTTGTTCGAGCAAGTACGCCGCACGGGCGCTTGTGTGTTCAGACGGTCAGGTACAGTATGAAATGATCTGTTTACCTTTGGGCAATCCGCTGAAATCGCCCGATTCGAATTTGCTCAACACATAATCAATAGAACCTTTGATGTGCGACAGCTTATAGGCTTCGGTGCCGCGAACGTCCACGATGACTGCTTGACCGGCGTCCACCAGTTTTTTGGCTTCTTCCGGGCGAATGCGCGGCATCGAATCTTCAGGATTTTGAGTGGGGGATGGTACAGCGGCAGCAACTGCCGGATCTGGAGTTGTTACAGACCCAGCATTGGGCGAAGAAGACGAACTCGCCGCCAGCTTCGAACAGGCAACTGCAAGGCAGGCGCTTGCCAACAGCAATGACGCACGACCAAGCAAAGAATATATTTTCATGATTTGATCTCACTTCTTTGAATTGAGGGGTTGATTGCTTATGGCCGAGAGCGGAACTTCGACCAGCAAAAAAAGCGTGGCAAGTTTACAAGATGGTTTTGGAATCTCACAACCGGCGCAGCGATAAAATTTTCACCGCTTGAACTTTCCCGGTTAGTCATACAAGATGACGGCCTACTGCTGAGTTTCAGTCCCCCACGAAGATTTGATGAAGTTTTACTGCCGCAATATCTTAATTCTGGTTTTCTGCGTCACGGCCTTACTGCTTACAGCCTGCGGCCCGAAACATTCGACCCAAAAACAGGCGGCCACTACGCCTGCGCCGACTCCCCAACCGAAACCGTTTGTCGCTTACCTGAAAGACGGCGATTTGTGGGCAATTCGCAGCGACGGAACAGACGAACGTGTGTTGGCAGTTTCCAGCGAAGGACAGACGATACAGGATTTCGTCTGGTCTCTGGACGGCAGCCGCGTGTATTACGTCGTTGGATTGAAGTTTTACGAAGTGGTTGTTGCCAATGGAAACACTGCCAGCGCCGGAGAATTGACAGTTCCGCCGGGTGTGACGATTGATCGTCTGGAACTGTCGCGCGACGGCAATACGTTTGTCATCAACGCGGTTGACGCCAACACCTTCAATCGGTTGTATGCCGTGACCATAGGTCAAAGCGAAGCGCGGGAGCTGACGATTGACCATTTCAATGAATTGATTCCGTTGCGTTCTCCATTGGTCAAAATGGTTGGCGACATTTCGGTTTCTCCAGATGGAAACTGGATGTTGTTCAAGGATATTGTCGGCACGGGAGAGGAACTGTTTATCGCCAGCGTGGAAACCGGCGCTCGCATACAGGTGTCGAATCTGTATCAGCTTGGCGGTTTTGAAGAGTCTGCCGAAGTTGAAGGCGGACGCCGCATTATGGAAGCGACCTGGTCGGCGGATGGAAGTTATGTCGTGTTCAATCCGATTCAGTATTGTTCGGAAATCGGCCTGTGTTCAGGGCGGTTGTTCCTGGTGGATGCGTTTGGCGGCCCGCAGCTTCAGCTTTCGATTGACATGATGGTCAGCGTGCCGAACGGTTGGACTTCCGATGGCGATTTGCTGGTGTATGACGATGGCAGCCGCGTCGTCGTCGCCGATACGCAAGGCTTTCCCAAAGCGTTGACTGAAGGCCACCATCCAAAATGCCAGCCCGTTCAGTAACGCTTAAAAGCCGCTTTCGACTGTTGGAGCAATTTCCGGTTTCACTTTTCGATGTTTTCTGCCTGATCGCCAGAGCGAAAATCCTTCTTTGACGAGTTTGAAGATTGTTCGCCGGTTTTGAGCAATCACTTTCAGCCAATCCAGTTTGCCCATCTGTGGAAAGTAAATTCCGCGAAAACACAGCCGGGCAATCAAAATGTTGATTCGACAACCAAGCGATTTATGGCTCAGGGCGTCCACTGCGGCGGCAATGGCTTTGGGACTATATGAACTCGTCCAGGCGTGATTCACCTCTGCCTGAGCCTGGTCAATGCTCATTTTCAGCGGCGTATGAGCCATCTGGAACGGCTGAAAATCCAGCCAGTGTTGAGGCCGAGTCAATCGCCCGGCGTCCGCCAGCCGTTTGTACAGTGGCGTCGAAGGAAACGGAATGAGTGTACCAAACACAGGCAAGCCGGGCGTCCAGCTTCGGATTTGTTCAAGCGTTCGTTCGGCTGTGCCTTGCGTGTCGTTGTCCATTCCGAAAATGAAAGATGTGATGGCGTGAATGTTGCGCTGAGCCAATCGGTCAATCACCGCAGCGTATTCGCCCGGTTTATTGAATCCTTTGTTGGCGATGGCCAGATTTGTCGGATCAATGGATTCCATGCCGATGAAAATCCATTTGCCGCCCGAAGCTTCGATCAGGTCAACCAGTTCTTCGTCGCGCAAAAGGTTGGCGCTGATTTGAGCGACCCAGTTGACTTGCGCGTTGGCGGCGATGATGTCGCGCAACAAAGATTTCGTGCGTTTTGGGTTGATGGCGAAATTGTCGTCAATGAAAAAGACGGCGTTTTGCCCGCCTTCCTTTTGTGCGCGAGCTTTCAGCCGCAGTAATTCATCCACGACGCTTTCATTGGTACGAAATCGGATCGAATCGCCAAAGAACCCCGTCACCGTGCAAAACTCACAACCATAAGGACAGCCTCGCCCGGATTCGACCGGAATCAGCCGAAACGTCCCCCAACCGCCCGCCAGTTTTTTCAACATCGGGGCGAAAATGCCAGGAACCAGATTGAACTGATCCAAATCCAACGTTTCCCAGGGAATTGACGGATAAGGTTGCAGACTGGGTTTTTTGTCTTTGCCTTTTTCATCAATCGTCGGCGAGTAGATGTCTTTTAGTTCTCCGCGCGCGGCATCGGCGACAATCAACGGCCAGGTTTCGTCGGCTTCGCCAAGCGCGATTGCATCGGCGTGACGTGGGCCGCCGTTTCGTCCAAGCGGTTCATCGGGGACTTCAGTGACGTGAGGGCCGCCCATTACAACCGGAACTCCGATGGCGCGAACGGCGTCGGCCATTCGATACGCTTTGGCAATCATGCGGGTCATCGCGCCAATGCCCACCAAGCCAACTCCTTGTTCGCGTACGAACCGTGCGAGTTCTTCTTCGTTCATCGCTTGCGCGTTGCCGTCAATCAAAATGACTTCGTGGTCGGGCGGTGTCAGCGATTGCAACAAGAACATCCACAGGTGAGGCATGAAGTTACGAGTCACACCGTTGTCGGGGTTATAGAGAAGAATTTTCATTGTTTTCTTGAGTGTAGGCGGAACGGAACAGCGAAAGCTGAGCCAGTTGATGAAAGCTTAATGTGAATAGCTTTTGAAAGGTAACTACTTAAAGGAGGGACAGGAAAGAAAGCAGAGCAGGTTGAGACAGTGGGGGCTATTTCAATTTATTCCGCGTTCTCGACCGGCAATTCTTCACCGCATCAGCAGATGCGGTGTAGCAGCTACAGTGAAAATTGTAAGTGGTTTAGTAAATCAATTCTGCCAAATATCAGTGGCGATTCCCACATCTAGCATCTGTTTTGCACCGTTGATGACGGCCATCATCGGATTTTCTGCGACGCGAACTTCCAGCGAAGTCGCTGCTGCCAAACGTTCGGGCAAACCTTGCAGTTGCGCGCCACCGCCGGTCAGACAGATTCCATTTTCGATGACTTCGCACGAAGTTTCTTCGGGCAATCGGCGAACAGTGGAATGGATGGCTTCGACTATGGTGTCCAGCACGGGTTCGATGGCTTCGTTCAGGTCGTGACTGCTGACGCACAAATCCAGCGGTTCGCCGCTCAGCAAATCGGTTCCAGATGTGACGACCAATTCTTCCTGTTCGTAATCGAATTGCGCGCCGATCAATTGCATGAGCCGGTCGGCTTCCTGCGGAAAGAGCAACACGCCGTGACGGAACGACACCATTTGCGAAACGGCGTTTCGCAAATCGCTGCAAGCCATTCGCACCGCCGAAGTCAAAATCAAATTGCCGGAACGAACGACGGCGATGTCTGTAACTCCGTCGCCGATGTCCACGATCATCTGCGCGTAATGCGAAGCCACGTCCAGACCTGCACCTATCGCCGCAGCCAGCGGTTCGGGAGCGACATACACTTCCGAAGCTCCGGCGCGTTGTGCGGCTTCGATCAAGGCGGCGCGTTCTTCTTCGCAGGCGTCGGTCGGCGCGCACGCCAGCACGCGCGGTTTGAACAATCCGAAGCGTTGCGCGCGTTTCAAAAACGGCCTTAGCAATTCGCCCGCAGCCTTGACGTCGGCGACGACTCCGGCATGCAGCGGAGAAACGGTTGGCGAATACGGATCAACATTGGCCAGCCAGGCGGCGTGATTGCCTACGGCTTCGACTTCGCCGGTGATGGGTTGGAAACGAATGAGCGACGGTTCGTCGGCGATCATTCCGTGACCGAGCGCATAAAGACGAGTGTTGGCGGTTCCCAAATCAATCGCCAAATCAGGTGGAGCTACGAGTTTTCGCAAACCAGCGGTGATAGATCGCTGCATCAAACATCCTTTGTTGATGCCCTGGGGAGGGCGGTCAATCGCTTGGGGGCGAGATCATGAGGACGGTCTTTGATTTTAGTGTTATTGAATTGTCAGCAAGGCAATTTCAGGTGGAACTCCGAATCGCACGGGAATGATACTGGTTCCTACGCCAGTGGTGACAAACAACTGTTTGCCGTTTTCGATAACCAGCCCGGCTGCGTAACGTTGTTTGAATCTGGAAGGAACCACCAATCGCCCGACCAGCGGCAGCGCGACTTGTCCGCCGTGGGTGTGACCAGCGACGGTCAACGCGACGCGATTGGGAATCGTTGGGAAAAGATCAGGGTTGTGAGTAAAGGCTATGATCGGGGAATCATCCGCCACCTGACGCAACGTTTCAGCGATGTTCGGATTGCCTTCCCACTCATCGGCGAATCCAGCCAGCCAAAACGCTTTTCCATTCCGTTCGATTTTTACTGTTTGGTTTTCAAGAACCTTTATGCCCGCTTCTTCAAAAACGCTTTTAACGCGCGGCGCATTATACCACCAGTCGTGATTTCCCAAAGTGGCGAACACGCCAAGCGACGCTTTCAAGCCTTTCAATTCCGCAGCCAGCGCCGTCGGTTCGATGAATCCGCCGCCGAGCACGTCCTGGATAACGAAATCGCCGGGCAATAAAACCAAATCCGGTTGTTGAGCATTGGTCAGTTCCACCAGATGACGAATCTTGTCCAGCTTGACGTGCGGCGCTCCGGCGTGAATGTCGGAGATGGCTGCGATTTTCATCCCGCGCAATTCCGGCGGCCACGAGGTCAGAGTGATAGTTTCACTGTGAACAATCAACCGGTTTGGCTCGATCAACAAGGCGTAAATCGCTAACAGCAACGCGGCGCTGAACAACGCCAGCGCAATGATTTTGCCGCGAGTCCATTGCCATTTGCTTTTTGTTTCCCCTGTGATGTTTGTCATCGTCTCCTGCCAGTTTTCTTCGTTTTGCCGGATTCTCTGAGAGTCAATTCCAGCAGGCGAGTTTGATAAGTCTGTTCATCAGCCGAAGGCTGAAACGAAACTTCAACCAGTTTCCATAAGCCGCTGTCACCTTTGATCGTGCCGCCTTGAGCCGACACGATGCTCAGTCCCCCACGAAATCGTAAGGTGTAGCTGCGACCAGGCAATCCTTCCAATTTGATCGTCAAACGATTGGTCCCGGGCGTTGCCGCTTCCAACACTTTCAACGAAGTCGTTCGCTCGCCGAGTTGCGGCGAAGGCGATGGCGCGTCGAATTCGATTCCGTCTTTGAATGTGATTTCAATGACGGTTCGCCGCTTGAGCAGAGCTTCAAACTGGCAAGCAGTGTTTGCGCCGTAAAACGCTTGAGTGAATTTGACCGACTTGCCGTCCACCGTGACTTTGGTGACTTTGGCCAAAGCGGGCAATGCCGGAGCCATCTGAAGTTTCAATTCGGCGTCGTCGTTTTTCTCGATCTCAAATCTGAAATTTGAAATCGAAGAACGCCGCGCTGTGATCGTCACGCGGCTGGAACCAATGCGATAGTTTTTTACTTTTAGTGTTTCCCACGCGGCTGGCAGTTGCGGCGCAATTCGCAAAGTCTGTTTGGTCGCGTCGGCACGCAAACCCAGCAAACCACGAACAAATGGCGTGATGACCATCCCGGTGGAAAACAATTGATGTGGAACCGATTCGTCCAACGGGCGGTAAAAATCACCTGAAAGAATTTCCGTGTGAGAGCCTAACGAATGATCCAATCCCAGATTGGCCTGTTGCTGCAAATGAGCGAAGCCTGAATGCGGACGGCGATATTCGTATTCAGCGCAGGCGACAAAACCGGTCAAAAAAGGCCAGACGCCTCCGTTGTTGTAGGCAATTGGGTCATACGCCGAACTGCTGTTCGCCAGCATTCGCGCGCCCCAATCCGTGCTGATGGCCGAAGAGCTTAATCCGTTGATCGTTTCGCCGACTCGTTTGGCGTCCAACTGGCCGAACATCATCGGCACGGCAGTCCACGCTGTGAGTTCGTTGTTTTGTTTGCCGCTTTTGGTCAACGCGTAAGCGAATTTCTGCGTTTGCTGGTTCCAGTACAACTCGTTGATCGAAGCGAACGCGCGTTGATATTTCTGGTCAGCCAGATCGCTCAACGGTTTTTCGTTCATCACCGTCGCCAATTCGCGCATCGCCAGCGAGGCTTCCAGATTGGTCGCCGCCAGGTAAATATCCTGGTGCAAATTTTCCAGCAACGAACCGAGTTCCGACGCGCCAAGCCCCGCCATCGAATTTTCCAGAATGCCGTCGCCGTCGGAATCGTTGGCGATGCAAAAGTCGTAGGCTTTGCGAAGCGTTGGCCACAATTCTTCGATCAACTTTTTGTCGCCGCTTTGCCGATACAGGTTATAAACGGCGGCAATGAAAAACGGCGTCGTTTCAGCGTGGTAATAAGCGTAAGGAAATTCCTCGAACCATTTGATCATCCCGGCGGCTTGCGAAATTTCATGAGGCATTTTGCCGTCGTCGCGCTGGTATTTGGCCAGAAAGCGAAATGCCGATTTCATCGAATCGAAATCGCCGTACCCGGTCATCGCGTAAGAATTGATCGCCGCGTCTCCGCCAAAAAACCATCCGAAACCAGGACGCGCGCCGTTGCCGGTCGCCCCCCAACCGGCAACCAGTCCCAATCCCAAATCGAGATTGTCCACCATGCCTTTGTCCATCGCGGCTTTCGCCCATTCAAAGGCCAGATTGAGTTTCGCATCGGGCGTTTCAACGCTCAGCATCTCGTCGCGCAATCGGCGGTAATGGGCGAACGTCTTTTGGTATTGATCGGAGACCGAAGCCGCCAAGCGATTGTACAGATCAATCACCGGCTGTCGTCCGTTGAACCCGGCGGCGACGATCAACGGGTAATAGCGTTGTTTTGCGGTTTGAGGATCAATCCGAATGTCGAAGCGCAAGGCTCCGTCGGCTAGTTGATGTGCGGGCGTCGCCACACCTTTGGTTGCTGCCGGGCAGCCGAAAAAGGCGTTGTATTTGCGGCGGCTTTCGCTGATGACAAAAGCCTTCAGATCGTCGCGCCAACCTGCGCTTTGCCCGCCTAATCCAGCAGGCCACATCGGCTTCATGTCGGGAACGAAACTGACCGTCACGGTCAACGCGCGCGGCGAATCGGCTTCCAGCAGGATGATCGAACCGGCTTCATCAATTGGCGAAAAGAACGTCGCGCGTAATGTGAACAACTGATTGGACGCAATCAGCGTTGTTGATTCTGGCCGGGCGATGATGCGTTCAATGTTCGAGGCAAAATCAACCGGCGTGTCCTGGCCGTCAACTTTGATGCTGAAACGTGCATCGTGAAAGAGCTTCATCGGAAAGACCCACGATTCAAACACACCGTTTTCATGGCCGAAGATGGCGGACTTTCGACCCACGGAATCGAAATACACCTGTGGTCTGGTGGCTCTTGTCAGCTCAATCGGGTTGGCAGGCAGCGGAAATTTTGCTGGCAGATTCGGAGTAGTCGGTTGTTGAGGTTGCGCCAGCGCGTTGGGGACACACGCAAGCAGAAGAAGGGCGACAGAGATGATTCGAATGGGGATGAACATCGCAGTCTCAGTAAGTTGGTGGCGATTCACCGCAGCGGATCGCCGGAGTTGATATGAAAATGTAGATGTTTGGAGTCCTGGTATTTGCCCAAATTGGTCAGAATGCGCGCCGCTCCGTGTTCGGCAACGACCCGGTCGGCAATCTGTTTGATTACGTCGAACAGTTCGATCAGCAATTCGTTGTCGCCCGGTTCCAGCGTCAACAGAGAATTGATGTGTCGTTTGGGAATGACGACAATGTGAACCGGCCAGAAAGGGCGCGTGTGATGAAACGCCAGCACGTTGTCGGTTTCGTGAACTTTGGCGATGGGCGTGCGCCCGCTCAAGGCTTCTTCGCAGTAAAAGTCTTCAGTCATTGTTTTATCTGTTCAAGCAGCTCTGCGATCTGTTCCTTGCTGGGTGAATCCCAGTTGATTGGCTCGCAACTGCGGTCGCGGGCAATCGTACGGAGCCAGAGACGAAGCTCAACCAGATGAGTGCGATTGAGGCGCAGCATCGCCAGTGTGTATTCCGCAGCTTTAGTCAATGGTAGCCACCGTCCGTCTTCAGCTTCCTGAAAATGAGTCGAAAAGAGTTCCCGGCATAAATCAATGAACCGATAGCCAGCCGATTCAAGTTCGGGCTTCGGCCAATTGTGGCGTTTTTTGTGATTGCAGGGGTGGCAAGCGTAGTAGAGATTGAAGAAGTCGTTGATGAGCGCCGGAAAAAGCGATTTGGGGCGGAAATGATCCAACTCAAAATTCTCTGCACCAGCCGCGACGATTTCGTGCAGCAGGCAATAGGCACAACATTCTGAGAAGTCCTCACGGACAAACTGACGGAAATGTCCGTACTCAGTTTTGATTCTAGGTGCCTTTAGACGGCGATGGAAAACAGGCATCTTACTTTTTCTCTGGCTGGGCCTGTAGAATGCTCGGCAGCGTTACGGGTAATTTTTCACCAGACTTCGGTTCATAATTTGTCTCAGGCTGTACTTGTGAGTGTGCTACCAACTGTTCATGCAAATCTGTCAGTCTTTCAATGATCGGTTTATAGAATGGGGCATCATAAGCATCTAGGAGTTTGTTTATTTGATTTAGTTCTTCTGTTTCAGCATCCAAAAGACCCTCAAGATACTTTTTATCAACTAGAAAGGAGTGCCGCTCAATTAAATCAGATGGAGCCATGGCCTCGCCTTTGAGACTAGAATGCGGCTCGATTCGTTTAGCGACAGTAACTGATTGAACCCCAGTGTTAACACTACTATCCAAAATCGCCAGTTGAGCGTCAATCTTGCTAATTGAATCTTCAAGCGAGGTGATGCGATCACGCAAATCGGGAAGTACACTGTAAAACCCCTCGATTGCTTTGAAAAAGCTTCCAGCGGAAATGGCGCTGACCTCGAAGATCGCTTGCAGCGCAATTAACAGCGGCAGCGAAATTAGCGTTCGCAGCAGCAACAATCCCGCAAACGAAAGAATGATGACCAGGCCACACACCAAAATGCCGCGAATGGCTTTGGTGACGGAAAAGGGCGAGTTCGCATTAATTTCCAAGCCGAACTCGACGATCTTTTCCGTGCCAACTCCGATCAACAGTGTGACTACCGCCCAGATGAAGAGAACGATCACGTTATTGATGAGCGGTGAAAGCCCGGGAATGTCGTAAGTCAGTATGGTGAAAGCTCCGCCGAGTGAGAGGCAGATAAACCACATGGCATAAGCACCAGTTTTTCCATAGGCTGCTTTTCGGCGATAGTGGTGGTAAACGTCCGGCGCTGCGCCGCGTTGCCGCGCTTCCAGCAACTGAGGTGAATGGTTGTAAACCATGATTGCCTCAGCCAGAAGTTCCGACAGGCGCTTGCGCTCGTTCAACAGCGTTTGCCTGAAACCAGTGGTATTAAAATAGGTGTTCACTTTTCCTCCATTCGAGGTATTACAGCCATCCAGAAAGCTCTCGAACTTGAAGTGAAAGAAGCCATTGTAGTCTACACTATACTTGTCCGGCTTTCACCAATTCGCGCCGCCGGGCGCGCGTCGCCAGAAATTCTTTGGCTTCCTTGTACAGGCGTCTGCGTTCCGCCGGTTTGAAAATTGCGCCTTTGACTATGCGGTAAATCGGCTTCGGACGGAAGTAGTATTCGTCGTAAAACTTGTGAACCCAATCCAGCATTTCCGCGCCGGACAGATGCGGGAAATTCGCCATCGGCAATTGCTGCCCCAATTCGTCTGACATCGTGGTATTCAGGATCACTCCGTTCGCCCGAAACCATTCGTACATTTCGGTTCCCGGATAAGCGTGCGCGACGGAAACTTGCAGCGTTTCGGCGTCCATCTCTTTGGCGTAACGGATGGTCTCTTTGATCGTTTCGCGGGTTTCGCCTGGCAGGCCGATGATGAAATCGGCATGGACTTTGATGCCGGCGCGTTTGCAGTCCTTGACGAATTGCAGCGACTGAGCGGCGCTGATGCCTTTTTTGATGTTCTTCAGTATCTGGTCATTGCCGGATTCAAAGCCGACGATGAACAATCGGCAACCTGCATCTTTCATTACTTTCAACGTCTCGTAATCCAGGCTGGCGCGCGCCGTCGAAGACCATTGAAATTTGAGCGGCTTGAAAGCTGCGCTCATTTCCACCATTCGATTTCGGAAGTAGGCAAAGGTGTCGTCGTCAAAGAAAATCTCCTGCAAGCCTTCCGGCTTGAAGGCATCCAGCGCCCATTCGACTTCGTTGGCAACATCCTGCACCGAACGTTTGCGTTGCGCGTGATCGTCGAAGGTCTGCGGCCACAAACAGAAAGTGCATTGAGCCGGGCAGCCTCGCGTCGAATAAAACGCTATGTACGGATGCAGCAAAAACGGCACGTTGTATTTGGTGATGTCCAGATCGCGTTTGTAAATCGGCGTCACCCAGGGCAGCTTGTCCAAATCCGTGACGAGCGGTTCGGGCGGAATCGAAACCATCTGGTTATTTTTCAGGAAGTGAACGCCGGGAATTTTGTCGAGCGGTTCGCCTGCGGCAAAGCGCGTCACTTGATGATCGAATTCCTTGTGCGTGACGAAATCAATCGCGGAACTGGCTGTGAGCGCAACTTCGGGGTGCGTCGTCACCGGCGGGCCGACAAAGGCGATTTTCAGCGCTGGATTCAATTGCTTCATGCGTTCGGCAATTTTCACGTCAATTGAAAATCCCACGTGCGAGGTAAACAGCACGACAAAGTCATAATCTTTGGCAATTTGCGCAGTTTCTTCGGGGCCAATGTGATGTGGCCCGGCGTCCAGCAAGCGCGAATGGCCGCCCAAATCACGGATCATCGCCGCCGAGTAAGCCAGCCAAACCGGATACCAGTAACTTTCGATTTCGCGCGTCGCAGGCCAGCGCGAACTCGCGCCGCCGTCAAACTTCTCAAACGAGGGCGGGTTGAGCAAAAGTGTTTTCAGCAAGACGAGCACCTCTCAGATAGACTGAAATCTCAGCAAGAAATTGTCGCAATGCAAGGTAACAACGCAGTTATGATCTGGCAAGTTGCGAATTGCTAGAGAACGCTTGCATCGGCTATTCTGCGCGCCGCATAGTCATCAAGCCCCTCGGTTTTACGCAGTTACAATCAGCTTTTGGTCATGACTTACAGGAGCATTGCCAATGTCCAGCATCGTTTTTGTTCACGGCACGGGAGTCCGAGCCGCCAGCTATCGGCAGTCTTTTGAAAGCATCATTGCAGGACTTTCTGAGCTTAGGCCTCGTCCGCCAATCGTCCAGTGTTTATGGGGCGCTGCCTGCGGAGCGCAATTGCTAAACGGCGGAGCATCCATTCCCGATTTCGATTCCACCAATCCGCCGAGTAAAAAAGAAGAACAGGATGTCGTGTCGTGGACTGTGCTTTACGAAGACCCGCTTTACGAATTGCGCTTGCTCGGTTTGTGTCCGCCGCCACCAGGAGCGAACCTGCCCGTCGCGCGTGCCGACGAAGAATGCCGTCGTTTGTTGCAAACGATTTCCAGCGATAACGAAATCCTCGCCCAGCTTCGCAAATGCAAATTGAGCGATGTTTGGGAAACAGCTTTGGACGGTCTGCTGAAATCGTCTGAATTCACCGCCGCGCTCAATTTCAGCGGCAACCGTATGACGACCGAGCACCGCGAAACCGTCGCTCGCGCTCTGGTTGCGCAATCACTGGTCTTGCGGCGTGACGACGAAGGATTGATTGCCGTCAATGGGCAGGAACGCGACGCGCTGGTGGAAATGGCGCTGGTGAAATTGGGCGGACGAACTCGCAGTTGGCTGGGCGATAAATTGAAGAAAACGGCGTTGTGGGTTCCCACGCTTTACGGCACATGGCGGCGCGGCAAACTTTCCGAACAGTCTTTTCCCGCCGCTGCCGACATTTTGCTGTATCAATCGCGCGGCCAGGCCATACGGGATTTCATCCGCCAAACCATCGCGCGCGCAATCGAAACGCACGGGCAACCGGTCACTTTGCTGGCGCACAGTCTGGGCGGCATCGCTTGTGTGGATTTGCTGCTGGAAGAAAACCCGCCGCCGGTGGAATTGCTCATCACCGTCGGTTCGCAAGCGCCGTTGCTTTACGAAGCCAATGCGCTGGTCAGCCGCGAATACACCGCCGAACCTTTGCCGCAGAGCTTTCCACGCCGATGGTTGAACATTTATGATCCGCGCGATTTTTTAAGCTATGTCGCGCGCGGAGTTTTTCATGGGCCTGAAATCAAAGACGTCCGAGTCAACAATGGCCAGCCGTTTCCACATTCGCATATTTCGTACTGGGACAATCGTGAAGTGTTCGACGCCATCAGCAAGGAGTTGCCGTAATGCCTGAAAGAGAAGCAGCAGCAAAAACCTGGGCCGTGATCGTTGGCATCGAGCAACATGAATTCGGCGCGAAGTTGCCAGACGCGGCAACGCACGCTTGCCGCATGGCCAAATGGCTGAAAGATCGCGGCGTGCCAAACGAACAAATCAAACTTTTTCTTTCGCCTTTGCCTGAAAACCAGGCCGTCGCCGACGGTTTGGGTTTCGTCGTCAAACCAGCCACTCAGCAGGAAATTTACCACGCCATCGAAGATGAACTGGCCAATGTGCAAGCTGAAGCCTGCGACACGTTGTTCATTTACTGGGGCGGTCACGGCAGCATAGCCGCCGACGGCGAGCGTGTTTTGTACTATTCCGACGCCAAAGAAAACGCCTGGCATTGTCTGGATTTGAACGCTTCATTGTTGGCGCTGCGCGGAACTCGCTGGCAGCGTTTCGCGCGGCAGGTGTTGATTGTTGACGCTTGCGCAGATTATCTGGCCGCCGACGGAGCGCGACTGGCCAAACAGCAATTGACGAAAAGCGCAAATCTGGCAGCGACGAATCAGTTTGCGCTTTACGCCGCTTCGGCGGGCGAAACAACCAGCAACGAATCGGCGAAAAGTTTTTCGCGTGTGGTGGGCGACTGGATGGAAGCCAATCCTGTCTGGCCTTTGAACGAAGAACTGCTGGCCAATCACGTTAAAACCGAATTCGATACCTTGCGAAAACATGACAAATCAGTCCCAACGCCGTTGTGGGTTTTGCGCGGACGCAATGACGATGACGACGATCTGCATGGCGATCTGGCAAGCGCCTTTCTGCACGCCCGATTGACGGGCGAACTTATTCGGCAAATTCGTCCGCTGCCAATCACTACCGAAAAATGGCAGACGGCTTTTCTGCAAACGGCGCGTTACCTGGATCGTTCGCCCGGCAAACCGGCTTCGCGCGATGAAATGGTTCATTCGCTGGCGCGCGTCCAACCTGAAAAAGGCAAAGACCTGCCCGAACCTGTTTATGAATTCATCTGGCGAGCGGCAGTAGCAAATGACCATGACGATTTGCGGCAGTGGGTGGAAAACAAAATCGCCGATGGCACGAAGGTGGCTGAATTGAAAAAGCGGGTTGAAAAAGAATCCGGCCCGCAAAATTTTCATTTGATGGTGGAGTTGAAGCCACCATCGCTGCACAAACGCAAAAACAAAAAGCAGCCATTCGCCGAAACCTTGGAATGGCGTCTTTGGGACGAAGCGCAATCGCGCAGCCTGCCCACGCCCGAAGGCGAATCCAAAGTTCTATCAACCAAAGGCACGCGCGAAGACGCCCAAAAATTTGTTTCCGATTTGGTCAGCAAACGCTTGGCTCAATCGCGCGGCTTCAATTCCAAAGCTTCGCTGGCGGTGGAATTCTTTTTCGAACTTGACCATCTGCTGACCGAAGACGTGGAATGTTGGCAGCATCTGGGTAGCAATCTGGGAGCGATTTTTCCTGTGGCGGTGCGTTGGCTCGGTCGTAAAAAACATCTGGCTTCGTGGCAAACATTGAGCGGCAAGTTATGCTGCGACACATCGCAGCAGAGTTGTCCGACAGTGCGTTGGCTGCCCGACCACAAACTCAAACAGGTTTTTCATCTGGCGCCGCACTTTGTCAACGACGACGATTGCCGTCCGCTGATTGGATTGCGCGTCCCGCCGAAACGCGACACGACGGAATTTGCTCTGCTCGAAGCGGCTCTGCAATGCGGAGCGCCTTTCGCTTTCTGGCCGCGCAAACCTGTCGCCGACAACGAAACGTTTCAAACTACGCTGGAAACCAGAGCTGAACAGAAGCCGCTTGACCAATTTCCTGCCGGCCTGCGTGAATTGCGATGTGAAGCTTTGGGCGAACCCGAACATCCGGCTGCAAACCTGACGCTGCTGTGGGACGATACGCGCCGCAATCCATACGCGAGCGGCGGCTTTGTGCCGACGGAATAAGCTATTGAGTTCAAGCAAAACAAGCGCAGGCGAGACGCCTGCGCTCCCGGTAAAGGAACACCCGATGAGCAAAAACTGGAATCTCTTTCAACCCGGCAAACCGCCGAACCGGAACATCAATCCGCTGTTGCCCGAAGCTCCGCCCTGGCGCAGTTTCAACGGCGAGGTGAATTCGGGATACAAATACTCGTTCACTTCCGACGATCTGGAAAAACGCGGCAAAGGGTTTCAGGCCGATGAACAAGGCGTCATGGCGCGAATGGTCAATGCCGCGTTGTGTTTGCGACGGCCATTGCTGGTGACGGGCGAACCCGGCACCGGCAAATCCACGCTCAGTTACGCCGTCGCCTGGCAATTGCAACTCGGCGATGTGTTGAAATGGCCGATCACTTCGCGTTCCACCTTGCAGCACGGGCTTTATCAATACGACGCCATTGGACGATTGCAAGACGCGCAACTGCCCGACGAACAAAAGAAAGGCATCGGCGCTTACATCAAACTCGGCCCGCTGGGAACCGCGCTGTTGCCTGTGGATCGCCCGCGCGCTTTGTTGATTGACGAAATTGACAAAAGCGACCTGGATTTGCCCAACGATCTGTTGCACGTCTTTGAAGACGGCGAATTCGTCATTCCCGAACTCGAACGGCATTCGGACGAAACCGTCAAAGTCAAAGACTGCAACGGGCTGGAAGTAGAAATTCACAAAGGCCGCATACGTTGTCGCCAGTTTCCATTCGTGATTTTGACCAGCAATGGCGAACGGGAATTTCCCGCTCCGTTTTTGCGCCGATGTTTGCGGTTGAACATGCCCGCCCCGACGACTGAGCCGGCGTTGTCGAGCATCGTCGCAGCCCGAATCCAAAACGAAAAAATCACCGCCGCCGCCGCCGATTTGATCGGCACGTTTCTGGAAATGAAAGACACGCGCGCGCTGGCCACCGATCAATTGCTGAACGCCGTTTACCTGCTCAAAGGCGAACACGGCGTCAACGACGACGAAAAAGACGCGCTGGTCAAAGCCTTGTTGCATGCGCTGTCCGGCGAATCCGACGGCGATTGAATCACGGCTATGTTCATCAAACTCCAAACACGATTTGCCAAAGCCGGTCTGCCGCTGGACGCGCGCGAATTGGCCGAAGTTTTATGGTTGGCGCAATTCGATCTGGTTCCTGCCACCGTCGAACCAAAAGAAGAGTCGCACGAACCCGGCGACGATTCGGAATCGTCCGCGCCAAAATCGCCGCCGCCGGTTGCGCCGCCGACCGAAACCGGCCAGACCGCTCAAACTGAAGCCGCAAGCCTGTCAGTCGCCGGAACTGCGACTGGCGAAGGTTCGCCCGCGCATGAAGTTCGTTTGCCCGGTGCGACGCCTTTGCCGCAATCGCTGGCGTTGGGCAGAGCGTTGCGCCCGCTGGCGCGCAGACGGGCTTCAAATCATTTGCTGGAATTGGACGAAGACGCCACCGCCGAACGCGCCGCCGAAACGATTGGTTGTGTAACCCCTGTTTTTCGCCCCTCGCCCGAACGCTGGTTTTCAGTGGCCATAGTCGTCGAAGAAGGCGCAGCCATGTCCGTCTGGCAACCGACCGCCGAAGAACTGGCGCGGCTGTTTGCCCAACACGGCGGATTCAACGAAATCAACTTGTGGCGGTTGAGATTCCAAACGGCGAAACCGCCCGCGCTGGTTTCGCACAATGGCAATCTGCAACCGATTGAAAGTTTGTCGCGATTGGGCGGGCGGCAATTGGTCGTTTTGCTGACCGACGGAGTTTCCACGCGCTGGAGCGATGGGCGCATGGCTGAAACTCTGGCGCGTTGGGGGCGAACCGGAACCGTCGTCATCGCACAGGTTTTGGGCGAACGTTTGTGGCATCACACGGCGCTGGGCGAACCGCAATTCGTCGTCGCCACTGAAATTCCCGGCGCGCCCAATCGAGCGTTGGTGACCGAACCGCGTTTGCCCAAAAACACCATGGCCTTTCCACTGGTTTCACTCTCGCCGGAATTGATCGCCGAATGGGCGCGTATGGTCATGCATCCCGGCGAGCGTTACAGCGCAGTGGCTTTGTCCGACAGGTTGCCAGCCTGTCGAGAGTCTGGCGATAAAGCCAGTCGTTTGCCAGCGGAAGGTCCGACAAGCTGGCAGCTTGTCGGACAAACGCAGCTTGTCGAACAGTCGGCAGAAGAACGCCTGGCGGAATTTCGTCGTCTGGTTTCGGACGAAGCTTATCAACTGGCGATTTATCTGTCGTGGTTGCCGCTGGCTTTGCCCGTCATGCGATTGGCTCAGGCGGCCATGTTTGCCGAAGCCAGACGGGAAACGCTGGCCGAATTTCTGCTGGCAGGCATCGTCCGTCGCAAAGACGGCGATCAACCCATCGCCAATCCGAACAACCAGCAATTCGTCTTTCACGACGGCATCCGCGAAACGCTGCAAACGCGCATTCGCCGCGACGAATTGCCGCCGATTCTGCGTCTGATCGGAGATTACATTTCCCATCGCATCGGTCGTCGTTTCAGCTTCACCGCGCTGTTGCCTCATCCCCAAGGCGACAAATTGTTGCCTATGGACGACGAACTTCGGCAATTCGCCGAAATCCTGCGCGAAGGTTTGATTCGCATTGGATTGGGACATCTGTTTACGCCCAAACCGCCCGAACCTGAACCGCCCGACGAAGAGCCGGAATCGCCGCTGAAGCTGGAAACATTCACCTTCGAGACAGTCAGGTTGAAACCTAATGGCGAGGTCGAAAAACGCTTCACATTGACCGCCCGCCAGTTCATAGAACCCAAAGCGCCGGAACTGAATCTGGAAATGGTGGAAATCCCCGGCGGCAGCTTCCTGATGGGAACTTCAGATAAAGACGCCGTTGCCGTGCGCAAGGAATGCAAACGTTACGGATGGGATGAAAAGTGGGTTGATACCGAAATGCCTCAGCACGAAGTGACCGTTCCGCCGTTTTACATCGGCAAATTCACCATCACTCAAGCGCAATGGCGTATCGTCGCCGGTTGGGACAAAGTCGAACGCGACCTTGATCCCGATCCTGCTTACTTCAAAGACAGACCGGATTCCGCCCAACGCCCTGTCGAACAAATTTCGTGGGCAGATGCAAAAGAATTTTGCGCGCGTCTTGCCAAAAAGACCGGTCGCGCTTATCGTCTGCCAACCGAAGCGGAATGGGAATATGCATGCCGAGCAGGAACAACGACACCTTTCGCTTTTGGCGAAACCATCAACACCGAATTTGTGAATTTCGACGGTTCGCGCCCTTACGGCAAAGCCAAAAAAGGCAAGAATCGAAATGAAACTGTGCCGGTTGGTAGTTTGGGGATGGCAAATGGTTTCGGGGTATTTGATATGCACGGCAATGTTTGGGAATGGTGCGAAGACATTTGGACTAAGAGTTATCACGATGCACCAAATGACGGCTCAGCAAGGTTGAGCAGCGAGAACTCAAGTTACCGGTTGGTGCGTGGCGGCTCGTACATCAGTTATGGCGTGATTTGCCGCTCCGCTCGGCGCCGCAGGGCCGACGACTTCAGTCAGCTTGTCGGCTTTCGGGTTGTGGTTTCCGCGAGGACTTAGCCCTTAGCGCTTTTGCCCTTTGGCACTTTGCTCTGGTTTTGCGCTTTACCCTTGGGAGCGAAGCGGAGCGGAGCGGCATGAAAATATTTTTTGAAATCGGGTCCTCGGGATCCAACGATGTTTGGTCGTTTTCGCGATGGTCACAAGCCAAAACGAGGCGGCGAAATCGGGGTGCGACAGATACCGGGTGGTGCGTGGCGGCTCGTACATCAATAATGGCGTGAATTGCCGCTCCGCTCAGCGCAACAGGAACGACGACATCAATCAGAATGTCGGCTTTCGGGTTGTGGTTTCCGCGAGTACTTTCCAGGATCAGAGCCGTTGGAAGGGATTCCATCGGGAAGCGTAAGGAAAGTCCAGTTCGCATTCCGGCGATGTGGGCGACTGCATCCAAAAATACCCAGGAGCCTGAGCAGGGCTGGTAGGTCGCAAGGCGCGAACGTCGGTTCAGGCTTCGTTTTCGAGTAAATCTTATGAGCGGGCTATTGAAATCTTTGCAAGAAGTGTTCAGTGAATTGCCTCCTGCGGCTCAGGCACAAGTGATTGATTTCGCTGAATACCTGGCGAAAAAAAAGCAGCGACCAAAAGCGGCGGGCACATTGAAGCAAACCTGGGCGGATGCGCTCAGCGAATACCGCGAGCAATACACTTCAATTGAACTTCAAAAGAAATCGTTGGATTGGCGATGCGAGTGATGAATGTACTTGCTTGATACGAACATCTGGTTGGAGCGATTACTGGGACAGTCGAAGTCAGACGAAGTTGGCCGTTTTCTCAATCGTGTCCCATCCGATGAACTCTTTCTGACAGACTTCGCTTTCCATTCAATCTGCGTCATCCTGATCAGATTGAAAAAGCTATCTGCATTACGAAATTTCGTCCAGGATTTGTTGATTGATGGTTCTGTTTCACTGGTTGAAATACCGCCCGAACGGACAAACGAATTGCTCAAAGCGATGAAACAATTCAAGCTGGATTTTGACGATGCTTATCAATATATGGCCGCCAGAGACAACAACCTGGTTTTAGTCAGCTTTGATAATGGTTTTACTCGAACACCGCTTGGTAAGAAGACTCCTGCTGAACTGCTTAGACGCCTGAAATGATTAAACGAAAACCCGCCGAAGAACTGTCAATCATCCAAAAAACCTACGACTTGATTTTATGGTATGTCCCAATCATCAACCGATTGCCGCGCGATCATAAATTTGCGATTGGTGACCGCATCGTTGCCATTCTTTACGGCGTTCTGGAAGAGTTGATTTTGGCGCGTTACGAAACAAAGAAATTATTGCGATTGCAGGAAATCAACGGGCGACTGGATTTGCTGCGATACCAAACACGGTTGTTGAAAGATTTCGACCTGATTGATGTCAACCGCTACGCAAACGCATCAAGACAAATCGAAGGGATCGGAAACGAACTGGGCGGCTGGATCAATCAACAAAAAAGCCTGACGCAATGAAACGATATGGCAATCTGTGGCCGCAAATCACCTACTTTTCCAACCTGCTCAACGCCTCTCGTCAGGCCCAACGCGGCAAACGATTCCAGCCTTACGTCCTGAACTTCAATTACGAATTGGAATCGAACCTGCTGCAATTGCAGGAAGAACTGTTGGCCCAGACTTATCAGCCGGGCGAATACACCACGTTTCAAATCGTCGAGCCAAAAAAGCGCATGATTTCCGCCGCGCCTTATCGTGACCGCGTGGTGCATCACGCAGCGAGATAACCACTCCGAATATGGATTCACCTGCCCCAACAGTCCAAAGACCCAACCTTGAAACCGCTTATGTTTTTTGCCGGCGAATGGCCGAGAGCCATTACGAAAACTTTCCTGTCGGTTCGTTGCTGATTCCGAAGCCTCTGCGAAAACACGTTTACAGCATCTATGCCTTTGCTCGGACGGCGGATGATTTTGCCGACGAAGGCTACGACGACACGCAATTGACAGAGGTATCACGGCTGGCTTCGCTCGATGATTGGCAGCAAAAGCTCGAACGTTGTTTCGCGGGCGAAGCCGATCATCCGGTGTTCATAGCCCTGGCGGCGACGGTGAAAGAATTGGACTTGCCGATCAAACTGTTCAGCGATTTGTTGTCAGCCTTCAAACAGGATGTGACGAAACGCCGTTATGCCAATTTTGAAGAAACGCTGGATTACTGCACGCGCTCGGCGAATCCTGTAGGGCGATTGATCCTGTTGTTGTTCGGTTACCGCGAAGAACGAATGTTTCAGCTTTCCGATCAGATTTGCACGGCGCTGCAACTGACGAATTTCTGGCAGGATGTTTCCGTTGACATACGCAAAGACCGCGTTTACCTGCCTCAAGACGACATGCAGCGATTCGGCGTGACCGTTGACGATTTGCGCGACACCCGATTCAGCCCTCAGTTTGCCGAACTGATGAAGTTTCAAATTGATCGAACCTGGGAATTGTTTCATCGCGGACGCGAATTGCCGGAACTGGTCAGCGGGCGATTGAAATACGAATTGCGGCTGACGTGGTTTGGCGGCGCGCGCATTCTGGAACTAATCGAACAGCTAGGTTACGACACGCTGGGCCAACGACCGAAAATTTCATCGCTCGACAAATTGCGATTGTTTGCGCGAACATTGCTTGCCTGACCATCTCCAATTCAAGAACCAATAACCGGAGGAACAATGAAGCGATCATTTTTTGCCGCAAGGCTGTTTCCAGCCGCTGTGTGTTTGATTGTCTGTGCGTCGTTGGGGCAGACGACTGCTCAGCAAACGTCGCCAATCGAAAAGCCTGTCACGCCGCTCACAGTGAGCAATGTTTCCGGTCTGGCCAAACGCATTCAGGCGCGTTTTCTGGAGCTTCGTCAGGAAGGCGAATTTCCGGGAGCGAACATAGGCATTGTCTGGGGCAATGACAAAGCGATGAGTGTTTCTGTTGGCTTTTCGGATTTGGAAGCCCAGAAAGGCTTGAAGCCGCAGGATCGAATGCTCGCCGGCAGCATTGGCAAAACCTATGTTTCCGCAATCACCTTGCAACTGGTGGAAGAAGGCAAGCTCGAACTGGATGACAAGATCGAAAAATGGCTTGGCAAGGAAGCGTGGTTTGAGCGGTTGCCGAACGCCAAAGACATCACATTGCGCATGCTGATGAACCACAGCAGCGGCATTCCCGAACACGTGCTGAACAAGGATTTTCTGAAAGCATTGCGCGACCAACCGGACAAGGTGTGGAAACCGGAAGAATTGGTTGCTTACATCCTGGACCGCCAACCGCTGTTTGAAGCTGGAAAAGGCTGGTCGTATGCCGACACGAATTACATTGGGTGCGGCTCTTTTAGGACGACGCGCTGACACCCTTGACTAGCCTGAGAT
>CAYYDG010000043.1:0-60170 GCA_964470555.1 uncultured Heliomicrobium sp.
ACCAAGGAGTTAATCAAACAATGGGGATGATTCCACGGTTGTTTGTGGAGCTACCATTCGTCTTGCTGCGTTTATTGCCTGTTCGAGCGTTGTGACTTCGCCGTCGAGTTGGAGTTCGTAAACCGCCCGTGTGATTTCGCCGATGCGTTTGCCCGGCTGCAATCCCAACGCCAGCACGTGTCGGCCAAGCAATAACGGTTCCGGCGCGCGTTCTTCGATTCCCAGTTCACGAACTCTACGTAAAAACCATTGTTCAAATTCCGGCTGGAAATTTCCCGTCCGTCCCAAACAATCCGCCAGCGCCACGCGGTAAAGCAAATCCGATTCAAGCTGCAACGCCAATCGCCGAAACTGGCCATCGGTGATGATTTCGCCTGAGTTGTTTGCTCTGCCCCAGCGATACGGCACAGCGTGATGTTCGACCAGCGCCAGTGTTTGCCGCCGCACGTCGTAATTGTCGAAGGTGAACACTTTCAGCCGATCCAGAAACTGTTCGGTCAGCCGCACGCTCACAGGTTCATGGCCTTTGGCTGTGACTTTTCCGGCTTCGATTGTTGTCGTCGCGGGTTTGCCCAGGTCGTGGCAGAGCGCGGCGAGCATGACGGCAATCTGTTTTGGGCGCGGCAAATCGTCAATCAGCTTTCGCGCTTCGTCTAAAACCATGCCCGTATGAGTGAACACATCGCCTTCAGGATGAACTGTGGAGTCTTGCGGGCATCCGTCGAGCGCGTGCAGTTCCGGCCAGAGTTTTTCCGTGATGCCGAGTTCGCGTGCCGCGTGCAGCCCAATCGAAGGTTTTGCTGCCGACAACCACTTTTCCACTTCGGCCCAAATGCGTTCGGCTGGCAAATCGTTGAGGTCAATCGAACGGCAAAGCTGCACCGTCGCCGGATCAATCGTGAATTCAAAGCGCGCAGCAAATTGCATTGCACGCAACACGCGCAAACTGTCTTCCACGAATGTTGCCGGATCAACGACGCGAATAATCCCACGCTGCAAATCGTCACGCCCACCGTATAGGTCAATGTATTCTTCGGCCAACGGGTCGTACATCATCGAATTGATGGTGAAATCGCGTCGGCGGGCGGCTTCGGCAAAACTCATGTGCGGATCGCCCGTAACGACAAATCCTTTGTGCCCGCGCCCGATTTTCGATTCGCGGCGAGGCAAGCTGACATCCACGACGAAACTTTTGCGGCCTTCGCGCAACCGGACTTTGTACACAGTGAAGGCTTCGCCGACGGCATCCACTCTGCCCTGATTATCCAGCAAGGCGCGTAACGCAGCGGCTTCGATGCCATACACTTCAAGGTCGTAATCCACGCTGGCTTTCAAATACTCCGGGCCGCGCGCGAAATCACGCACCCATCCGCCGACCAGCAAGGCGCGGCCACCTGCTTGTTTCACCGCTCGGCACAGTTCGATAACGGAGTTGGCGATCATAACGGCGCGAACTTAACAGGTTGAACTTTGACCTCGCAACAACAAACGGGCGACCTTTCCGTTGCAGGAAAGATCGCCCGTTGGACTTTGCTTTTTTATAGCCGTTGTTATTTTTTCGTGAACACCCAGGTGGATTCCTGCGGGCCGCGCGGAGATTCCGCCACGCGATGCACTTTCAGAGTGTTGCCGGCATCGGCCAGTTCCCACTTTTCGGTGGTCGTCGTGGTCATTTCGCCGTTCGGAGTGTTGAACGTGGCCACGGTTTTGATTTCCAGAACGCTGCCTTGCCATGCGGCTTTGGTAGAAGAGTTCATGCGTTCGTTTTCGACTTTGGATTCACTGCCGTCGAGTTTGACGGTCAATGGGCCACCACCGCCCATCATTCCCATACCGCCGCCGCGACCACCACCACCGCCCGGAGGAGGTCCACCCGCTCCCGGAGGCGGGCCGCCTGGGCCTTGTGCGTTCGGGTTGCGTTCCATTTTCTGGTCACGCGAAATTTGACTGGCGTCTTGTGTGATGGTCCACGTCATGCTTTGAATCATTTCCGCCTGTCTGCCTGGCAACTGGCTCTTGGATTTGTCCAGTTCCCAAGTTCCAGCGAAATTCGCGCCTTTTTGCGCCAACGCCGTCACTGACAGCGCCAGCAACATGGCGAATGCGCCGCACATTGCGATTGTCCGTTTCATTTGTTTGTCTCCCTGAATACTTGTGGTTGAAGTAACCGTTCGCGTCGCCGTTCGGTTTCCTGTTCAAAGCGCGACGCTCGATTGCCGCCGGATAAGACGACCTCGTTCTGGAAAAAGTCACAATAAATTTGCGGCTCGCAGCTACTGCAACTGCGCCGAAGCGTCAATCGCTAGACAGCTTCGCGCGCCGTGTGGCACAATCCGGCTTACTTCAAAACCTCGCAACATTCCATCATGAAATCAGGAGCAAATAACCAATGAGCGAAAATACCAATACAGAAGTTACAACTGCGCCCGCTGAGGCGGCGGCAGAAACTGTCGAAGTTCATCACGAAGAAACGTCTTATCACGCGGTTGAAAAGAACGGAAAAATCACGGCCATTTGGGAAATGAAAGGCCGCAAACACGTCCGAACCATTGACCCGCGTAGCGCCGAAGGCCGCCATCTGCTCGGTCACACGGACAACCCGGAAGTCGTCGAACACGCGACGGTTTAACACGTAGGTGACAGGTGATAGGCAGCAAGTGGCGACTGTGCTGCTCGCGCCTACCACCTACGACCTGCAACCCATCATCAGTTTCCCGCCTTGCTGATTACCAAAGTCGAACTTGAAAACATCAAAAATCACGCCGAAGCCCAGTTCACTTTTCAGCCCGGCGTCATAGCCATTTGCGGGCACAACGGTTCCGGCAAAACGACAATTCTGGAAGCCATTGCCTGGACGCTGTTCGATCATCTGGATTACAAGAAAGAAGATTTCGTCAAACGCGGAGCCAAACGCGGCAAAGTCGCCGTATCTTTCGTTTCCGATCTGGACGAGCGCGAATACGTCGTCACGCGCGACACCGGCAACAATTATTTCGTCTTCGATCCGGCCACGAAAACACGTTTGCTGGAACAGAAAAAAGACGTGTTGCCGTGGCTGCGGCAACATCTGAAAGTCGAACCCGACACAGATTTGTCGGCGTTGTTCAAATCCACCATAGGCGTTCCTCAAGGGACGTTCACTTACGATTTCACGCTTTCGCCCGCCAACCGCAAAACCGTTTTCGATCAAATTCTGAAGGTCGAAGAATACCGCAAGGCTTCGGACAATTTGCGAGACACGATTCGCCACATCGAAGCTCGCATTGTCGAGGCCGACAAACAACTGGCCGCCGCTGAAGGCGAGTTGAAAGCTTACGAGGAAATTCGCCGCGAACACGACGAAACCGCCGCGCGCGTGCAATCGCTGGAAACCGAAAGCCGGCAAGCCAGCGAAGCGCGTGAACAAGCGGCAAACGTGATTGCACGTTTCGACAAACTCCATCGCCAGATCGAATCGCAACGCGGCAGCATCGAACGGCTGGGCGTCAAGCTGGAGTTGAAAAAAGATTCACTGGTTGTCGCGCGCGAATCGGTTGAACAATCGCGCAAAGCCGCCGAAATCGTCGCGAATGCGACCGTCGGTTATGAAGCTTACCTGGCGGCAAACGCGCGACTGAGCGATCTGGAAAAACAGCGCGAAGCGCGCGACGCATTGAAAGTTCGTCAATCGGCAATCGAGCGCGAATTGATCGAAGCGCGCAGCCACGAAAAAGTGGCCGAACAGCGTCTGGCTGAAGTCGCCGAAGCGCGAATAGCGATTGGCGAACTGGCAGAGCAGATCGAACAGCAAAACGTTATCGAACGCGGCATTGCCGAATTGCGCGAACGGCGCGGCGAATTGCAGGGATTGCAAAATGTTCTGGCAACGCTGGATCGTGAACTGGAAAAGTTGCGACAGCGATATTCGGAACTCGCTCGACAAATCGAAACCGCCGACGCGCAAGCCGTCAAAGCCGCCGAAGCCACGCCGCTTGAAACCGAACGCGCGAAGCTGGACGCCGACATCGCCGAAAAAGAACTGGCCTTCGGCAATTACAAACTAAAACGCGATCATCTGGCTTCATTGAAAAAAGAAGCAGCGCGACTGGCCAAGGAGTTTGAGAAAACTTCGCGCGATGTGGCCAAGCTGGAAAAATCTGCGACGGTGGCGGCCAAACTGGCCGAACTGGAAAGCAATCAGCAACGCGAAACTGAGCGACTGGCGCACCTGAAAGCCGAAGTTGCGCGCGACGAAGAAATGATTCGCGCGTTGGAATCGGGCGGCGTTTGCCCGTTGCTGACCGAAAAGTGTTTGAATTTGAAACCGGGCGAATCGTTGGATTCACGTTTTCGCGTGGGGTTGGAAATACGTCGCGGCGACATCGAAAAGCTGGCGAAGTCCTTGACCGCGCTGGTGGAAGAAGTTCGCCAGGCGCGAACGGCTGCGGCGGATTCGGCTCGGTTGTCGCACCTGCAAGCTGAAGCCGTTCGACTGGCCGACGACGCCGAAACCAAACGTCAGCAGATCGCCGAACTCGAAAACGAAACGGCAGCAGGCGCGAAACTCAGCGAAAAGGAAATCCAATCGCTGAAAACTCGGCGCGCAGAACTCGAATCGAAGTTACGCGAAGCGCGCGAAGCGCAGGCGCTGGCCAGTCAGGCCGAAGTCCTGCGAAACGAACAAGCGACAATCACCGCCGAAGGCGAAAGCAAACGCGCCGAACGGGACGTTGCCGCCAACCGCATTGCCGAAATCGGCGACATCGAAAAGCAGCTTGAGGAAACTGAACTCAGTTTGCGCCGGCTCAACGATCCGCGCGGTCGCGCCGCCGCGCTCAACCAAACCATCGCGCGCGAATCCGAATGGCAACGCGAAGTCGAACAGGCGCGCCAACAAGCAGCCAAAATCCATTCGCAGCTTGAAGAACTGAAAACCGAATTGCAGGCGTTTGCTGCGCTCGATGCCGAGCTTTCCGCCGCAACGCAAGCTCGCCAGCAAAATGAAAGCGATTACCATGCTTTCATCCAGAACAAAAAAATCGCCGACACACTCAGCACGCGACAACAGGAACTGGCTGCCACGGAAACCGAGATTGCCGAAACGGAAAAATTATTGGCGACGGCGAAAGCTGAATTGACGACGCTTGAAGCCGCATACGATGTCGAAGCGCATCGTCGCGCGTTGGCAGATCTGGAACAATGGCGCGAACGGGCGACACAGTTGGCGACCCAACTTGAAACGTCGCGGCAACAGCTTGAACGATTGGCGTCGCAACTGGCTCGATTGGAAGAAGTCCGCGAACGTATGCGCGAACATCTGGTGGCGAAAGACAAAGCGCAACGTTTGCGCGAAACCGCCGATTTCATCCGCGACACCTTGCAAAAAGCCGCCCCGTACATCACCGAATTGCATGTGCATTCGATTTCCTCCGAAGCCAACCAACTGTTCCGCGAAATCACAGGGCGGTTTGATGTGACGTTGAAATGGGCGAAGGATTACGAAATCACTTTGGAAGAAGAAGGCCGCGAACGCCCGTTTTTGAATTTATCGGGCGGCGAGCAGATGGCGGCGGCGTTGGCTGTTCGACTGGCTTTATTGAAAGAATTGTCAGAAGTGAACATCGCGTTTTTCGACGAACCGACGACGAATATGGACGAAGAACGCCGGCAGAATCTGGCGCAGCAAATCGGCCGCATCCAGCATTTCCAGCAATTGTTCGTCATCAGCCACGACGACAGCTTCGAAGGCTTCACAGATCAAATCGTCATGCTCGGCGTGTAACAGCGTGCGATGATTAGCTCAACCATCCAATCCAGCGAACAAGAGCGTAAACCGTGCCTGCTAAAAAGAGCGTTCCAAAGATAAGTTTGTTGTGGCGCGCAATCCAGACTGGCAAATAAATGTCAAAGTTGTCGCTGCGGTCGTCTGTGTATCTGGCGGCTATACCCGTCAGCGGGCATTTGAATCCGTTCAAGAGCAGAATCAACACTTCGATCAAGACGATCGCAGTGAATCCAAATGCCAGATCGAATCTTCCAACATAGCCGGCGATTGGAATTACGATGATGCAAATGACAAAGAAACACCACACCACCGTATGAAGCAATTTGACCAGCCGTAATGAGTTGTCGGGTGTCATTGTCGGTTCAGACTGAGTCTTGGCCTACCAATTTGGCGGGGCGCCGACCGGATACTGCTCCATATCGAGAATCGAACCTGTGACCAGTTCGCTTTCGTCGCAGGCGAAATACAAGGCTGCGTAACCGATTTCGCGTGGAACCAGCAATCGTTTCCACGGACGAGTCGCTTCGGCTTCGGCCAGCCAGTTTTCGCCTTTTCCTTCTTCGACGATTTTGACGCGATGTTCGTTGGGCGTCAGCGTCCAACCGACGTTCAGTTGATTGACGCGAATGCGGTATTGATTGAGGTAGCTGGCCAGATTTTTGGTCAATGTCATCAACGCGCCTTTGGCGGCGGAATACGCCATCAATTTCGGTTCGCCAATATAAGCGTTGACCGAACCGATGTTGACGATGGAACCGCTACCTTGAGCCTTCATGTGTTTGACGGCTTGCTGGATGCAGATGAACGAACCGCGCACGTTGACTGCGAAAACGCCGTCCCATTCGGCGACTGAGGTGTCTTCGATGGTTCCGCGTTTGCTCCAACCGACGGTGTTGACCAGCACGTCAATGCGCCCGAAATGAGCGACGGCGTCGTCAATCAACGCGCGGCACTCGGTTTCCAGGGAAACGTCTGCTTTGAGCGCGATGGCCGTAAATCCCTGTTCGGTCAAACTGGCAGCGACGGTTTCGGCGGCGTTCAGGTCGCGGTCGGAAATCATCAGTCGCGCGCCTTCTTCGGCAAACAGTCGCGCAATGCCTTCGCCCATTCCTGAACCGGAGCCGGTGACAACGGCGATTTTGTCTTTGAGTCGAGCCATTGAAAATCAGTCCTCGTAACTTTTCATTTTGCCGCGAGCTTTCTTTCGCTCACCGGCTTTTTTCTTTTCCTGCAACCGCTGTTGTTTGGCGGCGGCGCTTGGTTTGGTGGCGCGACGCGGTTTGCGAACGCGCTGTCGTGCTTCCAGCTTTTCGGCCATGCGTTCAAACGCGGCTTCACGATTGGCGGATTGCGAACGCCGTTCGGTTGCCGTGACGACCAAGCCGCTGGGACGATGCGTCAGCCGGACGCCGGTTTCGACCTTGTTGCGATGTTGGCCGCCGGGACCGCCGGCGACAAAAAATTCCACATCGCAATCGCGTTCCAACGATTCGCGGTCGGTTGGAAATCTGGTGACTGGCGGCGAATTGGATTCATCGGTTGTAGCCATAAACGCATTTTACTTGGCCATTCGCATCTGAGAAAATCCGCCCGTCGAAATTCCCACGAAACGTGTTATCAACATCACATCAGTCGTAAAACTCAATCAACCAACTTTTCAGGGAGGAGTTATGAAACTCAGATTTACTTTCAATCTCGCTTGGGCATTGTGCCTGATTCTGGCCGCGAACGTCGTTGCCTTTGACAAGGCCGACGCCATCAAACAGTCCAACAAAGCCGCCACAGTCTTTAAGGAAATCATGGCTGCGCCCGACAAAGCCGTGCCGGACAGCGTGCTCAACAAAGCCGTCTGTATCGCCGTGTTTCCCGGCGTAATCAAAGCAGGCGTGCTGGGGCTTGGCGGACGCGGCGGACGCGGTGTTGCCAGTTGCCGCACCAAAGGCGGTTGGAGCAGCCCGGCCTTTTTCGATCTGAAAGGCGGCAGTCTGGGGCCGCAAATCGGCGTGCAATCCACCGACTTCGTTTTTCTGTTTATGAATGAAAAGGGCATGAGCAGTCTGCTCAAGAGCAAGTTTGAAGTCGGCGGCGACGCTTCAGTAGCAGCGGGACCGGTCGGTCGTCAAGCTGGCGCATCCACGGATTTGAGGCTCAACGCGGAAATCCTTTCCTATTCTCGCAGCAAAGGATTGTTTGCCGGTCTGGAATTGAAAGGCGCTGTGATTACGCTTGACGAAAGCGACATGGAAGCGATTTACGGCAAAGGCGTCACCGGCGAGGCCGTGTTGAAAGGGAGCAAATCTTCGACCGCAGTGGCCACGTATCCGACCACGCTCAAACGATATTCCAAATAAGCCGATTGTGGAGCGCGGCGACGATTCCGCGGCGCTCCACAATCCTCTTTCTATGATTCCCGGTCTTTTGCTTGAAGCCAGGCCAAATCCCTCATTCTCTATGTTCCTCTTTTCCTGGCTCTCGGCAATGGCTATTTCAACTCACGAATCTTGATGTTGCGATACCAGACGGCGTCCTGGTGATCCTGCAAGAGGATGTGTCCCTGTTTGGCTTCGCCGAAGCCTTTTGTCGTTTTGAATTTGCTTTCGGCGACGCGCTGTTTGTAATCGTCACTGCTGCGGTCGAATTCCAGTACCTTGACGCCGTTCAGCCAGTGTTCGATGTGATTGCCTTTGACGACGATACGGCTGTGGTTGAATTCGCCGGGAGGGTTGACCTTCTTGTCTTTGCTGGCTGGAATCAGATCGTACAGAGAACCCGCAGTGCGATTGCCCGCAATGCCTTGTTTGGCGTCGGGATGGTTGTCATCGTCCAACACCTGATATTCAAAACTGACGCCTGAACGTCCGGTCGGCGGCAGACTTTCAGACACCAGATATTTGATGCCGCTGTTGCCGCCTTTTTCCAGTTTCCATTCCACCGAAAACTCGAAATTTTCAAACTGATCCACGGTAATCAAATCGCCTCCGGTTCTGGCCCTGCCATCGGTTTTGACTTTGGTGATGCAGCCATCGGCCACGCCCCAACCTTCGGGCACTTGTTGATTGTGAAAACCGCGCCAGCCGGTCAGTGTCTGGCCATCAAACAACAATTTCCAGCCAGCTTTTTTTTCGGCGTTGGTCAATTGATTGGATTTGTCGGTTTTGCTTTGAGCCGCTGCCGTGACAGAGAGCAACATCGTGGCTAACAGCATAAGCGCATATTTGATTCGCATAAATTCACCTCAGTTTGATTTGGGTTGGAAATTAGTTTGACAGGATTCGCAACGCGACGGTTACTGATTCGACGTTCGCGTTATGAAATCCACGATGATTTGGGCGAGTTCTTCGCCTTTGTCTTCCTGCAAAAAATGGCCGGCTCCGGCAATGATGACGTGCGGTTGATTGACCGCGCCGGGAACCAGTTTTTGAAAGACTTTTTCGCCACCGCGCGTCACTGCGTCGCCATCGCTGAACGTCGTCAGCAAAGGTTTTGTCCATTGCCGCAACGCTTCCCACGCCTTTCGATTCGGCTCTGCCGCCGGGTCATCCGGGCCAGTCGGAACCAACAAGGGGAACTGGCGCGCACCGGCTTTGTACGAATCATCAGGAAACGGCGCGTTGTACGCTTCGATGACTTCCGGCGAAAGCTCAGTCACGCATCCGCCTTTGATAATGCCGCCGACGTGGAAATTTTCGACCGTCTGCGAATAGTGCTGCCAGCGCAGAAACCCTTCGGTCGCCGGATGATCGCCCGTTGGCAGGCCTGTGTTGCCGACGACGATTCGCGCATAGCGATCCGGGTTTTCAGCCACAATTCGCAAACCAATCAATCCGCCCCAATCCTGACCAAAGAAGGTCGCGTTTTGCAGATCGAGCGATTCGACAAACGCAGTCATCGTGTCCACGTGAAATTGATAGGTGTAATCTTCGCGAGCGGCCAATTTATCCGAACGACCAAAGCCAATCAGATCAGGCGCAATGACTCGATGCCCGGCAGCAACCAGAATCGGAATCATCTTTCGGTACAGATAACACCACGAAGGTTCGCCATGCATCAACAACACTGGCGCAGCATCCGGATTATTCGGGCGCGACCCTTCGTCCAGGTAATGCACTCGCAATGGCGTAAATTGATGATTGATTTCGATGTAATGCGGCGCGAAATCGAAACCGGCCAGATTGGCAAATCGTTCGTCGGGAGTGCGTAGAACTTCCATCTTTGACCTCTTTTTCGAATTGAGCAAACCTTGACAGCATCTTTTAGCGGAGCATAGACTGACCGCTCGGTAAGTTAATCGAAGACGCAGGCATTTTATGCGTCATTTCTCTTCAAAAGCAAAACGCCATCATGAACATAATTGTTTGCCTGAAACAGATTCTTGATCCGGAGATTCCCGTCCGCGATTTCCGCGTGGACGCCGAAAAACGCGAAGCCGTGCGCGGCAATGCCAATCTGGTCACCAACATCTTTTGCGAAAACGCGCTGGAAACAGCGCTGCAATTTCGTGAAAAGTCTGCGCCCGACGCCAAGATCACCGCATTGATTTTCGGAGCCGACAACGCCGAAGACAGCTTGCGCAAAGCGCTGGCGATGAAAGCCGACAACGCCGTGCTGGTCACGAACGACGGCGCAGCCAATCCTGATCCGCTGGCCGTGGCTCAAGTGCTGGCCGCAGCGATTCGCAAACTCGGCAGTTTCGATTTGGTGATGGTCGGACGCGAATCCGGCGATTGGGGTGTTGGCCAAACCGGCGGATTGCTGGCCGAAGAGTTAAACGTCCCGTCTGTTTCGTTTGTTGACCAAGTCGAAAAAAATGGCGATGGCTTATTGTTGAAACGCCAAACCGACAACGGCTGGGAGCGCGTCGAAGCGAAAATGCCGCTGATTGTCACCGTCACCAACAACGATCAAAACGTCCCGCGAATTCCGAAAACCCGCGACATTATGATGTCTTCGCGGCAACCAATCACGAAACTTTCGCTGGAAGACCTTGGCGTGAACGCCGCCGAAATTCGCGCAGGTGGCAGTTATTACGAAATCGTCGAACTGTCCATCCCGGTCAAAGACATTAACTGCGAATTCGTCAGCGGCGACACGCTGGAACAGAAAATCGAACAACTGGCGCAAAAGATCATCGAAGTCACCCGCGCACTCTGATGAAACGACGCATTGCCAAGAAGGAGATACGGAAGATCGAAAACGCACTGAAGCATTATGCTGGCAGACGTATTTTTGATTGGGAGCGAGCAAGCTTTGAAGAGAAAGACGACATCATTTTCGGTCTAAGAGTTTTTCTTGAAGGACTTATAGCCAGTGGATTGAGGCAGTCCCATTTTTGGAAAGACGAGTGGATAGATGAAATTGTGATTCGTTCCTCAGCCGTGGAAGAAAAAAACGTCGTCAAAATTGGTGGATACATGTGGTTGGGATTGTTAAGCGACATCGGCGGCGAGCAATGGCGCGAACCGATTGTCGCAAAGATTCAATGGGCGCGAAAACCAAATTATTCGATTACGTTTGGTAAAAAAGGTGCTCGCGTCACCGTCACCAACATACGCAAGGCGTAAACACCGTAGGGAGGCATCTATGAAACGACTGATTGCTTACTTGCTGATTGCCACAATCATTTTTTCACTGACGATTGGAAGCACGCCCGCGCTTTCGCAGAGCAAAGCTTCTGGCCTGCCAATCGCCAAGCCTGAAGAAGTAGGCATGTCGTCCGAACGCCTGGCGCGCATTCGCACAGGCATGCAGCGATACGTGGACAAAGGCTTGGTTCCTGGAGTCGTGACGATGGTGGCTCGGCGAGGCAAGGTCGTTTACCTGGATTCGGTTGGTTACCGCGACGCGGAAAGCAAAGCGCCGATGACGACGGACACGATCTTTCGCATCGCTTCGATGACCAAGCCGATTGCCTCGGTCGCGTTGATGATGTTGTACGAAGAAGGCCACTTTCTGCTGAATGACCCGATTGCGAAGTTTCTGCCGGAATTTACGAATATGAAAGTCGCGGTTCCGGCTTCGGGCGAAGACCGCGTCGGTACGCCATATAAACTTGTTCCGGCTGCGCGGCCCATTACATTCAAACACGTGCTGACGCATACCGCCGGATTCGCCAACACCTATCGCGGCATCACACAGCCCGAATTCGCTCGCGTGGTTCAGCAAGCTCGAAAACCCGGCGACACCGTTGGCGATGCGGTCAAACGACTGGCGACCTTGCCGCTGAACTTTCATCCCGGAGACGCTTGGGAATATGGCAACGCAACGGATGTGGTTGGCCGTTTGGTCGAGGTCATTTCCGGTATGACGCTGGACGAGTTTCAGCAGAAACGCATCTTCGCGCCGCTGAAGATGACCGACACGCATTTTTATCTGCCGCAATCGAAGCTGGATCGCTTTGCTGCCGTTTACCAACCCGACGCGCAAAACGGCAACAAGATCAAATTGCTGGAAGCTCCGACCAAAGACAGCCGCTACGTCAAAGAGCCACACGTTTACTTTTCCGGCGCGGGTGGATTGGTTTCAACGGCGGCGGATTATGTGCGCTTCCATCAGATGATGCTCAATGGAGGGGAACTGGATGGCGCGCGCATTCTGGGCCGCAAAACGGTTGAGCTGATGACCGCCAATGCGATCGGCGATCTGCCTGTCTGGTTGAGCGGACCAGGATACGGATTCGGACTTGGTTACAGCGTAGTCAAAGATGTCGGCCAGGCAGCGATCCCAAGCTCTGTCGGTCAATACGGATGGGGTGGCGCGTTCTGCACGTATTTCTGGGTTGATCCGCAGGAAGAGCTGATCGGCATCATGATGACGCAAGTCATTCCGTACACGCACATCAACATTCGCCAGGAATTTCAGGTGCTGGCAAACCAGGCCATCGTGGATAGTGCAAAGCCGAAAGCGGGAGCGACTCACATCACTTCGCGCTGAGTTGTTGTACGGCAAGCTGCCAGCTTGTCGTGGTTTTGACGGGTCATCAATTGGTATTACCCACATGACGTTCGACAAGCTGGCAGCTTGTCGAACGCGCAAAGCAATGAACAGTGAACAAAAAGCTCTGAAAAAAGAATATCAGCAAGGTCATGCGCCGATGGGTGTTTTCCAGATTCGCAATCTGGTCAACGAAAAAGTCTTTATTGGCTCGGCGCTGAATCTGCCGGGCATTTTCAATCGCCACAAATTTGAATTGCAGATGGGCGGGCACAAAAACCGGCAACTGCAAGCCGAGTGGAATGAATTTGGCGCGGACAAATTCGCGTTTGAAGTGTTGGACGAACTGACGCCGGTCAGCGATCCACAACACGATTACCGCGAAGACCTGACGCATCTGGAAGATTTGTGGCTGGAAAAGCTGCAACCATACAGCGAACAGGGGTACAACGAACCGAAGAAAACCAAAGAGCAGCGATTGCGAATGATCGCTGAAACCCGAATGGCCGCTGCGTTGGCCGAGACTGAATAACTTTATGAGCAACGTCATCATCACTCTGTTTTCTGCCGCCGGATACGACCGTGCGGCGCAAGGCGTCGCCGGAGCCGGTCGCCGTTTGGCGGATAGCCTTGGCGGTCAACTGCACGCCATTGTCATCGGCGCGCACAATCCGCAGTTGAACACGTCGCTGGCTGCCGTGGCCGATTCTGTCGTGTCCGCCGATCAAGCCGACTTGGCCGAATATCAACCGGAAGCCTGTCTGGCCGCGTTGACCGAATTGTGCAAACAGATTTCGCCCTCCGCCGTGTTGTTGAGTAACGACACGTACAGTCAGGAACTGGCTCCGCGATTGGCGCACAGATTAGGCGGCAGCGCAGTCGGTGACGGAGTTTCGCTCGCGGCAGAAGGCGGCGCGATTCGCGTTCAACGTGCGGTGTACGGCGGCAAAGCCGTGGCGACGATTCAGTTGAAACGGTCGCCTGCTGTTGTCTGGTTGCGAGCGCGCGCGTTTGATGTCCCGGCTGGAACATCAACCTCCGTAGCAACTGTCGCCGCGACTTCCGTCACGTTGCCAGAAGCAACGACGCGAATCGTCGAACGCAAATCCGAATCCAGTGGCGAAGCGCGGCTGGAAGACGCTCGCATCATCGTGTCCGGCGGGCGTGGGCTTGGCGGGCCGGAAGGTTTTGAAGGTTTGCAGGAACTCGCCGCGTTGCTTGGAGGAATGACTGCGGCTTCGCGCGCGGCGTGCGATTCCGGTTGGTGTCCACCGACCTGGCAAGTCGGCCAGACAGGCAAGAAAGTCGCGCCGGGGCTTTATCTGGCTGTCGCCATTCGCGGAGCCAGCCAGCATCTGGCCGGAATGTCCGATTCCAAAGTTGTTGCCGCCATCAACATTGATCCCGACGCGCCGATTTTCAAGCATTGCAGCTTCGGCATTGTCGAGGATTACAAGAAAGTCGTTCCTCTGTTGAAAGAGAAATTGAAAGATGCCGAACGGGGAGCGTAAGCGACCTGCTGCATCGGATGTGTAAATTTCGGGAGGCTCAGGTCGCTTACGCTCCCCGTACTGCACAGGCCATTACTTGCAATGACCCAGACCACCCCAACCCGCGAAGTCCTTTGGAACATCAGCCACATCTGGCTGATGTATTTGCTGTTTGCCATTTCGCTGGCAATTGCCGGTTTTGGGCTGTATCAGAGAGTTTCTACGTGGCGAAGCGGATTGCCTGCCGACAGGTTTGACCGGCCAAAAGAACGTTTGCAGCGATTGTTGAAACACGCGTTGGGGCAGCGGCGAACGATTCGGGAAAAATACGCAGCCGTCTTTCACTCGATGATTTACACCGGCTTCATTGTGCTGACGATTGCGACAACGGTTGTGGCGGTGCATCACGATTTCGGAATACCGCTGATGCAAGGCGCGTTTTATCTCTACTTTCAATCCTTCATCGTAGACATTTTTGGCGCGCTGGTGTTGATCGGAGTTGGCATTGCTTTCTGGCGACGGATTTCGCTGAAGCCTAAAAAGCTGGTGTACACCGACGAAGCCGAATTGATTCTCGGCACCATCTTTTTGATTGCGCTGACCGGGTTTCTGCTGGAAGGCTGGCGCATTGCCGCGACGGATGATCCGTGGGGAGCTTGGTCGCCGATTGGTTATCTGGTTGCAGTGGTTTCCAAACCGATGGGCAAGTCTTCGTTGACGACGTTGCATTTTGTGACCTGGTGGGCGCACGCGATTTTGGTCTTTGGCTTCATCGCCGCGGTTCCTTATACCAAGATGCTGCACGTCCTGACCGCGCCGCTGAACATTTACACATCGCGATTGGAACCGAGCGGCGGTTCGTTGAAACCAATGGATTTCGACAAGCTGGCCGAAACGGGCGAACCGATGGGCGTCAAAACGCTGGCTGGTTTTACCTGGAAAGATTTGGCGGATTTCGACGCTTGCACGGAATGCGGTCGTTGCACTTCGGTTTGTCCGGCCAACACCGTTGGCAAGGAGCTTTCGCCGCGCGACATCATTCTCGACCTGCGGTCGCTAATGCGGAATGCTGAAGGCGGAATGATGAATGGCAGCGATTCATCATTCATCAATCATCCTTCATCATTTTCTTCGCCGATCATCGGAGCGGTTCCTGCGACTTCGCCTGATGCTCTTTGGCAATGCACGACCTGCGGAGCGTGTATGGAAGCCTGCCCTGTGTTCATCGAACAGATGCCGAAGATCGTGGATATGCGCCGCTTTCTGGTGATGGAAGAATCCGACTTCCCGGACACGATGCAGGAAGCGATGACTTCGCTGGAATCGCGGCAACATCCCTTTCGCGGGACTCAGGCGACGCGACTGGATTGGACGGATGGTTTGAACGTCAAAACCATCGCCGAAGCTCGTGATGCCGAGGTGTTGTTCTGGATTGGTTGCGGCGGAGCCTTGATCGAGCGCAATCAAAAAGTCGTTCGCGCGACAGCGCAATTGCTGGAAAAAGCCGGAGTCAAATTTGCAATTCTTGGCCGCGAAGAAAAATGCACAGGCGATCCGGCGCGGCGCATCGGCAACGAATTCCTGTTTGAGATGATGGCCAAAGACAACGTTGAGACTTTGAACGGGTACGGCGTAAAAACCATCGTCACTTCGTGTCCACATTGCTTCAACACGTTCCGCAACGAATATCCGCAGTTCGGCGGCAGTTATGAAGTGTTTCACCACAGCGAATTTCTGGCGAAGCTGGTCAGCGAAGGCAGGCTTTCTTCGGTCAGCAAAACAGACAAGACCGTGACTTTTCACGATCCCTGTTATTTGGGGCGTCACAACGGCGTGACCGAAGCTCCGCGCCAGTTGGTTCAAATCGCTTCGCAGAAAACCGTCGAAATGCAGATGAATCGCGAACAAGGATTTTGCTGTGGCGGTGGGGGCGGCATGAGTTTTGTGGATGAGCCGAAAGACAAACGCGTGAATCAGGAACGTGCTCGGCAGGCGCTGGAAACCGGCGCGGATGTAGTCGCTGTCGGTTGTCCGTTTTGCATGACGATGCTGGAAGACGGCATCAACGCCAAACGTGGCGAGCGTGATGTGAAAGTGATGGACGTGGCAGAGCTTTTGTGGGAGTCAACGCGGAGGTAAAACCGGTTTGAAAATGGCTTCAATTTGTCTCTCAATTCGTCCGACTCGAGATTCGAGATTATCAATACGTTGATCGAGACGTTTAATTTCGGCAAGAACCTGTTCAAATCGCGCGTCAACGGCGGCAAATCTGGCGTCAAGCTGTTTATCCAAACGCTCGAACAGCTTTTCGGTTGAACGCTGATTCAGCCACGACGCTCCGAAAATCGCCAGAACGATCCCTATGATCGTCAATGCGGCTGACAAAATGGCAACACTGTTGTTCATATTTTTGACTTTAACATAAATAGATTTAGTCGGTAAGCAAAGCAAGGAGAATTCATGGACTTAAATCTCACACCCGAAGAATTACAGTTTCGTGATGAGTTGCGCACGTGGTTGGCGGCGAATGTGCCTCCGCCGTTTCCGGGCGCAACCAACGAAGAAGAAAAAGGCGAATACTTCAGCTTCCTGCGCGCGTGGCAACGGAAAGTCTTTGACGCCGGTTGGGCGGGGATTTCGTGGCCGAAGGAATACGGCGGACGCGGAGCCAGATTGATCGAACAAGCCATCTGGACGGAAGAGTGGGCGCGCGCCGAAGCTCCGCCGCTCATCAATGCCTTGGGTTTGAGCTTGATCGGCCCGACGATCATCGCCGTCGGCACGCCGGAACAGAAACAACGCTTTTTGCCGAAGATTCTGTCTTGCGAAGAAATCTGGTGTCAGGGATTTTCCGAGCCAAATTCGGGATCGGATGTCGCATCGCTCGCGACCAAGGCGACGATTGATGGCGATCATTTCGTCGTCAATGGCCAGAAGATTTGGACTTCGCTGGCGCACGTCGCTGATTGGGTGTTGTTGCTGGTGCGCACCGATCCGAACCTTCCGAAGCACAAAGGCATCACGGCATTGCTGGTGGATATGCACTCGCCGGGCGTGACCGTGCGTCCGTTGAAACAAATGAACGGCGACGCCAGTTTCAACGAAGTCTTTTTCGACAACGTGCGCGTGCCGATGGCCAACGTGCTGGGCGAAATCAACAAAGGCTGGAGCACGGCCATCACCACGTTGATGAACGAGCGCGCGCATCTGGGCACGGGAACTTACGTCGCGTTCAAACGCAATTACGATCAATTGATCGCGCACGCGCGGCAGATCAAACGCAACGGCAAATCGGTCAGCAAAGACCCTGTCATACGCCAGAAACTGGCGCAGGCGTTTATGGAACTGGAAATCTTTCGTCTGACGAACACGCGCGCGTTGAGCAAAATGCAAAACCAGCATGTGCCCGGGCCGGAAAATTCGATCCTGAAAATTCAGTGGAGCGAATACAACCAGCGATTCCAGCAAATCGCCATGGAAACGTTGGGGCCGGTGGCGCAACTGCATGGTTTTAACGGAGGCAAATGGGTCTACGATTTTCTGCGCACGCGCGCCAACACCATTGAAGCCGGCACCAGCGAAATTCAACGCAACATCGTTGCTGAGCGCGTGCTCGGTTTGCCGAAAAGTTATTGAACTAGACAGGATTTTCAGGATTCAACAGGATTGATTTCATCCTGAAAAATTCTGTTCATCCTGTCAAAAACGAGATTGACGAATATGGATTTTGATCTGACAAAAGCACAAAAACTGCTGCAACAATCGGCGCGCGATTTTTTTGCGCGCGAATGCAAACCGGAGCGCGTGCGCGAATTGATGGCTTCGGAAACGGCGTTTGACGACAAACTCTGGCGCGAAATGGCCGATCAAGGCTTCACCGGGTTGACCATTCCCGAAGAATACGGCGGCTTGGGATTGAGCCTGGTTGACCTGATCGCCGTCGCCGAAGAAATGGGCCGCGCCTGTTTGCCCGGTCCGTTTATTTCCACATTATGGGCGGCCAGCTTGATCGAACGCGCAGGCAACGAAGGCCAACGCAAACAATACCTGGAACCGATTGCCGCGGGCGAGATGAAAGCGACGGTGGCGTTGCTGGAAGAAACTGGTGAATGGAATCCTGATGCCGTGATGCTGGCTGCGAACAAAGACGGAAAAGAGTATAGGCTCCGCGGCACGAAGCATTACGTCAACGATGCGGCGGTTGCCGATGTCATCATTGTCGTGGCGCGCGAAAACACCGACTTGGTTTTGCTGCCTGTTGAGCGTGCGGCTGCCGGTGTGAATATCACGGAAACTCCGGCGATTGATGCTACGCGCAAGTTGTACACGGTCGAATTCGACAACGTAGCCGTGCCGGAACCCAGCGCATTGGCGTTCACCACGAAAACCAAGGAAGCCGTCGAAGACGCGACCGATGTCGCTACCGTTGCGCTGTGCGCCGAAATGCTGGGCGGAATGGTCTGGACGCTGGACGCGACGGTTGAATACGCCAAGACTCGATTGCAGTTCGGCAAACCGATTGGCATTTATCAGGCTGTACAGCATCAATGCGCCGATATGTTCAACTTTACGGAAAGCGCGCGTTCGGCAACATACTTTGCGGCGTGGGCAGTGGCGGAAAACGATCCTGCGGCGAAGCTGGCGGTTTCGGTGGCCAAGGGCTTCTGTTCAGACGCGGCGCGCGAAGTCGGCAATCGCGGCGTGCAGATTCACGGCGGCATCGGCTTCACCTGGGAACACAACATTCAGTTGTATTACAAACGCGCCAAAGCGTCGGAAATCATGTTCGGCGACGCCAATTACCACCGCGAGAAAATTGCGGAAAAGGTGGTTGACGAATCGGAAGGATAAACTGGTAAGCAAAAAATTTAGACAGGATTTACAGGATTCAACAGGATATTTTTCATCCTGTTCAACCTTGTAAATCCTGTCTAAATTTTTCTTACAACCTACCTTTTCAGTTGCGCCAGAATGTGGCGCATCTTGCTCACCAGCTTCACCAACTGCGCGTCGTCAATTTTTTCTCCAGCCAACGTGACTTCGGCGTCACTCAACGTCTGGCGAACTTCAATTTCATCAATCGGCAAATTGCGCCGTCGCAGCCCGGCGACGATGTCTTCGGTCTTGGCTCTGGACGACAAGCCCAGACGGCGGCAAAGCGTCGTTTTGAATCGCGGATAAATGTTTTCCAGCGCCAGGTCGCGCGCACGGGCGGCTTGTTGCAGACTGGCCATCGAATCCACGAATTCCAGCGGCGAATGGCGATCCATTTGTGGCATCGGCAAAGGACGCGCAAACCGTTTGCCGACGCTGTAAACAATCAGCAAACTCAGCAACACGCCTTGCAACAATAACCACGGCGCAGGTGTCCCGCGAACGTAATTGACCAGCGGATTGATCTGCGAACGATAACCGTGGTGAAACTCGTCGAACAAAATTTTCCGCCGCTGCTCGTTTTCGCCTTTGCTCAACGCGCGAACCAGATTCATGGCCAGCGTCAGATTGGCTCCGCGCGCAATGCCGTTGTTGGCGATGACAAAGGGATCGGATAGAAAAATCAGTCGCCCTTTGCAGTATCGAAAATCAGCCAGCACGGCTCCATCCTTGTCGCCCAGATGAATGACCGGCGCATATAAAAACGGATCGCATTGCTCTTCGTCGGGTTGTTCAGCCTGCGCCGCCGGAGTCGGTTCGGTAGTGGCCGCCGGAGGTGGCGGAGATGAAGGTTCTTCTTCGTCTTCTTCAATGTCTGGCAATTCAAATTTGATTCGTGCCGCCAGAGTCGTCAATTCCAGCCCGCGTAAATTGCGTGTCAACTCCGTTGGTTGAACGATCAATCCGTCGCTGCCCGGATCAATCAAGGTTTCCACCTGCGCCGTCCAGGGGGGATTTTTGTCCTGTATTCTGGATTGAATCATCGGATCGCCGAATTGCGAAATCGGGTAGCGGCTGACGATCAGGGCGTTGCCGCCTTCGGCGATCCATTTTTGCAACGCGACTGATTCGTCGTAAGGGATGTCGAAATTGGGTGTGAACGGGCCGACAACGACCAGCATGGCTTCGGCGGGTTTGGTCACGCCGAAATTCAGCGATTTGAAATCTCCGCGCAAACGGACGACCGAGGCGCCGGATTCTTCCAGCAACTGATAAAACGCGCGTGTGCCAGTTGGGCCGGAATTGTAGCTGGAACGATTCGGTTCGCGTTCGTTTTCCGGCGGGCGGTCGAAATCCAGATTGCCCGCCGCGCTGAGCGCAATCAGCGCGCCCAACGCCAGTGCAATGCTGATGATGATGCCCAGATAACGACGCATAGAAGTTGACTGACGTTAAACGCCAAATTGTTTGAAGTGATGATCGAGGTGTTTGTAGCCCAACACTCCCCAATCTTTGACCGATAGTTTCCCGAACGCCGGATGCTCCTTCCCCTCGGTTTGCTGACTATTGGCGGTCAATTGGGCAAACGACTGTTTGAATTCGGCAATCTCGCGTTCCCATTCGCCTGGCACACGAGCAATCAGTTCCGGCGCGGCAGGAGCGCCTTTTGGAAATGGAAACACATAAATAATCAGATAGCGGATAGGTGCAAATCTCAGGGGAGAATTTTTTGTTGTGACTTTCAGTGATCCCATTGCCATCCGCAACCCATCGGTGACGTGAGTCAGCATGCGCGGACAATTCAGCTTGCCCCACAAGGCAGGCGCGTCCGGGCGCAATTTTTCGGCGCGAGCCAGCAATTCATCCTGCGCGTCTTTTTCCCAAATCGTTTTCATCAAGCCTCCGTTTGTCAGCTGACAGTTTCCTGATACAGCGTCAAAAAGTCATGGAATTCGGTTTCGGTAGCCGGTTCCTGACCATACCAGATGTGTTCGAACGCGCCTGTCATCACCGAAAATGTCGGATACAACGAAGTTTCCGATTTCAGTTCGTCCAGGTAATCGCGATTGGTTTTGGCGCGATGCAGTCGAACTTTACCGCGTTGTTCCAGTTCGCACAGTAATGCGATGTACGCCCGACGAATGGCGCTGCGAAAATCTCCATTGCCGGCAAGTTGTCGGGCGTTGTTCAGCAAATCGGTTGCCGTCATATCGTCAGGCAATTCTTCGCCGAGCACTTCACGAACATCGTCGTCTTTCTTTCGGCGTCGTCGCAGTTTCTGCAACAATTTGACCAATCCGAACGAAGCCGCCCCCAGCAAAATCAGCGTGACGATGATGCGAACGGCGGAGACCGAACCCGTGCCGCTGTTGCCGACCTGTGGGTTGCGGTTGCCAAACAGTTTGGCCAGCAAGCTGGTGATCTGATCCACGAGCCGGTTGATCCATTTTTTGATAGTGGATTCTTTTTTCTCATCCGGCAGGTATTCAGGTCGAGACAGGATTTTTTGCAGCAGCGCGCCTTGATCCGCCGCCGCTACGTTTTCCATCGAAGCCGACACTTGTTGTTCCAGCACCAGAAGCCGGTCGGCCAATTCGATCAACAGCGAGCGAACCTGTTCTTCGTCGCCATAAGAGTTTTTGATGATCTGGTCGGTTGTGGCGTGTAACCAGGCGTTGTTGGTGCGAATCGTCTGCCCATCGGTGTCAATGTCTTCCTGGGCGGGAATCAACTGCTTGACAGCGTTCATGGCGGCGACGATTTCCGCTGCCGTCGGTTCGCCGTCAATCAGTGGGTCAATCAATTGTTCGGCTTGGAACAGTCGCGCGGCATAATCTTTGACTGAACTGATGGCCAACGCAGGCGAACCGGTTCCCAGCCACCAAACCAGCAGCATGGCGGCCAGCGCCCTAACCCAGTTGTGATTCAATCCTCGTTTCATCTGTTCGTTCAAAACACCGATCCGCAAACCCGGCAAAAACGATCTTCGTCGCCCGCCGCAGTTCCACACCATTGGCAAAAGCGATTGATCGGTTTGGCCGGTTCATCCGTCAAAGGCGGTTGCGCGGCGACTGAGTTTTCCGAATTCGTCGTCAAATCCGGTTGCATTTCCATGGTGTCTGTTGGCTCGACAACTGGTTGAGAAACAGGATGGTCGCCAGCGACAGGCGACGCGCCCGGAAATTCACGCTCTACAATCGGAGCCGAATCCTGCGTCGAAACTTGCGGAATTGGCGTGTAATTGTTCAATCCCAAAATGGACGGAACTCCGTAAGACGATTCCTGCACGGTCAACGGCGAACCGAACATCGCTGTCGAAGATTGCGCCGCCATTTGCACCATGTCCGGCGTCGGCGGCAACAGCCGATTAGCCATCAATTCGATGTCGAATCCTTCTTTGCGAACGCGACTGTCCAGATACAGCAATGTGAATCCGAGCATGGCAATCGGCGCGATGATGATTTCGCTGACTTGAGTGACCGTCTGATACGCAATGTTGAACCAGAAGGGAATGTCCTGATTGAACAGGTTGATGTCAATCCCCAGCCAGTACGCCACCGATCCCAGCGGAGTGAACAGCAACCACCAGGCCGACCACGCCACATAAAACCAGAACAGAATCAGCGCCGCGATTCGCCACATTTCGCCGCCCGCCAGCGTAAAGCTGCGGCTGATGGAACTGAAAACATTTTTGCCTTCGACCATCATCACCTGCGGCACATATACGACGCGGCTGTAAACCAGCAGGAAGATCAACAGAATTCCGATGCTTACTGTAATGACGAACCCAATGCCCAGCACGATTTGCAGAACGTAAGGAGCGGTTGAAAGCAAGGCTGCAACAGCGACCGCAATCAGCATGGCGATGACGACGACGAAATACACAATCGAGCCTGCGCCGAAGAGCATCAATCCGACCATCAAAAGCGCGCCGATCAACGACCAGAATCGCTGGCGCACCAGACGGTATACGTCTTTGGCCAGAATCGGTTTGCCCTCGAAAAAATGATCTACCAGCGACCGCGATGCCCCGCCAAGCACGGCGTAAAAGGCGGCTTTGCCGAACAGCCAGACGATGAATCCGACGACGATCAGCAACATCGAAACAGCCACACGGCTGTCGCCTCGTTCCAGCGAAAAGTTGCGAACCCCGGCGTAATACATGACTGTGCCGAGATATGCGATCAGGCTAGGCCCAAACACGATTCGCAACAAAGCGAGAAAGTTGCGCCGGTAAATCCGCACGGCGCGATCAATAATGTCGCCTGCTGACATGGGCGCGAGCGTGAATGAGTCGAAGGAGTTCATGAGTTTCGGTTGCGGGGCGAGAGCAAATTTGGACGAAGCTTACAAGCGTAGCCTGGTTTGATTGATGCTACTTGCCTGCATTCGCTTTGGCTGCCGTCGGTCGAGGAGCGGGGGCGCCGCGTAACAGTCCCTCAGTGTTCAAGTCTTCATCAATGTCAGGCCAGTTGATTCCGTATCCGCCCCCACAAATCCGCCAGTTGTTGCGTTGGACATCAGTGGCATTGGCAAGTCTGGGATACCAAACCAACGGGACAATGATTGTCCGGCCATCCATCAAATCAACCTTCAATTTGTCGTCGGTGCATTCAACTGATGCAACACGTTCGTCAGCCGCCAAAGCCAAAGTACTCATACCAAGCCTCCAAAAATTCTTGTTGATGTTTTGTCACCAGCGATTTTAGCTTACGAATCTCTCTTTCGTTAAAGCCGAAATTGCGAGCCTGTCCAATTGGGTTCAGCCAGAATTCGGCAGATAAGTCATCACGGTCAATATGCACATGCGGCGGCTCGTTCGGTTCATGGCTATAAAAGTAAAAACGATATGGCCCAACTCTGAGGATATTCGGCATAAACAGACACCTTGTCCGTCTGCAACAAGCTTTCAAATTCAGCCGGGCGCATCTTAAGCGATTGTCGCTCGCTTGAAAATCAGGAAATGGCAAGGTAGAACTCTTCTGCGCCCTTATTGGAAAACCGCTTTCCTTGGAGAACTGTATGATTCGAATCGCTGGCTTCGCCCTGACGGCGTTGTTGTTGCTTGCGTTGATTCTTCCCACCTTGTCTTTCAATCACACTCAAAGTCTGGCTTTCGGAGTTTCCAAAGCTGAAGAGAAAAAGCGTGCTCAAAATGCCGCTACTGCATTCCGCGAAATCATGGGAGCGCCCGATCAGGCCGTCCCGCAGGAATTGCTGGATCGGTCGTATTGCGTTGCCGTGTTTCCGTCGGTCAAAAAAGGCGGCTTTATCGTCGGCGGTCAATACGGCAAAGGCTTGATTAGCTGCCGTCGCTCAGGAGGTTCGTGGGGAGCGCCTGCGTTTTTCACCATCGGCGGAGGCAGTTTCGGGCTGCAAATCGGCGGACAAGCCGTTGATCTGGTTTTGTTGGTCATGAACAAAGAAGGCGTCGAAGGTTTGTTGCAGGACAAATTTGAAATCGGCGCCGGAGCCGGAGCTTCCGCCGGCCCTGTCGGACGCAACACACACGTTTCGACCGACATTTTGCTCAAATCTACGATTGTGTCCTATTCGCGCAGCCGAGGATTGTTCGCCGGGTTGGAACTGAAAGGCGCGGTGATTATGCAGGACAACACCGCCAACCGCGAAATTTACGGACGCGACATTGCTGCCAAGGAAATCATCGTCGAAGGCAAAGTCCGCACTCCGTCGGAAGTCGAACCCTTCATCAAAGTGCTGAGAACCTTTTCGCCCAAAGGGATTAACAAATAGCCCGACGCCAAAATAGACAGGATTCACAAGATTGAACAGGATTGGATCCGAGCAATTCAATCAAAGCTTTCATCTTATCGAATCCTGTCTAAAAGTTTTGGCGCTCTGATTTCGTCTGCCACAGCGGCTCGATCGAACGTTTCACCTGTTCGCGCAACACCAGATACCGCTCCCAGAAAATCGCTCGCTGGTCAGCCGTCAACGCCTTCGTTCCCGCGCAAACTTCGCTGGAGGCAATCGCGCCGTCAATTTCCATCGCATATTTCACACAGGCGATGGTCTTTTTCACTCGCTGGCCGTGTTCGTCAAATCCACAAATCGCCTCAAAGCCTTCGCAAATTTCCTGATACACGTTGGTCAACTCTTCGTCGCCTGCCCAGCACGCGCGCCAGGCTTTTTGCCATTCGCGCGGCATGCAGTTGGCCGGGCCGGAAACGACTCCGACCGGAGGCGTGTCGTTGAGCAAATAATCGCGCCAGCCTTCGCGAAACCGATCCCACAACGAATGGCTGGGGCGATACAGGTCGAAAATCAACATCGCATTGCCGACGTATATCGCAAACTCGCCGGGCTGTTTGTAATGCAGCGCGGCTTTTGTGTAATTGCCCAGCAAGCGTCGCGTCGCCGACACTTTCAATCCGCAAACCCACGGCAACCGGCTCAGATGTTTGACGATCTGTGTGCGAATGTGCGGCGGTTGTCCGGCGGCGGCAATGTCCGCGTTGTCGTACAAAAAGACCGGTAGCTGGCTATTCGCCGCTTCGAGCAAATCGGTGATGTCGCGTTGAAAGAACCGCACGATGTCACCTTCGGGCAAATCTTCAATCGCCAGCGGAGCGATCACCGCCGCGTCCACGCCCAACCGAATGGCCAAATCCAGATTGTCCAAAATCTCCTGGCGCGTTTTGCCGTTGACGCCCACCCAGGCTTCGACGAATTGGTGGTCGGTGGTCGGTGGTCGGTGGTCGGTGGTCGGTGGTCGGTGGTTGGCGAGGTTTGCGTTGATTCGCCGGACTTCGTCCACCTGGATTTCCATTATGCGCTGGCGTTCGATGTTGGCCAGGCGATTCCATTCGCCGGTCGTGCCGACGCCAAAAATCATGTCTGCGCCTCGTCCGTTCTGGACCAAGTGGCGAAAGACTTTTCGTTGTTCGTCGGCAATCACGCTTCCATCGGCGTCCACTATGGTGACCGCTGGTACGTTCAAGCCTGTTTTGGGGGTGTATTTCAAGCTGCCTCGTTTTCTTGAATCTCGTGGTCAATTTCTTCGCGGTGAGAATGCACATAAGCCCAGGCATTCGCCAAATCTTCAGCCCGTAAAGTCGGATAAGCCGTCAGCAACTCAGCCTCCGTGGTTCCCAATCGCCTGGCTTGTTCCAGCACCCAGATCGGAATTCTGGTTCTGACAATGCGAGCCGAACCGCCGCAAACGTTCGTGGTGCTTTCAATGCCCGGGTAAGCATCGCCCAGATCACGCACTACCCATTGAAGTAGCTGCGCTTTTCGGCTCTGGTCATATCCGACAATAACCTTTCTGCTTCTAAAATCGTGTTCATACCAACAACCTCTTTATCTTTGGCCAAATAGAGCTTGATTGAACCTTAGTTGATTGGGGAGATTATTGCGTACACTCCATCCACAACGCGCTTGGCTTGTACTCGAATTGGAACTGAGGGAAGAACAACTCCCTTGCTTGTTTCCCACCAAGACAAATTTTCTTCGGAATCCGCTTGAGCCAGATCGCCTTTATAAACAGCATAAATTGACGACTTCACAGGTACTCGCATATTTTCATGAATAGAAAATTTCTTTTCACGCGCCACATCGTTAGGTCTTACGCTTATCGCGCGAAGGGTTTTCATTGGCAGATCAAGAAAGTCAAAGCCTCGCTGATTAGCTTTAATTTCATCACCTTTCCTTAGCGCCATTTCAGCACGCAACAGTATGCCTGGAGTTTGCCACAACCTGAAAAAGCCAATAAGAGATGCTTGTTGGCTCGCTTCAGGGCAAAGTTTTTCCCGCAAACAATTGATGGCTTCAAAGGTCAAATCGCCAGCCACGTGTGGGCGACAAATTGGCTCGTAAAACCCAAACTCACTAGCAATTTTGTCCATCAGATTTTCTTCTGCATTCTGGCGATAGGCTAGTGAGTGCGTTCGTTTAAAAGTGCCACGACTATTTTGAGTTAAAACCAAAAGATGGGCGATTTCGTGCCATTTGGTGAAGTATGACCTCGCGGCTTTACTCCCTCTACAATCTATTACGGAAACAAATAGCGGCTCATAAGGCTCCCGCCTTAGTCTTTTTATCGTTAGTCCAAAATCTTCATTCGTAGAAAGCTCCTTATCAATAAGGGCAAATGCTTCGTCCTTATATTTCAGCTTTATTGCTTCAATATCTTCATCGTTATGAACTTCTTCAAAAACAGTTTTAACTTTTGCAGCAACCCACTCAAGCAATTCCGTCAATGTGACGCACTCTGAGGTTTCTGCCAAAAAGCCATTAACCCTTTTTTCGCAATATCCAAGTATGTCAGCGACGGGATCGGCTGTCGGTTCAATCCCAAGCTCGCCAACAAGTTTTTGAATAGCAAAAGATTCTTTTAGTTTTCGTCCCATCTACTCCAAAAATGGTTTAATCGCTTTGTAAAGCTGCTTCCAGTCATCCACCGAAAGCTCATTTTTTGCCGAAACACTTCTTCTGGCAATAGTCGCGTCAGCCGCTCTCACCATAGCGAGGGTATCTGAATAGCTAAGTCCAAGCTGTTCCGCTGCTAAAGACAGATTCGGCGGAATAACAATGGCCTCATCTTGTGTGGTTTCTTTGATTTCTCCTTGAAGGAGGTAGTCAACCGAAGCCCCAAGGCATTTTGCAATTCTTAGTATTCCTTGTGAGCTAATGTTTCTCTTATCGTTCTCAACATCACTCAAAAAACCTTTGCTGATTTGTGCTATCTCAGCCAATTGATCTTGGGTCATTTGTTTCTTCTCTCGAAGTTCTCGAATTCTTTGCCCAGTTGATTGCATTTCTAGCTCCTCATTAAGCATCACGTCTAGCGAACTGATAATACACCATAGTAGAAAAAGATTCTTGACAATCCTTCGTTTAATCAACTATGGTTGGCGCATAATTCGCAAAACAGTAAAAATAAAATACTGTATTGCGAGTTAATGGCACGAGTGTAAGCGCACTCAGTTTTTGACCGTGTCTTTCTATCCATGTCAGATGGAAAGACCCAAATATTTTGGGAGGAAAATTATGAATAGAAAGCCGAATACTAGTTCACGTGGTGAAAATTTTGACACTGCCACAATTGAACAGGTTTGGAAAAAGGGAACTTATGTTTCTGGCTTCGGTTTGTCGGAGGTGCGAGCAGACATTTGCGGCAAACATATGAGGCGCAGTGAGCATGGGAACACAAGTTCAGATTATGGGTGGGAAATTGACCACAAAAAACCAGTTGCAAAAGGCGGCGGGGATGAACTTGAGAATCTTCAGCCTCTGCAATGGCAAAATAATCGAAAAAAAGGTGACACATATCCTTGGTCTTGCTACTAGCCAGATCTTTTGACTCTTTTGGGTGATCCAGTGAACCTACATCAGGTTCACCGGATCAACTTCAATCGTCACCGGTCGCAAATCCTGTTGCGCTTCTTTCAGGCCCAGCATCGCGGCGTCCAGAGCTTCGCGTGCCTGGCGGCGGTAGCGGGTTTTGATGAGCACCTGCAAGCGATGTTCGCCTTTCAATCGAGCCAGCGGAGCCGGAGCCGGCCCCAAAACCTTCAGCACCTTTTCGGCGTCGGCGGCTTTGATGCGTTGGGCGAGTTCCGAAGCCAGATACGCGGCTTTGCCAAAATCAGCGTTTCTGGTCAGCACGTTGATCAACGCGACAAACGGCGGGTAGTGCATGTTCTGCCGAAAATGAATTTCGCGTGCGTAAAACTTTTCGTAGTTCTGTTCTTTGGCAAATTCCAGCGCGTAATGTTCCGTGTGGTAGCTCTGAATGATGACTCTGCCGGGTTTGTCGCCGCGACCGGCTCGCCCGGCGACCTGCGTCAGCAGTTGAAACGTGCGTTCGGCGGCGCGGAAATCCGGCATGGACAATCCGGCGTCAACGGAAATCACGCAGACCAGCGTGACATTCGGGAAATCGTGTCCTTTGGCGATCATCTGCGTGCCGACCATCAAATCAATGTCGCCGCTGGCAAATTCGTTGAGCAGTTTTTCAAAGGCTCCACGCCGCCGCGTGGTGTCGCGGTCGAGCCGCGAAATTCGCATCTGCGGATAAAGCTCTTTCAACAGGGCTTCGATCTGTTCCGTGCCTTCGCCGACATAGTAAATAAACGAACCTTCGCAAATCGAACATGCGCGCGGAACTCGTTCGTGATGGTTGCAGTAATGGCAAATCAGCCGCGATTCGATTTTGTGAAATGTCAGCGCCACGTCGCAATTCGGACAGCCTGCGCGATGGCCGCAGCTTCGGCAAATCAGCGAAGCCGAAAAGCCTCGACGATTCAACAAGACCAGCGTCTGTTCGCCGCGCTCGGCGTTTTGCAAAATCGCCTGTTTCATTTCGTCGGAAAACACCTGCTGCTTGCCGTGACGATTAAAGACCTGTCGCATATCCACGATCTCGACTTCGGCCAGCCGTCGCCCGCCGATGCGTTCGTCCAGTTTCAGGTAATGGTATTTGCCGGATTGCGCGTTGTGGAAAGTTTCCATCGAAGGCGTCGCGCTGCCCAGAATAATGACGGCTCCTGCCTGGTGCGCACGCATGATCGCGGTGTCGCGTCCGTGGTAACGCGGCGTTTCGTCCTGTTTGTAGGACGCCTCGTGCTCTTCGTCCACTACGATCAAACCTACGTTTCGCATCGGAGCGAAGACGCCGGAACGCGCGCCGATGCAAACGCGAGCTTCGCCGCGACGAAGACGGTTCCATTCGTCCAAGCGCTCGCCGTCGGAAAGCGACGAATGCAGAATCGCCACCGCGTCGCCGAAATGCGCGCGCAATCGTCGCGCGAACATTGGCGTCAGCGAAATTTCCGGAACCAGCATCAACGCCGATTTGCCTTTGTCCAAGGTCGCCCGCATCGCCCGAATGTAAATTTCCGTTTTGCCGCTGCCGGTTACGCCGTGCAGCAAAAACGCCGCGTATTTGTCTTCGCCGAGTTTGGTGGTGATTTCGTCCAGCGCCACTTGTTGCTTGTCGGTCAGCGTCAGGTCGAAATTTCCGCCCGGCTGGTCGGTAGTCCGGCTCGGCGGCAAGTGAGCCAGCGGATCGCGGCGCACTTCGCGCGTGAAGACTTCGACGCAACCGCGTTTTTCCAGCGTGCGAATGACCGACGGACTGACATCGGCAAGCTCCGTCAATTCGCTCAGCGCAAGGGCTTCGGCGGATTCCGCCAACAGCTTGATGACTTTCTGCTGCTGTTCGTTGAGCGGTTTGCCTTCGGCGGGTGTTGGTTGCAACAACCTTACGGCTTGTTGTTTTTTGGCTTTGACGGTGGCGGATTGCAATTGCCGTTTGACCATCACGAAGTTGGCTTTTTGCAATTCGCGGGCAAGTGCGGCGGCGCGAGCTTTTTCAAACTGCCTGACCAGTTCGCTCATTGGAGTCTGGTCGTTTTGCGCGATGAATTCCAGCGCCTGCATTTTGTAACTGAAATGCTGGCCTTTGGTTTTCAACGCTTCGCGGCCAGCTTCGGTGATGGTGAACAACGTTTCAGCTTCGGAATTGATGCCGGCGGGCAAGGCGCTTTTGATGGTTTCGCCCCACGGCGCGTAATAATAATCGGCAATCCATTTGGTCAGGTCCAACAGTTCAGGCGTCACCAGCGGTTCGGTGTCAAACAGTTCTTCGACCTCTTTGATCTCGAAACTTTCTTCGGCTTGTCCGGATTCTTCCAGAGTCGTGTGCAAATCCACTATGTATCCGGTCAGCAACTGTCGCCCAAATGGAACCAGCACGCGCGCGCCCGGTTTGGCATTGGCGGCAATGAGTTCCGGCAAGCGGTACGTGAATGTTTGATGCACATTGAGCGGAATGGCGATTTCGGCGTACATAAAAGCAAAAGGCAAAAGGCAAATCTCAAAAGTCAAAAATGAAAAGCACTGTCCTTTTGACTTTTGCCTTTTGATTTCCGAAAACCGCTTAGCGCGGTTTGACCTGGTAAACCTTGTACCCGGCGTGGTCAATCACCACCGGGAACGATCCGGCAAAGAACGTTTCGGCGACGACCAGTTCGCCGGATCGTTCTGCCGGACCGATGACGACATAATCAATTCCCAGCGCCACCAACGGACGCGCGCTGTCTGTTCCGCCGCGAAAGATCGCTTTGATTTCGGCTTCGCGCTCGCCGTAGGCAATGCCGTGCGTCCACAAATGCCCCGGATAACCCATCACCGATTGGCGTCCGGTCAATGCCACGACCGAATTGTGAATCGGCGCGTGCAAGATCACGGCGCGCGGCGGAGTTCGTTGGCGAATAAATTCGGCGACTTCCAATTCCGCCTGCCCGAACAGCGGGACGTTTTCAACCGGCGACAAAGCGCGCGCAACGTCAATTGCGCCGGACAAGGTCAGCACAATCAGCAACGCGGCTCCTAGCAGTTTCAACGCTTTCCATCTGTGAGCGAGCAACAACGCCAGCAATAGTGCGACAAAAGTCACCGATCCCAAAGACCAATACACCAGCACCTTGATATTGTCCCAATCCCACGGAGCCAGTTTGACCACGTTCGGCACGATGAACCACAACAGCAGAGGCAAATAAAACGTCACTTGTCGCATGGTCGCCAGCCGGTTGGCCAGCAGACAAATCGCCAGCAGCAAAATGAACAACCCGGCGTTGGCCGCCCAGAACAGCAGCGGATTGGATTCGCCCGCTTCCCAGAAAAACTTCAGTTTGAACAATTCGTTTTTGACCTGAGTGCCGCTCAAATACAACGCCTGCGGCGCGGCCAACACTCCCATCGGAACAAAAAACGCCAGCCAGTCAATCGAAAAAAACAGCAGCGCCATCGGCACGCAGGCAATGGCGACGGAGAAAAATCCGTGCGCGTGCAGCATCGGCAACAACCCCGCCAAAATTCCAGCGGCGAATAAATACCGTCGTCGCAACGATCCTTGTCCGCCGCGATCCTGTTCGCCCAGCGCCATCCACCACAACAAGATAATCAACGCGACAAACGGCAACCCGAACAACATGGAGCGTTGTGGAATCAGCAATGTCGTAAACACGTTTCCCCAACGCAGCGGAATCACACTTTCGCCCCAGGCCAGATCGGCGTTCATGGTGTAAGCGTTCGGCAAATGCGTCACAAAATGGATCAGGCCGAGTTTGACTTGTTCGGGGTCGGCCAAAAATTCCGATATCTGCCGAAAGAAATTGATGAACCCCAATCCGCCGTTGAAGAGGAAAATCACTGGCGCAATCCATCCCGCCAAACGGTTATTCGTGATGCGCCGCGCCATCAATTCGACTACGCACACCAACGACAACGCCAGCGCCAGATTTGGGACAAAAAACGCCGCGCGCCAATCGGCTCCGCAGCGGATGAAAAATGCCGTCAGAAAATCTATCAGAAACGGATAAGTGAATTTCATTCCGGCGAAGATCGGATTTTGCGGCGGCAGGTTTTCGCCATACGCCATCGAAGTGATGACGCCGAAATGAAAAGGCAAATCGCCGAAATTGTTGGCCGGAGCCGTGTGCAGACCATCGGGATAAAACATCACCACGCGGCTGAACAGCCACGCCAGCAATGCCGTCCACGCCGCGTAATAAATCAACGTTGCCGGTTCCAGTTTGTCGCCGTTCAGGCTGGCGCGGAATTGGCGGAACGACACTTTGCCCGCCAAAGCGGAAAACCCGGCAATCAGAATTGCCACCGTCAATCCGATGGACAGTTTGTTCAATCCAAAAGCCAGCGCCGCCAAAAAAGCGATCCACGCCAGCAGCGCCAGACCGACCACTGTGCCGGCACAAAGCCGAAGCCTCAACGACGCCTTGTCCCAGACCAGGCAACTGAGCCAGGTTCCGGTCGCAATCGCCAGCAGTGTGATGAAAAGAATGAATGTGATACCCATCGTCAGCGTGTATATCGGGCTGGCCGTTTTTTCTCAAGAGCCGCGCCGCCATCCAGGACAGGTTCCGTGATGTGGCATACATCCGAACCGGATTGGATGACGTATTCTATATGATGCGAACTGTCAGCCGGATGCTCTTGTTGACCATTCGCGCAAACGGCTTTTATAGTCCGTTTGAAATTGCAGTGAACCAGCGCAACATCGGTTGTTTATTTTTTGAAGGAGGAAAACAGTTTGAAACAACAGCAAGACCGAGCAACAGCAGGATTCACGGTTCAGAAAGAAGCCGAGGCAAAATTGCCGACGGAGTACGGCCCTTTCCGTATCGTAGGATTTCGTAGCACGACCAGCGATGAAGAATTCGTCGCCCTGGTCAAAGGAGACATCAACCCTTATGAACCAATTCTGGTTCGCATCCATTCCCAGTGTTTGACCGGCGACGTGTTCCATTCGGTGAAATGCGATTGCGGCCCGCAATTGCAACGCGCGATGAAGCTGATTCAATCCGAAGGCAAAGGCATCATCGTGTATCAGCAACAGGAAGGTCGCGGCATCGGCATCGTCAACAAGATTCGCGCCTACGCCTTGCAGGACGAAGGCGCGGACACCATCGAAGCCAACGTCCGGTTGGGATTCGGCGTTGACGAACGCGAATACGGCCAGTGCGCCGAAGTCATCAAACTGTTAGGCGCGCAGCGGCTGAAGCTGATGTCGAACAATCCGGACAAGGTTCGCGCTCTGCGAAACGCCGGGTTGGAAATCGTCGAACGTGTGCCGCTGGAAATTAGCGCCAAACAGCCCGCGTTCAAATATCTGCTCACCAAAAAAGAGAAGATGGGGCATTTGCTTCAGTTGAACGGAATCTTCTGAAAGAAGTCAAAAGGCAAAAGGTAAATATCAAAAAGCAAAAATGGGAAAGGCAACTTTCCCATTTTTTGCCTTTTAACTTTTGCCTTTTGCTTTTTGCCTTTCCAACATCCGGTAAACCATCTGCACAGGCAATCCCACCACGTTGGAATAACTCCCTTCGATGCGTTCGACGAAACGCGAAGCGTACCCTTGAATGCCATAAGCTCCGGCTTTGTCCATCGGCTCGCCGCTGGCAACGTACCAGCCAATTTCGTCTTCGCTTAATTCTGCAAATTTCACGCGCGTGACAGCGACTTCCGTCCTGACCTGACTGTTGCCGACTAAGGAAACGCCGGTCAGCACGTCGTGCCATTGACCGCTGAGCATTCGCAACATTCGCGCAGCGTCATTGGCGTTTTCGGGTTTGCCGATGATTTCATTCAACACAACGACCGTCGTGTCTGCGCCCAGCACGATTTCGCCTTCAGTGGCGACGGCCAGCGCTTTTTCGCGCGAAAGCCGAGCGACGTAATCGCGCGGCGTTTCGTTCGACAAGACGGATTCGTCCACATCGGCAACGCGAATAGTGAAATCAAAGCCAGCGGCGCGTAATAACTCCGCGCGTCTGGGCGAGCCGGAGGCAAGCACAAGTTTTACATTTTCCAGCATGGTTTCTCATTTGACCGGCGCGACGGTTTCGCCCGCTTTCACCGGCGACAATCCGGCGGCTTCGATCTGGCGATTCAACGCCGGAACGGTTTCGTTGACCAGTTTGTTGACCTGTTCGATCAGTGAATTCAACGTCACAGTCAGTTTGGGCAATTGATCGCGCTGTTTCGCCGAAACCGGTTCGGTGTAAAAGTCCAGTTCGTCAAACAGCCGGGCGATTTTTCGCATGGCCGCGTCCTGTGCTGCCAGTATCGCCTCGTCTGCCGGGCCTGCCATTTCCGAAGCCATGCCGCCCCGATTGAGTTGGGGACTCAAACGATTTTGCACGCCAATCACATCGTCGAGCGCTTTGTTGACCGCGGCCAGCAATGCTTCGGGTTTGGTGTCTCGTTTGTTCAAATTGTCTCGCAACGAAGTCAGTTGCGAACGCAATGCCGTAACGCGGTTCTGGGTTTCGCTTCCGCTGCGTTGCAGTTTATTGACAGCCAGCAGGAAATCCACGCGAGCTTTGGCGTCGGCGGGCGAACTTTGAATGCGCGGGTCTTCTTCGACAACCAGCGATTTGCTCATCGCTTCTTTGCCATCCACCACCAGCTTGACGGTGTAAACGCCCGGCACGACGCGCGGGCCGCGCGGAAAGGCTCCGGCGAAACCGCTGTTGCCACTGGTTTGTCCGGGCAGCGGCGATTGATGCCGACAATCCCAGATCACGCGCTGAATGCCGGTTTCGTTCGTCGCCGTGAAATCGCGCACCAAAACGCCAGCACGGTCGTGAATGGTGATGCGAACCTTGTCTTTGGCTTTTTCGCGCAAATAATAACTGAGCACTGCTCCGGTCGGCGGATTGTTGGCGATGAAGGTTTTATGGCCTGTGCTGCCTTTGTGATTGTAAATCCGCCACATCGTCGCCGGGCGCGTGTCGAACAAATGGGCTTCGGCCAGGGCGATGGTTTCGGTCATCTGTTCCATCGGTGTCATGTCGTCCAGAATCCAAATACTGCGTCCGTGCGTGGCCAGAATCAGATCGTTGTCGCGCGGATGAATCTGAATGTCGTCCACCGGCACGGTCGGCAAATTATTTTTGAACTGCCGCCAAGCGGCTCCGCGATTGAAACTCACCCACAATCCAAATTCGGTTCCGGCCAGCAATAAATTGGGATTGCGATGATGTTCGCGAATGACATTGGCCGGATGCGGTAACCCCTTGGTGATGGCTTGCCAGCTTTCGCCGAAATTTTCGGTGACGAAAACATAAGGTTTGAAATCGTCGTTGCGATGACCATCGAATGTCACGTAAGCCCGACCGGCTGCGGCGTGCGAAGCAATGACACGCGTGACGTAGGTGTTCGCCGGAACTCCCCCTCCGGTACTGTTGATTTTTTCGATCACGTTTTTCCACGATTTGCCGCCGTCGCGCGAAACCTGGACGTTGCCGTCGTCGGTTCCCACCCACAACACGCCTTCTTTGACGGGGGATTCGGCGATGGTGACGATGTGGCTGTAATTTTCCTGGCCGTCGTGGCCAGACAGCACATTGGATTTCACCTCAAATCCCATGATCGGCAACCGGTCACGGTTGATGGCTTTGGTCAGATCGGGCGTGACGGTCGCCCAGTTGTCGCCGCGATCATTCGAAATGAACAGCCGATTGCCGCCCAGGTAAATTCGCCGGTTGTTGTGCGGAGAAATCAGAATCGGCGAGTTCCAGTCGAAGCGGTATCGTTCTCCAGTTTCGGGTTGCGGCTTGATGTATTTCGCTTCGCCATTGGCCAGGTTCAGCCGGTTGATGTTGCCGTTTTGCGATTCGGTGTAAATCGTGTTTGGGTCTTTGGGATCCACCACGCAATAAAACCCGTCGCCGCCGCCGACGCGAATCCATTCATCGTTGCTGACGCCAGTCACGTTCGTAGTGTAAGCGGGCGCTCCCCACGAACCGTTGTCCTGCAATCCGCCATACACCCAATATGGTTTGCGAAAGTCGAAACCGACTTCGTAAAACTGTCCCAGCGCGATGGTGTTGACGAAATCCCAGGTGCGGCCTTTGTCGTAGCTGAAATGAATGCCGCCGTCTGAACCGTTAATCAAATGATTGGAATTCGCAGGGTTGATCCACAGGGCATGGAAATCGCCGTGAATGCGTCCGAATGGGCTGTTTTGAAAACTTCTGCCGCCGTTGTCCGACACATACCACGAAGCTCCGAGCACGTACACGCGGTCGGCGTCGTTCGGATCAACGCGAATCTGGCTGTAATACATCGGGCGTGGATTGGTGGCGGATTGCTTTTTCCAGGTCTGGCCTTTGTCGTCGGAACGATAGACGCCGCTTTCAGTCGTGTGTTCGTAAATGGCGTAAACCGTTTTAGAGTCTTTGCGGTAAACGTCCAAACCGATTCTTCCCGCGTCGCCCGCTGGCAAACCGTTCGTCAACTTCGTCCACGAAGCTCCGCCGTCGGTGGTTTTGTACAACCCACTGCCGGGGCCGCCGCCGTGAAATCCATACGGAGTTCGCCGCCGTTGGTAAGCCGCCGCGTAAAGCGTGTTCGGGTCGTTCGGATCCATGGCCACGTCTGTGAAGCCCGTGTCTTCGTTGATGAATTTGGTATTCGTCCACGATTTGCCGCCGTCTGTGGTTTTGTACAAACCGCGCTCGCGGTTCGCTCCCCACAGATGGCCGAGCGCGGCGACGTACACCGTGTCTGGATTTTTCTGGTCAATGACGATGCGTCCGATGTGGTGCGTGTCTTTCAATCCGACGTTTGTCCAGGTTTTACCGCCATCGGTGGATTTGTAGACGCCGTTACCCCACGAAGAGCTTTGGCGATTGTTCGGTTCGCCGGTTCCCACCCAGATCACATCGGGATTCGATTGCACAATGTCCACATCGCCGATGGAGCTGACGGCTTCGTTGTCGAACAACGGTTCCCATGTCGTGCCATTGTTGGTCGTGCGCCACAATCCGCCCGAAGCCGTCGCGGCAAAAACAATGTGCGGATTGCTTTCGACGACGGCGAAATCGTCAATGCGCCCACCCATGATTGCCGGGCCGATGGAACGAAATTGCAGCGCTTTGAACGTGGCGTCGTTGAGTGGGCTGCTTGATTGAGCTTCGGCGGAAAAGTCCGACTTCAGAAACGAAAGCGCGCCGATCAACAACGCGGCACAGGCAATGGCGACAAGGCGAGTCTTAAGCGGAAAGACCGTCATAAACCGAATACCTCCGAAAGTGATTGTGTGGTGAAATTCGGAGGGAAATTAGCATCCCGATTTTGCTGAGGCAAACGGCTATGTGGCTGGCTGTTTGGAGCGCTGCGAAAAGTAGATTTATTGGCGAGAAGACGAACGCGCATAGCGCAACCCGACATTGACCAGAACGGGTGAGCCGGGCTTTTTCACCTCGACGCGATAGATGGTTTGAGGCGGCGGGTCTTCCTGCGTCAATTGCCGCGTCGCACTTGCTCCAGCCTCTTTTTCGGCTTGTGTCCAGGTTTTGCCTGTGCCGTCGGCCATTTCAAATCGTTCGACGCGCGCTCCCCAGGTCTGTTCCCATTGGGCTAGTTGTTCGGCGGTCAATGCCAGGGGTTTTTCGCCGATGGTGATTCCTTCCAGCGGTTTCGGCGTGACGATCACGGTCAGGCTTTCGCTGCGCACGTCGGCCCGACGAGGCTTCATAGTGAAAAAGTTCGGGCGGTCGTCCTGACCGGGTAACTCGACGATGTGGCCTGCCGAAACCTGATTGTCTCCGCCACGAGTGCGCAAGGTCGGAAAGATCAATTCCGGCTGGCCGAACGAACCATCGGCATATAGTTCGCGGTCAATGATGTACAGGTAACCATTTTGCGGCGCTTCGAAGCTCAACCGTATGCGGTCGTTCTGGCGCAACGGCGTATCGGCGGAAATTCGTTCGGGCGTCCATTCCACGGCATCTTCGCCTTGTTGAACAATCATTCGCACTTGGTCGTTGGCTTTCGCCGGACGCAACCGCCACACCGTCAATCCGATTTGCGCGAATTCGCCATCGGCTTTGGGCAAGGCGGATTTCGGCGTCTTGCTGACGTATCGAACTTTCCGAGCTTGCGAGTTCGATTTGCCACCCGGACGAGCTTTCAAAAATTCTTCGGCGACGATGCCGCGATCCACGTCTGGCTGCGCCTTGGTTTTGGTCTGGGCAAACGCCGACGCCGAAAAAACCAGGCTACAAATGGCGATGAACAAACAGATGCGAAGTTTCATAAGCTTTCCTCTCTCCCTAAAAACCGTGACTCTAGGCCAAAATCCCTCATGAGTATTGAAAAAATTCCGCTTCGCCGTCATTTCCAGTTTCCAATCAAAATGAATGGTGCCCAGTAATACGGGTGAGCATACGGTTTTTTCGGATCGGGTTTGAACAACGGACGATTTGCCGCGCCGGACGTTTTTTCTTCGTGAACGATCTGGCGATTGGAGGCCAGCGTCGCTGCCTCAAAGGGATATTCGCCGTGCAGCAATCGGATTTGCGCCTGCCGTAAGGCTTCGCTTTTTGCCTCGCCCTGTTTGGCTTCGCGCAGTCTGTAAAAATCCTGCATCAGGATTTTAGTGCTGCGGTCGGCCACCGGCCACAAACTCGCCACGACCGCTTTCGCGCCTTGTCGTTGCGCCAGCACGCCAAAGCCTTCAACCTCTTTGCCGTTGGCCCCGCTGCCGCCCGTCGCTGTGTTGCAGGCCGAGAGCGTCAGCAATTCGACCCCGCTGAAGACATTCGGCAACGATTTGATCTGCGCCAGACTCAGGAATTGTCCATCGCCCAACAGCAAGGCCGAGTCCGTTTCGTTGCCCGGTTTGAATTGAAAGTGCGAAGCGACGTGGACGACCGGATTGCGTTTGCGGAGTTCCGTCAACATGGCTTCCTGCGTGAACGCTTCATCCAACTTGATTGAGCCGGGTAACACGCCAGTTTTGGTGCCGGCTTCTTGCCCGCTTTCCTGGATAATTCCGCGCATCTCTTCCAGCACACCGGGCAGCGCGGGAATCGTCGGCCCGTGCGCTTTGGTCACGCCGAGGCCAAGCGCCGTCCATTTGCGGCTCGGCTCCGCGCGCAGACGGCTCTGGCTCGCGGGTGTAAAGACTGCCGTGCGGTAGCGTTCGACCAGATATTGTTTGCCATCGTGCAGCGCTGCGACCGGCACATAGCGCAGCACGCCATCCAGCGACCACATCACCATCTGGGCTTTTGCGCCTTGTAAATCTTTGGCGACTGGGCCGACCAGGATTTTGTACAACTCCTGCGCCAGCGGCAGCGGGTCGAGTCGGGGATTCTGCAAGGCTTCGCGAAAAGCCAGCGCCTTGCGGTTCAACGCTTCGGCCTTGATCGGGTATTCGTAGCCGCGTTGGAAGTCCGCCGTGGTCAGAATCACGCGGTATTTTTCTTCACCGACGAGCGTGTAGAGCGCCACGACGCCTTTGCCCAATTCGCGCAGGTCTTCCATCAGCCCTTGCGCCTCGCGCAGTTGGTAGACCTTGCTGCTCGCCTCTTTGGCATTGCCGAGTTCCTCGGCCATCCGGTCGAGGAATTTCTGAAAGGCCTGGCCGGCGACGATCAGGTCGGCTTCGAGTTGGGCAAGGCGCTGCTCTTCGGCGGGCGTGCGACTGGGCTTGTCGAGCAGCGCGCCGCGTTCGCTGCCGATCTCGGTGAGCTTGTCGGCGATCTCGCGGTAGCGTTTGTCGAGCGCTGCTTCTTCGGGCGTGAGCGCGGCTTTTTCGGCCTTTGACGAATTTTGCTGGTCGCGGCGGATATACTCGAAATACTCTTCTTCCTTAAGCATGCGAATAACTTGCTCGGCTTCGGGCAGGCGGCCTTGAGAAATGAGCAGGTCGGCTAACTGGCGGTAGGTGTCTTCTCTCGATTTGAGGAAGCTCTGCTGCGCCTCTTTCTCCAAGCCGCGAATGTCAGAGCGCATCTCCTGCCAGGTGTTGACCGATTGCTTGCCGTAAAAGATGGCTAGCGAAGGGCGCGTGAGCGAGATATTGACCTGCATCAATTGATGCAGCGCCAGACCTTCATTGAATCTTTCCTTGATTTGCCGCGTGAGAGAAAGCGACTGCACCAGGGATTCTTGGGCCTTCGTGTATTGCCTTTGGTCGCTGTAAAGTAGGGCCAAATGCAGAAGCGAATCTGCTTCGCTCTGCCTATCTCTGACTGTGCGGCTGAGCGCCAGCGCCTGATCGTAGTAGTTGCGTGCTTGCTCATATTGGCGCTGCTGGCGGTAGACTTCGCCCAGCAAGTTGAGGGTTGGGACGAATTCTGTTTGCCGGACTTCACGGCGGACCAGGCGCGACTGCTCCAAATACTCCCGCGCCTTCCCTAACTGCCCCAGCTTAAGGAAGACCTCGCCGATATTCGACAATACCACTGCTTCGGAGAGCTGGTCTTTAAACTCTTGTATCAGCGCCAGCGATTGCCGGTAGCAATCGAGGGACTTTTCGTATTGACCCAGCAGAAAGTGGGTATAGCCTAAATCGCTCAGGATATGCGCCTCGCCAGTCTTGTTTTTCACCTCGCGGTGAATGACCAGCCCTTGTTCAAAATGGGTGACGGATTTTTCATACTGTCCCAAGCTGCCAGATATGGTGCCGAGTAGATTAAGCATAGTTGCCTCTGCTCGCTTATTCTTATCTTCACGGTGAATGGCTAGCGCTTGCTCGGCGCGGGCGCGCCCCTGTTCGTAATGCTTGATGCGGAAGTAGTACCAGCCGAGGTCGGATAATACCTGCGCTTCAATCCCGCGCTCCTTGATTTCGCGCGCCAAGCTCAGCGCGCGCTGGAAGAACTCCTCGGCTACTACATTATACCTTGCATAGGCGGCGGGATAACCATAGTGCCGTGCCTGTCGCAGCAGCAGACGAGCTTCGTACTGCTGATCGCCCACTTCGTGGCAGAGCGGCAGCGCCTGCTTAACATACTCAATCGCTCTTTCACGACGGTTCAATGCTTCATCCACACCGGCGAGGTTGCTGAGCGAGTGGGCTTCAGTCAGGCGGTCTTTGATCTCACGCGCCAACTTGAGCGCCTGTTCATAACACTCGGTCGCCTTCGGAAAATTTCTGGCCCGCTGATAAGCCCAGCCCAGGTCGTTCAGCGTTCTTGCTTCATTGATCCGATCACCCAATGCGCGCCAGACCGCCAGCGCCTGCGTGTACCACTCCGCCGCCTTGTCGTGACTGTTCGCCGCAAAGTGCGCCGTCGCAATTAGGCTGAGCGTTGTCGCTTCCCAGTACTTGTCGCCCAATGCGCGCCAGAGCGTGAGCGCCTGCTGCGCTTTCTCTTCCTTTTGCTGTGGCGTTGCGGTTGGCTGTTTGCCCATCCGATACGCCTCAGCCAGCAACCGCTCGGCCTCGATGCGCTGCCGGTCTTGCGCCGTAGCCGTCGCGCGTGTCTCCAAACGTATGCGGTACGCGCCTCGGTTGTCGGACACCTGTACTTGATAGGCGCCCGGACTTGGATAATTGTCCGTGAGTTTGAACGGGCGGATTTGCAGCAGATGTTCGCCGCCGGTTTGCGCTTCAAATGAAAGCGATTCGAGTGCGTTAGGGCGGTTGAGCTTGCTTTCCACCGCCGTCTTGCCATCGGGCGCGACCAGCGTCAACGCCACGTCGCAGCCAGGTTGCTCGACCAGGACGCGGATGAACTGCCCCGCCGCGAGCGTGATGCGGTAACTGTGTGTCTGCCCGGCGGCGATCTCGCGCTCAATCGCCTTGCCCGGCTCAATCGTCAGCGGTTCTTGCGCCCAACCCGAACTAACTGGCAGGCCAAGCGCGCCCAGCACAAATGCGAGGACAAACAGGATGCGGACTGGCATATCTCCTCCTGAATGAAAAACGGATTCCGAGAATCAATTCCCTCAACGTCTGAAGGGCGTCGTCTTCATTTCCATTCGCCTTGCAGCACAAACGCCGCCCAGTAATACGGCGCTGACCATTGGCGTTGCCTCCACAGCTCAACCTGTGCGCTGCGAAGCGCCGCTGCCGGAGGCAAGCTCTCTTTCAACATCTTCTGGTAAAACCGTGCCATCAGTTCCGACGTTGCGCGGTCGTTGACGTTCCACAAACTGACGACGACGCGGGCGGCTCCGGCGTACATGAATCCGCGCGTCAATCCGACCAGGCCTTCGCCTCTGTATTCCTTGCCCAAACCGGTTTGGCAAGCACTGAGCACTACTAACTCGGCGGGTAATTTCAGATTGTAAATCTCGTGCGCGCGCAGAAAACCGTCTTGCGGATTGCCGTTTTCGTTCACCAGCGACAGCAACAGCGCAGACATTCCGGCGCGTTCGGTGTCCAGCACGCCGTGTGTGGCGAAATGCAGGTAACGATACTGTCCCAGTTCTGCGCCCATCGCCAGCGCTCGGCTGGCGTTGAAATCCGTTGCTTTCAAATTGAGCGGATTGGCTCCGCCGGGCATCACGGCCAAAATTCGCTCCGCTTCCTGGCGCGTGAAAGGCAACCGTGGAATCACGCGAAGCTTGCCAGCGAGGGTTGGGGAATCTGCCTCTTCGTGAACGATGCTGCGCGCGGAGGCAATGATTTCTGTCGCCAGTGGGGAAGCAGGCGATGTTTGACCAGGGCGCTTGCTACCTTTCAACGACAGTTTGGATTTCAATCGGTCGTCTTCGCTGCCGAACACCGGATCGGCAAAGATGGCCAGTTGCTTTGGCGCGGGCGTTCGCCCGGCCAGTTCTTTCCGCATCACCGCCAAGGTCGAAGCCGACGGCAGCGTGACCAATTCGTGATTGACGACGAGAGGAGTCGAGCCAATCGCAGGAACTTCTCCCTTTCCCCCCTTCTCCCCGTCCCTCTGTCTGTCCGTCGCAGGATCAGGCAGCATCGAAAACGGCACGTACTGCAAGGCTCCTTCGGGCACGATCACCAACCGTTTGTCGCCAAGTTGAGCGGCGACCGGAGCCAACACCCAATCGCTTAACTGACGAGCGGCGATCTGCAATTGCTCGTCGGCTTGCGCAATTCGTTTGGCGCGGGCGGAAACGGTTTCGCCTCGCAATTTGACGGCGCGGGCGTTTAACAGTTTGGCGGTTCGCCGGGCAGCGTCTTCGATTTGCGACCGTTTGGGCAATTCGTAACTTTTGACGCCAGACGCGCTGACCGCCCACAGAAAGCTGCGCTCTTCGCCGAGCGCGTATTCCAGCAACAGCGTATCGGCATCGAGCAGTGATTGAATCTCCGCCAGCTTCAACGGTTGCGGGTGAGTCAGCGCAGCGTAATGCGGACTGGCCTGCCGAATTTGAGCCTGGACTTGCTGGTACTCGTTTTCGAGTTGCCGGATTTCCTGTCGTAACTCCTGCCACAGTTTTCCGCTGGTGCGCTGCGAAAATTGCGACTGGCGTTGGGATTTGGCATTCAGCAATTGCGTCAGTTCGCGTTCGCGCGCCAGCAAACCGGCGTCAACTCCCTGGCGAATGTCGGCGTGCGATTCGGCCAGTTGTTCCAGCAAACTGCGCGCTCGCGCCTGTTCGCTGGCTTCGAGCGCCAGCGCCTCAAATCCAGCCGCCGGTTCGGAGCGGTGCAGTTGCATCAACAGGTCGAGGTGGAATTCATATAGCGGTTGCGCCGTCGCACGATACGAAGTGCGGAATTGCTGGCTGCCGACTTCGGCGCGCATGGCTTCGACGTTGGCCAGCGCCGATTCGATCAAGCGGCGCGATTCCGCCAATCGGCCAAGCTTGCGTTCGGTTTGCGCCAGTCCGAATAACGATTGCGCTTCACCGGCTCGATTGCCCAGTTCCGCCAGAATGACCGAAGCCTGGCTGAAATGTTCTTTCGCTTTTGCGGCGTCACCTTGCGACAAAATGACATTGCCCAAACTGGTCAGCGTTTCGGCTTCGCGCAATCGGTCGCCAGCGGTTTGCAACAGCGACAACGCTTGTTGGAAATGTTCCAGCGCTTTTTTCGGCTCGCTTAATTGCGACTGCAATTCGCCCAGCCGTTGCAAGGCGCGCGCTTCGCCTCGGCGGTCGCCTGCCTGATGCCACAGCGGCAACGATTGCTGGTACGCCGACAAGGCTTTGGCCAGATTGTTCTGTTGGGCTTCGGCGTAACCGATGTTGCTGATTGTGTTCGCTTCTTCGCGGCGGTCGCCGAGTTTGCGCCACAAACCGATAGCTTGATTGTACAAATCCAGAGCGCGGCCATATTCGCCCAATCGCACAAACGCCAAACCCAGATTGTTCAGCGCGACGGCTTCGCCTTCGGGGTTGTTGGTCTGTTGATACAACGCGCGCGCCTGCGTCGAAGCCTCCAGCGACTTTTGCCACTCGCCCAGATTGTCGTACGTCAGTCCCAAACTGAGCAGCGCGTCGGCCAGTTCTGCGCGATTGTTCAATTGCCGCCACAGTTTCAACGCCTGATCGTATTGCGCCAACGCCTGTCGCGATTCGCCAATTTGCGTGTACGCCGTTCCCAATACGACCAGCGTTTGCGCTTCTCCAACGGCATCGTTGAACTCGCGCCATTCGCCGAGCGCCTGATTCAAATACACCAGAGCTTTGCGCTGTTCGCCGAGTTCCAGCATGACGTTGGCCAGTCCGCCGAGCGCCGACGGCAGTTCGCGCCATTCCGGGTGCGCGCGCGTCAGTTCGGTCAGGTAGCTGTAATAGACCAGTGCGTGCTGAGTTTGCCCCATTCGCCTGTACCCCGATGCCAGATAAAACAGCGTGTGCGCCACCATCAACGGATCGTCAATCACCTGCCAGATGCGCAGCGCATCGGCGAATTTGGCAACGGCCTGTTCCTGATTTTCCGTTCCCGGTTTGGCGCGAAGCTGAATCGCTTCCTGGCTTAGTTTTTGCGCTGCCATCCATTGTTGATCTGTTGCCGCTGCCGGTCGCAGCGTTTCGATTTTCAACTGATAGTTGCCCGGTGGAACCGCTGCGTCAGCAGCGATTTCAATTCGCACAACGCCGGATTGTTCGGCGATGACGGCAACGACTTCTGCTCCTTGCGAACCGTTCAAGCCGTCGGTTTCGCTCAGTTTTTGGTTGGCGGTGTCGAACAAACGGAGTTGAACGTCTATGCCCATCTGCATCGCCGATATGCGCAGAAAGTCCATGGCTTGCACGCGAATCTGAAATGTCTGGACTTCGCCGCCGCGCAATTGGCGTTCGACGGTTTGGTCGGGCAGCAAAATGGAAGCCGATTCCTGGGCAAACGCCGTCGTTGTCAGCAGCAGCACGAAAGCGCACAGCATCTGTCGAAACCGAACGGAAAGGGAATTTGCTTTTCGGGAATGCAGCATAAAACCAGCATCAGAGAGAAAAAGCGCAGATGATCGCATCTGCGCTCTTTCGAGTGTCTTTAGGTGAAAATTTCTCCGTTGGATTGCCAGTGAATTTAACCGCCGGACGGTTTGGCTTTGGTGTCAGTGCCGCCGCCGCCTTTGGGCGGTCGTTTGCTCGGTTTCTTTTTCGGCGCGGCTTTCTTGGCAGCCTTCTTGGCGACTTTCTTTGCAGCTTTTTTAGCAGGCATAACAAATCTCCTTTGTTAGGGGGTGGATGTTCGAGCCGTCAGCATCCGACGGCTCATTGGTGCAACGATTCTTATCTATTCTCGTGTTCGGGAAACCGACTGGTGCGACATTGGTGCGCTGCCAGCATCAATCCTTGCTCGACGATTCTTCGATCACATATTGGCGCACGGCTTCCAGTTGCTCCAACGTGTTTTGCGCGTCTCTGATTTGATGATTGAGCCTCACCAACAGGTGATTGAACTCTACAATGCGCGTTGCTACTTCCTCCATCGTAGGTGGCTTGGAGAACGTGTTCAGATATTTTTCAAAATCTTCCAGAAATCCGTCACGCTCGGCAAAACTCACCAGTCGCTCATCAACCGATGCCAGCAATTTTTGAGTTTCGGCTTCGTCTTGCTGATCTTCACCCCATTCTTTCGGCACCAGCACATGTGTGTACGTCCATTTGCCACGCCATTGGCAATGGCAAACTCCACGGTTCCAGGTGGCGCATTGCTGGCGATTTTTGTGCTGATACAGATGCAGATTGGCTTTGCCCGGATAATCGTTTTTCAGTTCATCCCAGGTCAGAGTCAGTTTTTCGCCAACCCACGGGTCTTCGACATGCACAGGAGTTTCGCCCTTGGCTTCTTCACCGATGGCGTTGACCACCAGGTAATGACCGCTGCCCAGCGAACCGTTTTTGCGCGCATTGTTGCGCCAGTTGATTTGAATGGGAACCGGTGTGCCTTCATTGACCAGCCAGCGCATCGTGTCACGAGACACATTGCCATATCGAGTGCCTTCGTCCAGTCCCATGGTTTTGGCGGCTTTGGTGATGTCTGCCGAACGGTTCAATTCTTCAGACGATGCAGTCGTTGCGTCTTTCAACGTGGTTGCCACCACCTCGCTTTGCGAAGCGGCGCGCTCAGGAGCCATAAATTCCATCATGCTGGATGTCACCGCCGCCCAGCACCATTCTGTTTGTTGTTGGCGTTGCAAGCGGAAATCGCTGACGGACACCGATTTCAGGTACAGCGGAACAGTTCCGGCTTCGTCGGACAACCACACCGTCACAAAGTTATCGCCGGGAGACAAATAAGCCGGGGCCAGCAACATTCGTTTGGTGGCGAAGTCATTGCCCAACGGATTCAATCTTTCCTCCCAAAACATGCTTTCACCCAGGCTTTCGTCACCGACGGTCATCATCACGGGGCTGTAACCGTCAGGCGTGTAACACAGCCAATCCAACGTAGGCGTTTCCGACGTTTTCAAGCGTTCGGCCAGCTTTTCAATCCAATCATCCAGAGGGCTGAACACTTCCAGCGCAAACGTCAGGTGCTCAGGTTCATCAACCTTTAACCGAAATTGCATTGCGCCTCCGGGTTCGATTATCCAGCAACCGTCAGCGAATTGCGCGCCATAATGATCGTGTAACGACAACCGTGTCGTCGGTTTGGGTTTGGCAACCGTCAAATCCAGTTTTTCCACCAATCCATTTGCCGGCGAATCAGTTTTACTTTTGCTCACCGTTTTTTTCGTTTTCGTTGTTGCCACTTTCCAGCTTCCTCCATGCCGTACAACCGAATTGCCAGCGTAAAGCCCCTCATGTCCGGCGAAACGATTCTCGCTGCCGATGAAGTCATACCAGTGATGTTTTTTACTGAATGCGTTGAGCGAAATGCGCGATAACCATTGTCTTTATTGACTCCGCGCGAACCGAAGCCTAGACTCGCGCGTAACTATAGTCGTGGTTGGAGCAATCTCAAAACTGAAAATTGCTGTTTGTACACGTCATTGAACATCAACCGGAGTGTCACGATGCTTTCTGCTTTTCCCCTGCCGAACAGAGTCCGCGTGTTGGGAACCTTGGCCTTGATCGGCTTCCTGCTTTTGGGTGTTGGTTGGTATGGCAATCGGTATTTGCCTGACTTTTCCGTTACAGCAGCTCCCACTCAACAATCCGGCAATTCTTCGTCAACAAATGTTCGTGCTGGTTCAACACCAGCAACTCAGGAAAAACCAGTTCCGCTTGAAGCAGGCAAAGCCGTCGAACGCGAAATTGCCAGAGGCCAACAGCAGGAGTTCGCCATTGCGTTGACCGCAGGGCAGTTTCTGCGAGTCATCGTTCACCAACAGAGCGTTGATGTCACCGTCGCTATCGTTGGCAGCGACAACAAAGCCATTGCCGAAATCGGCCTGACCAGCGTCGGTGGCCAGGAATCGCTGTCTTACGAAGCGGCAGCGACCGGCGAATACCGCTTGCTGGTCAAAGCCAATCCTATCGGCAATCCGCGCGGCAGCTATCGCCTGCAAGCCGATGTAAAACCCGCTGCCACCGAACAGGACAAAAAACGCATCACCGCCGAACGCTTGATGATCGAAGCGAATAACTTGAGCAGAGAGCGTGGGCGAACGGCTCAACAAGTCATCGGAAAACAACAGCAAGCTTTGGCTATTTGGCGCGAATTGGGTGATCAACTTTGGGCGGCTTGTTCGCTGACGAATATCGGCTTTGCCTACTCCAATCTGAGCCGATTTGAACAAGCCATTGAATTTTTAGCGCAAGCAACAGTTATTTGCCGCCAGATAGTGGATCGAACAAATGAGGGGCGAGCGCTTCATCTTCAAGGTGCTGCTTACCAAGGGTTGAGTTACTACGAGAAAGCGGATGAGTATTACAAACGGTCTTTGACAATTCGAGATGAACTTAAGGATGCAGTAAACATAGGGCGTGTACTTAACGATTTGGGAACAGTAAATTTTTATCTTAGCCGTTACGACAAAACTATTGAGTATTTTGAGTTAGCGATTGTGAACTCCCGTGAAACTTTAGACCGTATAAATGAAGGAAGATCACTTGGAAACCTAGGTGCAGCTAATCAACAGATTCGCCGTGACGAAAAAGCCGTTGAGTATTACTCACAAGCATTAGCAATTCACCGAGATTCACAGAATCAAACATCCCAAGGCATAACGCTGAATAACTTGGGTGAATTATATGAATTAGTTGGCCAATCCGAAAAAGCCATTGAATACTTTGAACAGTCGCTGTTAATCGCACGTGAGCTGAAGAACCGACAAAGTGAAGGAATCAGGTTAAGTAATTTAGGTAATTCGCATTATTCTTTGCGCCGTTTTGATAAAGCAATTGAAAGTCTAAATCAAGCAATAACCATTCATCGTGATGGAAAATTTCGAGCAGATGAAGGGCGCACGCTTGTCCGACTTGGAAAGACGCTTCTTTCTTTAGGCCAGACTGACAAAGCAATTGAACAGTTCAACCTAGCGCGAGCAATCGCTAACGAAGTGAAGTCTCCAGCCGATGAAGCGACAGCTTTTTATCATCTTGCCCACGCTGAATTGGCGCTTGGCAACCTCCCTAAATCGCTAAGCTACGTCGAAGACAGTCTTAAGTTGACCGAATCTTTGCGATCGGGTTTGGTCAGTCAGGATTCACGGGCGGCTTTTTTTGCCGCCGCACAAAACTCTTATCAATTGTACATTGACGTATTGATGCGCCGGCACCAGGCCGAACCGAACAAAGGCAATAACGCCCTGGCTTTTGAAATCAGCGAGCGGGCGCGGGCGCGGGGCTTGTTGGAAATGCTGGCCGAATCGCGCGCCGACATTCGCGGAGGAGTGGATGCCGCATTGTTGGAACGGGAGCGGTTATTGGCCAAACAGTTCAACGAAAAAGCTCAGCGACTGACTCAATCCAACACCGCCGGACAGCTTGCCACGCTGAAACAGGAAATTTCGGCCATCGAAAATGATTACGAACAGGTTCAAGCCGCCATTCGCAGAGCCAGTCCGCGCTACGCTGCTCTGACCGAACCGCCAGTGCTGAAGCTTGATGACATTCAGCAGCAATTGGGGGCAGATACCTTGTTGCTGGAGTATTCGTTGGGAGACGAGCGCAGTTTTCTGTGGGTTGTCGGCCAGAATTCGCTGGCCAGTTACGAACTGCCCAAACGCGAACAGATCGAACAGACAGCGACAGACGTGTACAGAATGTTGACCGTGCGGAGCCGAAACGTTGCTGGCGAAACTCCACGACAAAGACAGGCGCGCATTGCCCAAACAGAAGCCCAACTTCCCGCCGCTGCACGTCAACTCAGTCAAATCCTGCTTGCTCCAGCCGCTGCACAATTGGGAAATAAACGGCTGGTTATCGTCGCCGACGGCGCGTTGCAATACATTCCGTTTGCCATGTTGCCTGACCCTAACAATTCAGACACCGGCAATAAGAATCCGCAATCCGCAATCCGCAATCCGCAATCCGAGACGCCTTTAGTGGTAAATCACGAATTGATCAGTCTGCCTTCCGCTTCGACGCTGGCCGTGATGCGGAAAGAGCTTGCAGGCAGAACACCAGCGCCAAAACAGTTGGCGGTGTTTGCCGACCCGGTGTTTGCCGCTGATGATCCTCGTCTGAAAGTCGCTGCCGGCAAGCTGACGAATGAACCTGCGTCAGCAGTGGCCAGTCGCAAGATCGAACATCTTTCCAGTGATACCACATTGCAAGGTGTGCGGCGTGGGATGGTTATTCCTCGCCTGCCGTTTACCCGGCAGGAAGCCAATCAAATTCTCGCGCTCTCTTCGGCGGATTCCAGCTTCAAGGCCGTGGATTTCAATGCCAGCCGCACTTCGGCGCTCAGCTCAGAACTCAGCCAGTATCGTTACCTGCACTTTGCCACGCACGGTTATCTGGACAGCGAACGCGCAGGGTTATCGGCCCTGGTGTTGTCTTTGGTGGATGAACAGGGCAGATCGCAGGATGGATTTTTGCGCGCGCACGAACTTTACAATCTGAATCTACCCGCTGAACTGGTCGTACTCAGCGCCTGCCAAACCGGACTGGGCAAACAAATCAAAGGTGAAGGCATGATCGGTCTGACGCGCGGCTTTATGCATGCCGGTGCGGCTCGCGTTGTCGTCAGTTTATGGAACGTCAACGACAAGGCGACTTCGGAGCTAATGACCCGGTTTTATCAGAAGATGCTGAAAGAGCAGCAAGCTCCAGCGGCGGCCTTGAGGTCTGCTCAAGTCGAGATGTGGAAACAGAAAGCCTGGCAATCGCCTAATTACTGGGCGGCATTTGTGCTACAGGGTGAGTGGAAGTAAAGCGATGGTGATTTGTTGGAAAGGCGTCACGCTGATTGCCATCGCTGCAAAAAATCCTGCAGCGATGGCAATGCCTGGCTGTCATTACTCGGCCATGACATCCATCTCAGGATCAACCTGAAAGACTCTGCCGTTTTGTAAGGTGACGGTGATGGTGAATTTGTATCGTCCGAGGTTTTGTATCTTGAAAGCGCCTGCCGACCATCGGGTTCCGATGATATTGCAACCCGCGCTAGCCGCACCGCTGACAGCAGTGGAAATGTTGTTTCCTTTCAAGCGCAGCTCAGCCGAATCGCTGAATGGAGAATTGGCTTTTGCGTTGGGAAATGGTTCGAAACTGACCAGGATTTCGGTGACTTGACCGGGAGTTTGTGAAGTATCGAAGACATTGACGTAAAAATCATCGCCTTGTTTCAGCTTCAACAGGTTTTGGCCTTTTCCCTTGAAAGAGCCGCCTTCCCATTTTGCGAATCCGTAGGCAATGGCGATGGGTTCGTTTGGCAAGGCAGGTGTAGTCCCGGAGTCAAAGGAAACGTCAATTGCATAATTCTGTTTTACCTGTGACTTCGCCCCCCCCCGAACTGGCGGGCAGCGCGAACAAAGCAAGCGTTACAACACAAGCGAAAAACTTTTTGATTGGCATAGTGTTCTCCTGATTTTGGATGGATGTTTAACCCAACAGCGCAAAGCCATCCGGAGATAACTTTGCGCTGTCAGATTCAAATGGAATTTCAGGGGTGGCCCAAAGCGGGCGGATAATACGACTGATCCAAATTTAAGACAAGGCTTGGGGCGTGATGCCGGTTTCACATAAAACTTCTGAAAATGCGACGATTACTCGGCAGCGACATCCATCTCAGGGTCAACTTGGAAGACTCTGCCGTTTGTCAAAGTGATCGTGATGGTCAGCTCGTAGGTTTTAATTTGTCCCCTGCCTTGACCATTTGCAGCTTGAGCCGTAAAGGGACCAATCGTATTGCCATAACCATTCATATTACATCCGCTGCTGCCGAACGACGATCTGTTTGCTAAATCTGTGGCAGGTACGTTGTAGGTACCAGCAGGCCAGCCAAAGGGATTGCTGCCACGAATGGGATTATGCGTGTTAAGGGGAGGGGTGACGTCGTCACATTGAATTACCATCGAAGCAATGGTATTAGCAGCGGCGACAGCAGAATCAGCGATGTCCAAGAATGTGAACTTAACTTGGTCGCCAGCATTAATGCTCAAATCAATGATTGCCCCTACTTCTGAAATGCCATTGGTCAAATTGACGAATCCATCAGCCATAGCAATTGGATTGTTCTGATTGGGAGTGAAAACGGTCGAAACGTCTGATTTGTAACAGACATCAAGTGCAAATGTTTGCGTAGGCATATTCTGCTCCTTTGTGGTTAAGCGGTATCTTGCTGTTTAGCCTGACCGCAGGGGTTTAGATAAGCAATACGGCTGGGACACTGCCACAGCCACTGATTTCAGCGGTAACTTCTTTTGAGTTGCTTCATTGGCTACAACGCGAAAACCGGTCGTTTTCCCTCACGCCTTCAAAGATTTTTTTCTGGCAGGAATGATCAATGATGTTTCAACTCCACCAAATGAATCAGTGTGTCGCCGCGACCGGCGACTGCGGTTTTCAGATTGCGGCGGTCTTCTTCAGCTTCGGACTTTGATTGACTAAGCGAGGTCAAAAGCCTTCGCACGGTGTCGCGTTGTTGCGGATTGCGGAGTTCGCCTTGTGCTTGCGGAGTCAGCACGTCGGCTTTGAGGTTTTCCAGTTCGTTAATGGCTTGCGCCGCCCAGATGACCCAAAGCTTTTCGTCACCGGTGTTTTCGTTGAATGTCATTCGGCCAGTGGTCATTGTCTGATTGGCCTCGATTTTGGCCGACGCTTCGTTGACGGAAGGCATTGGGAACAGCAGCCAGAAACTGATTCCATTTTCAGCCGGGCCTTCGTTGATCAAATACAGGTAACCGGATTGTGGACTGATGAAATTGAAGCGAAACTTCGAGCCGGATTCATAACGCTCTTTTCCGGCGGATTGAAACTCTTCCCGGTATGGTTTGCCGTCGCGCATCATCTGCACTGTCAGCCAGTAATTGAACGAGCGCTCCGGCAATTGTTCAGCGGGAATTGCCGGGACTGTTGCAGGAGTTTTGGACTGCATTGTCCACCACACAGCAACAGCGACTAAACCGACGATCAGAAATGCGGCCAGTCCGATGGTGACACGCGACAACCGGGCGACCTGAGCCAGCTCTTTGGTCATGGTGTCGGCTGGCAGCGACTGTGTGGAGAAAGTGGGCGGCTCAGCAGTTGGCGGCGGTGCGGCGGTAATTGGCGAAGCTGTAGGCTTGGGTTGAATGAACAGCGTAGCCGATTCGGAAACTTCACCGGAGTTTCGTTCGGCGTCGAGTTCCAGCCGACGGTGCAGCCGTTTCAATTCTTCAGCCAGTTGCGCCGAAGATTGGTAACGTTGTTCCCGGTTTTTGGCCAGCAGTTTGTCCAGAATTTGCTGCAACTGAGCGGGCGCGTCGTCCAACAATTCCGCCAAAGGAATTGGCTGACGTTCCAGAATGGCGACAAAGATGTCCGGCATGCTTTCGCCTTGAAAGGGGCGTTCGCCAACCAGCATTTCGTAAAGCACAACACCCAGACTCCACTGATCGCTGCGAAAATCCAGTTTTTGTCCGCGAGTTTGCTCCGGCGACATGTAATTGACTGTTCCCATAATCACGCCTGGAGCCGTGTTTTTGGGAAGAGTGGGCGAATTGGATTGGTCGCTGGACATTGCCTGGGTTGGGTTCATTCCCGCCAGGCCAAAATCCAACAGCTTCACAAAACCATCGTGGCGCAACATGATGTTTTCGGGTTTGATGTCACGATGAACGATGCCCACGGCATGAGCTGCGGCCAGCGCGTTGGCGGTTTGCTGGACGATGTTCAGGGCTTCGAGCAACGGTATCGGTCCTTGTTCAATGCGGTTGCGCAGCGTTTCGCCTTCGACGAATTCCTGCGCGATGTAATGGATTCCGTCTGTTTCGCCGATGTCGTGAATGGTGACAATGTTGGGGTGAGCAGTAGCGCTGGCGGATTTGGCTTCGGTCACAAAACGGCGTAATCGTTCCCGGTCATCGGCGAATTCTGCGGGCAACAATTTCAACGCAATCTTGCGATCGAGCTTTTCATCTGTTGCCAGATATACCTCGCCCATTCCGCCTGCGCCAAGATGCGAGACGATTCGATAATGGCCGAAAGCCCGTCCGATCAAAGAGACGTCCGATTGTTTTGAACCGATTTCGCTGTTGAGCTTGACGGCTGGTTTCATCAGAAATGTACCAGCTTCTTCGTTGGCTGTGAGCAATTGGCTGAGTTCGCAGCGCAACTCAGCGTCGTCCGAACAGTGTTTTTGCAGAAAGGCTTCGCGTTGTTGCGGTTCGAGTTCCAACGCCGCGTGATACAGGCCGCTAAGTTTTTGAAGCTGCTCTGGCGTCATAGGCAAATATCGCAGGCTTGGGCGCGTCGCCTGTCCTTAGTTTTGTGCGCTAGTTTTGTTCGCTGTCTGAAATGCTTTTCAATTGGCGATACAGCCACGTGCGCGCAAAATTCCAATCACGTTCGACAGTAGCGTGGGAAACGGCCAACACTTCAGCCGTTTCCTCTATGGTCAGGCCGCCGAAAAACCTCAGTTCGACAATCTGGCAATGGCGTGGTTTGAAGCTAGCCAACTGTTCCATAGCTTCATTCAGCGCCAGCAAATCCAGATTTGGCGATTGGCCAACGCGATCCGCTTCGCTCAAGGAAAGCGAGTAATTATCGCCTCCGCGTTTTGCTGCGCGCGCTCGGCGTGCGTGATCCACCATCAAATCGCGCATGATTTTGGCCGACAAACCGAAAAACTGCGCGCGATTTTGCCAGTTGACCTGTTCTTGATTGACCAGTTTCAAGTAGGCTTCATGGACGAGCAGCGTCGGTTCCAGAGACAGATTGGGCTGACGGCGACGGAGATAGCTTTGTGCCAGTCGGCGCAGTTCGCCGTAAACCAACGGCAACAGCCGATCTAAAGCCGTGCGGTCGCCATCGCTCCATTGCAGTAACAGTTGAGTAATGCCTTCTTCAGCCATGAGTCCCTTGAGTAAGCTGGAGCGCCTGTTCGCTGGGAAGCAAATCGTTCTGTGATTGATGAATTTACCAGGAAGTCACTTACGCAAAAGAAAGGTAGCACTGCATTGCGAGATGCGTCAACAATCGGGTTGGAACTGTGGAAGCAAGGCCGACAGGGAGGGAGTTTTACGAAGGCTTTGCTTCCACGCGCAATGACAATAGCAATGACTGAGGCCTTTGATCGTTCGTTGCGGTGAACGATCCATTCGAACTCTTTTGGTTCAATGGTTGTTCAGCTTGTCTGTGCTCACACTCAATTCTTCAATTTTGTGAGCCAGAGTTTTGCCGCACACCAGCACTGCCCCGTCAGGCAGTTCGACGTAATGCAGATCGCCTTCGTCAATCCACCGATAAATTTTCAGGCGACTGCATTGGCAGATGTTGGCTGCGCGCTCCGCGGAAATCATGCCGATGTTTCGGTGTCCATTCTGGCCGCAGGTTTCGCAGCAGAATGGATTGCTTGGTGAATCCTTTTTGGCGGGCAACAGATTCGCCGCCGGGTTTTCTGTGACAGTCATCAACATATCAACCTCACTTGCGATTCTCGATTAGATTGAAAAGATGCGTTTGCTCTATCCATTCAATCGGAAAATACAAAAGGACTCCCTCACGCTTGCTCAGATTTTTCGGATGATGTGTCACTGCACGGCTGATTGAGGATGTTTTTTTACAACAAAAAACCACAAGGACAGAGCCTTGCATTATTCGCAGCAGGCTTTTTGTCCTTATGGCTTTTTTGAAATCTTTTGCAGCGATCAAGCTGGACTACCGCTTACTCGCCTTTCAAGAGGCGAAGAAACGGTAGTTTTGAATGGAGAAAATGAGTGTTGCTCGCAATTTCGACAACGGGAATTGAAGAGCAGGCAAAATCAACCGTTACACTTTTTCGCCGCGGGCGCGCATGTCCGCCAGCACTTTTTCGATGCCGAGCTTGTCAATTGTCTTGATGCCACGCGCGGTGACGCGCAAACGGACAAAACGTCCTTCGCTCGGAATCCAAAACCGATGCCATTGCAAATTCGGTTCGAACCGACGTTTGGTTCTATTGTTGGCGTGCGAAACATTGTTTCCCGACATGGGCTTTTTGCCTGTCACTTGACACTTTTTAGCCATTGAAAACTCTCCTGAAAAAAAATTGCAAAAGATTGCGTCTAATCGAAGGGCGGGAACATAACACATGGACCTCGAAAAATGCGAGCGGCCAGACATTTTTTCCGGCTTGCAGGGCAAAAACTTTCTCTGGCTTGACAGTTTCACGAACGAAATAGTTTGATAGCGGCGAAGAAAAAAATTCTCGAAACAATTGAAGAACAGTTGGCGAAAAGATGATTAAACGAGGCCTTTTGCTCCTGATCCTGATTGGAATTGCAATGTTTGTCTACATCCATTATCAGGTTCACAGCTACGACAATCGGATCATCAGCAATATGAGCGAACTCGACACCAGCCGATGGCCGCGTCCGCGAGTGGCGATTGTGTTCGGCGCCAGCGTGTACGGCAATGGCGCTCTTTCGCCAATTCTGGAAGATCGCGTGGACACAGCCATTGAACTGTATCGCGCGCGAAAAGTAGATCGCATTCTGGTTTCGGGCGACAACCGTCATTTCAGTTACAACGAACCGAAAGCGATGCAGGATTATCTGGTGACGCACGCTGTCGCTCCTCAGGACGTAGTGGTGGATTACGCCGGTCGTTCGACATACGAAACCTGTTTGCGGGCAAAGGACATCTTTGGACTTGATCGCGCCGTGCTGGTTTCTCAGGGCTATCATCTGCCGCGAGCCTTGTATATCGCCAACGGGCTTGGGTTGGATGCCGTCGGGATGGCAGGGGATTTGCGACTGAAACCAAAGGTGGATTACCAAAGCGCGCGCGAATGGGCGGCGGAAATCAAGGCTTTTTTGAACCTGAAATACTTCCCACCTGATGTATTGCTTGGCGAACGCCAACCGATTCGATGATTCTTTTTTGTTGCCTTGCTTGACTGACCAAGTCGCCATGCGGATAATGCCGCCCGTCATAAATCGTCTTTATCAAATTTCCCGAAAGATTTTCGATATGAACTTCCGGCAAACGACAATGCGAACTGAAGTCAGTCATACGACGAATGTGATTCGTCTGGCGAACCAGTTTGCTTGGCCTGCCAATTTTGAGTTTGGCTTTTATTTTAGCTTTTACTTTAGCCACTCAAGAGGGGTGGGCAATTCGTTGGCATGAGCCAAAACTCAAACGGAATGCCTGAAACCAAGCCCCTCGTTCAACTGGAACGAGGGGCTTTTCGGCTTTTATGAGCATCAAAATGAACTTGCAAAAATCCAAACCACGAATCGCATTTCAGGGAGAACTTGGCGCGTTCAGCAATCAGGCCGCGCACAAACTTCTCGGCAATGAAATAGAACTGGCGCCGTGCGAAACCTTTGAACGAATGTTTGCGATGGTCGAAAACGACGAATGCGATTATTGCCTGGCGCCGATTGAAAATTCGCTGTTCGGTTCGGTCTATCAAAACTACGATTTGCTGTTGAAACACAACCTGCGAATAGTCGGCGAAACCAGTTTGCGAATCGTTCACAACCTGATCGCTCCGCCGGAAATCAAACTGGAAAACGTGCGCCGCGTGTATTCACACCCGGTCGCGTTGGGACAGTGCCAGAAATTTTTTGCTTCGCACCCGGAGATGCAACAAGTTGTCGCTTACGACACCGCAGGCAGCGTCAAGATGTTGATGCAAAGCCGCGAACCGGGAGCCGCTGCCATCGCCGCAGCAACTGCCGCCGAAGTGTACGGAGCGCAGATTCTGATTGCCGGCATCGAAGACGACCAGCAGAACTTCACTCGGTTTTTCCTGCTGGCGCATAAAAATAACGCTTCCGAACCTTCGCCTGACGCCGACAAAACTTCGATTGTGTTGTCTCTGGAAAATCGCACCGGGTCGTTGTTTCGCGCGATGGCGGCGTTGGCTTTGCGCGACATTGACCTGACCAAGATCGAATCACGCCCATTGATCGGTCGTCCGTGGGAATACAGTTTTTATCTCGATTTCATCGGCAACACGTCGGAACCAGCCGTGCAAAACGCGCTGGCTCATCTGGCGGAATTTGCCACCAGCATCAAAATTCTGGGCTGTTATCGGCGAGCGCCGAAAGACAGCGACCAATAAGGTGACGTTCCATTCGTTCACTCAACCCTAAACACCAAACTCAACATTTTTTAGGAGTCTAACCAATGATTATCGCCATGCAGTCAGGAGCAACTGACGAACAAATCAACCATATTTGCGACCGAATCCGCGGATTCGGTTACATGCCGCACGTCATTCGCGGCGAAGAGCGCACAGTCGTTGCCGCTGTCGGGCACGGCGACAAAAAAGAACACATCGAAAGTCTGAAATCCGCCGATGGCGTCGAAGACGCCTTCCCGATTCTTCAGCCGTTCAAGCTGGTCAGCAAAGAAGTCAAAAAACAAAAAACGGCCATCAAGATCGGCAACGTCGCCATTGGCGATGGCGGGTTTGTCGTGATGGCCGGGCCGTGTTCGGTCGAAGGCCGCGACCAATTGATGACGACTGCCGAATCCGTCGCCAAATCGGGAGCGCATCTGTTGCGCGGCGGAGCCTACAAACCGCGCACATCGCCTTATGACTTTCAGGGAATGGCCGAAGACGGATTGAAATTGCTGGCCGAAGCGCGCGCAAAAACCGGTCTGGCCGTGATTACAGAAGTTTTGGACACAGGCGATGTGGAACTCGTTGCCGAATACGCCGATGTGTTGCAAGTCGGCACGCGCAACATGCAAAATTTCGCGCTGCTGAAAAAACTCGGCGAGATCAATAAACCCGTCATGCTCAAACGCGGATTGTCGGCCACGATCAAGGAATTTTTGCTGTCAGCGGAATACATCGTCACGCACGGCAATCCGAATGTGATTTTGTGCGAACGCGGCATCCGAACCTTTGAAACCGCCACGCGCAACACGCTCGATCTGGCTGCCGTGCCGCTGTTGAACGAACTGACGCACTTGCCTGTGGTGATTGATCCGAGCCACGCCACGGGCAAACGCAGCTTGGTGCGTCCGCTGTCCAAAGCGTCGGTCGCCGTTGGCGCGGATGGGTTGATGGCCGAAGTTCACCCCAAACCCGAAGAAGCCTGGTCGGATGGACCGCAGAGTTTGCGGCTGGAAGAATTCGCCCAGTTGATGCGCGACATCGAACCTTACGTCAATTTGCGAAAGAGCGAGCACAATTGAATAGAGTGAGAATCCGAACCGATGACGGAGCTTTTCGTTGTCGGTTCTAATCCGCTTCTTGTCGTCAGCCGACGTGGCGTGCCAGAATGGCCGTAGTTGAAATTGAAAGGTTGTTCCCGATATGCACGTCAAAAAAACTGCTTTGATTATTTGCAATAACGGCAAGGAATACTGGATCACGCAAAAACAGTTCTGGAAGATGGTTCGCGAAGGCGTCGTCACGCAAACCGGCGATCAGCCATTGCGCGGCCAATTTCGCGGACGCGATGACCAGTTGTTGATTACGGTCGGCCACACGGTTTTGAACAAAGCCACGCCGATTCACACCAGCGAAGTGTTGGAAACTGCCCGGCTTAAAAAAAGCCGGTCGTAAAACTCCGGCAAGTTCTTTGGGAACTTTTTCCGGCGCTTCGCGTGAGAGTGCCCAGCTAGTGTGAGGAAGACCGAGCTAATGGGTGATTGAAGCTCATGTGAGGTCTGGAAATCGCATACAATGAGTGGCTATTCGCCAAACAAAAACAAAGAGGGAATCGGCGGCTAATGAGGGAGCGTCGGTTCCCTCCTTGCTTTTCAATTGTTCTTTCTCGGTTTCTCGCATCCCGCCGCTCAACCTTGCACGACAAAGCCAAAGAAAGTAAAAGTCCCGCACAAGTTTCAGCGCTTATCAAACACGAAGGAGTCTGACATGTCGTTTGCGACAACGCCCTGAAACGATGAAAACGGCT
>CAYYDG010000044.1:0-59902 GCA_964470555.1 uncultured Heliomicrobium sp.
TGATCCTTGCTCAGGTGAATTATCAATGACCAATTACCATTCCGGCTCCAACAAGACAGAGCCGGGTAGTCTAAACTCGAATATGGAGAGGCGCTTGTTTTACATGAACTGGCTAAATCCATGCAGAAAGTCGCGTAGTTGCTTGCGCACAGCCTCATCCACCAATTCGCCATTTTCGTTGAAAATTTGATGCGCGCGGGAAACCAACAAGCGCCCGCCAAACCATGGGCGCGTGCCGAGTGCGCGCAGCACGGGGAGCCAGTGGGCTTGGGCGGAAATTGTGCCGAAGCCGCCGGGCGTCGCGCCGAGCAGAGCTACAGGGCGATTGCCGAAGACTTTTTTGATTTCGCTGGCGGGACGCGATAACCAGTCAATCGCGTTTTTGAACACTCCGGGAATGCCATTGTTATATTCGGGGGTCGAAAGTAGCAATCCATCACACGCCAGCACGCGCGCTTTCAGGTCAAGCACTGCTTGCGGCTGGCCTTGCGCATCCAAATCGCCGTCATACAGCGGAATGCCGTGCAACGTGGCAATGTCCAATTCCACGCCTTCGCCCAATAATGGAACTGCTGCGTGAAGCAATGCCGTGTTGAACGATTGGCGGCGCAAACTGCCGGAAATTCCCAGGATTTTTGTCATTGGATTTGCTCCTCAAAGGGTGGCATTCAAAGCTGCCGATTTCTTGCCTAATTCAATGTACTTGCTTATGGTGTCGTTGAAGAACACGACGGGCGACAGTTTCCATCGAAAATGCAGCCCAGAGCAAATGTCTGCTGGCAACGATCCATTATGTCCAACTCTTCCGTTTTCGATCATCAACCGATTCGTCGTCTGCCGACGCGCCGCGAATTTCTGTGGCAAGCAGGCGGCGGGCTTGGCCGGTTGGCGCTGGCTTCGATGCTGGCGAACGAAAACGCTTTAGCTCAAAGCGGCCCAAACAAGAAACTGCATCATCCAGCCAAAGCCAAACGAGTCGTGCAGTTTTTCATGGCCGGAGCCGCCAGCCACCTTGACCTGTTTGATTTCAAACCCGAACTCATCAAACGCCACGGCCAGCCGAGCGATTTCGGCGAACACGTCGAAGCCTTTCAAGACGGACTCGGCCCGTGGTTGCGGCCTGTCTGGGATTTCAAACCGTATGGCCAAACCGGCAAGATGCTGGGTGAACCGGTCGCCGCGCTCGGCAAAGTCGTGGATGACATCGCCTTCGTTCACAACATGGTCAGCAAATCCGGTGTTCACAGCACGGCGACTTTGCTGCAAGCGACGGGATTTCTGCTGCCCGGTTTTCCCGGAGCCGGTTGCTGGGTCAGTTATGGCTTGGGTTCGATGAATGACAACCTGCCGACCTTTGTCGTCATGCCCGATCATCGCGGTATGCCGTCGAACGGAGTCAAAAACTGGGATGCGGCGTTTTTGCCCGCTGAACACAGCGGCACGGTGATTTATCCCGGCACGGAAGCTCCTGTCGCCGATCTGTTCCCGCACAAATCCGGCAAGTACATCTCACCGCAAAGCGAAGCCGCCGCGCAAAAGTTGATGGCGGAAATCAATCATGCTCACGCTGCCACGCGCGAAGGCGACCAGCGATTGGAAGGCCGCATTCGCAGTTACGAACTTGCCGCCAAGATGCAACTGGCCGCGCCCGAAGCGTTAAATTTGAAAGCAGAACCTGAACATGCCTTGAAGCTCTATGGCTTGGATCGCGGCCCGCGCGAATGGCCGAAGGAAATCAACGACGACGAAGAGACGTTTTACTTCGCGCAAAAATGTCTGGCTGCGCGACGATTGCTGGAACGCGGCGTGCGCTTCATTCAAATCTGGAGCGGCAACGACAACAGCTTTCCTCGCCGCAATTGGGATTCACACGAAAACATCAAACAGGATCACGGGCCGCTGGCGGTTGGAATGGCTCGCGGATGCGCGGCGTTCATTCAGGATTTGAAACAGCGCAGCTTGCTGGAAGACACAGTGATTTTGTGGACGACGGAATTTGGCCGCATGCCTTCCAGCCAGGGCGGCGCCGGACGCGACCACAATCCATTTTGCTTTACGAACTGGCTTTGCGGCGGAGGCATCAAGGGCGGCGTGACTTACGGCGAAAGCGACGAATTCGGCTACAAACCGCTGGATCGCAAACGCCCGACCGAGGTGTACGATATTCACGCCACGATTTTGCACCTGCTGGGCATAGACCACGAAGAACTGACTCTCTATCACAACGGCATTCAGCGCCGTCTGACCGACGTGCATGGCCGCGTGCTCAAACCGCTGCTGGCCTGAGCGCCAATCATTTCACCAAGCCAGTCCCTGCTCCACGTCCGCGCAGGATTTGCCCGGACTTTAAACTGGTGTGCTTGTCGTTTTCGATGACAACCTGTCCATTGACGACAACAAAGTGGATTCCTGTCGGATACTGTTTGGGTTGCTCGAAAGTTGCGCGATCAGCAACTGCCTTTTCGTCAAAGATCACCACATCCGCCGCCATTCCCGGTCGAATCAAACCACGATCCCACAACTTGAACGTTCCCGCCGGCAGCGAAGTCATTTTGCGAATGGCTTCTTCCAGCCCAACCAGCTTCTTGTCGCGCGTGTAAACGCCGAGCGCGCGCGCATTGTTGCCGTATCCGCGCGGATGCGGAATGCTGGGGCTGTCGGGATTATGAATGCCGGAATCCGAAGCAATCATCGTAAACGGTTGGCGAAAAATACGATCCACATCGGCGTCAGCCATGCTGTGCAAAACCATCTGAGCGCCTCCGGCCAATTGAATTTCGATGATCTGTTCAGCTTGGGAATTGAGGTCGTTTTTCTGTCGGTTCAGTTTGGTGATTTCGGCGATGCTTTTGCCATTGAACGATTGGTTGGCCGAATGATTAGCAACCACGGCAAAGGAAAAATCCGGGACGCCGCGTTGTTTTGCTTTTTCGATCAGTCCGGCGCGAACGCGGGCGCGTGTCGCCGGATCGGTCATTCGCTCTCTGGCTTTTTCCGCGCCGCCATCAAACACCCACGAAGGAAACAGAATGCCAATGCCTGTGCTGCTGGCCGGATAGAGATATTGATCCACGGTCACTTGCTGGCCACGAGCGCGCGCGTCTTCGACCAGTTTGATCGTTTGCACGCTGGCGCCCCATCGTTTGCGACTGGAAATCTTGAAATGCGAAATTTCGACCAGGCAATTGGCTTTTTCGCCGATTTCGATGGATTCGCGGATGGAGCGTTCGACGAATTCGCCTTCGTCGCGCATGTGCGTGGCGTATAGACCACCGAATTCCGCCGATGTTTTGGCCAGTTCGACGATTTCATCGGTTTTGCCGTAGGTGCCGGGAATGTATTCCAGCCCTGTAGACAAGCCGACAGCTCCGTCGCGCATCGCCTGCGCAACCAGTTCGCGCATCTTTTGTAATTCTTCCGGTGTGGGCGGACGATCAAAATCGCCGTTCATTCCGGCTCGGCGAACCGTGTTGTGACCAATCAGCGAAGCGACGTTGATCGAAATGCCCAGCGTTTCCAGCCGCGAAAACCATTCGTTCAGATTCAACGCCGAACTGCCGCAATTGCCCGTCACCACCGAAGTCACGCCCATCCGCACGAAGTTTTCCGCCGCCGGAAATTCCGTGATGCCGCCTTCGATGTGCGTATGAACATCAATGAAACCCGGCGCAACGATCAAGCCTTTGGCATCAATGACGCGAGCCGCCCGTTTCGGATCGAGTTTGCCAATTTCGACAATGCGACCGTTCTTGATCGCGACATCGGCGACGAACCACGGATTGCCCGTGCCATCAACAACGCGGCCATTGACGATGAGTGCATCAAAATCGGCTTGGGAAGAACTCACAGCTCGATGAAAGCAAGCAACAACAATCACAGCGAACACCAACAACAGTTTTCTGGTCATCATTATTCTCTCAGTTTGGAAGTTTGCGCTGACGAAACGAGGCGAAGCTTATCACTGGATGAATCAAATCAGCCATGAAGATTGTCCTTCGTGAACCTTCGTGCGCTTCGTGGATTTTTCAATACTCAACAGCTATGATGCCGCGCGTTCGGGCAGTTCAATCTTTCAACTCGTTCCACAACATCAATCCATCTTAGCGGAGGCAGTTATGAAGAAGTTTTCGACCTCTCTTCTGGCGATCTTGTTTGCGTTCGCGCTGGCCGTCACCGCCACGGCGCAAAAACACATGACCATCGAAGACGCGCTGGCGATGAAAACCATCGGCGCGCCACAGATTTCGCCTGACGGCAAACGCATAGCGTTTACCATCAGCGAATGGGACAAAAAAGAAAATCGTCGCGTATCGCATATTTACTTGATTGGGAGCGAAGGCGGCAACCCGATCAAACTAACCAACGGCGAAAAAGGCGAAAACGCGCCGCAATGGTCGCCTGACGGACAGCGCATCGCCTTTCTGGCCGACCGTGATAAGGGCAATCAGATTTGGATCATCCAGGCCAATGGCGGCGAAGCCATGAAGTTGACCGAAGAAGAAAATGGCGTATCGGCGTTTCGTTGGTCGCCGGATGGCAAAGCGATGGCCTTCATCACGCGCGACACTCCCAAAGACAAAGCCGAACGCGAGAAAAAGAAAAAAGACAAGTTCGACACCATCACCGTGGATGCCGATTTGATCTATTCGCATCTGTGGACGATCAACGTCGAATCCAAAGAAAAGAAACGGCTGACCGAAGGCGAATTTTCCGCCGCTGCTCCAAACTGGTCGCCGGACGGCAAATACATCGCTTACACGTGGTCGAAAACTTCGTCGCAAGAAAGCGTCTGGTCGGACATTTCCGAATTCAGCAACAGCGAAGTGTACGTCGTTCCTTCGGCGGGCGGCATCGCGCGCAAACTGACGACGAATCCCGGCCCCGACGGCAATCCGCAATGGTCGCCCGACGGCAAATGGATTGCCTTTACCTCCAGCACGTCGAACTGGGCGGCAAAATCCAATGTGATGATTGTTTCCGCCGAAGCAGGCGAACCGAAAAACCTGACGGCGGATTTCATAGAATCCGCGTTCGGCATCAACTGGTCGCCGGATGGCAAAACGATTTATTTTGGAAGCGGCGTCGGGATGTATTCGCACATTTACTCGGTTCCAACCGCAGGCGGCAAAGTGGCGCAAGTGACCAAAGGCAATCGCAACTACGGCCAGTTTGATCTTTCCGCCGACGGCAAATGGTTGGCTTATACGTTGAATGACAGCCGCACGCCCGATGACATCTGGATTGCCGGAGCGAACGGCGATGGCGCTCGGCAACTGACGACCGTCAATCCGCAAATCAAGGATTTTGCATTGGCCGACGCCGAAGTCATCAAATGGAAAGGCCCCGACAATTTCGACATCGAAGGCGTGCTGATCAAACCTCTGGGTTACGAAGCGGGCAAGAAATATCCGCTGATTCTGGACATTCACGGCGGCCCGTATGGCAAATTCAGCGACAATTTCAACGCGCGTAACCAGATTTGGGCGGCCAACGGGTATGCGATGCTCAAGCCTAATCCACGTGGTTCGACTGGCTACGGCGAGAAGTTCACCAAAACCAACATCGGCGATTGGGGCGGCAAGGACTTTCAGGACATTATGGCGGGCGTGGACGCCGTCATTGCCAAAGGCGTTGCCGACGCTGACAAATGCGTGGTCATGGGAGGCAGTTACGGCGGGTTCATGACGTTCTGGACGGTGTCGCAAACCGACCGGTTCAAAGCCGCCATCGGTCACGCGGCCATCAGCGATTGGTACAGCTTCCACGGCCAAAGCGACATTCCCGGTTTGATGGAATACGGATTCAAGGGGACTCCGTGGGATGTGCCGGAAAATTATCGCCGCTGGTCGCCGATGACGTATGCAAAAAACGTCAAAACCCCGTTGATGATTACGCACGGGGAACGCGACATGCGCGTCAACATCCAGCAGGGCGAACAGTATTATCGCGCGCTGAAAAAACGCGGTGTCGAAACCGTCTTTTACCGCTACCCGCGCGAAGGCCATGGCATTCAGGAACCGAACCACGTCATTGACCTGACGGCCAAACAATTGGAATGGTTCGATTCGCACCTGGGCATCAAACGCGAAAAACCTGTCGAAGTTAAAGCCGTCAGCAGCGGCAACACGAGGTAAAATTTTTTGACAGGATTAGCAGGATTTTTCAGGATTCAACCAAAATGATCCTGATCTTTCCGCCAATCCTGTTCAATCCTGTAAATCCTGTCTACTTCCTCTATGAACTCAAATAATCTGAAGCGTGAATTGTTGGCTGAATTTCTGGGCACCTTCGTTTTGCTCGCATTCGGCGCGGCGGTCGTAGCTCAAGTCGTGCTCGGCAAACATGAAAACGGCGAATATCTTTCGATCAATCTGGCGTGGGGCTTTGCCGTGACTATGGGCATTTACGTCGCGGGCGGAGTTTCCGGCGCGCATCTGAATCCGGCAGTAACAATGGCGGCGGTCGTCCGTCGCCAAATGCCTTGGGCAAAGCTCCCGCTGTATTTTGCCGCCCAAACCGCCGGAGCGTTTTGCGGCGCGGCAACCGCCTTTGCTGTTTACCGCGAAGCCTTTCACAACTTCGATGGCGGCGTGCGGCAAATGGATACCGCAGGAATCTTTGCGACCTATCCGGCCAGCTATCTTTCGACCAGCGGCGCTTTGCTTGACCAGATTGTCGGCACGGCAATGTTGATGTTGGTCATTTCTGCCATCGGCGACGCGCGCAACAGCGTTCCCGGCAATGTCGCGCCGATTGCCGTGGGTTTTTTGGTCATGACGATTGGCATGGCTTTTGGCTTGAACGCCGGGTACGCGATCAACCCGGCGCGCGATTTGGGACCGCGCCTCTTCACGGCGGTCGCAGGCTGGGGAGGTCAGGTCTTCACCGCCAACAACTATTACTTCTGGGTTCCGATTGTTGGCCCGCTGATCGGCGGCCCGCTTGGCGCGCTGGTGTACGATTGGTTCATCGGCAAACGCTTTCCGGCAGAAACCGGTAATTGACCATTGCACATTGTCCATTAGCCATTACTGGTCAGGGTAAATTTCCTTGTCGAATAATGGCTAATGGTCAATGATTAATGGCCAATTGCTCCCGCGTAATCTTCATAAACGCTTCCACTCGTCGCCCGTCCACTTCGCTCTGCCATTTCCCTTCGCGTTTGAAATACGAACCAATGATGAAGCCGTCGGCTTTTGGCCAAAACTCAGCGATGTTTTTGTCGTCAACGCCTGAGCCTAAAATTACTGGCAAACGGCAATGAACTTTCGCTTCTTCGACATCGGCCAGCTTCGGAGCGTCGCCCGTTGCGCTGCCGGTGATGATGACGGCGTCGCCGCGCATGAACTCCACCGTTTCGGCCATCACTCCCAAGCTGATGTCGGCGGTGATGGCGTGCGACGAATGCTTTTTCTTCACGTCAGCCCAGACTTGCACGCGGTCGGCTCCGATCATCTTTCGATAGCGCAGCAGCTTTGCCGCGGAAGATTCGATCCAGCCTTCGTCGGCAACGTGCGCGAAGGCGAAACTTTCCGCGCGAATGAAATCCAGATTGGCGGCGTGCGCGACGGCCATCGCTTCCAGGTTTGCTCCGGCCAGAATTTGAATGCCGACCGGCAATTGGCTTTCGGCTTTGACGGCTTGTCCGACCAGCGCCATCGCGGCGACGATTTCCGGGCCGACTTCGCCTCGCAGATAAGGCACGTCGTGCATGTTTTCGATGGCGATGCCGTCCACGCCTGCTTCGCGGTAAAGGACGGCTTCGCGCTTTGCCTGAGCGACAATTTCAGCCACGCTTAACGAACTGGCAGGCGTTCCCGGCAAAGCGCCGACGTGAATCATTCCGATGATGGGTTTTGGCGATGAAAACAGTTCTGTCAACATTCCCCCTCCAAACTCAATTGTTTTTCCGCACCCTGCAAAGGGCTATAATCGTATCGTTCTTGGGAAGCATTTTTGAGGTGAAGTAATGATTACCATAGTTCGCTATCCAAAACGAAAAAAAGGCTTGCTGATCGCGGCGGCGCTTTCCGTAGTGACGCACACCGTGCTGTATCTGGTCGTGTATTACGCGCCGATTTTCGGGTTGGCGATGAAGCTGCGCGATGTGCAATTCGTCGAAGAAGATTACAACCGTGGCATTCTGATCACCTTCTCCAAAAAGATGAAATACCCGAACGGGTATATGGGGTTTCGTGCTCCTGAGAAAACGCAATCGCTCGAAGACCAGAAAAAAGAACAAGCCAAACTGGCCAAGCGCGAAGCCGAGCGCCGTCGCAAAGAAGAAGAGCAGCGTCGTCAACAGGAAGAACTCGCCCAACGCGAAGCAGAAGAAAAGGCCGCCGCCGAAAAAGCCAAAGCTGAAGAATTGGCCAAAGCTCGACAATCTGAACCGGCTCAACCTGACCAACCCAATAAATCAGACGGATACGGAGCCTTTGGCAAAATCAACACGGCTCCGATCAAGGATCAGGTCAAACGACTGTATGACGCCAACAAGGAAGGCAAGCTTTCCTTGCCTGCTGGCAAAATGAAAATCGGTGTGACGGGAACGGTCAAACCTGACGGCACGTTGGCGGATTACAAAATCACCGAATCGTCTGGCATCAAGGAAATTGACGATGCAGCGTTGGCCATTTTGGCTGCGGTCAGCGAAAGCAAGGCGATGGGGCCGTTGCACCAACTGACTTCTCTGAGCCTGGTGTTGGCGATTGACCAGGAAGCGCAATTGATCGTTACCGGCTTCACCGCCAACGAAGAAGACGCTCGCAACATCACCAATCTGGCGCAAGCCGCTCTGCTGGTGGCGCGGCTGAAAAAAACCAACGACCCAGGCGCAATGTTGATGCTCAACAATCTGAAAGTCCGCCGCGAAGGCCAGCGCATCCAAGCCATCATCAGCATGCCGCGCGAAAAAGCGCAGGAAAGCCTCACGAAAACAATGGCAAAAGGCCAAGGTTGAGTAGAGCCGCAAAATTTTGCGGCTCTACTTCGCTTTCAGATACCGGCTGGCGAATTCCAAAAATGTCGGCCAGTTCGGCCCCGGCGTGTGACCTCCACTGTGTTGGCGGAACGTAATGTCGCCCGCCATCAAACCGGTTTCCATCGGCGGAAATTCCATCGTGCCCAGGTCTTTTTTGCCTAGCAGTTTATACACCGGCCCTGCATGCGCGGCGGCCAGAAACATGCCTTTGGCGTCTACCCAACCATCTCCTTTTTCCACCGAACCGGCGCTGATAAACACCGGACGCGGCGCGCAGAGCGCCACCAGTTCGTGCGAATCCACCGGCAAGTCATTCGCCGTCAGCGGCCCGGCGTATTTCATGTAATTGCCCGCCATCCAGTGGTATTCGCTGGGTGCGGCGACGTTTTCGACCATCTCGCCGTAATTGTTCCGACGATGAATTTTGGCTCCGCCCGCGCCCGAAGAACTGACGAACGCAATGGCCAGACGCGGTTCATAAGCCATCGCCACCAACGTCGCTTTGCCGTAACGCGAATGCCCTTCCAGCCCGACCATCCTGGCGTTGACGGTTTTGTCGGTTTCAAAATAATCCAGCGCGCGGCTGACGCCCCAAGCCCAGGCGCGCAAGGCTCCCCAATCGTCGGCTTTGCGCGGTTGGCCTTTGTTGACCAGACCGATGATGCCCGCCGTCAATCCTGCACCGTTGTCGGCCTGAACGCTGGTCGGAACCAGCGTCGCGTAACCCCAACCTTTCTCCAAAACCTGTTGTTGCCATGGAATTCCCGGCTGTTGCGGCAACGGCGGCGCATTCGCCGGACGTGGAGGCAGTTGAAACATCAATTCCATTATCACCGGCACGTTCACCGCCTTGGCCGGAGTCGTCAGCGTCAACTTGATGTCCACGGTAACGGCTGGATAAGACGAATTGTCTACGTGGCCGACCAATTGTTTGGTGACGACCGGAACGCCGTACTTCTCTTCGTTGGTCGTGCTGACGACTTCCCACTTCACTTTCGGCGTGACTTTCGGCATGCGGCCATACACTTCGCGGTCGAAATCTTCGACGATTTCCGCTCGGCGCTGATTCCACCACATCTTGGCCGAAGTCACTTTCTTGCCGTTTTTCAGCGTCAGCGGATCAGGCAGCGGCGAATATGGCTTCACTTTCGATTCATCGTAGTTGGCGAAATTCGGCGCTTGCGGATTGCTGCCATTCGCTCCCGGTCGCAATTCCTTGATGCCGAGCAAATCGAGCATTCGCTGATGATCGGCTTTGGTTGCGGCTTGTTGCGCTTGTTGTTCGGGCGTGAGTTGTCGTTGCGGCTGCTGGGCGAAAAGAAGAGCGCCAGCAAACGCCAAGAGTAAAGAGGTGATAATTGTTGATGTCGGAGAGAGCTTCATGATTTGGCTCCTTAAGTGGCTTTGTTGCACGAATAACGAATCACAGAGTTTTCCTTGTTTTCGCCGAGGTAAAAAAGAAGAACTCAAATTAACAAAGCATGTTAGTGCAACAACGCCTCATCGAATCGCAATCGGCCTGAGCGTGAATCCAGCCGTTGTGCCTTTGATCTTGTTGGTCATTGCCACATAACAAAACTCGTACACGCGGTCGCGCGCCAGGTCTTCCAGGAAATGAAACTCTCCTATGTGAACGCCTTGTTCGATCAGCAGGTAATGATGCACGGGATTGAAGGATTGGTATTTGTCGCGGTATGCCTTCGCGTCTTTTTCCGTCGGGCCGTATTCCAATCCGCTGGTGTCGCTGCCAATCATCATCGCGCCGTTTTGCTCCACCAGCCAACGAGCCGTTTCCAGACTGATGCCTGCGGAATCGTGCGCGGCGATTCGAGCGTGATCGCTGCCGGTTTCGCCCCAATAACGCAACGTGCCGGTGCGTATCAGAACAATATCGCCAGGTTTGATCTGCGTTTGCTGGCGGCGTAACGATTGCTGTAAATCGTCAATCGTGATGGCGTAATTGGCGGGCAAAGCTTCGACGTTTTTCAGACTGGCGACATCAATCAGAACTCCGCGCGCAATGATCGGCGGAATTGTCGTGGCGTCGGCTTTGCGAATGCCGAAGTTGCCGCCCCAGTCGGCTTCCTTGAAACCGTTGTACCAGGAATTGTCGCTGCCGGTGGTAATGTGGCCGAGTCCGTCAATCTGCGTGGCGACATTGTCATTGATAAACAGCGCAGAACTGTGCCAGCGAGTCTGTTTGCCGTTGTCGCTGAGCAGCGCTGGCAAATCTTTCTGGCGCGAAACGCCTTCAGGACTGCGAAAGGTGATGATCTCGCCGGGACTGTGTCCCGGCCATTTGTACGAAGCCCGGTCGTAGGTCACGCCCAGATCATAGGTCTGCCCTTTGGTCGCCAACCTCAACGCCGCCAACCGCGAAGCGTCCGTCATTTCGTTCAGGGCGCCGACCTCATCGTCTTTGCCCCAGACCCAGCCCCAACCTTTGCCTTTTTGCCATTTTTTCAAAGGGCTTTGTTGACCGAAGACCAGCCAGTTGACCGACAAGCCTGCGATGAAGGCGATGAGTAAGAGCAATGATTTGCGGGACATAGTTCCTCCAAAGCAGACAGTAGACAGAAGTCAGTAGACCGTAGTTTGCACATCTGTATGCACTTCGCGCATTGGCAAAACGCTACTGGCTACTGTCTTCTGTCTACTTTTGAAATTAGTCCAGCCGCCGAACCTGAATGTTCCGATACTTCACCACGCTCTTGGGATCGTGCGCCTGCAAGGCGAAGCTGCCTTTGTCCAAAATTCGCGTGAAGTCTTTGCCGGGTTGGCGGTCGGGTTCTTCCGTCCAGTCGTTGACGACCTTGTCATTGAGTTTGACGATGATGCGTTTGCCTTCGACGATGATGTTGTATTTGTACCATTCGTTATCTTTGACGTGGACTTCTTTCACATCGTTGACGCCATAAATACTGGCCGATTTGCGCCAATCGCCGTGCGTCTGGTTGACCTGAATTTCATAGCCTTTTTTCGGCCAGCCGGTTTCCTGCCATTCGGTGTGAATGTAAATGCCGCCGTTGGAAGTCGGGCCCGTCATCACTTCCAGTTGCAGTTCAAAGTTGACGAAGGGTTTGGGATCGCCGACGTAATGCAGATGGCTGCGCGGGCCTTGAGCGACGAACGCGCCGTCTTCGAGTTTCCAACTGTTTTGATCCGGCTCGGCGATTTTCCAGCCGTCGAATGATTTGCCGTCGGTCAGCTTCACCCAATTGCCGGGCTTCTTTTGCGCCATTCCCGCAACGGGAAGCATCAGCAGCAACGCAAACGCCACGAACAAAATTTTTGTGTTTTTCAGGTTCATTTCAGAAGTCTCCTTGTTGGTCTGTCGGCACGTCAAAACGTGCAGAATCAGCGTTGGTTAGTTATTCAATCGTGTACGGATGTTCGAGAATCGCCCGCAGGACGGAGCGAATAATGATTTCGTCTTTCTCTGTTTGGAGAATGGTTTGCCTTGTAGCACGCGCCGCAAAAGCCGGTCAAGCCAATCAACCGCCAAGCAGATCGAACAAGGTTTGCTGTGCCGTCGGACGACGAAACGTCCGGCGGCGTTCTTTCATTTCGTATTTCTTCTGGTTGAAGCCCAATCGCCGCGCGTGAATTTCAAAACTCTTTTTGACCATTTCCCAAAACGGCCCTTCACCGCGCATGCGTTCGTGAAATTCGCTTTTGTTGAGCACTCCGCCTTTTACTTCCATGACGCGGTTGACGATCTTTTTGGCCTTGAGCGGCAGACGTTCTTCCAGCCGCTGCAAAAAATAAGGCCGCACGCTGCCCGGCAAGCGCAGCAGATTGATGAAAGCGGATTTGGCTCCGGCGTCTTTCGCGCGTTCCAGCAAACCGGGAATGTCCGATTCATTCAATCCCGGAATGATCGGCGCAATCGCCAAACCGACTTCTATGCCAGCGTCGGCGAAATCTTTCATCGCGGCAAAACGCGCTTCGGGAAACGGCGCGTAAGGTTCCAACGCGCGGTTCACTTCGTGATCCAGAAACGGAATCGTGAAATGCACCATCACATCCGCGACTTCGGCCAGCTTGACGATCAACGGCAGATCGCGACGAACCAGCGCTGATTTGGTGATGATGCTGACCGGGTTGCGGAATTCCAGACAGACTTCCAGACATTTGCGCGTCAGTTCGTAATTCGCTTCCAGCGGTATGTACGGGTCGGAGGTGAACGAAAAAACCAACGGATCGCCTTTCCAGCTTTTCTTCATGAATTCCTGGCGCAACAATTCCGGCGCATGAATTTTGGCGACGATCTTTCGCTCGAAGTCTGTGCCTGCGCCGAAGCCAAGAAATTCATGTCTGGGTCTGGAAAAGCAATAAGTGCAAGCGTGCGTGCAGCCGCGATAACAGTTGATGGAGTATTCAAACGGAATGTCCGGGCTGTTGTTACTGGTAATGATGGATCGCGTGGCGGTTTCTTCAAACACTTCCAGTTTGGCTTCGGGAGGTTCGCCAATCCATTCGTGTTGTTCGGTCAGCCAGGGATTCGGCGGATTTTGGATGTATCGCATCGTCAGCTTTTCACTTTCTGCCCGCTGATGATTTTGTGTTTGCCTGCAACAATTGACTCACTGTTGTTTGACTGTTTATAACCGAGCCGCAGTCTAAATTCCAAACCTGGAGGCAAACGGATGACTTTTCGCAGTTTTGTTTTACTGCTGTCGGCGGCAATGATTTCGCTGGCGTTGACGGCACAAGCTCAAGAGCGAACGCCTGAAGTTCGCCATTATGAACTCCGGTTTGAAGTGTCTGCGGAACTTGCTCCATTCACAGCCGCGACATCGGATGTGATCGCCGTTCCGCTGCATAACGTCGAGCCATTTCTGGCCATCGGCGCAGCGTGGAAAGCGCGCGGCGAAATTCATCTGAGCTTGCGAAGCTCCACCGACGGCATTCGTTGGAGCGAATGGTTGCCGATGGATGCTCATGACGATCATGCCAACGAACGCGGCGAACAGGTCAGCGCGCTGGCTTTGCTCGATCAGCAAACGCGATTTGTGCAGTATCGAATTTCAAACGAAAAATCCGCGACGATGCTCGGCTTGCGGTTGGTGTTCATCAGTCCCGGCGCGACTCCGCGCGAAATGCAGCAGCGAATAGAGCAGCGAACGAAAGAAGCTATGACGACAGAAACTTTGCAGCAATTGCCCAAATACCCCAAACCTCCCGTCGTTACACGAACCGAATGGGGTTGCCCCGACGGACAAGTGACCACGCACGGCAGTTTGAGTTACACCACTGTCACGCATTTGATCGTCCATCACACGTTCAGCCCCAGCGGAGCCATCAACGGCGATTGGGCGGCGGCGGTGCGCGCCATCTGGAACTTCCACGTGTTTTCAAACGGCTGGGCGGATGTCGGCTACAACTACGTGATTGACCAGAACGGCGTCATTTACGAAGGCCGATCAGGCGGCGACAACGTCACCGGAGCGCATTTTTGCGGCACGAATGCCGGAACGATGGGCGTGGTCATCATTGGCGATTTCACCAGCGCGACTCCGCCTGCGGCGGCGCTCAACAGCTTGAAAAAGATTCTGGCCTGGAAAGCCGATCAACGCGGAATTGATCCGACAGCCAGGTCGCGCCACAACTCCAGCGGGCGAGACCTGAATCACATTTCCGGCCATCGTGACGGTTGTGCAACGGCCTGTCCGGGCAATGCGTTTTACCCGATGCTGACGGGCATTCGCGCGGATGTTAAAGCGCTGTTGGCGAATTTCGGCGCTGTGGCCAGTGTCTCAGCGGCGAGTTTCAACGCTTCGGCGCTGGCCAGTGCATCCATCGTGGCGGCCTTCGGAGACAATCTGTCATCGTCGGTTGAAATCGGATCGAGTTCGCCGTTGCCGGTTTCGCTGGCAGGAACTTCGGTTACGGTTCGAGACAGCGCAAACGTGGAAAAAATCGCGCGGCTGTTTTTCGTCTCGCCAACTCAAATCAATTTTCTGATGCCTGAAGGTTTGGCTGCTGGAACGGCAACCGTGTTGGTAGCAAATGGCGAAGGCCGTTTATCCGCCGGAACTGTGACCATTGCTCCGGTCGCTCCGGCGTTGTTCGCGGCAAACGCCAACGGCAGAGACGTTCCAGCGGCAGTCGTTTTGAGAATCAAAGCCGATGGTTCGCAGAGTTACGAACCACTGGCGATTTTCGATCAGGCGCAAAACAAATTCGTCGCTGCGCCGATTGACCTGGGATCGGAAACAGACCAGGTGTTTTTCATCGGTTACGGCACTGGCTTTCGCGGGCGAAGCTCGCTGGGCGCGGTCAGCGTGAAAATCGGCGGCGCGGATTGCGAAGTATTTTTTGCCGGAGCGGCGGAAGGCTTTTTTGGACTGGATCAATTGAACGCGCGAATTCCGCGAAGTCTGATCGGCGCAAACGACGTTGATCTGGAATTGACAGTGGACGGCGTGAAGGCCAATGTCTTGAAGCTGAGAATTCGATAGGTTTTTCGATAGGTCTAAAGAATAAACACGACAGCCCGCGAAGAACTGAATTCTTCGCGGGCTGTCGTTTCTCGCAGGTTGAAGCTTATCGCCGCGATTGCAGCAAATCGAATGGTGAAGCCAGTCCCAGCAATTCCAGGAACTGTTTGTTTTCGCGCAATTCGTTGAAATCGGAATCATTCAGCGCCTGCGTTCTGTAACGCGGTTGAAGCTGAATGGTGCGTTTCAAATAATCCAGTGCTTGATCGTGCGAACCGGTTTGCGCGTGAGTCGCGGCCAGCGAATACAACAAATGCGGTTCATCCGGTTTCATGCGCAAGGCTTTTTCAAAAAAGTTCTTTGCCTGGCTGAAATCGCCCAGATTCAAAGCATAAACGCCGTGATCGTAAAGGTCGTCGGCGTTGCGCGGAATCGAAGGGGAATGCGCCAGCTTTTGATTGCACACCTGCAAATACATCTGAGTGCGCGCGGCGATTTCCACTTCGCGCGGGAATTTTATCAGCAGATGTTCAAACATCGTTTTGGCGTCTTCGAACATTCGACGGTTGAAAACGCGAACAGCATGTTCAAACGCTCGCATTGCGCCGGACGGAGTCAGTTTGCGCGGCGGTTCGGGCACAGGCGGCGCAACATTGATCGGCATCACGACTTTGTTTGGGCGCGTTGCCGAAAGTTTGCCAGATTGCGATTTGCGACCGACAGGTTTGGCAATCACACCAGCCTTGAGCGGCGCTTTGATCTTCGTTGTTTTAGCGGCGGCTTTGGGCTGCTTGACTGCGGCTTTTGGCGACGAAGCCATTCGCTTGGTTACCTTTTTGGCCGCAACGTTCTTTTTGAGAACAGGTTTGTTCAACTTCGCTGCGCCTTTTTTAGCGACAGTCTTTTTCGGAGCGACAGCTTTCTTGACAGATTTGACCGGTTTCAATGCGGCTGTCTTTGGTTTTGCAGCAGAAGATGTTTTAGGTTTAGAAGGGCTGACAGATTTTGACCTCGACGCCGGTTGTACTTTGGCTTGGGCGCGATTGTTTGTCAGTTTTGTTCTCACTTGCGCTTTAGGCATCGCTTTCGATGTGGTTCTTGATCGTGCAGAGAGCGTTTCCCTCATACGATCTCCCTTCTAAAAAGTGATTTGAGTTTGATGGCAACTCAGTCAAAAACTTAATCGGGCACTTCGCAATTTGTCGCTAAGTGATTGTGTTTATAACGGATTAGCGGGATATTGTCAAACCCCAGATTTGCTCAGAATTGGCTCCGGGCTGGCAGAATGTTAGAAAATTGCCTTCTAATTTTTCTGGAAAATTGCCTAAGTCCTTTGGCGATACAGGCTTGTGTTGGGCAAAATGCCCCAAAAGAAATTTTTTGTGGCCAGATTTGGCCCAGATTGAGGAATTGGCTGGAAAATCAGCGGTTGAGGTCAGTTTAGTCAAATGTTTCCAGTGACTTAACCATCGAATAACCATCGTCGCCGTTCGAATAATACTTCCCCATTCGTTGCGTGGTGATGTAGCCCAATTGTTCGTACAGTTGTTGTGCGGCGATGTTGTTGGCTCGGACTTCAAGTTTGACGGATGTGATTCCGCGAGCCAGCAAACTGCGCTCCATTTCGTGTAACAACAACCGAGCCAACCCTCTGCGACGATATTCCGGCGCGACTCCCACGGCAGTGATGTGACCTTGCCCAGTGTCTTCGATTTGGGCGATTCCAAATGCCGCCATTTCGTCATATTCCGACCGGATTTGTCGCGCAATGACCCTTGGATTGGTCAGCAGATACCGAAACGTCTCTCGTTCGTAGACCTCGCCATCCAAAAACACGCGCAAATCCAATTGCCACAACTCATTCAAGTCAGACAAAACCAGCGGTCGCATCAAACCTTTGAACGCTTTGGAGTGATGATTGATGGCTTGCATATAAGGTGGTCGGTGGTCGGTGGTCGGTGGTCGGTGGTATACCAAATACCAACCACCAATTGCCAATCGCCAGCTTAAATCAAAAGCATACAGTCGCCGTAACTGTAAAAGCGGTAACGTTGTTCGACGGCGTGGCGATACGCCGCCAAAACCAAATCTCGATTGGCGAATGCCGACACCAGCATCAGCAAAGAAGATTGCGGCAAATGAAAATTGGTCAGCAGCGCGTTCACCGCGCGAAACTGATACCCCGGATAAATGAACAGTTCTGTGCTGCGATGTTCGGCGCGAACCGTGCCGTCTGGATTCGCCGCGCTTTCCAGCGCCCGAACCGAAGTCGTGCCAATGGCGACAATTCGATTGCCGGCGGCGCGCGCCAGATTGATGGTTTGCGCCACAGCCTCACTGATTTCGTAACTTTCGGCAGCGATAAGATGCTCTTCAATGTGTTCGACGCGCACCGGTTGAAAGGTCGCGTATCCGACGTGATGCGTCAATTCGACGACCCGAACGCCGCGCGCAGCCAATTCGTCAAAGATGCGTTGCGTAAAATGCAGCCCCGCAGTCGGGGCGGCAATCGCTCCTCGATGTTTGGCATACACAGTTTGGTAACGCGGTTCAGTCAGCCGACGTTGTTCGTCCTGTTCGCGTCTGATGTAAGGCGGCAACGGCGTGCTTCCGATGTCATCCACGACATGGTCGAAATCGCCATCACAATCGAACCGAATTACGCGCCGCCCTTCTTCGACGATTTCGATCACGGTTCCATGCAAGCGCCCGTCGCCGAATTCCAACTCGGCGCCGAGTTTTAGCGCTCGACCGGGTTTGGCCAGTACTTCCCAATCAGCAAAACCCGCTCCCTCACGGTCGGGGTACTGCACCGGCTTGACCAGAAAAGCTTCCACCAAAGCGCCGCGCTCGCCATTGACCATTCGATGGCCACGCAATCGAGCCGGAAAAACCCGCGTATTGTTCAGTACAATCACATCGCCTGATGCAAAGAAACTCGGGAATTCGGCAAACGCGCCGTCACGATAAGTTTGAGTCTTTCGATCCACCACCAGCATCCGCGAAACATCGCGCGGTTCCAGCGGTTGCTGGGCGATCAAATCTTCGGGCAGTTCAAAATCGAATTCGGAAATGTGCATAAACTGGTTGTAGCTCAGTTAGCAGAATGCAACCACGAATTTCACGAATAAACACGAATGGATTGATTCAATCCTGAAAATTCAGTTTACGGTTATTCGTGAAAATTCGTGGTCATTCGTAGTTGATTCCTTTTCTCTCGACTGAGCCAAATTTACTGGAATAGATCATTTTGCCGGGTGGCCGCCTGATTCGGCAGATCAAATCCCAGATGGTGATAAGCCGCCGCCGTTACCACTCGTCCGCGAGGTGTACGATTCAGAAATCCGATTTGAATCAGGTAAGGTTCGTAAATTTCTTCGATGGCTTCTTTGTCTTCGCTGATCGAAGCCGAAATCGTGCTGACGCCGACCGGGCCGCCGCCGAATTTTTCAATGATCGTCGTCAACATCTTGCGATCAATTTCATCCAGGCCGAACCGATCCACTTCCATGCGGTTCAGCGCGTCGGTGGCGACTTCCGCCGTAATACGTCCGTCAAAGACGATTTCGGCGAAATCGCGAACTCGGCGCAACAGTCGGTTGGCGATGCGAGGCGTTCCGCGCGAGCGCATGGCAATCGCGCGTGCGCCGCTGGTTTCGACGCTGGCCCCCAAAATCGAAGCCGACCGTTCGACAATGACCTGCAAATCTTCGACAGGATAAAAATCCAGATGGAAGTTGATGCCAAATCGTCCGCGCAACGGAGCCGTAATCAATCCCGGTCGCGTCGTCGCGCCAATCAACGTGAAGCGCGGCAATTCCAATTTCACCGAACGCGCCGACGGCCCCTGGCCAATAACCAGATCAAGCTCGAAATCTTCCATCGCCGGATACAGGATTTCTTCGATGGCGGGATGCAACCGGTGAATTTCATCAATGAACAGCACATCGCCCGCTTCCAGATTGGTCAGCAGAGCCGCCAGATCACCGGCTTTTTCAATCACCGGGCCGGCAGTGACTTTGAGCTTCGATCCCATCTCGCGCGAAATGATGTTGGCGAGCGTCGTTTTTCCCAATCCCGGCGGCCCATTGAGCAACACATGGTCTAAAGCTTCACTGCGCGCCAATGCTGCTTTGACGAAGATGTGCAGATTGTCTTTAACCTTTCGCTGGCCAATGTATTCGCGCAGGTATTGCGGACGCAGCGACAGTTCGATTTGCTGGTCATCGTTCATGGAATTGCCAGCGACGAGGCGAGATTCAGATTCTGCGGGCGTCAGGTTTTGTGACATCGTTTCTTACTTGGCCAGCGTCCTCAAGGATTGTTTCAGCGCATCTGCAAAACCGGCGTCCGGCGTTTCTTTTAACACTGCGCCGACGGCTTTTTCGGCTTGTGCGCGCACGTAACCCAAATTGACCAGCGCCGAAATCACGTCTTCGCGCATCGCGTCGCCGGTTTGAGCGATCACCGCCGTTGTCGAATCTTCCAATCCGGGCGGCAAAATCGCTGCGACCTTGTCTTTGAGTTCCACCAGCATGCGTTCGGCAGTCTTTTTGCCAACGCCGGGAATGCCGGTCAGTTTGGTCAGGTTTCCGGCGCGAATCGCTTGAATCAATTCTTCGGCGCTCAACCCGGATAAGACCGTAATCGCCAGCTTCGGGCCGATGCCGGATACGCTGTTCAGCAGCAAAAACAATTTCTTTTCCGCTTCGGTGCGAAATCCAAATAGTTGCAATGCGTCTTCGCGGACGTGCGTGTGAACGCGCAAACTGACATTCGCGCCGATGTCGCCCAGGTCATAAAATGTCGAAAGCGGCACGTTCAGTTCATAACCGACGCCACCGACGTCCACGATGACGGAGTTCGGTTGTTTTTGAATCAGCTTGCCGGAAATATGAGCGATCAATAGCGGTTCTCCGTAAAAATTTTCGATGCGCGCGGAGTGTACGAAGCGCCGCAACCCTTGTCAAAACGCCAAGTTGACAGTGGTCGGAAGCCTACGCTATCGTGCGTTTCCGTTTGAGGTAACGCATTCCAAAAGCATGAAAACAGAGAAGATTTCAGAACTGACGACCAACCGCCTGTCGGTTTATCTGCGTTGTTTGAACGAACTGGCGGCGTCGGGGGTCGAAGCCGTTTCCTCCAAAAGCATGGCGGAACAGTTCAATTTGAACTCAGCGCAGATTCGCAAAGACCTGGCTTACTTTGGCGAATTCGGCGTGCGCGGCGTAGGGTACAACGTCGAAGAGTTGCGCACCCATCTGGCTAAAATTTTAGGGCTGACCGTCAAACGCAAAGTCGCCATCGTTGGATTGGGAAATCTGGGAACGGCGCTGGCCAATTATCACGGCTTCAATCAGAGCAATTTTGAAGTGGTTGGTTTGTTCGACGACGATCCGGCCAAGCTGGGAAATCGCACGCGAGCGGGATTGAGAATTCAAAGCACACAAACATTGACCGATGCCATACACCGCGAAGGCATTGAAATTGTCGTCATTGCCGTCCCTGCCAACGCCGCTGAACGAGTGCTGGAACAAGTGACCGAAGCCGGAGTTCGCGCCGTGCTGAATTTCGCGCCTGTGCATTTGAATCCAAAGGCTGGCGTCAAAGTCAAAAACGTTGACCTGACGATTTCGCTGGAAAGCCTGTCGTATTTTCTGGCCAATCCCAGCAGCGAAGCGATCAACATCGGATATAGAGAGTTTTTGCGGCAAGACACTGCAAACAACGGCACAACGAGATAAAGAAACGTAGACAGGATTGACAGAATTCTTCAGGATTAAAGCCGATCCTGTTCAATCCTGTAAATCCTGTCAAAATTCCGAAATGGCAAACGAAGAGAAGATCAAAGAGCAGATCGTTCAAATCGCTACGCGGTGTTACGACAGAGGTTTGCTGGTGGCGGGCGATGGCAACATCAGCGTGCGCGTTGGCGAAAATCGCTGCATCGCGACGCCGTCGGCGGTCAGCAAAGGCTGGATGACGCCGGAAATGATGGTCACGGTGGATCTGGACGGCAACCCGCTGGAACCCTCGGAGTACAAAGTTTCCTCCGAATGGCCGATGCACAAAATCATTTATCAGCATCGCCCGGACATTCACGCCGTCGTTCACGCGCACCCACCGCACGCGACTGGATTCGCCGTCGCCGGTTTGAGTTTGAGCAAGGCGATTCTGTCCGAAGTCGTGCTGACGCTGGGTTGCGTGCCGCTCGCCGGCTACGGAACGCCTTCGACGCGCGAACTGACCGACGCGATTGAACCGTATCTGGAATTTCACGACGCACTGTTGATGGCCAACCACGGAGCGGTTGCTTATGCCGGAACTCTGGAACACGCCTTCAACAAACTGGAAACGCTGGAACACACCTGCAAGATCAGCTTCATCGCGCGCAGCCTGGGCAACGAAAACACCATCCCTGACCGAGCGATTCCCAAGCTGTTTGAAATCCGCGAACGCAACGGCGTCATGCCGTTTGAAGCTCGCACCGGGCAAGCTTGTGGAATTGGCGGCGAAACACATAACGAATCAAAAGACGGAGAGATTACGTTGACGCGCGCGGAGTTGGTGGAATTGCTGACCCAGTCGGCGCAATTACTCAATGGATTTAGCAAGTAGAACGAACAAGGAGCTTGGACAAAATGGAAGCACTCGGAATGATTGAAACCAAAGGCTTGGTCGCGATGATCGAAGCGTCGGACGCGATGGTCAAAGCGGCCAACGTGACGCTGGTGGGTTATGAAAAAATCGGCGGAGGATTTGTCACCGCCATCGTTCGCGGAGATGTGGCTGCGGTCAAAGCGGCCACAGACGCCGGAGCCGCTGCCGCTCGGCGCGTGGGCGAACTGGTCAGCGTACACGTCATCCCGCGCCCGCATTCGTCGGTGGACGAAGCTCTGCCCGTCGCGCCGCAATCCAGAGGTATCAAGTAATTCAAGCAGCGGTAAGCAGTTGGCTCAAAACCTACTGTCTACTGTCTACTGTCTACTCGAAAAATGATTATTGGACGCATCATCGGCAACGTGGTCGCCACACGAAAAGACCAGCGGCTGGAAGGCTGCAAACTATTGCTCGTCCGCCCGATCACGCTGACCGGTGAGGACGAAAGCAACTATTTGCTGGCAGTGGATACCGTTGGCGCTGGGTACCGCGAAAAAGTCATCGTTGTTGCCGGCAGCAGCGCTCGCATGGCCGAAGGTATGAAAGACCGCCCTGTGGACGCCGCCATCGTTGGCATCATTGATACGGTCGAAGTGACGGATTGAGTTTTGGTGGGAAAAAGAGAGGCCTGATTGGAGTCGCTTCATCCCCACAGATTTTGAATACGATTTCGAGCGCGACAAACTGGCTGCTCATCGAATCACGTTCGAAGAAGCTGTTGAATGTTTCTTTTCAGATTTTGAAATCCGAAGGAACAAAGCGTTCAAAGACCGATACCAATTGATTGGCCGAACGGTCGGTGGACGTGAACTGAAAATCACCTTTCAACTAAAGGCGGGCAACGTTGTTCGCCTCATTACAGGTTGGCCATTATGAAAAATCGAAAGATGCTTTCCGAAGTAGAAATTGATGACTTGGTAGTGGCTGAAGCTGAAGACGATTCTGCCTGGGAAGCGCCAACAAAAGTTTCTCGCAAACAAAAAACTTCGCTCTCACTTCCAGTAGAACTGGCGACGCGCGCCGCTTTTCTTGCTCGATTGCATCAGGCGCCGACAGCAGAAGACTGGATTCGTAAGGTAATTGAGGAGCGAATTCAGTTTGAAGAAGCAGCTTTTTTAGGATTAAAACGTGACCTTGCAGCCAAAGCAACCTCATAGCACTTTGGCCAAACCTTTATGTCTACCATTCGCATTGCTCTCGCGCAGATCAACACCACCGTCGGCGATTTCGCCGGTAACACAGCCAAAATCCTTGCCAGCATCGAACACGCCAGACAACTCGGAGCCGACATTGTCGCCGTTCCCGAACTGGCCTTGACTGGATACCCGCCGGAAGATTTGCTGCTCAAACCGCAATTCATCGCCACCAATCACAAAGCTCTGGATGAAGTCATTGCCGCGTCCAAAGGCATCATTTCGATCGTCGGTTTTGTGGATCGCACGACCGATATTCACAACGCCGCTGCGGTGATTTGCGACGGCGAATTGAAAGCGGTGTATCGCAAAAACTTCCTGCCGAATTACAGCGTCTTCGACGAATACCGCTATTTTGACGCGGGACAAAGCGCGCCGATTTTCGCTTATGGCAATGTGTTGTTCGGCGTGAACATCTGCGAAGACATCTGGTATCCCGGCGGCCCGACGCAGGTGCAGGCATTGGCCGGAGCGCAACTCATCATCAACATTTCCGCTTCGCCATATCACGCAGGCAAAGGGATTGATCGCGAACGCATGTTGGCGACGCGCGCCGAAGATAACGCCGTGGCCCTGGCATACGTGAATTTGGTCGGTGGCCAGGACGAGCTGGTCTTCGACGGCCAAAGCCTGGTCATCAATGAACGCGGGCAGATCGTTGCGCGCGGCAAACTGTTTGAGGAAGACCTGATCGTCGCTGACATCAACGCTGAGCGCGTGTTCAAGGAGCGGCTACACGATCCGCGACGGCGACAGGATCGGCTGGACATTGCCAGCCAGGGTATCAACGTCGAACGAATTGAATTGCGGAATCAGCTTTTTGAAACACAAAAGCCTGCCACAGCAACTCAGCAGGCGGAGACGCCTGCGTACCCAGACGAAGTCTACAAAGCGCTGGTTGTCGGAACGCGGGATTATGTTCAGAAAAACGGATTCAAAAGCGTCGTCATAGGTTTGTCGGGCGGAGTGGATTCGGCGTTGGTGGCCTGTGTCGCAGTGGACGCGCTCGGCGCAGAAAACGTCACCTGCGTGTTTATGCCGACGCGATATTCATCCAGCGAGAGCGCTCGCGATGCCGAACAATTGGCGAAAAATCTGAACGTCGCCTATCACGTCGTTCCCATAGAAGACGTTTTCAAACAGTATCTGACGATGCTCGATCCGGTGTTTGCCGGAACGCCAATGGGCATTGCCGAAGAAAACATTCAAGCGCGCGTGCGCGGCAACATACTGATGGCGGTGTCGAACAAATTCGGTTCGATGGTGCTGACCACCGGCAACAAAAGCGAACTCAGCGTCGGCTATTGCACGCTCTACGGCGATATGTGCGGAGGATATGCCGTCATCAAAGACGTTCCGAAGATGCTGGTCTATGAACTCTGTCAGTATCTGAATCAGCGCAACGGCCAAGAACTCATTCCCGACTACATTTTGACGCGCCCGCCGTCCGCCGAATTGCGCGAAGACCAGAAAGACACTGACTCTTTGCCGCCTTATGACGTGCTGGACGCGATTTTGAATTTTTACGTCGAACAAGACCTCAGTCTGGAAGCGATCATTGCCGAAGGTTACGACGAAGCCACTGTCCGTCGCATAACGCGATTGGTAGACCTGAACGAATACAAACGGCGTCAGGCCGCTCCCGGCGTTCGCATCACGCCGCGCGCGTTTGGACGAGATCGCCGCATGCCCATCACCAACAGATTCAGGAACGGTTGAAAGTTTCCGGCTCACTCTTCCCTGCCCGATTGCGGAACCGATGGTTGAGCCGATTTCGATGAAGAAGATTTACGTGCTTGCCGTTTCGCCGCTTGTTTTTTGGAGGATTTTCGACGTGATTTGGCAGGAGACTTCTTTGCGGAGCTTCGTCCAGCAGCAGTTTTGGTTCTGGCCGCCGCTTTGGTGGATTTTACAATCGCGGGATTCCGAGCATCTTGTAAATGTTTGAGCGTCTGTCGTTCGGCGCGGCCATCGCCGAGTTCGGCAGCGATATTCAGCGCCTGTTCATAAAATTCAATCGCCTTGGCAAGCTCTTCCAACGCTTCATAAGCCCGCCCCAAACTGGCAAGCGCACTCATTTCGTCTCGCCGATTGCCCGTTTCGCGCGCGAGTTGCAGATTCTGCTGATAAAACTCTATGACTTGGTGTTGCATCAGGCTTACGTTTCCGGCCAAGAGTATCACAGCCGTTTGATGCCGCAACCAAAGCCAACAACGACTGAAACTTTCGAAGAGAATGTCTGAAAAAAAACGAAAGCCGCAGTTCAGGTGGCATACATACCACCTGAACTACGGCTTTCGTGTTTCCGCTAAACTGCTGGCATCCCCTACAAGCAGCCCGGCGGGAAAATTGGCATCACCATTGTCGAAGACGGAGCCTGAGTCAGATGATGCAGGCTGTGCGCCCCGTTGAACGCGCCCGCATTGGTCGCTGCGCCAGGGTTATTGTTAATTGCCGCGCCGTTCATCGCGGCATCGAGCGAATACAGTTTCATCCAGCCGCTACGGCCTGACGGAACCGCGACCTCGAACCTGGGCACGGTTCGCGGGAAGTTGTTGTTTATGCTGCCACGCAACTGACAGGTTCCTGGATTGAAGCTGAAGCTCAGCGCGTTTTCGGCGTCGTCATACAGAATGCCGAAAATCGGATTCAGCTTGTCCATTCCATTGCCAAGATTGCCGCTCAATCTGTTCAGAATCAGCATCGTGTCGTTGCCATCGGCGCGTGACGGAATGTTGCTCAGCCCCACGACCATTGGCAATCGGCTGTAACCGACGCCGTCGAAATTGAGCGTTGCCGTGACCGAATTGTTGTCACAGGGCGCCAATCCGCCCGGCACAGCCGAAACACAATCCGTCTTCAGGTTGCCGCGATGTCCGCTGTCGAACTTCACGTATTCGTCGCCGATCAGGTAATTGAAGTTGATCGGACAACCATATTCATCAACGGCCACGGCAATCAGATATCCAGTGATGCCGGGGTCCATATCCGAAGCCAGGAAGCTGGTGGTCTGGTTCGGCGTCAGGCAGATGAAGGAATCAGCCACCGAACAGGTCGCGCCGTCCACGAAGAACAGGTGCGTTGCAATCGGTTTCGACGGGTTGATGTTCGTCAGGTTGATTCGCGTGTTTTGTCCGGCGGGATTGGCCGGATTGGACGTGTAAATCGGATAGATCAACACAGAGCAGCCCGATCCATTCGGAGGAATGATGCCGGGAGCGACCGGCGGACAATCCACCGTGTCGCAAACTTGCACGCTGACCGACGTTTCGTTCGATCCGTTATTGTCAGAATCGAAATTGACGGTCGAGTTGATGCAGAACTGCGTGCCAGGATTGACCGCATTGCCCACCTGAGTCAGGTACCTGATAAGCACCGATTGTCCTGCAGGAATCGTGCCGTTCCAGGTGACAGTGTTCGCCGTAACCGTGCAGGAAGACGTTGTGCCGCCTGTAACTACGCAGCTTCCCGGCACGCCGGTCAGTTCCGCAGGCAGCGAAGCCGTGAATTCCGGTGTCAGGTTGTCGCCTTGCGGAGTCGGACCGGGGTTGGTAATCAACGCCGTTACCTGAACCGTGTCTCCGGGGCCGACACACACAGCCGGATCGGACAAGGTCAAATCGAGCAACGTCACGAACCCGAAATCAATCGTCAGATTGCCGTTGGTGTCGTCTTCGTCTGCCGGGGCCGGCGGTTCGTGAAGCGCCACCAGATTGACCACCGAACTGATCGGCGGATTCAACGCCGGGCCAGTGCTGTCTGAACCATGATCGCGGTCGTTCAGGTCGCTGTTGCCGGAAACCGAACCGAAGCTGCTAGCGCAATCTTCCAGAATCTGGCCGGGGCCGAAATTGCTGGCGTCTACCTGCACGAAGTACGGATCGGGAGTCAGACCGGTGAATCGGTAAGTGCCGTCAGCCCCGGTCGTGGTCATGGCAACCAGAATGTCGGTCGGCGGATTGAACGTGCCGCTGTTGTCAACGTCACGATACAGATTGACTTTGACTCCGGCGATGGACATTTCGCCCGCGTCGCGCACTCCGTTCTTGTTGAGGTCTTTCCACACCAGATTGCCGATGACCATGTTGGTGGGGATGAACCCGAAATCAATCGTCAGGTTGCCGTTGTTGCCGTCACCATCGTTGGTCGGCTCTTCGCCGCCCACCAGATTGATGCGGTCGCTGCGAACGCCTCCGCTCGGAGGATTCGGGTTGTCAACGCCATTGTCGTTGTTGTCTGTAGCGTCGCCGGGATCGTGTCCGCGACTGCTCAGACAACCAACCAGCATGCCGTTGCCGGTGAAGTTACTTTCATCCACCACCACGAAGTAATTGCCCGGCAACACAGTGTTGAAACCGTAGCTGCCATCCGGGGCGGTGACGGTCATTGCCAGCATGACATCGGTCGGCGGATTGAATGTGCCGCTGTTGTCTGTGTCGGCGTACAACACCACCTTGACGCCGCTGACTCCGGGTTCGTTCGGATTGATGGTGTCGCGGATTCCGTCGTTGTCGTAATCCTTCCACACCAGATTGCCAAGATTCATGATCGGAGTGAATCCGAAATCCACCGTGCGGTTGGATTGGTTGTTTACTACTTCGCCCGGCAACGGATTGGTCGGCGGGTCGTTGTCGTTGGTTGGTTCGGCGGCGCCGTTGCCTTCGCCGACGGTGACGGGTTTGCTGCGAACTGCGCTGCCAACCTGTTCGCCGTTGTCGTCGTTGTCAACGTCGTTATCCGGGTCTGGCGCAGGCTCATTCGGGCCGGTCGAACCGACAATGCCGGACGTTCCTGTGCTGGTCACACACCCGACCAGAACGCCGGGCGAATTGAAATTCGTGGACAAAACTTCCACCACGTAATCGCCGCGCGGAATGTTGTCGAATCGGTAATAACCGCCGCCAGCCGTTGTCTGGTCGGGTACTGTCACTCCGTTGATGTCCACTGCCTGAGTCAGTCCCGGAGAAACCAGCAAACGCAACACAACACCATTGATACCCATTTCGGCGTTGTTGATCGTGCCGCTGTTGTCCAGGTCTTTCCAGACGCGATTGCCCAAGCTGTAATTCGGCACAAAACCGAAATCCACCTTGAGGTTGGAGTTGGCATCCGGCGTGGACGGATTGTCCGTCATCACAGGATTGCCGAAACCGGGCGTAATGGATTGCGCCTGGTCGCTTTCGCCGCTCGTAGTGGTATCGCCGGGGACCAGCATGATTTGCGGGCTGCGGACAGTGGTTGCGGTGATGCTGGACAATATGCCGTTATCATCGTTGTCCGTCGCATTGGTGTTTCCGGCATTTGGGCCGTCTTTGCTGCTGACCAATCCAGTCAACGCCGCGCTCGTCCGGTCAATTTCAACGAAGTATTTGCCTGCGGCCAAACCTGGGAACAGGTATTTGCCGTTGGCATCGGTCGCCTTGGTCATCAACAGCGTCGTTCCATTTTCAGCGTACAGTTTGACCGTCACGCCTTGAATGCCTGTTTCACCGGTATCGAATGTCGCGTTGTTGTAATTGGCTCCGGCTCCGTTGTCCCTGAAGACCAGATTGCCGACGCTCAAGCCGTAGAAACCGAAGTCAATCGTCAAATTACTGAGATTGTCCGGCACCACCGCGTCATTGTTGTTGTATGGGTTTTCGTTCAGCGGTTCGTTTGTGCCTATGTCAATCCATTTGCTGCAAACGCGACCGCCTGAAAAGAATCCATTGTCGTCGTTGTCAATGCCGGGATTGTTGACCGCGCCGCCGATATTGGGATCGGGCGAATCAGTTTCCGTGGTGGTTCCATTGACAGCGGCTGTGGTTCCACTGCTCCACAATCCGACCAAGGCTCCTGAACCGGTGAAGTTCGATGCAGGCAGGCAGATGATGTATTTGCCCGGCAGCAACTCAATCGGCGTACCCAGCGTTGCGCCGGTGGTGGTGTTCAGCGTCTGTTGCGTGAACAGATACATTCCGGCCTGTCCATTGGTGGCCGTCGTTTTGCGATCCAGCGGGAAAGGCGTATCCGGCACGTTGTCCATGTTCGTGTCGTTGTACAACTCCACCGTCACGCCATTGATGCCCAATTCGCCGGTGTCTTTCACGCCATTGTTGTTGGTGTCGTAAAAGACCTGGTTGCCGAGCGACACGTTCTTGATGATGGTCACCAGATAATCTTCGACTTCTCCATCGGCGGCTTCCCCGGTCGGAGTCGTCGCCATTCCTGTTGAAGTGGTGAAGCGGAAACGCGAACAGACATTGCCCTGCACCGCGCTGAGCGGGACGTTGATGGTCAGATTGTTGACTCCCGGAACCAGGACTGTGTCGTTGAAAACCTGTTCTCCGGGATCGTTCCAATCGCCGTCGCCGTTGAAATCAATCCACCCGTTCAAACGACCAGCGACACTGGCAGTCACCGGAATCGTCGCCGTCTGACTGGCGATCAGAATCGGCAACACAACGCCGTCTTCATCGTCCGGCGTGCCGTTGTTGTCATCGCCGTTGTGGCCTGCTGTCGGCTGGCCGTCGTCTTCGGCGTCAATGACAGAGCCGAGACGAATGCCGTCCACAATCACGTGGCGAGCGCCGTTGCTGGCCAGCAAGGTCGGAAATGTCGGATCGGGCGCGTCCCCGAAATCGAAGTCCAGATAGAACCCGGCGTCCAGAGTGTGATCCACTTCGCCGTATCCGCCAGTGCCGTTGACCGGCGATCCATTGACCAGATGCTGCACGACGATTTCCGGGAAGTTGCCGCCCGGCAAACCATACACATTGCCTGACACAGCGTCTGAATCACGCAGATCAGGCAGCGTGCCGTAAGCCCCGCCGCCGGCATTGCTGGAGCTGAGACGTTTGCCATAAAGCGCGCCGCCGAACTGGTAATCCGCCGCGCGATCCAGCCGAATCACATAGTTGGTATTCGGCAACAACCCGGCTCCGCTCACCAGACCTACATTGTCATTCAAATTACTGTCGGTGTCGGCAACGCCGTTGTTGTCCGCATCAACGCTGGTGAAATGGTACGTGCCATCAGCAGCCGTAACCGCCGTGGCGACGGCAGTATTGTTTCCCTGCTGATAAAGACGCACGGTCGCCCCTTGAATGGGCATTTCTCCGGGGTCCTGAATGCCGTTCCGATTAGCGTCCATCCACAATCGGTTGCCGATGTCCAGATAATTCAACTGCTCGCAGCGCAACTCCACGTCGCCAACGCCTGTGGATTTGCCAAGCGTATTGGAGCCGGGATCGTTGCTATCGCTGTAAACAGCCAGCGCGTGCGTCCGCGCTCCGGTGCTGTTGCTCATATAACGCACACCGGCAGCCCAGATGCTGGAATCGTGCGGATCCATCGAACCCGATACGACTTCGCCGGAACCTGGAAGAATAGCCAATCCGCCGACGGTCGTTTCAGTATGTCCGCCGGGCGCGCGCCAGTTGTCTTCATAAAATTCGCCGAAGCCGGGGCCTTCATTGTTATTCGGCGAAAAGCCCGTCGTTGGCCCTGCCTTGGCATTGTTTTCCAGCACATAAGTGCCATTGCTGAAAAAGGCGCGCAGAATGTCTCCGCCGACAAAGCCCGTGTACAAGGCGGTGCTTGAGGTATCCGGGCGATAATTATCACGCCCGGTCTGCATACCGGTACGGTCGTTGAAACCCAGCACCATCGTCCCATCCAGGTCGAATTCAATATCGGCAAAAATCGGAACGGAATACACAATGGCGTTGTCGCTGGTGTTCGATCCTGAGTCAATTGTCGAAAAGCTGTCAGTCCACACATGCCAGCCCTTTTCGCCAGTCGCGCTCAACGGCGAGCCTTTGGGATAAGTCAGCGGGAAGTTGAAGATTTCCGTCCAGGAATTGCCAGCGATGTCGTAAGCCTGAACGCTGGCGCGCAAATCGCTCAACAGTCCTGAAGTGATGGCGTTGCAAACGCCGCCAACATAAACAGTCCCGCGACGATATTTGGTGGCAAAGGGACGCCATTCACCGTTGACGCAACCCGGATCAGGAATTGTCGTATTGACGGTGATATTGGCTGCTGTTGGACGAGTGGCCGGAACCGCAGGCGTATAACCCGCAATATCCACACCATAAAGTTTCTTGTCATATTGGTTGACGAAAAAGATTGTCTTTTCGTCTTCTGAAAGATCAATGTCGCCAAGCCCCAACTTACCCACTGCCGAAAACGCCTGCGCGTCTCTGCTGGGAGTGTTTTTGTTGGCGGACAAACCGCGATTGGCGTTGCTGGTGGCGGGGTCCGTGCTGCCGCCGAATGGCGATCCTAGGTCTTGTACGTCAATTCCCAGTTGGCTTTCCACGCTCCAGGCATCAACTACATTGCCCATGCCCATCGGCCCTTTGGCGTTGATGACATAAATTCCGCCCAGCCCCTGCGGCCCCAAACCGGAATGCCTGCGAATGGTCGCCGCGCCATAAACGTGACCGGTGTCCTTCTTGTAGGCGATTCCCCAGATCGGCCCTGTTTCACTGGCGATGGCGAATTTTTCCACGCCGACTTCGACGCCGTCGTTGTCGTAATCGAATCGCACCATGGAAGGTTCGGCTGCCGCGTCAGTGTTCATGTTCCCAGTGGATACCAACGGATCGCCGAAAAAGAAACACGGAATCAGGACTTTCGGATTTGACTGGCAATAATCCACCGGATTGTTCACGCCAATATCCGCGCTGCTGTTCGGCGCGGCGTAAAACTGCACGGTCGAGCCGTTATCCGCGCCTTGCCGAGTCGTGAATCCGCCTGAAAATTCCGATGGAATGTTGGTGAATTCGACGCGCACCGGATAATTGGCCACCGGAATCGTCAAACAATAGCGGCCTGCGCTGTTGGTCGTTGTGGAATACGTCGCGCCATTTTTATCGAACGCTGTGACGGTGACTCCGCCGGCGCCGTTTGTTTCGCCTGCCTGCTTGATACCGTCGGCGTTGTAATCGTTGAACACCGTGCCGCCCAGGTCATTCGCTCCACAAACCAGTGGCGCGCATGACGTGTTGGATACGACCGGTTTTGAATCGCTGCCGCCACCGCCACCCGTGGTGGTGGCTGTCACAGTGTCGCTGAAGGTGGCCGGAATCTCGAAGGCCACCACCTGAGGAGTGACAATCGGCGGATTGCTTGACGTGTTTTGTGTAATCATCCGCGTCGTGCCATTCAACGCGCCCGGCAATGTGACCGTGATCACATCGCTATTAGCCAATCCTGTCCAGGAAACTTCGATGCTGACCGTGGCGCGAGATTGACCGCCGGAGTAATAACAGCCGGAAATCGTAGTCGCTACTGAAACGGAAGCCATCATATTTGCGTTCCTGGCAGGCGAGACACCGAACAAGCTGTGTTTCAAATACTCTATGCCTCGTGAAACGCTGGCGTAGGAATCGGTAAAAATGCTCGATACCGTGCGAGGAGCGGCATTCGCTCGCGGACTGTAATATCCCGCCAACATGATTGCCCCGGTCAAGACCGATATCAGAACAAGCGTCGAAACAGTCAGATGCCGACGGTTTTGCAGGGGGAAAATTCTTCGTTTGATAAATTTGGCTCTGGCTTTGAGCCGCTTTGGAATCGAACTCGTGTGTGTAGTGTTAGGGGAATGCATGTCTAAACTCCTGTGAATTCATGCGAGCAATCGTTCTGGGAACGATTGCTCTTTTTCAGAAGCCTTGCCAGTAACAGACTGAACGTCGCCCGTCATCGGGCAACACCTGTCCCAGCCAAGCTCCCAGCTTGCCATAACGTGTTTCGATCAATCGGCGTTGGTGAGCAGCCAGCATCGAACGCGAACAAACGCAGGATTCTCCGCTACGGCGAAGAATCCTGCCCAGATGCACACTGAACTACACACCAAATCCGGTTATTGATTGGAAAGTTGAACTGTTGCGATATGGAATTTCCGATTGCCGTTCCAGTGATCGTGCGTAGAAAACTACGGTGAGGACCCGACGCACTCAGCAACCTGCGGTGCAAGATGCCCCGCGGATTCACCCTGTGATGTACCAAAACCACACTTGGGAGGGCATCTCGCAAGCACACCATCGCAATGAAAACTTTGTTTTCTGAACCGTATGAACCGCGACCAAACGTGTTTGAGTCGAAAATTCGGTCGCAGTCTTTACCCGCCGCCGAGTGTACTGAGCGCGAAAAATTCGTAGTGTGTCACTTTCGCAGATGGACTGACTGAAGAACATCAGCGGTAGTCTAAGCAGTTGGTTTGACCGAAGAAAATTGTTTTTCGTGTGATGAGCAATTGCAGGCCGTTCCGTTATAATCGCCGCGGTTATGAAACCGACTTACGCATCATCATTCAAAAATCAATGTCCATAACACCATCAACGAAAGGGAGAGTGCATGACTGCTCACACCAGTTTTTTTCAAAACGTGCTGGATTACGTAGACCGAGCCGCCGCTTTGACCAACCATCCAAAAGGACTGCTCGATCAAATCAAACATTGCAACAGCGTTTATCATTTTGAATTTCCGCTCCGGCATCCGGATGGCAGCGTCGAAGTCATCAAAGCCTGGCGCGTCGAACACAGTCACCACAAACTGCCGACCAAAGGCGGCATTCGGTACGCGCCCGAAGTCAACGAAGACGAAGTGAAGGCGCTGGCGGCATTGATGACTTACAAATGCGCCATCGTTGACGTTCCGTTCGGCGGAGCCAAAGGCGCGATCCAGATTGACCCGAAGAAATACACGCTGGATCAACTGGAACGCATTACGCGCCGGTACACTCACGAACTGGCCAAAAAGAACTTCATCGGCCCAGGCGTGGACGTTCCTGCTCCCGATTACGGAACCGGCGAACGAGAAATGGCCTGGATCGCCGACACCTATTCGGCAATGAATCCGGGACAGATTGACGCCATCGCCTGCATCACCGGCAAACCGCTGTCACAAGGCGGCATTCGCGGACGCAAGGAAGCCACCGGACGCGGGTGCTTTTACGCTCTGCGCGAAGCCTGCGCTCACGCCGACGATATGAAAGCTCTGGGATTGAGCGCCGGAATCGCGGGCAAAAAAGTCGTGGTGCAAGGGTTGGGCAACGTCGGTTATCACGCCGCCAAATTCTGCCGCGAAGAAGGCGACGCCATCATCATCGCCATTGCCGAACGCGAAGGCGCGATCATGAATCCCAACGGATTGAACGAAGAAGAAGTTTTCCAGCATCGCAAAACCAAAGGCTCCATTTTGGACTTCCCCGGCGCGACGAACATTCCCAACAGCATTGACGCGCTGGAACTGGAATGCGACGCGTTGATCCCCGCCGCGTTGGAAAACCAGATCACCGAAGACAACGCCCCGCGCATCAAAGCTCGCATCATTGTCGAAGGCGCAAACGGCCCCATGACTCCTGGAGCGGAAGAAATTCTGCGGCAAAAAGGCACATTGATTATTCCAGACGTATACGCCAACGCTGGCGGCGTGACGGTTTCGTATTTCGAATGGCTGAAGAACCTGTCGCACGTTCGCGTAGGCCGTATGGGCAAACGGTACGAACAAGCCAGTGAGATGCGTTTGATTCACATGATGGAAACGTTGACCGGACGTTCCTTCAACGACGATCAGTTGAAACTCGCCTCAAAGGGGCCGGACGAGCTGGATTTCGTCAACTCCGGATTAGAGGACACGATGGTGGTGGCCTATCAACGGCTGCGCGAAATCTGGAAAACCGATGCTCGCGTTCACGACCTGCGCACGGCGGCGTTTTTGGACGCCATCGAAAAAGTCGCCCGCGCGTATGCCGAACTCGGCATCTTCCCGTAATTTGTGAAGGCAATCAGAAAGAAGCCGCAGATTCACGCAGACAAACGCCGATCACTCAATCAGCGTTGATTTGCGTCAATCTGCGGCTCTTTTTTTTCAGGCTATAAAACTTTTGCCTGCAACCGCCGCATGCCGCGAATCCAGCGGTCGTAATCGGTCGCCTTGCGTTGGAAATATTCAGCGACTTCCGCGTGCGGCAGGATCAAAAATTTCTCTGCGGCCAATCCGGCCACAACGGCTTCGGCAACCTCTTCGACCGACACTGAACCCTCCACCAAAAAGTTTTCGCCTTTACCATCTTCGCCTAACAGCATGCGCGTCCGTACGCCTTGCGGACACAGACAAGACACCTTGATGCCTTTGTCGCCGTAGGTAATCGAAAGCCATTCGGCAAAGGCCACCGCCGCGTGTTTCGTCACCGAATACGGAGCCGAGCCGACTTGCGTCAGCAATCCGGCTGCCGACGCCGTTTGCAGCAAATAACCTTCGCCACGCGCCAGCATCTGCGGCACCACGGCGCGCGCCGCGTAAATGTGCGCCATGACGTTGATGCCGAAAATCTCCGCCCAGGCATCGTTGGGAACTTCCGCGCCGCCTGGCATTCCGCCGATTCCGGCGTTCGAGCAAAACAAATCAATCTGGCCGAACTTCGCCATCGCCTGCCCCACCAGATTGATAATGTCGGCTTCGACGCTGACATCGGTTTTGATCGCCAAGCCGCTAATTTCCGCAGCGACGGCTTCGGCCTTTTCGATTTCCCGGTCGGCGACAACCACAGCGCGAGCGCCTTCGGCGGCAAAGCGTTGGCACAACGCGCGCCCAATTCCCATCGCGCCTCCGGTAACGACTGCAACTTTGTCTTTCAGGTTCATACGTGATTTTCCAATCCTGTCTCAAAAGATTTGTTTTGATTTCGTTGGGTTGATTCGGCGGGCACTTTACCGTTGACGAGCCGACCACGCAACGCTGCTTTTTCCTTGTTTGTGACTTCGGCCATCGCCAAGCGGCTGTGCTAATATCCGCACGACCTCAAGCAGTTCCGAGCCAAACCAAAGGAGAAAACTCATGAGTTCAAGCAAACTCGAACATCTGAAAATGCTGCAAGCCGTCATCACTCGTATGGCTAGCAATTCGTTTATGGTCAAAGGCTGGTGCGTGACGCTGGTTTCGGCCTTGCTGGCGTTGTCGGCCAAAGACGCGCGCTTCATGGTCTTCGTAGCCTACCTGCCGGTGCTGATGTTCTGGTGGCTGGATGCGTTTTTCCTGCACCAGGAACGCCTGTTCCGTGAACTCTACGACCACGTCCGCACCAACGAAAAAGAAGAATCCGACTTTTCGATGAAAACCCTGAGCCAAAAAAGTGACCCAAAGAGTAAGGTTGACCCGCAACTCAAAGTCGCGTTTTCAAAAACGTTATTTTGGTTTTACGGCTGGCTGTTCGTCGCCGTCTCCGCAGCAGTGTACGTTGTGATGCGCTTGTTGCCGCCGCCAGTGTAAATAAGTAGGCAATGGGAACGCAGCCGCCCTTATTGGGCGGGGTATGAACAAGCAATGAACGACTGATCCTCAATCGCGCTTTCACAAGAATTCCCTGAATCAGGCCACCCCCTAACCTTGCGCTAATTGCGGTTGCATTTCGCAAACGCGAAGCGTTTCACCATCTTAGGAGGAGCCACCTTATGCAGCCTATCTTTCGTCTTTTCCTGTTCGCCATTTGTTTCTTGTTCGCGCCGTTCGTTCACGCGCAATCGCCCGAAGCAACGCGCGCTTTGCTGGCCAACTTGGCCAACTCCGATATTGATCCGGCACCGTATCTGGTCAGCGAAAAGTATGACGGAGTGCGTGCGTTGTGGGACGGCAAGGCGTTGCGTTCGCGCGCGGGGAATGTGTTCGCCGCGCCGGCGTGGTTTATCGCCAAATTGCCCAAACAATCGCTGGATGGAGAGTTGTGGATTGGGCGCGGGCAGTTTGAAAAGTTGTCCGGCGCGGTTCGCAAAATCACGCCCGTGGATGAGGAATGGCGGCAGATCAAATACATGATTTTTGAATTGCCCGACGCTCCGGGGACGTTTGCCGAGCGTTACGAACAGATCAAACAAATCGTCGCTGCGGCCAACTTCCCGCAACTGATCGCCGTGGAGCAATTCCGTTTGCCGGACAACGCCGCGCTCAGACGCAAGCTGGCGGAAGTTATCGGCGGAGGCGGTGAAGGTTTGATGCTTCATCGCGCCGACGCGCTTTATGTCACGGGGCGCAACGACGCTCTGTTGAAATTGAAACCGCTGGATGATGCCGAAGCTACGGTGATTGGTTATGTGCCAGGCAAGGGCAAATACACGGGCAAGATGGGCGCTTTACGAGTGGAAATGGCAGACGGCAAACGCTTCCAAATCGGCACGGGTTTCACCGACGCAGTGCGCGCCAATCCGCCTGCGATTGGCTCGGTGATTACGTTCACCTATCGAGGGTTGACGAAAAATGGATTGCCGCGTTTTGCCAGTTATCTGCGAATCCGCGAAAAGTTTTGAGCCAAGCTCTGACTTGGTTCAGAGCTTGTCGAGATAGAGCTTGTTTTCGTAATCCACCAAGCTCATTCTCAATGCGCGAAGCCAGCCTTGTCGGCCTAGCAAATTTCTTTGCAGTCCCGGATGGCGGGCAAAGTAAGCCAAACAATGAACAGAAATGCCGAGTGCAGTGATGGTGACTTCGTGACCGTAAGCATCCAGGCTTCCGGTCAACGACCCAAGTGGTTTGTACAGCCCGCTTTCAATATCCAGTTTCAATGACAGCCCTGCTTCGCGTGAAAACAGGCAAACAGCAGAACCGGTATCAACTTTGGCATCGGCGGCGACTTCCTGATTGCCGCTGCTCAGCGTAACCGGAATGGTGATGCCGTCTTTCAAGTCATTGTATTGATGCTCAACGGCGAACGGCAGAAGGAATGTCATAGCGTAAGGTTGGCTCCCAGCATCGGCGATTCATCAGTCGCGGGAATATATCCAAAGTAAGGAACCGGCGGACAATGCCGTTGCAACTCTGCGAATACTTTTTCGGGATCAGTTCCGTGCGCCAGGAGCTTGTCGCCATCCATCGCGATGTATTGGCCAGCGTAATCCGCGACGTATTGTTTCAACCATCGCAAGCGCGGCGTGTGGTCGTAACTTGAAACGGTCTCTGTGGCGATTCCATTTTCCGTTTCTTGTTCGGATACGCCATTGGTCACAGAGGGTTGAGACATCAACGCGAGAAGTTCGCGCTTTTCTTCGGCGGTCAGCATAGCAACCTGTTTCAGAACTTTAACAACATTTGCAGCCGGCATAAAACGTTTCCTCCTCACAAATTTTACCTGCGTTGATTCTGGCTGGCCACCGGCACGGCGACTGGTTGCGGCGGTTTCAGCAAGTCCAGGCTTTGGGATTTGAGCAACAAATTGCCGGCAATCGGTGCGGCGATGCGGGAGCCGTAGCCACCTTCTTCGACCATGACGGCCCAGGCAATTTGCGGATTTTCGACCGGAGCGAAACCGATGAACCAGGAATCTATGCGAAGTTTTTCAGACATCTTGATGCGCGTCTTCCCTGCCCGGTCAATGTAGGTTTTCGGTTTACCCGTCTGCGGATCAATTTCGGGAACGGTGCGTTGCGAAGTGCCGGTTTTGCCTCCAGCGTTGATGCGACCACGAATCAATCCGCCGAAGGCTCCGGCGGCGGTTCCGCGTTGCACGACCGAAGCCATCAGCGTGCGCATTTTCGCGGCGGCTTGCGGAGACATAGCCTGGCTCATGGTCACAGGCGGACGACCGAGTTCCAGCATCGGTTTCATGACGTTGCCGCCACTGTTGGCGGCGGCTCCGGCAATCATCGCCATTTGCAACACGGTCAATTGCACATAACCCTGCCCGATGGATTCCAGTCCCAGGTCATATTTCGTGACGGTTTTGCCCGCGACAAAAGTCGAATAACGCGGCGCCATCACTCCCGACAACACGGCGTTTTCAGTATTCCAGAAATCCGGCGCAAAGCCTGCGCGCAGTGATTGAACTCCGGTGTCAAATACTCTCAAACCAAAGCGCTCGGCGGCTTGACCCATTCGCTGGCGTTCGAGTTCCGCGCCAAGCTGCGCGAAGTATTGATTGCAGGACACGGTGAAGGCTTCGAGCAAGCCTATGGAACCGTGTTCGTGGCCGTCGTCGTCGCGGATTGGGCGACCGGAACCGGGCGGCGTCCAGCCTCCGCCTCGGCAGGTGTAAACCTTATCGTCCATGCGCGCGTCAATTCCGGCAGCGGCGGTCAAGGTCTTCAACGTCGAACCCGGCAAGTAGTATTCGTTGATCGCTCGATTGAGCATCGGTTTGTTGGCTACGTCGGATTGCAGCTTCGCCCAGGTGGGATCGTTGTTCACATCGTCAGGATCGAACCCCGGTGAACTGGCCATCGCCAGTATTTCTCCGGTTTGCGGGTTGAGCATGACGATTGCGCCTCGGCGATTCTGCAATTGTTCGGCGGCGGCGCGTTGCAGATCGAAATCTATGGTCAGCGCCAAATCCTGCCCAACGGGCGGGCGCGGAGGTTCGCTGCTGAAATCGGTCAGTTTCTGCCACCAGCTTTTTTCGTCTTTAGGCGATGGCGGAACGGCGACGGCGCGTTCCAATCCGTCTTCGCCACGAACCAGTGTCGCAAAACCTATGATGTGCGAAGTGGCTGCGCCAAGCGGATAATCGCGTTTGATCTCTCCGTTCAGGTAACGGTATTTGGCCAGGGCGCGGCGCGTGTCTTTGTGGCGGTCGAAAATCCATCCGCGCAAAGTGCTTTCGTTTTCACGGCGATTGCGCTGATCGCGGCGCGCTTTCAATCCGGCGAAGTCTGCGTCAGCGCCCAGCGGCCCGGTTGAAAACAATCCCCAGTAAAAATGAAATCCGAGCGCCGCCAGCACGATCAGAGCGAACGCCCATCGCACCCAACGCAATCTTTGGCTGGTCAATCGCGGGCCGAACTCTTCTTGCAGATTCGGCGGCAAATCGGGATCGGTTTGCGCAACCACGCGCGCACGATACCGCCACGCCGAAAGAAACAACGAGAGAACCAACCCAAACAACCCGAAAAGCAAAACCAAAGTTGCGATGAATGGAAAGTTCATAGGCAGGAAAGGCAATAGACAGGATTTACAAGATTGAACAGGATTGGCTCAAGAAATCGGAAGATGAAAATTATCCTGCAAAATCCTGTCAATCCTGTCGAAAAAATTTTTGGATTTCAGTCGTTCATTTTCACTTCCAGCATCAATTCGACGTCGCCGAACTGCAAGCGGTCGCCGTGTCGAACGATTTTACGGTCGGCAGTGTCGAGTCGCACGCCGTTGATCGAAGTTCCGTTGGTGCTGTTACGGTCGGCCAATTCCAGCCGTCCATCATTTCGCAATACAAACGCCGCGTGGAAATTGGTTACCGAAGGATGATTGACGTGAATGGCGTTTGCCGAATTGCGCCCGACGCCAATCGGTTCCGCGTTGCTGCTGACTTTTGCCTGCGCCTGCCACTTGTTTAATGGATCGCGCAAGGTCACCACACAACTTTTTTCGGCAACGGCTTCGCGCGCGTTGGCGGCAGGCGGAAGCTCGCGATTGAACTGCGGCGAATCCAGCACGGCGGCTTTGGCTTCACCGAATTCGGCTTTGACTTCCAGCCCCTGAGTGAAAGCGTCGTAAGCGATTTTGACCTGCACCGTTCCAGAGGTTTCGTAACGACGATTGTAAATGTATTCGTAAATGTTGGTGGTCAGTTCGCGTTCCAGGTATTCGCGGCGCGGCGCTCCCATGCGCGTGTAAGTTTCGTAATCGTATCGCAGCGTCAGCAGATTCGGCGCAATGATTTTCTGCCCTTCCTTGCGGAGTTTGTCATCCACGGCCTGTTCCAGATGCGGAACCAACGCAGCCAGATCAGTGCGCGGCACAGGCGTCCGGCGCAAAGCAAAATCAATCACGCCGCCGACGCGCTCTAAAAATCGCCGGATGAAAAACTCGGCGCGATTAGTAACTTCAGCTAGTTTCGGTTCTCCGCTCATGGCTTTTCAATTCAATTGGTCAATTCAGTAGTTTCGTGCAAGCTTCAAAACGTTGGTTATTTGGCAGGAGTTCTGCGAAAGAAAATTTCGTTGAGCGAACAGCGAAACCCCGGCAAGAGGTCTTCACTGACCAATTCGCTGTCAGGCGGAAAGGCGACGATATTGGTTGCCGAGCGATACACCGTCACCACCTGATTTTCCGGCGAAACCACCCAAACCTGTTTGACGCCTGCGGCCAGATATTCCAGCGCCTTGGCGTAAACCTTTTCGTAAAAATCGTTGGGAGAAATGATTTCAATCGCCAGATCAGGAGGCATCGGCCATTTGGTTTCTGGCTCTCCTTCTTCAGGAATTCGTTCAGCAGAAACAAACGCCAAATCAGGAATGCGTTCGTTTTCGCCAATTTGAAAACTGGATTCTGGATAAACTTCGCCGAGGTTGTTTTTAGCGACGAAGTCTCTAAGCAAGTGGGTAAGTCTTCCACAAATACCGCTATGTCTTGCTCCGGGCATTTCTTTCTCCTCCAGTTGACCGTTGACGATTTCGTACGACCGTTCGGAATCCAGTTCGGCAACAGGCTTTAATTCAGTCGCAGTTGCAGTAGCCATACTTCACTCTCCTTGATGAAATTTGTGGGCGGATTTTACCGATCAGCCGATCACTCGGCCAGACTGACGTCGCTCTGACTTAGTTCGCGGAAAAGCCAGGCTTTGGCCTTGGCCCATTCGCGTTTGATGGTGATTTCTGAAACGCCGAGCACTTCGGCGGTTTCTTCGGCGCTCAGGCCGCCGAAGTATCTAAGTTCGACGATTTTGCTTTTGCGGTCGTCAATTACTTCCAGCCGTTCCAGCGCCTGACGCAACGCCAGCAATTCAACTTGATTGCCGTCAGTGACGGCGAGGCCTTCGTCCAAAGTGATTTGCTGAGCGCCGCCTCCGCGCTTGGCATATTGTTTCGACCGCGCGTGGTCTACCAACAAATGGCGCATGACCTGCGCGGCGATGGCGAAAAAGTGCGCGCGATTTTGCCAGTCCACGTTTTGCTGATTGACCAGCCGCAAATAAGCTTCGTTGACCAGCGCGTTGGTTTGCAGCGTGTGAGATGCGTTTTCGCGGCGCATGTAGCGTTTGGCCAAACCGCGCAGTTCGTCATAAACCAGGGGCATCAATTGATTGAGCGCGTCGTTGTTTCCTCCGCGCCAATCAATCAACAGTTGAGTGACATTCGCTGAAGTCGGGGTAGTCATAAGGTGTCATTTTCCTTGTTTTGTTTTCTGCTTTGTTCGTTTTGGGTTGGGCAACGAGTCTGACCTTTACAAACCGCTTACCTCTTCATACTTCCGGCCAACTCGCGGCGGATTATAACGCCAGCCGTCATTGCCCGCCTATGCCAAACCGGTTGTTAAACTGACATCGTTGAGAAAATCCCCAAACGCAATTTTTATTTCATTCGCTAAAAACAATGACGCTGCCAAAAGAATTTGCTTTCGGCAGCGTCTGTGTCCTGTTCCGATTTTCAACTGTTACTTGCGACTCATGACGTAAACGCCGCCCGAAACCGAACCTGCGTAAATCCGATTTGAATCGAATGGGTCGCCGATCATCGCCAGCATCTTCAAACTCGGCAATTGGCTGATGTCCATCTTCTCCCAGTTTTTGCCTCGGTCTTTGGAATGAAAAACCGCGGCGCGGAGTTCGTCATACAGATAAAGTTCGCTGGGATTAACCGAGCTGACTACCAGACCGCCGACGTTGACCATTTGCGGCATTCCTCCGCCGCGATGTTCCCATGTTTTTCCGCCATCCAGCGAACGAAAGAATCCCGCAGTCGTTCCCAGATAAATTGTCAGAGCTGAACGTGGATCGAACACCACCGACCGGACGCTTTTGACCTCTTCGTCAAACACTATGCGTTGAAAATTCGCGCCGTTGTCGCGCGACACAAACAAACCTTCGTGCGTGCCCACGTAGATCAAACCGGGAACGTGAGCGCTGGTGGCAATCGAATTGATGGCGTATGAATCGCCTCCGGCCGTGGGCAAAGCGATCTTCAGCGGTTTCCAGCCTTTCTTTTCGTCGTCCGTGAAAAACAACCCGTCCCAGGTGGAAACAATCATCCAGTGGTCAGTCGTCGTGCCGCCTTCGGGTGATTCCACGCGCGCGGTGAATGGAATGATGGAAAACACTTGATTCTGCAAATCCACACGGTCGCTGACCGGTTTGGGCGCAGGCTCAGGTTTCTTTTTAGCTTTGGCCGGAGTTTTCGCGGAAGCCGGTTTTCGCGAAGCCTTTTTTGGTTTGGCCTGAACCACCCGCTTGATTGATTTTGCCGATTTCTTTTTCGTCGGAGCCGGAACGATGCGTGGTCGAGTCGCAGGTTTGGCTGGCGCAATCGGAACGACGACAGGTTTTTTCATCGAAGGTTCGGCGTTTTTTTCGCCGACAGGTTCAATCGGCTCTTCGCGTTTGACATGAGACCAGTTGCGTCCCTGATCGTCCGAACGAAACAAACCGTGATTCGTTCCGGCGTAAATCGTTTCAGGTTGCGACGGCGATTGATAAAGCGAATACACATCACGCACGCCCATGCCGTTCATGGATTGTTGCCAGGTAACGCCGCCGTCTTCGCTGATGAACAAACCGCCGTTCAATCCGTCGAACAGCACTCCGGCATAAACTCTGCCGCGCTGTTTGCTGTCGGCCAGCACTGCGGGAACTTTGCGATTGATAAATCCTGCGTTGCTGGCTTCGTAACTTTCGCCGCTATCCGTGCTGATCAAAATGCCGTTGTCCTGCGTTCCCAGAAACACTCGATTCGGCAACGACGGATGAACGGCAATGACGTTGATGACCAATTGCGACGAAGTCACCTGTCGCCAGGTGTCCTGTTTTCCATCCTGTGTCGAAACCCACAATCCTTCGGTCGTTCCGGCAAAGATGGTTTCCGGACTGGTCGGATGGCGGTACACCATGTGAGTGCGGCGGGCGCTGTAAGGAATGCCCTGAAATTTCGTCCATCCCGTTCCGGCATCGCGCGAACGATAAATGCCGCTGCAGGCGCTCATCATCACCACGTTCGGATTTTCAGGATCAATTTGAATGCTGAAGATGTCGGAATCATCAATCATTCCGATTTCCTTGTGGCCTGTGCGCTTCCAGTTTTTTCCTCCGTCCAGAGTTTTCCAGGGAAGATGATGCGTGCCGACGTAAATCGCATTCACGTCGCGCGGATCAATCGCCACAGAATGAAATCCGCGCAATTCAGGACTGCCGACCGGTGTGATCAGTTCCCAGTTGTTGCCGCGATCCGACGAACGATAAATGCCGTTGCTGGCGGCAATCGCCATGAAATTTGGGTCGCTGGCAGATTGCGAAAAACTGCGAACGGCGCGGCCACGCAAGGCTTCGATTTCACGCCAGCTTTCTCCATTGTCTTCGCTGATGAAAAAGCTGCCTGAATTGGCCGGATAGCCGCTGTCATCGCCGACTTCAGTTTGTGGTTTGACGCCCGCATAAATCACGCCCGCCTTTTCGCGGTCGAAATGAATGACTGTGACGATGAATCCGGCGGCGCGGATTCCCGGACGCATACGTTTCCAGATCGTCCCGCCGTCGGTCGAAGCGAAAATCTGTCCATCGCTGTTCCCGATCAGAATTCGATGTTCATCGCGCGGGTCTACTGTCAGAGCCGTCACGTCTCCACCAAATGGCCCGGTCATCTGCCATACGCGGTCATAACTTTCCGAATCCAGACGGCTGGTGAAATCAGCGATGCCGATCTTCAATGAAGCGGCATCCGCCACTGAAACTGCCGGACGATCCGCATTGAGCGGAAAATCCTGCGCCAACGGCGCAATCGTCAGATTGCAAATGAGGAAAATCGTGAGAAAAAATGACAAGCAATGTTTCAATCGGTTCAACTCCATACGGATAAAACTCCGTTACCAAATTTCCGGCACGGCGGTCTTTTTCATTTCGACTCGCCAACAAGCTGACTTGCCAGCGGGGGCAGACAAATCAGCGTCAATCGGCAAGGATTCTAAATCAAGTCATTCAAGATTTACACGACGAATGATTTATGACTGCGGCAATGTTGGCAAATCGTCCGCTGATCGCCGAAAATGCCCGCGTCAATCAGAAGGAAGGTATTCAATGAAACGAAGCATTATTTTTGTGACTGCTGTGTTTGTCTGCGCCCTGATGGCCGACACTTTTTTCAGTCCGAGCGCAGCGCAAACACCCGCCCCGACTCAACTGTCGAATCAACCGCTGACTTTGCAGGAATTGAATGTGTTGTTACGCCGCGCCATAGGCCGCAACCTGACCGAACCTGACCTGGCGGTTCACATCGAACGGGTCGGCCTTGCGTTCGATCCAACGCCGGAAGTCATCAGCCGCTTGCGCGCCAACGGCGCTCATCCGCATTTGCTGAACGTCATCAAACGAAGCGCCGAAAAACTTTCTGCGTCTTACGGCAAGTTGACTGTGACGGGCACGCCGCCGCCTGATCCTTTTCTGGAAGAAACGCGAAAAAACGTCCGCGATTATCTGGATGAACTTCCGGACTTCATCTGCCAACAGGAAGTTCAGCGCTATTACGACATTGATGGTTCGGGAGCCTGGGAAAAAGCCGATACGCTGACTTACGAATTGACCTACAACCGCAAACGCGAAAGTTTGAAACCGATCAATGCCGTCGGCCGCCCCGTCACCAAAGCCGTCGGACAAACCGGCGGAGCGTTTTCCACCGGCAATTTCGCCGTTTCGCTGGCGGCGCTGTTCGATCCTCAGACCAAAACCGTTTTCACTCCCGCTGGAAAAGACCGTCTGGGAAATCGGCAAACGTTGATTTATGACTACCGCGTGCCGAAAGAAACCTCTTCGTTGACGGTGCAGGCCGAAGGCGCTCCGCAAATCATTGCCGGTTACAGCGGCAGCATCTGGATAGACGCTGAAAAAAAACTGGTTCTGAGAATCGAACAAGCTGTGGACGATTTGCCCAAAGGTTATCCGGTGACCAATTCAGACAGCATCATTGATTACGACATGGTGAAGTTGCGGGGGATAGATGTGGAATCGTTGTTGCCCATTCGCGCGGAATTCATGATCGGCGACCGCCGTATGAAACAACAATCGCGCAACCTGATCTATTTCAAGTTCTATCGGAAGTTTGAAACGGACATCAAATTCATTGACGAACCGCAAACGCCGACTCCGCCGCCAACCAAACCACCGGAAAAACCTTGACGAAAAAGAAAAATGGACAGGATGAGCGGGATGATTCAGGACGGCTTGGCGCGTTTGCCACAAATCCTGAATCACCCTGCCAATCCTGTCCAAAGAATTTTTCCCGCGACTAAACCTCGCTGTAACTCTCGCGCACCGCGCCGGTCGGCACGCTGAATCGCTTCAACCACATTGCCACCAGCCAAACCAGACCGGGACTGGCCGACAACAACCCCGACACAATCACCATCGAACGCGGGCTGAACCATTTCAACAAGGCTCCAGCCACCAGCATCGAAATCGTCATCGTACTCAATTCCAACGCCCGGTCAGTGGTGAACACCCGGCCACGATATTCGTCAGGAAGCATGCGCATCATCAACGTTTCCTGCACTCCGAATTCAGCGCCGAGAATCAATCGGCTGACGGCGACGCAGAGAGCGAAGCCCCAGAGCGAAGGCATCCATCCAGCCGCAGCAAAAAACAACCCGTGAATCAGCAACGACCAGCCGACGAAATTGCCTGCGCGCCGTTCGTCAGAAGCCCAGGCGCCTGCTCGGCGAGCGAGCGCCATGCCGATGAACAATCCCGCGCCCGCCGCCGTCAACAGCGCAGCCAGACTCCAGTCGCCAGGATCTCCGGCGTGTCTGATGAATTCGTGCCGGGCAATGCGGTCAAAAACCAGATTGTTCATGCCTCCGCCCAATGCCCAACCAACATTGACCAAAATGATTCCGCGAACAAACTGCGTTCGCCAGACGAACGCCAAACCTTCGCGCACATCGGTAAAGAAACGATTGGCGGGGGCAGCGCTCAAGGCCTCCGCGTCAGCGGCGGTTCGCAACTTCATCAAATCCGCTGGAATCACCCAGATGAATGCCGCTGAAGCAATGAACGAAATGGCATTGATGATGAATGCCGTTTCGTACCCGAACTTCGCGGCGGTCACGCCTCCAAGGGCCGCGCCAAGCGTCAATTGCAAAAACCGCGTCGAAAACATCAACACATTCGCCGTCAACATTTCCTGGCGCGTTACCATGTTGGCAATGGAAGCGTTCTTGGCTGCTTCGAAAAACGTGGTCGCCGAAGCCATCACGCCGCTGCAAACTATTGCCACCCAGATCGGAGCGCCGATGCCAATCGTCAAAAACCCAAGCGCCGCCAGCGCACGAACCAAATCCGCGGCAATCAGAATCTGTCTGCGATCCAGGCGATCAACTGCCACGCCCGCCAGCGGCGCAAAAATCAGCACCGGCAACAAGCGCGAAACCAGCAATCCGGCGGTCATCCAGGTCGAACCGGAATGGACCTGAACCAGTCCCAACTCAGCAATGAAGGAAAACCAGGTTCCCAATTCGCTGATTACCTGGCCAAACCATAAGCGACGGAAGTTGATATTGCGCTGTAATAACTCTTTGAATGTTGCTGATTGCATAACCTTAAACGCGACAGGTTACCAAACAGCTTATGCCCGCCAGCCTTCGCTGTTTGGTAACCTGTCTTTTCATTCGCCCGGAAAAAAACAATGAACTGCGCTAACAATTCTTGTGCTTTTTGAACCCGAACGAGATTGCCTTTTGTTCGTCGTAATTTCGCTTGTTTTGCTGTTTGATCTTCTCAAGTTGCGAACAACCTAGAAGGAAGTATTCCCCGGATTCCACATCAACTACGACTCCGGTTTTCGTCTGGGCAGCCGTTTCGCTTTTCACCTCAACTGTCGCCTTGGGTTTCGCCTCGGCGCTTGTTTTGGTGTTTGTAGTGATGCCGGTGACGTTCGGGTTACGCTGTTGGTCGTCCAGCGGCTCTAAAGTCGCCAATGAGTAGGCAGACAACAGCAACAACACAGCAACAAGGATCACGACCAACACTATGAAAAACGAAGCAATCGAACTGCCGCTGACATTGTCAGTGGTAACGTTTTGCTTGTTGATGTGAACAGTTTCGCGGAAGCCTTTCTTGAACAGGATTTTTCCCCGACGATCCTGAAAACGGCCTCGACTGCCGGAAAAAACTTGTCCGTCAACTGTTCTGATTACTCTTTTAGACATGGTTCCTCCTTTCAGGAAAAACGGGATAACCAAAATTGGTCCCGTGTTAATGCCCAAGAGCTAATGCCTGTCTTCCTTATTTCTATGTGTGTAACAGCAATTTCCCGAAACGTTCCTTTCTGTTTTTATTATTGGTCGCCAGTACGCCGGTTGTTATCTACGACGCACTGGCGATAAACGCACCTGTACCATGACGAAGGTTGGACTCTTCACCAACTACTACGGTTTAACGGCAAAGCGTTACAACGCGCGCCTCGAATTCTTTGGCTTCATCGTCTCCCTGGATAACCGGCAAGAAATACCTTACTGAGTGTCGCCCACCGGTCACTGTCACCCTGAATGACTGCGGACTAAAACTTCGACTTGATGCCCCAAAAAGCGAAAACCCCAACCGGTTTCCACTTTCGGATACCGGTTGGGGTTTTCGCTAAACCCTTATGTCAGATCGCTCAGGTTAGCTGTCCTGAGCCTCTGCGGTATCCGTTTTCCAGGACTTTTGCATCGTGATCCAAGTTGAGAATGAACAAAACATTACCAGTGCCAGCGCCTGCCAATCCCCAAGTCGCCGATTCCGGGCGGATCGTCTGACGACGGCGCGCCACCTGGGTGAGCGAAGTTGGAATTGAATTGAAGCTGTACGGGTTATTCATAAGACTTTGCTTTGTCCAAACCGTGTCAGGATTCTCGACAGTTATTTCGATAAAACTTATTGATGCAATTCGTGCCCTGAATCGAGCGGGCGGATATTAGCACAACTTTTTTTCCGGTCAATCAAAAAGTACTTGACGAAACAAAATTTGTTACTCTCTTAAACCTGGCTTTCTGATTGGAATGTTTCTGTTACCAGTCAACGCCTGTATCCGATCACAAACTCCGTCTTTTGTTCTTCATTGCCGCGATAAAACGTAACAGCCACCTTGCTTCGCGGCTTGGTCAATCGAATGCGACGATTCAACTCTTCCGGTGTGCGAACCTTGAACCCGTTGAATTCAGTAACAACGTCCCCTTCACGCATTCCACCGAGGTCTGCGGGGCTGTTCTCGCTCATCCCCTGAATCTGCACACCACATTTTTGGTTTCCCGGAACGCCGCAACGGCGCAAGGGGCGATTGACGCCCAGCCATCCCTGTTCGCGCGGCTCCAACCTCGGTTGCAACGGCGGGTAGTTTCGGTCGGCAATTTTGATCTCCAAATTAAGTGTTGAACCTTCACGATAAACATCCGCCTGCACGGTCTGGCCGACAGACAAGGTATCCAGTACATCTCTAAGTTCGGTGTAATTCCGAATCGGTTTTCCGCCTAAAGCCAAAATCATATCGCCCGCCTGAATGTTTGCCAGAGCAGCCGGTCCGTCGTCCGTTACCAGGCTTTCAACATAAATCCCCTTGATGCTCTGCGGATACCCTGCGTCGGAAATCTGTCCGGGATTGAAGCCAAAAGCGTTCGGCACATCTTCGGTTGAAACTCTGCGGACTCTGTTTTCAAAAGCGTCGCGGCGGTTATTACTCACCTTCATTCCAATACCAACGCCGACCGTAGTGAACATCGCAACCAGTACCAGCATGAAGACCCAAAATGCTTTTTTCCGCAGAAGCTTTTTCCGCAGGGAAGCCGTTTTATAAGGCGAATTTTCTACCGAAGCCGTCGTGTAGGTCGGAACCGGCGCCGAATACAATTGCCCTGTGAATCCGCTCGGCGTACCTTGCGGAGCAGCCGGATTAAACCGGCGCGTATCTTCCAAATCGGCGACCGAACTGACCACCGGAACGCCGCACGAACGACAAAAACGATCCTGAGTGCTTCGCTCTGCGCCGCAAGACTGACAAATCACCATTGAATCCTCCTGAAGAAAAACTTTCTGGTTGAATAAATTCGGCTAGGTTGCTGGCGATTACGACTGAGGTCGCAATTTGGTTCGCGGTGATTTCAAGGGAAAGAATTGCGCTTGAAAAGCAAGCTTGTCGCGTATCGCCCGTCTCATCGTCGGACGGCGCAAGCCGTCATTCCCAACCAGGCTGACAGCCTGTGGCGATTGGCAGCCACGAGCTTGTATACGATTACCTCCAACAACAAAAACATCGGCAACACATAAATCAAAATCACCAACGGACGCCAAAGTATTTTCTGCCAGAGAAAATAATTGACGCCAAATGCCCCGCCGTGAACGTGACCTCGTCGAGTAATAACCTTTAGTTCCCTGCTACAGTTTTCATAACTGATCCCAAACTTTCGCAACTCGGCTTCGTCAAAACTTTGGTAAGGCTCAACGACAAACAGGCCTTTTTTATCCATTCGCTGCGCCAACCGAGCCGACCAGGTGCAAACGCCGCAATCGCCGTCGAACAACAGATGGTCTTGATTTGCCCGAATCACAATCGCACTCCTTTGCGCACAATGATGGGAGACCCATCGGCGACAAATGCCGAACTCGGCTGGGCGCGCAAAACGTCAACAAATGGCTCGCCATACACACGTGCGACATCGCAATCGAATTCGGCTTCGCTGACCTGCCAGACGTTCCATGAAGGATGTTCGACCTGATATTCCACAGTGCCGCCATCGCGTTGCCGCGCGTAACCCCAGTAATGTTCTGTGATGAATTCCTCTTCGGAACCGGCGACCAGCGGCTGAGGCTTTCCAGTCGCGCGAACGCGCAAAAAATTTCTGCTTTTGTTGCCAGCCTTTTCCAGCCAGCCATATTCGACCAGACCGCTTTTGGTGAACGAATTCTCGCCTAGGTCCGTGCCGTGCCACATACGCCGAGCAACGTAATTTTCGTTGTAGGCCACACGTGCGACAGCGGCGATGGCCAATCGCGGAACGATTTCCTTGACGAAGACCACGCCGCGTCGCCAACCGTCTTCAGCTTTTCGGCGAACGTAAAACCGCAAATTGATCTCTTCAAAGTTGCGATGAAACGGAATGGCCATTCCCGCCACGCGCGTGTCCAAAAACAGAAAACCGACTTCGCTGACGAGCGTTTTGCCCTGCCATTGATCCAGTTCCGTTCCGCGCGGAACCAGCGGCAATAAAATCGCCGGATCAATTTCGTAATTGAGCATGGCCAGCGCTCGCCATTCCGCAGTCAAAAACTTTTTGGTTTTCATAAACGCCTTCGCCACCGGATCAGATCAATCCGGCGGCGTGATTCAATCGTTCGGCGGCGCGCGTTTGCCCAATCGCCGGAACGAGTTCAAACAGGCTGGGGCCGACCGATTGACCGGTCAAAGCGGTTCGCGTGGCATTGATGAGCAATCCGGCTTTGACGCCTTTGTCGTCGGCCAACGCACGCAAGGCGGCTTCGACGCTGTCGTGCGTAAATTCCGACAACGCGGCAAACCGGATGGCAAGTTCCGGCAACAAGGTTTTCAGCGCCGGATCTTTCTGCAAATTCTTTTTGACGGCGGCGTCTTCAAATTCATAATCGAGTCCATCAACAAAATACGGACGACCGTGTTTGGCGAAATCCAGCAAGGTGCGCGCGCGTTCGCGGAGCAGCGTAATCGTGTGTTCGTACCAGTTTTTTTTCTCGGTTTCGTATTCGTCGCGCCACAACCCTGCTTTTTGCAATTCAGGTTTGACGAGCGGCAACAGTTTTTCCAGCGGCCAGGTTTTGATGTACTCGAAATTCATCCACAGCGCTTTTTGATCCGTCCAGTTGCGCTCGTCGCCTTCGGCGAAGTTAAACACCGCGTTCGATTTGTGAATGCCTTCCAGCGAAAAAATGCGGATCAGTTCTTCGCGCGAAAAGATTTCCTGATCTTTTGCAGCCAGCCCTTCTTCGGGCGCCCAACCGACCAGCGCCAGAAAATTGACGAAGGCATCGGGAATAAATCCGGCGTCGCGGTAGGTCGTGACGCTGACGATTTCGCCGTGCTTGCGTTTGGACAACTTGCTTTTGTCCGGAGCCAGAATCAGAGGCAAGTGCGCGAACTTCGGTACAGGTTTGCCGAGCGCCTGATACAGCAACACCTGCTTGTGCGTGTTGTTGATGTGATCCTGGCCGCGAACGACATGCGTGATGTCCATTTCTATGTCGTCCACCACGACTGACAGGTTGTAGAGCGGATGTCCGTCCGAACGCAGCAAAACCAAATCTTCTATGTCGGCGTAATCGCGTTCCTGCAACCCGAAAACAATATCGTCAAACTGAGTTTTCCCGACTTCGGGAACTTTGAACCGAATCACGAACGGTTCCCCGGCGGCGGCGCGAGCATCGGATTCAGCTTTCGGCAAATCGCGGAACGGATTGACGACGCGCTCTTTGGCGATCAACTCCTTGATATTGGCATCGTCGCGTTCCTGTTTCGGCGTGAAGTCGCGGTACGCCGAGCCGCTTTCCAGCAACTGATAAGCTGCGGCGCGATGTTTGTCGGCGTAATCGGATTGAAAAAACGGGCCTTCGTCGTAATCCAATCCCAGCCATTCCATACCTTCCAGAATGCCGCGCACCATCGCTTCGCTGGATCGTTCGAGGTCGGTGTCTTCGATGCGAAGGATGAATTTGCCGCCGGTTTTGCGAGCGAACAACCAGTTGAACAACGCCGTGCGCGCTCCGCCAACATGCAAATATCCGGTCGGCGAAGGCGCAAAACGAACTCGTATGTCTGACATATTTTGATTTCTTTCCTGCGTCTTGATGAACTTGAGAAGTTAGATCGTATTTCACTTTAGTGTACGTGATTTGCCACCGAGGCACGGAGACGCAGAGGTTTCTGAGTCCGTCTCTGAGTCTCTGAGTCTCTGAGTCTCTGAGTCTCTGAGTCTCTGAGTCTCTGAGGCCAAACCGTACAGATAACTGAAATCAATCTAGGCAAGGCACTATACTGAATGCTTTCGCCGCTCAGCAAGCAGCCGATCTCTGCGCTCAATGAAGAAAAAGGCAGGCAAACAAAGAGTTCGATGAACTTTGTTCCCTGCCTTGAAATGTTCAGCCTGAAGCCGTCGGCGTCAGAATCCGCGCGAAATGGAAAAGTAGGTCATGCTGCGTTCATTGGTGCGCCCGTAATCAATGCGGACCACCAAATCCTTGTTCCAACGATACTGGAAACCTGCGCCCGCGCCTGCGCGCCAGTTGGCCGAATCGAATTTGTCGTTGGCCAGAATGGTGGGATTGAGCGACGAACGATTGTCGCCCCAAACCTGTCCGAAATCTCCGAACACGAACACATCCAGACCGCGATCTTCTTTCTGCTTCCACACCGTCTGACGCGGTTCGGCGATCAGCAGCAAGACATTGTTGCCGCGAAAGCGGAAGTTACGAAATCCGCGTCCGTGACTGCGTCCGCCGAAATAATTCTGTTCGTAAAAAGGAATCTGGCTGCCACGTTTGGGATTTTTCAATTCGCCATAACCACGCAGAGCCAGCGAAGTCGAATCGCTGAAGACCGGAATGTAAACGCGCCCATCCAGTTCGACTTCGTTCCAGCCGTAGTCGGAAAACGGTTCGTTTTTCAATCCTTCATTCGAAGCCAGCCGGACATATCCGTAAGCGCCTTTCGTCAGCCCATCGTTGTTGTTTCGCAGATCGAATTCGGCAAACGCGCCATAAGTGAAAATCTTGGCGTTGTTATTCAACCCTGGCAACCAGCGAGTCGCTCCGGCGACGGTCGCCGGTCGAACGCCTGTAAACAAAACATCCACCGGAATGTCGTTGTCGTCCTTGCCGCGATAGGCCGAAGCATTCGACACGCGCGCGTAAATGCCAACCTGGCTGCCTTTGCGAATGTCGTGGTAAAGCGAAACGTTGTAACTTCGCTCTTCGACGGAATAATTGGTTTCGGGTTCATCAGGCGTGCGCGGCCCCAAGCCGAAAAAATTGTCTCGGGTGCGATTCAAATAATTGAACCAGACGCTGGCGTGTGTTTTTTCGCTGAAAAGCTTGGGAATGTAGGCTTCGCCTTCGAAGCGGCGATAGAACCGGGTAGAAGTCAGCATCTTGGCGCGAAACACGACGCCGGGAATTTTGTCAGCGGTGCTCAATTCAACGCCAAATCCAAAGCCTGCTCCCTGTTCAAATCCTCCGAGCAGGGCACTGACGTGCCCGCCCGCGAATTCAAACGCTTGCAGATTTTCACGGTCGTTCGCATTGCGGTCGCGCGATGAAGTTTTGATGCCTGCGGCCTGTGTACCGGCGACATTGGCAGCATTGCTGCCTAATGGAATGATCGCAAAACTGCCCAGGGAGCGCGCCAATTGCTGGGCGGTCATTCCTGATTGGGAATCGGCTGCGGTTTGCGCGGAAACGAACGGGGTGATGACGAAAGCCAGAGCAAATGCGTAGAGCATCGTTCGGACGCTCTGGCGGAGCGATATATTCATGTTTTCTCCTCTGAGGGTTATTAAGTTTTGGGGATTTTCCTGTCATTAACGATAAACCAATCGTCAGTTACGAAAACGTCCTTCAACTGGATTCAGTAAAAAGGCGGCGAAGTTTACAACTCTTTACCTCTCAAGCAAACCTGCGGGTTTTCGGCTGTTTTGCTCTCGCCAGTTGACGATCTTTTGGGCTACACTCCGGCCACTTGCCCGGCCAGTTGGTTGTGAGCATAGAAACGTTCTCAAACGCATCGAACATCTGTTGTGGCAAAGCCTGGCGATGCTCTGCCCTTGCGTGTTCGTGTTTTCAAGTGGTTTGGAGGCTTGATGATTCGTCAGGAATTGCTCCGTACCCTGGCGCTTGCCAGCGAATTCAAGGAAGGTGATTTATCCGTCGGCGGCACGGCGGATGAACGATTACGCGCCGAAGCCAGACACAAACTCGCCAATCTGCGTTTGAGCGAAATCACCAAAACAGTTTTCGTCGAAGACGACCTCAGCGAATTGTTCGCTCGTACCGCTAACAAAACCCTTCTGTTGGAACTGGCTTCTCTGCACGTCGGTTCGGTCAAACGTATGCTACTCAGCAACAGCGGCGAATTGTGGTGGCACAGGTACCGCGATGCGCTGTCGCCGGAACTGATCGCCGCCGTCGTCAAATTGATGACCAACGACGAACTGGCCACCATCGCCAATACTTTTTTCAATCCTCTGCAAGGCGCGACGGTTCAAGACCCGGTCACAGTAGGTTCGCCGACTCATCTGGGATCGTCTCTGCAAGCCAACAATCTGCGCGACAACGAAGAGGAAATTCTGTTCACCGTTCTGGAAGGCCTGACTTACGGATGCGGCGACGTGCTGATCGGATTGACGCCCGCCAACAACAACGTCGAGACAGTCACGCGACTGGCCGGTTTGCTCAAAACCATTCTGGAGCGATTGAATCTGCCAACGCGATTTTGTCTGATGACTGGAATTTCAGCTCAGGTCGAAGCGCGTGCGCGCGTCAAAATGGATTTAGCATTTCAAAGCCTGGCTGGCACATCGAAAGCCTTGTCGGCGATGACTGGCCTGAATGCCGATGAACTGCTGGAATTGGCGACCAGCTTTGACGGCGCGTGTTTTGAAACCGGGCAGGGGTCGGAATTGCTGAGCAACGCGGCGGAAAACGTGGATATGGCTACGCTGGAAGCCCGCGCTTTTGGTTTTGCGCGATGCGTGCGATTGCAACTTGAACAGCGGCATCAACGTCCGGCCTGGGTGGTGGTGAATTCGCTGGTTGGATTGAACAGCCAGCAGGCGTTTCGCACCGAAGCACAAATGCGACGCGCCAGTTTGGAAAGCGTCGCCACGGCCAAGTTGCACGGATTGGCCGCCGGGCTGGACGTTTGCGCGACCTTTCAATCCGGCATCGAACCGGCATCATTGCGTCGGTTGACCGCGCAAATTTCCGAACAAGCCGCTCCTGCGTTTTTGAACGCCATTGCCGGAAACGCCGATCCGCTGCTGGGCCATCTGACGACTTCCTTTCGCCAGCATCCATCGCTTCGACAAGCTCAAAACAAACGAATCACGTCCGCCATGTTTCGGCGCTTGCAGGAACTCGGCGTCATCAACGGAAATGGCCAGCCGGCGGCGCATTCTTTAACAACCACCAAACTCTATTCACAATTCATACGGTCAGGTGGCAACGCCGACAACGAAGAAACGCTGCAAGCCGAAGGCTTGAAAAAGCTCGAACGATTGAAACAACAAGGCTTCGATCTTGGGCACGGACATTTGCCGGATTATTCCGCGCCCAAAGAAGTCGAGCGCAAACTGGAAGCGGTATGCCAACAGGCGCGACACGGAATGAGCGCCAGATTCGATTAACCACGCAATGGATTTCATCATTCATCCGATGCAACAGGAAGATGCGGAACAGGTGCTGGCGATTTACGCCGAAGGCATCGTTACCGGTCAGGCGACCTTTGAAACCAACGCGCCGACCTGGGAGCAATGGGATGCCGGCCATCTGGCGATTTGCCGTCTGGTCGCGCGCAACAAAGAAATCGTTTTGGGTTGGGCAGCATTGAGCGCCGTTTCCCGCCGTCAGGTTTACGCCGGAGTCGCAGAAGTCAGCGTCTACATTGCGGAATCCGCACGTGGACAAGGCGTCGGCAATGCGTTGATGGCTGCGCTGATCGAAGCGTCGGATGCAAACGGATTCTGGACACTGCAATCCGCTGTCTTTCCCGAAAATCGAGCCAGCATCGCCCTTCATTTGAAATATGGATTTCGAGAACTGGGCCGCCGCGAACGCATCGCCAAACTTCACGGCGTCTGGCGCGACACTGTTTTACTGGAACGCCGCAGCCGTATCGTCGGCGTTGATTGAATCAACCACTAATCTGTCAGGAGGAACAACTGTATGTGGAATGAGTTCAAGGAGTTTATCAGCAGGGGCAACGTGCTGGATTTGGCCATCGGCGTCATCATCGGCGGAGCCTTCGGCAAAATCGTGTCGTCCATTGTGGATGACATTCTGATGCCGCCCATCGGTAAGTTGCTGGCGGGAATTGATTTCAAAACGCTGAAATGGGTCATTGACTCGAAAGTCGGCGAAGACGGCAAAACCGTTGAAGTGGCCATCAAGTACGGCAATTTCATTCAAACGACGATCGAGTTCGTCATCATCGCTTTTGTCATCTTTTTGATCGTCAAAGCTTACAACCGTATGCGAGCCGCAGCGCCGCCGCCGCCCAATCCGTCCGAAGTGTTGCTGGCGGAAATCCGCGATTTGCTGAAAAAGTAGTTTTCAAACCGGGTTGGCGACAAACCGATACCCCACGCCGCGAACCGTCAGCAAATGGCGCGGCGTGGCGGGTTCGTCCTCAATCAATTTCCGCAACCGAGCGATGAAATTGTCAATCGCGCGTGTGTCCGTGTCTTCGTGCAAGCCCCAGACTTCTTCCAGAATATTGCGACGCGAAACGGTTTTGCCTTCGTGACGAACCAGATACCGCAACAGGTCTGCTTCCATCAGAGTCAGCTTTTCGACGCGGTCGCCCGCGCGCAATTCCAATTCGGCGAAATCAATCATCTTGTCGGCAAAGCGAAATTGATCGCTGCCATTGGCGCGCGAAGCCGTTTCCTGCGACAAATGAAACCATTCCCGACGCCGCAGCAATCCGCGAAGCCTGGCCATCAAAATCGCTAGTTCGAAGGGCTTCGGCAGATAATCGTCCGCCCCCGCTTCAAAACCTTTCAACACGTCTTCAGCTCGGTTGCGCGCCGTCAGCATCAGAATCGGCACAAACTGCCCGGCCTCGCGCAATTCGGCGGCCACGTCAAAACCATTTTTCCCGGGCAACATCACATCCAGCACGACCAGATGGAATTGCTGCGGTGAGCCGATCAACAGCTCCAGCGCTGTTTCGCCGTCGGCAGCAATTTCCACGTCGTATCCTTCGGCTTCCAGATTGAAGCGCAATCCGTCGGCCAGATGTTTTTCGTCTTCGACAATCAGAACTTTACTCATTGTGGCTCTTTCGCTCGGGGTAATTGAATCGTGAATGTGCTGCCCAATCCTTCGCCTTCGCTTTCGGCAAATACTTTGCCGCCGTGTTTGTTGACCACCGAACGAACGATGAACAGGCCCAGTCCCGTGCCTTTGACCTTGACGCTGATGCGGCGAGGCACGCGGTAAAATCGTTTGAACACCTGATCCAGATACCCGCGCGGAATTCCCACTCCACGATCCGTGACGCGAACCTGCACGCGGCGTTGATCCAGATCGGCGACTTCGACGATGACGCTGATTTCCTTGTCGGAGTATTTGACGGCGTTGTCTATCAGGTTGGAAATGGCGACGCGAAATTCGTCGGCCTCGCCTTTAATCAGGGCAGGCTTGCTCAGCGTTTCCACATACCGCAGCGTTTGTTCGTCCAGGTGCATGCGTTTGCGCGCAAGCTCTACGCTTTCTCGAACCAGATCGCCGAGGTTCAAGATGCTTTGTTGCAACGGAAGCCGGCGATCTCCCGTGCGACTGGCTTGCAGCACCTGTTCGACTGTGTGCAGCAACCGGTTGCAGTCTTCCAGCATGATTCCGTAAAACTCTTTTCGTTTGGCTTCATCAACATCGCGGGTTTGCAGCGTTTCCAGATACAACCGAATCGAGGCAATCGGCGTTTTCAATTCATGAGTAACGGCGTTGATAAAACTGTCATGCTGTTCGTTGCGGCGAATTTCTCGCACCAGAAAAATCGTGTTCAACGTCAGGCCGGCAATAATCACCAGAAAGAAAATCACGCCGAAAATAAGCAACGCCACCTGCCGCCAGGAAAAAACGATCCAGCCGACATTCAACGCCGCCGCCAACACCACCAGACAAATTCCCAGCACGGTGAAAAAGATGACTGATTTTTTTCGGTGACTCGCCAATCGCATCGCAGCCATTTTAGGCAAACCGCTGCGGAAATCCACAGCCTCGCGCTGAGGCAAGCCGGATGAGATCAACGAAATAGAACTTTTCGCTTAAAGCAATTGGTTTGCTATATTGTCGCCGTCTTTTTATCGAAAGCTTATGCAAATCGCAGGTTCGTTCATCCTGATTGGCGCTCTGGGCGGATTGGTTCTGCTGACCAATGGCTGCGGCAAACCGACCAGGGCGGTCGCCGAAAATCGCAAGCCTGCGCCTGTCAACGCCACCTGGAATGATTCCGACCAGGATGGAATTCCAGATGCCGCCGAGCTTCACTCGTTTGACGACCGCATGAATTTTCGCCGCTGGTTCGCCGCAATTGCCGAAATGCAGTTTTATCAACTGAGCGACCGTTGGAGCGAAGACCAGCGCGATTGCGCCGGATTGGTTCGGTTCGCCTGGCGAGAAGCGTTGCGACGACACGACCGAATTTGGTTCCAGGCGATGGGACAGGGCTACGAAGCCGTCGCCCCGGATGTGAAAGCCATCTCGCTGGAAAAAAATCCGCTCGGCGAAAAGTTGTTTCGGACTGATTTCGGCGCTTTTGCCGAAGGTGATTTGACCGACAAATTTTCGGAATTCGCCGATGCCAAAACCCTGAAGAATTACAACTCTGAATTTGTCACACGCGACCGCAGACAATTGTCGCAACTGCAACAGGGCGATCTGCTGTTCTTTCACCAACCCTGGGTGCACGAGTTTAGACAAAGTTAGTCTGAGATGACGACCATCACCAACAGAAAATCCG
>CAYYDG010000045.1:0-11807 GCA_964470555.1 uncultured Heliomicrobium sp.
CCATTGAAGCTTCCCACGCGGCCAGCGGCTCCGGCGTGGTGTCGCCCGGCTTTCCACGTTCGTGAGGACGTGGCTCCATTGAAGCCAGGAATTGCAGCGGCAGTTTTTTACCGATTTTGGCGGCCTTTCCACGTTCGTGAGGACGTGGCTCCATTGAAGCGCCCGCCCGCCAGCGCAATGTCCGCATTTCCGCCCGCGCTTTCCACGTTCGTGAGGACGTGACTCCATTGAAGCCGGCAAGCTTCCTGCCTTCATCGCCGCGCTGAATAATTCTTTCCACGTTCGTGAGGACGTGGCTCCATTGAAGCCAAGAGTCTGACCGGTCTACTCGATCGGTTCGAAGAATCTTTCCACGTTCGTGAGGACGTGGCTCCATTGAAGCTGCTTCTGCGTTCAGGGCGTCTCGCTTCGATCCTCTTTCCACGTTCGTGAGGACGTGGCTCCATTGAAGCCCTTTCCGCATCGGCCTTCAACGGAAACTTCCACACCATCTTTCCACGTTCGTGAGGACGTGGCTCCATTGAAGCAATGGATCGCAGCTTGACCGATGCGGCAGTCCGGCGCTTTCCACGTTCGTGAGGACGTGGCTCCATTGAAGCCAGAATGCCACTGATCGAACCTGCGCCGCCGTAATCTTTCCACGTTCGTGAGGACGTGGCTCCATTGAAGCTGTACTTTGACAACGAAAGCGTTGTCGCTTCTTCAATCTTTCCACGTTCGTGAGGACGTGGCTCCATTGAAGCCTGGTCAATGACTGACGTGGTTGATTGCGCGCTCGTAGCCTTTCCACGTTCGTGAGGACGTGGCTCCATTGAAGCACATTTCCAAATACGTACTCGAAGCACTGGCTTCGGGCTTTCCACGTTCGTGAGGACGTGGCTCCATTGAAGCATCGAGAGCGCTGACATCACTCGCGGCTACGACCCCTTTCCACGTTCGTGAGGACGTGGCTCCATTGAAGCCGTTTTTATTATCCAACTTTCCCGGCGGCGGGGCTCTTTCCACGTTCGTGAGGACGTGGCTCCATTGAAGCCTCAACAGATCAGATCAATCGGTTTCTAACGCAGCGCTTTCCACGTTCGTGAGGACGTGGCTCCATTGAAGCGCAATATCGCTGACGCGGCAGATGCCGGACAGTGTAGCGCTTTCCACGTTCGTGAGGACGTGGCTCCATTGAAGCGATCGGCTCAAACGTCACCTGGGCATTCGCGTCAGCGCTTTCCACGTTCGTGAGGACGTGGCTCCATTGAAGCCAATTCCGTCAAACAGGCCTTTTCTTCAGTCGCCTCACTTTCCACGTTCGTGAGGACGTGGCTCCATTGAAGCTGATAGTCGCGCGCCATCTACCCAGGCGAAGGCGACTGCTTTCCACGTTCGTGAGGACGTGGCTCCATTGAAGCCAAATGGAACAATCCAATCAGGGTCGTTCATTTGGCCCTTTCCACGTTCGTGAGGACGTGGCTCCATTGAAGCTTTCGCTGTCGAAGAAGGCTCGACTTACGCTGACACCTTTCCACGTTCGTGAGGACGTGGCTCCATTGAAGCTAAGTGCTTGTTTAAGCCGTTCTATTTCTTTCTGCGCCTTTCCACGTTCGTGAGGACGTGGCTCCATTGAAGCGCCGTTGTTGCGATAGAGCGATGACCAAGCGATTCCTTCTTTCCACGTTCGTGAGGACGTGGCTCCATTGAAGCGTAATTCCAGGTCGAGAAGAACTGACCGGCTGCGACTTTCCACGTTCGTGAGGACGTGGCTCCATTGAAGCACCGACACTACCAGTGTTCTCGTAAGGACGTGGAGCGCTTTCCACGTTCGTGAGGACGTGGCTCCATTGAAGCTTGTTTTTGCTCTAGGGTTATATCCCGAAAACGTTCTCTTTCCACGTTCGTGAGGACGTGGCTCCATTGAAGCTTGATGGTCGGATAGTGCCTCGCGTCGAACAGTTGGCTTTCCACGTTCGTGAGGACGTGGCTCCATTGAAGCTGCCTCCGTGTTTTTGATGGTCACATTCAGGGCGTTCTTTCCACGTTCGTGAGGACGTGGCTCCATTGAAGCTTTTGTTTCTCTTTTTCAATAACTTCTTTGATTATCTTTCCACGTTCGTGAGGACGTGGCTCCATTGAAGCTGCGCGGATGGGCGACATCGAAAGCTGGTTGGGCGATCTTTCCACGTTCGTGAGGACGTGGCTCCATTGAAGCTGCGAACGGCCAAACAGTGGATGGCGTAACGCTGGCTTTCCACGTTCGTGAGGACGTGGCTCCATTGAAGCTGAGAAAAAACGGTGTAGACAAGCAAAACGAAACTGCTTTCCACGTTCGTGAGGACGTGGCTCCATTGAAGCCGATCTCCGCGAATCCGGGAAGCGAATTTGACACCGGCTTTCCACGTTCGTGAGGACGTGGCTCCATTGAAGCGCGTTTTCGCTACAGCTTTGCCCTCAGCCTGCCTCTCTTTCCACGTTCGTGAGGACGTGGCTCCATTGAAGCTTGTTTAAGCGGGGGGGGGGTATCATTTTTGCACCTTTCCACGTTCGTGAGGACGTGGCTCCATTGAAGCCTCTGAGTGCGGCGCAGAGATACGAGAGGGGAAGGGCCTTTCCACGTTCGTGAGGACGTGGCTCCATTGAAGCTCGCCTTCACAAACAAACACTGAGCGTGACGTTTCAGCTTTCCACGTTCGTGAGGACGTGGCTCCATTGAAGCCAGCGCCGCGATGGTCAAAGCGATTTGCTGGAAAGTGACTTTCCACGTTCGTGAGGACGTGGCTCCATTGAAGCGTCGAACTTGAAGAATTCAGGATCGCCCCAGAGTTCTTTCCACGTTCGTGAGGACGTGGCTCCATTGAAGCTCGCTTTGGTTGCGCGGGTTGTTCAATTCGTGCTGCTTTCCACGTTCGTGAGGACGTGGCTCCATTGAAGCAATCATCGCGGCGCGGACGTTTAAGGTGGTCGAATCTTTCCACGTTCGTGAGGACGTGGCTCCATTGAAGCTTCTCGTCAGTGTTTGATCGAACCGTGCAAACAGCTTTCCACGTTCGTGAGGACGTGGCTCCATTGAAGCGCCGAAGCCAAAGCCAAGGGAGCAAAAGTAATCGCCTTTCCACGTTCGTGAGGACGTGGCTCCATTGAAGCGTCCTTTCGTGCTGTTTGGGTGAACGCGGGCGGCTGCTTTCCACGTTCGTGAGGACGTGGCTCCATTGAAGCCCGCGCTTGATTCCATTCGAGCGCGCAAAGATTCCTGACTTTCCACGTTCGTGAGGACGTGGCTCCATTGAAGCCATGGTCTGAGACACAATGATGCCCGCACTTGCTGCTTGCTGAATCCATTTCTTGATAAATCAGTCGAATGGATTGCGGAGAGCTATCTGCCTGAACTTCGTGAAGGTAACGTCGCAGCAATTGCCACATTTGTAGAAACAAGAAACTACATTCTCGACAACCAAGGGAAATAGCCGATTCGCAAATGGCAGGTGTGCGGCTTCAACTATCAAATGGCAGAGATGAAATCCTTTATTGGGTTTCGCGTGGCAACGGCTGTTTGGGTAAAAGAAGAAGTGAGTTTTTGGATAGAACAAACTTTCGATGGCTTAAAGTTGAAAACTTATAGCGATTTTCACTTGAATGCGAATTGGTAGAATAGGTTAATAACCTGTTCTACCAACGCTTGGTAAGCAAATTGACAGGTCGCGTGCAATTGCAACCCGCTATAAATCGGTTTTCAGTTGGCGGTACGGTTTATCCACTGAGTCGCAGAAGCTCAGAGAAGAATTTAGAAACCTATGCGTCTCCGCGCCTCAGCGGCAAACTCCGTAGATCGAGATGAAATCTCGATCTATATTGCGATTTACTGACAATTTATCTGCTCTCGTGGCTCATTTACATTGAGATGCGTTGCCAACACCGACACCAATTGCAGAAAGTCAATGTCGTCGTATCTTCCAGCAAGCTCATAAGGCAGTTCGCTGCCGGGAACAGGCGGCAATTCCAACTCGACGTAAAACTTATCACCGTAAAGAGCGATGTAAGCCTGCCTGCCATGGTCGGCAGGACTGACGATTCCAATGGCATCTGGGTCATCCTCCCAGTTGTTGGCAATATCAAAAGCGTCTTCACCAAAACGATCTCGGAGCTTGGCGACGACATCTGCAATGACCTGATTTTTGGAATCCGGGATTGACTGCATTGAGTTGCTTTCGCCATTCACAAAACATCCGCAAAGGCTTTTTTCGTTCGTTCGAACCACCAATAGCCAAATCCGAAACAGATCAGCCCGAACGCCAGGGTCACGCTCAAACCACGCCAGTCGGGTGTTTTCCCTTCCAACAATGCCAGTCGGTAGCTGCGAATCAGCGGAGCCATCGGGTTCCAATCCACCAGCCAGCGATAATTCGGCGGAACCATGCTTTCCGGGTACAGAATCGGCGTCAGATACATGCAGGCCTGCAGCGCCAGTTGATTGACTTGAGCCATATCGCGTATGAACACGCCCAGACTGGCCATCAACCATCCCAAACCCATCGTCGCCAGCAATTGAGGGATCAACAGCACTGGCAACCACAAGGCCGTCGCGTGCAAAGTGCGTTGCATCAGCGCCGCCGCCGCCAGCAAAACTACCGTTCCCAACAGTTGTTGCGACAGCGCCGACAGCGCCAGATTGACCGGCAAAGCTTCCAGCGGAAAGACCACGCGACGGACGAGGTTGACGTTGTCGGTCAGCGCAGTGGTTGAACGCAACACACCATCGCTGAAGGCAATCCACGGCAACATTCCGCAAAACAGGTATACGGCAAAACGCAGATGGCCGCCCTGGTCTCCGAACCTTGCGTTGAAGATTCCTGAAAAGATGACTGTGAAAATGACGATTTGAACGGCTGGAGTAATGATGGCCCAGCCCAATCCCATCAACGAGCCTTTGTAACGACTGGTCAGATCGCGCCGCACCATCGAACGTATCAAGCCGCGATGTTCGTTGAACAACGCCCAGGCCGGTTGCCAGAGCGGGATTTTGGCGTCGGAACTGTAATTCATTGCGGATTGCGGATTGCGGATTGCGGATCAGAACGTCGCCATACGCAATCAATGCAGGCTCTTGGCTGCGCTGCGAACTTTGACCGGTTCTTTGACGAAGGATTTGACGGCAGATTCCGCCGGTATTGAAACCACGTGTTTGTTGACGAGCGGAGCGACTTCAGTAAGTTCTACGCCAGCCAGTTTCATCAGCAATTCTTCGTATTGGTCGGTGATCTGTTCCCAGTTGTACAACTCCAACACGCGAGCCATAGCGCGGCGGCGATATTCGCCGATCATTTCGGGATGATTGACGACTTGTTGCAGTTTGGCGGTCAGATCGGTCGCCGAACCGTAAACGATGCCTGCGCCATCAATGACCTCGCGGTTTTCCGGCGTGTCCAGCGTCAAGGCGCAATTCCCTGCCCCCATCGCTTCGATCAAGGCCGGATGCGTGCCGCCGACTTCGGTGGCGTGAACGTAACAATAGGCATTTTGCTGCAAGGCTCGATAATCTTCGCCAAAGACGAACCCCATAAATTTCACTCGCGGGTCGCGCGTGTTCTTGAGCCGTGCGATGTATTCTTCGGCGTAAGGCGCGCCGCCGACAACCACCAGCGGCATTTCGGTTTTGACCTTTTCGTAAGCTTCGATGACAAGATGCGCGTTGTTTTCCGGCTCCAGACGGCTGACGTAAAGCACATATCCGTTCGGACACAAGCCAAACGGCGAGAGTTTTTCCGGCGCGGCGCGGCGAGCGACTTCGGCACCGTAAGCGATCATCGCCGATTCTTTTTTGTAGCGCGACGCATAATAATCCTGGATGACCTGGGCGTCGGTGACAATCGCCGTCGGCAAAAAGGTCGAAAGCCATTCCGACAAGTGGTAATACGTCCGACCGACCCAATTCCACTTTTTGCGTTTGCGTTCCAGCCCATCCACGTTGACCAGCGTCGGAGTCCCAAACAAGCGCGGAAGAAACGAAAAAATGCTGTTGGCAGCATTGCAGATCAGAATGACGTCGTATTTTTGCGGCGCGGCGTGAAGAACGGAAAGAAAGGTGTGAATGACGGTGTCGAAGTATTTATGGCGAATGGTCGGCAGCGTAATCAGTTCTACTCCGCGATAGAATTTGCTGTCTGTGGTCGAATAATGATTGCGTCCGTAAACTGCAACCTGATGGCCTCGCGCCGCCAACCTTGTCCCCAATTGCTCAGCGAAGGTTTCAAACCCACCATAATTCGCCGGAATCCCCCGCGTCCCCAAAATCGCAATTCTCATAAAATTGTTCGTTCGCTCTTTCGTGATGGAATTGATATGGATTTCAAGAAAAAGAAATGTTCCTTCAACGAAGAAAACAAAACAGGATTGGAAGGATTAACATCTCTGTTCCTGTCAAACCTGAAAAAAAACACGTGCATCCTGTTGAAGGGCGTCAGTCGAGCATAAATTCGCTGACAAAACATTTTCTTGAAATCAACAGCTCCTGGGGGTTACTGCTTGCAGCGACGCTAAAAATTGCGCCCGCAAATGTTTCCGGGCAACGCGACGGAGTATAGCTTTCTGAAAGTGGTTTGGCCAACCCGTTAATAAAAATTCCAGTAACCGCTCCTGCCCGTCTCTCGTAATCGTTTTTCCCTACGGCTCGACTTTGTTTAATCCGCTTTGTCGCGGTAAGCTGTCGCCCGCAATCACAAAATCCTTCACTCAAGCGAGATAAAAAATGAAAACTCCCAAAACGCTACGACGCGTCGTCGTCACAGGCATCGGCTGCGTCAGTCCGATTGGACTGGGCAAAGAACAATACTGGCAAGCGATCAGAACCGGACGCAGTGGCGTCGCTCGCATCACACGATTCGAACCGGATGATCTGCCCGTGCAAATCGCCGCCGAAGTCAAAAATTTCAATTCGGATGATTTTATTTCTCCCAAAGACCGGCAACACGTTTCTCACGCAGTGGCTTATGCCATTGCTTCGGCGGAACTGGCATTTGCCGACGCCGGATTGAATCCGCGTGAAATGTCGTTGGAGGAAAAACGCGACATCGGAATCGTGCTGGGCAGCGGCGGAGCCAGTCTGGGATTTATTGAAAAACAATACCGCTATTATTTCGGCAACGAAGCCAAGCGCGCCAGCATTTATACCGTCCCGACCGCGACACCCGGTTCGCTGCCCAGCGAGCTTTCCATGCCGTTCGGCATCAAGGGATTCAGTCATCTGATTTCCACCGGTTGCACGTCTTCGACCGACGCCATGAATTACGCCGTGCAAAACATCGCGCTCGGACGTGTCAGCACAGCGCTGACCGGCGGAGTTGACGCGCCGTTGGCGCACAGCTTCATGCTTGGATTTTGCATGCTGAAGGTCATGACGCCTTCGTGGAACCACGACCCGGAACGCGGTTCGCGCCCGTTCAGCAAAGACCGCGACGGTTTTGTCATCGGCGAAGGCGGTTATCTGTTCGTGTTCGAAGAATTGGAACATGCACAGAAACGCGGCGCGCAGATTTATGCTGAGATAGTCGGTTATGGCTCCACCTGCGACGCCCACCATCGCGTGCAACTGGATGAAAGCGGAGTCGAACCCGCGCGCGCCATGACTTTGGCCATGGCTGACGCCGGAATCGCGCCCGAAGAAGTGGATTACATCAATCTGCATGGGACTTCGACCAAACTGAACGACCGCATCGAAACGCGAGCCGTCAAAAACGCCTTCGGCGATATGGCCTACAAAATCCCTATGAGCGCCACGAAAAGCATGATCGGCCATCCACAAGGCGCTTCGGGCGCGGCGGGGCTGATGGCGACCATCGGCGGCATCAATCACGGATTTCTGCCGCCAACGATCAACCTGGACGAAACCGATCCGGAATGCGATCTGGATTACGTGCCGAACGCTTCGCGCCCGGCGGACATCAGAACGGCCGTGTGCAATTGCATAGGGTTTGGATCGAAAAACTCCGCCCTGGTGGTGAAAAAATTCGAGGGATAAGGCTCGTTGGCGACCATTGCCTGCTGTTCATTTTCCATTTGCCAGTTGGCATTTTTCATTTCTCATTGCTTCAGATCGTTTGTACCGATGTCTCGAACAATGACAAATGACGAATTGCAAATGACAACCGGAAATCAGCCCCTGCATCGTCAACGGTGATGGCAATAAATGGCCCCAGCATTAATTCGGCTTGGTTCCGTAATTGATGGCCATGATGCCGCCGCCAAATTCTCTAACGCCGGTTTGATTGAATCCCAGAGCCTCCATCGTTTGCCGAACGCCGTGCTGGCCGGGATACCGTTTGATGCTTTCGGGAATGTAGCGGTAAACGTCGGCATCGCCATGCAACAGGACTCCTACGGTTGAACCGACAACGATCAGGTAATTCAGGTACAACCAGCGGTAAATGCGATTGCCCGGATGCGCGAAATCCAGCGAATAAAATCGCCCACCGGGTTTCAGCACGCGTTTGATTTCGACCAGCGCCAGTTCTACATCCGGCACGTTTCGCAACGCATACCCGCAGGTGATGTAATCGAACGAGTCGTCGGCAAACGGCATTTTCATGATGTCGCCCTGGTGAAAAAAGACGTTGTCGGCTTTTTTCTCGCGGCGTTTTTCTTCGGCGATTTCCAGCATGCCGTGCGTGATGTCCAGACCGACGGCTTCGCCCGAAGGCAATCGTTCACCCAGCGCAAACGTGATGTCGCCGGTTCCGCACGCCAGATCGAGCGTGCGCTCATCGCCGCGCAGGTTCAGCATGTCCAGCATCGTGCGCTTCCAGCCGGAATCCATGCCGTAGGAAAGCAACCGCGTAATCAGGTCATAACGAGGCGCAATGATCTCGAACATCTGAGTCACGTAGCCCTGCTTCTTCTCTTTGGAAGAGATGTGTTCAATCAGATTCAGTTTTTTTGCCATAATTTTTTGCTTCGCAGTTTTTTTGAGGTTTGCGATTGGCAGTTTACAGAAGACAGCCAATCGCGCAACTCAACCGATCACTCATTTTCATAACCAGGAGTCAGAGCCGCTACCGTCTGGAAGCGGATTGCGAACGTCATGATGACAACCGAAGAAGTGCTGAAGATTTTTGAAGACAATCAGGCCTTGCTGAAAGGCCATTTTCTGCTCAGTTCCGGTTTGCACAGCAACCGGTATTTGCAATGCGCGCTGGTGTTGCAACATCCGGCGGTCGCCGAAACTCTGTGCGCGGAATTGGCCGCCAAAGCCAAAGCCGATCCGAACATTGGCCGGATTGATCTGGTGATTGCTCCGGCTTTGGGCGGAATCGTCGTCGCCCACGAAGTGGCGCGCGCGCTGGGCGTTCGAGCGCTGTTCACCGAACGGCAGGAAAAAACCATGACCTTGCGGCGCGGCTTTGAAATTCAACCCGGCGAACGCTGTTTCGTCGTCGAAGACGTCGTCACCACAGGCGGTTCGACGCGCGAAGTGATGGACGTAGTCGCCGCACTCGGCGGCCAATCGGTCGGAGCCGGTTCATTGATTGATCGCAGCGGCGGCAGCGTTGATCTGGGCATTGCTCGCCACGCACTGGCCGTGTTGGAAGTGCCGACTTATCAACCGGACGTTTGCCCGATGTGTCAGGAAGGTTCGACTGCCATCAAACCCGGCAGCCGCAAGTAGAGAAAATACAGACTCTGCGATGTTGATTTCTTTTTCTTGAAAACTATGTGAGCTTTACGAACTGATGTTACGCACGCAGTTTTTTAGTAAGCCGCTTGACACTGATATTGCACTTTAGAATTCCTCGTTCACCGCTGAGACGCAGAGTTTCGCAGAGGTTTCGCAGAGGCTGTTCTCCGCGTCTCCTCTGCGCTCTTTGCGCCTCTGCGGTGAAAGAGCCTGTCTTTATTGGCGATTATCGAGTCAAACATCTTCACAAAACTTTGGGTGCGTAACGTGAGTTATCAATTACGAATCAATCGTAGAGACATTGGAAATTTTAGGCGATGAAGAACAGTTGGCGGCGCTACGCCAAGGCGTCAAAGACGCTGACGCAGGGCGGGTTATTCCCTGGACACAAGCCAGACAGGAGTTTTGACAGTGCCATGCCAAAAAGAACGCAACTTTCTGATGATCGAAACCAATGGCATACGGCTGCGCACGGTGGTCGAAGGCAAAGGGCCGATGGTGATTTTGCTGCACGGATGGCCGCAGTGCTGGTATCTGTGGCGGCATCAGATTGATCCGCTGGTCGCGGCTGGCTTTCAAGTCGCCGTGCCGGATCAGCGCGGTTACGGCGGCAGCGACAAACCGGCGGAAATCGAAGCCTACAACATCATTGAACTATACCGCGTACGGTCATAAGTTGAGCTTTTTGAAATACCATGCTCTTTGTCGCGTAGCGACTTGGGAAAAAGCTCGATCTCTGACCGCATTCTGTATACAAAGACCCAATGATTTCGGTCAACGAATCTCGTATCAAACTCAGAATGAGAGAGGAAGAAAGTTATGGCTGCGGGCGCTTACGCTCGAACAACAGGTTAATGCCTACCGCAAGCTGAAACGCCACCTGAACATTTACTGTGACATTGAAGTGCTGGACTTTGACACCAAAGCCGCCGCTGAGTTTGAAAGGCTGCAACAGTTACGGCTGAAAGTCGGCACGACGGATTTGAAGATCGCCGCCATTGCGTTGTCGCGCAACGCTACGCCGCTGACGAAAAACAGCGTTGATTTCAGCCGTGTACCGGGCTTGCGCCTGCAAGACTGGGCAGCCTGAATAAGAGAAAAGGAACACCGCGCAGCTTTTATTTATTGCGAGCGGGGACGCTCGCGCTCCCAGGTGAAGCATGGCTGACGATTTCAAATACGACGTATTCCTGAGCCACAGCACGAAGGACAAACCCATCGTTCGCGACGTTGCGGAACGGTTGCGGAAGGATGGGTTGAACGTCTGGCTGGATGAATGGGTACTCAAGCCCGGCGACCACGTGCAAGCCAAAATCGAAGAAGGCCTGGAACAATCCCGCGTGCTGGTCTTTTGTATGTCGGCCAATGCCTTCGGCTCTGACTCACGCGCAGTTGGAAGCGGGCACCTTCCGGTTTCGCGACCCGCTGAATCGGGAACGCCGCTTTATTCCCCTGCGGCTCGACGCTGCTCCCATCAAAGGCTCGCTGGCGCAATTCCAGTACATCAATTGGCTGCCGGAGCTGCAAGAACAGATACCTATGCAGTAAATTGAATTGGCATTTTTGAAAACTTGTATTTGCTGTTCACGCTCTGACGAAAGCCTTGTATATTTCTTTGCGCTGAAACCTCAAACCATTCTGCAAGGAGCAGCAACAATGGCGAACACCTACACGCAAATCTACATTCAGGTCGTCTTTGCAGTGCAAGGCAGGCAATGCTTAATTCAGCCTGCCTACAAAGAAGAAGTTTACAAATACATCACCGGCATCGTCACCAATCAGGAGCAAAAGATGCTGCAAATCAACGGCGTAGCTGATCACGTACATTTGCTGATCGGCCTGAAACCCAGCATCGCCTTGTCTGATTTGGTCAGAGACATCAAGGCTGGCTCATCGAAGTTCATCAATGAACAGGGTTGGATTCGCAGCAAGTTTCATTGGCAAGAAGGCTTCGGCGCTTTTTCTTACGGGCATTCGCAATTGGATCAAGTGATTCGTTACATCCAGAATCAGGAGAGTCATCATCAGCAGAATTCGTTCAAAAATGAATATCTGGGGTTGTTGCGCAAATTCGATATTGCGTTCGAGGACAAATACGTTTTCGATTTCCTTGAGGGCGATGTGCCCCCGGCTCCGTAGGAGCCAAATGTTTATAGCC
>CAYYDG010000045.1:11907-59330 GCA_964470555.1 uncultured Heliomicrobium sp.
CCCCGGCTCCGTAGGAGCCAAATGTTTATAGCCACGAGGCACGCAATTTCCTCCGCAAGCTCCGTAGGAGCGAAATGTGCAGCACATGCCGCTCCTACGGAGCTTGCGGGCTATGCTACACCGTGGCTATAAACATGCCGCGCCGCTGGCGCTGAGAGAAGCCGCTAAACGATCCGGGCTTCACCGTCGTTCGTGTTATTCGTAATCAAAAACTATTTGGCAAGTTGGCATCACAGCATCAACCGCAAGAAAACCAATGTCTGACAATTTCAACTACGACGTATTCCTGAGCCACAGCATGAAAGACAAACCCATCGTCCGCGAATTGGCCGAACGGCTGCGGAAGGATGGGTTGAAAGTCTGGCTGGATGAATGGGTGCTCAAACCCGGCGACCACGTGCAAGCCAAAATCGAAGAAGGCTTGGAACAATCCCGCGTGCTGGTGCTGTGCATGTCGGCCAATGCCTTTGGCTCCGACTGGGCGCAGTTGGAAGCGGGCACCTTCCGGTTTCGCGACCCGCTGAACCGGGAGCGCCGCTTCATTCCCCTGCGGCTAGACGCGGCTCCAATAAAAGGCTCGCTGGCGCAATTCCTGTACATCAACTGGCTGCCGGAGATACGCGAACAGGAGTATGCGAAGCTCATCGAAGCCTGCCGTCCGCCAGCGAAGCCGACGACGGCGGAAGCAGAGGCAGCGAGCGAGCAGATTGCAGAAAAGGTCATCCGACTCGACTACAAGTCGACAATCTTGGCCTACGCGCTCAGTCCAGATGGAATCCGCCTCCTTACCGCCTCTGATGATACGACCGTGCGGCTGTGGGATGAAGAAACGGGGCGCTGCCTGCGTGTCCTCAAAGGCCACACAAACTCAGTCTCAAGCGTAGCCTGGAGCCCAGACCAACGCTACGCCCTCTCCGCCGCTAATGACAATACTCTGCGACTGTGGGATGTGGAAACAGGGCGCTGCCTGCGTGTCCTCAAAGGCCACACGAACCGTGCCCTAAGCGTAGCGTGGAGTCTTGATCAACGCCACGCCCTCTCTGGCTCAGGACACCCAGACAAGACCGTGCGGTTATGGGACGTGGAAACGGGGCGCTGCCTACGTGTACTTGAAGGCCACACCGCCGCAATCTATAGCTTGGCATGGAGTGGCGATCAGCTCCGTGCCCTCTCTGGTTCTTGGGACAAGACTGTACGGCTGTGGGACGTGAAGGCGGGGCGTTGCTTACGCGTACTCGAAGGCCACACTGACTTCGTCTGGGCAGTAGCGTGGAGCGACGATCAACGCCGTGCCCTCTCCGGTTCCGAGGACAAGACCGTGCGGTTGTGGGATGTAGAGACCGGGCACTGCCTGCGGATACTCGAAGGCCACACGGGCGTCGTTAGGAGCGTTGCGTGCAAGGCCGATGGTCGCCACGCCCTCTCCGGCTCAAATGATGGAATCGTCAGGCTGTGGGACGTGGAGACAGGGCGCTGCTTGCGCGTACTCGAAGGTCACACGAGCGGCATCAGGAGTGTGGCCTGGAGCGCCGATCAACGCCGTGCCTTCTCCGGGGATCAAAGAGGTGGCATCCGGATTTGGGATTTGTCGGAATTTGTTACTGAGACACCACCGCAAGTCACCGTACCGGCCTTGCCAACCGCGCCCGATCAAGTCCAATACACGAACGCCAAAGTATTGCTCGTCGGTGATACAAGTTCAGGGAAAACCGGATTGGCTCACCGTCTGGCAACCGGCGAGTGGAAGCCGAGCGATGGTTCCACAGTCGGAGCTTGGTCTACGCAATGGCAACTTCCAGACGTTTCCACTGTAGAAGGCTTGGAGAAAGAAATTTGGCTGTGGGACTTCGGCGGGCAGGCTGACCAGCGATTGGTGCATCAGCTTTATATGGATCGCACAGCAATGATTCTGCTGCTTTTCGATGCGGACAAGGAAGATGTTTTGCCCGGTTTGCGCGAATGGCAAACCGCTCTGCGACGCTGCGTGCCGGACAATACGCCTTTGCTGATTGTGGCCGGTCGCACAGATGCCGGATTCAGGGCCAGCCGAACTAAGTTGCAGGAGTTCGCCGCCCAGCAAGGCTTTCGTTACTTTGAAACTAGCGCCAAGGAAGGCACGGGCTGCGACGCGCTCAGCCAGGCAATCACCGAAGGCATTCCGTGGGAAACGATGGAGCGGCGCACCTCACCGCTGATCTTCAAACAACTCAAAGACGAAATCTTGAAGTTGCGCGATGAAGGCGAAGTGCTGCTGACCTTCAAGGAGTTGCGCGAAATGCTGTGGAAACGATTGCCGGAAGAATCGCGCTTCACGGATGAAGTATTGCAAACGGTGATCGGATTGCTGGACGGCCCCGGAGCGTTAAAGGATTTAGAGTATGGAACTTACATCCTGCTCCAACCGGAATGGGTGAACGCTTACGCCCAAGCCGTGATCCGCACCATTCGCCAAGACCCTTCCGAACTTGGCTGTTTGCCTTTACGCAGCATTGCCGAAGGAAAGCTGTTATTTCAGACCGTAGAGCGCGACGGCAGCATTCTGGAAATGAAGCGATTGCCGGAAGCCGAAGAGCGAGTCGTGTTGCGTGAAATGGAGCGCCAACTGGAAGATCGCGGTTTGTGTTTGCGCCAGGGCGACAAACTGGTTTTCCCCAGCCATTGCGGACGCGAACGCCCCACACTGGAAAAACATCCATCGGTGTTTGTCAGCTACGCAGTGACTGGGTACCTGGACGACATTTACGCCACGCTGGTGGTCAAACTGGCCGACAGCGAATCATTCAAACTGAAAGACCTTTGGCGCGAAGCGGCGGACTTTGAAACACTGGACGGCGCTCATCACATGGGCATCAAGCTGACACGCGAAGCCGCAGGCAGCGGCGACATCAGCATTTACTTCGCGCCGGGTGTGACCAAACAGGAACAAGTGATTTTCGCCAACTACATCCACGCGCACCTGCAAAACCACAGCGAGAAAGCCGAGCGGTTGCGATATTACATCTGTCCGCATTGCGGCACGCCCAAAGGCAATCCGCAGGTGTTGATGCAAAAGCTGCTGGCGAAAAAGACGGCGGCTTCAGTGGAATGCGACATCTGCGAAAAACGCTTTGACCTTTGGGATGAACTGGAAAAGCTGTTTGCCAGCGAAACCGTTCGTCAACAAGTCGAAGGCATGCAAGCCGAAGATGTCATCCGGCTGGATTCACGGCGCAAAGGCAAACTACTGGCGCTGGAAGTAGGAGTTCGAATTGCCAGCGCGGATCAGAAAAGTTTCGAGATTCCCGGCACGGAAGACGAAGGCATTGATATGGAGTTGGAGTTCACCGACGACGATGGCAAAGGCACGGGGCGGCGGCTTTATCTGCAACTGAAATCTGGCAACTCTCACCTGAAAAAGCGGAAAGACGGAACAGAAGTTTTTGCAATCAAAGACGCTCGCTGGGTGGATTACTGGCTGAAACAGCCGCATCCGGTAATGCTGGTGATTGGAACTTTTGCTACTGACGATGAACGCTCCATTGGCAGAGACAAGCTGGAATTCGCCGAAGTCCGCTGGATGGAAATCTCCAGCGTCTTGCAGCGCGAAAGCCAGAATGGAACCAAGCCAGTGAAGCAAATTGAATTCAAAGGAGAGCGCTTGGATATGACCAGCATCCGACGATGGCGCGACAGAGTGTTGAGCTAAGTGCTAGGATTGCTCGCGAAAGGAGAACAACGACGATGCTACAAACAGTCAGAGCCGAAGTCAGCATTGATGGCAGTGTGCGTTTATTGGAGCCTCTGCACGTCACTCAAACAAGTCCTGCCATTGTGACTCTGTTGAGCACAGCAAATGATACGGCCACTCCCCAAGGCAATGCTCTGGCAGTGCTTCAATTTCTGCGCGAAAACCGTCTGCCTGAAAGCGCCCTGCCAACAGCGGAAGAAATGGAAGCGCAGATTTTGGAGGCACGTGAGTCATGGGATTGAATCGGTTGCGCGTTTATTTCGATTCGTGTGTTGCCATCTACTTGGTGGAGCAAAATCAAACCTTCGAACCGTTAATTGAAAATCGGCTGGCCAAACAGGCACAAACTGCTGAAGTGGTAATTCAGGTTTCGGCATTGACCGAGATGGAATGCCTGGTTTTGCCGCTGAGAAAAAAGAATCAGCTCTTGTTGGACAAATTCCGACTCTGGTTCGACAAGGTTGAAATGTTGCCAGTTGAACGTGATGTCTTCCGACAAGCGGCGCGATTGCGCGCTGATTTTGCCGGGCTGAAAACTCCTGATGCTGTTCATTTAGCAACAGCTTTGCACAACAACAGCGACGAATTTTGGACAAACGACAATCGCTTGGCTCACATCGCTCCTTCCCTTGTCGTAGACGTCACGACTACCTGAACACTTCTCCCTTTCAGGAGGAATATCTTGCAGAAGCGAAATTTTCAGATGATCGAAACCAATGGCATACGGTTGCGCACCGTGGTCGAAGGCAAAGGGCCGTTGGTGATTTTGCTGCACGGATGGCCGCAGTGTTGGTATTTGTGGCGGCATCAGATTGATCCGCTGGTCGCGGCTGGCTTTCAAGTCGCTGTGCCGGATCAGCGTGGCTACGGCGGCAGCGACAAACCGGCGGAAATCGAAGCCTACAACATCATCGAATTGACCAACGATGTGGTGGGCATCGCCGATGCCTTGGGGCACGAACGCTTCATTGTCGTTGGGCACGATTGGGGAGCGCCCGTCGCCTGGCATACGGCGTTGCTGCATCCCGACCGCGTCAAAGCCGTCGCCGGGTTGAGCGTTCCCTACACGCGATGGAAAGCGAACACGCTGACGCGGCAGGAATCTTTCGGCGACAATTTCTGGTACATGGTTTATTTCCAGCAACCCGGCGTCGCCGAAGCCGAATTCGAAGCCGATATTCGCCGCAGCCTGCGCATGATTTATTACTCCGGTTCGGGCGATTTTCCGTCTGGATTTCGGCTTAGCAAAAAGCCTGCTTCGGCCAAGTTTCTGGACGGCTTGCCTGATCCTGAACAACTGCCATCCTGGCTGACGGAAGAAGACATGGATTATTACGTTGCGCAGTACGAACAGAGCGGCTTTCGCGGGCCGATCAACTGGTATCGCAACATTGACCGCAACGTCGAACTGACGCCGCAACTGGATCGCGTGGAAACAGGCCAGATCAAACAGCCCGCGTTTTTCATCGCCGGAACCAAAGACCCTGTGCTGAAATTTGGCGGCGGCGACACCGTGCAGCGAATGGACAAATGGATGGCTGACCTGCGCGGCAAAGTCATGATCGAAGGCGCAGGCCATTGGGTACAGATCGAACGCCCGGCGGAAGTCACTGAAGCGCTGTTGGGATTTTTGAAGTCGGTTGCGTGATCGCCTTTGCAAAAGAAGACAACTTCGGATGCTTCGCATTTTTTATTACAGCAGGCGGGACGCCTGCGTTCCCGGCAAAATTTCGCATCCCCAGCCCGGACAATTTTCGTAATGCTCAGCGTCGCTGAAACCTGACGACCGTCGTTGGCACTCACCGAGGAAGAAAAAAATGATTGAGCGTTCATTCACTGCCGAGCGGTTATCTGTCTGACCGGTCAACTAATTACCTTGACCGGCGGGTCAGAATGCCGGAAGTCCTTGTACAACTAAGGCAATAGCGGCTTGACTTGAATCATCAAGCCGCTTAAATTCCGCCGCGCAATCGCGGGTTTCGCGCTTACAGATTCAACATTTCAACCATTGGAGCAGAGGGAGCAAAGAGAACAATGCGGATCAAGAGAACTTCGTCATTCGTCGCCGCCATCACGTTGTGCCTGGTCGTCGGTTTGGCATTTATCGCCACTACTCAGGCCGACACTACCACCACCAAAAACGCCAAAAACGTCACGTTCAGCAAAGACATTGCGCCGATCTTCAATAAAAGTTGCGCCGAATGTCATCGTCCGGGCGAAAGCGCGCCGTTTTCGACGTTGAGCTACAAAGACGTTCGTCCCTGGGCCAAATCCATCAAGGAAAAAGTGGCCAATCGCGTCATGCCTCCCTGGCACGCTGATCCGCACTTTGGCGAATTCAAAAACAATCCTTCGCTGACACAGGCGGAAATTGACACCATAGTCGCGTGGGTGGACGGCGGCGCTGCGGAAGGCAATCCGAAAGATTTGCCGCCCGCTCCGAAATTCACCGAAGGTTGGGGCATTTCCACGCCCGATCTGGTTATCCAGATTCCCGAAGAATACGCCTACAAACCCGGCGCTGATGAATACCAATACTTCGACGTGCCGACGAATTTCACTGAAGACCGGTATGTTTCGATGGCCGAAGCCCGTCCGGGCAATCGCAAGATTGTGCATCACATCATCGCCTTCATCGTGCCTAAAGGCGCTCCGACGATGGCGGGCACGCCTGAACAACGTCAAAAGATGATGGAAGCGGCGCTGAAAAACTCTCCGATGTATCGCGATGGCTTTTTGATGCGCATGAAAGCCGACCAGCCGGTGGAAGACGACGGTTGCGGCCCGAACGGTCGTCGCGGCGGCGGAGACAATATGCTTGTCGGTTACGCTCCCGGACGTAATCCCGATATTTACGCCGCTGGTACGGCGCGCAAAATTCCGGCTGGCGCGACGATTCGTTTCCAGATTCACTATTCCAATCAAACGCTCGGCAATGACAAAGTCGAAAAAGATCGTTCGATGATCGGGCTGGTCTTTGCCAAAGAACCGCCGCAGCGACTGGTGACGACCAATTCCATCGCCAACATCTTCTTCAAGATTCCCGCCGGAGCCGAAAACCATAAAGTGACGGCTTGCCGCACGTTCAAACGCGACACGACGTTGTACGCGCTGGAACCGCACATGCATCTGCGCGGCAAGGCTATGGAATACAAAGCGTTTTATCCGGATGGAAAATCCGAAGTGTTGTTGAACGTCCCGGCTTACGATTTTGCGTGGCAAACCAACTACCTGCTGAAACAACCGAAACGGTTGCCAGCGGGCACGCGGCTGATGGTTACTGGCTATTTCGACAATTCAGCGAAAAACAAATTCAACCCCGATCCGACCAAAGACGTTCGGCACGGCGAACCGACCTACGACGAAATGATGATGGGCTTCATTGACTATGTCACGGAAATGCCCGCTGTCGCCAAACTCGCGCCGGAACTGCTGGACAAATACACCGGCAAATACGAAGTCCGTCCCGGTGTGTTGGCTTCGGTGACGCGCGAAGGTAACAATCTGGTGGTGCAGGTCCCGCTGCAGCCGAAGATGGTCTTCACCCCGATGTCGGAAACGCAGTTCTTCCTGCAAAATTCCGACATGGATTTGACGATCGTCAAAAACGCGCAAGGCGAAGTCGTTGAAGCATTGATCGGTAACAACCGCGCCAAGAAAGTCAAAGAAGCGGCAGCGAGCGGCAGCGGCCAGTAACTTTACAATTACGGAGTTATAGATTGCGGATTGCGGAATTTTAGAATTTCCAATCCGCTTTCTAATTTCTGGGCAAACTAAAGATCAATGAATCAAGAGAAGGCTATGAAAAAATCACGAATCGCTATTCTGGCCGTCGCGTGCATTGCGGCGGCGCTGTTGATGCTTCCAGTTTCCAGCGCTAAAACCAATCCCAAGAAGGTCACTTTCACCAAAGACGTGGCGCCGATCTTTTACAAAAGCTGCGCCGATTGTCATCGCGCAGGTGAAACGGCTCCTTTTTCTGTTTTGAGTTACAAGGACGTGCGTCCGTGGGCCAAAGCGATCAAGGAAAAAGTCGTCAGCAAGGAAATGCCTCCCTGGCACGCCGATCCGCACTTCGGCGAATTCAAAAACAATCCCAGTTTGACGCCAGCCGAGATCAATACCGTCACTGCCTGGGTGGACGGCGGAGCCATCGAAGGCAATGCGAAGGATTTGCCCGCCGCTCCGAAATTTATCGAAGGTTGGCGCATTGGCAAACCTGACGTCGTGTTGAGCATGCGCGAAGAATTCACGCTGGCCGCCAGCGGGCCGGATGAATACCAGTATTTCGCTGTGCCCACCAATTTCACTGAAGACAAATACATTCAGTTGGCCGAAGCGCGTCCGGGCAATCGGCGCATCGTGCATCACATTCTGGCGTTTGTGGCACCTCCCGGAGGAAAGGATTACGCCAAACTCAGTCCGGAAGAATTGCAAAAGATGTTTTCGGATGACGGCCCGAATTCCATCTTTTACCGCGAAGGATTTTTGCAGCGAGTGAAGATGGACGCCAAGGTCAACGATGACGGCTGCAATGGCAAATTCGGCGAAGACGACGCGGGCGATGTGCTTGCCGGTTACGCTCCGGGAATGCCGCCGGAAGTGTTTGAAACCGGCGTGGCCAAGAAAATTCCTGCCGGAGCGACACTGATCTTCCAGCTTCATTATTCCAAAGTCGCCGGTTCTGAGCAGAAAGACCGTTCATCCGTTGGGCTGATCTTCGCCAAAGAACCGCCCAAAAAACGAATGATCAAACGCGGCATCAGCAACGTTTTCTTCAAAATTCCCGCCGGAGCCGAAGCGCACAAAGCGACGGCTTGCTGGCAGCCGAAAGAAGACATCACGCTGTTTTCGATGATGCCGCACATGCACTATCGCGGCGCGGCGATGGAATACAAGGCGACTTATCCTGATGGCAAAACCGAAACGCTGTTGAACGTGCCGAATTACGATTTCGGCTGGCAAACGAATTACGCGCTGGCCAAACCTAAATTCATTCCCAAAGGAACGAAGCTTCAGGTCACGGCGACGTTCAACAACTCGGCCAAAAACAAATACAACCCCGACCCGACCAAAGACGTTCGCTGGGGCGATCCGACCTATGACGAAATGCTGATTGGCTATCTGGATTACATCCCCGAACGCAAAGCCGTTGCAGGTATGGACGCCAAAGCGCTGGCGGCATTTGTCGGCAAATACGACGCCGGGTTGATGAAACTGAATGTCGTGCAGGTCGGCGAAGAGTTATACGCCGAAATTGCCGGCCAACCACGCATCGAAATGGTGCCCGAAGCGGCGGACAAATTTTTCATTCGGGAAATTCAAAACTTCGTGACCTTCACCCGCAACGAAAAAGGCGAAATCATCGAAGCGACAGTTCAACTGGGTGACCGCACAATCAAAGCAAAAAAGAAGGGTGATCCAACGACGAGCCAATGAACATTGAAGGAATCATCTGGGCAAGAAATGTGGTAGAAAAGCTGGCGGTCAAGCATCATGTCGAAACCTTTGAAGTTGAACAGATGTTGGCCGCTACCCCGAAGTTCCGGTTTGCAGAAAAAGGCGAGCGGTAAGGTGAGGATGTTTATCTGGCTTTGGGACAGGCATCATCAGGTAGATACTTGGTTGCCTATTTCATTTACAAGAAAACCAAAGAGGCTTTGATTCTGAGCGCCAGAGATATGGCCGACAAAGAAAGGAAATGGTATGGCAGAAAATAATCCACAAACATTGCCAAAATTCTCTTCGCTCGATGAGATGGTTGATTTTTTCGACAATCACGACCTGGGCGATTATTTGGATCAAATGCCTGAAGCTCATTTCGATGTGAACCTTCAACGGTCTACCTGGATGATTGCTGTTGATGAGGAAATCGTTCGCCGCGTGTCTGAAATCGCCAAACAGGAGCATTTGCAACCTGAGATTTTAGTTAATCAATGGTTGCAAGAAAGAATTTCTAGCTATCCGGGGCAATTGCCCAGCTAGCCTGTTGTCCTCTTATTGAGGCAAATTTGCTGCAAGGTTTGAAAGCGCGAAAAAACTTGCGACAATTTCGCAGGGTTTTCGCGCCTTGTTTGTATAAAGGCATGTGAGTTTCGACCGAACAATTCCAAGACGACAAATATCTTGAGCAAATAGAACTTTTAATGGGCAGCGGTTATGCTCTGCCCCATTCGTTTTCCGAAAAACCCGAGTCACTAATCAACCAGCAGAGAGGACTATCACTGTGAATCGCAAATTGTTCTTGATCTCGATTACAGCCGCAGCATTGGCCGTCGGGTTGTTTTCACAACCAATCGTCAGCGCCAACGACACCAAATCGAATGCCGCCAAGGAAGTCACCTTCAGCAAAGACATCGCGCCGATCTTTTACAAAAGCTGCGCCGAATGCCATCGCGCGGGCGAGGTCGCCCCGTTTTCGGTGATGAGTTACAAGGAAGTTCGCCCGTGGGCGAAATCCATCAAAGAACAGGTCGCAGGCAAAGTCATGCCTCCGTGGCACGCCGACCCGAACCACGGCGAATGGGCAAATGATCGCCGCCTGGCACAAGCCGACATTGACAAGATCGTTGCCTGGGTGAATGGCGGAGCCAAAGAGGGCGATCCCAAAGACATGCCGCCCGCGCCGAAGTTCGAAATGGGCTGGAACATCGGCAAACCCGATGAGACGTTTTCGATTCCCGAACAGAAAATCCCGGCAGACGGCGTTGTGCCGTACCTGTATTTCAAAGTTCCGACCAATTTCACGGAAGATCGTTGGGTGACAGCGGCGGAAATTCGCGCCACTGGCCGCGAAGCCATGCACCACGTGATCGTCTTCATCCAAGACCCGAAAAATCCGACGCGCACCGACGGTAACTTGCTGGCCGGGTTTGCTCCGGGCGAACAGCCGACGACTTTCCCTGACGGATACGCCAAGAAAATTCCGGCAGGTGCGGTGCTGCAATTCCAAATGCATTACACGCCGAATGGCAAAGCGACGACCGACATCACGACCATCGGTTTGAAATACGCCAAAGAACCGCCCAAGCATCAAGTGCTGACTCGCCCTGTGCTGAACACCGGATTTGAAATTCCGGCAGGCGCAACCAATCACGAAGTGAAGGCGTTTTACACTTTCCAGGAAGCGTCGCACATCACCAGCTTCATGCCGCACATGCATTTGCGCGGAAAGGATTTTGAAATCAAAGCGCATTTCCCCGATGGCACGTCGAAAATTTTGCTGAGCGTGCCCAAGTACGATTTCAACTGGCAAACCTACTATGTGCCGAAATCGCCGGTCGCCATTCCCAAAGGAACCAAGATCGAATGCACGGCGCATTACGACAATTCGGTCAACAACAAATACAACCCCGATCCGACCAAAGCCGTTCGCTGGGGCGATCAAACCTGGGAAGAAATGATGATCGGCTGGTTGAGCTATTACAACGACGGAGCCGCTCCGGCCAAGCCGACAGACAAACCGGCGGCAATTACGACCAGCAGCGAGAAATAAGGCTCTTTGCCAGATTGAACCCGGACAGGCCACAGATTGCACTCGCTGCGATCTGTGGCCTATTCTCTTGCCGGAGGGAATAACCATGCGAAATCAAAAATTCGTTCAAACAATCATCTGGATGCTGGCCATTCTGGTGGTCGCTGGTCTGGTTTTGCCTGCAATCACTTCTATGTTCGGCATTTTCTGAACCCTTTTACGTGAAATCTGTTATGTGCCTTCGTCGCCTTTTCGTAATCGTCGTAATTGTTTTTGCTGCGGTGTTTCTGACCACGCGAACCGGCAGCACGCACGAACCCATCACCACCAAGGTGATGTTCAACAAGGAAGTCATTCGCATTCTGGAACGCAACTGTCTGGGTTGCCACGCGCCCAACAAGATCAAAGCCGACATTCCATTGACCACTTACGAAGAAGCGCGTCCATGGGCCAAAGCCATCAAGGAAGAAGTGTTGGAAAAACGTATGATGCCGTTTCAAGCCGTCAAAGGTTACGGACGATTCCAGCACGATTACCTGCTGACCCAGCGCGACACTGAATTGCTGGTCTCGTGGATCGAAGGCGGCGCTCCGCGCGGCGACGTGAAGGATTATCCGCGTGAAGAAATCGAACAGTTGATTTCCGGCAATGGCTGGCCGCTGGGCGCGCCGGATTTGGTGCTGCAATCCGAAGAAGTAAAGCTTTCGGCGGAAAACGATGAAGAAACTAGGTGTTTTATTTTGCCGACCAATTTGAAAGAAGCGCGTTCGTTGTCGGCGATTGATTTTCAACCCGGCAACGGAACCGTCCTCCACAGCGCGTCTTTTCACCGTCTCAATAGATTGTATAAAGCTTCCGGCAAATCTTCTTGTGGAGTAATAACCGGCGAAACGCTTGGCGTGTGGGTTCCTGGTCAAACGGCGACTCGTTTGCCCGCAGGCATCGGACGGAAACTGAGCGCCGGAGAGGAAATCGTCCTGCAAATCCGTTATCACAACACAGACGAAGCGGCGACCGACCGCAGCCGTCTGGCGCTTTATTTCGCCAAAGAAACCGCGACGAAATCTGTCCGCACCGAAGCCATTGCCGCAGCGTCGGTCACGGTTCCAGCAAACACTGAAAATCACGTAGTTAAAGTTGCGACGACTATCGCTCAAACTTCCGAAGCTATTTCGATCCGCCCGCTGTTGTTCCCGTTCGCCAAATCGGTCGAAGCCAAAGCGATTCGCCCGGATGGTTCCATCGAAGTGTTGATCGTCGCGCGCGATTACCGCTACGACTGGCAACCGGCTTACTTTTTCAAAACGCCTGTCCAGCTTCCACGCGGCACGCGCATAGAAGTCACCGCTTACGTGGACAATTCCGATAACAACCGCAACCAGCCCAACGATCCGCCTGTGGAATTGAAACTCAATTCGCCGCTGTGCGAAATCGCGTTGGCACACTCCACGCAACTCAACCGAATCAACACCGCCGCGGATAAACGCAAAAAGCCGCAGATCAGCGTTTCTCAACGTTGATCTGCGGCTAAAAAAAACGGCCTTACTCAATTCCAGCGAACTTCGATTTCGTAATCCGCCGCGCCGCCCGAAGAATCCCGAATCTCGATGATCGCCGTGTAACCATTGCGACGATTCGGTTGTTCGACAACGCGGACTTCACCTCGGCCTTTGCGTTTATCTACCGAAACGCGGACTTCGCTGCGCGGCAACGCTGAACTGAAATTGTAATTCACGCGCTGCGCCGGTTGGCCGGAAACCACTCGATCCCGAACCGAACGGTCGCGGATTTCCAGCAACGTCACGTCATCCACTCGGCCACGCCAGGTCAAAGTTCCCGATTGCGCGTATCCGCCGTAACTTTGATCGCGGTCACGATTTCGATAATCGCGGTCGCGGTTGGAATCGCGGTCGCGTCCGTAACTGTCCGTTTGCCGCAGCACAAACCGCTGATTGGCTTCGCCGTTGTGGTTGTAAATCTGCATTCGCCCGCCATCAAACCGCGCGCTGGACGGCGAATCCAAAGTTTTGCCTCGCCGCGTAGAAAACCAATATCCGTTGTCCGGCCCCTGTCTTACCAACCACAATTGATTTTCATTGCCTCGTTGCAATCGAGTCAGAATCACATCGTCGCCGCTCTCTCCGCGTCCGGCAACGGTCAGGGCCTCGCCCGTGTCGGCGGACAAAATGTAGTAATACCCGTTGCCCGCATCCTGTAAGTCCCATTGCGAATATCGGCCTGAGCCGGAAGCCTGCACCACGGTTCGCCCGTCTCTGCCGACTGAAAGCAGCCGCCGCGTGGCCACCAATTCCATTTCGTAGCGGCCTTCGCGCAGAACGCCCGATTGCCCCGAACGGTCGTCGTACCGATCACGATCCCGGTCACGATTGCCGCCTCGATTGTCGTCATAACCCCAGCGCAGATTGCTGGCGCGATTGCGGCGAATGTCAATCGAACCTTCGTACCAGATGGTTTGCCAGTTCGCGCCACCGCTGCTGATGCGAGCGCGTCCGCGAACCAGCGTTTCGTCGCGGTTGGAATACGCCGATTCGGCAGTTTCGATGCGCACGTCGTAATCGCGGCGTTCATCGTTATAAATGCGGCTGCGCAATTCGCGCAGAATCAATTCGCGCTCTTCGCGCCGAGCCTGTTGGTATTGCTGCGCCAGCACACTGCCAGCCAATCCGACGAACAACATTAACAGCGCAATCAGGTTTTGTTTTTTCATTGGATGCGTTCCTTTGTATTTGCAATCAATCTCTGCAGATGAACGTGCAACTCATTCGACGTCCACCGGAGCCACCAATCTGCCGTTTTGGGCGACGACGCCTCCTCGGTCGCCGGGAGTGACAGAACCATAACGCTCCGCAAACACTATTGGCAACGGGCGCGCTTGCGGCGGAGCCAGCCACAATCGCAGCAAATGCCGTTTGCGCTCCGGTTCCGGCCAATCTTCAAACGCCGTGCGGTCGTGCAGCAAGGTGTGGTTGTGAACCAACTGCACATCGCCGCGCCGAAACTCCATATTCAAATGTATTGCCGGGTCGTTGGCCAGCAAATCGAACAAATCCAGCGCCTCAACCTGGCGAGCGGTCAACGGCGAAACTTCTGCAAACCGCCGCGCCGATTCGATGTATTGCCGCTGGTAAATTGTGGACAGAAATCCTTCGTGCCAGTTAAACACCGGAATGCTGAAAAATGGCTTTGCGCCTTCCGGAACTTCGCCGCGCCGGTCGGTTTCGATGGGCTGGAACAACTCTGCCAGCAAATCAGGGCGCCGTTTTCGCATTTCATTGAAGATCGTGACTGAACTGACCAGACTCGACAAGCCGCCGGATTTTGCCGGTTGCAGACACAACAAGGCGACAATGTCGCAGGAATCCGTGTGATACGTCTGGCGTTCATGTGTTTGATAAATCCGCACATTCGGATTGCTGCTGGAAAGCCCTAAATCTCTGACGTGGCCGAGCACGTGTCCCGCCGCATTCTGCGAACGAGCATTTCCCAGATGCGCGCCGATTCCATAAAACGCAATCGCCGCTTCTCGCCGCGACCAACGCTCCACCGGCAAGCCTCGAATCAGCACAAAGCCTCGCCCGTTCAGAACTTCACCGAGGATTTCTTGCAATCGTTGGCTGAGCGTCGGCAATGGAAAGTCTTCGCGGCGAATCGCAGCGATTTCGATTGCGGCGTCTGCCAACCGTTTCGTCGCAGTTTCAATTTCTGTAATTTCAGTTTCGGAAAGTAGTTCAATCCAATCGCCGCGCTTCGCCATGTCAGCGCCATACCAAGCGGAACAGTTTTGAACTTCAAGTGGAAGGCTAGGTTGTGAGTTCGTTACCTGATTACTCATTTGTTTCGAGTGTGTAGTAGTCCCAACAGATGATTGAGTGCTTCGTTTCGATGTGTGATGCGTACGTAAAAAGGCGCATATTCTCGCAAGACTTCAATTTGCGCTTCAAGCATCCCCATGCGTTCAAAACCGTCCTGAAAGAGAATTGCTCGGTTGAGAGGCTGATCCTCAAGTATCGCTCTCAACGTTCCTGCATCGCTAGTTTCGAACTCCAGAAACGCAGAGTCCTCGACCCAGCTATCTACTTCGATCATGTAATGATTTTTATTCCCATAAAAGACAATCCACAAACCTGGGGGCATCTCAAGCCGTGGGGGCAGGCCTTGGCCTAAACGGCCAACAGAAAATAAAGATCGTACGTCTTGCGCTTCGGGGTGGAGTTGCAAAATCTGGCGAGCGTAGTCGAAATCATTTTTTGATGCATAGAGAAAACGAGAAGAACGCGTAACTTGAAGCGAATTAAGAAAAGGAACAGTTTCTTTTCCAAATGAGATTGAGTCTCCAGTTTGAAATCCTCGATAAATCTCAGTGTATTTTTGTAAATCAAACCCTGCAGGCTTGAGGGAAAGAGCTTGTTGAATTTTCAATTTGATGCTTGGACAAAAAAATCCAAGTGCCAATTCAGATGATATTGGAAAGTAGATTTCGATGCCTGGGGAAGCCAAGCCCAACTCTCCGTAAGGGAACGTGTTATGAAGAACTACTGGATTGTCAGAAATCCAAAAAGTCTCCGATCCAGTCGCGTGGATTAATATCTGTCGCTTAGCTCGAAGAGCATCTACATGCTTCTGAATGTCCAAGAATGAACTGAGTGCTGCTCGGCGAACTTCTTGTTCAGTTGGAATGGAAAAGCCGTCAACTTCTTTCGGCTCTATCCCCGCTTCCTGTAAGACAACTGCAAACTGTTCGGCAAAAGAGCGCATGGTCGTTCTCGCCATCTTGGTTCGAACAATTTGGGCTACTGCGACTTCTGTAAGGGCAACTCTATCTTGGGACGTAAGGCCTTTCAGACTCCGATCATTTATCACCGTATTTAATAGTCGAGCTAGCTGATCATCATTTGATTGAAATAGTCCTTCAAAAGAGACAATCTTGCCTTCGATTTCAATGGAGTGAAAATGATTCTCGGAGCCAGCATTGAGAATAGATGACTTAAAGCTCTCCAGCCTTGTTTTGTCGAAAACGTATAGTGAAGAGCCGTCGTTGTTTACGCTAAAACGCCGTAATAATGACTGAGGAACATAATGATGTTTCTTGGGTTGATTAGGCATTTTTCCGGCATCTTAAGAGTGATTCGGCTATTGCTGACAAAACTGCAACTTGTTTCGATCCCTTAACATTTGCTTACTCCATCAGGTAAAGACTGCAGGCGAGATGCCAAAAAGCGAGCCAAGTTGTTTAGCCTGTTCCGTTGTAATGGGACGCTTGCCATTGACGATTGCTGAAGTAACACCGCGCGAGCCGAAGACTGGCTGCAAATCTATTTGCCGCAAGCCGCGAATTTGCATGTAATGTTGCAGGATGCGATGGCCGGGAGCTTCAGGGATTTCGTGATGGGCTTCTTCCCAGTTCTCAGCCAGTGTGGAAAGCAGGTCAAGCAGGCGGTCTTCTTCGGTCGACAGGTTGGATTCGCCTTTGCGCAGTAGGCGTTTGATTTCGTCGAGCGTCTGTTCGTATTCGGCTTCAGTGGTGATAACCATAGGCAGAGAACGCGAGAGTAAGGCCGCATATTTACGGCGATCGAAGATGGCCGCTTCGTCAGTGGTGGCGCGGCGAGGTTTGGATTTGGCCTTCGCTTTCGATTTAACCAATGCAGTCATCTTTCCATTTCTCCTTGTCGTATTCCTTGTGGGTCAAAACATTGGTGATGTAAACCCGTTGTTTATTGTATCTGATCTTGGCAATGAGGCGATATTTGTTTCCACCGATGTTGAACACCGTGCAATCACCGACCGGATCGGCATGTGGAAAGTCCCTTCGCGTTTGGGCTATATTTAGCCAAAAAGCATGCTTTGTAATTCGATACCAGTCTTCGAGCGGATGTTCGGCGTCCGAATGCACCTCCCAAAACTCACGCAAAGCTTTTCGGCTGATGATTCTCATTGTGTCTACCCTCAAACACTGACTTGTTTACTTTGTCAAAATCCTACTGCGCTGTGCCCGGCAATTTGAATCCTGCTGCTGCATCTGTCAGCACCAACAACCAGTCATTCCCGCGTCCGCTGGTTGGCGGCGTAAACGTCTGGATACCCCAATTGTCCTGATCCTTGATTGAATAGGCGATGCCGTAACGCGGGTCGAACCAATACTGTCTTTGCTGGTCGGCTTTGATGACGTTTTTGTTCAGCGTGAAGCTTTCTCCGCGAGGCGTGTAGAACATGGCAAACGAACCGTCGCTGGCGCGAGCGGCGCGCATCTTGGCTCCGCCAGTGGTCGGGCCGTTCAGGATCAAGGTTTGGTCGGGAATCAATTTGGTGAATGGCAATGCGTCAAACAATCGGCGAACGTGTCGCATCTGGAAGGCTCCGGGATGATCCAACGCTTCATGCCAGGGGATGTTGGCTCCGATGATGCTGCCGGGCAATCCGAACAAATCGCGCATACGGTTGGAATCGCCGACCGATCCCGAAGTCACCGGCTTGAACATCTGCCAAATGTTGTTGTTGCCGTAGGTGTAACCGCAGGCTCCGGCCAGCAATGACCAATACGCGGCCTGGCGCACGTCGTAATCGTCAAAGCGATCAATGCCGGTGGCGTTGCGATTGTAAAAGCCTACGGGAATGCCTTCATAACGCGGTTCGCCGTCCAGCGTAGGTTTGACAGGTTTCAGCGCGTAATCGGTTTCTACGTACAACCCTGTGTCGTGATCGCGCGCGGCGTGAGAAGACTGAAACATATTGAAATCCAGCCAGGGCGCGTCGTGCAGCTTGATCGAAGACATTCCCGGTCCAATTGGGTGAAAAGTCTTCAGATGCGTGCCGCCGTCGCCTTCGGTCAAACCGGCAGCCATCGCGTCAATGATCGCGCGTTCGGCGTCGTTGCTGATCGAACGGTCTCCGCCCAAAATCCAGATGATAGGTTTGTCTTTGTACCGCGCGCCCAGAAAGCGTCCGTAGCTGCGTGCGTTCGTCGGATTGAACGCGGCTTTGCCAAGCGCCCAGTGGCTTCCCCAGGTCGGCAACATTCCGACGAACAAGCCTAACTCTTCGGCTTTGTTGACGATGAAATCCACGTGGCGGAAATAGGCTTCATTCGGTTTGGCGGGGTCGCCTCCAGCAAGCGGCAAATCGCCGTAAGGATTTGGAACCGTCAACCCGCCAAGCTGCGCCAGCACGACGGCTTGAATAACGGTGAAGCCTTTTTGCGCGCGATTGGTCAGATACAGCGTGGCTTCTTCGCGGTTCAGGCGATGAAACAATTCCCACGCGGTGTCGCCGAGATAGAAAAACGGCTTGCCGTTTTCGTATTGTAGGTAGCGGCGGTTTTCCGTCAGCTTGAGTTTTGGCGCAACAGCGAAAGCATTCGCGGGCGCAAACAACAACGCGGCAATCAAAGACAAACAGAGTAGTCGGCGAATCATTGAGTAACCTTCCTTTTCAACGTAAAGCGTGGTTATTTCATCGTCTTTTTCCGCAACAGCGCTGTAACCGCTAGCAAATCCGAACCTGAACCCGATCCCTTCCCCCCGACACCTGACCGAAAAACCTGTTTGGTCAAAAGCTTTTTTTTCGCAAAAATCAGGTTTCGGGTATTGGGTATCTGGTATCAGGAAACTCGACGATGAATTCGCCGCAGCATTCCAAAGCCGTCGCAATACATCAGATAACATCATCAAAGCATTCGATCCCGGACAAAGGCGAATGCGCGCGTGAAAGCTCGGCGAAGCGGGTTCGGCCAGCTTTCTGAAGGCAACATCATCGGGAAGCTTTTCGCGCCTGCTTGCTCAAACGAATTGTTCCAGCCGCTGCCATCCCAAAAGATGTCGCAGTTTTTCGCGCCGACTTCCTTGATCAATCCGGCGGGATTGCGTCCGTTGTCGGCGAAGGTGTTGCCGTGGATACGATTGCTTTCGGGAATCGCGCCTACGTCGAAAGTCGTGCCTTTCGGAAACGCGACGGCCAATCCCACCACCGCCAAACCGAACGAATCGTTGCCGCGAATTTCGTTGGCGGTCACTTCGGTACGATCAGCAGCCATAATCAACAATCCGGTTCCGGGAATCAGTTTGCCTACGATGGCATTCGGATCGCCGAAATTCGCGTGGTTGTTATTGATGATGCGGTTGGCTTTGACTTTGTGGTCGCTGCCGACTTTGGACGGGTTGTTCGGCAACAGAAAGACCAGCATCCCTGCCGTGTTGTCGTGCAGGTAGTTGTTTTCGACCAGGGAGTTGACGCAGTTTTCGATCTCAATGCCCGCGACGTTTTCATAACATTCGTTGTTACGGACGATGATGTCGCGCGATTGGCCGACGTAAATCGCCGCGTCGCTGATTTTCGTCAGCTTGCAGTTTTCCACCAGCACGCCGCGCGATTCGACCGGATAAACGCCATACAGCCCGGTGTTTTCGACAATCAAATCGCGGAACGTGACATCGGTTGATCCGTGAACGGTGATGCCGTTGTTGACGTAATCTTTGACCATCAATCCTTCGATGGTGAAACGATGGCCAGACGTGATGACGGCGTCGGTCAGAATGTTTCTTCCGTCCAGTATGGCTCGCTGGCCGTTTTCGACCACGCCGCGAATGGTGATGTTGTCCACGTCAATCAACAGCGTTTCGTGGTACGTACCGGGATGAATTTCAATCGTATCTCCGGCAATCGAACGGTCGAGCGCCGATTGAATGGATTCGCCGGGTTTGATGCGCCAGGTCGTTGGGTCACGTTTCGCTTGAACAGGCGCAGCCGTAAACGAAGCCGGATTTCTGGCGGCCAACGCTGAAGGCTTGATGCCCGGCTTAATTCGCGGAACAACCGGCAACCCGGAAGGAGCTTTTTCGGGGAATTCCGGCAGCTTCGATTCGTCGGTCAGTGAATGCAAAAAGGCGATCAGATCGTTGCGCTCCGCCGAAGTCAGCGAAAAGCGGCGAATCTTGTCGTCAATGTTCGGCAACTCAAAACCGTTGCCGTGTCCGCCGCCCGCTGCGTAAAAGTTGACGACGTCTTCCAGCGTCAAAAAGCGTCCGTTGTGCATGTACGGCGCGGTCAATGCGATATTGCGAAGCGTCGGAACCTTGAACGCATGCTTGTACGGCTCGCCGCCTTCGATTTCGGCGCGACCCAAATCGTCCGGTTGCGCGTATTGACCGAGCATCGGCGGAACACCTATGACTTTGAAATCAGGATTGGCAAAGGTCGGAAAGCCGTGGCATTCAAAGCAGCGCGTTTTCAACGACCGAAACAATGTCAATCCTCTACGCTGTTCGGCGGTCAATGCGGACGAATCTCCGGCAGCGTAACGGTCAAAAGGCGAATTGTTCGTGATGATGGTTCGCTCGAACGCGGCAATGGCGTTGGTCACGTTGTCGAATGTCACTGCCGAACCGTTGGAACCGTTGAAAGCTTTGTCGAACATCGCCACGTATTCGGGAATCTTCTTCAACTCTTCCACCAGTTCTTCCGGCTTTTGGTTCATTTCGTCGGCGGCGGTGATAGGCGAACGCGCCTGATCTTCCAGATCGTTGGCGCGCCCATCCCAAAACAATTTGTGGCTGAACGCCGCATTCCAAATCGTAGGCGCGTTGCGGCGAAGCACTTTGCCGCCTGCGCGTTCCTGACCGGTTCCCTGCCCGCCGACGCCCATTGACGTGAATCGCGCGTCGCTGAAACCTAAATCCGGGTGATGGCACGTCGCGCAAGATTGCGTGTTGTCGCCCGAAAGCACCGGATCGAAAAACAACAACCGGCCAAGCTCGGTTTTTTCCGGCGTCGTCGGATTGTCGGCGCGTTGATTCATTGCCGGGAACGGACGACGCAATCCGCCGCTGCCCGGATTGCCGATAGAATATCCGGCGGGCGGACGATCTTCGGGAAATTCGATCATGCCGACGACTAACACAGCCGCAGCCACCAAACCGAACAACGCGACGACGATCATCAAGATACGGCGCAGCTTTCCAGATTTTGGCGCGGAAGGAGAAAGTGGGGCGGGTGAAACAACATTCATGTTTCTAGCTCCTATTCAGGTTCGTTTTTATCTTTTGTGTTTGCGGTTGGTTTTGCGGTAAGCAAGGTTTGCTCAGCGCGTAAGCGGTCAATCTCTGATTGCAACTGATGCTTTTCAAGTTCGTGCTTTAACTGCAACGCAAGAACCTCACGTTCATGCTGTTCACGTTCGCTAATACGTTGAACTTCCTGATGCTGCCATTGCAATGCCTTGCTGAGTGTTTCGACTTGCTGCTGAAGAATTTTGATTTTATCGGTGTTCTCTTGCGTCCGTTCGTTTAACCTCAGCGTTTTCCAGATCAGGCTAAGAAACTCTTTCCACATCCATACCTCCGGGCAAATTGGCCAAAATAGCCCAGGTACGAGCTTGGCTTTGCTCAATCTCTAAATTGTCCTTCACCATTTGTTCGTTGGCGCGATCCATCGCAGCAAGGCATTCATTAAGCAATTCCTTTAATTGCTCCGCTTGATCTTTGGTCATTTCCAGATTGATCGTTTTGTCCATTGATCACCTCCGCAATTGATTTTAACACGCGAAGCAAAAAGACCACGACTGACAAACCAGTCGCCTGTTATCACAAATCAAAACCCGGAACGCCTTCGTCCAGTTGCACGCCGAGCGTATTCAGCGCCATCGAAACCAGATTGTATTGGCCAACAGCAAAGATCAGGTCGAGCAATTGCTGCGTCGAAAAATGCCGAATCAGCGTTTGCCAGGTTGGATCGCTGATGAACGATTCGGCGTGCAACTCATCCACTGCCGCCAGCAGCGCCGCTTCCGATTCCGTCCAGCCTTCGGCAGCGGCTCCGAGTTTGATTCGGCGAATTTCTTCGTCGGTCAACCCGATCATCCTGCCAATCAAAACGTGCTGGCCGAATTCATACTTGCTGCCGCACAACCAGCCGATTCGCAAAATCGCCATTTCGCGTTCACGCGGCGGCAAAGAGGATTTGTTCAGAACGTGAGCGCCAAACACCAGCCAACGTTCCAGCAACTTCGGGTGATGAGCCAGAGTGCGAAAAATGTTCAACACACGTCCCTGCATTTTGGCGCGTTCCAGGACGCGGCGGGCTTCGTCATCAAGCTCGTCATCCGCCAATGGCTTGAGCCTTGGTTCAGGTGTTTTCATTCGGTTGCCTCCTGATCTGCGGGTTGGGTGATAAAGCTGCGGCCAAGTCTCTTTTAAGAATGCACTTGCGTCAACTGCTGACATAATCTAAAGTTAGCGCCGTGTTTGGCAGTCAAGCGAGTGTTCAGGCAGTGATTGCCAACGACAAAACCAAGTCATTAGACCAGAAATAACGATCAAAGATTAAGCAGTCTCATACTTAAATCCAGGAAAAGTGAGACGCACAATCACAAGCCCTAAACCCAAATTCCTCCCACCGGGAAATTGAAATTTCCGTATGTCAGCATCAGGGCCTGAAACCGCGTATCACGATTTCAGGTTCAGAAATTCCGTTGAGAAGACTGTGGCGTTTGCTCCGCGCCTCTGTAGCTTCATCAAACGAGATTGAGCAAGCCACATGAGCTGGGAACCGAGTGTCCGCACGCGACACTTAACTGTCATCATTTCACTGGTATTAATCGCCACGGCGACATTGCTGTGCTTTAACATCGCGCGTCTGCTCAACGCTCACACCACCGCCAAACGCGAATCCTTCGAGAAAATCGCCGACCCGCTTTCGTCATTTGCGCAAAGAGCCATTCTGACGCGCCCGCTGGAAGACCAACGGCTGGCCATCAGCCTGGACGATACGGTTCGCTCGCTGATCAAAACCAATGTCGGCGAAGATAAAGAATTCGCATACGTTTCCATCATCGCCACCGATGGTGCGGTCATCGCCCAATCCGGCCCAACCACTCAAGCGCAGAATTCCGGCAAGGTCGTTTCGATGGAACAATTGGAAACCGCCCGCTGGTACAAACAGATTTGGCAGTTGTGGCGTCAGGATCACATTTACGAAATGAGTTGGGCGCTGAACCTGGACAACAAACCATTTGCCAAAATCGTCGCCGGAGTCCCGGCTTCGATCCTGCGCAATGAATTGTCGCCGACCGTCAAACTCAGTCTGGTGTTCGGAGCGATCATCATGGGATTGTGCGTGCTGACGGCGTTGTTGTCGGCAGGGTTGGTGCTGTTCCCATTGCGCGAAGTGATGGACAGCATCGAACAGCTTGAAGCCGAAAGCACCGTTCCCGCCGAAGCTCGTCCGGTCAATGTCGAAATGCAATCCATCGCGCAACGGTTGCGCGAACTCGGACGCCGCTTTGCCGGAAATCGCACCGAAATCGAAGCCATACGCGACCAGTTGCAACAGGTCGTCGGCAGTTTGTCCGAACGTGTCTTGCTGCTCGACCGCGAACGCCGAGTGATTATGGCCAGCCCCGAAGCCGAAAAAATGCTGAGCGGAGGTCGCTTCACCTTGCGCGGACAGAAACTTTCGGACGCGCTGAGTTACAGCCATCCGCTGACGGTTATCGCCGAACGCGCTTACACCAGCGGCCAATCGTTGCAGGAAGTCGCCACCTTCCCGGTCAACGGAACGCAGCAACCGCAAACCATCGTCGCGTCGTTGCAATTGTTCGATGATCGCGGCCAACCCGCCGGAGCCTTGTTGACACTGCGCGATTTTGAAACCTTGCAGCGATTGGAAACGCAGCTCGATTTCGCCACCAAACTGGCGGCGCTCAATCGCATCACTGCCGGCGTCGCCCACGAAGTCAAAAATCCCTTGCACGCGATGGTGCTGCATCTGGAATTGCTGGGCGCAAAAATGGATGCGGGACTCGATCCGAAACCGCACGTGGACATTCTGATGACCGAAGTCAATCGGTTGAAACGGGTCGTGCAAACCTTCCTGGACTTTACGCGCCCAGTAGAAATGAAACTGGCTCAGGTGGACGCCAACGTTTTAGTGCGCGAAGTCATTTTGCTGGCCGCCGACGCGCGCGCTCAGGGAGTTGATCTGGAAGAGCATTACGGCAAAGGCCCCTTGGTCATCAAGGCCGATCCTGATTTGCTGAAACAGGCTATTCTCAACATCATCATCAACGGCTGTCAGGTCATGCCAGCGGGCGGCAAACTGGTGCTGGAAACCGGTCACGATGACGAAGACCACGTCTACATCGCCATCACCGACCACGGACCCGGAATTCCCGAAGACGCGCGCGACAAGATTTTCAACCTGTATTACACCACCAAACCCAAAGGCAGCGGCATCGGTCTGGCGCAGGCCTTCCGCGCCGTCCAGCTTCATAACGGGCGCATCAAAGTCGAATCCGAAGTCGGCGCGGGAACCTGTTTCCGAATCATCCTGCCGGTTGCCGCGTAAAGCCCCATCCACGCTAAATTGCCCGCTCCGTTTCTCTGCTGTAACCTCTCGCCCGGTCGGCGCGTCTGAAGCGTTCGACAGATAATTCCTGATTTTCCGCACCGGAGACAATTCGATGAAAACGATGCTGAGAGGCTTGGCCTTGGGCTGTGCGCTGGCGATTTCCGCATTGGCCCAAGAGCAAACCCGCCCAACTGAAGACGCCACACTGCAACGCATTCGAGCGCTGGAAGAGCGGCTTTCGACGATGGAACAATCCCTGACCAAAGACACAGACGATTTGATGTGGTTTGTGCGAATGGGCGACATCGCCGACGTAGACAAAATCAGTTACACCGGTCCGCCTCCGCGCGTGATTCCGAATCCGACCGGACAAGGCGCAGGCAATCCGGTCGTCATTCGCGCCTACACTTTCATTCCGAAAAAATACGCGACGGCCAGGCTGCCTTTGCTGGTTTACGTTCACGGCGGAGTTCACGGCGATTTCAACACGTCTTCAGTGCATATCGTCCGCGAACTGGTCGAACAGGGATACGCCATCATCGCGCCGGATTATCGCGGCAGCACAGGCTACGGTCGCGGATTCTGGCAGTTGATTGATTACGGCGGACTGGAAAACGACGACGTGCTGGCCGGAAAACGCTGGATGTTGGAAAACCATCCGAACATTGACCCGCAGCGCGTTGGCATTCTGGGTTGGAGTCACGGCGGAATGATTACGCTGATGAACATTTTCAACTGGCCGCAGGATTACAAAGTCGCGTATGCCGGAGTTCCGGTCAGTGACATCGTCGCGCGTATGGGTTACAAGTCGCAGAGTTACCGCGATCTGTTCTCTGCTCCGTATCACATCGGCAAATCCGCCGATCAGAACGTCAACGAATACAAACGTCGTTCGCCGGCCTGGAACGCGCACAAGCTGCAAACTCCGCTGCTGATTCACACCACCACCAACGACGAAGACGTCAACGTGCTGGAAGTCGAGCACCTGATCAAAGCACTGAAAGCCGAAGGCAAGAAGTTCGAATACAAGATTTACGAAAATGCGCCGGGCGGCCATATCTTCAACCGCATTGACACCAAATTGGCCAAAGAATCCCGCGCCGAAATTTGGCGCTTTCTGGCCGGGTATCTGAATCCGCCAAACCCGGTGAAATAGGAGAATTGATGTTCACCAAGATGCTGTTTTCCACCTTGCTGCTGCTTAGCCTGATTGGCTGGCAAAGCGCCGCCGTCAAACGCCCCAAACTCCTGGGCGTCGCGCACATGGCTGTGGCCGTCAGCGACATTGAAAAAGCGCGCGCTTTTTACAAAGACTTCCTGGGCTTTGAAGAAGCTTATGCGATGCAACACGCCGACGGTTTGCGGAAAATCACGTTCTTCAAAATCAACGACCAGCAATACATCGAACTGATTCCAGGCTACAAAACCGGCGAAGACCGATTGCGCCACATTGCGTTTTACACCGACAACACTGAACAGTTGCGCCAGTATTTGAAAGCCAAGGGCGTGGCCACTCCTGACAAAGCCAACAAGGTTCGCATCGGCAACACCAGCTTCAACGTCAAAGACCCCGAAGGTCACACCGTCGAATTCACACAATACGAATCGTCGGGTTGGACGTTGCGCGAACAAGGCAAATTCATTGGCAAGCAGCGTATTTCTGCGCGGATCATGCATCTGGGCATCATCATCGGAGACGTTCCGGCGGCGATGGGCTTTTACAAAGACATTCTGGGCTTCAGTGAATTTTGGCGAGGCAACGCGCGCAATTCCGACACAGTTTCGTGGATCAACATGCGTTTGCCGGACAGCGCCGATTATGTCGAGTTCATGCTGTACGCCAACAAACCTGCGCCAGATGCGCGCACGTCGCAGCATCACATTTGTCTGGAAGTGCCCGACATTGAAAAAGCTCTGGCGCAACTGGAAGCGAGTTCGGCGCGCAAACAGTACACGCGCTCGCTGGAAATTCGCACGGGTGTCAATCAGCGAAGGCAACTGAATTTATTCGATCCCGACGGCACGCGCATAGAGTTGATGGAACCGCGCACGGTGGACGGCAATCCTGCGCCGTCTTCGACTTCCCCGCTACCGGTCGTGAAGCTGCCAGCGGTCAAAAAAGCTTCTTGAAACATTACAAACAAACCACCCAAGTTCGTGGAGGACACTAACGTGAAATTGATTCGTTATTTTCTGATCGTAGCCCTGATTGGCGCTGCGTTTTCATTCGCCCTCTTTTCCGCCAACGCGCAAGGTCGTCGCGGAGGCGGACAAGGTGGCCCGCCACCAGGCGCGCAAGGCGGCGAAGGCGGCCCGGAACGTCCGTCTGATCCGATGTCTTCGCCGACGTTTGGCGGATTGCGCTTTCGTTCGATTGGCCCGGCGGTTGTCGGCGGGCGCGTCCTTGCCTTTGCCGTAGACCCGAATGACCGAGCCAGGTATTTCATCGCCGTCGCTTCGGGCGGCGTCTGGAAAACCGTCAATGCCGGAACTACCTGGACGCCAGTGTTCGACAATTACGGTTCTTATTCGATTGGCGCGGTCGCGCTGGATCCGAAAGACACGTCCATCGTCTGGGTCGGAACGGGCGAACGCAACAGCCAGCGCAGCGTCGGTTACGGCGACGGCGTTTACAAATCCGAAGACGGCGGACGCAGTTTTCGCAAAGTCGGTTTGGACAAATCCGAACACATTGGCCGCATCGCCATTGATCCGCGCGACGGCAAAGTCGTGTATGTCGCCGCGCAAGGCCCGTTGTGGTCGGCGGGCGGAGATCGCGGTTTGTATAAAACCACCGACGGCGGCAAAACCTGGAAAGCAGTGCTTTCGATCAGCGAAAACACAGGCGTGACGGACGTCGCAATTGATCCATCGAATCCAGACATTATCTACGCCGCCAGTTGGCAACGTCGCCGCCATTTTTACACGCTGATCAACGGCGGCCCCGAAAGCGGCATTCACAAATCCATAGACGGCGGAACCACCTGGACAAAACTGCGCGGCGGTTTGCCCGCAGGCGATTTGGGACGCATCGGCCTGTCAATTTCTCCGGCGGACAACAACGTCGTTTACGCCACGGTCGAAGCTGCCGCTCAAGGCAGCGGCATCTATCGTTCCGCCGACAAGGGCGCAACCTGGGAACGAACCAGTCCCAGCATCGCGCAAGGCATGTATTACGGCCAGATTGTCGCCGATCCGAAAAACGTGGATCGCGTTTACATTCCCAACGTCGTCTTTCAGGTTTCGGACGACGGCGGCAGGACTCAGCGACCGTTGGGCGAACGCTTGAAACACGTGGACAATCACGGCATCTGGATTGATCCGAACAACACCAATTACCTGTTGGTCGGTTGCGACGGCGGAGTTTACGAAAGCCACGACAAAGGATCGAACTGGCATTTCAAAGCCAATCTGCCCATCGCGCAGTTTTACGATGTGGACACTGACCAGCAATCGCCGTTTTATCACGTGTACGGCGGAACTCAGGACAACAATTCGCTGGGTGGCCCGGCCAAAACACGCTTTACGGCTGGCATCGCCAATTCCGATTGGTTCGTCACCAACGGCGGCGACGGATTTGTTTCGCGCGTTGACCCCGAAGACCCGAACACGATTTACGCCGAAAGCCAGAACGGCGGACTGATACGGTTCAACAAACTGACGGGCGAACGCACCAGCATCGTTCCCATTCCCGGCAAAGCCGAAGAATCGCAACGTTACAACTGGGATTCGCCGCTCATCATCAGCCCGCACAACAGCAAACGGTTGTATTTTGGCGGTCACAAACTGTTCCGCAGCGACAACCGCGGCGATGACTGGCGCACGGTCAGCGGCGATCTTTCGCGCGGATTGGATCGCGACGCGCTGCCTGTGTTCGGCAAAATCTGGGGGCCTGACGCCGTCGCCAAACATCAATCCACGGCGCTGTATGGCAACGCTTCGGCGTTGAGCGAATCGCCGAAAAAAGAAGGCTTGATTTACGTCGGCACTGACGACGGGCTGATTCAAGTGACCGAAGACGCCGGCAAGACCTGGCGCAAAATCGAAAAGGTTCTGGAAATTCCACAAGACGCTTATGTTCGCCGCCTGCTGGCTTCGCAACATGACGTGAACACCGTTTACGCCATTTTCGACAATCACCAGAATGGCGATTTCAAACCTTACGCCGCGAAAAGCACGGACCTCGGTAAAACCTGGACAATGATCAACGGCAATTTGCCCGAACGCGGTTCGCTGTACGCCATTGCCGAAGACCACGTCAATCCGAACCTGTTGTTCATCGGAACGGAATTCGGCTGCTTTTTCACGGTGGATGGCGGGACGAAATGGATTCAATTGAGAAGCGGTTTGCCGACCATCGCCGTGCGCGACATTGCCATTCACCGCAAAGAAAACGATTTAATTCTGGCGACATTCGGACGAGGCATTTATGTGCTGGACGATTATTCGCCGTTGCGCGGAGTGAAAACCGAGACGCTGGCGCAGGAATCGAACCTGTTTCCGGTGAAAGATGCGTTGATGTACACACGTTCGTCGGCGCAGGTCGGCAGCCAGGGAGCATCGCATTTTTACGCGCAGAACCCGGCGTATGGAGCGACGTTCACCTACTACCTGAAAGAACCGATCCGCACCAAACGCCAGATTCGCCAGGCCGCCGAACGCGAAGCGACGCGCAAAAACGAGCCAATCAAATATCCGACTCGACAGGAATTGCGCGACGAAGCCGAAGAGGAACCGCCCGCGTTGCTCTTCACCATTACAGACGCCAAAGGCGAAGTCGTGCGCCGATTGACGGCTCCGGCGATCCCGGGCATTCAACGAACGGTGTGGGATTTCCGCTACGCGCCCCCCATCGTGCAAGCTGCGCCGCAATTGCCGCCGGGAATTGACCCCGCTGCATTCGGCGGCGGCGGCGGCGGATTCGGCCCACAAGGCGAATTGGCCATGCCCGGCAAATACACCGTGACGATGGCCAAACGTGTCGGCGGTGTAATCACTCCGTTGCCCGGCGCGCAAAACTTCAACGTCGTCGCCGAAGGCACGGAAAAAATGACCGCGCAGGACAAAACCATCCTGGCCGAATTCCAGCGCAAGGTCATACAACTGCAACGCGCCGTCGCCGGTGCGACCGATGCGGCAACGACCGCCAAAACCAAAATCGGCTTGATGAGACGCGCCGCTTTGGAAGCGCCGGGTTCAAATCAAACGCTGCTCAACGAAGCCAGGGCGATTGACAAAAAAGCCGACGAAGTTTTGCAGGCATTGCGCGGCGGTGGCGGAGCCTTGACCGACACGCCGCCGCCTTCGATCAATCAGCGCGTCAACGCCATCACGCAGCGCATTCGCATGTCAGCGTTGCGCCCGACCCAATCCCAGCAAGACCAGTACGCCATCGCCGCCGAAGATTTCAAAGTAGCAATGGCCAAGCTGAAAACCTTGTTGGAAGTGGATCTGCCCAAGCTGGAAAAAAGCCTGGAAACGGCGGGCGCTCCGTGGAGCGCAGGCCGTTTGCCGGTCTGGCCTGACAGATAAAAAAGTCTGCGTCATTGCAGATTCTTTCAAAGGCACAAGAAGCGCGAAACGAATACAGGCTTCGCGCTTCTTGTGCGGTTTTCTGCTTCAAAAATCCTATATGCTCAGTTCCCGCTACCTGATCGTTCCTTTCGTCCTGCAAGTGATTTGCATGGGTGGAGATGAATTGTATTTCCATCAGCGACGGGAATTGCCTCGGTGGGAACGCATCGGACATCCTCTGGACACGTTGACCGTCTTGCTTTGCCTGGGTTGGGTATGGCTGGTTTCGCCTTCTGCCAACGCCGTTTTCACCTATCTGGGACTGGCTTTGTTTTCGTGTCTGTTCGTCACCAAAGACGAGTTTGTGCATTACAAATACTGTTCAGCGGGCGAACATTGGATGCATGCTCTGCAATTTATCTTTCATACGCTGGTGTTGTTATGCGTGGGCCTGTTGTGGCCGGCGTTGCATCAGCAAAGCCTGCCGTTGATCCGATACGAAGGTTTCGAGCGCGCGTTTTTCATCGGAAACTTCGCGTTGACGTTTGGGTTCGGGTTGTATCAACTCATCTACTGGAATTTTTTATGGCGACCGGCGTCAGCAATCAGGTAAACAACGACATTTACGATCAACTCGGCGAACGGTGGTATCACGCCAAAGACGATCCCATAGCGTTGTTGCGCGCCGAAGCGCGCGCGCGCAATCCCTGGGTGACGGCGGAAATTCAAGCAGCCTTTTCACAGGCTCAGGTATTGGACATCGGCTGTGGCGCTGGTTTGCTGGCGAATGAATTGTCGCGGCAAGGAATGGATGTGACCGGCATTGACGCTTCGGAAGCAAGCCTGGCCGTCGCGCGAAGCTACGACCTCACTGGACGAGTGAACTACCGCAACGGCGACGCAAATCAATTGCCATTTGCCGATGCTTCGTTTGACGCGGCTTGCGCGTTGGATGTTTTGGAACACGTCGAAACGCCGTCCCGGCTGATTGCCGAAGCTGCGCGCGTGCTGCGACCGGGCGGACTGTTTTTCTTCCACACTTTCAATCGCAACTTCATCGCGTGGCTTTTCGGCATCAAGGGCGTCGAATGGTTTGTCAAAAATACGCCGCGCAATTTGCATTGCTACCGCAATTTCATCAAACCATCCGAATTGACGACGATGTGCCGGCAAAGCGGTTTAGAGGTGATAACGATGCGCGGATTGGAACCCGTCATCGGGCAGCGCGCTTTTTGGAAGATGCTGGCGACAGGCGTCGTTGAGGATGAGTTCGAGTTCAAATTCACCAAATCCACATTGCTCGGCTATACCGGCTTTGCTCGAAAAAATCTTTCCTGAGACGGCGCATCAATTCGTCTCATATTTCCAACACAACGGGAATAATCATCGGCCTTCGTCCGGTTTCGCGCTGGATGTGGCGTTTCAATTCCAATCGGATTTTTTCCTTGATGACGGCCCAATCGGTGCGTTCCTGATGGCTGGCGTTGGCGATGGTTTCGCCGACGATGATGCGCGCTTTCGCCAGAAATTCGCCACCTTCGTCGCTGACGGCCAGTCCGCGCTGGATGATTTCGGGCGCAGATTCCAATTCGCCGGAGGTTTTGTTGATCGCCACAATCGGCAAGACGATGCCGTCATACGCCAGATGTTTGCGGTCGCGCAGCACCAGTTCGTCAATCCGCCCGGAACCTGAATCGTCAATCAACGTGCGCCCGACGGTGATTTTGTCGGTGACTTCGGCGCTGTTTTCGTCCAACGCAATCACATCGCCGCTTTCGGCCAGCACAATCTGGCTGCGCGGAACGCCCCAACTGCGCGCGGCTTCGGCGTGACGATACAATTGCCGCGTTTCGCCGTGAATCGGGATCAGGAATTTGGGACGCACGGCATCGTACATGATTTTCAAATCTTCCTGCCGTCCGTGTCCTGACACGTGAATGCGAGCAATGCTGGAATCAATCACGCGGGCGTCTTTTTTGAACAGGTGGTTCATCATCCGCGAAATCGTTTTTTCATTGCCGGGAATCTGCCGCGCCGAAATGACCACCGTGTCGTTTTTGATGACGCTGGCGTCTTTGTGTTGATCCACAGACATGCGCGCCAACGCAGACATCGGTTCGCCCTGGCTGCCGGTGACCAACAGACAAACTTCATCAGCGGACATTCGCTTGGCCTGATTCGGGCTGACCAGCACGCCGTCGTCCACATCCAGATAACCGTATTTCATCGCCACTTCGACGTTGCGAATCATGCTGCGCCCGACCAAGGCCACGGCGCGATTGTTTTCCGCCGCCAGATCGAACACGATTTGCAGCCGGTGAATGCTGGTCGAAAAACACGACACAATCAGACGGCCTGTGGCTTCGCTGAAAATTTTCTCGAACGCCGGAATGACGGTTTTTTCCGAACCGGTTCGGCCTTCGCGTTCGACGTTGGTCGAATCCGCCAGCAACGCCAACACGCCTTGATCGCCGAGTTCGTTCAATCGTTTCAGGTCAATGGCCTCGCCCATCACTGGCGTCAGATCAACCTTGAAATCTCCAGTGTGAACAATCACGCCGACCGGCGTCGTAATCGCCAGCGCCACGCAATCCACCAGCGAATGCGACACGCGCACGAATTCAATCTCAAAATGTCCCAGCTTGAATGGCTGTTTGGGGTTGATGGTGTGCGTTTGGGTTTTGTCTATCAGCCCGAATTCCTGCAACTTGCCTTCGATCAAACCGAGCGTGAATTCGGTGCCGTAAATCGGCACGTTGGCGATTTGCAACACGAACGGCAACGCGCCGACGTGATCTTCGTGAGCATGCGTCAGCACGATGGCGGTCAATTCGTCGCGGTGTTCTTCGATGTAGCTGAGATCGGGAATGGCTATGTCTACGCCAAGCAGGTCTTCGTCCGGGAACATCATGCCGCAATCCACAACGATCATCTGGTCTTCGTACCGAAAGACCGTCATGTTCATTCCGAATTGCCCTAAACCGCCGAGAGGGGTGATTTGTAATTTACTTGCCATTTGTCAATTTTCGCTTTCTGTTTAGTGAAGGCGGAGTATAGCCGAACCGTAGTCGTTGGGTAATGGTTGAATTCAATTGCTGACGGCATTCGATCAAACTACGAATCGCCACGAATTCTCACGAATCTATCGAGCTTCGCGTTCGTTCTTTGCCTTCATTCGTGGCAATTTGTGTTTATTCGTAGTTCATTCCCTTCTTTGCTTCGGCAATGATTCTGTCAGCCAGTCGAGCCAGTTCGGCAATCGTCAATGTTTCCGCCCGCCGTTGCGGATCAAGCTCTGCTGCCTCCAACGCCGGTTTGATCTGCTCCGCCGATGCCAATCCCAATCGAGTCCATCCTGCGCGCAGATTGTTGTTAATCGTTTTTCGCCGCTGTGCGAACAAGGTCTTCGTCAATTCCACAAACAGAGCTTCATCGCCAACCCGCGCCGCCGGCTCCGAACGGAGCTTCAACCGAACAACGCTCGAAACGACTTTCGGCACGGGACGAAACGCGCTGGGCGGCACGTCGAACAGGTGTTCGGCTTCGCAATAAAACTGCACCAGCACGGACAGGTAACCGTATTCCCTGCCGCCCGGCACAGCAGTAATGCGTTCGACGACTTCGCGCTGCAACATCAGAGTCATTTCGGTAACGCAACGACGATGTTCGATCAGCCGCTGCAAAATCGGGGTGGAAATGTTGTACGGCAGATTGGCGACGACGCGGGCAGAGTTGGCGGGCGCAATGGCCTGACAGAAATCCACTTTCAGCGCATCGGCTTCGATCAATTTGAAGTTTTGCCGAGTGGCGAAGCTGCTGTTCAGCGGCAAAATCAAATCGCGATCAACTTCGATGGCGACGACTTGCGCGCCGCTTTCGATCAATAGTTCGGTCAACGCTCCGTGCCCGGGGCCGATTTCCAGAATCGTTTCATCCGGCATCGGCTTGACCGCAGCGGCAATGCGGTCGCAGAAATGCGATTTGACCAAAAAGTTTTGCCCGAACCTTCGCTTGGCTTTTGGGTGAGGTGACATCGAAATCCCATTTTTCAGGAAAGCTGACGGCTTCTGCGGCGCTGGTTGCCACCATTTGTTGCAGCGCCGCGTGACGCAGTTCGGGCTGAACGTTTGGTCGAAGGTTTATTTGATCGTTTTTCACTGGCCAGAAGTTGCGGCAACTGCTCCATCCATTTTTTTGTTCCGAATCTTCCTTCCAGCAATCCGCCGACGCTGAAATCAACGTCCAGTTTGGCCCAATGCAGCGAAGCTCCGCGCGGGCCTAGTCTGGCTTTGGCGATCAACTCCGGTTCAGCGCCGTGCAATCCCTGAATCAAATCGCAAGGCACAAGAAAGGTCGCGCCGTTTTTAAGTTCCAACACCAGACGACCGCTGGATTGATCGTATCGCACCGATGAAGCCTGAATTTCGGTTTTCATCGCTTCTTCGCCGCGCCGCGTCGCTTCTTCAATTTCGCGCAACAATTCCTCTTCTTCCACTTCCCATTTGCCTAGTTTGACTTTAGCCATGAATTTCTCTCCATTGCTCCAACAAAAAGGCTTGATAAGCAGCCGCGATCTGCAAAGCTTTGACAACGTCGGCGGTTGTCATCCCTTTGTTCTCGCGCGTCGAGACTCGATGTTTTTCATCACCCAGATTGATAATTACCGCTTTCCAGCTTTGAAGACATGAATATGGGGTGGCTCGTGATCAAGCGTGAATATCTGAAATCTAAATCCGTTTTTCCTCAGCACCGTTGGCATCGGCGGACAGCATACGCCGAAGCGATTGTTTTTCAAGCTTGCGGATAGCCTGTTACTTCCCAATCAGCGCCAGTCTATCGCGGCTATTCAAACAGACTTTCCACATAAGCCTGCGGATCGAACACAACCAGATCGTCGGCTTTTTCGCCGATGCCGCAGTACCGAATCGGCAGATTCAATTCTTTGGCGATGGCGACGGCGATGCCGCCTTTCGCCGTGCCGTCCAGCTTGGTCAAAACCAGTCCGGTGATGTCGGCGGCTTTCATGAATTCGCGCGCCTGGCTCAATCCGTTTTGCCCGGTGACGGCGTCCACCACCAACAGCACTTCGTGCGGAGCGCCGGGAACTTCCCGGTTGGCAATGCGCTTCATCTTTTCCAACTCAGCCATCAGGTTGGCTTTGTTGTGCAAACGCCCGGCGGTGTCCACGATCAACACGTCTGCGTTGCGCGCTTTTGCGGCTTTCAGCGCATCGAACAACACCGCTGCCGGATCGGTTCCCTGCTTTTGCTGAATCAGCGGAACTCCGGCGCGTTCCGCCCAGATCGCCAGTTGATCCGAAGCCGCCGCGCGAAAAGTGTCGGCGGCGCAAATCAGAATTTCGTTGCCTTCGGCCTTGATGCGTTGCGCCAGTTTGCCAATCGTCGTCGTTTTGCCGACACCGTTGACGCCCACGATCATCATCACATAAGGCCGCACGTCATCAGGCACCGAAGTTTCCGAAGCGACTCCGCGCGACCGTTCGGCAGATTCCAGAATGTCCAGCAACTGCTGTTTGATCGTGCGTTTCAATTCGTCCGTGTCTTTCAACGCTTGCCGATCTACCTGTTTGCGAACGTTTTCGATGATCTCCATCGTCGTTTGCACGCCGATGTCTGCGCCGATCAAGGCCTCTTCCAGTTCTTCGAGCGTGGCGGCGTCAATCTGCTTTTTGCCTTTGACCACGTCTTCCAACCGCGAAGCGATGTTTTCGCGCGTCGAAGTAATCGCCTTGCGAAACCGCTTGATGAATCCTTCGTCTTCGGCAGTTTCTTCAACCGGCGAAGCTTGTGGAAATGGAGTTGTCACAACCGGCGGAGCTTGCGGCTTAGGCAGTTCGACCGGTTTGACTTCGGCAACAATCGGAATCGGTTCCACCTTCTCGACAGGTGTTTCGACTACTGGCTCGGCAACTTGTTCAACGACAGGTTCGTCCGCGCCGCTTAAATTTAACGAGATAAAATCACTCTTTTTCCGCTTCCAAAACATAAGTCAATCACTCAATTCAAAATCGAAAATTCAAAACAGGCACTAATCGCCAACCGCCATCGCTTCATGCACACGCATTCGCGCGACGTTTTCGTCTTTCGGATAACGCCACAACAGCGCCGCCGACGCCAGCGGCAACACCGACACCGCCAACAAGGCATTGAAAAAGCCTATGCGGTCGCTGAGCATTCCGGTCAGCGGAGCCATCAGCGCGCCTGCTCCCCAGGCAAATCCCATCATCAACGCCGACACCGTGCTGGCTCCGCCGGGAACCATGCGCTGCGCCATCACCACGCTGATCGGAATCGGCAAATTCAGCATCGTGCCGCCCAGCATCAACAACGAATAACTGACCAAACCGGTTGTCAAAAACGCCCCGGCCAGCAACGGCGTCGCGATCAACATCGCCAGCATTGTCACACGCCGAGCGCCAAACCGGTCGGCCAGCGCTCCGCCAAAAAAACCTCCGATGCCGCCGAACAAAATAAAGCCCGCCAGCACCCAGCTTCGTTCGTTGTCGGTCATGCCGTTGCTTTGCAGCGCGAAGGGCAAAAACGTCTGCACGCTGACCGCCACCGCCGAACGCAACACAACCGCGAAATACAGCAAAGTCAGCGGCGCCCAGACTGCGCGCAACGCATCTTTCAAACTCGGAGCATTTTCGGCGCGTTCGATTCGTTCCAGCGGAGGACAATACCGAAACATCAGCAACCAAACCGCTATGCCCCAGCCCATCGTCCACCAACTGTTTTCCAGGCCAAACAAGCTGACGGCGGAGGCGATCAAAATCGGCCCCAGCGCATAACCGACCGTTCCCGCCGACGAAAACACGCTCATCACCATGCCTTGATGCTTTCCAAGTCCGTCTGCCGAAGCCGCCCGCGAAACCATCGCTGCGCTTTGCGGATGAAAAGCTCCGACGCCAATGCCGCCGAGCACCACAAACATCATCAACATCGGCAAGCTGGTCGCCGTTCCAAGCAAGGACAAAAACACCGCTGCCACCAACGGGCCAAACACCGCCATCGAACGTTTCAAATACCGATCTGAAATCATGCCGTAGACCGGCTGCATCAACGACGAGCTAATCATCAACAGCGGCGTCAGCAAACCAGCTTGCGCCGGTTTCAGCCCCAATCGCACGGTCATGATCGGCAACAACTGAAACAGAAAGCTGGAATACGAATCCAGCACGGCATGCGTGGTCGAAAGCAACGCGATGGTGGTTTTGGCTTGTTTGTTCATACAGTCAGACAAAAAATCTTCGACAGGATTCAACAGGATCAAGCGTTTTGGGCAATCACAAAAAAATCCTGCTCAATCTTGTCAATCCTGTCTATTCCCCCGCTCTGCTTTGGCTGGCCACGCCAACAAAGTGAGCAAAGATCGCTTGCGACAACTTATCCTGTTGCCAGGCGATTTCGGGATGCCATTGCACGCCCAGCACAAACCGATCTGCGCGGTCATCCACGACCGCTTCAATCACTCCGTCGGGCGCAGTACCGATCACGCGCAAGTTGCGACCGAGCCGGGCGACGGCTTGATGATGACTGCTGTTGACGCGAACGGTTTCGGTTCCGGCCAATTGCGCCAACAGCGAATCCGCCGCCAATCGAACGCTGTGCGAAGGCCGATAATAAACCTGCCCTTGTTCATGTTTGATCGGATTGGCGATTTGCGATTCTATGTCTTGAATCAAACTGCCTCCGCGCGCAACGTTCAACGATTGCATTCCAAAACAAATCGCCAGCACAGTCATCGCGCGCGCTTCGGCCAGTTCCAGCAACAGCAAATCGGTTTCGTCGCGTTCAGGAACCACCGGGCCGAGCTTCGGATGCGGCTCTTCGCCATACAACGCCGGATCGAGGTCGCTGTTGCTGCCGGACAAAACCAAACCATCCAACCGGTCACACAACGCCGCCAGATAATCACGGCGCGGAATCAACGGAATATGAATCGGAATTCCACCTGCCGCTTCGATGGCTTCGGAGTAATAACGCCGTAGATAAAACGTATCTTCGGCATTCAACCGCTCCGTGATGCCGATCAGCGGGCTTTTGGTCGAATTGTTCAGTGAATTTGCACCCGGCAAGTGGCGTTGACTCCTTAACAGCGAGGAAACATTGGGCAAGTAAGCCGGGAGTGTACGCGCCGGTCTTGAGGCTTGTCAAAAATGGCGGCGGCGGCTGATTGAAGGCGTTTAGAGTACCGGCTTCAGCCGGAAGCCGCTCGTTTACAAGCCGCACAAGGCAAGCGAAGCCGCGCTGCCGCCTAAAAGCGGTACTCTGAACGTAATCAGGCAATCAGGTTCTTTTCATTGACGTACCGCACACAACCGACAACGTTGTCCAATTCGGCTTTTGCTCTGGCTTCAGGCGAAAGCCGTTCGACCGTAGGCAGCGGCGTGCGGCTGGCATGATCGCGCACCAGTCGAAACGTCTGCGCCAGAAATTTACCGTTGCGCTCAGGGAACGTTTCCCAGAATTGTTTGGTCATGCACGGCACTTTCAATGGATCGCGCGTAATCATTTCCAGAGAAAATTTCGTCTTCGGATTGGCCTTTTGAATGGTCGAAACGATCTTCGCCAAATCCAGCATGCCCTCTCCAAGCACGACTTCGGAAAGCAGAAAACCGTCCTGGTAAGGCTGCACAGCCATATCTTTGATGTGCGTGGATTTCGCATATCTGGCCAGGCCTTCGATCAATTCCATCGGATCGTCGAGCAACGCAATGTTGTTGCCGAAATCCAGACAGACCTGCAGGTATTCGCTTTGATACGTCCGCAACAGTTTCAGGAAATCTTCCAGCGTCCAGTCTTTGTGATTTTCCAGAGCCACCACGACCTTGTGTTTTTCGATCACCGGCATGGCCAATCGCAGCGCGTCGTAACTTTGATCCACCCACTTTTTCCAGTCGGCCAGCGTGGGAAAAGTTTCGTATCGGCGTCCGCTCAACATCGCCGCACGAACTACTGTGACTCCGGCGGCTTTGGCATCGGCCAGACCTTTTTCCAGCGCAGTCAGATCGCCATTGCGCGGAATCGAAACCATGCCTTCGATGTACATGCCCAACTCTTCGGCGCGGGCGCGAAGTTTATTCAAATCGCCATTGAGCGAAATCTGCACGCCTCCGGCTCCGAGTTGATGACATTTTTCCAAAAACTCCAAAGCGTCGCGCTGGCGAAATCGCCCGGCTCCGCCCTGCGCAGCATTGGCGGCAGTTGTGGCGCTGGCCGGTGGAGCCGCGCCAATTTGCGCTCCCATAAACGACGTGGACGCGATGCCCATTTTGCTGAGCGGCGCATTGGCAAACAGGTTGGCCGACAACGCGCCGACAGCCAGCGGCGCAGCGGCTTGAGCCATAAATTCTCTTCTCGACACTGTGTGGTTCGAGTTCATAAAGGACGTTCTCCTTATCTCAATTCTTGTTTTCGCTGAGCGCCAGTTTTCCCACCAACTCCGATTCACGCGCGGTGCCGAACGCCACGTTCGCTTCGTTGACGAAACGCAACTCTCCGGCTGAAAACTTTAGACTGACCGTATACACAAACGGCGTTTCGTAAAGCGCCAGTGTTGCGGTGAAAGTGTCATCCGCCGTCCACGCTCCGCGCGCGGCAATGGGCTGTGGAGCCGGAAACACCCAGGCCGCTCTCGTTTTCTTCCAGGTCTTGTGGCCACACTCGATGCGCGTTTCGACGCCGTTGAATCGCGCGACAATCGTTGTCGAATCGGGTTGTTTGCTTTCCAGAGCGATGCTTTCCAGCTTTCGGGGATTTTCCGGGAACGAATAGTTTTGACCGATAACCTTGCTGAGCGCAGCGGAAGCAGCGCCAGCCGCTGACGGTAGCGACAACGTTTTGAGCGTTTGCGCAAGTTTTTCCTGCGCCGTTTTATCCGCTGGCAAAGCCGACGCCGACAATCCCGGCAGCAGTTTTTCCCACACCAGATTCAACACCGCCTGCATGTCTCGCAATCCGCTGGTGATGGCGATGACCGTATCCTCTTTCGGCAACACCAGACAGTATTGGCCGAACGCGCCGTCGCCGCGATAAGCGCCGTTTTGAGAACGCCAGAACTGATAACCGTAGCCTTGATCCCAATCGCTTTTGGGATTGCTGCCGTTCGAGGTTTGGAACGAAGTCGCCTGTTCCACCCATGCTTCGGGAACAAGCTGTTTTCCCTGCCATTTGCCTTTCTGCAAATACAACTGGCCGAAACGCGCGATGTCTTCCGTGCGAATGCTCAGGCCGTAACCGCCTGTGGCAATGCCTTCGGGGCTTTTTTCCCAAGTGGGGTTTTCAATGCCGAGCGGATCGAAGAGTCTGGGCCGCAAATACTCAAGCAGCGGCGTCCCGGTCGTTTTTTCGACAATGGCCGCCAGCATGTATGTCGCCGACGTGTTGTACAGAAAATGCGTGCCGGGTTTGAAGCGCACCGGATGCGCCAGAAAGGCTTTTTTCCAGGATTGATTCGGCGGACGCGGAGGTTCGGTTTCCTGTCCCGTGTTCATGCGCAACAGGTCGCGCACGCGCATCGCCTTCAGATTGGCGCTCGGTTCGGCGGGAGCGTCGTCAGGAAAGAATTTCAACACCGGATCGTCCACGCTCAATTTTCCTTCAGCAATCGCCAAACCAATCGCCGTCGAGGTAAAACTCTTGCTCAACGAAAACAGCATGTGCGGCGATTGCGGGTTGTAAGGCGACCACCAGCCTTCCGCGACCACGTTGCCGTGACGCAGCAGCATAAAGCTGTGCAGCGAGTTGATCTCTTTATTTGCGGCTTCGAGAAACGAAAGAATTGCCGCGGACGAAACGCCTTGTGCTTCCGGCGTACTGCGCGGAAGCTGCGCCGCTGGCGCGGGCGATGAATCGAAGCTGTGATGAAGGTTGTCAGTTTCAAGATTTGTGCTCAGCCACGGCACAGAGCCAAATCCCAGACAAACAGCCAACGCAATGCTCAAATGAGTTTTCATGATTCCGATCCTCCTGATGAACACAAAGCCTTACTTCTTGACGTAAAACTGGTCCAGAAATTCGTAGCGCGGACGTGTCTTGTCGGCTTCGGCGCGCGTGTTCACGTCAATGATGAGGCGTTGGCCTTCGACGAACTTAGGCCAGGCGGGCAAACCTTTGCCATTCGGATTGCCGGTCTTGATGAAATTGGCGAAGTATTCCTGCATGACTTTCGAGACTTTGTAATCGTCCGGCGTCCAGGCGTAAACCTTGTTGGAATCCAGATTGCCCATCGCATATTCGATCTCGGCGGAATGCACTGCTCCTCGCGCGGGCGGCGCAGGCGGGCGAGGCGGGCCAGCATTGGGTTGCGAATTGCGAATGACGCCGCCCGCCAACCCCGGTTGGGCGTCGCCCATTTCCGGTCGCATCGCCGGACGCGGGCGTTCGTAGCGGTAGTAATACGTCGCTTTGCCGCCGGTCTTCGTCGCTAAATCCGTCCACTTCCAGGTGCTGTAGCTGATGAAACGGTCGCTGGCCAAATCCTGCGCAGCGTCCAGAACTTCGGTTTCGTTGGTCGCCGGATAAAGCTTGAACACTTCGTCTGCTTTGCCGGGATAAAGCCGTTCCAGCGCCTTGCGGTAATTTTCGACGGTCGGCGTTTCACGCCCTAGCACGCCAAAGTAACCCGATTCCGCCGAGTTCACACCCGCCAGCAAAGGCACGCGCGCTTGTTCTCCCGCCGCGAAAATTTCAAACGGCGATTTCGGAAAGAACCATCCGTCCACAGTTGGCGAAAAACGCGGCAAGCCAGGTTTGGCCGTCGCTTCCAGCAATTGATCGGCGGGCATTGCGCGCAAAGCAGCCAACGAATCTTTGCCAATGGCCTGGCCGAATTTGACGCCGCTCTGTTCGCCTTCGTTCAGCGGAACCGCCGACAGCGCGCCGAGAATCGAACCGCTTTCGCCGATGGCTCCGGCAATCAGATTTTTCGACAACGGCGAAGCCATTTGCGCGCTGACCGAAATCGAACCTGCGGATTCGCCCGCAATGGTCACGCGCTTCGGATCGCCACCAAAAGCAGCGATGTTTTGCTGCACCCATTTCAACGCTGCGTGCTGGTCAAGCAAGCCGTAATTGCCCGACGCTTTGTTCGGCGATTCTTTCGTCAGTTCGGGATGAGCCATAAAACCAAAGACGCCCAGGCGGTAATTGACCGTCACCGCGACAATGCCTTTGGTGGCCATGCTTTCGCCGTCGTAACGCGGTTCGGAACCGTCGCCCGCAATAAAACCGCCGCCGTAAAAATAAACCAGCACAGGCAGCTTCTGTCCTGATTTGGCCGAAGTCCAGACGTTCAGAAACAGGCAGTCTTCGCTCATGCCGTTGGCGCGAAAATTCATGTCGCCGAAAACATTACGTTGCATGCATCGCGCGCCGAACTTGTCGGCTTTGCGAACACCTGACCAGTTCTGAACAGCTTGCGGCGGTTTCCAGCGATTGTCGCCTGTGGCCGGAGCGCCAAACGGAATGCCTTTGAAGCTGCGCACGCCGGATTTTTCCGCCACGCCTTCCAGCGAGCCGTTGGCAATTTTGATTTGCGTCTGCGCAAAGGCATTCGCGACGAATGCTGTGAGCAGCAAAATTATAAAGAGACTGCTTTGGGGTTTAAGTTTCATTTCAGTTCTTCCTCCAAGTAATTGTGTTGCTACTTGCCAGCCGCTTGGAACAGTTTCTGCGCGTAAGCGTTCAGGTAAATCCGCCAATTGATCCAGGTGTGGCCTCCACTGCTGATGTTCATTTCGTGTTTGATGTTTCGCTTCTTCAGAATCTCGTCCAAATTCTTCGATCCGGCAATCGCCAGCGTATCTTTGTCGCCGCAACTGATCGAAAGCAGTTTGAAATTCTTGTTCGCCTTATCAGCGTTATCGAGCAACAAGGCCGCGCGTTTTTCAAAATCCGCCGTCGTTGCCGGATTTACGCCTGCACTCCAAATGGCGGCGTAAGCGAATTGATCGGGATTCGTCGAAATCACACGCATCGTCTGGCCTCCGCCCATCGAAAGCCCGGCAATGGCGCGATTGGCGCTGCCTGACATCACACGATACGTCTTTTCGACAAACGGAACCACGTCTTTCAACAATTCGCTGACAAAACGATCCTGAAACGCGGCTTGCGCAGCCGGGTCAGGTGGCGCGCCGGGAACCACTGGCGGACGCGGCAAACTGCCGTTTGGCATGACCACCAACATCGGTTTGGCCTTTCCTGCCGCGATCAAATTGTCCAGGATGAATCCGGCTCGACCAATCGTGCTCCAACCGGAATCTTCATCGCCTCCGCCGTGCAGCAGATAAAAAACCGGATATTTGCCTTTGCCACTGTCATAACCCGGCGGGAAGTAAATGTGCATTCGCCGCTCTTCGTTCATCGTCGAAGACTTGTACCAAACCTTGCGAATTTCGCCATGCGGAACGGCTTTGAGGTCTTGAAATGCAGCGTCTGCGCCGGGCACAAAAACCATGTTGTCCACACTGTTGACGCCCTGTTTGATGAAGGCGTTTTTCGGATCGAGCGTTCGCACGCCGTCCACCGTCAACGTGTAGCTGTAAAAATCCGCCGGCAATGGGCCGACGGTGATTGACCAGACGCCTTGTTCATCTTTGGTCAGTTTGCCGCCAGTTCCCAAACCTTGCGGAATCCAATCGCCGCCGACGGTCACTTCGCTGGCTTTCGGCGCGTAGATGCGAAAGACGACGCGCCCGTCTGAAAGAACTTCGGGCGATTTCAGCGTGTCGTTCGGAGTTGGTTGTCGTTGCGCGGGTTGGGCGAATGCAGAAGTGACACCGAACAGCGTCAGCAGGATCATTCCTGCTGCGCACAAGATTCTATTCAATTGTTTGCTCATCATTGCTTCTCCGATTCGTAAAAAAGGCCGGACTCTTATGGCGAAGAATCCGGCCTTGCAGATAGGGCGTTGCGCTTTAAAAGTTAAAGCGCAATTGCCATTGCAGATTGCGCGGCGGGCGCGTGGAACTGATTGCGCCGAAGCCGTTTCGATTGCCTGTTTCTGACGCCAGATTAGTAGGCGTCGGATTGGTCAAACTGGTCACATTCAAAGTGTTGAACACGCCGTCAAATTGCGTGTGGTTCAGCGCGTTGAAGGCGTCCAGACGGGCTTCCAATCGGAAACGTTCCTTGATGCGGAATTCTTTCGACAACGCCGCATCCCAACTGTTGACCGCGCCAACGTTCAGGAAGTTGCGCCCGGATTCAAAGCCCTGGCTGCCGACTGCCGAAGGGGCAAACGCCGCAACGTTCAATTGACGATACGGATCGCGGCTGTTGCCGCTGCCCGGATTGCCGACCAGCCTGATACGCGCGCCTTCGACTTGCGAAGTTCCGGTCAAACCATAACCCGACAAACCGGGAATGTTGACAAAGACGTTATACGGTCCGCCCGACAGGTAGCGGTAAATACCGGACAATTGCCAACCGTTCAGGACGTATCCCAGGCTCTTGTTGTCGGTCGCCTTGGGCAGGTCCCACACCCAGTTGACATTGAAATTGTGCCGGCGGTCGAAATCCAGCGGGCCGTAATTGGCGCGGCGATTGTCCAGAGTGTGCGGAGCGCCGAAACCATTGATGCCCGGCAGGTCGTTGGATTGCGTCCCCAACACCTTCGACCAGGTGTAGTTCAAACCTACGAGCAGCCCACGAGTGTAACGACGCTGCAAGGACGTTTGCAGCGAATGGTAGTTCGAGCTGACCGAAGGTTCGATATACGAAATGTTGCCGAATCCTTGATACGGTCGCAGGAAATCCACCGGCAAAGCCGTTGCGCCTGGCGTTGCGCTGGCTGGCAGCGTCGTGTCTTGATTCGCCGCCAGGAAAGCCGCGCCATAAGCCGGAGCGTTGATGTTGCGACGTTGCAATTGATGTTGCGCCGAAGTGCCGACGTAGGAAATATCAAGCACGGAATCGTAAGGCAGTTTGTATTGAACGCCCAGGTTGTAGGCGTAAGTGGTCGGCACTTTGCCTTCCAGATCGAACGCCACCAGATTCGGCGGAGCCAGCAGCACCTGTCCCTGATTGAGTTGCTGCATCAAGCCGAAGTTGAGCGTAGGCGCGATGGTCGTCGGCGGATTTTGCACCAGATCGAAAACCGTGTTGCCTTGCGGACGGTCGTAAAACACGCCGCCGCCGCCGCGAACGACCAGCGACTGATTGCCGAACACGTCATATCCGAATCCGAAACGCGGCGCATAATGGACACCACGGTTTTTGTAAACGCCCTTGGGCAAACCGTCTTTGCCTGCCTGCAACACGCCGTTGGTGATGGAACCAGTGTTGGGAACCAGTCTTCCGATAAACACACTGGCCAGCGTGTTCGTTTGCGAGGGAACGAAACCCGGAACCAACTGGCGCGGGTCTACTGCGCGGCGATTGTTGCCGCTGCACGGATTCGCTCCTATGCACACCGGGCGATACAACAACGACGCATTGCTGGCGTTGAACCGGTCAGGCAGGAAGTTGCCTGTCTGCAAATCTTCGTCGAATTGCGGCTGAATCCAGTAAAACCGCATGCCGTAATCGAAGGTCAGCCGGTTGGTCACTTTCCAGTTGTCCTGGGCGAACCATTCGACGTTGTTGTAACGATACTGGCCGATGACGTAAGCAGACGCCTGGTTGAAGGTGTTGTAAACGCCAGTGGCCGCATTGGCAAAACCGAACTGCGTGTCGAACGGATTCGCCGCATTGTCCACGAAGTTGTAATCGCCGTTGTTGGCGGCAAAGCTGCTTTGCGGTTTGAAACTGTTCTGCCAGAAGAAACCGAACTTCATGTTGTGCGCGCCCTTGATTTTGGCCAGGCTGGCCGACCAGTCGCGCGTCGTGTTGAAGTTGTAAAACGGAGCGTTGTTCGATCCGATGTTCGGGCCGTTGGCAATGCGTCCGCCGTTGAAGATGAAACGCGGCGGCGCATCAATCTGCACCGCGCTGGGAAACAGCAACGGAATGTCTCTGAGATTCAAACCTGCGCGAGTGAAGTTTGAATTGGCCGGCAGAATGTCAATCGAATTGTGGCTTTGACCAAAAGTCACTTCCAGAATCGTCGTCGGATTGATTGACCCGGTCACTGTGCCGGTCACGCTGTACCGATCATTCGGGAACAGCGCTGCATAATCAGGCAAATTGGTTCCCAGCACGAACGAACCATAAGGTTCGGTCAAGCTGCGTTTGTTGAACAGATATTTGCCGGTAGCGCGCCATTTTTCGTTGACGTTCCAATCGCCGCGATACAAATCCTGCCGCTCTGGCCGACTGGCAGGAACTTCGGTTTCGTAATTGAAACCTACTGTGTTCGTGCGGTTGGGCAGCGGGTAGATTTTCAGAATGTTCAGTCCCGGCGTGTACAAGCGGTTGGCCGGAATTTTGCCCAATACACCGCCATCACGGAAACAGCCGCTTTGATCGGTCGCGTTGCACGGCAGATTCAATGTGTAATCCCGAATGTACGGGAAAAGGTTTCCGGCATTGTCCCGCGTTTGCGAAAAATCGCCCGCGCGTTCCAACGCCGTCGGAACCGTCACGCGCACCGGCCCTGCCGGAGGAATGAAGCGTTTTTGGTGTTCCTGGCTGAAGAAGAAAAAGACCTTGTTTCGGTCTTTGTTGAAAACGCCCGGAATGTACACCGGACCGCCGATGGTGTAACCGATGTCGCGCTGATCCAGACGCGGTTTGTTGATCCGGTTGGTCGGCGTCGAATTGCGATTGTTCAACCAGGTGTTGGCGTTCATGCCGTCGTGACGACGGAAAGCGTAAAACGAACCGTGAAAATCGCGCGTGCCGCCTTTGGTCACGGCGCTGATCTGCGCTCCGGCAGAACGTCCGTATTCGGCCTGGTAATTCGAAGTCAGCACCTTGAATTCGGCAATGGCGTCAAGATTCACGGAAATCATGGTTCCGTTGTTGCCTGTGTCCACGATGGCCACACCATCCAGTTGCAGGTTGTTGGCGCTGGTGCGTAAACCGTTGGCCGAAACATTGGTGATGGCGTCGCTGTTGGCAGTGTTGTTGTTGAACACCACGCCCGTCGCAATCGAAGCCAGATTGACGAATCCGCGTCCGTTGACGGCGATGTTCTGCACAATCTCGCCCTGAATGCCGTATGAACGTTCGGCGCTTTCGGATTGCACCAAAGTCGCGTCCGCAGTGATGGTCACGGTTTCACTGGCCTCGCCCACTTCCAACACGGTTTCGCCGAGCGTCAGTTTGTCGTTGGCCACCAACAACAAACCTGTGCGTTCGGCTTTCTTGAAACCTTTGGCTTCAATGCTCAGCGTATAAGTCGCGGGCGGCACGGTCGGAAACACGAATCGGCCTTCGTTGTCGG
>CAYYDG010000046.1:0-58012 GCA_964470555.1 uncultured Heliomicrobium sp.
GGTCAGTAGGTATCGAAAGAATCCGGAATGCCCGCCGCAGCCGACAGAAAAAAAAAGTGCGGCGCTCCGACAATCTGCCGCGCTTTTCAGCGGCACGCCGAATCCCTTGTCTCGGCTGATGAACAAGTCGTGGTCAGTAGGTATCGAAAGAATCCGGAAAGCCCGCCGCAGCCGACAGAAAAAAAAGAGCGGCGTTCCGACAATCTGCCGCGCTTTACAGCGGCACGCCGAATCCCTTGTCTCGGCTGATGAACAAGTCGTGGTCGGGCTGGTGTGGTAATATCAGCAGCACTACCCGCAACCGAGCTACTCCCAATGGCCAGTCAAATCGTTGTTTCGCTTCTTGTCACTTTGTTTGCCTGCGTGTTGATCGTCGTGTTGATTCTCTGGATTGCGCTGGCGAGTTCGCTTTCGCTGCGTCGTCGCTGGTTGCTGTTCTGGTTAACGTCGGCGACGGCGGAGAATGCTCGCAAGTGTGCGAGTGAACGGGCGGATTATGATTGCGCGCGTCGTGCTGCCGAGTCGGCCAAGGCCGAAGCTGAAGCCAAACAGAAGGGCAGGGCACAACGCATCGAAGATATTCGCAAGGCGATTATAGACATCGAGGGCAAACTGCATGACAAGGCCAGTGAGCGACGCCGGCGGGAGTTGACTCAGAGGCAAGCCGATGGTTCGTAGATTCTTTTTGATCGTGCTGGCGATTCTGTCGAGCGCGTTACTCACTGCAACATTTTTTGCAAAGGCTGAGGCGCAAAGCTGCACGCTCCGGACGCAAGGATATGTCGGTGGCTGTAGCAATGTGACGGTGCTTTGGTTCACGCAGACGCCTCAAAGCCAAATCTCACATTTTAATTTGAATACGTTTGCCGGTGCATTCACGGCAGGTAACTCGGCGAGATCGTATTCGATCCCAGCGAGTTGCTCGTCCGGCGGACAGGTGCAAATTCAGGAAATTCGGACGAACGGTACTAGCTGTTCTGTTCAGTACAGTGGGAATCTCCCGCACAATCGTCCTTGCGAGCAGTGTTCCGGCATGGGAGGTGGCATGAGCATTGTCTCGGCGGCGTCCTTTCGCGGCGACTTGGCTGCTGGCGCAATTGCCGCCGCGTTCAACGATCCGGGAGGAGCCGTGTTTACTCCGGTTGCGGCGCAGGCTGGATCGTTGCCGTTGCCGGCGACGTTGTCGGGTGTGCAGTGCTTAGTTGCTGAGCGTCCGGCAGGGCTGTTTTACGTCTCGCCGAATCAGGTCAATTTCCTGCTGCCGTCCGATTTGCCGACCGGCTTGTATGCGACGCGGATTACAAACACCGCGGGTCAGCAGTGGATCGGCCAAACGCTCATCAATCGGAATGCGCCTGGCGTTTTCACTGCGGACTCGACCGGCACTGGTCGGGCGGCAACGGTCTGGCTGCCGTTCGGTGCGGTGAATTACCTGCTACTCTTTGGCACCGGCTTCGTGGATGGCGATTGCACGCTGCATCTCGGCAATGGCCGAAGTTACCGGGCGGAATACTGCGGACCGGCGCCGGGCTTCGCGGGACTCACGCAGATGAACATCGCGATTCCGGCGGGCGAGATGTGGAGTGGCGCGCTGGGCGGATTTGTTCGTGTGCGTGGGATAGAGGGTCATTGGGATTCGCAGGGCTTCGACGTGCGGCGATGATGGGATCATGCGGAACTCAGCGCGGCGATCAGCTTTTCCAGTGATGCACGCTCGATCCACCACCGGCGCATGACCTGTGTTGTTCGGAGTTCGATTTCTTTTCCGTTGATTGTGACGCGCCCGGCCTCAGCCCAGCGTTGCGCCGTCCGTTGTTCGAAGACGAATCCGGTACGGCGTCGCAGGAACTCCAGCGCGTCGTGTAACAGCACGCGCTCCATACAAGCAATTCTCCAGTCAATTCAGAATCCGTTGCGACGGTGAAACTCAGCATCGCGGGGGACGGATTTCGCTCCCGGACTCTCAGCACGCTATCACAACTCATTGTGCGCGCGTCGTTTGTCGGCGCGTCAGACGCGACATTTGCGTCAAGTGTTGCGTGTGTTCTCTTTGCGACGTGCGATTGTTGCTGCTGTGCGCGACGCGATGGACGGCCGTCGTGACGTTTTGCGCGTTGCGTTTTTGTTTTGGGTTGATGTGTGTGCGACGACGCGATGACGCGACGACGCGACGACGCGACGACGCGACGGCCGTCGTGACATGCGGATTCCGCGGCGGGGGTTTTAACCCCCCGTCTGAAGTCAGCGCGCATACCTGGAACTTCTTTTTCAAACTTGGAGGTGGTGACGATGAACGACTCTTTGTTCAAGGCATTTGTGGCGGCGGCGATCATTTTTCTGGCCGCGGCGATCAAGAATCCGGCTTCTGCCAGAGTGCAGAAGCTGCGTCGGACTGTGGAGCAAATTTACGATGTGGCGGGCCAGTTTCTGGCGGTTGTGCCGGGCGAAAATCAGGAATCCTGACAGGAATCCTGAATTTCGCAGAATTGGAAAGTGCGAAATTGGGGCTAAGTCCTTTGGCATCAATGTTGCTGCCTGAAACCGGCGAGCAAGGTTGCCACTTGGACTGCGTTTCAACTTTCGCATTAGAAGCCCTACAGCGAATTTTGAGAGGACGGGGCAGGTGAAGGTAAGGGTTTCGCTGGAAAAGCTGCTCAGGCTTGATCCTGCGTTGGCTGCTGAGGCGCTGGGATTGGAGCCGGAGTCGGATGAGGCGGCAAAAGTGATTCAGGAACTGTTGGATGGCCTCTACGATCAGGAGCGAGCCGAGAACGGAAGAAATCTTCCGCGCGGTCTGACAGTGGATGGATGGGAGGTGTAGGTGAGAGGTTCCGATAGTCTGACAAAAGAGGAATGCGACCGGCTGATTGGTGCGGTTGGCGATTCCGGCCTGGCGATTCGAGACAGAATGCTGCTCGAAGTCTTCGCGTGGACGGGGTTGCGGGTGTCGGAGTTGGTCGCACTCCGCATTGACCAGGTGATTGACGGTGGCCGGGGATTGCCGACGCTGCATCTGGACCGCACAAGCACGAAGCGAAAGAAGGGCGGCAAACTGCCGATTGCGGAGAAACTGCAAGGCTCACTGGAATCGTATGTGACCTGGTTGCGGAGCTGGTCGGGTGCGGTTTGGCTGTTTCCCGGCTACGAAGGCAAGCATTTGTGTTCGCGGGCCGTGCAACTTCGAATCAAAGCGATTGCGACGGCGGCAGGAATTCGGAAGAAGATCACGCCGCATTCTTTGCGCAAGTTTTTTGTCCAGCGGCTGATTGATCAGAAGCTGGATGTTCGTTCGGTGATGGAGTTGTCCCGGCATTCGTCGTTGGCCAGCTTGCATCATTACCTGGTGGTTGATGAGGAAGCGGCACGGGCCGCAGTGGAGGCGATTCGATGATCGAAGGGCAAGCTTATGAATTTGTCGAGGTCTGGCAGGTTCAGCCGGACGATGAACGCGGGCAAATGGTGGATCGTGGGTTGACGCCGGACATTTGCGATTACAACGACGGCGAATTGCGGAGAAACTGCAAGGCTCACTGGAATCGTATGTGACCTGGTTGCGGAGCTGGTCGGGTGCGGTTTGGCTGTTTCCCGGCTACGAAGGCAAGCATTTGTGTTCGCGGGCCGTGCAACTTCGAATCAAAGCGATTGCGACGGCGGCAGGAATTCGGAAGAAGATCACGCCGCATTCTTTGCGCAAGTTTTTTGTCCAGCGGCTGATTGATCAGAAGCTGGATGTTCGTTCGGTGATGGAGTTGTCCCGGCATTCGTCGTTGGCCAGCTTGCATCATTACCTGGTGGTTGATGAGGAAGCGGCACGGGCCGCAGTGGAGGCGATTCGATGATCGAAGGGCAAGCTTATGAATTTGTCGAGGTCTGGCAGGTTCAGCCGGACGATGAACGCGGGCAAATGGTGGATCGTGGGTTGACGCCGGACATTTGCGATTACAACGACGGCGAACCCGTCAGCGAAGTTGGCCGACCGCCGGCGCATCCGAACTGTTACTGCGATACGCGGGTGGTTGTGCGTCCGAAAGGACCGGCGGGCGAGTGAAAATTGTAAAATTGCAAACTTTGCAATTTTCATAATTTGAGGTGAATGGATGGCGAGTCCTTACGGGGGAGATCGTGGCGGCGGTCGGAAGTCGTCGCGTAAGCGTGGCGGCCAGCCTGGCAACGTGAACCGGCGTGCGAGTGACTTTTTGCCACCGGCGCGCGATACGGAAGAACGTCGGGCATTTCTGGATGCACTGAAGCATGCGCAGGAAATGCCGACCGGCGATCAAGCGGCAGCTTTGCGCGATCTGCTGGTTGCGCGAGTGCTGAGCCTGGCTGAGGCGGTTGGCGTTCAGAAAGTGTGTCGTGCATTGACCACGTTGGATATTCACCGGCGCACGAACGCGAAGATTGCCGGATTGGATGATTCGATTAAACGGGAAGCGTTGAAGGATTCGGCGTTGGGTGAAATTTGGAAAAGTGTTGGTTCCTGTGAGGCCTGTGCGGAACTGGTGGATCAGATTCTGCGCGGTCTGGAGCTTTCCTTGCTGTCAATTGGAGGTAGTGCCGATGTCGAGTGGATGGACTGTGAGAGCGCCGCGAAAGAGTAACCTGGCCTGGCTGCCGGCTGTGCTGGCGTTGATTTCGTTGCTGGTGCAAGCGCTCAATCTGTGGCGAACGGATTTGAAGCCGCTGGTTGATCTCGGACAAAAGAATCAAGCTGCTTTGGAGCGCATCGAAAAGCGACTGGACGATCACGAACGACGGCTGACGGAACTGGAAGCCCGGCGAGGTGTAATCAGGCAGGTAAAACCATGACGGATGAACACAAGCATTTTAAGCCGGGGGAGGCTCCGTTTTTCCGCATTGTTCGAGTCTGCGCGTGTACGATTCGTGCAAGCCTGGATTATTACAGCAAGCTCAATCCGAAGGATACGGCGACGTTGAACCGTACGCGCTTTGTGTTGGATTGCCTGGATGCAGTGGCAGAGAAGCGGCCTTTGCCGGTGCTGGGAGCGCCGAAGCAATGAAACTTTCCTGGATGCGGCGGAACCGGCGACGCGCAATCACCATTCCTGAGCCGGACGTCGTTCGTGCAAAACTCTTTCCTCCTGGTCGGGAGATCATTCCCGGTCAATTGCAATTTCTGGAGCTCTTCGATCAGTCGGTTTGTAAGTACGTGGCTTATCGTGGGGGCATCGGCGCGGGCAAGACGTGGATCGGCGCTCATTATGCCATTGAGCAGGCCGCGCGATCGCCGGAAGTCCGGGGCTTCATCGGAGCCAACACCTATCCGCAACTTTGGCAATCCACACTGACCGGCTTATACGAGGTCGCCGAAGCCTATGGCGTGCCCATTCATCCGAAAACGCCGGAATCCGCCGCAAAGAAGAAAGTGTTGTACTTGTGGAATCAGGTTGAAGTTCTCTGCCGATCGGCGGAGAACGAAGGATACAAACTCTGGGATGGATTCAAGGTCGGCTGGTGGTGGCTGGATGAAGCGAAGGATATGGATCAAGGCGCGTACCGGACGATCTGTGAACGTCATCGAGATGGTCGGGCGAATCGTCTGCAAGGCTGGCTGACGGCATCACCGGCGGGGATGAATTGGTTTGGCGAAATCGAGGAAGACCCGGACGTGCGCGTTGTGACTGCCGACAGCCGGCAGAATCCATTTTTGCCATCTGATTATGTGCCGTCACTGCTGAGCAAGATGTCGGCGGAGATGGTGGAACAGCAGATTGGCGGGCAGGTCATCAATGTCAACAAGGGTGAATGTTATCCGAACTTTTCCAAGATTGAGAACACCGGCCAGTTCAGCCGCGGCGCAGGCGAACAATTCATCGGCATTGATTTCAACGTTGATCCGGGAATGCATGCGTACCTGATCGAAGTGCGCGGTGATGATGTGTTTGTGCTGGATGAAATCTTCATCCGGAGCGGCGACACCCCGGCGCTGGTGCAGGAAATGACCAGGCGTTACGGTACCGACATTCCGCTCGTTCCGGATGCGGCTGGCGCGCAGCGTCACACGACGGGAACCAGCGATCACAGGATCCTGCGCGAGGCCGGATTCAAGCTCAAGAACCGGCCAGCCAATCCGCCAATCAAAGACCGAATCAATGCGGTCAACGGCCGCATCCTCAACGGCCACAAGGAGCGACATTTGTTCGTTGATGCCGGATGTAAATTGCTGATCAAGGACTTGCAGCAATGCACCTGGGAAGTGCTGTTAAAGGCGAGTTACAAGGGGCCGCTGACGCATCCCGGCGCGGCGGTCGGCTATCCCATCCATTTGAAGTTTCCGTTTGGGTCGCGGAGCTTTGGTCTGTCGCTGCCGAAGATTCTTTAGAGGTAAGGCGCGATTGCGCGCCCGATCAGCCTGCCGAGCAAGTAGAGTCCGTAAATTACCCAGATCAAGGCGAGCAAGATCAGCCCGGCGGCGGCGCGACCAAGGAAGAATTCCCACCGTTTTTGTAGCCATCGTTCCATCACTGCGCCTTCTAACACACGGTGAAAAATTGGACAACGCTCCAGAGTTAGTGTAGAAACTACACAAACTCTTAGTGTCGCTTAGACACTAACTCAGGAGAATCTATTGAGATTTGGCCCGTTCGAACTCTCTTTTCGTCGTCGTCGCGCCCAGGTGCGCGAGATGGACAATTCCATTCAATACGTCGGTGACCTCATTCTTCAGATCGAAGCCCTGCAAGGCACATCCACGTTTAATAGGTATGTCACGCGCGAGGCGCAGGTTGATGAGACGATTCGCAAATACCGGGGGATCGCCACAAAAGGCAACATCTTGGTGCGAAACATCTTGAATACGCGGCGCGCGTTCACGTCCGGACGCGGATTGGGCGTGCTATGGAAAGGGGGAGACGAAAAGCAATTCATCAACAAGTTTTTTCAGGTGAATGGCTTGAATCTGAGTTATTTGCGGCAACTCGGATTGGAGCGGAGCTTTGAAGGCCAGGTCTTACTGACGTTGAACCAGCATGCCGATGGTGTCCCGCGCGTGCGCTTTGTGAGTTGGTACGACACGCACTATGAAATTGCGGCGAACCCTCTGGATTATGGTCAGATTTTGTATGCGCGATGGTTGGGCGCTGAGCGCGAAGTGAGTCTTGATCCGGGGCGGATAGCGTTTATGAAATTCGATACCCGGCTGAACTCTTACACCGGAACGCCTTTGATGGCGGGCATTCTCGGTCTGGTCGAAGAGTTGGACGATGCCCTGGTCATGCTGCGCAAGGTCAACATCGCTGCGGCCAATCCCACGCCGTATTTTCAGTTTCAACAAGAAGACGATGCAGACGCTTTTCGTGATTACCTGACTTCCTCGAATTGGAAGATGGGGATGGCGCTTGCTGGATCGGGGACGGCCACCATGTTGCAAATCGGATATGGCCCTTACACCGCGCTTGTCGAGCAAATCACGACCTCGGCGCAGATCATTGCGGGGCACACAGCGGTTCCTCCGCATTACCTGGGCTTTGCGCGGGAAGTGGCGAATCGCAGTGTTGCCGACGACATGAGCAATGCCTTCGTGGCGATCAGCGAGACCGAGACAAGCGAATGGGGGAATGGATTCACGGAATTGGCCGGGCGCGCGATGGCGATGTACAACGCGCAAACCGGTTCGACTTTGAGTTATGACGGCAAGATTGCCATTGAAGTGATCAGCCGTGAAGAGTTTGGCCGCGTGGCGAGCGTGTGGCTTCCGATGTGGCTGGCGGGCGGAATCAGCACTCCGACCTTTTTGTCAAAGGTTCCTGGCGTTGATGAGCTCACGGAAGCTGATGCAGTCAACCGCGAACTGAAGGAACGCCAGGCACAGACGCCCGGCCAGGTCATTCCGGATGAACGCAAAGTCGGCCTCGATGCGCTTAAGACATACGGGGTCACAGGAGGAGGTGTTTGATGTCATTTCCAGACGTGCTCACGCATTCGATCTCGTATCCAGGGGATCAGATGGGAAGCCATGGCGATCTCTTGCAGCCTAAATTCAAGGTAATCGAGGTCGTTGAGGCTGCCGAAATACTTCAGGCAGTGGCGGACAGGAAATTGCGTGTGCTGGCGCTATTTCTGGTTTCCATGGATGGACTTGTAACGGTGATCTTTAAGCAGGGTGAAGACCCTCCGGTGACACTGCTGCCGGCGACTTCTTTGCCGTTAAATGGGCAACTGGTGTTGCCCTTTTCTCCTGTGGGCTGGTTCGAGACTTCTGTCGGCGAAGGACTTGATATTGCTCTGAGCGATGAACTGACTGTCAGTGGGCTGCTTGTTTATGTGGAGGTTTGATGATGGCCAAGCAAGTGTTTCTGCGCGGTAGTGTCCGCGAACTCGCAAGTGATTCCGTCCGGCAACTGCTGGGCAATGTGTCGTATGCGCGCGCTGTCGGCGATGATCCGTCGCCATTTTTTGTGTCCATGGTGATCGCTCACGAAGGCGAGAGCCGTGGCGAAGTGAAAGGGATTGGCGCGCGTATCAAGGAGTGGACGCGGAAAGCAGTGCGCGCAGTGGTTCGCGCGTTTCGTCCGTCGGGGCGCGTGCCGGCAATTCTTTTCGATGGGCTGATCGCCTGGCACGGGAATGAATCCACCCGGCAAGCGGTCGGCGAGGTTGTGTATTCGCGTGTGACGGAACTGGCCGGCATCGAGGCGGCGGAAACAATCGGCTACGTTTACGCCGACCAGGTTGATTTGCGCGAAGCCATCCGGCGCGGCGAACGCGATTGCTGCTCGATGGAGGCTGATGTGCTGATGATTCAGGAAGGTCAACGCCTGGTCATCGACGATGTCGAGCGCGGAAGCGCCATCGTGCTGGGGCATACGTCGCGGCAGTTGCCGGGATTCCCGCTCGCGCGTCTTCAAAGATTGTGTGAGTTTGAGCCAGTGGAAACACCTGGCTCGACGAATGATGGATCGGAGTCACGGGGTACGCATGCTGATCCATCTTTGCCGCCTGCTGTGCCTGCTGCTGGAACTCCTGCGGCAGCGATTGCCACGCCGGCAGGCGGCGTTTCTTTTCCATCTCAGCCGCTGACGCGCGAGCAAGTGATCGCTGAAGCGAAGCGGCTGGGTCTGACGGTCGGCGATTCGCTCCCCCAACCGTCAGCTCCTGCTGCCTCTATCCCTGCCGCACCAGCTCCACCGGAATCGCCTGCGGCAGCGCAACCGCAATCCTGGGACCTCACGCATCCGGACGTGAACCCGTTTTTACCTAAGGAGGTCTGATGGCGGATAAATTGAAAATCGTCGGGCCGGCAGGCTCGTTTCAGACAATCAAACAACTGGCGCACGGGTCGGCGCGAACGAAGGGCAATCCGGAAGTTGTGGCGAATCTGCTGGTGTTTCCGTTCGATAGTTACAGCATAGGTGATGATCAGTTGCTGGTCTGGCAAAGCGACCGTTGCGAAGTCGAGGCCGTGGCGACGAACTCGCAGATAGCCAGCGTCAACATCGCGCTGGGCGATCCGCTGTACTGGGACGCTTCTGCATCGAAGATTACCAATGTTGCGGCGGGGAATCGTCGAATTGGGCGCGCTTTGGAAGCTCAGGATTATTCCGGCGGGGTGGTGGCTGGGGACACGTTGCTGTTTGCACTGGAACCGCCGACCGGCTTGCGGGTGCATTGTGGAACCGGCACGCTCGATGGCAGCAATCCGACTTCGATTACGCACGGTCTGGGTACGTGTCTTTCGTTTGTCGCTCAGCTTATTGGCACTTCAGCGCCCGGCGATAATACCAGCGTTCTGACGGCCAACATCAATGGAGCCGCTGTGGACGTGTACGCCTGGGAGAACACCGGCGGGACTGATCCTACGTTGGTTGCTTCGACCGGGACTGAGACGTTCTACTGGATGGCCGTTGGTCTCTGAGAAGTAACATACTGTTACTTGTGTTACTTGAACAGCTACTTTTTTTGGAGGGTTTATGCAATTTCAATTGGGCGAAGGCCAACCGCGGGGAAACTCGCTTGTTGCTCAGGCGACTGCTTACGCGCGCAGCGCGCAGTTGCGCGAATTCACTCCGGCTGGGCCGCGCCAGGCTCCACCGGTCTTTCCGATTTACGATGTGGTCAATGCGCTGGGGCGCGGGGAACCGGCGCAACGAGTGGCAGCGATTGTGGCATTGCAGGAGTTCATGGCCGCGCCGGCGCGAATGCCTCGCCGGTTCCGCGCAGCGCTTCGTGAGATGGTGACGGCGGGCGACCATCCCGCCGGCGCGGCATTGCAGGCGTACATTGACCGTTTTTTGATCACTCCTGGCGAAGCGGATTTCGGCTGGCGTGAAATCTTCGCAGTTCACGATCCGATGACGGCAGCGGATCAACTCGTAAAGAGCTACTTCAAGGTGCTCAACGTCACATCCGGCATTATCTTTGAGCGGCGGCTTCCGGGGGAACCGGCCAAGTTCAAGACAATCAACAGTGCTGAAGCGACGGTTGAATACCTGATGTGGGGTGGCGGCGTGAGCATCGAGCGCGTGTGGTGGGACGATCAGGATTACATTCAGATTGGCGATTTGCTGACGATGTTCCGGGAAGCGTATTACTACGGACAGGCGGGTTATATGTACGGCCTCATCACTGCGGTGTCGAGCGGTCAGAATTTCTCCACCGGCGCAGACCTCACAGCGAAGATCAATGGCGCGTGCGCGGCCATCATCCGTGCCCTGCAAGGCAAGGGCTACGCTGTAAACGCGAACAGCGAATTCGTTCTGCTGTTTCCGCCGGAACAGTGGGGCAACGTGGATGCTGTGCTGGCGGTGCAAAACGAAGCGGCGTTGACTCAGACGACCAGCAAGACGCGGCTCAAGTATCGGATGCGCCCTGTGCCGTCCGTTCACGTTCCGGCTTCGGGCACAGGCAGCGGCATCTATGTGATCCTGCCGAAAGGGAATCTCAAAGCCGGCATTCGAATGGATTTGACGTTGTTCGGCAACTTCAACGTTTCGACGTACACGGACGACATTGCGGGGTTCGGGCGTGATGCCGGCATCGTCGGCGACGTGGACCAGGTTCGCCGCATTCCTTTGTCTTGATCTTGCGGCGGAAACACGGGTAGTTCTGTCGTAGGGGCGCGCGTTTTTCTCTGTGTTTTCGAGGCCACAGACGGAGAATGCGCGTCGTTTTTTTTTGGAGGCGTTATGGGAATCAGAACGAGTTTTGTGCGCTACAGGCCGGGTGATGCGGAAACAGTGACGATCAGTCCGGCCTGGCTGTCCGTGACTGGTGGAACGGCGCGCGGTGGCCCTCAGGTGTTTACGCGCGGAGATTTGCCGGTGCCGGTGGTCGCCTGGATTCGCTGCAAGCAAGATTGGGATGTGCTGGCTGGTGATGTGTTGCGGTGCGCGTCGGGCAAGTCTGCAGGCCGGCTGTTTGTCGTGCGGCAGATCAGCCCGGAACAGGAGACGCAATTACTGGCGTGCGGCGAGCTCAGCTCGATAATCCCGGATGAATTTGAGGCCTCAGTGATTGAGGCCTGGTGGTCGGCGGACAGTGGAAGCTTTTCGCTGATTCCCGGCGGCGGCGCGTTGGTTGTTCCGTTGCCGATTTCTGTCTTTGATTCGCCGCTGGACGTGTCCTCGCTGAGCCAGCAGATCAAGGGCAACTTCGATGTCTGGGCTGAAATCAGTGTGCCGACCGGGCATGTGACCGAAGATGTGTATTTGGCCTGGGTGGGTTTTCGTACTGAAGCGACCGGTGTCGTCGGCGTGAAGGGCGTGTTTGCCGGCGTGCGTTGGGGGCAAAACAAACTGGCGGCGATTCGCTACGACGCCGACGGCGTGAGCAGCGAACTGATGACGGCGAACCCGATCACCGTGGTGGATTCGATCCCGGTGTATGTTCGACTTCGGCGCCGAGGGAGTAATTTGTTGGTGTATTACGCTTCGGGCACGTTGCCTCGTTCGGAAGAAGATTGGACTCTGATTGTTCCTGAAACGGCTGTGTCGAGCGATGCCCCGGGATGGATTACACTCGGCGGTTCGCGTCTCGAAGAGGAAGCGACGGCAACCGTGGAGTTCGTGCGAAACTGGGACTTATGAGCCGACAAACTGAAAAGCTGCATATTCGTAAAATCACGATTCCTTCCGGGCAGTCGAGCACGATCGGCGGCGATCCGCTCGATCTGCGACTGATCAAGCCGGTGTCGCTGATTATCCCGTCAGCGTGGACAACTGCTGACCTGGTGTTTTCCGGTTCGCCGAATACAGAGAGCGGCAATTACGGCTATCTGAGCACGCCGAATGGAATAATCTTGTTGCCGGCTGATGCGGGCTTGTTGTTCGTGCTGCCGTCTGCCTGGTTCGTTGGGGTCAATTTTTTGCACCTGGTGTCGGGCAATCCGCTGGGTTCTCTGGTGAACCAGACGGCTGATCGAGTGCTGCGCGTGATCTGCAAGGATCGGGCGACGGCGGATGTGGTTGTGACGGACTTGTCGAAGTCCGGGTGAAGCGGTAACATCTGCTCATCTGGCTGAATCCGAAGCGGCCTTTGTTTTTTTAGTGTAGGCAAGAGAAAACGCCCGCGAATCGTGAGAGTCGCGGGCGTTTTCATTTGATCCCTGGTTAGCGGGATAAAATTTCGCGCAGTGGAAGTACGGGGGTGGCCGACTGCGAAAGGAAGATTATGTTCGACGGTGGGATTTGTCAATCGGCGCGGGGAGTTCTTCGGCAATTGCATCAGCTTCAGCCGCGGCAATCGCTTTAGCTGGAGTCTTGCCTGTGCCGTTTAGGCAATTGAAGACATGGGGTTCGACTTCGACCATATAACTCGCGTACCAATTTTTTGATGTGCGCGCGAGCGTTCCTTTGTTGCGGTCAAGCCACTGGATGATTTCGTCGCTGGTCATAGGTTTCCTTGAGAAGGGAAGTCTTCGATTTGTGAAGCGATCATCCGGCCACCTCCGCAAGCTGTTCGGCACAGCGTGCCATTGTCACCAGCGCCGGACGTAGCACCCTCACAATGGCGAGGCCGGGTTCACCCAACTGCTCGGCCATCGTTATCGCGTCGGCGATCGCGTCCGGCACATTCTCCACATCGAGCGACTTCTGTTTCTGGGTTTCGGCGCCGGAAATAGCGCCAGAGCTTGAGACTGATGATTTGCTTTTGGGTTTCATACGACTCCTTTGAAAGTTGGTAGTTGAGGGCTGCGCCGATGTAGGCCGCGACGGCGCGCCGAATCCGTTTCTTGCACTGGCTGCATTTGATGATTTCCAGAATCTGGAAACCGTGCCATGTGCGGCGACCAAAGAGTTGTGCGCCGTGCCTGGTGCTCAACTCGAACCCTTTTGGAATGGGCGGCTTTCCTGCCGAGCGTTTCCAATGGGTTAGTTCCATTTTGCCAGTACTGGTCTTGATCGTGCCGGCAGTAGGAAACGGCACGACATTACCAGCACTGGCGGATATGGTCAGTTGCCGAGAGTTTTGGCGAGTCTTAGAAGCGCCCAACCGAGCATCCAGGCCAGTACTGGAATCCGGTTTAGGTGGAATCGCCATCCGGGGAACCGCGCCCGGCGTGTTTTTGGATTTGTCATGCGGTTCCCCTTTTATTTTTCCAGCGGCAATTCCCGTGGAAATTCCGACTTGGTTTCATTGTCGCTTTGCTGGGATGAAGATGAATTAGACTTGCCGTTTTGCGCTGCGAGTCCAAGTGCGACGGCTGTGAGCAATGCCAGAATGAGAGGCACGCTGGTGAGGCCGTAACGCTCGTACACAGACAGTTCACTGATTTGCACGTGCGCTTTCTTTTCGGCTTTCGGTTCGTCCGTTTCAGTAGTGTTTGGCGATTTATCGTTCCTCGTTCCGCTTCGGATAAATTCGCGGGCAAGTCGTTTATCCTGCTGTGCAAGTTGGGCTGCGAGTTCGGCTTGCTTTTCGATGGTTTTTCGTTGTTCCTCAGCAAGCACTTTCTCGCGTTCGATTTTTTGGAGGTCAGCTTTTTCTGCTTGGGTTTCTTGCCAATCAAGATCAAGCGCAATTGTCGCGTTGATCAAGAGGACGGCGGTCAAGATGATCTGGCAAAGCATTGCAACACCGGCGACGGTTTTGTTTTTAGATGAAAGTTTCCACGCACAAAACACACACATCAATTCAGCGCCAACGGTGCCGATAATCCCGACTTTGCCGAGCCCGACAAGGCGTCCGCTTAAATGTGAAGCGACGATGACCAGTGTGAAAATCGTAGTGAGTCCGGCGAGTGCGATACCAACCCATTTTAGATGGTTAAGCTCTTTTGAATCCATTGTGCAATCTCCCTGGGTTAAGGAAAATGCGCGCGCCATCGGCTCACGCAATCTCCGAGTTGATGGTTTAGCCCTGGTCACTGTGTGCTGCGGTGACCGGGGCTGGGAATTCCTCGCGTTCGCGCGGTCTGGTCTCGCCGTCGGCTGATCAGGTCTAGTTCAAGCGGTGCAGTTGCGGGCATACCCCCGGCGATGCGGGCAACGACCAGACCGCGCGATGCGAAGCTCGTTACACGAATCGAAGCGCATCGAATTCGCCCGGCTCAGCCTTGGGCGGATTGCATTCGATTGTGACGCGAAACTGACAGCCGTTTGCGTAAACGTCCCCGAAGGCGTCAAACGAGCGGGCTGTTTGATTTTGGCGTTGACGTTCGATCTCTGCCAACGCCGCTTTGAGCGCGCCGGCGAAGGCTTTTGTAAGCATCTCTGGGACACTTCCTGTGCCGAATTCGATGCTGTGAATAATGGTTTGGGCTGGGTTTTCAGTGTGCGGTTTCATAACTCCCTCCTTTTTTTCTTGAAGCGATCCGCAAAGGGGCAGGTGGCGAAGTGACTGTCTGCCGTGCTGACGCGGAGCAAGGATTGAATTCGTTGCAGACGCGGATTGATTTCAACGGTGGTCTCGAATTCCTCCAGAACGACGAATCCGGCATCAAGTGGGTGACGTGCGTAACGACTGGTGAATACCCACACGATGGACTTGCCACACGCGGAACACTTTCCGCTTTGGTGTGGCGCGGCGCAGACCAGCATAGTGCGAGCCGGCTTAGAGATTGGGATTGGTTTCATGCTGGAACTCCTAAGTGTTCGCCGATGTTGCGGCCATATCCGCCGCGGCGTCGGCGAGCAGTTGATCGTGAGCAGTAATGATCGTGTTGCGCTTTGCAGCGGCGATCACGCGGTTGATTTCAAGGGGATAGAGCGCTTCGCAGTCGAACCAGCGAATTGCGAGATCGAGCGCGGGAGCGATTCGTTGATGGCGTTCATTGAGCCAGCGGACGATGTCGGCATCGTCTTCACCGGTCTTTGCGAGGTAGGCGGCCAAGCCGCCGGGATTCGAACTCGTTGGTCGAGTCTGCCGCACGAATTCTTTGATTGTGGCCAGATCGAAGCTGGAACCGGCAGCGGCAGCGATTGGGAAAAGTCCCTGCTGCTGCTGCTCATGACGGTTCCATGACGGTTCTTCTGCTATTAATGGTTTATACGGCATAGACGCCACCCTCTTCGGAGTCAATTTGCCGGGGGTAGGTGGCATTTTGCCGGGGGTAGACTCCGGCATTTTGCCGGGGGTAGACTCCGGCATTTTGCCGGGGGCTAGGTTTTCCAATCTGACCCGATAGAGGTTCGTGAAATTTGGCCCGCCACGCTCGCGCACCTCTAATTCGCCGCTTTCGATCAAGCCTTCGAGGATTCGTTGTGTGGTTCGTGGGTTCATTCGAATTTTGCGCGCGAGTGTGGAAATTGAAGGCCAGGCGCCTCCGCCGTCGTCGTGTGCGTAATCAGCGATTGCCAGCAGGAGCAAAAGGGAACTGCCTTTCGATTTACTGTGCTCCCACACGCGTGTCATCACCTTGATTGACAAGTCGCCTCCCGTCGCTATTGGGCTTGTGCTACATCTTGTTCCCGTCGTTGTTGTAAAAGCTCATAGATGAAGGTCTGCGGTCGGCTTTCGCCGCGTGCGGTCATCTTTTGCTCAAGCCAATCGGCGAGTGTGTCGGTGACGGTCAGAAAGATTTCACGCCGACTGCGCGGGCAGGGTTTCTGTTTGGTCTTTTTCGGTTTTGCGGCCTTTTTCTTGTTCAGCCAGGCCGCAGCGCTTGCTTGTTTCATGGAAAATCTCCTCAGTTGTTGGTTGCTAGGAATTTCAGGGAACGCTAGGAAAACCTAGCATAGGGAATGGAGTTTGACAAGGGGCTTGTGTGGCAAGTAAAACCTAGCCGTGGCATCAAGAAATCAAGTCAATCTAAGTCTGAGCGATGAAACGGCTGCAAAACTGGACATGGCAATCTCAAAGGCCTATCCAGAGGGCAACCAGCCAAAAGGCCGAGCCTCGGTTATTGTCGAAATTCTGGAAACTTACCTTCCGTTCTGGGAGGAAATTCAGCAATCTAAATTGCATGCATTGAACGCGCAGAAAGAAATGCTGGGAAAAGCGCCAGCCGTGGACCTGCTATCTCCCACAACACGGCGGAAGAAAGCGTAAGACCTCAGATTGTCCGGCGTATGGTGTGTTCTTATTTGCGTTTGGTTCCTGCGACAAATTTGCGACAAGACTCTTTGGCACGGGAAGGGAATTCGTGTGACTCGTTGCACGACTCCGAGCCAGCAAATTGAAGTAATTGTTGAGCATTGGGACTGAGTGTGACTGATTGGACAGCCGTGCAACTGCTTGGGCCGTGCAATACGCTGCGGCAACCGGAACTACCTGGTCGAAAACCGATTTGAGCGGAATGCTTGCGCCGGGAAAGTATCTGCTGATTCAGCAAGCGGGCGGAGCGAATGGTTCGCCGCTTCCCACGCCGGACATTACTGGAACAATTACGATGGCGGCTGCTGCTGGAAAAGTCGTGCTGACCAATACCAACACGTTGATTGTCGGCGGCACGAGTTGTCCGGCGGGGGCGACCGTAGTGGATATTCTTGGTTACGGCACGACGGCGAATTGTTTTGAAGGTACGGGGCCGACAGGGAATTTGAGCGCGACGACTGCGGCGTTGCGCGCAATGAACGGTTGCACGGAAACGGACAACAATGCTTCGGACTTTGCCGTGTCCGCGCCGAATCCTCGCAACAACGCTTTGCCCGCCGCCGTTTGCGGAGCGCCGACCAATCCGACAGGGTTGGGAGCGGCAAGTCCCAATCCAGCGATTCTTGGCAACGCGGTGCTGCTAACCGTGACGGTAACGCCGGGAACGAATCCGACCAGCACCGGACTGACGGTGACTGCCGACATCAGTTCCATTGGCGGCGCAAGTTCGCAGACGTTTTATGACGATGGTCAAAACGGAGACGCGACGGCCAACGACAATGTGTTTTCGTTTCAGCCGCTGGTCGAACCGATGACTTCGACTGGAGCGAAAATGATTCCGGTCGTCATCGCCGATGCGCAATCGCGGAGCAGCAACCTGACGATCAACTTCACCGTGCAGGCTCCTGCTCCGCCGGGCAATGTGGTCATCAGTCAGGTGTACGGCGGAGGCGGCAACAGCGGAGCACCGTTCACGCACGATTACATTGAGCTGTTCAATCGCAGCGGCTCGCCCGTGAATCTGGCGGGCTGGTCTGTGCAGTACGGCACAGCCAGCGGAGCGACCTGGCAGAAAACCGATCTGACGGGAACGATTGCGCCTGGGCAGTATCTGCTGGTTCAACAGGCTTCGGGCGGAGCCAACGGCGTCGCGCTGCCAACGCCGGATGTTGTAGGGACAATCACTATGGCCGCGACGGCGGGCAAAGTCGCGTTGGTCAACAACACTGGCTTGCTCAGCGGAGCTTGTCCATTGGGACCGAACACGGTTGATTTTGTCGGTTACGGCAACAGCGCAAATTGTGTGGAAGGCACAGGCGCGGCTCCGGCTCCGAGCGGCACGATGGCGATTTTTCGCGTCGGACAAGGTTGCGGCGACACGAACCAAAACGCGCTGAACTTTGTGACGGGAATGCCTGCGCCGCGAAACACTGCTTCGCCGCTGGGCGATTGCAGCGGCGGCGCGTTGTTCAATCCAAACAGCGTTGCGTTGAAAATCACAGACGCGGCAGTGTGCAGCGGAGCGGGGAATTTGGTTGTGGTGGAAGCAACGCTGAAAAACGTCGGCGACCGCCTTCAACCCAACAATCCGGGTTCGGAATTTGTCGCCTCGCTTCCGGCCAATTTGTCGGCGGTGGCGGGCAGTTGCATGGCGACGATTGGCAATTGCGCCCTTTCCGGTTCGCAACTCGATTGGAACGGAGCCATCGCCGTCAACGAAACCGTGACTATCAAATTCAATGCGCAGATCAGAGACGGCGCTGCGCCAGATAGTCAGCTTTGCGTTCAGGCCGTCGTCAATTTCGATTCCGACAATGACGGCATCAATAACGCAACGCTGAATTCGCAGGCATGTTTGACCGTCAATTGCCCGGCAGTCGGACCAGGTTTGGCGATTCCGGCAGTTTCACAATCCAGCGATCAAAAAGCGGGTTCCGTGCTGGTCTTTCCGTTTTACAGTTCCATCGCCACCAACTCCACGCGCGAAAACACTCGATTCAATCTGACCAACATCGAACCGACGCGCCGCGTTGCCGTGCATCTGTTTTTTGTGCAGGACGATTCGGCTCCGGTGGCGGATGCGTATGTGTGTTTGACTCCCAATCAGACGACCAGCTTCATCGCTTCCGATCTCGATCCTGATATTGCCGGATATTTGATCGCCATTGCGGTGGATGATCGAACCGGATGCCCTATCAATTTCAACTTTTTGATTGGCGACGAATTCGTGAAGCTCAATTCCGGGCACGCGGCCAACCTGGCAGCGGTGGCATTTTCGGCGTTGACCGGAGCGCCGCCCGCTTGCGATGGCAATTCCGTAACAGCGGAAGTGCGTTTTGACGGCATTAGTTACAACGCGGCACCGCGAGCATTGGCCGTAAGCAGCATCGCCAGTCCAGTGGATGGCAATTCGGCGTTGCTGGTGGTGGATCGTATTGGAGGAAATCTGGGAACGGGTGTCAGCACGATTGGCCAGCTTTTTGGGATTTTGTATGACGACGCGGAACACGCCTATAGCTTCGAACGCAGCACTACACGGCGGCAGTTTCGAGCCATTTTGTCCAGCAACGACTTTCCGCGAACTGTGCCTCGTTTTGCGAATGTGATTCCGGCAGGTCGAACCGGCTGGATGAAATTTTGGCGAGACGACGATGGCGGCATCATTGGCGCAGTAATCAATTTCAATCCGAACGCGATGGCCAGCAGTTCCGCCTTCAATCAAGGACATAATCTGCATCATCTGACTTTGACGACGGCTTCAAGTTTCATCGTTCCCGTCTTCCCGCCCGGCTGCTAAAACGACGAAAGGGTGAAGGAGCATTCCTTCACCCTTTCGCCTTATCTCCCAATTCCGGTCTCTTTCGTTACGCTTCATCTTCGTTCTTCTGCGTTTGCGTCAGTTGCTGCTGGCGCATGGCGGCTCCGCCAATGAAACCGCCCATCCCCATGGATTCAACGGCTGTGCTGGGAACGATCATCATTGCGCCTTTTTCCTTCAAACCTTCATACAGCATGTTCATTGCTCGTAAGTGCAAAGCCGTTGGATTGTCCTGATACGATTTGGCCGCTTCCATGAATTTGTTGGCGATTTCGACCTCGGCTTCGCCCAGAATGATGCGAGCTTTTTTCTCTCGTGCGGCCTGGGCTTCGCGTGACATCGCATCCTGTAGCGCGTCAGGAATGATGATTTCACGGATTTCAACCGATTGAACCGTCACGCCCCAAGGGTTGGTTCGGTCGTCAATAATGTGCTGCAACTCTTCTTCGATTTTTTCGCGGCCACGTAGCAAATCGGTCAGCGACGTTTTTCCGATCACATCGCGCAACGCAGTCTGCGCTGCCAGACTGACAGCCAGTTTGTAATCCTGCACTTCCAGCGCGGCGCGTTCGGCGTCGTACACCATCCAGAACATGATTGCGTCCACATTGACCGGCACGGTGTCCGAAGTCAGCGTGCTTTCCGCCGCAAAATCCGTGGCGATGATTCGCTGGTCAACATACGCCGTCACCGAATCCACGAACGGAATCACCCAAAACAACCCCGGCCCGCGCAAACCAATGTAACGCCCCAATCTCAAGACGACCGCGCGTTCCCATTGTTTGGCTATTCTGGGAGCCAGCGAAGCCGTCAATCCAATTAACGTGCCCAAAATGGCTCCAATGGGATTGAGCGAAAAAATCGTCGCGGCAAGGCCCAGCAAAAAAGGTGCGGTGAACATTGCTGCCGATACGACATTGGCTCGCGGGGCGTTGGCGGCGGGTGAAGCAGGTTTGGTTTTGGTCAATGAGGTGAAATCAGACATGGTTGATCTCCTTTTGCCGTCACCGCCGGTTGGCGGCAGCGGACTTGTCATCGAGCTTGGTTTCAAGCTCTTCGATAACTTCTTCGAGTGAAATTCCCAGCGAATGCGCTTCCAACAGAATGCGGTTGGCGAATTCTCGCAATTCGCGTTGCCGGTCGCTGCGCATAACACGCATCGCTGTCACAGTTTGATCGGCTCGGACAAACGTCCCGATGCCGCGTCGTGTCTCCAAAATCCCCGTGCGCTCCAATTCTCCATACACTTTGGCCACTGTGTTGGCGTTGATCTTCAAATCAACAGCCAATTGCCGCACTGTCGGCAGTTGTTCGCCGACACGCAATTTGTTGGTGGCGATGGCGAACCGAATCGCACGTTCGAGTTGCGCGTAAATAGGAGTTGGGTCGTCAAAATCAATTATGAATCGCTCTTCCATTTCTCCCAGATGTTACATCGGGTGTTTCTTGTTTGTCACATTGTACTACGACAGTGGTACAATGTGAGTTTCAGGAATAATGGCAAGAATCAAATTTTTCTTTTTCCCAGCAACAAGAAAGCGTTGAATTTTTGGCCGTACATGGATGTCAGTCTTTTATGCCTTAACCTGTCAGTAAAAATATGTCTTAAGATTATTCTGGTCGCTTCACAAAAGAGATTGGTTGGCTTATTATCCGCCCGCTTTTTGGAAGTCATTTTTTCTCAGGGCAATTACGCCAAATCTCTTAGCGCAAGTTGCTCACTGCTTGCGCTGTAGCCTTTGAATCAATTTCTTGGGATTCAGTGGAGAGTTTGGCGAATCCGCTATTGCCCGGCGATTGCTGTCAGGAATGGTAGAAGTTTTTCCAATCCTCAAAACTGAATTGTAAGTAAGTTTGATGAATATGAGTCAGGCGTCCCTTCACATTCGCTGTTCTCCAGTTAAGATCGAAGGCATTGCAATCTGATTGAACAGTTTTTGGCGTCTGCTCATACACTGCGTAAGTCACTTTATCCGCACATTGTTTCAACCTGTTGTATCAAGGCTTCAAAAGCCTTGGCATGGTTTTGCCGACGGCGTTGGCGAAGGTGAATAAGCCTCAAGGCGTCAGCCAGATTGTCCAACAGGTTTGAAGTGTATCCGTATCTACTCTACCGCACGAAGGAACACACTATGCATACGGTGAACCGACACCCCAAATTGAGTTCATCATCAGTCGCCAGGTTGAGGCGTTTGGCGTACTTCGCCTTGTCTGGCTTGCTGATGATTTTCGGGTTGTTCAGCTTTTCGTTTATCGAAGCGCGGCGCAAGGAGGCCGGTGATTTGGGGGCAGCCAGTGTAGTTTCATCGCCAGCGACAGCCTCTGCGCCAGCGGCTACCTTCACTGTGACGAATACGAACGATTCCGGCGCAGGCTCGCTCCGCAGCGCCATTATCTCTGCCAATTCCACTCTCGGAGCGGACAGCATCGTTTTCAATCTGGGTACGGGGACTCCCACAATCAATTTGCTTTCGCCTTTGCCGGCCATCACGGAAGCGGTGACGATCAACGGCAACACGGGGGGAGCCACGCGCGTGGAGTTGAATGGGGCAGGAGCAGGTGCAAACGCCAATGGGTTGACCATCAGCGGCGGCAACAGCGTCATTGAACGTTTGGTCATCAACCGCTTTACGGGCGATGGCATTCGCATTACCGGGACTGGTTTCAACACCATCAAAGGCTGCATCATCGGCTTGGATGCTTCCGGGACAATTGGGCGCGCCAATAACGTCGGTGTGGCGATTCGTGGTTCTTCGGACAACACCATTGGAAGCACGGCGTTTGCTGATCGGAATACGATTTCGGGCAATACGACGAACGGGGTCTTGATTGCGCTTGTGACCATCGTCAATCCGCCGCCGAATCCCCCAACCATCATCCCTGCCTCGCGCAATAAGATTATCAACAGCTACATCGGATCGGACATTACCGGCAGGTTCGATGTTGGAAATATCGGGGCCGGGGTAAACATCTCCGGCGGCGATGCGTCCATCATCGGCGGAACGACCGAAGACGAACGTAACGTCATTTCCGGCAACAACGGCGGCGGAGTGCGGATTGAGACTGTAGACGCAGTCAACAATCGAGTGATCGGCAATTACATCGGAACTGATTACGCGGGAGTGTATCCGCTGGGCAATGGGGTTTCTGGCGGCGGCGGCCTGGCTCCTGGAGTGCTGCTGCTCGATGCTGTCAATAACTCGATTGGCGGCGCTGGCAATGGGGAATTCAATTTCATCAAATACAACCTGCAAAACGGAGGAGTCGTTCTTTCCGGGTCTAGCACGGCTGGAAACAGCATTCTGCAAAATTACATCAGCGAAAATGTCGGGAAAGGGATTGACAAAGGTTCAGTTCCCGGAGTGCCGAATGCGCCCGTTGCGCCTGGGATTTCTCTTGGAAGCACGACCACCACATTCAGCGGCACGTATTTCGCTGGTGCGTTTGAGACTTACCGGTTTGAATTCTTTTTGAATAACCAATGCGATTCAGGCGGCAGCGGGGAAGGGGAAACCTATCTCGGCGCCACGACTGCCACCACGGATATCATTGGGATCGCCGGTTACAACCTGACCTTGAATGATTTTGTCGCTCCTGCCGGGACTTTCGTCACGGCGACGGCAACGCGGGTCATTGCAGGCACGCCCAGAGCCACATCGGAATTTTCGGCTTGCAGCACAGTGCCCGGCGCTGGGCCGAGCAATTGCACTCCTGCATTCTTGCCGCCAGCGGCAAATTTTCTACATCCGGGCGGAACGACTTCGATCAGCGTCAAGTTGGCCGGGGGATGTTCGTGGACAGCCACCAGCAACCTACCCTGGGTCACGATTCAATCTGGAGCAAGCGGAATTGGGCCTGGAACGGTGGTCATCAACGTTGCGGCCAACAGCGGAACGCAACGCATCGGGCAGATCACCATTGCCGGTCAAAATTACGGCGTGACGCAGGAAGGACCTTGTACAGCCTCTCTCGATCCGGTGGTGCGGAGTTACACGGCTGCCGGCGGCCCCGGAGTCGTCGAACTCATCACCGGGGCGGGATGCGATTGGAACATCACGAATGTCAATTCGTGGATCACCATCAATTCAGCGACCAGCGGCACTGGACCGACCTTCGTTCAATTTACGGTTGATCCGTACACCGGCACGATGTTGCGAGTCGGTACGGTGTTGATTGGAGGACAGGCCTTTACCATCATTCAGGATCAGCCTTGCGGCGCAACGCTCAACCCGGAAACGCAAATTGCCGCTCCCGGCGGAGCTAGCTATTCCACCGCTGTCACTATTCCGGCAGGTTGTAATTGGACTGCAACCACCAATGACTCTTGGATCAACCTGATGACGACCGGAGGCACGGGAAATGGAACCGTGAATTATTCGGTCACTGCCAATACCGGCACTCAACGTGCGGGAGTTATCAATATCGCCGGTAAAACGCTGGCCATTTCTCAAGCCAGCGTTTGCCAGCCGACTTTCAGCCCGGACAATTTGTCCATCGGCTCAGGGGCGGGGAGTCATTCTTTCAATGTCAACATTCCGTCAGGTTGCAACTGGATGCCGACGACGGCCACTCCCTGGATCATGATTACATCGGGTTCGGGAACCGGTAACGGTACGGTCAATTTCAGCGTGACATCGAACCCCGGCATTCAGCGAATAGGCACGATTACCGTTGCCGGACTGAATTACGCAGTCACGCAAGATGGCGCATGCAATTATTCATTGTCTGAAACCGTCAAACAGTTTCAGGTGCAGGGCGGCACGGCAAACGTCAATGTCACGGCTCCGGGCGGGTGCAGTTGGATGTCGTCAACCAACACTCCCTGGATCGTCATCACTTCGGGTTCTGGCACAGGCAATGGAACTGCCAGTTATGTAGTCGCCACGAACGGCAGCGGTTCGCAGCGCGCCGGAACGATGACCATCGCCGGCGTGAATTACATCGTTCAGCAAGAGGGCGGATGCACCTACACGGTTTCTCCGTTGACGCAATCGGCTCCGGCATCAGGCGGCGCTTTCACCACGTCAGTGATGACAACCGGCGGATGCCAGTGGACGGCGTCGAGCAATGTTCCCTGGATCACCATCACGTCGAGTCTGGCGCCGAATCCCAACGAACGGTTTTTCGCCGGTCGTGAGCTTGCCATCAAACACGGAACTGCCGGAACGGGAAATGGAACGGTCGGTTATTCCGTGGCCGCCAATACAGGGCCGCCGCGCACCGGAACCATTTTTGCGGCGGGCGAACTTGTCACCATCAATCAGGCTTCGGGATGTCCGATCAATGTTTCTCCGGCCAACCTGCCTGCCGGTCAGATCGGAGTCAATTACAGTCAGACGCTTTCCCAAATTGGCGGAACCGGCATGATTACGTGGTCGGTTTCCAGCGGGTCTTTGCCGCCCGGATTGATGCTCAACCCAGGTTCTGGTTTGTTGTCCGGGATGCCGACCGTTCCTTCGACCTTTAGCTTTACAGTCAGGGCGACCGATTCCACAGGTTGTTACGGCGAGATGCCTTACATGCTGGTGATTAACTGTCAGGCGCTCAGCATCACGACGGCATCGCCGTTACCAAACGGAACCGCCGGGACACTTTACAATCAAGCTCTTTCGCTTTCAGGCGGCAGCGGACAAACCGATTGGACAATTTCTGGCGGAGCCTTGCCCATGGGAGTGACCTTGCATCCGACTTCGGGCGTTTTGTCTGGTGTTCCAACCGTGACCGGGCCGTTCAACTTCACTGTGCAAGCCACAGTCAATGCCACCGGATGTTTCACGACAAAAATGTTTTCGTTGACGATTGGTTGCCAGACGCTCGTCATCAACGAAACCTCGCTCAATCCCGCGACTGTCGGAGTCAATTACAACCAGACACTGACGCAATCAAATGGCATTGGCAGCATTACCTGGAGCCTGACTCCCGGATTTTCCCTGCCAGCAAATTTAGTGATTTCGCCAGGCGGAGTGATTTCAGGCATTCCGGCTGTGTCTGGAAGCTTTCCTGTCTCGTTCAGAGCAACGGATGCGAATAATTGCTTCGGAGATAAGAGCTTTACATTGTCGGTTGGCTGCACTCCGTTGAACATCACTCCTGCGACGTTGACTCCTGCGACTTATGGCGTGGCATATAGCGAACAGCTTTTCCAAACCGGCGCCAGTGGAACCGTGACCTGGTCGTTAAGCGGCGGTTCCTTGCCCGCCAACCTCATGCTTTCGTCTGGCGGATTGATTTCCGGCACGCCGAATGTTCCGGGCAGTTACCCGATCACGGTTCGAGCGACTGATTCCGCCAACAATTGCTTTACCGACAAGGCATACACTCTGATGGTCAATTGCCAGACGATCACCGTGTCGCCGACTTCACTGCCGAACGGAACAGTAGCAACCGCCTATACCCAGTCGGTTTCGCAATCAGGCGGCGTCGGCACAATCACCTGGAGCGTCAGCGCAGGAAGTTTGCCGCCGGGAATCAGTCTGAGTTCAAACACCGGCAATCCAGTCAATTTGACTGGAACTCCAACCGTCTCCGGAACATTCAACTTTACGCTCAGAGCGACTGATACCAATGGTTGTTTCGGCGAGCGCGCTTATTCGGTGACTATGTCCTGCGTCACTTCAGTCATGCCGACTTCGTTGAGTCCGAGTTCGATTCCGATTGCTTCGCCGTACAGCCAGCAATTCACTCTGCAAGGCGGCAGCGGCACAGTCACCTGGACGATCTCTGCCGGCGCATTGCCCAGCGGTCTGACACTGGATTTGAACACAGGATTGTTGTCCGGTTCGCCGAACGTTTCCGGCACTTTCAATTTCACTGTTCAGGCAAATCTGGTAACCGCCGGTTGCACCAGTTCGCGCGCTTATACCTTGACCGTCAATTGCCAGACGATTGTGGTCAATCCGGCAACGCTGCCCGATGGAAATATGGGCATCCCCTACAATCAGCAACTTTCGCAAACCGGAGCCGTCGGCAATGCCATCTGGATTGTGAGCGCTGGCGCGTTGCCGAGCAATATGTCTTTGTCAGCCAATGGACTGTTGTCAGGAACGCCGTTGATGGCGGGCAGTTATAACTTCACCGCTCGCGCAACTGATAACAACGGTTGTTTTGGCGAACGCGCCTACACGTTTGTGATTGGCAATTGCCCGGCGATTACGGTCAATCCGAGCACGCTGCCGAATGGATTGTTGGGCGCAAATTACAACCAGACGCTGACCGCCAGCGGCGGCACGCCCGGATACACATTCACGGCGGACGCTGGTTTGCCGGGCGGCTTGGCGTTGTCTACGGCGGGAGTTTTGTCCGGTATGCCGACGGTCGTTGGCTTGTTCAATTTCAACGTTACGGCAACCGACCAGAGCGGTTGCAGTGGAACGAGAAATTACTCCGTGCGAATTTGCAGCGCGATTACAGTCAATCCGGCGACTTTGCCGAACGGTTCCATTGGCGCAAGTTACAGTCAGACAATGACTGCTTCGGGCGGAACGGCTCCTTACACTTTCAGTTTCAGCGGCGCCTTGCCGAACGGATTGATACTGAACCCCGCGACCGGAGAGTTGTCTGGAAATCCGACTGCGACCGGAAGCTTCAATTTCAGCGTGACTGCGACGGACGCCAACTCCTGCACTGGATCGCGCAGTTACACAGTCGTCATAGGCGGTGGAGGCGGATTGATGTTCTATCCGCTGTCCAAACCGATTCGGTTGCTCGACACGCGACCAGGGCAAACCGGTTGCGACGCTCCGGGCGTGCCGATTACTGGAGGAACTTCGCGGACGCAAACGGCCGCCGGACGCACCTGCGACGGCATTACGATTCCGGCCAACGCCAAAGCCTTGACCGGAAATGTGACGACGGTCGGATCGGGCGGCGGATATTTGACGCTGTACCCCAGTGACGCCACTCAACCGACAGTCGCCAATTCCAATTACCTGCCGAACGAAGTTCTGAACAATGTGTTTACGGTCGGATTGGGAGCAGGCGATGGCGCGTTCAAGATTTTCGTCACGTCAAACACGCACCTGGTGGTTGATGTAACCGGATATTACGCGCCTCCGGGTGCGGGCGGGTTGTATTTCCATCCGCTGCCATCGCCGATTCGCTTGCTGGAAACGCGCGCTGGTGAGCCAGGTTGCGATACTCCGGGAGCGCCTGTCATCGGTGGAGTCATTCGCACTCAGCAATCGCGCATCACTTGCAACGGCATTACGATTCCGGCCAATGCTGCGGCCATCGTCGGCAACGCAACTGTGGTGGACCCGGGTGGAATCGGTTTCCTGACGCTTTATCCCAGCAATGTTCCGCGTCCATTGATTTCCACATCGAATTACGGAATGGGGCAATTGATGAACGGGCCGTTTACCGTGGGGTTGGGGCCGGACGGCGCTTTCAACATTTATTCGACGAACATCACTGATCTGGTGATTGACGTGTTGGGTTATTACAGCGCCGACCAGTTTGATGTGAACGGCGAAGGATTGTTGTTCAATCCATTGCCGCGTCCGGTGCGATTGTTGGAAACGCGCGCGGGCGAACCGGGATGTTATACCCCTGGCGCACCACTCGCCGCTGGCTCGACGCTGACTCAGCAAGCTCGCGGAGTTTGCGACGGGATGACGATTGCCGCCAACGCCGCGGCCATCGTCGGCAACGCGACGGTCGTCGTTCCGTCTGGTGTTGGTTTCCTGACCTTCTGGCCGAGCAGCGCCGCCCAGCCGTTGGTCGCCAATTCAAATTACGCGGCTGGCCAGATATTCAACCGGCACTTCACGGTCGGATTGGGCGGCGACGGCGCTTTCAAGATTTTCACGCTTTCGACGACGAATCTGGTGATTGATGTCTCTGGGTACTTTGCGCCTTGAGAAATGAAGTAGTTTTCTGAACACCGAAATCAAGCCTTATTTGAAGGGCTTTTTGCGAGTTTCAGTAACCCCAAGAACAGGAGTAGTGCATCGGGTGCGCTATCTGGATGCCTAGAAAACAAAATGACGAGAAAATTCCTAATTGCATTGACGATCTTCAGTCTGATGCTGCTCATCGTTACTCCGCCCCAATCGGCACAGGAGCGTCAGGTGGGCACCAGAAAGCCGATTGAGCGGCCAGGTGAAAATCGCCAGATGATGGATATGGTTGGAGCGGAAAAGTTGCGCGGCGAATTGGTGACGGCTTTTTCCGAAAGCGAGGCGTTGCTGAAATACCTGGCCAGTTACGACTTCCTTCGTCAAAACCAGGTCATGGCCGGTTACGAAACTGTTCTCGAAGACCTGTCAAAAGAACGCGTACGCATCGAACACCTGTCGTTGCCGGAAATCGTCACACAGTCCATCAACTGGCCCGATTCCGAAACTCTCAATCGCGTCATAGAGCTTTCGCGGCAGGTCAGAAACGATGAAAAGTTTCGGGAAGTCATTCGCAGAGCCGAGCGATTTTCTCAGACAGGTGCGCAATCAAAACCGCCTTCGATCAACAGCTTGAATGCGCGTGGGGTGATTGCCGCGCCGGCCTACATTCCGCCGGTTTGCAATCATGACGATCCCAGCAACTACCCATCAGGAACCGATCTGGCCATTGCCAGGGGGGTGGCGAGTGGATTGCACACACTGGCCGATGTATTGCCTGCATTGCTGGGATTTCTGTTCAGCGTTCCGAACTTTGTTCAAATCGCCATAGTCATTGCCGCGGGCGTGGCCGATCAAGTGACGAATGCGTTGGAGGCAGTGGCTTCGGACGCCGAATACTGCGAAAAAATCCGTTTGTACATTGAAGACAAGCTCGCCAACGAAAACGGCTTTACGGGAATTTTGATGGCGGACGATTACTATCTTTCCTTCATGCTGAAATCGGTCCGAGCGGCCATGACCAAAGCGACCAGTCAGGGAATTCCGACCAATTGCGGACAAACCCGGCTGTCCGAAGGCGCGGCATTTTTTGACGGCTCTGACAATTTCAACGGAGCGAGCGGAGCCGACCGCGTCACGGCTTATAAAAAGCTGCGCGCTGCGTTTCAAAATATCGGAGCTGCTGCTTGTGTGCAGTGAAATGGTTTGCAACCGCGTCTGAAAAAGCGACGATGTGACACGGCTTGGAACTTTTGAAAGGAGTATGCATCTGGCGGCAAAGCCCGGATGTCAGACACTGATTATGACGAGAAAAATCCTTACTTCATTGGTGGCAATCGGTTTTCTGCTGCTTGTCTTTCCGGCTCCGAATTCGGCGCAAGAACGTCAGGTTGTCAATCGCGCCATCACAGAAACCAAGCCGCAGAACACAAGAGCAGTCGTGGATGCGGTTGAAGCAGACAAGTTGCGACGCGATCTGATTGTCGCTTTTGAAGAAACCGAAGCTCTGCTCAGGTTTCTGGCCGGTTACAGTCTTCTACGTGAAAGCGCCGCCATGGAAGGATACGAAACCGCGCTTCACAAATTGGAACTCGAACGCAAGCGGCTCGAACGCATTTCCATCAACGAATTCATGGCGAAAGCCGACCAGTGGCCGAATCCGAAGTTGATTGATCAGATCATTGAAGTTTCTCGAACCATTCGGACGGATGCAAAATTCGATGAAGTCGTTCGCAAAGCGGAGCGCTATTCGCAGTTGACTGAGCAGTCGCGGAAAGCATCAACTCGAAAAACCTCGAATTCGCGTTCGGTGATTGCGGCTCCGGCCTATATCGCTCCGATCTGCAATTTCGATGATCCGAGCAATTATCCGTCAGGAACCGACATCGCCATTTCCAATGGAGTCGCGCTTGGGTTGCATGCGCTGGCCGATGCGTTGCCGGGAATCATTGGCATCTTTGTCGCGCTCGACAACCCGGCCAGAATCCCTCTGGTCATTGCCGCTTACGCGGTGGATCAGGTCACAAACGCATTGCAGGCAGTGGCGTCGGACGCCGAATACTGTGAAGCGATGATTCTGTATATCGAAGACAATCTGGTGCATGACGAAGGCCACGTGGCGTTGCTGATTACCAATGATTTTTATCTCTCGTATATGTATAGAACCGTCAAAGCGGCGATGAACAAGGCGACCGGTAAAGCCATCCCGACCAATTGCGGCAGCACGCGATTGACCGAAGCAGCGGCGTTTTTCGATGGTTCGGACAATTACACAGGCACGGGGGCGCAACGTATGACTGCGTTCCAGAAACTTCGCGCCGCTTATCAAAACATTGGCGCCGCATCGTGTGTGCAATAACGATTCGTTGTCATCAAGTCGGCAGTTTCAGCAGATCGAATTTGAAGTCGCGTCACGCGAGTTCAAACCCAGGAAAGGAGTCAGTCTGTGGGCGATCATCCCTGCAGACAGAGCAGTTGATATGACCAGGAAAATTCTTGTCACACTGGCAACAATCAGCGTTGCATTATTTGTTTTTGCTTCACCGAAGTCCGCACAGCAGGAAGCTTCACAAATCGTGTCACCAACCGGGGTGGAAAAAGTGCGCGCTGATTTTCTCAGTGTTTACACCGAAACGATCGCGCTGCTCGACTTCCTTGGCGAATATGAATCCATTCGCCAAAGCGAGACCATGAAAAATTATCCGCTGGTTCGCCAACAGCTTGTGGAAATGCGCGATCGAGTCGTGCGCATGACCACGGAGCAGGTGACGATGATGGCGCGGGATCAGGATTGGATGGACGAACAGTTCATCAATCGCGTGACCAGGCTGTCCAGGCAAATCAGAACCGACGCCCGGTTTCAATCCATAATTGAGCGTGTGGAAAAAATGGAGAAAGCGGCAATCGGTCGCCCTCGCCCCAAGGCTTCGACAAATAAATTCGGAAATGTGCGCGGAGTCATTGCTGCCCCAAGTTATATCCCGCCCAATTGCAATTATGACGATCCCAGCGATTACCCTTCCGGTGTTGATCTGGGCATAGCGAGCGGAGTGCAGATCGCGTTGAAGTTCGCTGCGGATTTGGCGCCCAGCGAATACCAGACAGGATGCACGATGGTTCCCAATCCGGTTCACATCGTATTCGCCATTGCGGCTGGCGTGGCGGATATAGTGAAGATTGCATTGGACGCCATCGCCGCCGACGCCGGTTATTGCGAAAGAATCAGGTTGTTTGTCGAAGACAAGTTGAAAGACGACCGTGGGCTGACGACGATTTTGATGAACGACGATTTTTATCTCACCTTCATGTTGAAATCCGTTCGCGCTGCGCTGGCCACCGCCACCACCGAAGGAGTGGCGACCAACTGCGGGGCGGCAAGATTGACGGCTGCGTCGGCTTTCTTCGACGGGTCTGACAATTTCAATGGAGCGAGCGGCGCGGACAGGGTCTCGGCGTACCGCTTGCTCCGAGCCGCTTACCAAAACATCGGCGCTGCTTCGTGCGTGCAATAAGGCGTTTGGCGGATGACTGAACATCCGCCTGCGCGGCAATGGCCTTAAACACTCTGAAAGGAGTTTGGCTCCGGCCATCAATCCCCGGATGCCAGATACGAACTATGACCAGAAAAATCCTTACCGCATTGGTGGCCATCGGCTTTGCGCTGATTGTTTGCCCGTCTCCTCATTCTGCAAAAGATCGTCAGCCTGGCGACCGAACAGCCATCGAAACCAGTTCACAGGAAAACAGAATGATTCTGGAAACTGGCGAGGCAGAGAAATTGCGGCGCGATCTGGTGAGCGCTTATCAGGAAAGCGAAGCCTTGATCAGGTTTCTGGCCGGATTTGGCTTTCTTCGGCAAAGCGACCCGCTGAAAGATTACGAAGCTGTTTGTCAAAATTTGGCCGCTGAGCGGTTGCGATTGGAACAATTGACCGACGCTGAATTGGCGACGCAGATTGAAAAATGGCCTTATGCCAGAACCCTTGACCGTTTCGTCAAGCTCTCACGAAGCATACGAACGGATGCCGCGTTCCTGGAAGCGATTCACAAAGCAGAGCGACATTTCAAAGAACAGCCGGTTCGGAATTCATCAATTTCTATCGGGGCGAAAACGGTAAATGCTCGCGGAGTGGTTGCGGCTCCCGCCTACATTCCTCCCGCGTGCAATTTTGACGATCCCAGCACGTATCCCTCAGGCGTTGATCTTGGCATTGCCAAGGGAGTCGCACTGGCGCTGCATACGGTGGTCGAAGCCCAACCTTCGGAATTCATGATCTTTTGCGTCATGATTCCGAATCCTTTCCGCATCGCCTTTGCGATTGCCGCGGGTATTGCGGATCAGGTGCTCAATGCTCTGCAAGCCATCGCCGCAGATGCCGGGTACTGCGAATCCATACGCCTTTTTGTGGAAGAAGAACTGACAGGCAATAGCGGCGCAATCCCTGCGATTCTGATTGATGATGATTATTACCTGACATTTACATACAATTCGGTCAAAGCAACCCTGGCAAAATCCAACGGTTCCGGAATTCCGACCAATTGCGGAAATACACGATTCACTGAGGCATCCGCCTATTTCGATGGTTCCGGCAATTTCACTGGCACCGGACCGCAGCGTGTCACCGCTTACCGATTGCTACGAGCTGCATATAACAACATCGGCGCGTCGGCATGCATTCAATAACTTTGCCCTGAATGAGCATTCAAAACCTCGACTGATAAATTTGATTTTCGGATTCGTCCACTCGATCTGTGACAGAAGCTCTCTTTTCAATCGAAGCTTCAATAAAACTGGAGAAAACGATGCGAACTACACACACACTCAAAAACCATTCGCGGCGCGCATTGTTGGCCGCATTAGCGTTTGTTCTGTTAGCCACCTTGACGTTTACCTTCACTCCGTTGTCGGCGGTGATGGCGAAATTTGGGGTGGTCAAACCGGCGAAACGACTTTTGACAGCGGCTGAGCAAACCTCTGCGAAATCGCCGGTCAAGGTGGAAGCCAATCACACAGCGATTGCGACAGGCGGCAACGCCACGGCGCTTTTTGACGCGCCGATCACCAAAATTGCCAGTCCGCCCGATGGAACGGCGGTTTCCGGCGGCCAATTGATTACTTACACCGTGACGGTGACGAACGATGCTGCGGTGGATGAAACGTTCGGAACCAACCGGCTCCGCGTTAGAGATGGCATTCCGGCAAACACGACTTATGAGCCGGGAACCGTGACCATTTTGCAACAACCCGGAAACGGTTCTTCACCGTGGACGTGCAGCTTCGACGGTGGAAACAATCGCGTTGAATGTCTGACCGCGACCGGCGGGATTTTGCGTGAATTCGCCGTCTTCAAATTCGAGTTCAAAGTTCGCGTCAACAGCAGCGCAACGGGAGCCATCGTCAGCAACCAGGCGCAATTCTTCAACGAACAGCAAACCGGCGCGACTCCCACCAATCTTTCCAACACCACCAACCATCCGGTTGCCCAGGCGGATTTGGGAATCACCAAAACGACCAGCAATGCAAACCCAATCAATGGGGGGGCAGCGTTTAGTTACACGCTGACGGTCACCAACAACGGGCCGGGCGCTGCTTACGGCGTTGTGGTGACAGACCCGTTGCCGGCGGGCATCGTTTTTCAAGGTGTAACGGTCGTCAACACGAATACCGGCGGATTGGGATTGACCTGTTCAGGGCCGCCTGTGGGAACGAATGGCGTTGTCAGTTGTACCGGAAATTTCCCGGTGCCAAGTGGGGGCACTCCGACTTCGGTGATCACGATTGTCGCCCAGGCGGCAGCGAATCAGGCTGGTGGCAACCGCACAAACACGGCAACGGTGTCTTCCAACACGCAAGAACCGACGCCGAATGTGTTTCCGAACAGCGCTTCCGTTGGCCAGGTCTTGCAGGTCAATGCGCCGCTGTCCATTGCCAAGACAGGCCCGGCGGCGGTATGCACCGGGGACACCTTTACTTACAACATTACGGTCAACAATGGCGGGCAAAGCACGGCCATCAATGCGACCATTTCCGATCCGCTGCCTGCCAACACGACATTTGTTTCATTGAATGGGACTGGCCCTTTTGCAAATGGCTGTACGCATAACGGTGGCATACCCGGAACGGTGACCTGTTCCGCGATTGATATTCCGAGCGGCCTTCACGAATTGAACATCACGGTGAAGCTCAATGCGAATGCTCCGTTTGGAAATCTGGCGAACACTGCGACTATCACAAGCGCAGGAACGGGCACGATTGTTGTTGGCACTGCGACGGCCAATACTGCGGCCAATCATTGCGCTGACCTGGCAATTCAGAAGACGGCTCCTGCAACAGTCGTTGCCGGTTCGACGATTGAGTACAGGCTCAAGCTCAGCAACGAGGGGCCAAGCCCGATTACGGGCGGAATGAATCCCGGCGTGATAACGATCATGGATACGCTGCCTGCTCAGGTTCTGACATTGGTCTCGGCCACCGCAGGAACAGGCGAGGCAGGTGGATTTACCTGCACTCCGACCGGGCCGTTGACTCCGGCTGGCGGCGTCAAGGTGACTTGCGTCAATGCCGCTGGCGCGGCAGGAGATTTTCCGGTCGGCGCGATGACGACGATTGTCTTGAAAGTCGTCATAAACTCGAACGCTGTTCCGGGAAGCAGCATTGAAAACTGCGCGATGATTTCCGCGCCAAGCGCCGGTCCGATCTCTGTTCCGGCTGGTCAGTACGATCTGAACACGTCTAACAACACCTCTTGCGCGTCGTCAGTTGTCGTTTCGTCAGCCGATCTGGTGGTCAGCAAATTGGCGTTGCCGGTTGTTGATCCTGACGGCGCAGGGCCGCTGCCAGCAGTGCCGCTGCCTGTTGTCGGACCTAACGTACCGCCGGGTTCGGTCAATGCGGGCGGATACATCCGTTACGACCTGCCGTTTGGCAACAACGGCCCGTCGGATGCCGTCAATGTGATTCTCAACGATCAGGTTCCCGGCAACACAGCCTTTGTCGGCGCTTTGGCGACGGGCGGAGTCTTCGTCCCCGGAGTGCAACCTCCACCAGTTCCGTTCACCTTTACAATTCAGGCGGTTGATACGGTTGCTCCGCTCGGACCAAACGTCAGTTTGACTTGTACGGTCAATGGAGCGCCGGGCAGTCAGGCGATTTATTGTCGTCCGCAAGGCAACACCGGACTGAATCCGTCTTACGCTGACGGGACTCTGCCTGCGGGCTATACCGGTCAATTGACATTCTTCGTCAAAGTCAATGAATCGGTTGCGGGCGGAACGATTGTGTCGAACCCGGCCAATATCACCTCAGGGCTTTGCCCGAATACCAGTGTGCCGATTTTCCCGCCAATCGTTTGCGGCGGTACGGACGATCCGAACACCTCGAACAACACCACCTTGCCCACGCAGACAGTGGTCATTGCTTCGTCGAATCTTTCAATCAGCAAGATCGTTCAATCGGCGGTCACATCGGCCAGCAATCCGAATCAGACTGGTCCGATTGGTCCGGCCACGCCGCCCAATGGAACGATTACGACAGGCACGGCGGTTTTGCCGGGCACGTTCCTGACTTATCGCATTACGCTGACCAACAACGGTCCATCGGATGTGTCGAACATTCGAGTGACCGATATTTTGCCTTCGGGGCTGGAAACGCCTCCGGGACGTGTGTTGGGAGTCAAATATATTTCAGCGTCGCCAGTGCCGCTGCCTTCGGGTGTGACTTTTGTTTGCGCTCCGCCAACCGGCGTCAACCCGTCGAACAATCCGCAGGGTAATGGCGGTTCTGTGGTTTGCACGGCTCCATTGTTGTCGGCCAATGCGCCGAATAACACGGCGGCGATTGACATCACGGTCTTCATTGACCCGACAACCAAAGCCAATCTGGTTGACACGGCAATCTTTGACGCGACGATCAATAACGTCAACCGACCGGTTTCCGGCACGGCTGTGCTGACCACGCCGGTTGCCGCGACATCCGATCTGGCGCTGACCAAAACTCACACCAATGCCGCAGGCGTCGTGGGTGGGCCGGTGACTGCCGGAAGCAGCGGCAATTTGTACAACATCACGGTGACCAACAACGGTCCAAGTTCCGCGCAGATGTTCAATCTGGTGGACACTCTGCCGCCTTTCCAGAAAATCACCAACATTCAGGTTGGACGATTGGATGGCAACGGCAATTTCGTGACGCCGAACGCCAAAGATGGCAACGGCAACCCGAACGTCATTTGCACGGCGACGCCTCCAGTGGGAATGCCTGGCAATACCACCAGCGTGACCTGCACTGCTGCGGAATTGCCGCCAAACAAAAATCCTGATGGCACGGTCAATCCGGCGGGCACATTCATCGTTCGTTTGACCTTCACTCAGGATGCCTTCACGCCGCAACCGATCCCGATTTCATATCAGAATTGTGTGACGGCGACTTCGATGTCCACAGACCCGAATCCGGCAAACAACACCAACATCTGCGACACGGTGCCGCTTGCCTTCGCCGCGGATTTGTCAGGAACCAAGACCGCGATGCCTGATCCGGTGATTGCCGGCAATCTGTTGACTTACACCATCACGGCCAACAATGCCGGGCCGAGCGCGGCCTTCAATTTGATGATTACCGATCCGCTGCCTGTTGGGACGGTGTTTATCTCGGCTGTGGCCTCGCCTGGGGCGACCTTGATGACGCCTGCTGTGAACGCCAATGGCATTGTCAAAGCTACCTGGGATGCCGCAGGCGGTACGCCGGGCGGCTTGACCGGGCCGGGCGTGGTTCGCAGGCTGACCATCGTTGTTCGCGTCTGTCCGGACTTCCAGCAGATTCGCAACCTGACCGATGCTCAGATGTGCGTGCCGAACATGTTGAACACGGCGACGATCAGTTCGGAAACGACAGATCCGAATCCGAATAACAATACCGCGTCGTTTACCTCGACCGTGCAGGCGCAATCCGATCTTTCTATCAACAAAACGGTTGCTCCGAACCCGGTTTCATACAGCACAACGGCTACGCCATCGAACGTAACGTATACGATCACATTCGCCAATGCCGGCCCGTCGAACGCCAACGGAGTGACGATCACCGACGTGTTGCCGAAAGGCTTCACGGTGGTGGGAACGCCGACTTCGACGGTTCCTGGAACGACGTTCACCATTACCACCGGGGCGAACGGGATTACGACCGTTGTCGCCAATCTGGGAGTTCTTGGCGCTGCGAATCAATGTCAGGTAAATCGGCCCGTCAGCGGCACAATCATCATTGTGGCTCGCGTGCCGGTCAAACACCCGACCATTACCGTGACCAACACGGCGACGATTGCTTCGACCAACTGTTTGCCGGAAGACGGCACGCTGGCGGTGCAAACCAATCCATTGTCGGGCGAACCGGCCATCATCACGCCGGGAACCGGAATGCTGGCCAACAACCGCGCATTTGCCGATTTGCGTGTCGTGCCTCCGGGAACGACTCCGGGCATTGCCTATCCTGCGCTGTCTGAAGCCAGCGACATCAAAGAAGGTTCTGTCCTCTTCTATCCGATCTACACTTCGGATGCGACCAATTCCAACGCGCAGAACACGCGCATCAACATCACGAACACATCGGCCACTGAAAAAGCGACCGTGCATTTGTTCGCGGTGGATGGAGCGAGTTGCGCCGTGTTGGATGCGTTCCTGTGCTTGACGCCGAATCAGACTTCTTCGTTCCTGGCGTCGGATTTCGATCCGGGCAACACGGGGTATCTGATTGCCGTTGCGGTGGATGACAACAACGGCATTCCGCGCGCATTCAATGAATTGATCGGCGATGAATTCGTGAAGTTCTCTTCGGGGCATCAGGCGAATCTGGGGGCGGAAGCAATTGCGTCTTCGATGATGTTCCCGTCGGGACCGAATCCGAATGTGACCACTGCAACCTTGCGATTCGACGGAATGAATTACAACCGGTTGCCGCGCATTCTGGCCGCCAACGGCATAGGCAGCCGTGCCGACGGCAACTCGACCATGCTGGTCGTCAACCGCGTCGGAGGCGATATGACCACTTCGGGCGCGTTAATCGGCAACCTCAACGGTCAGTTGTTCGACGACACGGAAAATGCTTTCAGCTTTACGGCAAACGTTTCTGCGTGCCAGTTCCGCCGCATTCTGGACAACACCTTCCCGCGAACGTTCACGCCGTTCGATCGTGTGCTTCCGGCTGGACGCACCGGATGGATGAAGTTCTGGACGGTCAGCGACGCTGGGTTGTTGGGCGCGCAAATCAATTACAACGCAAATGCCGGTTCGTCGGCAGGAGCGTTCAGCCACGGGCATAACCTGCATCACCTGACGCTGAGCGACACGGTGACACTGGTGATTCCTGTGTTCATTCCATTCTGTTAAAGACTGGATGATTCAAACTCAAAAAGAGGCGGCGCGAAGTTTTGCGCCGCCTCTTTTGCATTTAAGGAGCGAATGGGTCGAGCAGGGTTTGAATGGTTGAGTCGAGCGTTTCCGTCTGAGTGAACAATCCAATGGCGGCAATGCCGCTGGCTCCACGTTGCAATGGTTCACGGAAATTGGCGAGGTTGACGCCGCCGAGCGCCAAAGTCGGAATCGAAATGCTCTGGCAAATTTCTGCAAATTGTTCCAATCCGAGCGGCGCTCCGAATTCGCGTTTGGACGACGTGTCGAACACGGGGCCACAGACGATAAAATCTGCTTCGGCTGCTGCGGCAGCTTTTGCTTCGGCCAGCGAATGAGTTGAAACGGCGATCAGAAAATCTTTCAAACCTTTTCGGGAAACTGTCTGGCGAACTTCAACGGCGGGCAGGGAATTGACGCGCAAATGAACGCCGTCGGCCAGGGTTGCCAACGCCACATCCAGCCGATCATTGACCAGCACCTTTGCGCCGAATGGTCTGGCCACGGCTATCGCTCGCCGAGTGAAATCGGCCAACGCCCTGGCGGGCAAATCTTTTTCTCGAATCTGAATCAGTTGGCATCCAGCGGCGGCAGCCTGGCGGATGGTTTCGATTTGCAATCGGCTGGCGGCTGCGTCGGAATCAGTTGGTCGGAGGAAGCCCCGACGATTGGTGATCAGACACAGAAGCGGTTTGTGCAGCGGCAGATTCAACCGGCGCCTCTTTCGATTCAGTGGCGGCGTTTTCACGGGCGGGTTTTTCGTCCAATGAGGCCAGCTTGTTGACGCTTTCCCGAAAGGTGAAAATGTCGTAAATGCCCGCCAGAATGTTCAACACTCCGATTCCCGTGACGGCTCCGCGAACTGCTTTGTGGGTCAGGAACGTCGCCACCCAGGGCGCGTGTAATTTTCCAGAAATGAAATAAAGAAAAAAGTTGTCGTGCCACCATGACGACCACGGCAATAACAACAGCAAAATGCCAATTTCGAAGCTTATGACAATGTAAACAATGACAGTGATTTTGGCTGACATCGAATTCGATTCCCAACCGCCCGGTAACTTCCATCCGGGCGGTTTTTTTTATGATTGCAATGATGAGTTCCGGGCGCGTTTTGCGCCTCGCATTAAGGCGCGGAGCATACCAGCTAGGAAATTGAGCCGCAACTTTGCGAATCAGCGAGGAAGGGAAAGTTTGACCGTTTCGCGGCGGCGGGAAACTGTGAGTTCAATGCTGTCGCCTTTGGCATTGTCCAGCGCGTTGACCAGCGAGGAAAGGGAATTGATCGGTTGTTCGCCGACTTTGACAATCACGTCGCCTGCCTGCAAACCGCCAAGCGCAGCTTTGTTTTTGTCGGAAATACAGGACACCAGCAGGCCGTTGGTCACCGCGAAATAGCTCATCAACTGGCCGCTCAAGAGATGCACTTCCAGACCATAAAAGACTCGCAAGCGTATGTCCGGCGGCGCAGGCGAAGTCACGGCCTGGACGAAGCCGGACATCATATTCAGCCGCGATTCCAGCATCTGGCGTTTGGGATCATTGGCTGGAGTCGAGCGTAATTCTTCTTTCATCGCTTCAAGTCGGCGAACGAATGCAAAAAGCTGCTGCTCAGGTTCGGTCGAAGGTGCAGGAGCCAGTTTGGCCTTGAAAATTTTGTATTCAGCTCCGCGTTTGACCCGCAAGGAAACTTCGCTGTCGGCAGGAATCTGGCGAATCGCAGAGGCCAGTTGTTCGCGGGTTTCCACTCTGCGGTCGTTGATGCTCAACAAAATGTCTTTGGGCAAAACACCTGCAATGTCTGCCGGGCTGTCAGGCGCAATGGCTGTGATGATGACTCCGGGTTCGCTCAAGTTACGTTGGCTGGTTTGTGTAGGCAGCGCTGGAAAATAATTCTGTCCGTTCGCTCCCAGCCAGCCATAGGCGATGCTTTGATTGGATTTGATGACGGATTCGGCAATCGCCATCACACGCGAAACCGGATACACGATGTGATGACCTTCGCGTCCGGTGTTGTATAGCACAATCCCGAACAGTGAATCTTTGGCGAAAATCAGGCTGCCATCCTGCATGGCTGTGATTTCCGGCGTTTGCAGGTAATAAATCGGATTGTTGGAGTTGTAACGAAAATCTCCGACGGCTTTGATAATCGAGCCTTGAAAGCTGTTCAAGCGCGGAGTGATGGTCATTGTTGCCTGCCCAGCCGGTTGCAGCGATTGGTTGGGATGAAACCCCAACAGTTTGACAGCGAGTTTCGCCGACATTGCCAACTGTCCGTCAAGGTCTGCCGGAGTCGGCAACGACTCGCCTGGACGCAACGAATGTTCGTCAATTCTGATGACGCAAAACCCTGTCACCGTATCCATGCCTATGAATTTGGCCTTGTTTGGCCCGCGACCGGAAACCCTGACGGTTAATTCAGCCGGTGGATTCCCTGGCGTTACGTCAATCAACCGCGTCACGACATGGCCTTTGTCGTCCAGTATCAATCCAAGAGCGACGCGTTTTTGTTGCAATGAAGGCGGAGGTTCGCCATCGAGTGTGAAGATGTTTTCTTCGCTGCCGAATTGCTGTGACAGGTCAATCGTTTGTGTTACCCAGGCCCAGCCGACAGGCATGTTCTGGCGAAGCACAGGCGTTCCCGTTTTATCGCTGGGCGATTGAATGGACGGGGTAGTTTGACGAGTTCGTGGAGTTTGAGCTTTGCGCCGAACCGTTTGGGCGGACGCTGTGGCAAGTAGCGCGAAAATCCAACAACAAACAACCGGGATTCGCAGTGACATGCTGAAAAACAATCGGCAGAAAATGGCTTGCCTTGAAGAAGATGAAGGCCGCACGGCGTTTGGGACACCCTGCGGCCTGTCTGGTTTGCAAAGCCTCGCTTTTTTAGAGCGAAGGAATAAATTCCTGTGACTTGGTTGCGGAAACCGATCTCTCCGCACCGTAAACGACAGAATTGTTGCTGGCCGCGATCAATACGCCTTTTTGACGATTGTGGAATCTGTCTGAATCGGCGTTGCTGGCCAAAGCGACAGGTCTGGCCGATGCGTTGGTCGCCATCGCTGGTCTGGCGATTGACGACGATTTGACCGTCACGCTGCGGACATTCGCCAGAGTTTCAACCGGCAATTGCGGCGTTTCAGTCATTTGCTTCACGGATGATTGGTTGTAGGCGATGGTTGTGTTTTGAACCGGTTGATCGCTCTGCGTGAAGTAAAACGTCGTCCCTGCCGCCATCACAGCCAGCGCCGCCAACGAAGCTGCCGCGTGTTTTAATGAAAATGTCTGAGCGAAGAAATTTTCCAGGAAGGCAAACGGATTGGCCGGTTTGGCCTGTGTCCGTGCAATGCGAGCGCGCAGGCGAAAGTCGAAATCCGCCGGAGCTTCGACGCGCGGTTGCGCGGTCAACAACGCCAGCAAGGCGCTCGACTGATCCGAATAACGGCGACAATCCGGGCAACCTGTCAGATGGTTGTGCGTTTCGCGTGTCATTGGGTTACGGCGCGACGCAGTGTCAATTGACGTTTGAACGTCTTTGCAATTCATTTGTGTTCGTCTCCACTTGGGAAAACTTCTGAAGCTTTTGACTTCACGAAGCTTGCGATTAACGGGGTGGAACCTGAAGGCTTGAAATCCAAATCTTAGAGAAATTCCTTGAGTTTGTCTTTCAAGAGGTTTCGCGCTCGGTTGATGCGCGATTTAACAGTACCGACCGGCAGGCCAAGTACTTCAGAAATCTCTTCGTAGCTTTTTTCTTCGATGTCGCATAGCACCAGAGCCGCCCGATATTTTTCCGGCAAACTGGCAATCGCCTTTTGCACTGCGAGGCGACGCTCGTCGGCGATCATTGAATCATCGGCCAGAACCTGGCGCTTGTCTTCAATTTCGACTTCGATTTCTTCGCTGTCCTTATCTGAAAAGAACGTTGGAAACGGAATCAACCGTCGGCGTTTTCGCTGCCTCAATTCGCTGATCGCCAGATTGTGTGCGATGCGATAAATGTAGGTCGAAAAACTGTAAGTAGCCTGGTAGCGCTCAGCGCTGGTGTAAACCCTGACAAAAGTCTCTTGAGCCAAATCCACCGCACGGTCGTAATCGTTGAGCATCCGGTAGACATAATTGGTAATTTGATTTTGATAGCGTCGAACTAATTCCTTGAAGGCTGCTTCATCACCGGTTAGCGTTGCCGCAAGCAATTGATGATCATCCATCTTGCCGACGGGAAGGTCATCTGAAGGCTCGACAGCCAGCACCGGAGGTTTAATTTCAAACTCAGCGTCCTTCAATCCGGCGCTTAACGTCAAAGTTGTCATCGGTGAATTGCCATGTTCAAGTCGCTCTAGGTTGCGGGGCGACTCAAGACTTTTGTGCAAAAGATCATTCATCTACATTCGCTCTCGACGGGTGAAGCGTCTTAACTACCGGCTGCTGGCTTCTCAAAACTTTTCAAGATTTCAATCAGCCAGTTTGATAGCCTTGTAGCGCAAGCGAGCGGAAGTGATCTTCCGTCGCGTAACACGCCCGCTTAGTTGAATAGTTCCCTTAAGTTAGCAACTTTTTTTCAATGCAACCATCTCGTTTATATGTAGAAAATGAAGTGTGTTTATTGGCTACACATGGAAAAGTTTGCTGTAAAAAGTGCTGGTTTAAAATTGGAAAACAAGCCAATTTTTACACGGCACAAGGATTAATGCGAGTCCTAAACACCTTGCTTGCCGGAGTATAGAGCCGAACATATAATCCGGGCGTCACAATTGCATTGCGACGCCGTGTCAGGGCCAAACAAACAGGCCAGCACGGAAACTTTCAATTCAAAAATTCAAAATAGGAGAATTTATGAGTCTTCAAATTGGAGATGCCGCTCCTGACTTCGAGCTGAAAAGCCACGCGGGTGGCACTGTCAAGCTCTCGGATTTCAGGGGTAAAAAGAACGTGTTCATCGCGTTCTACCCGCTTGATTGGACGCCTGTCTGAACTGTGCAGATGCCTTCTTACGAAGCTGACTTGAGTCGCTTCGAGGAGGCTGATACCCAGGTTCTGGGTATCTCTATTGATTCCATTCCATCCCACGTTGCCTGGGCAAAAAGTCTGGGCGGAATCACCTACCCACTGCTGGCCGATTTCAATCCCAAAGGCGAAATTGCCAAAGCTTACGGCGCTTATCGTGATGCCGATGGCATCAGCGAACGCGCGCTGTTTATCGTGGATAAAAACGGCAAGATTGCTTTTGCCAACATCCACGACATCAGCAAGCAACCCGACAACGAAGTCATTCATGACGTGTTGCGAAACCTGTCATAACCGAAGTCGAATCTGACCGACGGCGGACAGCGTAATTTTATCCAACTACGCTGTTCGCCGTTTGTCATCGAAAGGAGCTTATGTCTTCGCTTTCCAGAAAATGCGTTCCTTTTACGCCGTTTGAACGCGATTTGGCCAAGTCTCGTGTCGTGCTGGTGACTGCCGCCGGAGTGCATCGCCGCGATCAGGAACCTTTCAATATTGCCGACGATTTGGGCGATCTGTCTTTTCGAATCGTCAACGGCGACGCAGTCAATGCCGATCTGATGGTAACGCACCATCATTACGATCATTCGGACGCTGACCGCGACATCAATTGCGTTTTTCCACTCGAATTGTTGCGCGAGCTTCAGACCGAAGGTTTTATTGGCGAAGTTGCTAAGGAGCACGTGGGATACATGGGCTACACCATGCAGCTCAAAAAAATGTATGACGAAATCGCTCCGCAGATGGCCGAATATGTGGACAAAAAATGCAAAGCCGATGTGGTCGTGTTGACCGGAGGCTGACCGGAGGTTTGTCACCGCACGGTCGTAGCGGTTCAACGCGAAATTGAGATGCGCGGCATTCCGACGGCGCTGATTACCGTCGGCCCCGAAGCTTCGCGGCAGATGCGTCCGCCGCGTGCCATGTATCCGAAAGGGTTCAAGGTCGGCAACAGCCTGGGCAAACCCGGCCAGCGCGAATTGCAAAAGAAAGTCTTGCGCGACGCATTGTTGATGCTGACCGAACCGGCCCGACCGGGTCAGGTTGTTGAACGTGAGTATCCCGAATACGAATCTTGAGCTTTGGCAATCACACAGGCAGGCAAAACAGGATGAACAGGATTTTTTCCAAGATTGACACGATCAGGCACTGCGCTGAGTAGCGATTGCCCAGCAACCATCCTGCTCATCCTGAAAAAATCACGGCAATCCTGTTTTGTGTTTTTACTTCGTTGAGAGTTTGGCGATTCGCGCTCGTATGTCGGCGACGGTTTGATCGTCGCCGCGGTATTCGGTTTCGATCAATTTGAGCAGTTTTTGATAGGAGGCGATTGCCTGAGTGCGGTCGCCTTTTTGTTCGTAATTGCGGGCGTCAATGAGCAGAGAGTTGTATTCCACGCCATTCGGGTTGGCGATGTAAAAACATAAGCTGGCCGCGCGCAAAATGACGGCTTCACGGGCCTTGGGCTCCGAAATGGCACGACCTTTGAACCGGCGCAGTTCCAACAGCACATCGTCAATTTGCGATTGTGCGGCGGCGTTGGCTGATGTTTTGAGCACGTTTTCGCGCAATGCAGTCAACAATCTATGCCATTCCGCAGTTTCGTCGGCGTCATAACTCGGTTGCGCCGCGCGTTCGATCTTCGGCGTATTGGCGATTTCGGCGACAAGCTTGCTGAGCGTCGCCACATGTTTTTCCAGAGCGGGGAAGTTGATGCGTCCGGGCACGTCGGCTTTGCTGTGATACGCATAGTGAATTCCGTTGGTGATGTTGAGCGTCGGAAGCTGGCCGAGTTTGATACGCAGGTGTTCGGCTCCCGCGAATTGCGTCATATCGTCGCCCAGCATCGCCAGCCAGGCTTCGCTGCGTTTGTGTTTAGTGACGGCGGCGGAAAGTTGCGGCGAAAACTCCGCGCCGATGACGAACAAGCTTTCGTGCAAATGGTCGCCGAAGCCTCCGCCGAAACCGGACAGGTTGATGGCAGCAACAGTTTTGTCGAGCGGAACCAACGGGCGTTCGGCGTAACGTTTCGCCCCAGCGTTGTTCTGTTCGCCTCCATCAAACGCGATGAATAGCACGCTGCGTTGCGGAGGCGTTTTGGCCAGTTGCCGCGCGACTTCGATCATCACCGCCACGCCCGCTGCATTGTCCATTGCTCCTGCGAATTCTCCGCCAAAGCCGTCGAAATGAGCGCCGACAATCACGAATTCATCCTTGCGCGTTTTGCCTTCGATCAACGCGGCGACTTTCGGCTCAGCGCCGGAAAGCAGTTTCAATCCTGCTTCACGAAAAAGAGTCGAAATGAGATCGGCGGCTCTTTGATGGCCAGCGGTCTTGCTGGCGCGTCCGGCGAATTCCGCGGAGGCAAGCCGTTTGACGTTGGCTTCGATGGCCGCAGCGGTTTGGGCTGTGGCTGGTTGAGAAAACCAGCAGATGGCAAGCAACAAAATCGTTGAGCGAATGAGATGCGGCATCGTTTTCGTTGCGGGACTTTGGCGTAAATGTCTTTCCGACATAAAAGCCTCCGTCAGTTGCTTTGGTAATCCAGCTTCAATTCGCCGCCTTCTTCGCTGACCACGACTTTGCCTCCGTTTTGCAAAGCACCGAAGAGAATTTCGTTGGCCAGTTTTTCCTTGATTTGCGATTGAATCAGTCGAGCCATAGGGCGTGCTCCGAATTGTTTATCAAAGCCTTTGTTCGCCAACCAGGCGCGACCGCTTTCGGCCAGTTCCAACTCGACGTTTTTGTCTTTCAATTGCGCCCACAACTGGCCGATGAATTTGTCCACCACTCGCTCGATGTTTTCGAAACTCAGGCTTTCAAATGCGATCCAGGCGTCCAGACGATTGCGGAATTCCGGGCTGAAGGTGCGTTCAATCGCTCCCTGCGCTTTGCTGCCGCTGCCGCCTATGCCGCCGTGTTCGTCTTGCTGTTTGAACCCCATCTTGTTGCCACTCAATTCACGCGCTCCGGCGTTGGTGGTCATAATCAGAATGACGTTGCGGAAATCGGCTTTTTTGCCGTTGTTGTCGGTCAACGTCGCGTGATCCATGACCTGCAACAAAATGTTGAACAGGTCTGGATGCGCTTTTTCGATTTCGTCGAGCACGACCACTGCGTAAGGTGTTTTGCGAACCGCGTCGGTCAGCAATCCGCCCTGGTCGAAACCGACGTAACCCGGAGGCGCTCCGATCAACCGCGACACGGTGTGTTTTTCCATGTATTCGCTCATGTCGAAGCGCAGGAATTCCACGCCGAGACTTTTGGCGAGTTGTTTGGACAACTCGGTTTTGCCTACGCCGGTCGGACCGGAAAACAGGAACGAGCCAATCGGTTTTTCGGGATTGCCAAGCCCCGAACGCGAAAGTTTGATCGCGTCCACCACCTGTTTGATGGCGTGATTCTGGCCGAAAATCACCATCCGCAAATCGCTGTCCAGGTCTTGCAACCGTTCCTTGTCGGATTTGGAAATGGAGCGCGGAGGAATTTTGGCCATCTTGGCGACGACCAGTTCGACTTCGTGTTCGGTGATGGTTTCGGGACGTTCTTCCGCCGGTTTGAGCTTCATTGCCGCGCCGACTTCGTCAATCACGTCAATGGCTTTGTCGGGCAGGTAACGGTCGTTGATGTGTTTGGCCGAAAGTTCTGCCGCTGCGCGCAGAGCTTCGTCGGTGTATTTCACTCCGTGATGCTCTTCGTAATAACTGCGCAAACCGAGCAGGATTTTATAGCTGTCTTCGATGCTCGGCTGGGAAATTTCAATGGTTTGAAATCGCCTGGCCAGCGCGCGGTCGCGTTCAAAAGACGCTTTGTATTCGTTGTAAGTCGTCGAACCGATGCAGCGCAATTCGCCCGAAGCTAGCGCCGGTTTCAAAATGTTCGACGCGTCCATCGAACCGCCCTGCACGGCTCCGGCTCCGACGATGGTGTGAATTTCGTCAATGAATAAAATGACGCCGGGTTTTTTCTTGAGCGCGGTAATGACGGCTTTCAGTCGTTGTTCGAATTCGCCGCGATAGCGCGTTCCGGCCAGCAGCGCGCCCATATCCAGCGAATAAATCTCTGCGCCTTTCAACACGTCTGGAACCTCATCCTTGTGGACTTTCAGCGCCAGCCCTTCGGCAATGGCGGTTTTGCCTACGCCGGGATCGCCCAGATAGAGCGGATTGTTTTTGCGTCGCCGGCACAGCACCTGAATCGTTCGTTCCAGTTCCATCTGGCGACCAATCAACGGATCAATTTTGCCTTCGGCGGCGCGCGCGATCAGATCGGTGGTGAAGGCCGCCAAAGGATCGCGGACTTTTTGCGGTTCCAGATCGTCGTCGTCTTCGCCGAGCGGAAGTTCTTCGCCTTCGCCGTCCAGTTTGGAAATGCCATGCGAAATGTACCGGAGAATGTCCGTTCGCGTGATGCCCTGTTTTTCGATCAGAAATTTGGCGTGCGAATGATGTTCGTCAAACAGCGAAGCCAGAATGTTGCCGCCATCAATCTGGTCCTGCCCCGATGATTGCGCCTGCATCAGCGCGCGATCAATCACGCGTTCAAAGGCGGCGGTCTGTTCCGGGTAACGATCCACGCCGCGCGGCAGCGGCGTCATGGTGGTTTTGAAAAATTCGTCCAATTCGCGCCGCAACAATTCAATGTCGCCGCCGCAATTGAACAGCACGTCGCTGGCCGTCTGGTCGTGAGTCATTGCATACAGCAGATGTTCCAGCGTCAAAAATTCATGGCGGCGTTTAATTGCTTCGTTGGCAGCCAGTGTCAAGGTTGCTTGTAGCTCGCGTGTAATCATAATGTTCGGTCCGTCTTATTTCTGGCGTCGAAATCGGTATAAAAAGCTTTCAGGCGCGTTGTGGGGCGTCGCTGACCAGGTCCAACAATTCCAGCAGTGAATTTTCGAGAACCCGTTTGGCCGCCGAGCGGACTTTCGCGGTTTTCGGTTGAAAAGCAAACGAATGACCGACGGCGCGCAACATGCAAACATCGTTGTTGCCATCGCCGACGGCAATCACGTTTTTCGGATCGAGTCGCATTTGTTCCGTCAGGTGCAGCATCGCATTCAGTTTGCAAATGTCGTGATCGGCGCAACCGCCCGGATGCAGCATGGGCGGCGAAATGGTCACTTCGCCGGTGGCGTGTTCGTCACGGAATCGCATAACGTGAGCAATGCTGAAATCCGCGAAGACTCTGCGTCGCACGATTTCAGAAGCGATGAAAAAACTGTCAGTGACGATGCCGACTCTGTATCCCATTTTTCGCAGACCGACGATGGCGCGTCTGACCCCGTGAATGAGCGGAATTTGGCGCGCCGTCTGTTCAAAAATCGTTTTGGGAATTCCGGCGAACAACGATGCTATGGCCCGCGTGCGTGCGCCGTCATCGAGCGTCGGATGATCCAGAAATTTATTCAATTCGTTCGTCTTTCCGGTTTGCTGGGCCAGTTCAATGATGAATCGCCCGTTCAGAATCACGCCGTCCATATCGAATAAAGCCAGTTGTTCCGAATGCTGGATGTTTTTCAAGATCACCGGCAAGGCCGCCTGAGTGATGCGTTCGACTTCACGAACCTCGCGGATTTGATCGGCATTGAGCCGTCCGTAACGCGCGGCGCGATCCAGAATCACACGCAATACTTGCGTCGCCATATCGCCCAGCACCTGCAACGGCTGACTGTCGTGGTCAATGCGTCCAATGTCCACCTGAACGATTCGCGCTCCGGTGCAGGCCGCGTCGAGAAACAAGCCGACATCCACGCCGTAATCATTTTCAAACGCCAGATTGCTCAGCGTTTCGCGCCGGGCGGCAATGATTCCGCCCAAAGGTTGCGTGAAGTCATTCAATTCGGGAAAAAACGTTTGAATCAACGGGCGTGCCGTCAGCGTCGTCACGCGACCGGCGCTACGCTCGAATTTCGCTTTCACGAAATCCGCTCCACCGATGAAAATCGGATCGGTCATCCGCGAAATCAGATCGTCGTCCAGATTGGTCAGATCGCCATCCAGATATAACAACACGTCGTTTTGGGCGGCCATCAAACCATCGTGCATCGAAGCGCCCTTGCCGAGCAGCGTGCTCATGACGACCGTTGCGCCTGCCGATGCCGCCAATTCGGGCGTTCCGTCAACCGACCCGTCGTCAATCACTATGACTTCGGTGACGTTGGGATCCGAAAGCGCAAATTGAACGACCGCTCCCACACGCTGAGCTTCGTTGAGCGTGGGGATAATTACAGAAATCATTCTCAACCTCGGGGATAAACCTGCAAAAATCGTTTTTTGGAAATTGCCGATTTTCACTCTTCTTCCAGAGTGCAGAGCAAAGGGTATTCATATTCCTGAGCCATCGCGCTGACTTTGGCGATTTTCGTTTCGGCAATTTCAAATGTGTAAACTCCAGCGACGCCCACGCCCTGGTTGTGAACCTGCAGCATGATTCGAATCGCTTCGTTTTCCGAATGATGAAAGACTTCCATCAGAATCTGCACGACGAATTCCATCGTCGTGTAGTTGTCGTTGTGCAACAGCACCTTGTACAGCGGAGGCTTCTGCAGCTTCTGCTGGCTTTCAGTCAGTACATCCGTGCCCAGTTGATGATCGAAATTCGACATTGTTGATTCTTCGGAAAAAAGTTTAGGTCTTGCTGCCAGATGCTAACAAATTTTGAGCGTCAGGCAACTGCCAGCAGGTTCAGCGTCAATTCTACTGCTTGACCGGTTTGTCTGGTTTCGTTGGAGCTTCGTTGACGACCGGCGCATTCATCTTTTCTTTGAGCGCCTTGAATTCAGGCATTGCCGCCAACGGTTGCAGGTCTGGATCGTCCGCATCGAAAAAGACGGGTTGTTCCGCTTCAATCATGAGCTTGAGCGCAGCAATGGCATCGCGCTTGCGCCCCAATTGCGCCAGTGAACACGCGCGCTCGAATTGCACATAAATGGCGGTGTCGTCCAGTTTCAGCGCCTGATTGGCGGCGGCCAGCGATTCGGTAAAGCGGCGTTGCAGGCGATACAGCCGCGACAACGATTCGTAATCTTCGACGGTCGCTTCCAATGCTATGGCGCGCTGTGTGGATTTGATCGCCTCGCTGATTTTGTTCTGCGCTTCCTGCAAATCCGCGAGCAACCGCAACGCCGACTGGCTGGCGGTGACTTCTTTCGGAAAAGCCAGCAACAGGTCTTCGCGCAATTTGGCCGAATCTGGATCGAAGCCCTCCTCTTCGTTCAGATATTCAAAAGCTTCGTCAATCGCATTCTGTTCGGCGGCGACTTTCAGCATTTGCGAAAATGCCGTTTTGGCTTTTGCGGGTTCTTCCTGATCGAGCAGGAAATTAACCAACGCCGCGTGATGATCCAGATAACTGCGGTCGCGTTCGATGGCCGCGCGATGCGCCGCTTCGGCTTCGACGGGTTTTTCCAGTTGTTCGTAAGTCTGCGCCAGTTCACGCCAGACGCGCGGATCGTCAGGCACCAGTTGCGCGTATCGCTGCAACGCCGCGATGCCTTGTTCAGCATCCTGGCTGAGCGGCGAAAGCGCGTCTTCCTCAAACGGAGCCAACAGTTCGCGCCCCAGCGCCAATTGTGCCAGAGCGAAATTCGGCCAGCGTTTGGTGATTTCTTTCAACAATTCCAACGCACGATCCACTGGCGGGTTGGTGGGCGCTGGTGGTGCGGCGCCTGGTTGTGATGGCTGCGCAGGTTCCTTTTCTTTTTCCTTCACTTCCTTCAACGCCTTATCCAACATTTCGTAGTTTTGCTGCGAATCCAACACACGAACTTTGAGCAGCAGCAGTTCGGGTTTTTCGCCTTCCGCGGCAATCAACCGTTCGACCTGTTTCATCGCGGCATCCAACGAAGTTTCAAAAATCACGCCGCGCCGCGCGGCCGGATTCAATGCTCCGTTCAGCGCGTCGGCAAATTCCGCCAGAGCGTCATCCACAATTTCGTGTTCGACAATGAACCACGCGCCGTCGCGACGGCTGAGCGTCAATCGCAACATCACTTCGCCGCGCAAAAGCGTCAACACGGTTTGATCGTTTTGGGCCTGGTTGCGAATGACGCGGACTGGTTCGTCAAATTCCGGGTTCCAGGTGTCCCACATTCCGGCGACTGTGCGTTCAAACGCCTTGATGACGGCGTTGCGTTGTTTGTCATCCAACTGGTTCCAACGTTCAGCGCCGAGCGTGTGTTCGACTGTCAGCGACAAGTCAAACGCCAGTTCGCGTTTCGATTCGTCCAGGCTGAATTCTTTGACCAGCCGGATGGGATCGCGTTGAAACTCCGCCACCGTTCGCCGCGCGGCGGTGATTTCCAGTTCGATCTGATTCAGCATTGCATAGCTGGTAAAAGCGTCGCCGTCGAAGCGCAGATGGGTGGCGTCCACGTGATCCATCAACCCCCAGGTTGGATCGAGTTCGACCCATTTTCCCAGATACACTTCCACCCAGGCGTGAGCGCCAAACGCGCCGCCGCTCAACGCGGCTCCTGTCACTACGCGCGCGGGCAATCCCAGAGAACGCGCCAGCGCAACATATAATTCGGCGTGTTCCAGACAATCGGCTTCGCGCGAAGCCAGCGTGTCCACCACGTCGCTTTCGACTTTTTTCCATTTCAGATTGGTGTACGTCCATTCGCCGATTTTGCGAGCCACGCTGCGTCCGTCTTTATCGTTGCCTGCGATTTGTTTGCCGAGTTCGACGATTTGCGGCGCGTTGGAATTGATTTGCGGCGTTGCGGCCAGCGTTTGCGCGAATTCCGTCCCGGTGACGGGCAATTTCACAGTTTGATTTTCAGGAATGCGGCGCGCGCTGCTGGTGACCACGACGCTGGAACCGGTTGCCGATTCGATTTTCTGCCAGGGGAATTTTGCCAGATCGTCGCGCACTCGTTGCGCCACGTCGGGCTGTTTGGCGTTGACTCGCAAGGTCATGGTTTCGACCAACGGCGATTCAATCACGCTCAATCCTTTCGGTCGGATCGAAGCGTTGGCCACATCGAATTCGCCAGACCGAGCGGCCAGATCGCCCACGGCGTATCGGCCTTCGCGGTCGAAGGAAACAGACAAACTGCCGCGCAATCCGTCTTTGTCCGAAGTGAAAAACACTCGCTGGCTGTGGAATGCGTTGACCAGCGCGCTGATGAACGGCAGCATCTGCTGCGATTCGCTGGCGCTGATGACCTGCACTGCTTCGGCAAAAGCCGCTTGCAGATTGTACGTGGCAAACAGCGAGACGCTTTCCGGCGAGGTTTGCAGCGAACGAACGAAATCGCGCGAAGTCGAAAATTTGTCTTTCGGCGCAGCCTCCAATTGTTTCAGCGTTTCGATGCTGTCGGCCAGCAACAGGTATTCGCTCGTGACGGCGGCGAAAAACGATTCCTCGTCCTTGTCCAGCGACACCACCGGCGAACCGAATGCCGTCACTTTTTCCAATCGTTTCAATTTTGGAAACAGCTTGCCTGATTTCATGGCGTCGGCCAGCGCGCCGCTTTTCAATCGAACGGCGACGACGATGGCGGGCCAGTCGCCGCTGTCATACAACGGCTTGAAGCTGAGAATCGCCGCGCCGATTTCGCCCTGCATTTCCGGCACGATCTGCTTTTCAAAGGCTTCGTCAAGTTCCTGGCTGGCGAAGACGTTTTTGGAGTTTGACTCGGCGGACATCTTTTTCATCGCGCCGAACAATCTGGCCGGATCAACCACCGCGCCCGCATACAACGTCGTTGTGGAGGGCAGCACTTCGCGCGGCACAACCAGCGAATCAGCGCGAAACGGTTTGAAACTGCCCGTGAACTGATTGTCGGCCAGCGTGACGTTGAACACCGTTTCCCACGAATTCGCCGTCAATCGCAACGCCCCGCTTTCCGCGCCAAAAGCTTTCAACAACGAACCGACGAATTCGTCACCGGCCAGTTCGTTGTCCGTGTCGGCGACTTTCAGAATGCCTTTCAAGTTGCTGAAAAATACGATTTCGCCCTGTTCACTGCGCGATTGCGTAAAACCAGCCGATTCGACAATCGCCGGTTTCGTTCCGGCAGCAGTTTGCAGCGCGTCCGACAACGCCGCTTGCGACGAAGCGACAATCGCCGTTTCGTCCATATACACCAGCCAGATGCTTTCCCATGAAACGCCGCCGTTGGCATTGATCGTCGGTTTGTCGAACACGGTTACGGGCAATCCGCCGAGCGTTTCGCGGCGCACCAATTCAAACGGTTTGATCGGCGACGGCGCCGGACGAGCGCCGGAAATAGGCAATTTGCCGGTGATGGCGTTGCGCGCTTCGTCCGAAGCCACAGCCGCAAACGCCACTGGCACTGCCGCCGGAATCAATCCGGCAAACCGCGACAACACCGCCACCACCACCGTGAAGTTGTTCAGATCGCCAAGTTGATCCTGATAGGTCAACAGCAATCGCTCAAACCGCGCGCGGTCTTTCACGCGCGCGACGATGGCCGAGCGCGGATCGAACGATTTGCCAGCGTTTTCTCCCGTCCAGTTCGCCATTGAAATCGGCGCTTTCAAATCAACACCCGTGGCCGACGAAACGTCTCCCGTAGAACTGACGCCGGTTTTGTCCGCCAGAGTGGTTTTCAGAATTTTCAGCATCAGCCCCAGCGTCATCTGATCGCGGACGGTTCCCATCTGCACGCCGGACAAGGCCGCGTCCAACCGTTCCATCGTTCCGGCGAAATTCGGAGCCATCACATAACTGACCGAAGTTTTCGGAAATATCGTTTCTCCAGTAGTTGGCGCGTTGTTCATCCTTGCAGCGTCAAACCGAAGCTCAGCGGCATTCAGCGACAAAGCGTCGCCGCTTGCCGCCGAAAAAGAACGCGCCCATTCGCTCAGGTCGGAATTTTCTCTGGTGAATTCGGTCAGCGTTTTTTGCCGTTCGGCGTCGGTTTGAGCCTTGCCCCAACTTTCGCGGAACGTGATTTTGCGCAACGCTGTTTCCAGTTCGCCGCGCGTCAACGCCAGTCGCATGTCTTCGGATTTGGTTTTGAAATCGGCCAGCGTAGTCACCGAAAACGATTCGACTTTGGTTGTGGTGACGGTTGCATCGGTTGGATTCGGTTTTTTGCGACGACCGTTTTTGCCATTGGCTGACGGTTTCGGTTTGCCCAGCGCCGTCAACCGGGCGTCCACTTCGGCAATTCGTTTTTTCAACTCGGCGGCGATTTCCACCGGAGCGATTTCGCCCAGCGCATAAGCCGCCCACCATTCCTGATCGCCGCGCAACAGTTTGACGAGTTCGGCTGTGGCGTCCGCCGCCATTTTCTGCCCGCTCGCGCCGCGAAAATGTTTTTGCATGACGGCGGCGGTCGCGTTTTTCAATCCCGGTTCGGCCGTCGTCAGCAATTTGACCAGCGGCAACGGTTGGTCGAATTTTGGCAACGCCAGCGCCAAGACCATCGCCGCCAGATGTTGTTTGCCACTGTCGCTGCGCAGCAATTCGGCGATCAGTTCGCGTGAAGTCGCTTCGCCCGCCGCCATTCCAAATCGAACCAACGGCGCAGGGGTTTCGGCCAACGTGGCGAATTTGGCTTTGACGGTTTGCAACGCCGATGTTCCGCGCGCCGTCAACGCCGCCGCTGCCGCAAAGCTGGCGATGGCGTCTTTGTCGCAGAGCGCCCAGACCAGAGCTTCGTTGTTCAATTCATTGGCGGCTGTTTTGCCCAGGGCGGTGATGGCTGCCGCGCGAATTTGCGGATCGGCGTCAGTCAATAAATCCAGCGCCGCCGCCGCGGATTGACCAGATGGTGAAAACAGTTCGCTGAGTTTGGCCACGGCTCCGTCAAATCCGAGTTTGGCTGTGCGAAGTTCATTGGCCAACGTGGCAGCGACAATTTCGCGGCCATCGGGCGGGGCGGTTTGGGCGAATTTCTGGTACAGGTTTTCAAACTCTTCGTCCCAATGCCCTGCGGCTCCGATGCGAATCGTCAGCAGAATTCGTTTGAACAGGGCTTCGTCCTTTTCCAGATCGGCGGGCAGAGTCGTCAGCGCAAAGGCATAAGCGCGCGCGCCAACCGCCGTCAACCACATCGTTTGATGAATCACAGTGCCTTGCCGATCAATGTCATAGGAAACTTCACGCCATTCCAGACCATTCACAATCGCGCGCCGCACCAGCACGGAATCTTCAATCGTCGGCTGGTTGCGAAGCCCCTGCAGATAGCTGCTGGTGTAATTGGCCACGCCGAAGCCTTCGGGAATGTCTTCGGTCAGCGCCAGCATGTTGACGGATTGCGGGCCGGGCTGGAACAACCGTATGCCGTTCGGCGCAACGCGATCTTTCCAATCCGCCGGATGCCATAAGGAATAACCTTTCTGGCGATCCACAAAGCGGACGAATTTTCCTTCAGGCAGTTGGTAACTATCCCACTGCGCTGCGCGCATATCGCGGTCAATGGTTTGAGCAAAGCCGAAGGCGGAAAGAAGGGCAATCAACAGTGGCACGAGAATCGTTCGGATGAACGCAAGCGGAGTTGGGTGAATTCTGTAGCGCATCGTGCGTACCTCGGAAAATGTTTTACCTTGCGGCGGCTGAGTGGGGGGACGCCTTTCAAAGGTTTTCAATTGGGCACATCGCTGATGACGGTGACCTGATTTTGTTGAACGAGCGCGGATGATAGCAGAAGATCGAAGAGTTGTTTACTATGGCGACTTGGCGACGCAAAAAACTCTCAGACACCTGGAAACGTTATGCAAGAAATCCTCATCGGCACGGTCAAAGGTCCCGGCGAAAACCCGCACGAATTCACCTTCATCACCACCGACAATGCGCAAACGCGCGTCGGCGAATTTGTCTATTACTCGGCGAGCGATGGCGAACACGCATTCAAGATTGTCGGCACGATCACCGAACGTCATCTGGTTCGGAATCTGCCGGACAGCTTTCTGGCCGATCCCGCGACGCCGCCGCAGTTTGTCGCCAGTCTGATCGGGCTAGACAGCGAAGCCGTAGAAATTTACGAAATCGTCGTCGAAACCATAGGCTATTTCAGCGAAACGATGGGCGATTTCATCAACCCGCGCATTCCGCCCAATCCCGGCCAACAAGTCTTTTTGGCGTCGAACGAGATGCTTTCGCAGATGTTGTCTTCGCGGCAAAAAGGCGAACGCGGCGGAGCGCACATTGGTTCGTTGTTGACGCGCCAACCCGGAGCCGTGCCGATTGTGTTGTCGGTCAAGGACGTGGTTTCGACACATCTGGCGATTCTGGCTTCGACCGGTTCGGGCAAATCTTATGCGGCGGGCGTGCTGGTCGAAGAACTGTTGATGCCGTACAACCGCGCAGCCGTCTTGATCGTTGATCCGCACGGCGAATACTCGACGCTGCAAACCATCAATTCGCACGCCGGTTTCAAAGACGGCGCTTACCAGCCCGAAGTCAAAATCTATCCGCACAACAAAGTCAAAGTTCGCATCTCGTCGTTGACCGAAGCCGACATCACTTACCTGTTGCCGGAAATGACCGAAAAGATGCGCACGTTTCTGAGCCAGGCGTACAAGGCGCTGATTAACACCAAAGGTAAAGGTGAACGCGGCATGTGGGGATTTCAGGATTTGCTTGATGAAGTTACACAGCAAAAATACGGAGACGAAAAAGGCGGTGGCGGAAATGTCAGCACGATTGACGGGCTTGAATGGCGATTGCGTCGGCGCTTTGAACAAAGCCAGACGTTTTCCGATCACGAACACATTCCGTTGCAGGATTTGTTTCGACCCGGCCAATGCACGGTTTTGCAGTTGTCCGACATCGAAGAAACCGAACAGCAGGTGATCGTCGGAACCTTGCTTCGCCGCATCAACAAAGCTCGCGTGGCGACGGTTCGCGGCAACGCTCACGAAAACGACGAATACTTTTTGCCTTATCCGGTATTCGTTCTGCTGGAAGAATCGCACCGTTACGCGCCCGCCGGTCAGCAAGTGGTCTCGACCAACATTTTGAAAACCATCTTGTCCGAAGGCCGCAAATTCGGCGTCGGCATCGGCATGATTACCCAGCGACCGGGCAAGCTGGATCAGGACGTGTTGTCGCAATGCATGACGCAATTCATCATGCGAATCGTCAACCCGATAGATCAGCAGACGATCGCTTCGTCGGTGGAAGGCGCAGGCCGCCGTTTGCTGGATGAGCTTCCTGCACTGACCAAAGGACAGGTGATCGTCAGCGGCGTGGCCGTGAATACGCCTGTGTTGTGCGCTGTGCGTTCGCGCATCACCAAGCATGGAGGCGAAACTATTGATGCTCCCGCCGAATGGCAGCAGTACTTCAACGAAACGAAACAAGCCCAGCGCGAACGCGCCGCCGCTCCGATGATCAAACCGCAGCCGAAGAGCGAACAGATTGATGGCTGGGATGTGTAATAATCAGACTAGGCAAGCAAGCGATGAGTTGACTTGATATGATGGAAGACATCATTTGAATTCGAGTTTAGACTACCCGGCTCTGCCTTGTTGGAGCCGGAATGGTAATTGGT
>CAYYDG010000047.1:0-143 GCA_964470555.1 uncultured Heliomicrobium sp.
ACCCCCAGGGTGCAGGAATGGATTCACCTTGTAAAGGAACTTAGTTTTCCATGTATTTAATGTCTCCTTTTATTTATCAACAACGCACCCCAAAAATGGCAAAAACCATTGCCTTTCCCTTGGCTGGCTTGCTGGTCACGCTG
>CAYYDG010000047.1:243-57849 GCA_964470555.1 uncultured Heliomicrobium sp.
AGAAGCGTTACCTGAGAAGCGTTACCTGAGAAGCGTTACCTGAGAAGCGTTACCTGAGAAGCGTTACCTTCGGGTAAATCCTCGCCGGGAATCACTTATTCAAGTACCCTAGTAACAGAAGCCTTATATCCCGATTCTCTTGATGCTGTCAACGTCAAGAGTAGTTTTTTTTTCAAAAAACTACTCTTGACGCGGCATCCTACAGCGAATAAGAAAACATTCCGACAATAAACTACCAGATTACTCGTGGCGGACGATGCGCCCTGCGTCGAGTTTCGCCGTCAAGTCGGCGAGGCAAATTTCAAGCGCCGCGTTGTCTTTCGATTCCAACGTGACTTTGACCTTGTAATCGGGTGTGGCGAAATTGGGATAAGAGCCAATGGCCACCGCCGTATGAGCGTCGGCGACTTCGCGCAAGGCAGCGGCAATGTCGAATTCTTCTTCCAGCGTGTACACGGCGTGCGTGAAAAACGGTTCGACGCGAAAGCGTTCGCGCATGGCCAGAAACTTTTTGCGAAACAGCTCCGGCACACCAGGCAAAATGTAAACGTTGCGGCAAACCAGCACAGGCCAGCGCCAATCCGGCATTTCCAACAACTCTGCGTTTTCAGGCACGTCGGCCATACGCAGCTTCGATTCGTCCGCGCCGTCGCCGAAAAATGTCTTCAGCCGTCGTTCCAGTTCGGGATGGCGAATCACCGGTTTGTCAAAAGCCGCCGCTATTCCGGCAATCGTTACGTCATCGTGCGTCGGGCCGACTCCGCCCGACGTGAATACGTGATCGAAGCTCGCCGACAATTCGCGCACCGCCGCCGCAACATCCGCAACTTCATCCGGCACCACCAGAATTCGGCGAAGCGCCACGCCAAGCTGGCGCAGTTCGCCGATCAGCAAACGCGCGTTGGCGTCTTCGACTTTTCCGCTCAGGATTTCGTCGCCGATGACAAGAATTGCGGCAGTGGGAACTTTCATGCAGCCATCATAGTCAGCACAGATTGAAACTGGCAACTTGTCCGGTTCGCAGGCAAAATCGGCAAGGAAGGTTTTGCGGATCGTTCGTTCAGGCGGAAACGCTCAGTCCCCCAAGCATTGAAAATTCTGATGGTGAAACAAGCGGGCAACTTGTTCTGCTTTTTTTGAGGAGTCAGCCAATGAAATCCAAAGTTCGTTTTGAATCGTCAAACTCTCGGTTGATGTTGCTGGTGGCGCTGATCGCGCTGACATTGCCGTTTGTCATCTGGTCATCGGTCAGCGGGCAAGCCCGTCGTCGCCCGGTTCGCCCAATTCAACCCGGCGTAACCACCGACGGATTGAAGTTCCGATTGAGCGAAGGCACTGAGGGCGCAGACCGCCGCGAAGCGTTGCCAACGCCGCAGACTTCGCCGTTGAGTGACGATGCGGTGAACAACCTGCTGAAACGATTGCCACCGATCAAAACCGATCCCGACGACGAAACCGGATTTGCGATGCGCGACCGTTCCCTACCTCCGCCAAAAACTGGCCAAACGATCAACTCGCAATTTCCTCCGGCAGACAGCGGCGAAAAGCCCGAACCAACAGCCACCGGCGCGCTGGAAGTTGTGCGATTCGCGCCCGAAGGCGAACTTGGATTGGCGCCGCATCTGACCGTCACCTTTTCGCAGCCGATGGTGGTCGTAACTTCCATTGCTGATCTCGCCGCTTCGCAAATTCCCGTCAAACTGACTCCGCAACCGCGTGGCAAATGGCGCTGGTTGGGAACAAAGACGTTGATCTTTGAACCTGAAGGCCGATTCCCGATGGCGACGAATTACACGGTCGAAGTTCCCGCCGGAACGAAATCGGCAACAGGCAACACGCTGGCGGCAGCCAAACGTTGGACGTTTGCGACTCCGCCCGTGAAGATCAAATCCAGTTATCCAACCGGCGGACCGCATCATCGCAATCCTGTGATGTTCATCGAATTCGATCAGCGCATTGATTCGGCCAAAATGCTGAAAGCCATTCAACTGACGGCGGGCGCGGTTTCGTGGAAATTGCGTTTGGCTTCAACGGAAGAAATTGCCAGCGACGATATTGCCAGCCGATTTGTGAAGGCTGCTGAACCGAATCGCTGGTTGGCGTTTCGCGCCGAGCCGATGATTGGCGCAAACCCCGAACAGCCGCTGCCCGCCGGGACTTCTTTCACGGTGACGATTCCCGCCGGTTCGCCTTCTGCAGAAGGTTCGCGCGTGACAGCCGAAGCGCAAAAATTCAGCTTTCGCACTTACGACGCTTTGCAACTGACCGAAGCTCGCTGTGGCTGGGGCGACGGTTGCCGCCCATTCACGCCGTTTCAATTCGTTTTCAACAACCCGCTCGACGCCAAAGCTTTTCAGCAATCGCAAATCAAAGTCACTCCGGTCATCGAAGGCATGAAAGTCGCTGTGTACGGCAACACAATTCAAATCAGCGGCGCGACCAAAGGCCGCACAACGTACACGGTGACGATTGACGCCGGCTTACGCGATGGTTTCGGCCAGACGCTTGGAAAAGCCGCCACGCGCAGCTTCGCAGTTGGCGATGCGTATCCGATGCTATCAGCCAACGGCAATGGCTACGTCGTGCTTGACCCAAACGGGCCGCCGCGCTTTTCGATTTACACCATCAACCAGCCGAGCGTGAAAGTTCGCCTCTTCGCCGTCACGGTTGAACAGTGGCGCGCTTATCAGCAATTTCTGCAAACGCGCGGCCAGCGGCAACAATCGCTGACGCCTCCGGGTGAACTGGTCAAATCGCAAACCTTACAGATCAGCGGCCAAGCCGACGAAATGACTGAAACGGCAATTGACCTCAGCCCGGCGCTGAAAAACAACCTGGGGCACGCGATTTTGACGATTGAACCAACCGTCAAACGCCGCGAATGGGAGCGGGAAATCATCCTTTGGGTGCAAGCGACGCAAATCGGCCTGGATGCTTTTGCCGATCAAACCGAGTTGGTTGGATGGGCGACTTCGTTGAAAGACGGCAAACCGATTGCAGGCGCGCAACTGGAATTGCTGGGCGGCGCAGGCGGTGAATCGGGCAGGCAAGGCGCGGCGACAACTGCCGCTGATGGTTTGGTGAAACTGGCGTTGCCTGCTTCCGGTTCGCAAAAAATGCTGGTCGCTCGCCAAGGCAGCGACGTGGCGTTTCTGCCCGAAAGCCCGTACTGGTGGGAAGGCGCGCAAAGCAGTTGGAATCGTCGCCCTGTTTCGGATTCGTTGCGCTGGCATGTATTCGACGACCGCGCGATGTATCGTCCCGGCGAAGAAGTCCACGTCAAAGGCTGGGTTCGCCGAATCGGGGGCGGCAAAACAGGCGATGTTGGGCTGGCCAATGGCGTCAGAGATGTTGGCTACGTGCTACGCGATTCCCGCAACAATGAAATCGTAAAAGGCATAGCTCGCGTCAATGCGCTTGGCGGATTTGACTTAGCTTTCAAACTTCCGCCGACCATGAATCTGGGTTACGCCAACCTACTGTTGGGAACCAATTCTGGCGGTTTATCCGGCAATGCTCACAATCACATTTTGCAGGTTCAGGAATTTCGCCGCCCCGAATACGAAGTCAAAGTGTCTTCCAGCAATGGCAGCAACGGCCCGCAGTTGGTCAAAGGTTCAGCGACGGTAACGGCGGCGGCCAATTATTACGCCGGAGGCGCGTTGTCGAACGCGGAAACACAGTGGAGCGTGACGGCAACGCCGACGAATTACACGCCGCCGAATCGAGGCGATTTCAATTTCGGCACGTGGACGCCGTGGTGGTGGTACGACCGTCCGAGCGGCGCCAGCGTTTCGCAAAATTTCGCCGGTCGAACGGACGCAGCGGGCAAACACAATCTGCGAATTGATTTTGATTCGGTGTCGCCGATTCGCGCCACCAGCATCACCGCGCAAGCCACCGTGCAAGATGTGAATCGTCAGGCCATCGCCGGTTCCACCAGCTTCATCGTGCATCCTTCGGAACTTTATGTAGGCATTCGCAGCCCGCGAATGTTCGTCCAGAAAGGCGAACCGCTGGTCGTTGAAACCATTGCCACAGACATTGACGGCAAGTTGATCGTTGGCCGCGAAATCCGCATGCGAGCCGTGTTGATTGATTGGGCGTTTGAAAACGGCGAATGGAAAGAGCGCGAAATCAATCCGCAAGATTGCGTCGTTCGATCTGGCAATGCCGCTGTGCAATGCAGTTTTCGGACAAACGAAGGCGGACGCTATCGCGTGACGGCTTCGATTTTTGACGACCGCGAACGCCGCAACGAAAGCCAGATGACTTTGTGGGTGGCGGGCGGAAAGACAGAGCCGCAACGCGACGTGGCGCAGGAAAAAGTTGAACTGATCCCTAACCAGAAAGAATACGAATCCGGCCAGACGGCGGAGATTCTGGTGCAGGCCCCGTTCTTTCCAGCAGAAGGCGTCGTTACGTTGCGCCGTTCCGGTCTGGTCAGCACCGAACGCTTCACGATGAACTCGGCTTCGCACACGCTGAAAATTCCGATCAACGAAACTTATGTGCCGAACATTCACGTCCAGGTGGATTTGGTTGGCGCAGCCGTTCGCACCGACGACGCAGGCAACGCCAAACCCAGTTTGCCGCGACGACCGGCTTTCGCTGCGGGCGAATTGAGTCTGACGATTCCTCCGCTGAAACGAAAGCTGGCGGTGACGGCTTCGCCGCGCGACAAGGCGTTGGAGCCGGGCGGGGAAACTTTTGTGGATGTGGATTTGCGCGACGCGGCGGGCAAACCGGTCGCTGGCGCAGAAGTCGCCGTCGTCGTCGTGGATGAATCCGTGCTGGCGCTGAGCAATTACCAACTGGCCGATCCGCTGGCGACGTTTTACAGCCATCGTGGTGGTGAGGTGAGCAATTACCATTTGCGGCAGAATGTAGTGCTGGCTAAACCTGATGCATTGATTGGCCAAGCTCAAGGCGGAGGTGGAGGGGCGGCTGATTTCTCTCTTGGTGGTGGCGTTCGTGCTCAGATGGCTCCACCGCCGCCGAAGGCTACGCCAATGGCTGAGGCCAGAATGAAAGTTAGCGAAGGAGTGTTGAGTGGGCCAGAAGCACAACAAACTACTCCTATCCGTGCACGCATTGATTTCAATGCGCTGGCCACGTTCGCGCCTGCGTTGCCAACCGATGCCAACGGGCGCGCTTCGGTCAAAGTTAAAGTGCCGGACAATCTGACGCGCTACCGAGTGATGGCCGTCGCCGTTGCCGGAGAAAAGCAATTCGGTTCGGGCGAATCGGCGATCACGGCGCGGTTGCCGTTGATGGCGCGTCCGTCGGCTCCGCGCTTTTTGAACTTCGGCGACCGGTTTGAATTGCCCGTCGTCGTACAAAACCAGACTGACAATCCGATGACGGTGGATGTTGCAGTGCGAAGCTCGAACGCGGCGTTTTTAAGTTCAGAGTCCCGCCTTCAGGCGGCTGACTCGAACAATGGAACCCAGCCGCCTAAAGGCGGGACTCAAAACATCGCTGGCCGTCGAGTCACCGTCCCGGCAAACGATCGCGTCGAAGTTAGATTCCCGACAACGACCAGCAAACCCGGCACGGCGCGATTCCAGTTTGCAGTAGCTTCGGGCAAATGGGCTGACGCGGCGGAAGTGAATCTGCCGGTGTGGACTCCGGCAACGACCGAAGCTTTTGCGACGTATGGCGAAGTGGACGCCGGAGCAATTCTGCAACCGGTCAAAGCTCCGTCGGATGCTTTCCGGCAATTCGGCGGTTTGGAAATCACGACATCTTCGACGCAGTTGCAGGCATTGACCGACGCCGTGATCTATCTGGCGAACTATCCTTATGATTGCGCCGAACAGGTTTCGTCGCGCGTGCTGGCTATTGCTGCGCTGAAAGACGTGCTCGGAGCGTTTGACGCCAAAGGTTTGCCGTCGCCGGAAACACTGATCGCTTCGGTCACTCGCGATATGGAACGGCTGAAGACGTTGCAAAACGCGGACGGAGGTTTTGGCTTCTGGCGAAACGGTGAAGAGTCCTGGCCTTACGTCAGCATTCACGCCGCGCACGCCATGCAACGCGCGAAGGAAAAAGGCTTCGCCGTGCCGCCGGAGATGCTGCAAAAATCGCAAAGCTACCTGAAGCAAATCGAAAGCAAATTCCCAAGTTATTACAGCGTCGAAGCTCGGCGCGTGTTAACGGCTTACGCGCTGAACGTTCGCAACCGAATGGGCGACCGCGACGCGGCAAAAGCTCGTTCGTTGATTAATCAGGCAGGTGGAGTCGAAAAACTGCCGCTGGAAGCTCTGGGCTGGTTGCTGCCCGTGCTGTCCGGCGAAAACGAAGCGGCGGTGATTCGTCGCCACTTGAATAATCGCGCCGAAGAAACCGCTGGCACGGCTCACTTCACGACTTCTTACAGCGACGGCGCGCATTTGCTGCTGCATTCCAACCGCCGAGCCGACGGCATCATTTTGGAAGCATTAATCGAAACGCGGGGGAGCGGCGACGATTCCAGCAAAGATTTGATCCCGAAAGTCGTGCGCGGCTTGTTGGCACATCGCGTCAAAGGTCGTTGGGAAAACACGCAGGAAAACGCTTTCATCCTGTTGGCGCTGGATCGTTACTTCCAGGTTTACGAAAAAGCGACGCCGAATTTCGTCGCGCGCGCGTGGCTGGGCGATGGTTTGGCGGGCAGCCACGAATATCGCGGACGCACGACAGACAGCCATCAGATCAATGTGCCGATGAGTTATCTGATGTCTTCGGCAATGCCGCAGACTCAGAATTTGGTTTTGGGCAAAGAAGGCGCTGGCCGGTTGTATTACCGCATCGGCATGAATTACGCGCCGACCAGTTTGCAGTTGCGACCGTACGACGCGGGTTTCACCGTGTCGCGCAGTTACGAAGCCGTTGACGATCCGAACGACGTGCGGCGCGAAGAAGACGGAACCTGGCGAATAAAAGCCGGCGCTCGCGTGCGCGTGCGGTTGACGATGTACGCGCCAACGCGGCGTTACCACGTGGCATTGGTTGACCCGATGCCTGCCGGGTTTGAGGCGCTCAATCCTGCGCTGGCTGTGACTGGCAATTTGCCTCGTGACGATAAAGACACCAATGCACGCGGCTGGTGGTGGTCTTGGCAATGGTTCCAGCACCAGAACATGCGCGATGAACGCGTCGAAGCGTTCACGACTCTGTTGTGGGAAGGCGTGTACAACTATTCGTACTTGGCGCGCGCAACGACGCCGGGCAATTTCGTCGTACCGCCGACCAAAGCGGAAGAGATGTATCACCCGGAAACTTTTGGACGGTCGGCCAGCGAGCGTGTGGTGATTGAATAAAACCGCGCGCTTGCTAGGCTCAGAACTGGCCGCTATAGTTTCCGCCGGTTACGAAAGAACCGGATTTTCCCTGTTACGAAGAAATGAGGTAGTTATGGGCTTAGGAATGCCTGAAGTAATTTTGATTCTGGTGGTCGCGCTGATTATTTTCGGGCCGCGCAAATTGCCGGAACTAGGCAAATCGTTGGGGCACGCCATGTCGCAATTCCGGCGCGCATCGGACGATTTCAAACGCACGTGGGAACAGGAAGTCGAGATGGAAAAGTATCGCGCCAATCCCGCCGAAAGCAGCAGCGCGAGTTCCGAATACAATCCGTCGAACGATTACAGTTCTTCATATAACCCGTATTCCGACGAATCCGGGACGGCTGGTACCGGCGCTTCCGCGTCCACCGAATCTCAGTCGGATTCGACGACCGACGCCAAAGAACCGGAAAAAGTCGAAGCCATTGCGGCTGCCGCTGCGAGCAACGAGCCGAAACAACAACATTGGATTTAAGAATTGAAGGCAAGTTTGAACGCGGTCATTGATGCCGCGCGAGATTGGTTGTCGTCGAGCCGCTTGCGTTTGCGGACAAAAAGCTCTCTGACGGCGGCCAATTTTTGTTTACGCAATCATCACCGGAATCAGATATTGAAATGAGCGAAATGAGCAACGTGATAGAAGAAGAAGCGGAAGAGCAAGAAGGCTTGCAGATGTCCTTTCTGGATCATCTGGATGAATTGCGTCGCCGGTTGGTGAATTCGGTGATTGCCATCGTTGTGGCCTTCGTTTTGTGCTGGGCAGTGTCGGACAGAATTTTCAACTTCCTTTCCATTCCGATCAATGAACAGATTCGCAAGATGCGAATCAGCGCTCAGGCGATCAACGGCACACCCGATCTGAACCAGTTGAAGGAAGGCGAACTGGCGCAATACACCTTTGTTCAGGAATCCGCAGTGGGCGGCGTGAAAGTCCCGCTTGGCACCACCATCGAAGTCAAAAAAGTAGTGGTTGACGGCAATGCCGACCTGGTCACGATCAAACCCTGGACGGTCGGCAAAAGTGTCGTGCCCGCCGGTTCGTCAGTCGCCAGAATTCAATCCGATACCGGCTCGTTACTTTATTATGACGAAACCAACGGACTGGTCATCAGCAAAGTCGGCGGCGCGTTCACCTTGTATATGACCATTGCGCTTTATACCGGCATTGCCCTGGCGATTCCGTTTTTGCTGTATCAGGTCTGGGCCTTTATTTCGCCTGGGCTGTACAAACATGAAAAACGCTACGCCGCGCCTGTCATTTTGATGAGCGCCTTTTTCTTCATCGCCGGAGTCACATTCGCTTACAAAATCGCCTTTCCTCGCGCTTGCGAATACCTGCTGGGTTTGCAGCAATCGGGCAAGTTCCAAACGCTGATCAACGCCGAAGATTTCTTCGATCTGATTATTATGATTATGCTCGGATTGGGTGTGGTGTTTCAGATTCCCGCACTGGCGTTTTTATTGGGCAGAATCGGGTTGCTTACGTCTGGAATGATGTTGCGAACCTGGCGTTATGCAGTGGTCATCATTTTGATTATTTCGGCGCTGCTGACCCCGACCCCCGATCCTTACAACCTGATGATTTTTGCTCTGCCCATGCTGGCTTTGTACTTTGGCAGCATTGGTATCGTATGGCTCTTCGGCAAACCACGTCAGACCGACGAAGAATACGAAGCGACTTCCTGACCTGTTCACCAACCAGAGAGCGAGCCATCACTCGCTCTCTTTCTTTTCTTTCTGCACAAACGGCTGCTTCAAGCCTTTTTCAGCCTGCACCCGCGAATCATATACATTCGGTCGAGCCAGCACGGCTTTGTATTGCGCGACGGCTTCGGTTCGCTGACCGGACTGATCGTAAACCTGCGCGGCGCGCAATAACGCCATCGTTGCCAGATTCGCTTCTGCGCTTTTGGCTTTTGAAGCCGCCAAAAACTGGTTCACCGCCGGTTTGTAATCTTTGGCCGCCGCCAGAGCTTCGGCGTATTGGTAATGCACCAGGTCCATCGCCGGAGCCGCCTGTGGGTCTTTCAGCAAACTTTCAAATGCGGCGTAAGCTTCCGATTGCCGTTTCATGGTCACCAGCAACGTCGCCGTTTCCAATTTCAACAGATAACTGGCCGGGTATTTGTCGTTCAGATGTTTCAACAGCGCCAGCGCGTCGTCGAATCGTTTTTCGTTTTTATAAATCGCCACCAGCAACACGCGCGCATCGTCGGCAGTGACGGTTTCATTGGCGACGATTTTTTGCAATCGTTCGATGCCACGCGCTTTGTTGCCGCGAACCCCGGCCAAAGTCGCAATCACCTTGTACATAAACGGCAGATTGCCCGCGATGTAATCGTACATTCCCACAGACAGATAAGCGTCGTAATAATCCGGTTTGAGCTTCAGAGCTTTTTCGTGAGCTTCGACACTGCGCGAACCGTTTCGCATGGCGCCAAAAAACTTGCGCGCCACCGACGCTTCGTATCCGGCCATCACGCCGTAATAAGCGCCGAGATAATACTGGGCATCGGCGTCGTTTTTGTTGCGCGCGATCAACGCCAGAGCTTTGGTTTTTGCCTGAGCCATGCGATCGCGAAATGCGCGATCAACCGCCGGGTCTACCTGATCGCCTTCGTTGTCTTCTTTGGCGTTTTCGGCTCCGGCGTAAAAACTGGAATCGCCGCCGTACAAACTGGTTTGCAACCGGCGGCTTTTGTTCAAATGCTCCAACCAGATCAGCATGGCCAGATTGATGTCGCCGATTGGATGGTGAGGCATCAATTTTTTGATTTCCTCGAACTTCGTTTTGGCGGTTTCATATTCCAGATTGAAAATGGCTTCAGCGCCAGCGCGACGCAAAGCCATCACTTCTGTGGTCAGCGCGGCGCTCACCACAGAAGCGTTGGCCGTTGAAGCTTCAGCGCTCGGCGATTGCGCAAAACCGGCAACCGGAATCAATAAAACCAGCGCAACCACAGCGCTTTCGAGATAAGACCAAAAACGAATCATTTTTCCCTCCTTACTCAAAGCCGCTTCTCAACGATTGCGGCATGTGTCTGAAACCGGCGGAGCGAAAATTCGCAACGCTTCAGGCACGATTTCAAAATTCATCGGCAGAGTTCCCATCACATCGCCGTCTATCTGCACCAAAGCATCGTTGTTTGAGTTGGCGTAAACACTCCCGGTTTCCTGATACACCACGCCGGGGCTGTGTGTATGCGCGCCAACCATTCCCAGCGCGGCGTAACCCAGATACACCAACCGGCTGCGCGAATTGAAAACACAAACGTTGAGTTTGTCATCGTCAATGGCTGCGCCGGGCGCCAGCGTAAACAAACTGGCGTAATGCGCCGCGTTGGAAACCACCGCGAAGGCGCTTTCGTGATTTTGTCCGTTGAATTTGATCGAAAACGGCGTCAGCGGCAATCGGAACAGAAAATTCAACCCCGACGCGAAATACGCCGCTTTGCCCAATGACTTTTTCAACTCCGGATTGACGTTTTGCACAATGGTCGCGTCCAACCCGATTCCCGCCATCAACAGAAAATAACGTTGCCATCCGGTTTCAGCCTTCACGGCTTTGCCGACGCTGATCGTGCGAACCTGATTTTCGGCAATCAACATTGCCAATCCGTCAACGGTTTTTGGCAATCGCAGTTCATCCGCCAGCACATTCGCCGTTCCACAAGGCCAGACGGCAATCGCCGTTTTCGTCCCCACCAATGCCTGAGCCACTTCGTTGACGGTTCCGTCTCCGCCGCAAACAATGACAATCGAAACGTTGTCGGCCACAGCCTGACGGGCAAGTTCCGTCGCGTGACCGGCATAACTGGTCGGCCTGGGAACGGCGGAAATTCCATGCTGTTCCAACGCAACCATCAGTTTTTCAATCTGATTCGGGGCATGGCGCAACGCGCCAGCCACCGGGTTATAAATCAATACAATGTTTTTCATTATTCCAGTTCTTGAACGTTACGTTCTGTTATCTGGGGTGTCCGAACTTGCCCGGCAATCCTAATGCCAACGTTTTGGCATTGAAAAAGCAGGTTGTGACACTTTTTCCCCTGTTGCCAATTGTCACCTTTGTCCGACGAGTGACGGAATTTGCCGACAGTCAGGCTCTGGCTTATAGTCGCCGCCGTTTACTGCTCAATCCTGTTCAACGGCTCATGAGTTTGCTCGAAGTCAAAAGTCTGAAGACTTATTTTGCCACGAAGCGCGGAGAAGTTCGCTCGGTGGACGACGTGTCTTTTACTGTCGAACGTGGCGAAACGCTCAGTCTGGTTGGCGAATCCGGCTGCGGAAAATCAGTCACAGCGCTTTCCATCATGCGACTGGTTTCGTCGCCCGGACGTATTGTCGGCGGTGAAATTCTGTTTGAAGGCCGCAACCTGCTGAAATTGGCCGATGAAGAAATGCGAGCGATTCGCGGCGACGATATTGCGATGATCTTTCAAGACCCCATGACTTCGCTCAATCCGGTTTTCACCGTCGGCGAACAAATCGCCGAAGCCATACGGCTGCATCGCAAAGTGTCTAAGCGCGAAGCGTGGAATCAAGCCATAGAAGGCATGCGCGATGTGGCGATTCCTTCGCCGGAAACTCGCGCGAACAATTATCCGCACGAAATGTCCGGCGGCATGCGCCAACGAGTGATGATCGCCATGGCGCTGGCGTGCGATCCGAAACTGTTGATCGCCGATGAACCGACGACCGCGCTGGATGTGACGATTCAAGCCCAGATTCTGGATTTGCTGAAAGAGCTTCGGGAAAAACGCAATTTGGCGTTGTTGTTGATTACGCACGATCTGGGAGTCGTTGCCGAAACGTCTGATCGCGTCGCCGTGATGTACGCCGGAAAAATTGTCGAAGAAGCTTCGGCCAGAGAATTGTTCCATCGCCCGTGCCATCCATACACGGAAGGATTGTTGCGAGCCGTTCCCAGGTTGGATGAACAGCGCGAAGGACGAATGCTGCGATTGCAAACCATTGAAGGCGTCGTGCCCAATCCGTTGGACTTGCCGTCGGGTTGTCTCTTTGCTCCGCGTTGCGAACACGCCGAAACCAAATGCCGCCAAGGCGAGATTTCTTTGCTGGATTTAGGCGGCAACCACCAATCGCGCTGCATTCGCGCTCAGGAAATTTACCGGGCTTGAAAAATTGCCTTCGTCAAAAACGAAGCATAGAATCCAATCTGATTTTCAACATTCGTCAATTTGCCAAGAGGACGTTATGCCGGTTGTCAGCACATCTCCATTGATTAAGACGTACACGCTGGATGAGTTCTGGGCGCTCCCCGAACCCAAAGACGGAACGAAGTACGAACTAATTGCAGGAGTTTTGTATATGTCGCCTCCGCCAAATTTTGAACACAACTTTTCTTCCTCATCGCTAAACAAAATCTTCATCCTCCATCTGGATAAAGTTGGAAATAAGGGTTTTATCTTTACTCCTCGCGCTGCGTTGTGGACAAGCCCGGACACTTATGTCGAACCTGACTTGTTCTTTATTTCAGAAGAGACGGCACAGAAAATTGACCTGAAAAAACCACATACGGCTGATCTCGTGGTTGAGATCATTTCTCCCGGCTCAGCGATCTACGACCGCAACACAAAAGCCGACACTTATGCCGTCTTGGGAGTCCGCGAATTGTGGCTGGTTGATCCGGTCAACGACCAGATTGAAGTTCGGAACCTGGTTGACGATGAAACAAGCTACAGCATCAGCCGGGTTTTCAAACGTGGCGAACAGGTTAAATCCGTTGTGCTGCCTGATTTTTCGCCTTCGGTCAACCAAGTCTTCGACGCCATTCCTCGCAAAGCAAGATGACGAATCAAACGCTTGTCGAAGCAATCAGTCTGACCAAACACTTTCCCGCTTCGCGCAACCAAACGGTTCGCGCAGTGGACGGAGTTTCGTTTGTCATTCAGCGCGGAGAAACATTGGGGTTGGTGGGCGAATCCGGCTGCGGAAAAACAACTGTGGGACGTTGTTTGTTGAGATTGATCGAACCTACCGGCGGCGAGGTTCGTTTTGACGGGCGCAACTTAACCAAACTCAATCGAACCGAACTGCGCGGATTGCGTCGCCGAATGCAGATCATTTTTCAAGACCCATATTCGTCGCTCAATCCGCGAATGAAAGTCGGCCAGATCATTGCCGAACCGTTGGTGGTTCACGGCGCAGGTTCAAAAGCCGAACAGCGTGAAAAAGTCGCTGAACTGCTCCGCGTGGTTGGCCTCGATCCCGATTACGCCAATCGCTATCCGCATCAATTCAGCGGAGGTCAACGCCAACGCATAGGCATTGCGCGGGCGCTGGCGCTGAATCCCGATTTCGTCGTCGCAGACGAGCCGGTTTCGGCGCTGGATGTTTCGGTGCAGGCGCAGGTGGTGAATCTGCTGCAAGATTTGCAAGCGCAGTTTGGATTGACCTACCTGTTCATTTCGCACGGACTGGCAGTGGTCAAACACATTTCGTCGCGCGTGGGAGTTATGTATCTGGGCAAGCTGGTTGAACTGGCTTCCGCCGATGACATTTATTCCAATCCGCTGCATCCGTATACGCAAGCATTGCTGGCTGCCATTCCGCTGACCGATCCCGAAGCGAAACAACGCCAGGTGCAACGGCTCGGCGGCGATGTGCCGACGCCGCTCAATCCGCCTTCGGGTTGTCGGTTTCACACGCGATGTCCGCATGCGATGGATCGTTGCAAAATCGAAGAGCCGGTTTTTTCTGAAATTTCGCCCGGACACTGGGCGGCGTGCCATCTTCACGACTCACAGACAATGTAGTTCCGTCCGTGATTTTTCATCACTAACCCTTACGACCCTTCACAAGGAGGAGCTATGAATTCCGAGTTGAGTTATGCCAATCAAACAGATCCTGCGGCTCACACACCCGAGCCAGTCGTTCCACCAAAAAGTTTCATCAACCGATTGATGGGCGTTTATTTTTCGCCTGGAGAAACATTTCAGGAAATCGGACTTGCTCCCAAACTCGCGTTGCCGATTATTGCCCTGGCATTGCTGACAATGGTGGCGACTGTCGTGATTCTGCAACGCATCCCGATGGAAAGAGCCAGCGAAGAACGACTGGAACAAATGATCGCGGAAAACAAAATCACTGAAGAACAAGCCGAACAACAACGCGATTTCATGCGGAAATTCGGCTCTGTATTCAAATATGTTATTCCAGTGGCGGCGGCGATTTTTATCGTCGTAATGGCGCTGGCGTTTGCGGGTGTGGCCAAACTGATCAGTTCGATGATGGGTATAGAAAATCGTTATCCACCGCTTCTGGCAGTGACGGTGTACTCGATGCTGGCCGTTTCTCTGGTAGGTTCACTGGTGGCGATCTTGCTGGTTTATTTGCAGCCAGTGGACGAAATCAACATTGAAAACCCTGTTGCCACAAACCTGTCTGCAATTCTTCCGCTGCTCGGCATCAAAGGCTTGCCCAAATTCGTCAGCACGTTTCTTTCTTATGTGGATGTATTTTTCATCTGGAAAGTCGCGCTGCTCGGCATAGGTTACGCAGCCGTATCGCGCAAACTGAAAGCTTCGACTGCCATCGGATATGTTACCGTGGTTTCTGTTGTGCTGGCATTGATCCATTCCGCCTGGTCGGCAATTTTTGGATAAAGCTTTTACCGAACGATGAACGAACTCTCTCGACAAATCGCTCAATTGCGTCGTGATTATGTGTCACAGCCTTTCGACGAAAGTCACGTCGCCGTTGATCCTTTCGATCAATTCAAACTGTGGTTTGAAGAAGCGATGCGAGCCGAACAACCCGACGTAGAAGCCATGACGCTTTCCACCATGGCCGATGGTCGGATTTCCGCTCGCATCGTATTGCTGAAAGGGTTCGATGCGCGTGGCTTCGTCTTTTTCACCAATTACGAAAGTCGCAAAAGCCGCGAACTGGCTGTTCATCCGATGGCGGCGTTGACGTTTTACTGGCACACGCTGAATCGTCAGGTGCGAATCGAAGGCGCAGTGGAAAAAGCTTCGCGGCAGGAATCGGAAGATTATTTCAGGACTCGTCCGCGTGGCAGCCAGATTGGCGCTTGGGCTTCGCCGCAAAGCGATGTGATCGCCAGTCGGGAAACTCTGGAACAACACATTGCAGAAATCGAAGCGCGTTTTGGCAACGGCGAAATTTCCTGCCCGCCGTTTTGGGGAGGCTGGCGGTTGAAACCTGATCAGATTGAATTCTGGCAAGGAAGAGAAAGTCGTCTGCACGACCGCATAATTTATTCACACGAAAACGGCGCCTGGCGAATAACTCGCCTTGCGCCGTAATTCCGCGTTTTCATTTCCAGGGATCGTATGTGCCTATGCTCCAAAGATGACCTTCCAGATCGTGGCAACTGAAACCGCGCCCGCCATAATCCTCGTCCTTGATTTCCATGACGATCTCAGCTCCCGCGGCCTTTGCTCGTTCATAAATCGCGTCAGCGTCGGCGACGATCAAATAAGCGCTCTGTGTTTCCGCGCCACCGATTTCATCGGGTTGTTTCATCAGCCGCCCAAACTCTGAATCCACAACCGAACCGAGCATAATCATTCCGTTACCGAAACTGAGTTGCGCGTGTGCAATGGTTCCGTCTTCGTGCGGCACGACCAGTTGCTTTTCAAAACCGAAGGTTTGGCATAACCATTCGATTGCCGCAGGGGCGTTTCGATAACGAAGGCATGGAATCACGGTCGCGGTTGTGTTTTTTGCCAAGACAGACATTTTGTTCTCCTTTTTGATGTTGAACAGTCATACCGATTTCAAGCATCGAGATCGTAAGCGACTTTCAACCAGTGTTTGACCTCGTCGTCAATTTCGTCGAGAGAAGTGATTGGGATGCGGTGAGTAATGCGATCTTTTTTGGCGAAACCGCCAGTGTCAATCAACCGATTGGGAACCGCCATATTGCCGAGCGCCACGCCCAGATCAATTCGCGTTCGCGTTGCAGGTTTCAACTGCGCGAAAACGTGATTTCGGTAAAGCGGCACAATGGTTTTGCCCGGACAGGCTTTCACGTCGTCGCCAATGCTCAAGCCGAGTTTCAACAGCTCATCATAAATCGGACGTAATCCGGCTTTGGCTCCGGCGAACATTTCTTCGACGTAAATTTCGGCTTGTCGCAAATAAGCTTCGGGCGAATCTTCTTCCCAGCCTTTGCCGTGCGCACGCTCGGCCAACCACCAGGCGGTGTTAGCGCCCAATTTGAATTTGTCTTTCAACCAGATGCGACATTGCTTTTCATCAGCCGGGCCATTGTTCTTGATGAACGCCATCCATTCATCCAAAGAACGTCCGGTTTTTTCCGGCAAGGTTTCAATCCACTTCTGGACCATTGCCACGCCAGGATGAACACTGTAAAGCGATTTCGATTTTGCAGCCATCCGTGTTTCCTTTCGCGGTTCGCAATTGCTTTATCGAATTTGAGCAGGCTCCACAGAAAAAACAAAACAGCGAAAGGCGCGCCAACTGTTGCGGGATGCAGAAGCTCGATGACAACAGTTTGGTCGCCTTTCGCTCTTGGATCGCAGCTTGAGTTGCTCGCCGCGAAAATCGGGATTTCGATCAGGAAAAGTCTTTGAGCGTAATGACCGCAAAAGCCGCGCCTTGCGGATCGGTGAGCATGGAAAAACGCCCGACATTGGGAATGTCCATCGGCGGCACGTGCGCCTTTGCGCCGAGCGATGTCGCTTTTTCGACAAATCCATCGCAATCGGCAACCGAAAAATACGGCAACCAATGCGGAGGAATTCCTTCCATGCTCGGCATCATCACGTACATTCCTCCAAAAGCAACCGGTTTGCCATCAGCGCCATTGACGAAGATTTCGGTGTAACGCATTCCGTCGTCTTCTTTGGTTTGCGGATTCCAGCCGAAGACTGTTGAGTAAAACTTCTTAGACGTTTCCAGATCGCGTGTCGCCAATTCTCCCCAACACATCGTGTTGTTTTCGTTGATGACGCTGACGCCGATGTGATTGAGCGGTTGCCAGATTTTGAAATGCGCGCCGGTCGGGTCTTGCGCAATGGCCATACGGCCAACATCGAAGACGTCAAAAGGTTCAACCAGCAATTTTCCGCCTGCAGCGGCAATGGCTTTGGCGGATGCGTCGGCGTTTTCGACGTTGATGTACAGCCCCCAGTAAGGCGGAATGCCTGATGAAAGCTCTTCAGATGAGAGGGTATAAGCTGCGGCGACATCCAGGTCATTTAACTTGAACATGGTGTAAACGCTGTCTGGTCCGACAGGAATTTCGTTTGCCGTCCAGCCGAACATTTCGCCATAAAACTGTCTGGCAGCTTGTTGGTCGCTCGTACCCAATTCCACCCAGCAAAAAACGCCCGGAACATGTTTTGTGACTTGCATGGGATTTGATCTCCTTTACGGTTGATTCGTGATTCAGAAGAATTTCTCGCAACTCTGCGGCGTTGCATGAGATTGTGTTGTGGAAAGTGGACGATTGACCAAACGCCTCTCAATCTGGCTTTGTTCCGACCTTTAAGCCGCCTGAGCCAGTTCACCTTCTTCCCAGGCTCGTTCTGTCCACAAGTATTTCATCGCCGGTTGGCCCATCGAAACGAAGTTGCCATCCACGCTGCGAATCATAGAAACCTTCGATCCCATGTTGCGAATGTAATCGCTCAACCGTCCGCGATGCAGAACCGTATGATCGTGAAGGAAAGTCAAAAATACGACCGCCGGATGACGAAACACACCATAAAAGGACACGTAATTCGTCAATTTCTTGACGGACAGTTTTCGTATGGCTTCGATGCCTTTGACAAACCGATCATCGTATTCCGCAATCAATTCGCTCATGTCCAATTCGGTGTCCGGCAAATCACAGGCACTGCGGTTGAAGCTGCCCGTGACGATTCCATTCAACAGGATCAACTCGGTGTTGATGATGTGGCAGGCGATTTCGCGCGCAGACCTGGAACGATGCGTTGGCCGGTATTCGCTTTGCGCTTCAGGCAGCGATGACAACACGCGCAACGTGACCAGATGAGCCTCTTCGATGCGTTGCAATAAAAAGTCCCGTAAAAACAAAGCTTGCTCGGTAGTCATGATTACTCCTCCATGAATTTTCGATTTTGGATTTTTCGATGAGCAGTTTGCTCACCCTGGCAATTAATCGCCGCCTAGCGGTAGGCGCGCAGCATTTCAACAATCTGTTCAATGACTTTCGAAGGGACTTCGGCCACCGAAAGGTCAGCAGTTCCCAGAACGGTTTTGACCATCACATCGGCGTGTTTCTCAATCCGGCGAGCGCGGTCAACCACGTCTCTGTTGGACGATTGCGCCTGGATTCTTCTGGCATCGGCAATGATTTCAAATGCAGCGAACGGATCAGCGCCCGCCGTGTCTGCGAAGCCTTTCTTCGACCTGCTTGAAGTACGCTTGGTGATCATAATCTTTCTTCAAAACCTCCCAGGACTCTCGGCTCAAATGGCCGGAATAACGTTTTTTGCCAGATCGTTGATGCAGCAGATGCCAGCCATCTTCTGTCGCGCTCCATTCGCAATCTTTTATTGAAGGCGGCTCATCCGGCAAAGCTTCGCTCTCTGGGGCTTGTTTTTTTCGGCTTTTTTTATCAGTTCGTAACTCGCCTCGGCGCTCCCTGTCGCGAACCGCTGCTTTTCTCTCTTTTGAAATTCCAGTTGTCTTGGAAACATTTTCCGCTGGGCTGACAGCCCGCTTCTGCTTTTCCCTGTTTTTCCCTGTACTGCTTTGCGCCTTTGATTCCTGCGCCACAGGTTCGGCAATGGGCTGTGGCGCGGTTATTTTCCCACTTCGATTTCCGAAGGGAATTCGTCTTTTTCTTTTGCCGGGTAACGAGCGGGCGTTTCACTGTGCGCGGCCAGACCCAACGCAATCACTGTAAGCAGGGCTAAAAACAAAGGTACGACAGTCAGACCATAACGCTCATAAACGCTCAGCTTGGCGACATCGAGCGCCGCTGCGTGGTCACTGGGTTTTTCAGTTGATTCCGTCGCAACAGGTAATTTGGACGTGGCAGTGCCGGAACGAATGAACTCACGGGCGAGCCGTTTGTCTTGTTGCGACAATTGAGCAGCTAATGCGGCTTGTGTTTCGATGGTTTTGCGCTGCTCTTCAGCAACGAGTTTTTCGCGTTCGAGTTTGGCCTGCTCTGCTCGGCTTGCTTGTGTTTCCTGCCAATCAAGGTCCAGCGCGATGCTGGCGTTGATGAGAAGAACGGCGGTCAATATCATCTGGCAAATCATCGCAACGCCAGCGACTTTTTTGAGTTTTGAAGCAGCCAGCCAGGCGCAAATAATACACATCAATTCTGCGCCGACAGTGCCAATGATGCCGATTTTGCCCATTCCAATCAGTCGTCCGCTCAAGTGCGAACCAACTATGACCAGCGTGAAAACGGTGGATAAACAGGCTAATGCAATCCCTACCCATTTGAGTATTGAAAGTTCCTTGTTCATGACAAACCTCTATTTTCTATGAAAATCAGACACTTATCCCTAAATGAGCGCCTATGCTCATCAGTTGAAAACACTGTTGTAAATAGTTGAATTGCCTGCAAGCCAGAAAGACTGCAAGTGAATATGTCTGCAGGATGCAGACAATGCCCGCTGGATAAAATGATTTGCATTGTGAAAGTAGGGCGCTGGCTCATCCGGTTTGACGCGGGCTGTCAAACCGGATGAACGCCCCAGGCTGAGTTTTATTTCGGTTCAAGTGGTGCAGGCGGGTAATCGAAGTCTGTCGCTTTAAGCGACAGACAAATTCTTTGATTGCTCTACAACTTGATGCGGCTCCAGATGGTCACTCAGGACTGCGTTCGGAGCCATACCGTTTCAACAATGCAACACAAAATATCAAAAAATTCGCGCAATCGCATGGCGACTGCGCGGCAGTCAAACTCAGGGTCAACTGAATTTACGAATCAATCCACGAACGACTCCCTGAATAGTGACTCGCGTCGGAGGACTGATCAGAATCGGTTGAAATTCATCGTTTGCCGGCTGCAAACGAATTTGCGTGCGTTCGTCGTAAAACTTTTTGACCGTCGCTTCGCTTTGGTCAATCAGGGCGACGACGGTTTCGCCATTGATCGGTTTGTTCGCTGAAGGTTCGGCAACAATGAAATCTCCATCCGAGATTTGTTCATCTCGCATGGATTCGCCTCGAACTTTCAAGGCAAACCGCTTTGGCGAATACATGTCTGCCGGAACCAGCAATTTTTCAGGCTGCAAAACGGCTTCGATTGGCGAGCCTGCCTGGATAACTCCAAGCAATGGGATTTCCAATTTTTGATTAGTGTCGAAATTGGCCAGGACAAAAGAAAGTGAATCGCTGTCTCGCTGTGTGATTTCAATGCCACGGTGAATGTTTTTGTGGCGACGAATCAACCCGTGACCTTCCAACTCTTTCAACTTTTCATGGACGCTGGCCGGAGAATTCAGACGAAAATGATCTTGAATCTCCGAGATGGTTGGCGCGTATCCCTGCCTGGCTAGAAAACTAACCAGAAAATCGAAAACCTCTTTTTGACGCGGTGTCAGCAACATTTTTGCTCCAGACGATTCCGAACGACCCCGTGGGCAATTTCTAAATCAATTCCCTCGTAATCGAACTTTTTGTTTCTTACTTGCGACAACCGAAACTTTACCGAAAACGCCCGAAACTGTCAAACGAAAAAATCGCTATTCTGATAAAAAAATCCAGTCCCCTTTTTTCGGCGCTTTTTTTACTCGATCCGGCCAATTTGCCAACTGACAAGTGACGACTGTTTTAAAGCTCAACCAGGCAAAATGTCCCCCCGACACTTGAAATCATGATCAGGCCGAAGATGTATCTGCTTGCGCGGTAAATTGTTGCTGCCATATCATTAGCCGGTATTTCGTTCCCGCTTTAATTCGGATGTACCAAGACGCACGTCAGTTCAATCGCATTCGAGGCTTGCCGTAACTTATGTATTGCCAAAAGTGCAGTTTGCATTATCCCGATCACTTAAACTTCTGCAGACGCTGCGGGCAAACCCTTCTTCGCTCCAATGCCGAAACTGCGACCGAATCTGTTTGTTGTACGCGGTGCGGAGCACGAGGGGTTCGCGGGGAAAATTTCTGTCAACACTGCGGCAATCGCATTGGAATCACTTTGCAGGAAACAGTGATCGGCGCTTGTTATCATTGTGGCACTTCTTGGCGTAGCGGCTGGCTGTTCTGCAAAACCTGTGGACTGGACAGGAAGCGCGCGTTACTGCTTTCGACTTCCACTCCATCCGCCGAAAACTTGAGCGGAAATCTTTCGCAACAAGCCGGAGAATTCACAGAAACAGGCTCCATCAATTGCCAATCTTGTGGCGTAGAAGCCAAACCATATTCGCGGTTTTGCGAAGCCTGCGGAAACAAATTGGACGGCGGAAAATCGGAACAACCTGCTTCTGTCCAGGCAAACGTTCAAGCCAATCCCAAAGTTGAAACGTCTTCGGCACAGTTTGCCAACCCTGAAGCACGTCGCTCGTCGGCTACAATTTTTGAACCAAAACCGCCAAAACCTGCAAGCCCGCCTTCGACCATTGCCCACACTGATGGCGTGAAATTGGCTGATGCTCCTTCCGGCAATTTGTCAGCGGATCCGGCTTTGGCTCCGACTTCTCCAATGCCAGAGGAAAAGCCCCCTGTTGAATCGAACGCAAAAGCGGTGGCGCAATTTACCAGTCCCATCAAGTCGAACCAGCTTGGCCAGATTGGCCAGCTTGGCCATCTGGGCCAGACTGTCAGATCAGAAACGCCATCTGGCAAATTATCATCTGATGAAAGCGTCTTCCCGAAAACCGTCGTGACTCCTCTGCCCCCGTTTGGCGGAGAGTTTCGTCATAAGGATTCTTCGCTGCTGAGCAATAATCAGGCGCGGAATCGCCAGGCAATGATTCAGGCGGCGGCGCTCATCGGAATCGTCTCGATCCTGATTTTGCTTGTCTGGTGGTGGTTCAATCGTGATGCGACCGGAGAATTGCCCAGACTGCCGTCGGTTTCGCAAACTAATCAAGCCTCTGCTCCGCGGCAATCGAATTCCACCGGGTCAACCGCAACGGTTTCTTCGAATGAAAACATGATTTTCATTCCCGGCGGCAAATTTCAGATGGGAAGAGTCGGCGGCGATGAATACGAAACTCCTGTTCGCACGATTGCTGTCAGCCCGTTTTTCATTGGACGTACCGAAGTCACCAACCAGGAATATCAACGCTTTGTCACAGAAACCGGCCATCGCGCGCCGCCTCATTGGCAAAACGGCAAATTCCCTGCCAATGAAGCCAATCTACCGGTGGTCAATGTATCGTGGGACGATGCCAGTGATTTTGCCAAATGGGTGGGCAAACGATTGCCCTCTGAAATCGAATGGGAATTTGCTGCGCGTGGAACAGAAAACAGACTTTATCCCTGGGGCAACAATTGGAACCAGGCCAGCGCCAATGCCGGGCGAGAAAACGGTGGTCGCATTTCCGAAGTCGGTCGGTTCCCCAATGGAGCCAGCCCCTTTGGCGTGCTGGACATGTGCGGCAATGTCTGGGAATGGACTTCCAGCAGTCTGGTAAGTTACGCCGATAACAAAGTGATGGCTCCTGGAAAAGTCATTCGTGGCGGAGCTTTCAATGTTCCAAGCGTACGCGCGACTACAACTTATAGAGGCGTGCTTCCGCCTGAACGGCTGGGCGATAAAACCGGATTTCGTCTGGCGCAGGATGCGCCATCCTCTCCCTGAATCTGATTCGTGTGCCCTGACCCCACTGGTTGAAATCGTCAGCCAGTTTTCTTGAAAACGAAAGGTAAAGAGTATGTTCGGCGTGGGAAACATCTTGAACCGAATTGTTTTTCGCAGACGCTTCTGGCGTGTCGGATTGTTGCTGATAATCGCTCCGACACTGATCTGTCACGTTTCGGCGCAGGATTCGACCGGGCGCGAAATCGCCAAACCTGCGACAAAAAAACCTGCTGAAAAACCCGACAAGAAACCGGTTCGGCAACCCGCCAAAAAACCTGCGGAATCGCGCTCAGCCCCGAAAAAAGCTGCTACGGCGACGAAGCTGACGATTACTGCTCCACCGGGCACGTTGATTGAAATTGATGGCAGCGTCAAAGGTTTCACTGGAGTTGACGGCAATTTGACTGTGCTGGGCGTTGTCGCGGGCAACCGCAAACTGGTCGCCACTGCCGAAGGCTACGAACTCTGGAATGGTTCGTTTTTGATGGGAACCGCTTCAACCCGGTTTGAAGTCCCGCTGAGACGAAAACCCGAACCGGGCAAGATCGCGTTGACGATCAACGAATCGGATGCGTTGGTGGTGATTGACGATCACGAAACCATTCGTCCTGTGCCTGGACAGCCTTATGTGTTGACAGGCCTTTCGACAGGGACTCATCAGGTTGTTGCAACCAAACCGAAATTCCGTGAATGGCGCGGCAGCATTTCGGTCGAACCGGGAAAAACGGCGACGGTCAACATCGAACTCAAACCGTTGATTGATCCCGAAATGATACTGGTCGAAGAAGGCGTCTTTGAACAAGGCAGCAATACAGGCGACAAGGATCAGCGACCTAAACACCAGGTGTTCGTTTATGCGTTTGAAATTTCGCGCAGCGAAATCACCAACCGGCTTTACAAACAATTCGTGGATGCCGCAGGCCATCCGCCGCCGCAAGGAACCGGTTACGGTTGGTATGCCAATGTCTATCCGGCTGGGCATGACGATTTGCCGGTGGTGTTTGTCAGTTGGGATGACGCCGTGGCATTTTGCCGATGGCTTTCACAGGAAACCGGTCACAAATACCGTTTGCCGACGGAAGCAGAATGGGAAAAGGCTGTTTCGACGGAAAAAACCAGCGACAGATTTTCTTCGATTGGCAGCGTCTGGGAATGGTGCTCTGATTGGTACGATGCTGACTATTACAAACTGCGCGATCGCATCAATCCGCAAGGACCGTTGATTGGAAAGAAAGTCAAAATGATGGGCTTTGAAGGCGCGACCAAAGTCATGCGTGGAGGCGGTTTCGGACGCGGTCAGGTTTTCTTTCGCGCGCGCGAACGAAATCATTATTTCCCGAACAAAAGTCGCTTCGATATAGGATTTCGCGTCGTCCGCGAAGTTCCGCGCGAAGCCAGCAAATAAGTAACACCATGCCAACCAGAAATCTGCTTAGAATCCTGCCGCTCCTGTCACTGATGGCAGTCATGTCTTGTCTGACTGCGCACGCGCAGCAACGTCCGTTAATCACTGAAGACGTAGAAGTCGTCAAACCCGGCTCCGTGCGCTTTGAATTCGGTTTTGATTTTTTGCAGGACAAAAACTTTCCGCTGTCGGGATTGAATGGCGACTTGACGCGCTTTGGCGTTGTGTCCGTCACCTTTGGCTTGTCTCCAAACGTCGAAGTTGAATCAGGCGGGGTGATCCAGAATTTTCTCAGCATCAATCGCAGCTATCGTCCGTCCGCCGTTCCATTGCAATTGAGCGAGGCGACCAACTCAACGCACGACACCGGAGATTTTTATCTGGCGACGAAAATCAAACTTCGCCACGAAACCAAACGCACGCCATCACTGGGCTTTCGGTTTGGCGCGGAACTGCCGAATTCCAACCAATCGCGCGGCATAGGTTTGAATCAGATCAACTTTTTCGCCACCACGCTGGCTGCCAAAAACTTCGGCAAACGAGTTCGCGTGGTCGGCAATCTGGGATTGGGAATCTTGACTGCGCCAATTGACCGCTTCACGCAAAACGATGTGCTGCTTTACGGGCTGGGCGCCAGTTATCTTTACAACGACCGTTTGACGTTGGTTGGCGAAATCAATGGCCGATACAACACGCGCAACCAATCGCCGCTCGGAACCGAATCGGATGGCGCGGCGCGATTGGGAGCTCGCATTCGCGCTGCCGGATTGATCTGGGACGTTGCCGGCGTCAAGGGACTCCACAGCAACAGCGCCCGCAGCGGCATCAGTTTCGGCGTCAGTTACGAAGCCAATTTGTTTCAGCCAATTAAATGAATCGTATTTCTTAACAGACTCTGCCTTCCGTAATGGGTTAGCTTGCCATCCCATTACCTCAATAGTAGCATCCGGCGCGCATCACAGGCGGTGACGGCTCGGCGACAAGCTCTTCGGGCGTCACACATCCGCATCACCAGTCCACATCACAACAAGGAGATCAACCCAATGGCGGTTAGCGTAGCCGAATCTCAACTGCCCGTCGCCGAACGCGCGCGACGGCGTATCACCTGGCGACTGATGCCGTTTCTATTGCTGCTGTATTTTCTGGCCTACATTGATCGCACCAATGTCAGCGTCACGGCGTTGGACATGAAAAAGCCTTTGGGCAGCGGCGGACTCGGATTTAACGACGACATCATCGGCACCGGCGCAGGCATTTTCTTCATCGGGTACTTTCTGCTGGAAATCCCCGGCACGCTGATCGTCGAAAAATGGAGCGCGCGCAAATGGATCGCCCGCATCATGATTTCGTGGGGCATCATCGCCACGTTGATGGGTTTCATCGGTGAGCAGTGGATGAGCTTCCTCGGCGACAACGTTTCGCAGTTTTACGTGCTGCGTTTCATTTTGGGCATTGCCGAAGCCGGATTTTTCCCCGGCATCGTAGTGTTTCTGGCGCACTGGTTTCGATATGAAGACCGCGCCAAGGCCAAAGCCAATTTCATGATCGGAATTCCGATTGCCTCAATGATCGGCGTGCCGCTGTCGCAATGGATTATGAGTTCCATAAACTGGGGCGGGTATGAAGGCTGGCGCTGGGTTTTCATTCTGGAAGGCATTCCTTCGATTATTTTCGGAATCATGACGATTTTTTATTTGACCGATTGGCCACACCAAGCCAAATGGCTGCCGGATGACGAAAAGCAATGGATCACGGGCGAACTTGAACGCGAGCGACAGGAAAAACTGGCGTCCGGTAAAGATGATTTGTGGAAGGGAATGAAGGAAGGTTTATTCAATCCGAAAACGCTGTTGCTCTGCCTGATTTACATCAGCATCGTCACAGGCTTTTATGGATTGACGATGTTTCTTCCCTCGATTGCCGAAAAGATGGTTCCAGGCACTTCGACCTCGGACATCATATTGAAAAAATACATAATTCCAGCCGTGCCTTATGTGTTCGGTTTGGTGGGAATGTTGTGGAACAGCGCTCATTCCGACAAAACCGGCGAACGTCGCTGGCACACAGTCTGGCCGCTGCTGTTCGGAGCAGTCACGCTCAGCTTGAGCCTGCTGACGGCCAGCAGCGTCATTTTTGCCTTCACGTTTTTGTGCCTGACCGGCATCGGAGTTCTGGCCTACTTGCCGGTGTTCTGGACCTGGCCGTCGCGTTTTCTAGCGGCTTCAGCTTCAGCGGCGGCAGTCGGGTTGATCAATTCGTTCGGCAATCTGGGCGGTTATCTCGGCCCCAAAGTCGTCGGCTGGCTGAGCGTTGAAACCGGCAGTTACGCGGCTGGCCAGTGGTTTCTGGTCGTTTGCATTCTGGTTGCCGGATTGCTGGCGTTGATGCTAAAGCAACAGAAGAAAGAAGCGATTCAATAAACCCGATTTGCAGGACGATTATCGTCGCTTCCACGCAAACCATCGTTTGAACACATTGCTGATTGTCGGAGAAAGCCGCGTGCGGTTGTATGTGTCGCCGATTCGTTGCAACACAGACGCTTGCGTCGGGTAAGGATGAATCGTCGCCGACAATGCACCGGCTTTCAGTTTGTGGGTGATGGCCAACGTCAGTTCACTGATGATGTCTCCGGCGTGGCGCGCGACGATGGTTCCGCCCAGAATCGTTCCCGACCGCCGGTCGTAATGCAGGCGCGCAAAGCCTGTGGTTTCTCCGTCCAGAATCGCGCGGTCGTTGTCATCAAGTTGTTCGGTGATCGTTGCGATATCGAATCCAGCCGCTCGCGCCTCCGCTTCGTACATGCCGACGTGAGCCACTTCCGGATCGGTGTAGGTCACCCACGGCATCACCAACTGGCTCGCTTTTGTGCGACCAAAAAACAGCGCGTTGCGAATCACCAGCCGAGCCATTGCGTCCGCCGCGTGTGTGAACTTGAAGCGCGAACAAATATCGCCAGCCGCATAAACCTTCGAGTTTGTCGTTTGCAGAAAGTCATTCACCGTCACGCCTTCGCGCGAGTAAGCAATTCCGGCGGCTTCCAGATTCAATCCCTCGACGTTTGGCACGCGCCCGGCGGCAGACAAAATCACATCGCAAGCGACTTCCTTTCGCTCTCCGCCAAGTTCGTAACTGAGAATTTTGTCGGCTCCGCGCGTTTCAACTTGCGTGATTTTGGCCGTGTTGATGATCGTCATTCCTTCGGCGACCAACTGGCGATGAACCAATTCAGCGGCATCGCGGTCTTCGCGCGGCAAGATGTGTTCGACATCGTTCAGCAACGTTACCTCGCTGCCAAACCGCCGAAACGCCTGCGCCAGTTCGCAACCAATCGGCCCTCCGCCAATGACTGCGAAACGGCGAGGCAATTTGGTAATCGTGAAGATGGTTTCGTTGGTGTGATAGCCGGTTTCTTTCAAACCGGGAATCGGCAATTCAGCCGGACGGCCGCCCGTGGCAATGACGGCGCGATCAAATTCCAGCCGCTGACCGCCGACTTCAATCGCTGTCGGACTGACAAACCGGGCTTCGCCGAGGAAAACGTCCACACCATATTTGTCCCGCATTCGCGCGGCGGAATCGTTGGCGCTGATGTGCGAACGCAGCCGCCGCATGCGCTCCATCGCAGCGGCAAAATCAATTTCAGGTTCAGCGGAAAGTTGAACACCAAACTCTTTGGCCTGGCGTAAGTCGTACACCGCGCGAGCGGCGCGAATGACGGCTTTCGACGGCACGCAACCCGTCACCAGACAATCGCCGCCCATCAACGCGCGTTCGATGATGGCGGCTTTTGCGCCAAGCCCACCTGCCCCGCCTGCGCTGACCAAACCTGCCGCGCCTGCGCCAATCGCCACCAAATTGTATTTGCCATTCGGAGTCGGCCCATTCGGATTGACGTGATGCGGCGGATGGCAATTTTCGATCATCAACCGGTCGTGAGGATCATCGGCCAAGGTCACGTGGCTGACCAAATCATTTATCGGCGACATCGTTCAAGCTCCCTGTGTGTTGGTGTCGGGCACAACCTCGACAGATTCGTGCTCGACTTGCGCCAGAGCTTTGCGAGCCGTGCGCGTGACCAATGCGACGACAGCAATCGTCGCCAGCAAGCCAACCACACGTAAAGCAAGTTCCCAGGCCCCTGTGCCACGCGCGCCTGCGCTCAAGGCATCGCGCGCTGTCGCTCCGATGTACACGTACAAAAACGTTCCCGGCAGCATGCCGATCAAATTCGCCAACACATACGAACTCACGCGAACCGTCGTCAGCCCCAAAAAGTAATTCAACAACGTAAACGGAAACACAGGGCTGAGCCGGACGAGCAAGACCATCTTGAACCCTTCGCGGCCAATCGCGCGATCCAGCGCGGCGAATTTCGGATTGCCCGCCGCCCACATCGCCACGCGTTCGCGCAAAAACGTCCGCGTCAGCAAAAACGCAGCCAATGCACCCAAATTCGCTCCGACCACGACCACCGCAAAAGCCTTCCAAAAAGTGAAAATGCCCGCCGCTCCAATCGTCAGCACACTGCCGGGAATCAGCAGCAAGGTCGTTGCGACATACACCGCCACATATACAATTGGAGCCAACGCACCAAGACTTTCGATCCAGCTTTGCAACGATTTCAACCAATCATCCACAGGCAACAATCGCAGCAAAACCACGAACGCGACAACCAGCAACCCGACCAACCAGAGTTTTTTGTTTTTCATTGCGTCACTTTCCGATCAAACTGACTATCGCCAGCGCCAATTGAATTACAGATACGCCTCGTCTTCGTAACACCAACCCCACTCTTCGCCCGGCGTCAGGGATTTGATCAACGGATGGCTCATCTGATGATGGTGCGCCGAAGCGTGCCGGTTCGGCGATGAATCGCAACAACCGACATGCCCACAGGTCAGACACAGACGCAAATGCACCCAGGTGTCGCCCGTGGCCAGACACTCTTCGCAACCGCGCGCGCTGGGCACAACCGGGCGAATTTCATCCAGATGACGGCACGTGCGTTCTATGGAAGTCGGGATAAACAGCACGGTCTGTTCCGTATCTATCTCGCCCGTATTCGCTGCAACCGCGACCGGCAGCGCATCTTCAGGCTGCGTCGTTTGGCATTGCATCAAACCAATTGCTTTGAGTTGGCAAGTAACCGGAGGCGGTTCGCCTGCTTTCGGCTGATGCAGCAAGGCGGCATATCCGCCACTGCGAATGGCTTTTTCGTTGGCTTCGATTTGTTCGGCGGGAATTTCGTAATGCTCCATCACTTCTGTGAACAGCCGGGTGATGCTTTCCATTTCTTCGGCAATGGCGCTGTCCACGCCCGCTTCGAACAGTGGATGCGCATCGCTGATGTACCGTGTGCGCGCCACAATTCGCATGCCCGGATTCAACGATTTGGCTACGGCAACCACACGATGCGTCATAGCCGGATCGTCATCGGCAATGACCATCATCCGCGCGCGTTCGATTCCGGCGTGTTCCAGAATGTTTCGCTTGCTGTAATCGCCGCGCAACACCGTCAAACCTTGCGCTTCGGCTTCGTTCGCGCCGCCCGGACTGAGCGTGGTGATGAGATACGGAATGCCCGACCCGCTCAGCACGTGAACCAATCGGCGCGCCGCCTGTCCGTAACCTGCGACAATCACATGATCGCTGATCTGATGAACCGATTCCGGCACTGGCGCAGCTTCCATTCCTGCGACGGCTCTGGCGGTGGTCTTCCGCTCGATCTTGCCTGCCAGCCGCGAACCGATTTGCATCAGAAACGGCGTCAACACCATCAGCATCACCGTTCCCGCAATAAAAGATTGCGAACCGGATTCCGCCATTCCCGCCGGAGACAACCCGACCTCGCGCCCTGCGCGTTCTAACACAAAAGAAAATTCGCCGATCTGCGCCAGCATCAAGGCCGAAGCCGCGGTCACCGGCAGCTTGTATTGCAGCACGCGCACGCTCAACCCGGTGGTGATGATCTTGACCAACAACGTTACGCCAATCACCGCCAACGCCAGCGGCAAATGAGTCAACAGAAAGCGCAAATCCAGCAAGATGCCGACCGAAACAAAGAAAATCGCGCTGAACAAAATCTGCAACGGCATGATTTCGCTCAGCGCGTGATGGCTGAACCGGCTTTCGCTGACCAGCAACCCGGCCAGAAACGCACCCAGCGACAAACTGACGCCAGCCAGACTGGTCAAATACGCCGTGCCGAAACAAATGGCGATCACCGTCAGCAGAAACAATTCCGGCGAACAGGTTTCGGCGACTTTCTCCAATACCTTTGGCATCAACCGGCGCGCAACAAACAGCACCAGAAAGATGATGACCAGCGCTTTGCTCAACGCCCAAACAATTCCAAATGCCGAACCGCCCGCGCCGCTCAACACCGGAACCAGCAAGACCATGACGATGATGGCCAGGTCTTGAAAAATCAGCAGCCCCAATCCGACCTGTCCTTGTTCGCTGTTGGTTTCGCCACGGTCGCCCAGCACTTTCAACACAATCGCCGTCGAACTCAACGCGACCAGAAAACCCGTGAACAATCCCGCGCGCCAATTCACACCGAATGCCGCAAGCAATCCCATCGTCGCCAGCGAAGCCAGCACGACTTGCAATCCGCCGCCGATAAAAATCAAACGTTTGATGCTGGCCAGTTTTTCCAGGCTGAATTCGATGCCGATGGTGAACAGCAGCAAAATGACGCCAATTTCGGCGGCGTTATCCACCAGTTCACGATTGTTGACCAATCCCAGCGCGTGCGGCCCAATCAGCACACCGGCCAACAGAAAGCCGACAATCGGCACCAGCCGCAATCGGAAACTGATATACGCAATGATCGCTCCGGCGACCAACAGGACGACGGCGTCTGTCAGATATGCCGGAACCGTTCCGGCGGCAAAAAAATGAAATAGGTTCATGGGAATCTTCATTCAGAGGTTTCTACGGTTGAGCGTTTTCTGGCTCGGATTCGGCTAACTGATGCGCCCGGGCCCCAGGACAATCGCGCTGTAAGCGATCGCCACATCGTCGCCACGGTTGGCATACGAATGTTTCTGATCGCCGCGAAAAACCACGACATCGCCCGGCGACAAGGAATACTTTTCGCCGGACACAACCAATTCTACCTGGCCGGATTCGCAAGCCAGATATTCGCGCGTTCCCATACGGTGCGGAACGCCAGTCATCTGCGCGCCCGGCGGTAATTCAATCCGGTCCAGTTCCATGCCCTGCAAATAATCCGGCAACAGTTTGCGAATCACGACTCCGCCGCGCCGCTGTTTGGGAATGGTGTCCGCCGGGTAAAGTTTTGCCTGCGCTTTCGGCGGACTGATCAACTCTTCGACAGGAACCTGCAGCGCGGCGGCGACTTTGGCCAGCACTGAAACCGTCGGGTTCGCCGTGCCCGATTCCAGATTCGACCACGTGGGACGCGGCACGCCTGACAACCGCGACAATTGTTCCTGCGACAGGTTGCGGCTTTGCCGCAACTGTTTGATGTTCTGTGCAATGTATCCCGCCAGCTTGTCTTCCATGACCGCCAATTAGCATTCCGCCAATATATTGTCAATTTCGTCGGCATATCAGCCACTCGCGCGTATCTTGAATTCGCACGCGCCTTCACGTGCCTTCGTGGTGAGAAAGGGTCTTTCGGAAGGTTGCGCTTCGCTGAGGACTCGCACGCAGGGGCGCGTGCATGACCAAAAGGAGGAAATAGAGATGTCAGAGTTGAATGGAAAATCGGTGTTGATTACCGGCGGCAGTCGCGGGTTGGGAAAGGCGCTGGCGCTGCAATTGGCGGCCAAAGGCGCAAAAGTGGCGATTGTCGCCCGGCAGAAAGCGGAGTTGGAGGAAGTCGTTGCCGAAATCAAATGGAACGGCGGCACGGCATTCGGAATCGTCGCCGACGTTGGCGACAAGGAAAGCATTTATCCGATTGCTGGTCAGGCAGCGGCCTTGGCCGGGCCGGTGGACGTGTTGATCAACAACGCCAGCACGCTCGGACCAGTGCCGTTGCGATTGTTGACCGATACGGATTGCGAAGATTTCGAACGCGCATTGCAGGTCAACACCATCGGCGCATTTCGGCTGATGAAAGCGGTCGCTGGTTCGATGATGATTCGACAAAGTGGATTGGTCATCAACATTTCATCGGACGCCGCCGTCGAAGCGTATCCGACCTGGGGCGTGTATGGCGCTTCCAAAGCTGCGCTGGATCATCTGACGCGAACGGCTGCGGCAGAACTGGGCGGAGCAGGCATTCGCGTGTTCAGCGTTGATCCGGGCGAAATGGCGACTCGCATGCACGCCGAAGCGATGCCCGACGCCGATCCGTCGAGTTTGCAATCGCCCGAAACGGTCGCCGAAAAAATCGTGTTGATGATCGAATCCGCCAATCGGGTTGAAAACGGTTCGCGGTTGATTGCCGCCAACTGGACTGAAACGGCCAAGGAGGTTGCATGAAAGCTGCACGCACGCCGAGGGAGAATAAACAATCCGTCAAGCTGTTGGTCGCCGAATCCGGCCAACTGCAAAACAGCGCGATGGCGCAATTGCCGGAGCATTTGCGCGCGGGCGATTTGCTGGTGGTGAACGATGCCGCCACTTTGCCGGCTTCTTTGCGCGGACGCGATGAACACAATCGCCCGGTCGAAATACGGCTGGCTTCGCAATTGAACGAACGCACCTGGCAGGCAGTGATTTTTGGCGAAGGCGATTGGCGCACGCCAACCGAACATCGCCCAGTGCCGCCGCGATTGAAAGCGGGCGAAGAAATCATCTTTGCCCAAGACTTCAACGCGGTGGTTGTCAAAGAAAGTCCGCTTTCCAACCGCTTGCTCGATCTGGAATTCAATCATTCGGGCGAAGCGTTGTGGAGCGGCATTTATCGGTACGGCAAACCGGTTCAGTATTCGTACATGACCGAAGAGTTGAATCTGTGGTCGGTGCAAAACGTGTACGGAGGGCGCCCGTGGGCAGTGGAAATGCCCAGCGCCGGTCATGCCCTGAATTGGTCGCTGCTGCTGAAATTGCGGGAAGCAGGAATTCAAATCGCCACGTTGACGCACGGCGCGGGATTGTCTGCAACCGGCGATGAACAGATTGACCGGGCATTGCCGTTGCCGGAACGATTCGAAGTTCCGCCGACTACTATGGCAACCGTGCTCAGAACCAAAGCCGCGGGCAATCGTGTGATCGCCATTGGCACATCAGTAGTTCGCGCGCTGGAAAGCGTTTTGTTGGGGTTGAACGGATTCACCACGCTGAAAATCGGCCCGGAACATCGGCTGCAATTTGTGGACGGATTGTTGACCGGAACGCACGATGTTTCCGAAAGCCATTACCAATTGCTCAGAGCGTTTTTGCCGGAAGAAGAATTGAGAGAAATCAGTTTGCATCTGGAAGAACACAATTACCTGACACATGAATTCGGCGACGCCTGTTTGATCCTGACCGCCCCCGACAAGCTGAATCCGAAGGTTCGCGCTTTTCCACGATGAAAAGCGCGAATCTTGCCATTGCTTCGCGCTCGCGTTACAACCCCCTCGACATCGAAGAGAGCGTGAGCAATGAGCATCAATTGGAACAAAGCGTTTTCCCGCACCAGCAACGGGTACTGGTTTGCGATTGCCGGAGTTGCAACAGTGACAGCGACGCTGGCCCCATTTCACGAACGATTCAGTTCGACGACGGTGGCGCTGGCGCTGTTGCTGGTGGTGGTTTTTGCCGCGATCGGATGGGGAAGCCGACCGGCGCTGGTTGCGGCCGTTTTCGGCGTGCTTTGTTTCAACTTTTTCTTTCTGCCGCCGCTTCACACTTTCATCATTGCCGCTCCGCAAAACTGGATGGCGTTGGCCGCATTCCTGATTACCGCCGTCACCGTCGGGGAACTTTCGGCGCGCGCCAAACGTCGCGCCGAAGAAGCCGAAGCCGGACGAAAAGAAATCGAGCGGCTTTACCACGAATACAGAATCGCTTCGGAACAGGCCAAACAAGCCGAAGTCTTTCGCCAAAGCGAGCAATTGAAATCCGCCTTGCTGGATGCCGTCACGCACGATCTGCGCACGCCGCTGACTTCGATCAAAGCTTCGGTGACCACATTGCTTGCCGAAGAAAACCATGACGATCCGGTCGCGCTGGATCAGGAAGTCCGCATCGAATTGCTGGATGTCATCAACGAAGAAACCGACCGGCTCAACCGCTTTGTCGAAAACATGGTCGAATTGGCCAAACTGGAAGCGGGCGAATTGCAATTGCGCCGCCGTTGGGGTTCGGTGGCTGAGATCGTGGCGCTGGCCAGCGAGCGCGCCAGCGAATTGACGGCCAACCATTCCATAGAAATTTCTCTGGAACGCGAACTGCCATCAGCGCGCGTGGATGCGAATCTGCTGGCCGAGGTGCTGTATTCGTTGATTGACAACGCCGCCAAGTATTCGCCCGCCGGTTCGCCGATCAGAATTACGGCTCGACGCTCCGAAGACGAAATGATTTTGTTGACGGTGGAAGATCAGGGGCGAGGCGTTCCAGAACCTATGCGCGAGCGCGTCTTTGATAAATTCTTTCGCGTCACATCAGACCAGAATCAACCCAGCGGTTTGGGAATGGGACTGGCCATCGCGCGCGGCATCATCGCCGCTCACGGCGGACGCATCTGGATAGAAGATGCCGCGCAAGGCAGCGGCACGCGCGTTCAGTTGTTGATTCCGATTGGCGACGAAGACCCTGCGGAAGGAGACAGCGACGATGAATGAACCGCAACGCATTTTGGTGGTGGACGACGAACCGCAAATCGCCCGCGTGCTGCGGCGCGGATTGTCCGCGCGCGGTTACGAAGTCCAGACCGCCAGCGACGGCGAAGAAGCGCTCAGCACGTTTTCGCAATGGCCAGCCGATCTGGTCATCACAGACCTTTCCATGCCGCAAATGGGCGGATTGGAACTGTGCCGTCGTTTACGAAAGCTTACCCAGGCGCCGATCATAGTGCTCTCGGTCAAAGGCGAAGAAAAAACCAAAGTCGAAGCTCTGGACGCCGGCGCCGACGATTACGTCACCAAACCATTCGGCATGGATGAATTGCTGGCGCGCGTTCGGGCGACCTTGCGACGCGCTCCGGCGGCAGTTGAGCGCGAAGTCCGCGAAATCGAACTGGGCGATTTCCGCGTTGATTTGGAAGCTCGCACCGTCATCGTCCGTGGCGAAGAGATTCATCTGACGCCCAAAGAATATGAGTTGTTGGTGTACCTGATTCGTCACGTCGGAAAAGTGCTGACGCATCGCGTATTGCTGGGAGCCATCTGGGGCGGCGATTACACAGAACAAACCGAGTACCTGCGCGTGTTCGTCGGCCAGTTGCGCAAAAAGATCGAAGCTGATCCTTCCAAACCTCGTTACATTCAGACCGAACCCTGGGTCGGGTATCGTTTCACTCCCGATTCCTGAACCGAAAAAAAGCCCGCAATTTTTTTCGATAATTCTGGAAGTTTCTGGCCGCCTCGCGCGAATACCTCATGTCAGCCAACCGGCGGACAGCAGAAAAACGATGAGCAAGGCGATGACACCAAGCGACAACGATCTGTTGCAACGGATGACCGCTGGCGACGAAGAGGCGTTCACGACTCTTTACCGGCGGCATCAGGGCAACATCTATCGCTTTGCGTTGCTGATGAGCGGTTCGCCCGCCACCGCCGACGATGTCACTCAGGAAGTGTTTCTGACGCTGATGCGCAGCAACCACACTTATGATTCGTCGCGCGGATCGCTGGCCATGTTTTTGTATGGCATTGCTCGCAATCAGGTGTTGCGCCGTCGTCGCTGGGATCGCGCTTGCGATCCGTTGGAAGAAGAAACGGAAGAAGGGGAAATCATCGTTCGGCATTTGCCGGCTCAAGACGATCCGCTGGCCGACATCGTGCGAGGTGAAATGATTAATGCCGTTCGTCAGGCGGTGCTGGCGTTGCCCGCGCGTTATCGGGAAGTCATCGTGCTGTGTGATTTTCATGAATTGAGTTACGCCGAAGCGGCGCAGGCATTGGATTGTGCCGTGGGAACGGTCAGTTCCCGTCTGAATCGTGCGCGCTCCATGCTGGCCGACCGACTGCGCGCAATGAACCACGTGGAAACTGCCGCGTTCAACGCGGTTTCGCTGAAATGTCTGGTATGAACTGTCAGGATTTTGAAGCCACAATTTTGAACATGGCGCGGATGCAGTTGCTGGAAGCTTCCGCGCGACGCCAGACGCTCGCGCACATTGCCGAATGTCCGGTGTGTGCGGATTGGCTGGCTGAACAGCAAGCGTTGACCGCCGCCATTCGCTCTACGGCAAAAAGCTTGCGGGAAGAAAACGCTTCCCCGCAGGTCGAACATTCGCTGCGCGCCGCGTTCCTGTCCCAAACGAAGGTCTCTTCACAACGCCATCGTTCCCTGCCCGCGAGGCGATGGCCGCAACAGGCATTGTTGGCAGCAGCGGCAATTCTGCTGTTGGTTTTGCTGGCGGGAACGATTCGGCAATGGTTGCAGGCCGATCAAGCTCCGCAAACGACTGTCACGTTGCCGACGCCTGAACCTGAAGAACCAGATTCACAGCCAGAACGGGTTTCGCCGACGGGTCCCCCCGAACGAACAACCGAACGGCAATTTGCCGGAGGAACTCGGCGGAAACGATCTGGCATTCGGCCAAAGGCAACCACCAGCGAAGACGAAGCTGAATTTATTGTCCTGGCCAATGAAAACCAACTTGTCCCATTGGAAAGCGGCCAGGTGCTGCGAGTGGAAATTCCAGCCTCGGCGCTGATTTCGATGGGTCTGCGAATTACAACCGAAGATGTAAGCAAGCCTGTGTTGGCGGATTTGCTGGTCGGACAGGACGGATTGCCGCGCGCGATTCGTTTTGTGCGCGCCAGCGCAACTGAAACCAATGATTCGCATGAACATTTAACCAACAAATAACCGGAAAAGGAGTTTGCAATGAAACCCTCGAGATTTATCGCGCTCACAATTGCCTTCATGGCAACGCTGTTCATCAGCAGCGCTCCCGCCCTTGCTCAAACGGAGCAGGAAAAAAAAGTAATTCAAGTCAAAATCGCCGAAGAAAAAGCCGCAGTAGCCCAAGCCGCCGAACTGCAAGCTAAAATCCAGGCTGAGGTTCAGGCTCAAGCCTATGCGGTAATCGAATCCAAGCTGGCGTTTGAAACCAAGGTGGTCAAAGGCGCGCCGTATTCGGCGGTTGCCGTCTCCGAATCCGTCCAAGTGTTGGGCGACGGCAATCGCATTCGCCAAGTCACAACTACTACTGTTTACCGCGACAGCGCTGGACGTACACGGCGTGAAGTGATGAAGAAAGACGGCACATTGCAATCCATAGTCATCAACGATCCGTCAGCCGGGGTTAATTACCAGCTCGACCCGCAACGTCGAACGGCGATGAAAAATGAATCCCCTGTGATCAAAAAAGTTGCGAATGTCTCGGAAGAGGAATTACAAAGACGCAGAGAAGTAGAGCTAAGAACAAAGTTGGAAGCCGAAAAGAAAATTGTCGCCGTGGAAAATTCCGCGAACGCCGTGCCGCTGAAAAAACGAGCGCCGGTTAAAGAGTCACTTGGCCGACAGATGATCGAAGGCATTGAAGCCGAAGGAACGCGTATCACCACCGTTATCCCCGCCGGAGAGATTGGAAACGACCTGCCGATCAACATTATCTCGGAGCAGTGGTATTCGCCGGAATTGCAGTTGCTGGTGATGACCAAACACAGCGATCCGCGCACTGGCGAAACCACGTACCGACTGACCGGCATCAATCGTGCAGAACCCGATCAGTCGCTGTTTCAGGTTCCTTCCGATTACACCATTGATGAAAGACGAAAAGTCATCGAAGAAGTCCGTGTAAAAGCGGGCAAACCTCTGGAAAACTGAATCACCTGAACTTGGGCGGAACCGGTGACCGGTTTCGCCCCATTTTGTCAGCGACTCGGCCTCAGCAATCTTTCCAGTCATTCACGGTTCTGCCTGCCGCCAATTTTTCCGTCAAGCGCCCTTACGAATTCTTTATAAACCGCTTACGCCATCCTTATGCGCGCCGCTCTATGCTCAGCGCCGTTGATGAACAATCCAAACAGACAATTCAATTGTTTCCTGGATTCGCTGGAGGAGAACCATGCTCGATCTGATTTTCATCGCCGCCACATTGGCGTTCTTTCTGCTTTCGCTGGCGTATGTGCGCGGCTGCGAGAAGTTGCAATAGGAGAAAGCTTGTGAACTGGGAATCTGTTTTATCGCTCGTCGCTTCGGCGCTGTTGCTGGTTTACCTGACGTACGCGCTGCTGCGACCGGAAAAATTCTGACCGGAGAATCTTTATGACACTCAATGGCTGGTTACAAATTCTGTTGTTCTTCGCGTTGATTCTGCTGGTCACGAAACCCTTGGGCGCATTTATGGCGCGCGTTTTCAACCGCGAACGAACTTCCCTTGATCCGGTGTTGCGTCCTGTCGAACGGCTGATTTATCGGCTGACCGGCGTGGATGAAACGCGCGAAATGCGCTGGACGGAATACGGCGCGGCGATGCTGCTGTTCAGCGCGGTTTCGATGGTTGTGCTGTATCTGCTGCAACGTGTGCAGGCGTGGTTGCCCTTCAATCCGCAAAAGCTGACCAACATCGAACCGAGTTCGGCATTCAACACGGCGGCTTCGTTCACGACCAACACCAACTGGCAAAGTTACGTGCCGGAAGTGACGATGAGCTATCTGACGCAGATGGCCGGGCTGGCGGTGCAGAATTTCGTTTCGGCGGCGGTCGGCATTGCGCTGGCCATTGCCTTCATTCGCGGCATTGCGCAGCGCGAAAAAGAAAGTTTAGGCAATTTCTGGGTGGATATGACGCGCGCCGTGTTGTGGGTGCTGTTGCCGTTTTGTCTGGTTGGCGCGTTGCTGCTGGTGTCGCAAGGTGTGGTGCAAAACCTGAAACCTTACGACTCCGTGACGCTGCTCGATGCGCAAGGCGAAGTGAAAACCCAAACCATCGCGCAAGGTCCCGTCGCTTCGCAGGAAGCCATCAAAATGTGGGGCACAAACGGCGGCGGATTTTTCAACGCCAACTCTGCGCATCCTTTCGAAAATCCAACGCCGCTGACAAACCTGTTGGAAATGTTCGCCATCTTCGCCATTTCCGCAGGACTGACTCACACCTTGGGACGAATGACCGGTTCGCCGAAACACGGCTGGGCGGTTTTTGGCGCAATGGCCTTGCTGTTTTTCGTCGGCGTGACGGTGGCGTATTGGGCGGAATCGCGCGGCAATCCGTTGCTTGCAGGAACGGATCAAACAGTGTCTGCGATGCAATCGGGCGGAAACATGGAAGGCAAGGAAGTCCGTTTCGGCATTGCCAATTCGGCGCTCTTTGCCACGGCGACGACCGACGCTTCCTGCGGCGCGGTCAATGCAATGCATGATTCGTTCACCCCGCTCGGCGGTTTGGTTCCGCTGACCAACATCATGCTTGGCGAAGTCGTCTTCGGCGGCGTGGGCGCGGGAATGTACGGCGTGCTGATTTATGTCGTGCTGGCGGTCTTCATCGCCGGGTTGATGGTTGGGCGGACGCCGGAATACCTGGGCAAAAAAATCGAAGCTTACGACGTGAAGATGGCTATGCTGACGGTGCTGATTTTCCCACTGACCATTTTGATTTTCACGGCGATTTCGTCTGTTTCGCCTGCGTTTGGTACGTCGCAACTGAACAACGCCGGGCCGCACGGTTTGTCGGAAATGCTTTACGCCTTCACTTCCGGCGCGGGCAACAACGGTTCCGCCTTCGCGGGAATTTCGGCGAACACTTACTGGTATAACTCGGCGATTGGCGCAGCGATGCTGTTGGGGCGTTTCTTTGTGATTATCCCCATGCTGGCGCTGGCCGGAAATCTGGGTCGCAAAAAAGCAGCGCCGCCGAGTCTGGGCACGTTCCCTGTCACAACGCCGCTGTTTGCGACCTTGCTGGTCAGCGTAATTGTGATTGTCGGTGCGCTGACGTTTTTTCCTGTCTTGAGTCTGGGACCGATTGTCGAACATTTGCTGATGCAGGCGGGGCGGACGTTTTAGCGCCCAACAAGCCGGCAGCTTGTCTAGGCGTCGGCTGATGACCAATTCTGAATCAATGAAGGCTTCGACAAGCTGGCAGCTTGTCGAACGGAAATTTATGTCGAAAGAAAAGTCTATTTCCATCTGGGATTCCAAAATCATCACTCGCGCGTTGTTGGATTCGCTGCGCAAATTGAATCCGGCAACGATGATGAAGAACCCAGTCATGTTCGTGGTTGAAGTCGGATGCGTAATGACCAGTATTTTGTTGATCCGCGATTTGGCGACAAACGCTTCGGGCATTGTTTTTTCGCTGCAAATTACGTTGTGGCTGTGGTTCACCGTGCTGTTTGCCAACTTCGCCGAAGCGATGGCCGAAGGACGCGGCAAAGCCCAGGCTGACACTTTGCGCAAAGCCAAAACCGAAACCACTGCCAATCGTTTGTTGGCGAACGGCAAAGTTGAAATCGTCGCTGCGCCGCAACTTCGCAAAGGCGACATCGTGATTGTTTCGGCGGGCGAATTCATTCCCGGCGACGGCGAAGTGATCGAAGGCGTAGCTTCGGTGGATGAATCAGCCATCACTGGCGAAAGCGCGCCGGTCATACGCGAAGCAGGCGGCGACCGATCCGCTGTGACCGGCGGCACGCGCGTGCTGTCAGATCAAATCAAGATTCGCATCAGTTCCGATCCCGGCCACACATTTCTTGATCGAATGATCGCGCTGGTCGAAGGCGCGGAACGTCAGAAAACGCCGAACGAAATCGCGCTAAACATTCTGCTGGCCGGATTGACGATCATCTTTTTGCTGGCGGTCGTCACCTTGCAACCGTTCGCCATTTATTCCGGCGCGCAGCAAACGGTCTTCGTGCTGGTGTCGCTGCTGGTCTGCCTGATTCCGACGACGATTGGCGGATTGCTTTCCGCCATTGGCATTGCCGGAATGGATCGGCTGATTCAACACAACGTGCTGGCGATGAGCGGGCGCGCTGTTGAAGCGGCGGGCGACGTGAACACTTTGCTGCTGGATAAAACCGGCACGATCACGCTCGGCAACCGGCAGGCGACGGAGTTCATTCCGCTGCCCGGCGTCAGCGAAACCGAGCTGGCCGATGCCGCGCAGCTTTCTTCGCTGGCGGATGAAACGCCTGAAGGCCGTTCGATCATCGTGCTGGCCAAAGAGAAGCACAAACTTCGCGGGCGAGAACTGGCTTCACACGAAGCGCGCTTCATCCCATTCACCGCGCAAACGCGAATGTCCGGCGTGGATTTTGACGGACGGCAGATTCGCAAAGGCGCAGTGGACGCGATTGAGAAATACGTCAACGGCAATGGCGCACAGGTTCCACGCGAATTGCGCGAGACCGTCGAACGCATTTCGCGCGCGGGCGGCACTCCGCTGGTGGTCGCCGACAACAAACGTCCGCTCGGCGTGATTTACCTGAAAGACATTGTCAAAGGCGGGATGAAGGAACGTTTCAATCAATTGCGCGCAATGGGTATCAAGACGGTCATGATTACGGGCGACAATCCGCTGACCGCCGCAACGATTGCCCGCGAAGCAGGCGTTGACGATTTCCTGGCTGAAGCCACGCCCGAAGACAAAATGGCGCTGATCAAACGCGAACAGGCCGAAGGCAAATTGGTCGCCATGACCGGCGACGGCACAAACGACGCTCCGGCGTTGGCGCAAGCCGATGTCGGCGTGGCCATGAACTCTGGCACACAAGCCGCCAAAGAGGCAGGCAACATGGTTGACCTGGATTCCAACCCGACCAAGCTGATCGAAGTCGTAGAAATCGGCAAACAGTTGTTGATGACGCGCGGCGCATTGACGACCTTTTCCATCGCCAACGACGTAGCCAAATACTTCGCCATCATTCCGGCTATGTTTTCGGTGGCGTTTCCGGTGATGAATGCGCTGAACGTGATGAAGCTGGCCACGCCGCAATCGGCCATTTTGTCTGCGGTGATTTTCAACGCGCTCGTCATCGTCGTGCTGATCCCGCTGGCGCTGCGCGGCGTGAAATATCGAAGCTTGAGCGCGGCGGCTTTGTTACGACGCAATCTGCTCATTTATGGATTGGGCGGCATGATTGTCCCGTTCATAGGCATCAAGCTGATTGACATGATGATCGTGACGCTCGGTTTAGCCTGAAGTTTGAGAGTTGAGATATGAAGAACTTTGTTACCGCAATTTTGATGACGCTCGTGATGACCATCTTGCTTGGACTGGCGTATCCATTGGTTGTCACAGCATTGGCGCAGGTTTTGTTCAAAGACAAAGCCAATGGCCAATTGATCGAACGCAACGGCCAGCTTGTCGGTTCGCGCATCATTGGCCAGCCGTTTTCTTCGCCGGGCTATTTTCGTTCACGGCCTTCGGCTGCCGGAGCGATTGGCTATGACGCAGGCGCTTCGTCCGGTTCCAATCTTGGCCCGACCAGCAAAAAACTGATTGACCGTGTCAAAGCTGACACGGAAAAGCTGCAAGCTGAAAACCCCGGCAAGCCCGTGCCCGTTGATCTGGTGACGACTTCGGCGTCGGGGCTTGATCCGCACATTTCGCCTGCCGCAGCCGAATTCCAGGTTCCGCGCGTTGCCCGTGAGCGTGGAATGACGGAAGACGAACTACGTCACGTCGTCGCAGAACTCACCGAAGGGCGTCAGTTCGGTTTGCTGGGCGAACCGCGCGTCAAGGTGCTGCTCCTGAATCTGAAACTGGAAGAGATCAAACCATTGAAGAAGTAATCAACGCCATGATTTCCAACGGCAATCACAAACCATCACCGGAAGCGCTGCTGGCTCAAATCAAGGAAGGCGAGCGAGCCAAGCTGCACGTGTACATCGGCGCAGCTCCCGGCGTAGGTAAAACCTACCAGATGCTGGAAGAGGCGCACTTGCTGAAAAAGCAGGGCGTGGATGTGGTCGTTGCCGTCATCGAAACTCACGGGCGCGCTGAAACCGAAACGATGGTTGGTGATTTGGAATGCGTACCGCTGCGGCGAATCGAATATCGCGGCATTGTGCTGGAAGAAATGGACGTGGACGCTGTCATTGCGCGTCGCCCCGAAATAGCCATCGTGGACGAACTGGCACACACGAATGTTCCCGGATCAAAAAACCAAAAACGACACGAAGATGTGCTGGATTTGCTGGATGCAGGCATTGAAGTCATCACCGCCGTCAACGTTCAGCATATCGAATCGCTGAACGATGCCGTGGCGCGCACTACGGGCGTGCGCGTGCGCGAAACCATTCCAGACAGTTTCCTGCAACGCGCGGACGAAGTCATCAACGTGGATGTTTCGGTGGACACGCTGCGGACGCGATTGCGGCAAGGGAAAATTTACGGCGTCGAAAAGATCGAACAATCGCTCAACAACTTTTTTCGCAAAGGAAATCTTTCGGCCTTGCGTGAACTGGCGCTGCGACAGGTGGCCGAAGACCAGGCCGCCAAGGCGCACGATTACCGCGAACGCGAAGGCCTGGAACAAGCCGTCATTCCCGAAAAAGTCATGGTTTGCATCACCTCGCGCGGCAACGCGAAAAAGCTGTTGCGCGTCGGCTCGCGCATCGCCGGGCGCCTGGCGTCGGATTGGTTTGCGGTTTACGTCGAATCTCCACGCGAAGAACCCGGCCGCATTGATCCGCAGGACTACAACCGATTGATGGACAATGTGCGTTTTGCTGAAGGATTGGGAGCGCAGTTTGTCAAACTCAAAAACCCGCGCGTGGCCGATGCGTTGATCGAATTCGCCCGTCGCGAAGGCATCACTCACGTCATCTTTGGCCAATCGGCGCGATCTCGTTGGGATATCTTGCTGCGCGGTTCAGTCATCAACCGCTTCCTCGACGAAGTGCGCGACGCCAATGTGCAAGTCGTCCCTTTGTCAGACAGCGAGCATGAAAAAAGCGCTGCCGCTCAGCAATGAGCGACAGCGCTTTTGATTATTTTCGTTTGAAAGAAAATCAGATCAACCCTTCTTTTCCGATTTCTTCACTGGCGGAGCCGTGATGTTGTTGACGACTTTCGTTGCGCCACAGCTTTTGGCAATTCGGGTCGCCGCGCCTTTGCTACCGGCGTTGGCCGCGTTGCCGGTCAAAGTGACGACGCCGCTGCTGACGGCGGAACTGAAGTTTTGGGATTTCAGTTTTTCAGATTTGGCCAGCTTGTCCGTGATGCACTGCTGAATATCGCCATCACTTTGCGGGATGGTTTTGTCTGCTTTCTTCTGGGATTTCTTGTCCGACTTCTTCATCATCATTTCGCCGCCTTGTGCCGGTTGCGCTTGAGCAAACGCAACCGCGGACAGCGCCAAAACAAAACAGAACACTGCGAACATGCGTTTCATAGTTTTTTCTCCTTGGATGAGTTGGGGTTGAGGTGTCGGTCATCCATGTTGTCTGACCGGTTGCTGGGGTGGCACGCTATTCTTGGCCAGATCACGGATTGGCGCAAGAGCCAGACGCTTCTTTTACCCGGCAATCATGACCGCTCAAATTTTGACCACCAGCTTGCCGATGTTCGCGCCTTCAAACAATCTGTTCAACGCCAGCGGCGCGTGTTTCAACCCATCCACTTCGTCAATGCGATATTTGAGTTTGCCTTCCATCATCCATTTGCCCATTTCGGTCATGCATTCCATCGCGCGCGGAGCGTAATCCAGCACGATGAAGCCTTCGACACGGGCGCGTTGCACCAGAATGTTGGCGAAGTTGTATGGACCCGGAACCGGCGCAGTCGCGTTGTAACCGGAAATCAATCCGCACAACACAATGCGCGCGCGCAGATTTATCTGCGCCAGAACGGCATCCATGATTTCGCCGCCGACGTTTTCAAAATCTATGTCAATGCCGTTCGGGCAATGCTTCTTCAGCGCGGCAGAGACGTTTTCGGTTTTGTAATTGATCGCCGCGTCAAAGCCCAGTTCGTCCACCAACCATTTGCATTTGTCATCGGCTCCGGCAATGCCTACGACGCGGCAGCCTTTGATTTTGCCGATCTGGCCGACCAGCGAACCGACGGCTCCGGCTGCGGCAGAAACCACCAGCGTTTCGCCCGGTTTCGGCTGGCCAATGTCCAGCAATCCGAAATACGCCGTCATTCCGATGTGACCGAACAACCCGAAATGCGCCGTCAGTGGGATGCCGGGCAGATTCGGCAGCGCGTTGATGCCTTTGCCGTCGGTGACGGCGTATTCCTGCCAACCCAGCAAGCCCGATACGTGGTCGCCGACTTTGAAATTGGAATTGCGCGATTCTTCGACGACGCCGATGGTTCCGCCGCGCATGACTCCGCCAATCGGCACAGCAGGCAGATAGGTGTCGCGCGTCGCCCACATTCGCATTGTTGGATCAAGCGACAAATACAGATTGCGAACCAGAAACTGGCCGTCCTGCAATTCCGGCACGGCTTCTTCCGTCCAGTTGAAATCGCTTTCCTTGATTAAGCCTTCGGGACGAGCCGCCAGCCGCCATTGATGATTGATTCGATTTGTCATTTGAAGTGTCCTCCTGAAAAAGTCGGACAAGCTGCCAGCTTGTCCGGTTCTCTGCCAAGCTGCGATTGAAGAAAAGGCAGGGCAATCTGGCAGATTACCCTACAACTCTCTGCGCGACGGAACGACGATGTTGGCGATCAGCGTGCCCGCCACCAACGCCATTGCCGTCAAAATCATTTTGAACGTGGTGTCTACGCCGGAAACGATCTGCCGATCCAGCAACGCCGCCAATCCGCGAAAGCCTACGCTGCCGGGAACCAGCAGCAAAATGCCCGGCACTTGCGTGATGATCGCCGGATGATCCAGCAAACGCGAATAACCATTGCTGGCCACGCCGACCACCAGCGCGCCGAAAAAGACGCCCAATTCCGGGCCAAGAAATTTTGCGCCGAGCTTGGCTCCGCCGACAGCCAAGGCTCCGGCAATGACTATCCAGACGGCGTCGCGCAAATGCGCTTTCAACAACACGGTCAACGCCAGAGGCATGGCGACCACCGCAATCGGTTCCGTCCACGGAGGCAACGGGATTGCGCGTGCGATTTGCGGATTGCCGAATACGGCTTGCGAAACCGTGTCTCCCACCGCCACGCCGAAACCCATGCCGATAAAAATGACGAACGCGCCGCTCAATCGCGCCGTGCCCGAAGACAAATGTTGCGACGACAATTCGATCATCGCCGCCGTCAACGTCAATCCGGGCATCAGAATAATCAATCCGGCCAGCGTCGCGTTTGAAACCGCGTAAGGTCCAATGGCAAAACTCAGCGCCGCAGCCAAAGCCGACGCCGTGAACGCCGCGACCGGTTCAAACACGCGCCCCCAGGTTGGATTCTTTCCGACAAAAAACGACAACAATCCAATGGTTACGCCGATCAACGCCGACGCGCCAATTTCCTTCAAACCTCCGCCAAGAAAACGCGACGCCGTCGCCGAAGCCATGCCAAACGCCACGATGGTCAATGCGCTACCGTATCGCGCCGGAGCGGCCAGGAGCTGTTCGATCCTGTCTGATCCTTCCGCCGCGCTGACGGCTCCGCGTAACACGCCCGTCGTCACATCGTCGAGTTCGGCCAATTTGCCCAGATTGACTTCGCCGGGCGTGACGCGCATCAGAAAGGTTTGCTGCTCTTCCTGTTTGCCAAACGACGCAAAAATCGAAGTCGGAGTGGAAAAGAATTGCCCGGTCAGCCGCAATCGTTCGGCGGCGCGGCTCATGACCTCTTCCAATCGGTGCGCCGGATAACCATGAGCGTGCAGCGCGCGGCCAAGCCGCAACACGAACCCAATCGCGTCGCGCGGGTCAATCAATGAACCAGTAACAGTTGTCATTTGGGGTGTTGCCATGACTTCAATCAAACAAAGTTTTCTGTGTTGGGTCTAGTCCCAATACTTCGCGCACCGGACGAAAGCTGCGGCGATGAATCGGCGAAGCTCCGAGTCTTCGCAGCACTGCCAAATGTTCCGGCGTCGGATAGCCTTTGTGCCCCGCCAATCCGTAGCCGGGAAATTGCCCGTCCAATTCCAGCATCATCGCGTCGCGCGCGGTTTTGGCCAGAATCGAAGCCGCCGCGATGCTGGCCGATTGTGAGTCTCCGCGAACGATGCCTCGCTGCGGAATCGTCAGGTCAGGAATCTTGCGTGCATCTACCAGTAAAAAATCAGCATTGCAGTTCAAGCTTTCCACCGCGCGACGCATTGCCAGCAATCCGGCGCGATAAATGTTCAGTCGGTCAATCTCTTCGACCTCAGCGACGCCAATCGCCCAGGCGACAGCGTCAGCTTTGATTCGTTCGGCCAACGCATCGCGCGTCGCTTCGTCGAGCTTTTTGGAATCGTTCAGTTCGCGCAGTTTGTAATCACGCGGCAGGATGGCGGCTCCGGCAACCACCGGCCCGGCCAACGGCCCAACACCTGCTTCGTCCACTCCGGCAATTTGCGCGAATCCCTGTTGCCACAATTCCATTTCAAACTTCAGCAAATGCCGAAGCCGTTGCCCTTCAGCGCGATTTTCCGACTGACGCGCGCGCAGCTTTGCCGCCAGACCGCGCGCGCCTTGTCGCCAGTCGTTTTCCAGTGCTTCGAGCAACCCCTTTGGCAAAGCTTCGCCGTTGTCGAGTAAACTCGCTTTCAATTGGGCGACAGACTGTTGCAGCAATTCCTGGACAGAAGACATGAAATCCGTTGTGAATGCAGAATCGTAATTTCGAGCGGCGATTATAGCCCGAAGCCGGTTGCGATCAGGAGGCATTCGCGGCGCGATATGGAATAATATCCCGGCTTCCAATCATTCATTTCAAGCGGGGCATTTGAAGCCGGACATAGAAAGCCGTGCGGAGGAATCACAATGCTGATCAAAGATTCGGACGACATCAAAAGCAACGAAATCACTGACGAAAAGAATTATTGGAATCGGCGCAATTTCATTCGAGCGGGAATTCTGGCCGGCACCACGACTGCGACCGGATTGTTATATCGCAAATTGAATCCACCGAACCTGACGGTAAAAAAACTCAGCCCGGAAGAATTGCAAGCCAAAGAAGGCTACTTCACGCCCGAAGGCGAAGCCGCCAATGATTTTGCCGACATCACGAATTACAACAACTTTTACGAATTCACGACCAGCAAGGACGGCGTCGCTCGGCGCGCCAAAAACTTCGTCACACGACCATGGACAGTCGAAGTCGGCGGCCTGGTTCATAAACCCAGGACGTTTGATCTGGACGACATTTTGAAGCTGGCTCCGCTGGAAGATCGCGTGTATCGGTTTCGCTGCGTCGAAGCCTGGAGCATGGTGATTCCGTGGATGGGATTTCCGCTGGCCGAATTGCTGAAACAGGTTGAACCAATGGGCGATGCGCAGTACGTCAAATTCTTCACGCTGTACGATCCTGACCGTATGCCCAACCAGAAAACAGACGTGCTGGATTGGCCTTACATCGAAGGGTTGCGATTGGACGAAGCCCAGCATCCGTTGACGCTGCTGGCCGCAGGGCTGTACGGCAAGATGCTGCTGCCACAAAACGGCGCTCCGCTGCGATTGGTCGTGCCGTGGAAATACGGGTTCAAAAGCATCAAATCCATCGTCAAGATTTTGCTGGTGCGCGATCAACCGACTTCAACCTGGACTGCTGCCGCGCCGAATGAATACGGCTTTTATTCAAACGTCAATCCAAAGGTTTCACATCCGCGCTGGACACAGGCGACCGAACGCCGCATCGGCGAATTCGGTTTGCGCGACACAGTAATGTTCAACGGCTACGGCGATCAGGTCGCCAGCATGTATGCGGGAATGGATTTGAAAGCTAACTTTTAACCCGTGGCCGGTGATCGGTTTATTGCCGACCACCGGCCACCGACCACCGATATGCCTGATCTCAAATTTGCCAAATTCGCCGTCTTCACCAACGCCGCCGTGCCGTTTTTGCTGATTCTGTGGGATGCGTTTCATCATCGGCTGGGAACCAATCCGCAGGAATTCGTGTTGCGCACGACCGGCACATTGACGCTGGTGTTTTTGTTGCTGACGCTGGCGGTGACTCCGTTGCGAAAGCTGTTGGGATTGCCGTGGATGGTGCAGTTTCGCCGAATGTTGGGACTGTACGCATTCTTTTATGGCTGCCTGCATCTGCTGTCGTACACGTGGTTCGACAAATGGTTTAACCTGCGCGCGATTGCCGAAGACACGCTCAAACGCCCATTCATTTTTTTGGGAATGCTGGCATTTGTGTTGATGGTTCCGCTGGCGGTGACTTCAACCAACAAGATGGTCAAACGGCTGGGCGGCCAACGTTGGAACCGGCTGCATAAACTGGCTTACTTGGCGCCGATTGCCGGAGTCTTGCATTATTACCTCCTGGTCAAAGCCGACACGCGCCTTCCCCTGGGATTTGGAGTTGTGTTGGTGGTGTTGCTGGCTTACCGAGCGCTCAACAAATTCTTCCCTGCCTTCACTCAGCGAAAACCGAAACGCGCGACTGCGTAAGTTTGCCGGAGAACTGGTTTATGAAGTGCGATCTCCGCAAAGGCTGCTGGAAAAACCATCTGGAATATGAAGAACTCAGAGCTTACGGAACATTGACCGCCTGATTTCTGTCTACTGCATTGACGATTGAGACCAGGCAAAGTCATAGACTTTCAACGATTGAGGATGGTTCGCAGTTCACCGGAATTTTTACCAGCATAACGCAGAATGACGCCATCGCGTCCGACTGCCCAACCATCGTCGGCGGTGAAGGCAACAGCGCGCAATGGCGTCGTCGTGTTGCTGGCGTCGCGTTGCCAACGTCTGCCGCCATCCTGAGTTTGTAGAATGACGCCGTTCAAACCAATGGCGAAAACCCTTTTGGGGCTGAGAGCTTTGACGCCGAGCAGATTGCTGGGAATGTTGCTGATTTGCACAGCCCAATTTTCTCCGCCGTCGTTGGTTTTCAGAATCAAGCCTTCTTCGCCGACCGCCCAACCGGTTTTGGCATCGGCGAATGAAACCGAATACAACCATCTGCGCGTGCCGCTTTCCTGCAGTTTCCAGGTTTTGCCGCCGTCGGTGGTGTGAACCACGCTCCCGGCTTCGCCTACCACCCAACCGGTTTGAGCATCCAGAAACGTGACGGCCTCCATCCAGAAACGGCAGTTGGAAATTTGCGCCGTCCATGATTCGCCAGCGTCGGAAGTAAACAGAATCAGCCCTTCTTCGCCAACAATCCAGCCATCAGTGGGCGAAACGAATGTGACGCCGTGCAAATCAAGCTGTGACGACAACGGTTTCGCCTGCCAGTTTGCGCCGCCATCCGAAGTCCGCAGCGCAGTGCCGCGTTCGCCGACAATCCATCCGTGTTGCCCATCCACAAAACTGACGCCTCGCAAATTCGCCGTCGTGCCGGAATTTTGCGTTCGCCAGGTTTTGCCGCCATCCGTTGTGCTGAGCACGCTGCCATTCATTCCCACCACCCAGCCGCGATCCTTGTCGGCGAATTGCACGGCGTTGAACATATTCCTGATATTGGCTTCGCCGTCGGTTTGCTGCAACCAGGTTTCTCCGCCATCAGTGGTTGCGTATATCACACCGCCTTCGCCAGCCGCCCAGCCCATGTTGTCGTCCGTAAAGGAAATCGCGCTCAATAATTGCGCGCTGTTGGACAACTGTGCGCTCCACGTCGCGCCGCCGTCGCTGGTTTTCAGAATCGTTCCGTCAGCGCCGCTTGTCCAACCAAGCTTTTCGTTGACGAAAAGAATCGAATGCAGATGGCTGGACGAATTGCTTTGCTGCGTTGTCCAGTTCGCGCCTCCATCGTCGCTGTGCAAAATTGTGCCGTTTGTGCCGACCGCCCAAAATCTGTTTGGTGCAATGGCAAAAGCCCGCAGCAGGTTTGCCGATGAAGTCTGGGCATTGGTTTGCCACGTAACGCCGCCATCGCTGGTGAGCAACAAGGTTCCTTCCGCGCCAACCGCCACGCCTGTTTTTTCGTCGCCAAACGCGATTCCGAATAATTGTTTTGGCGTTCCGCTTTTCTGTTCAATCCAATGCTGGCCGCCGTTCTGAGTGGCCAGAATCAAACCTTCGACACCGACGGCCCACCCTCGACGTTCGTCGTGAAACCAGACCGCGTACAGATGATTTTTCGTTTTGCTTTTTTGCGATTTCCATTTGTCGCCACGATCTTCGGAAAACAGAATTTCACCGCGAGCGCCAACCGCCCAGGCCTTTTTGCCCACTACTGCCAATCCATAAAGCGGCGTGTTGACAGGGCTGCGCATCAAATTCCATTGTTTGCCGCCGTCGTCCGTTTTCAGAATAGTTCCATCACGCCCGACGGCAAGACCTCGTTTGGCGTCGCTGAATCGAATTGCGTAAAGCGGATTGCCCTGCGGTCGCGGATTCTGCCATCGCCACGAATCCATGATCGCCGTGCCGGTCAACGTGGCAAACGTCGCCGCGCAGGCAATCAGAAAGCATAAAACTCTGGCAACTCTGGAAATTGACTTCACGGAATTCATAACCCTGTCAGACAGAATTTCAATCGGAAACGCCTGTATCATAGTCCACGTCGCCACAAACCTGTAGCCGTCGCCGAAAAGGGATTTACCACTGACAGTGTTGGCTGAAAGGCTTAGAATGCCTGTGCAATACGACCAGCGACTTCATCAACAAGGAGACCGTCATGATTCAACCGAACCCCGTTCCTCGCTTGAAAAGCTTTGAAGAGTTTTGGCCGTTTTACGTCCGCGAACATTCGCATTCGGCCAATCGCATCTTGCATTTTATCGGCAGCACGTTGGGACTGATTTGTCTGCTGGCGCTGTTGGGAACCGGCATCTGGTGGTTCCTGGCATTGGGACTGGCGCTTGGATACGGCTTTGCATGGGTCGGCCATTTCTTTATCGAACGCAACAGACCGGCTTCGTTCAAATATCCGCTCTGGTCGTTTCGCGCCGATTGGAAAATGTGGGCACTGATTCTGACTGGTCAGATGGAACCGGAAGTCCGCAGAGCCATCGAACGTTCCTGATCCGCGATTACCCCATTTGCCGCAAGATTCGCCGTCAAGTTACCCCGAAAAGGGCTATTTTGACGATGAAGCGTGTTTTCTTTTTCAGCCAACAGAATTTTCTCAGCCTGTAAGTCGCTTGCTTTCAGTCATTTTCAAAAAACTCATCTCGTCAAACTCTTAACGGCACGGCGGTTGTTTACTGTTCAGGTGTCTGGATTGATTCCCCACAGAGAGTTGAACGCTGAAAACATTAACTGACGTGGCGGCTTCTGACCGAGGCAGCCCCAAGGAGGAAAAAGATGTTGAAGATGAACAAAAACCTGTTTCTGGCGATGTTGGCATTGGGAGTAATGTTCGTGTTGGCCGCTCCGGAAGCGATGGCTCAAGACCGTTGCCGAACCAATAACAGAAATTCCCGATCGGTTTACAACAACAACAATTACTACAACCGGGATTACCGTGACCGCGATTATCGAGATTACCGTTCCCGTCAACGCAACCGTGAAGACACCACCGGCAATGCGTTGAAACGCACAGGCATTGGCGCAGGTATTGGCGCATTGGGTGGCGCGGTGATCGGCGGCAAAAAAGGCGCGGCGATTGGCGCTGGCGTTGGAGCCGCAGGCGGGTATCTGTACCACCGCAACAAGGCCAGAAACGACCGTTATCGGTACTGACCTTGCGACCGGACAACCAAATAATTTTCGTCAGGGGCGATGGAGTCAATCCGTCGCCCTTGACGTGTTTTTGCCAGCCTTGAATCGTGTGTTCCCTGTGCTAGGCTCCGGCCAATGAATTCAATTCAAGTACCTGTTTTTTACAAGCGATTGTCGCTACTGGATCGAGCTTCCATGGCGATGCGCGATGCAACCGTGGCGATGTTGTTTCCGGTTGAATGTCGTGTCTGCGGAGCGATGATCGAATCGTTTCGTGATGGGGTGGCATGCGCCGAATGCTGGCATGAGGTTGAACACAGAATTGAGCGAATCAGAGCCGAAAAAAACTTCTGCGTAAAATGCGGAATGCCGCTGCCGTCTCTATCAACCAAACTTGAAGAGCGGCGCTGCGGACGGTGCGATGATCTGACGTTCGGCTTCGCCCGCGCCTGCGGCATTTACGAAGGCGCGTTGCGCGAAAACGTGTTGCGATTGAAAAGCCGTCCGCGCATTCCTGCGCGGTTGTGCGATTTGCTGAAAATTACCGCCGCCGATCTCCACGAAAAACAGCCTGGCGAATCCATCATTCCGGTTCCGCTGCACGCCGACCGTCTGAAAGAACGCACATTCAATCAGGCCGAAATCATCGCTGACGAAGTAGCGAAGATCATTCAGTTGCCGGTTGATACAACCAGCTTGATTCGCGCCGAATACACCGAAAAACATCGCGCCGGAATGGGAGCACGCGAACGAGTGCGTTCGCTGGAAAAGGCGTTCAAAGTTCGCGCGCCGCGTTTGATTGAAAACAAAGTCGTCCTTCTGGTGGACGACGTGATGACCACAGGCAGCACAGCGAACGAAATCACGCGGACTCTGCTCAACGGAGGGGCGCGGGCCGTCAATGTTCTGACTTTGGCGCGCGCCGCCAGCGATTTCTTGTTGTGAGTGAATGAATAATGATGCGCGGCTGGCTCAGGCTTCAATGCCGCGTTTGCCAAAAAATTCCCGCAATGCCGGATACACTTCTTCCTTGTCGTCAATCCGCACGCCAATAAAGCGTTCCTGATTTTTCAGACGGTCGTTGAAAATCGAAAGCAGCGCGCCAGAGCTTCGCCGATACGTCGCCATGCCTTCTTCGCCAATTTCACCGTAACCGAACAAATTGCAGGTTTCGATCAACTGGTCAGCCATTTTCACGGCGTCTTCGTTGTCAGAGTAATAGTTGTCGCCATCGGAAAAATGAAATGGGTATACGTTCCAATCACGAGTTGGGAAACGTTCGGCAATGATCTCCAGTGCCAAACCATACGCGGAACTGACCACGGTGCCGCCCGATTCTCCCTGCGTGAAGAACTGTTCTTCGGTGACTTCTTTGGCTTCGGTATGGTGGCTGATGAAGACAATTTCGACGCTGTCGTATTTCGTTCGCAGAAAACGAACCATCCAGAAAAAGAAACTGCGCGCGATGTATTTTTTGAACTCGCCCATCGAACCGCTGACATCCATCATCGCAATCACGGCGGCGTTCGATTCATAGCGGATTTCGTCTTCCCAGCTTTTGAACCGCATGTCTTCTTTCTTGAAGCCGCCGATTTTCGCCTGACCTTTTTCGCGCGCGTTGCGACGAATGTTTTCCATGATCGTTCGGCGCTTGTCCAAGTTGGACAGCACACCGGTGCGACGAATTTCCGTGAAGCGTGTGGTTTTGGATGGCACGGCGCGGCGGGCTTTGTCTTCCAAAAATGGAAGCTGCAAATCTTCGAAGATCATTGCGGCGATGTCGTCAATGTCCACTTCGGCTTCGTAATAATCCTGACCGGGCTGATCGCCGCCTTGTCCTGTTCCCTGACCTTGTCCCTGATCTTCGCGGCCAATCACATCGCCGACTTTGGTTTTGCCATCGCCCTGGCCGACGTGTTTGCGCTTGCGGTAATCAAAGCGGAATTTGTATTCGTCCAACGCGCGCATTGGCACTTTGACGGTTTTGCGGCCGTCCGACAGGATGATGGATTCGTTGGAGACAATCGAGCCGAGGTTTTTGCGAACCGCCTCCTTGATGCGCTCTTTGTGGCGATCCTGGTCAATGATGCCTTTGCGTTGTAACGACCAATCGTTGCGTTGGACTGACATAAGTTTGACTGAGCTAAAAAGCCCGCGCTGTCTCCGTCGGAAAGGCGCGGGCAAGGTTATTGTTCCAAAGTATCGCCCGCGCAGTTAACGCGAAAGCAACGTGCCGACGTAACTCAGCAATTCATTCGCGCAGACTGTGCAATAGCCGTGATCGGTCACCAGCCGGTCAAGCACTTCGTTGATGCGGCGAAGCTGATCGGCGTCGGGCGTCTTGGTCGAAGTCGTAATCTTCACCACGTCTTTCAAGTCAGCGAAGATTTTCTTTTCGATGGCTTCCTTCAAACGTTCGTGCGAGTTGTAATCGAAAGTCTTGCCTTTGCGCGAATACGACGAAATGCGAATCAGGATTTCCTGACGGAAAGTGTTCTTGGCGTTTTCGGAAATTCCGATTTGCTCTTCGATGGAACGCATCAACCGTTCGTCGGCTTCCAACTCTTCTTCGGTGATCGGGTCTTTCAGCTTTTCCTTGTTGCAATACGCTTCGACGTTGTCCAGATAGGCGTTGCACATGTTTTTCGCCATCTCTTCAAACGAATAGACGAACGCGCGTTGCACTTCGGTCTTGGCGATCTGGTCGTATTCGCGTCGAGCCTGCGCAATCAGGTTAAGGTAACGTTCTCGCTCTTCGGCTTTGATGCCGGTGTGCTGATCGAAGCCGTCCTTGATGGCGCGCAAGGCGTCAATCGGATTGATGCAGCGAATGTTGTCTTTGACCAGAGCATTCGACAACCGGTTGATGATGTAACGTGGCGAAATGCCGTCCATACCTTCGCGGACGGTTTCGTCCTGCAATTCGCGGACATCTTTCGACTTGAAACCTTCGACGTCTTCACCGTCATAGAGCTTCATCTTTTTGACGATGTCCACGTTGGCTTTCCTGGGTTCTTCGAGCCTGGACATGACCGCGAACATGGCGGCGATTCTCAACGTGTTCGGAGCCAGATGGACGTTCCGCATGGCTTCGGACTGTTTCAGCAATTTGTCATAAATGCGTTCTTCCTGCGTGACCTTCAGGTTGTACGGAACCTTGATCATGATGATGCGGTCTTGCAGAGCTTCGGATTTGCGATTGCCGACAAACGCCGTGTATTCGTTTTCGTTGGTGTGCGACGCGATCACTTCGTCGGCGTAAATCATGGCGAAGCGACCGGTTTTGATGTTCTGCTCCTGCGAAAGGGTAAGCAATGAGTACAGGAATTTTTCGTCGCATTTCAGGATTTCGATGAATTCCATCATGCCGCGATTGGAAATGTTCAGTTCACCGTCAAACCGGTACGCGCGCGGATCGGATTCGACGCCGATTTCGCCGATGGTCGAAAGATCAATCGAACCGGTCAGTTCCGTGATGTCCTGGGATTTGGGATCGCTCGGCGCAAACGTGCCAATGCCGATGCGGTCTTTTTCGGAAAACGCGATGCGCGTTACCAGCATGTCTTCGTGTTTGCCGTGATACACGTGTTCGAGGTTGTAGCGGCATTGCGGACAAAGCTCACCTTCGATGTACAACCCGTAATGTTTTTCGATTTCCGGGCGTAATTCGGCAGGGATCAAATGCAGCGGTTCTTCGTGCATCGGGCAGCCTTTGATGGCATATACAGCGCCGGCTTCTGTTTGCGTCCAGTTTTCCAAACCGCGTTTGAGCATCATGACGATGGTGGATTTACCGCCACCAACCGGCCCCATCAGCAACAGTATGCGTTTGCGAACTTCCAGCCGCTGGGCTGCGGATTTGAAATACTCGACGATCTTGGCGATTGGCTCTTCGATGCCGAACAATTCGTCACTGAAAAATTTATAGCGAGTCACTTCGTCGCGCGTGCCTTCAGCGATTTTCTCGACGCCCGGAGCCAGAATCATGTCGCAAATGCGCGCATGCGACAGCGCAGCCAATCGCGGATTTCGGGCCACCAGTTCGAAATAATCACGGAAAGTCCCTTCCCAAACCAAACGCTCTCGTTCGCGCCGATGCGCTTCGAGCAGCTCGCTGAGACTCAACTTCTTATCTTGCTCTGCCATGCTGCTACTCCTGGCTGTCATTTTGCTGTTTAAGGTTTATTAAACCGACAGCCTGTTGTGGGTTTTTTATTTCCCCGGACGGGTTGCCGGGTTTTCAGAGAAGGTATGCTCATCGCCAAATTGAGGGTGACGACGGCTTTTTTGTTTCCTCAAATTCTAGCCGGACCGTCTTTATTTTCGTCAGTTCCGATGCCATGCGGTCCGTGCGGGTGAACGTTTCATTCGGCAAAATCAGTATAGCACAGCCTCAACGTATGCAATCAGCATCGCCAG
>CAYYDG010000048.1:0-56678 GCA_964470555.1 uncultured Heliomicrobium sp.
CATTTGCTTATCTTGTTCGACAACCTTCCATACACACAAGTGAAAACCGATCTAGTAATGCTTTTTCGCTGAACCATGACTGGCTTCTCAAGAATTCCTCAAGGTTGATAACTATCCTGTGGTTGAGACAAAAAATTTATTAAATTATTCACCCCGCAAAAAAACTGCACTGGGTGTCTCCGCGAATAAAACTTGATCTCAGGTTTCGATATGTCGCTCTCGAAAGGGCATGAAACTTAACAACGCCAAGATTTCCATTTCTGAGGAAGCTCCTATACTTTCCCGACAACGGCTGCTGGATGCGTTATGGAAAAACTTGGTTTCCGGTTGTGCCACAATCATTAATGGTAGGGCAGGAACTGGCAAAACCATGTTGGCCACAGATTTTGCGCAACGTTGTGGACGGTCGGTCGCCTGGTACAAGGTAGACGCCCCGGACGCAAATCTGGCCGTATTTGTCGAATATCTGGTGGCGAGCGTAAATCGCGCACGCCCAGGCTTCGGAGCGAAAACACTGCTTACGCTTTCTCAAAGCGCGGCGAACCTCGATCTTTCTCATTTGGCGAATCTGGTCGAAGCTTTTGTTTACGATTTGGAAATGGAAACCACGCCGTTGTTGCTGGCGATTGACGATCTGCATCTGATTTATGATGCGGACTGGTTGTCGCCGTTCTTTCACCGCTTGCTGATTTTGCTACCGGCGGAAGTGCATATTCTGATTCTGGGACGCGGGTTGCCGCCAGCGCCATTATGGAGATTGCGTTCCAAACAACATTTGTTCGTGATTGGCGAACCTATGCTGGCGTTTTCAGAGCTTGAGGCCAAAGAATTGTTTTCACACTATGGATTGAGCGAAATGCAGGCGCATCAGCAATGGAAGCTCACTCACGGGCGCGCCGCTGATTTGCATGCGTCGGCAATTCGAGACTCGTCATCCACATCGTCAACCATGAAAGAAGGGACAGATTCATTCTTCACATAATCCTGACTTGGATTGTTTTGGAAAACACGGTATTTTCAGTTAAATTCGTAACGAACCTCATTGAGCAAGAAATTGCGTTGCGACTTGAAAAGATAAATTTCTCTCTCGGTAAAAAACTGGAAAAGTCGGCATCGCTTCCCAACGTTTAATCTTCGCCCTTTGGGGCGCATCAACGATTCGAATGATAGAAGCTTGAAGAAACAGGCCCATCAAGAATGACCAGACTTTCTGACTCCCTGCCGCAATGAGTAATGCCCCAATCACTCATTGTGAATTGTGAAAGGCAAAGGTTAATGCTCAACAGTCTGCTTCACCCAGAGATGCCAAAGTCTATGCTGACTTATCCACCGATGGAGTTGGCGACGACCCAGCCTGCATTTTTTCTTCGCACCAAGCTGCTGCCACCGCGTCCGGTTCCGTCGTTGTTGCCGCGCCCCAGATTGATCGAACGGCTCTCTGCCAACCTGACGCGATCGGTGACGCTGGTCACGGCCAATGCCGGCGCAGGCAAAACCACACTGGTGGCGGATTTTGTCCGCGCGCACGCGCGTCAATTCGTCTGGTATCAACTGGATCGCACCGATGCCGATCCGGCAATTTTTCTGAGCTACCTGATTCACGGAATCCGGCAATTGATTCCGGATTTCGGCCAGACGATGCTGGCGTATCTGCATCAATCCGCCGCCGAAATCGCTCTCCACCCGGAACGCGCCGTGGACATGCTGCTCAATGAAGTGCTCGACCGTGTGGATCAGCAACTGGTCATCGTGCTGGACGATTACCACCATCTGGGCGCGGCGGATGCGGTGCATGCCGCCGTGGATCGCTTGCTGGTTTATCAACCCGATGTTCTGCATACGATTGTCATTTCGCGCGATGCGCCTTCTCTGCAATTGTCGAAACTGCGTTCCAAAGGAGCGTTGACCACGATTGAACGCGACGATCTGTTGTTTACGGAAGAAGAGGTGCAGGCGCTTTTTCTGCAGGTGTTCGGCATGGAATTGACGGCGGAACAACTGGCCGAATTTCGCCAACGCACGCAAGGCTGGGTCATGTCGCTGCAATTGATCTGGCAGGTGGCGCAACGCCAGACATCGGCTCACGCCGAAACGCCGGTCGCGCTGCTCAATATGAGCGAAACGTTGCGGCAATCCGAACGCGATCTGTTCGATTATTTTGCCGAAGAGGTTTTTGAATTCGAGCCGGAACCTGTGCGCTGGTTGTTGTTGCGCATCGCCCTGCTCGAACGCATTGAATTTGACGCCTGCGCCCGGTTGTATCCCGAATCGGATTGTTCGGCGATTTTGCCTTCGCTGGTGCGTCGTAACGTGTTCACCACGGTGGCCAGCGACGGCAATGGAGAGGAGTACCGTTTGCATCCGCTTTTTCAAAGTTTTTTGCGACGACGATTGCGGTCGGAAATCGGCAAAGCCGGAGTGGCTGCCGAACAGATTCGCATCGCGCGGCATTTCGCCTCGCAGGGAAACTGGGAGCAGGCGGCGCGACATTTTCTTTCGGCGGAAGAATTCGGAGAAACGGCTCGATTGATTGCCGAAAAAGGACAGGCCTGGATAGCATCCGGCGCGCTCACCTCGTTGGTTGCGCTGGCAGACGCTTTGCCCACGGAAGCAATCGAACAAAATCCGCGAGCGCTGACGCACCGTGCGGAAGTCGCGCGATTGCGCGGCGAATACGATACGGCGCAATCGTTGTTGCGGCGTTCTATGGCCTTGTTGCGAACACAGGCCGACCCCGAAGGCGAGGCCGAAACGCTGCATTCGCTGGCCACCATAGCCCGGCGACGCGGCAATTTCGACGAAGCGTTCAGCCATCTGGATGAGGCCAAACGGCTGGCCGGTGAACGATCTTCGGTACTCATCAAATGCGGCAACACACGTGGATTGTGTCTGGTGTCGCAGGGCAAATGGACAGAAGCCGAACAGGAATTTCGCACGGCATTGCAACTGGCCGAAGAACAACACGACACGCATTACGCCCGATTGATCGTTCACAACCTCGGATTGCCGCCGATGATGCGCGGAGATTTCGGCGAAGCGTTGCGCTGGTTGCGCCGTTTGTTGCGCAACGACCGCCAGACGTTCCCTCTGCCACAGGAAGCGACGGCGAATTTGAACATGGCGCGCTGCCATTTTTATCGCGGCGAATTTCAAGATTGCGAACGACGGTTGGATTTGGCGTTGGAATTGTGCCAGCTCTTCAATCTGATTTCGTTGCGCGCGGAAAGCTTTGAAACCTACGGCAATCTGCACCGCGAATTGGGCGACACGGCTCGCGCCGCTCAGTTTTACGAACGCGCCGAACGCGATTACGACCTGGCCGGTGTCGAATTGTCACGACAAGAATTGCTGGACGAACAGGCGGTGTTAAAACTGCAAATTGGCGAACTGGCGGCAGCGCGCAAACTGATCGAACAACTGGTCAACGCTCGTCGGCAGTTCAATGACGAAACGGGACTGTACACGTCTGCCCTGACGCGAGGGCGCGTGTTGATCGCACAAGGTGAACACGACGCGGCGCGCGCCGATCTGGAACCGGCGCTGGATTATTTCCGCCAGAACAGTTTTTACTATTACGAAGCGCAGGCCTGTGTGGAACTGGCGCAGGTGGATTACGCCGCCGGGCGCGAGGTTCCGATGCTGGAAAGATTGCGACGCACGCTGGATTTGGCGTCGCGCTACGATTACGACCATTGGTTGAAAAGAAAAATCGCCGCGGCTCCTCACCTGTTCACGTTGCAGGAAATAGCGGATTTGATTCCGCCCGATCTGCTCGAACCAATCACTGATTCCGGGCGCGCTGAAACCGCGCAAGCTGCGACAGTCGCCCCGATTCGCCCGATGGCCGACCTGACCATCAATCTTTTCGGACCGGTGGAAATCTTCCGCGATGCGCGGCGACCATTCGCCGCCGATGCCTGGACGACACGGCGAGCGCACGACATTTTGTGCTTCATCGCTTCGCGGCAACATCGGCGAGCGTCCAAAGATACGATCATCGAAACGTTCTGGGGAGACACCGATCCCGACGTGGTGCTCAAGAATTTTCACCCGACCGTTTCGCATATTCGCAAGGCGCTCAACAGCAACCAGCCGCTCAAGCTGAATTTTCTGCTCTACCGCGACGGCGCGTATCTGCTCAATCCGGAATTGACCTATTCGATTGACATCGAAGATTTCAACCACTTGCTGGCCGAAGGCGAAACCGCCAGACGCGCCAAACAAACCGATCTGTGCGTCGCTCGGTTTGAAGCGGCAGTCAAACTATATCGCGGTGAATTCATGCAGGGCTGTTATGACGATTGGGCGGAAGAACAACGCGCGTATTACCTGGAACAGTATCTGCACATGCTGGAAACCCTGGTCGTCGCAGCCCAGCAAGCAGAAGAGTGGTCGCGGTCGCTGCATCTGGCGCAGCAGATTTTGCGCCTGGATGCGTTCCGCGAAGACATTCATTGCCTGGTCATGCGCGCGCATTCCGCCCAGGGCAATCCGGTCGCGGTTCGGGAACATTACGAAAAACTGCGCACCATTCTGCGCAAGGAACTGAGTATCGAACCTTCGGCGGAAACCCAGAAAATTTATCGGCAATTGATCGGATAAGTTACTCACTCCATCGGGCAGATTGGGAAAACCGCCCGATTCGTTACGGCCAAGAGCAGGTTGCCAAATCTGCTCCATCAACTTCGAGAGGTGTTTATGAAAGCTCTTTGTCTCAGGTTCAACAGAAACGCTCGATGTTCAATCGCTCTGGCATTGCTTGTTTTGCTGGTCATCGCTTCGGCCAACCCCGGCGACCGCGCCATTGGCAAAGAGATTTCGATGCCGAGCGTTGCAGCCACCATCGCTCACGCGGACGGCATTACGGCCACCGGAGCCGACAGCATAGGAATCACTCAAGCCATCGGTCTGAGCGCCTTCAGTCTTTCAGGCCTGACCATGATTGGTTCGGACGGCAGAACGTATCGCGCCAATTCCATTTTCATCAACCAACCAAATGGCATCGTCGCCACCGGAGCCGACGGCATCGTCGCCACCGGAGCCGACGGCATCGTCGCCACCGGCGCTGATGGACTTTCCATTGCCAGTCTGAGCGGAATTACAGCCACCGGAGCCGACGGCGTCACCATTGCCGGCGCCAGTGGCATTGTCGCTACCGGAGCCGACGGCGCGGTATTTACCATCACGTCCAACGGATTGACCCTCATCGGGGCGAGCGGAATCACAGCCACCGGAGCCGATGGAGTGACATTGACCGGATTGACCGGGTTGAATCTGACCGGAATTGTCCAGACGCTTCAATTTGGCTTGAGGACTTTCGACTCTGAATTGCGAAGTCTGCTCGACCGGCTGACCGATGACAGCAATGTCAGCGCCGTCGTGGTCTACCACCGCAAACCGACTGAAGCCGATTTGGCGACGTTGCGGCAAATGGGCGTGCTGGGCGGCACGCGTTATCGTGTGTTGCCTGCGGTTTCCATGACTACGACGAAACGGCTGCTCAACCAGATTTCCCTGCTGCCGGCAGTGCGCGCGATTTATGGCAATCGCACTTTGCGATTCACCGCTGAACCTGGCAACGGATTGACCGGAACAGAGCGCGTCAAAAAAGATTCTTTCCTGACCGCGCAAAACGGCGGGCGAACCATCACCGGGCGCGGAGTCACGGTGGCGGTTCTGGATACCGGGCTTGATGGAAATCACGCCGACCTGTCAGGCCGTGTCGCTCACAACGTCAAACTGCTGGGCACTTTGGGCCTGGGAGTCGGTTTCAGTTATCCGCCCAGCATCGCGGGGCTTTCCAACACCGATTTGATTTCCGGGCACGGCACATTCGTCGGCGGCATCATTGCTGGCAGAGGCGCGCGCTCGAACGGCAGATACACTGGAGTTGCGCCGAACGCTCGTCTGTTCGGTCTGAGCGCGGGCGATGCCACACTGCTTTTCGTATTGGAAGGTCTGGATTATCTGTTGTGGAAAGGTCCTGGGCTGGGCGTTCGCGCCGTCAATTGCAGCTTTTCTGGCAATACGACTTACAACCCGCACGACCCGATCAATATCGCCACCAGACTTCTGACTGATTCCGGCGTAAGCGTTGTGTTTTCCGCTGGCAACACAGGTCCGGCTGTCAATACGCTCAATCCTTACGCGCAGGCTCCGTGGGTCATCAGCGTTGGAGCTACCGATGAACTCGGACGTCTGGCGAATTTTTCTTCGCGCGGATCGTTTTCCAGCCCCGGCCCGACGCTGGTCGCACCGGGCGTAAACGTTGTCAGCTTGCGCGCCACTGGCATCAGTTTGACAGGCCTGTTGAATCTGGGATTGGGCGGAGACCTGAGCCGCCTGTCGCTGCTCGATATTTTGTCTTACACGGTCGGCAGCGGAACCAGTTTTTCAGCGCCGCAAGTGACCGGAACCATTGCGTTGATGCTGGAAGCCAATCCACTGCTGACGCCCGCTCAGGTGCGCGACATTTTGCAGCGCACGGCGACGCCCATACCGTCCAACTACAGTTACGAAGTCGGCGCGGGAATGCTCAATGCACACGCGGCGGTTGTGGAATCAATTTACGCGCGGAGGTAACAAACGACGCTAAGGCTGGTCAACAAACAACTCTTCCGCATTCCATAATGAATACGGCATCAGAACGCTGGGACGGTAATTCACCACACGCCGGCTGACCACAGATGCCGAATGACGAGCTACGATCGGAATGACGGGCAACTGGTCGGCCAGAATGCGCTGCACTTCGTGGAAAGCTTCCCGACGACGTTCAGGGTTGGATTCACGTGCCTGGGCGGCGAGCAATTCATCAATGCGCGCTTCCCAATCCGTTGACGGTTTAGATTGTTTCGGATGCCATTGATGCAATGGACTGCTGCTGCGAAGAAAATTCGCGTATGAGGACGGATCCGGTTCGCTGACCGAAACGCCAAGCAAGGCGGCATCGTATTCGTAGGTCTGCATGGTGCGCCGTTGAAATTCGCCGAATTCCAGCGGCGCTACCTGCACCTTGATGCCCAATCTGGCCAGGTCTTCCTGAATGACCGTCGCCATCTGCACACGCGCCGAGCTTTCCACCGGAACAATCAGCGTAAATTCAACGCGGTTGCCTTTGGCGTCCCGCAATTCCGGCTGTTCCTGATTTCCCTGCACGACGAATCCCGCTTCGAGCAACAGAGTTCGCGCTTTTTCCAGGTCATAATCAATCGCGGGCAATTGCAAAGCCCAGGCTCGATTGCCCGGCGAAATGAATCCGGCCAGCGGAGTGGCCAATCCCTGCAATGTAATCGAAGCCAGCGTCTGACGATCAATCGCCAACGAAACGGCCCGACGAAAACGCAGGTCATGAAACCAGCCGCGCTTGGTCTGCCTGACAGCCGTTTTGCCTTTCGCGCCAGATTCATTCAGGTTGAACCACAAGTGATCGGTGTTCAGCCCCGGCCCCAGATCGAACGCCCGCGCTATTCCGTCAGCGGAACGCAACGCGACGTAATCAGATGCGCGCACGCGATCGAACAAATCCAGCGTTCCCTGTCGCAATTGCGTAATGGCGTTGTTGGCGTCGCTGACCACTTCAACAATCACCTGATCCAGATACGGCAATGAGTTTCTGACGGCGTCTTTTTTCCAGTAATGAGGGTTGCGTCTGAGCGTCACGCGTTGGCCGGGCAAGGCGGCATGGGCGACAAAAGCCCCGGCTGTAACGACGGTTTGCGGATTGGCAGTCAGGCTGTAGGCATCGCGCAAGCCTGCGCGGTTGAATTCAGTTTCCAGCGCCTGTTTCGGCAACACTGCCACATTCGACAGATAACTTTCCGGCACGGCGACGGGTTCGGGAAACGTCAGTCGCAAACGTCTGGAATCGAGTTCGGCAACTTCTATCTGTCGCGCTCCGATCATCATCGCATCGCGGAAAATCGCTGACGCAGTGCGTTCGTCGTAGATGGCGCGCATTGTGAAACTGACATCTGCGGCAGTGATTGGATGGCCGTCGGAAAACTTGATTCCGTCGCGCAAGGTCAGTTCGACGCTCGCTCCGTCTGCGGAACGATTCCACGATTCAGCCAGTCCGGGAACGTAAGTTTGCGTATCGTGATCGAATTCAACCAGCCGTCCGCCCATCAGATAAAACGCGACAATCAACGACGCTTCGTCAGCGGCTTTCAGATAATTGAATGTTTGTGGCGGCGACGACACGCGATAAATTATCTGGCCGCCGCGATGGCCAATCGCTTTTTCTCGCCTGTCGGCTGACTGGGATTGGCTTATCGGTTGTTGCGGCAAACGGCACGCGGCTGAATTTACAAGCACGCCCAGAAAAACCAACAGGGTGAAACCGGGCAAAAGATTCTTTTTCATGGTTGTTTGCACACGGTCGCCCACTCTCGAACTCAAAGAACTGACATTAAGCCGGGGGGACGCCTAAGATGAGTTGCTGACAGCTATCACTATAAGAACGACATTGCTTGTCGCATTCTGGCAAGAGATGCTATTAGCAACCGAGTCTTTTTGATTGGGCAATAAGTAAAAGGCAGGCAAAAGTTCTACAGGATATGCACCCTGGTCTATTCTCCATTTGTCGTTTTCCAATTTTCATTTGTCATTGCTGTCGAAGCGATTCAGGCAATGACAAATCAAAAATGACAATTGAAAAATGAAAAAAACCGGCAAATTTTTGCTCAAACACACAACACTCAATTGCCCATTGCTGCATTGGTCAAATACAACCCAAACTTGCACCATGCGAAACGGAGCTTAACACTCGAACCAATCATGTTGAAGCTGATTTTTTACAGATTCATTCAAGCCGCCCTAATTTTGCTGCTTATTTCGTTTCTGGTGTTTGTATTGCTGGTCTCTGCGGGCGGCGATGCAATCAGCGCACTGCAAACCAACCAACAAATTTCCGAACAAACTCTGGAGACATTGCGGCGACTGCATGGATTGGACCGCCCGTTGCCGGTTCGATATGGAATGTGGTTGGGCGAATTGGCCGGTGGAAATTTGGGACAGTCCATTTATTTTCAAGCGCCTGTTTGGAACGTCATTCAGCCGCGATTCTGGAACACGATTGCGCTGGCGATGGCGGCAATGAGCATCGCGCTGGCATTCGCGTCCACATTGGGATTGGCCGCCGCACGGCGAACCGGTTCACTGGCGGATCGGTTTTGCGATTTGAGCATTTTGCTGGCGTCGTCCACTCCTCGATTGGTGTTGGCGATTTTGGCGCTTTCCTTTTTGGCGCGCACGTCGCTGATCGGTGGAACCGCTACTGATTGGCAAACCGGAACGTGGCTTCTTCGTTTGTTGCCGCCAGCGTTCATTTTGTCTGTTCCCTTGATCGCGCTGTTGCTGGCGCAAACTCGCGCCGCTGTGTCGGCAAGGCTCAAAGAAGATTACGTGCAAGTCGCACGCGCCAAAGGCGTGTCGGAACGGTTGATTCTGGTTCGACATGCGTTGCGTCCGGCGCTCAATCCGCTGATTACCACCTTCGGCTCTTCGCTCGGAGGATTGATGAGCGGTTCCGTCGTCGTCGAACAAGTCCTGAACTGGCCCGGCCTGGGTCAATTGAGCGTGATTGCCGTGCGAAGCCGTGATGTCGCCTTGCTGATGGGAATAGTGTTGATTACATCGGCAGCGGTGTTGTTTGGAAACCTGCTGGCGGATGTGATGCTGCGGTTGAACGATCCGCGATTGCGCCGGGAGAACCACATCGCATGAAACCGCTGCTTCGACAATTGGCGACTGCTTTCCGCAATCTTCGCGGACGAAGTTCGCTGATTGCCGGCATCCTGATACTTGCATTCTTTTGCCTGATCGCTGTGTTTGCCGATTTGGTGGCGACTTACGATTACCGTTCGCAATCTCGCCGCGAACCTATGGCTCCGCCGTCTTCATTGCGTTTTCAAGATGCTCAAGGCAACTGGCATCCGCGCCCGTTCATTTACGCCCGCCGATTGGTTGATCCGCTGGAACGCCGTTACGAAGAAGACACGCAACAACGGTATCCGCTGGAACTGTTCGCGCCCGGTTATTCTTACAAGCTGTTTGGATTGTTCACGACCGACCGCCATTTGTTCGGCGTTCAAAGCGCCGATTCCGCCAATTCGGTTGAGGCGCCGCGTCTAAACTGGCTCGGCACAGATGGACTGGGGCGAGATCGGTTTTCGCGGCTTGTGCTGGCAACGCGGTTTTCCTTGATCGTCGGGCCGCTTGGAACCTTGTTGGCCAGCGCCTTGGGAATTTTGATCGGATTGATCGCCGGATACGCCGGTTCCTGGGTTGACGCCGTTTTCATGCGCGCGGCGGATGTGATGATGGCGCTGCCGACTCTGGTGCTGATTCTGGCGGCTCGCGCGGCGTTCCCTTTGGAACTGCCGCCGGCACGCGCGGCGGCTTTGCTCATCACGATCTTTGTCGTTCTGGGCTGGGCGGAAATGGCGCGTCTGGCGCGCGGCCTGACGTTGGAATTGTGCCAGCGCGAATTCGTGCAAGCCGCCATCAGCATCGGCTGTTCGCCCGCGCGAATTTTGATTCGCCACATTTTGCCCAACGCCGCGCGGCCATTGCTGGCGCAAACGTTTCTGATGCTTCCGGCGTTTTTGCTGGCCGAAACATCGCTGTCGTTTCTCGGCGTCGGATTGCAGGAACCGGAAGCCAGTTGGGGCAATTTACTGGCTGATGCCGCCAACCTGACGCTGCTGGAACGTCACGATGCCTTGCCAATCCTCGCTCCGGCCTTTGTCATCACAGCGTTCGTGCTGGGCGTTCGTCTGATTGGACGCGGGCTGGAAAGATTCGACGAACCTTTCACAACGCAACTTTCCAAAACAGCCAAATCTGCGTGAATGCCGCTCCAGCCCTTGACAGAATTTTTGAGCGCAGTGTATTGTCCGCCCCGTCAAATTGAATCGTGGTGATTTAAGGCAAATTGCTCCACGTTAAACAAAGCGCTAAACGGCCTGAGGAAAGACAAAAGTTTTAAGCCTCGCGCTCGTTGGAAAGCGCGAGGCTTTTTCAGTTTGACGCATTGAAAATTTCAAGTGGCGATTTACAACGAATTGCTCCACTCAAAAAACTGCTAAAGAGTTGCGGGAATCAGATCAACAAAAAGCCCTGCGCTACTTTTAGCGCAGGGCTTTTTTATTATCCGACCAAACCAATTGAGGACGAGAATGAGTTACGTAAAAGGATTGAAATGTCGTGAATGCGGAGCGGCCTACCCCGTCGAACCGGTGGCGATTTGCGAAGAATGCTTCGGACCGTTGGAAGTGGATTACGATTACGACGCGATTAAAACGACGCTGACGCGCGAAACCATCGCCGGTCGTGAAAAAACCATGTGGCGTTATCGAGAATTGCTGCCGCTGGAAAATGAACCAACCGTCGGTTTGCAAACCGGATGTACGCCGCTCGTTCGTGCTGAGCGGCTGGCAAAAGCGCTGGGCGTGAACGAGCTGTTCATCAAAAACGACGCGGTACAACATCCGACCTTGTCGTTCAAAGATCGAGTGGTTGCCGTTGCGCTGTCGAAAGCGCGCGAATTCAAATTTGAAGCCGTTGGTTGTGCTTCAACCGGAAACTTGGCGAACTCCGTTGCCGCCAACGCCGCCGCCGCAGGTTTTCCCGCCTACATTTTGATTCCCGACAATCTGGAAAAAAGCAAAGTCACCGCCACGCAGATTTACGGCGCGAATGTCGTCCCGGTCCAAGGCAATTACGACGACGTCAATCGTCTGTGCAGCGAAATCGCCGGGCGCTATCCCGTCGCTTTCGTCAACGTCAATCTTCGTCCGTTTTACGGCGAAGGCTCGAAAACGTTTGGTTATGAGATTGCCGAACAACTCGGCTGGCAAGCTCCTGATGCGGTCGTCGTGCCGATGGCCGGTGGTTCGCTGATCACGAAAATTTACAAAGCCTTTGGCGAATTGCAGAAACTGGGATTGATCGAAGAAATCCAAACACGCTTTTACGGCGCGCAAGCCGAAGGCTGCAATCCCATCGCCGCCGCCGTCAAAGCTGGCACGCGCGACATCCGCCCGGTCAAACCGAACACGATTGCCAAATCGCTGGCCATCGGCAATCCGGCGGATGGTTATTTCGCCACCGGAGTCATCACCGGCACTGGCGGTTGGTCAGAAGACGTGACAGACCCCGAAATCATCCACGGCATCAAACTGCTGGCCGAAACCGAAGGCATCTTCACCGAAACCGCAGGCGGCACAACCGTCGCCGTCACGAAAAAGCTGATTGAACAAGGTCGCCTGACCGCCAAAGACCGCATAGTCATTGCGCTGACCGGCAACGGATTGAAGACGCAGGAAGCGTTGACGCTGGAAGACCTGACATCCATTGAACCGAAATTGTCGGCATTTGAACGCGCCGCCGGATTTGTGCGCACCGCGACTGCCGCCGCTTAAACGAAAAAAATGCTCAGGTTGAACAAGAAATTAACTACGAATAAACACGAAGCTTCACGAATTTGGGCGTCAGCGAGATATGCCAACCGGGTTGCTCATTCGTGTTCATTTGTGATGATTCGTAGTTGTTTTTCCGACTGAGCCACCGCCAACATCGAACAAGGAGAACTATCAATGCCTCAAACTGTCATCATCCCAACGCCGCTGCGCAAGTTCACCAAAGACACTGAACTGGTCGAGGTGCAAGGCGCAACCATCGGCGAAGTCTTTACCCAGCTCGAAGCCGCTTATCCCGGCATTCAAGCCCGCTTGTGCGAAACCAACGGCGAACTGCGCCGCTTCATCAACGTGTATGTGGACGGCGAAGACATACGCTTTTTGGAAGGACTGAACACCGGCTTGGCCGACAAAGCTGAAATTTCGATTGTCCCGGCGATTGCTGGCGGCTGAAACTGACAGCGACACCGAACCATCGCCTGATTCACTGGCTTCTTTTTTCCAAAGCGCAACTTCCATCGGTTACAAATAAACCAGTTTGTGGTCGTGATTGCCGATTTCGACCTCGTCGTAAATTCGGTCAATCAGTTCATACCCGTATCGCGCCAGGAAATACGCCACGTTGAGTTCGCGTTCCTGCAGGTTTTTGTTCGGGTACAGCACGGCAAAGAGGCGTTCGATTTGTTGGCCGGTGGTTTCGTCGCGTTTGGCGCGGCTGTGGACAAACCGGGTTCGCAGGTTGTTGAGTTGGTACAAAATCTTTTCGCGCCCGCCTTTGAGCGCATCGCTGAGCGTCGGTTCCACCTTGATTAAGGACGCGCGCAGCTTTTCCAATTGATCGTCAAACAGGTGCTCGGTTTCGTCGAAGATGCGCGCAGTGTCGTTATCCAGGCTTAGTTCGACGATCTTTTTCAGCACGGCTTCCTGACCGTCAAACAGGTCGTTGAATTCGATGCCGTATTTGGCCATCGTTTTGGCGTGGCGTTTTTCGATCAAGGTGAAGGTCGCGCGCGGCAAAACCACCGGTTCGACTCTTCCCAGCAACGAATAGTTCGGGCGCAGTTGCGCGAAGTAGGCGATTTCCGCGGGGCCACCGATATATGCCAGCGTCGGCAGCAAATAATCCTGCACAATCGGGCGAAGCGTGACGTTGGGGCTGAAACAGTTCGGACAGCGACTGACTGTGTCCAGCAATTCGTCAGCGGCAAAACTCTTGTCGCCGTTTTTCAAATAAAAGCGCCCGTCTTCGCGGCGAACCATCGCCGTGCGGCGACCATCGTCGAGCATAAACAGCGGTACGGATTCCTGGCTGGTGTACACCTGCGAATGGTATCCGGCGGCTTCGAGTTTGGCGCTGGCAGTCACCAAACGATCCGCGAATTCCGGCACGCTCGCCATCGCTTTTGAGTAAATTTCGCCGGAAACATGTTTCAGCCGATCATCCAGCGGATTGATGAGCACTACGCCGAACTTGCCGAACAGCTTCATCATCATCTTGCCGAAGGCATCGGCAAATCCGGCTCCGGCCTTGTACGAATCGCGCAGGTCTTCGGCCAGTCGCGGAATGAATTCCGATTCCGGCAACATCGCCAACAACTGTTCGATATTTTCGCTGACGCCTTCGGCCAGTTTGACGTTGCCGACCGGTTTGCCTTCTTTGGGCGAACAAGCCGTGTAAATCACCGTCGCCAGGTGGCCTTCGCGATTGACCAATCGCGTGTGATTCACTTCTTCAAAATCATGATCTTCGGCGGCGATCCAGAACATAGGAATGGCGTTGACGCCTTGTGCGCGCAAATGGTCAGCCAGTTTGATCGCCGTCAACGCTTTGAAAATTGTGTAAAGCGGGCCGGTGAACAGCCCGGCTTGCTGCCCTGTGATGACGACGACGGAATCGTTCTGCCGCAAACGTTCGATGTTGGCAAAGGTCGCTTCGCCTGCGCCCGCTTCTCGATTCTGGTCGCTGAGAACGTCTGCGACAGCGTCACGATGAAAAGTCTGCGCCGTCACTTGTCTGGCTCGCGGAACCAGCGCGTCAATGTTCAATCCTTCGGGTTGATAAAACTGGGAAACCTGGCTGAAGTCATAAAGAAAATCTTTGTAGAGTTTCGATATTCTGGGAATGTCTTTGAATTTGATCGTTCGGTGGTCGGTCATCCTTCTCCCTCTTTCGGCGACGGGGAGACCGGGGGACAGGGAGACTCGGCGATTTCTCCCTGTCCCCCTATCTCGCCCATCTCTCCATCTCAGTTAGTCGGCATATTCATTGACGAAGTAATACGTCTTTTCCGTCCAGATGCCAGCTTCGTTTTGTTCAAACAATTCGCTTTCCGCAATCGCTGCGGCGATTTCCTTGCGCTCTTCGTCGGTCGGGTTCGGCATTGGCGAACGCGACAAATATCCGTACAGCCCAACCAGATCCATCGCAGCTTTCAAATGGCCGACACCGTTGGCCGCAGTCACCCGCGCCAATTTCGCCAAACGGCTTTGCAAATCTTTGGCGTCTTCGTATCGGCCTTCGTGCCAGGCCTGGCGAACCGCGCACGAAGCGTTCGGAGCCAGACAGCCTACTGCCAGCACTGCGCCGGAACATCCGGTTTCCAGCGCTTCGTGCAAAATCGCAGGCGAGCCGACCAGCACGTTGAAGTCGGTTGTTTTCAATTCGCGGAACAGGTCTTTCATCGCCGCCAAATCGCCGGAGCTTTCTTTCAAGCCGATGATGTTCGGATGTTCGGCCAGATGCGCGATGGTTTCGGGCATCAAACTGACACCGGCAAATTGCGGAATCATGTAAATCAACACCGGAATCGGGGCGCTGTCAGCAATGCGTTCGAAATGCGCAATGTGATGTTCGTCAAAGAGCACTTTCTTGTAATAAAACGGCGTGATGACGACGGCTCCATCGGCTCCGTAATCGTGCGCGCGCCGGGTCATATCCAGCGTTTGCCGCGTCGAAAGCTCTCCGGTTCCGACCAGCAGCAATTTATCCATCGCCATTGCCCCGCGAACGGTTTCAATCACCGACAGCTTTTCGTCGGTCGTCAAATGCGGAAATTCGCCCGTCGAACCCAGAATCAAATAGCCCAGCAGATCGGTCTGATTCCACTTCTGAACGTTGTCACGAAGCTTGTCGTGATCTATTTCGCCGTCAAAGCCGAACGGTGTCGGCAAGGCCGCAATGATACCGTTTAAGTTGAGTGACATAACTTACCTTGAAATTTACAGTTCGTTTTCAGTCAAAATTCAATCCAGGCGGATGATGTTTCTGAGCAGTCGCGGATGATCTATGACGTGGTCTGGATTGGCAGCCGAAAGCCGGTTCCATGAATCCGCTCCCCAGGTCACGGCCACCGTCGTCACACCAGCCGCTCTGCCGGTTTGCACATCGGCGACCATATCTCCGACATAAACCGTCGCCGCCGGATCAACAGCGAACCGATCCATCAAATGCAACAAGCCATCAGGATGCGGTTTGCTGTTCGTGACCGAATCGCCGCCCAGCACTTCGTCGAAAAAATCCAGCAAGCCAGCGTGGCCAACGCGGATGCGCGCGGATTCGGTATTGGCGGCACTGAACACACCGAGTTTGACGCCGGAATCTTTCAATTCGCTGACCAGTTCGTGAATGCCGTCAAACGGTTTGATCTCGTGGCCGTCTTCGCGACTAAGCCGGAAGTAATCGGCGATCATCGGTTCGTGCATTTCGGCAGCGGGAAACATGCGCTGGAACATGACGCTTTCGGGCGGGCCGAAATACGGCAACATTTCTTCCAATTGCCATTGGCGTCCGGTGCGATCCAGCATGACGCGATTGAACAGCCGCAAGACCGTCGAAAAGGTATCGGCCAGCGTGCCGTCCAGATCGAAGACCACTGCGTCGAATCTGTGTTTTGAAATGATTGGTTGCATTGATGAAGTCGGCGCGCATTATAACGACGGCAAACATGCCGGGCAAATTGACGCCCCAAAGCGCGTAACCATTTCTTACCGCGCGGCGTATTGGGTCTTGCCACGAATTTTCGGCAGGCTTTATAGTCACGCCGAATTCCGCTTCAACAAATTTCGACAACTTAACTGATTCGAGCATTGGCGAGAAAAACCGATTCGAGCCTGTTTTTTTGAACCGCAGAGACGCGGAGAGCCGCTGAGGTTTCGCAGAGTTTCTCCGCGATGTCTCTGCGTTCTTTGCGCCTCTGCGGTAAAAAAGTGTTCTGCTTTTTGCTCGTCTCAACAACTATTTCATCGAGGTCTGCCCAATGCAAAAAAACCTGTTTGGTCGCTTGCTGATGGCGATGCTGCTCTGCTCGCTGACCGTCGTCTCGGCTTCTGCCCAAAATCTGACCAGTCCCAAAGCTCATTTCGGATTCAACATCGGCGACGATTATCAACTCGCCAACTACGCGCAATACGAAGCCTACATCAAAAAGCTGGACGCCGAATCCGACCGCATGAAGCTGGTCGAAATCGGTAAATCCGCCGAAGGCCGGACAATGTATGTCGGCGTCATTACCTCGCCGGAAAATCACAAGAAGCTGGATCGTTACAAGGAAATCGCCGCAAAGCTGGCAAAGGCCGAAGGATTGACGAACGAACAGGCACGCACCCTGGCCAAAGAAGGCAAAGCCATCGTCTGGATTGACGGCGGATTGCACGCAACCGAAGTCTTAGGCCCGGCGCAATTGATCGAAACCATCTGGCAATTCAACAGCCTCAAAGACGAAGAGACGCTGCGTTTTTTGGACAACACCATCATTCTGACTTGTCTGGTCAACCCGGACGGCATGGAACTGGTTTCCAACTGGTACATGCGCGAATCCGATCCAACCAAGCGCCGTTACAACGACATTCCGCGCCTTTATCAAAAGTACATCGGCCACGACAACAACCGCGATTTTTACATGTCGTCGCAACCCGAATCAGAAGCCATCAACCGCATTTTCTATCACGAATGGTTTCCGCAGATCGTCTACAACCATCACCAAACCGGTCCGGCGGGAACGGTGTTGTTCGCTCCGCCGTTTCGCGATCCGTTCAATTACACCTTCGACCCGATGGTCGTTGCCGGAATTGATCTGGTCGGCGCGGCGATGCACCAACGCTTCGTTTCCGAAAACAAACCCGGCGCGACGACTCGAACCGGCACGGGCTATTCGACCTGGTGGAACGGCGGACTGCGGACGACAGTCTACTTTCACAACATGATCGGATTGCTGACCGAAACCATCGGCAGCCCGACGCCGATGGAAATTCCTTTCGTCGTCAGCCGCCAACTTCCGCAAGGCAATTTGATCGCGCCAATCGCTCCGCAGAAATGGCATTTCCGGCAATCGGTCGAGTATTCAATCACGGCCAATCGCGCCGTGGTGGATGTGGCGTCGAAAAATCGCGAAGACTTCCTCTACAACATTTACCAGATGGGACGGAATTCGATCGAGCGCGGCAACCGCGACACCTGGACTGTATCTCCCAAACGCCTGGCCGAAGTGCAGGAAGCGATTGACCGCGAACGCCGGCAAAGCGGCGCTGGAGGTGATGGCCCAGGCGCAGGTGGAGGCAGAGGCTTTGGCGGACGTGGTGGCGCGGCTTCGCTGAAGCATTACGAGATGCTGCGCAAACCCGAATTGCGCGATCCGCGCGGCTACATTCTTCCTTACAATCAGGCGGATTTTCTGACGGCGACAAAATTCGTCAATGCGCTGATCAAAACCGGTATCACGATTCATCGCGCGACTGGCGAATTTCAGGTCAACGGCAAATCGTATCCGGCGGGTTCGTACGTCGTGAAAACTGCGCAGGCATTTCGCCCGCACATTCTGGATATGTTCGAACCGCAGGATCACCCGAATGATTTTCAGTATCCGGGCGGCCCGCCAATTCCGCCGTATGACAGCGCAGGCTGGACGCTGGCTTACCAGATGGGAGTGAAGTTCGACCGCATTCTGGACGCTTTCGACGGGCCGTTCGAAAAGATCAACGGCTTTGCCAAAGTCGAAACCGGAATGCCGCGTCCGCTGGCAAACGCCGCGGGCTATCTGGTCAGTCACGAAGTCAACGATTCGTTTCTGGTCACCAACCGCTTGTTGAAAGACGGCGAAGAAGTCTTCTGGATCAAACAGGCGTTCACGGCCAACGGCAAAACCTACCCGGCGGGAACGATTTTCGTTCCGTCGAAAGCGTCAACCGGCGCGAAGGTTCGCAAGATGGAAGTCGAAACCGGCGTTCGGTTTGAACCGCTGATGGCCAAACCAACGGGCGAAATGTTCAAACTGAAACAGCCGCGCATTGCGCTGTGGGATCGGTACGGCGGTTCGATGCCTTCGGGCTGGACGCGCTGGCTATTGGAACAGTTCGAGTTTCCGTTCACTGTCGTTTATCCGCAAACGCTGGACGCGGGGAATCTGGCGGACAAATTCGACGTGATTCTTTTTGTCACCGGAGCAATTCCGGCGGTTCGCGCAGCAGGCGGCGGAGGCCCGGCAGCAGCAGGCGGCGATGAACCGGTCTTTGGCCGCATGCCACAAGCTTCGGAATTGCCGGAAGAATTTCGCGGCTGGGTCGGCAACGTTTCAGCGGCGCGAACGATTCCCCAATTGAAAGCCTTCATCGAAGCCGGTGGCACGGTGTTGACCATAGGCAGTTCGACCAACCTCGGTTATCACCTGGGGTTGCCGATGTCGAACGCGCTGGTCGAAAAAACGGCTTCTGGAGACGAACGCCCGCTGGGACGCGACAAATACTACATTCCGGGTTCGGTCTTGCAGGTGGCTGTGGACAACACGAATCCGCTGGCTTACGGCATGCCCAACCAAGTGAATGTGTTTTTCGACAACAGCCCGGTGTTTCGGTTGAAACCCGAAGCGACGTTGAAGGACATAAAACCGGTGGCGTGGTTCGACAATGGTTCGCCGCTGCGCAGCGGCTGGGCTTGGGGACAGCGGTATCTGCAGGACGGCGTGGCCGTGATTGACGCCAGCGTCGGCAAAGGCAAGCTGTTTATGTACGGCCCCGAAATCGCGTTCCGCGCGCAACCGCACGGAACATTCAAACTGTTGTTCAACGGCATTTACCTCGGCAAAGCCGAAACGGTGAAATGACAAAACTGCCATCGTAGGGCAGCCACGGCTGCCCTACGATGGCAGTGCAGAACGAATCGAATCCCGGCCACTTCCTCAATCCACAACGGCCTCAATCCGCAATAGATTGATACGTCAGCACGCGAAATTCCGAACCATATTCCAATCCGGTGTGCGGCAGAATCTGGATCATAAAAATGCCTATCAGTTGTTCCTGCGGATCAATCCAGAACTTCGTGCCAGCGGCTCCGCCCCAGTTGTATTCGCCGGGCGATCCCATCATTCCGGCTTCGCCCGGAGCTTTGCTGACGGCGAAACCAAGACCGAATCCCATTCCCGGCCCCATTCCCGGAATGCTGCCCAGATGATCGCTGCTCATCAATTGCACGGTCTTGCGGCTGAGCAATCGTTTGCCGTTGTACTGACCTTGATCGAGCAACATCTGGCAGAAACGCAAATAATCATAAGCCGTCGAAGTCAACCCGCCGCCGCCTGACAGCATACCTTGGGTTTGCAGAAAGTCCGGCACGGCATTCGGAAATGCGTCGTAACATTCCTGCCGCGTCGAACAGGTTTGAATCGGTTGCAGCTTGCCTTCTTTGGTAATGGTGTAAAGTTTGGCGAAGCGATCTTTTTTGCTGGCGGGAACGGCAAACGCCGTGTCGTTCATTTCCAACGGAGTGAAAATGCGTTCCTGCAAAAATTGATCGAAGGGTTTGCCGGAAAGGACTTCGATCAAACGTCCTTGCACGTCCACCGAAACACTGTAATGCCAGCGCGTGCCGGGTTCGTATTGCAGCGGGATTTTCGACAGTTCCGTGACGAATTCGGCCAGATTCAATTGGCCCAGAATTTTGGCTTTGCGGTATTCACGATCCACCAGCGTGTCGCCGAAAACGCCGTAAGTCAGCCCCGCCGTGTGCCGCAGCAAATCGCGGACGGTGATCGGGCGTCTGGCCGGAACGGTTTTCATGACTGGTTTGCCGGTTTGCGGGTCTTTTTCTTCGATGGCGATTTGCATCTTGGCGAATTCGGGCAGGTATTTGGCGACCGGTTCATTGAGCTGAAACTTGCCTTCTTCGTACAGCATCATCAAGGCGACGCTGGTGATGGGCTTGGTCATCGAATAAATGCGATGAATCGTGTCCATCTTCATCGGCTTTCCGGCTTCGACATCGGCCATGCCGAACGTTTCGTGATAGGCGATTTTGCCTTGCCGCGCGATCAATCCCGAAGCTCCGGGAATTCGTTTTTCAGCAACGTGTTTGTTCATCAACGCGCGAATGTGCGCCAACCGGTTGGATGACAACCCTACGGTTTCAGGCGCTACGACCATAGGATCGTTTTTGCCTTTGCTTGCCACTGGCGTAAACAGCGGGCTAACCGCCAGCGCCAAAGTCAGCGTCAGCACAGAAAACAGCAAACGTTTCATAGTTCCTCCAAGATGCAAGGGGTGAAATTTCAATCGCCGAGTCGTTTGGTTTCGGCGCGTTCGAGAATCAGTGCCAGCGGCATCGGACCTTCGCTGGCGGCTTTCGGGCAGTGGCGCAAGCCTTTTGGAATGACGATGCCTTGTCCGGCGCTGAGCAGGAAATTGCCGATTTCAGTTTGAAACAAGACTTCGCCTTCCAACACGATGAAACTCTCGTCTTCGTTGTCGTGCGCGTGCCAGCGTTCAAACTCACCTTGAAACTTGACCAGGCGAATGGCGAAATCGTCTACCATCGCCAGATTCACAGGCGAATACGCCTCAGTGATTTGATCGCGGACTTGCCGAATCGAAAACAGTTGAACGTCCATTGCTCGCTCCTGAAAACGAAATAGACAGGATTCACATGATTTTTCAGGATTTGAGTCCCTCCTGTTCAATGCTGTAAATCCTGTCGAAGTTATTTCCTGACAACCTGGCCGCCTTTCATCACAAACTTGATGCGTTCCAGTTCGGTCACATCTTTGGTCGGATCGCCTTCGACGGCAATCAGGTCGGCGAACTTGCCCGCTTCGACTGCGCCGATTCGATCTTCCCAACCAAGCAGTTTGGACGCATGAACCGTCGCAGTTTGAATGGCTTGAATCGGCGTCAATCCCATTCGCACCAGCACGGCGAATTCGCGCGCGTTCAATCCGTGCGGATACACGGCGGCATCCGTACCAAAGGCGACGGGAACGCCTTGCCGGATGGCGTGCGTCAGATTCTTTTTCATCGCGGGCATGACTTCTTTGGCTTTGGCGATGATCTGCGGCGGCAAACCCAGCGAAGGATAATTTTCCAAAAACCAATCGGTCAGATAAATCGTCGGGACAAGATAAGTTCCCTTCTCTTTCATCAACCGAATGCCCTCGTCGTCAATGTAGGTTCCGTGTTCGATGGAATCCACTCCGGCCAGCACAGCCTGCTTCAATCCTTCGCCGCCGTGCGCGTGCGCAGCGACTTTGCGCCCCAGCCGATGAGCTTCGGCGACAATGGTCTTCATTTCGTCAAACGTAAATTCGGCGTGCTTCGGATCGTCGCCCAGCGACAACACTCCGCCGGTCGAACAGAACTTGATGACGTTCGCGCCGTACTTGATGACTTCGCGGGTTTTGGCCATGACGCTTTCGACGCCGTCGGCCACGCCGTCGGATTTGTGGTGAAATTCCCACGGCAAAAAGTTGTCATCGCAATGGCCTCCTGTGATGCCCAGGCTTGGACCGGAAGCGACCATGCGCGGCCCCGGCACGTCTCCGGCGTTGATGGCGTCGCGCAACGCAATGTCTGAGTATCCGCCCGCGCCCACGTTACGAACCGTCGTGAATCCGGCCAGCAAGGTAATGTTGGCATTCTTTGCTCCAAGCAAAGCCTGGCGCGGAATGGATTGCCGAATTGACGACGCAGCGTTGGCCGGCGAAAACGTCAGATGCGTGTGGCTGTCAATCAACCCTGGCAACACGGTCATGGTTTTCAGGTCAACGACTTCGGCTCCGGCGGGAACCGTGAGATTTGCGCCAACCGCAGTGATGCGTTCGCCTTCGATCAAAATGACCGCATTGTTGATGAATTGGCCAGTGCGAACATCCAGCACGCGACCGGCTTTGATGGCGACGACTTTCGATTGCTGAGCAAAGACTGCCGCTGCCAGCAAACAAACCAAAAGCGAAACGACAAACAATCTGACTTTCATTGCTTAAGGGTCTCCTGAAATGGATTGGGTGAAAACTGTCTGTGGAATTAAGCGCAGCGATGATAAGTCTGGCCGGTGCATGTGGCAACACGCTTGGGCTATACTCCGTCGCGCCACCCCAACGGTTCAAACAAAAATCAACTTCAGCAAATGCGTAGCCCGTTTTACCAAGGCAATTTCTGTTCGGAATGCGGCAACCGACTTTCGCCGCGCTTCCAACTTTTCCCGCGTCATTTTTGCGATGAGTGCGCGACACGATTGCGCCAGCGCAGTTATGTTTCGCCGCTGGCGATTTTGCTGCTCGTTGGTTCAGTCGCAGTGTTTGCGTTCAGTTACAAAACCGGCAATTCGCCAACTCGGCCAGATCATTCAACCGTTTCTGTTTCCGCCGAAGACACCATCGTCAATCGCAGTTTGAAACCCGTCGTTGTCGTCGAACCAAAAGCGCTTTGCGGCGCGCGAACCTTGCGCGGAACGCCTTGCCGTCGTCTGGTCAAACCCGGACAACGCTGCGCCCAACATAAGGGAAGACCTTCGATGCTTGCCGAGCAAACGACTTCGCAACGCTAAACAAAATTTCTTTTGATTAGATTCTTGACGCTTCTTCCGAGCGTCCACTAAGATGGCCAAGCTTTCAAATTCAGCACTCTCAAACGGCCCCTTAGCTCAATGGTTAGAGCAGCGGACTCATAATCCGTTGGTTGTAGGTTCGAATCCTACAGGGGCCACCACTTCTTTCAGTTGAATTCACGCCGACAACGCAGCAATTACATCGCGCATTTGTTCCGGCATTGGAGCTTCGATGTTCATTTCTCCGCGCCCGGCCGGATGGCGAAAGATCAACCGCGAAGCGTGAAGCAGATGATTTTTGATTCGATGCTGAACCACCAGCGGATCAGGCGAGGGCAAGGTTGCCAAGATAGCTGAATGATAAATCGGATCGCCGACAATCGGATGACCGATCAAATTGCAATGAATGCGAAGTTGGTGCGTGCGGCCAGTCTGAGGTTCCAGTTCCAACAAGGTGTGCGCGGCGAACCGGCGCAGCACTTTGTAAATCGTTTTCGCAGGTTTGCCACCTTCGGCTTCGCTCATCACCTGCCAACGTGGCCAAACGTCCTTGCCTTCCTTCGAGCCAATCGGCGCGTCAATTTCGCCGCTGTCGCGTTCGACACGCCCGCTGACCAATGCCAGATAAAACTTCTTGACCCAGCGTTCACGGAAATGTTTGGACAACGTGCGATGCGCGCGTTCGTTTTTGGCCAACACGATCACGCCCGAAGTGTTGCGATCCAGCCGATGAATCAAGCCCGGACGAATCGCTTCGCCGGTGGTTTGCCAGAAGTGATACGCCAGTCCGTTCAGCAGCGTCCCGGATTTTTCTCTGTGCGAAGGATGAACCAGCAAGCCGACAGGTTTGTTGACGACAATCAACGCGTCGTCTTCGTACAGAATATCCAGCGGAATGGCTTCGGGAGTGGCGGAGGATTTTTCGGCGGCAAAAGTTTTGACACTGACGCGATCGCCTTCGTTCAGGCGAATGCCTTTCAGCGAAGTTTGACCGTTGACCAGCACATCGCCTTCGGCAATCAAGCGGCGAATGCGTGTCAAACTGATTTTGGGAAGTTCGCGCGCGACAAACTCATCCAATCGGGGTTTGCCGGTTCCGGCGGTGAATTCAAAGCGTAAAGTTTCAGGATCGAGATCAGGCATTGCCACGCGCCTCGTCGGTTCGGCGAACCAGCATGACAATCAAGACAATCGCGGCGACCATCGCAAAACCTGTCAACGCCACAGAAAGTTGATGCAATTGATCGAAGCTGGAGCGAATCGGGTCGCTCATCGGCAAAGCGTAAAGTTGTTCGCCTGCTTGCACTCGCAGACCGTGCATACGCGCAGAAACCCAACGCGAAAACACCATCGCGGCAGTCATCAATACGACAGCGATCAATTCAAATCGGAAGGCTGTTGTTTTTCGCCCACGCGCCGTAAGCAACATCACCAGCAGGATTATGCCCGTCACCAAGCCGATGATTTCGGTCACGCCCAGCGTGCGCGAAACGATTTGCCCGGCCAGATGCTGAGTCGGCAAAACCTTGAACGCGGCAGGCGCGACGACAAAACTGAAAAACGCCATCACGCCCAGCCAAATGGAAAGCAATGCGATGCGAGTTTTGAGGTTCATAGATGTTCGCCTTGTAATGTGACGCGCGGAAACTGCACGGTTGGATTTGCCAGAAAACGTTCCAGCGACTGCCGAAACTGAATCGTGTCAAGTTGCATCACGACGTTTGGCATCGTCGCCAGTCTGCCAATCGCCCGGCGACCAACGCTGGTTGCGCCTTTCCAGTTGCCGCGTTGCGCGTGATGCAAAGCCGCCGCAACCTGTATCATCGCGTGTAAAAACTCGTGTTCGGCGCCGTCGGATTTCAACCAGATGGTTTCCCAGACTTCGTGGCATTCAAAGAATTTTTCTTCGTTGAACAGCCTTATGCCACGCAAATACTCTTCGGTAAGTTCAGTCATCGGCGATCAATAACGCGGAACAGTCGGATCAACTTTCGCCGACCATTCATCAATGCCGCCAATCAGGTTGCTCAGATTGCTGAAGCCTTGCGCGGCCAGAAACTGACAGGCGCGATCCGACCGCATGCCGTGGTGGCAATGCAACACAATCGTTTCGTCCTTGTCGGTGAGTTCCTGCGCCCATTGCATGATTCGTCCGAGCGGTTTCAATTCCGCGCCGGGAATTTTGGCCAGCGCGTATTCGTGAGCTTCGCGCACGTCAATCAGTCGCAGCTTTTCGCCTGCGTCCAGTTTGGCTTTCAATTCTTCGACGGTGATGGTTCCGTAAGCGAGCATGGTTGATGAGTCTCCCAATCAGCGCGATTCGCCGCGCATTTTTTCAATCAGAGCAGTTAAGGATTCAATATCTGTTTTCGCGTCGGCGAGTTCGCGTTTGCTGGCCATGAAGCTCTGCCAGTGGCCGCTTTCGACTATGGGCTGGACGCGTTCTTCGCCGAGCGCGCTGGCCATGACGGCAATCAGGATTCCCGAAATCTGCGTGTGTTCGACGTAGCGCGAAATCACGCTGTAAGCCAGTTCAGCCGATTCCAGGTTCCATTCCGGATTTGTTTTTTGTTCTTCCATTACGATTTTACGAACGGCAATTCGACCAGTTTGGCGCGACCAAGTTCGGCGTCGCCTTGTTTCAAAATGAATTCGGTTCCGACGGCCAGACAGTACCGATGCGCGTAACCGAGTGCGATGGGTTGATTCAGCGCGAAGCTAAACACGCTGCTGGTGATTTCTCCTGCGCGGCGACCGGCCATTTGCCCTTCGACGGCAAACAACTCCGTTCCGCGCGGAGGCAAAGCATCCACTTCAAGTAAAAACCCGCGCAATCGTTTGGCCGGTTGCCCGCGCCAGTGAATGCGCGCAATGACTTCCTGCCCCAGATAACAGCCTTTGGTGTAACTGACCGCCGCTTCAAGTTCCGATTCCAGAACGATGTACTCTTCGCCAGCATCAACGCCTTCGCGCGGCTGCCCGGCTTCGATGCGAGCGATGTCAAACGCGGATTCACTGATTTCACGCGCGCCCTTGGGCTTTCCTGTTTCCAAAATCGCTTCGCGCATCTTTGCCGCTGCTTGCGCTTCGACAAACAAATCAAAGCCAGGTTCGCCGCAGCGTCGGTGAGTAGCGATCCACACGTCGGCCCCGGCAAGCTCATGTTTGCTGATTTTGCATTCCGCTGCTTCCGCCGGTTGGCCAGTCAGAGATTCAATCAGTTCTGCTGAACGTTTGCCCTGCAAGGAAATCAACGTCAGAGAGTCGCTGGCATCAGTAACGAAAAACTCTCCGGCGGGAACGAAGCGGCTCAGGTTTTTGAAAATCTTTTCGCGGTTGATGGCGTCGAGTTCCAACAACAACTGTTCGCCGGTGTTGTAAATCCGGCAGAGTGCAGCCAGCTTTCCCTGCAAAGTCGGAAACGCGACCAACACGCCTTCGCCGGGTTGCAGGGTTTTGACTTCGTTGCTGACCAGACCGTTCAAAAACTGCACGGCGTTTTTTCCGCTCACTTGCAACTTGCCTGCGGGAATTTCCAGCACGGCAACTCCGGTGCGGATGCTGTTGTAATCGGCTCGGACATCTGCGGCCACGTCTCGCTGTTTCTCAGTTTTTGTTTGAGAATTCATCATGATTCAAGCCGCTTTCTGTTGTTCAGCCATGATGCGTCGCAACTCTTCATTGATCCTTTCCGGCGTCTTGAAGAACTCGATGATTTCCGGCTCAACACGAATCCCAATACCTGCAAAGCGACCCCGATATTCTCTTCCTTGCCGCTTTGCCTCAGCTCGAATTGCCTCAATGTCGAGTTCGGCGGGTAAATCGTCGTTCAAGTCGTAATCGTCGTCTTCAAGCAAGCGGATTTCCTCTTTCATAACTTCGCCTTTCTTTCGGCTCCATTTCTCGCGCGGAGATGATCCGAACATCATCTCCGCGCTCTGTAAATGAGACGGCTAACAAACGTCCGGCAGAGGAAGTGCCCAAACAAATATAGCGATCCTCGTTCACTGAATGTCGCAAATCCGGTAAAAACTCGGCAAAAGGATCATCAAAACCGTGGCGGCTTCGTCGAATGAAACGCCATGATTTTTCAGGTTACTTGCCGCCTTTACAGGATGCCATTCAAAAGCCATCGCGTACCGCCTTGCTAACCGTTCTGGAGCTTACGGTAACTTCGGCTCTGTCACATTGCACTTATCCGTGCTCAGCGATTTCAGGAATTCGATCAAGTCCGCTTTTTGCGCCGGAGTCAGGTTGGCTTTTTTCAGGTTGGCTTTGTCCAGAAACTTATTCGGTTTTCCGCCACCTGTCATGATGTCCACGGCTTCTTCCAACGTCGCGGCGCTGCCGTCGTGGAAATAAGGCGCGGATTTCGCCACGTCACGCAAAGTCGGCGTCTTGAAGGCTCCAGTCCATTTCACCCGTTCGGGGTCGTCTTCTTTCAAATCGCGCAACGCGGCAAAACGGCCTTTGTCCAATTTGTCTTCGGGCGCATCCATGCCTATGCCTACGTTGTGATATTGCTGATCGGTGAACAAATGACCGTCGTGGCATTTGTTGCAGTTGGCCTGTTTGAAAACTTCATAACCGCGTTTGACCTGTTCGCTGACCGCGTTCTGATCGCCTTTGATCTGCCAGCGGTCGAACGGAGTTTCGTCATTGCCGTTGATGATCGTGCGTTCGTAAGCGGCAATCGCCTGGAAGATATTGTCCTGATCGGCTTCTTTGCCGAAGACTTTCATGAACTGCTCTTTGTATCCGGGGACGGCATTGATCTTGGCGACGATCTCGGCTTCGTGATCTTTCGCTCCCATATTGCCGCCCTGCCACGCGGCTTTGGCCTGCGCTTCGAGCGATTTGCTGCGACCATCCCAATAAAATTCCTTGTGATAGCCGATGTTCCACAACGTCGGACTGCTACGCGTCAATGGCTTTTCGCCCGCGCCAATGGCTTTGGGCAACCCGTCGGTCAACCCTTTATCGCAAACGTGGCACGAATAACACGAACGCGACCCGTCCACGCTCAATCGTTTGTCGAAAAACAACTGGCGTCCGAGCGCCACTTTTTCCGGTGTCATGGGATTGCTGGACGGAATCGCCATCGCTTCCAGCTTTTCCAGCCCTTCCGGCAAGGGCAGTATTTCCGGCGTGTAGGTTGAAACCGGCTCTCCGGGCTTGTTGTCGCAAGCCACAGCCAGCACGGCAAAAGCCACAAAGCACACAAACAAGGTTCTGGTCATCCAGCGTTGCCAATTCGCAAAATTCATACTCGCTCCTGTTGTTGTTCGCGCAAGCACAAGGGAGGTTTGCGCAAGCAGTCTTGATTGTAATTTCAGCGCAACGTCAGCAGTTTGCGCCGCAAGTCAGCAATGTCAGCGTTTGATTGGTAAGTCAGGATTGCAGAAGTGTTATATCGAAAGTCTATTGAAGCGGCAAGGTAAGGCTTGAGGAGACTGAAACGGCGGCGTGAAAAACGCCGCCGTTTACCTGCATTCAAATCGCCAAAGAACCTAGTACAGGTCGAAGCGATCGAGGTTCATCACCTTGGCCCAGGCTTTGGCGAAATCCTGAACGAACTTCGCTTTGCTGTCGGCCTCGGCGTAAAACTCCGCCACGGCGCGCAGTTCCGTATTCGATCCGAAGATCAAATCAACCGGAGTCGCAGTCCACTTGGCCTTGCCTGTCGCCCGATCAACGCCTTCGTAGATACCTTCCGATGAAGAAGACTTATTCCACTTGGTGTTCATGTCGAGCAGGTTGACGAAGAAATCATTGGTCAAAGTTCCAGGCTTGTCGGTGAACACGCCGTGTTTCACATCGCCGGAATTGGCATTCAGGACTCGCAAACCGCCGACCAATACAGCCATTTCAGGAACAGTGAGCGTCAACAGGTTCGCCCGCTCGACCAGCATCACTGCCGGCGACAAGCGCTCTTCTTTGCCGAAATAGTTGCGGAAACCATCCGCAGTCGGTTCCAGCGGAGCGAAAGACAAAGCATCAGTCTGGGCGTCTGTCGCATCCACACGGCCCGGCGTGAACGGAACCACCAAGTTGTGGCCAGCTTTTTTCGCAGCCTGTTCAATAGCTGCGCCGCCACCGAGAACAATCAGGTCGGCGAGCGAAACCTTCTTGCCACCGACAGCCGTGCGGTTGAAATCATTCTGAATGGTTTCAAGCTTCGCCAACACCTTGCTCAATTCAGCCGGATTGTTGACTTCCCAATCTTTCTGCGGAGCAAGGCGGATGCGCGCGCCATTTGCGCCACCGCGCATGTCCGTTCCGCGGAAGGTGGACGCCGAAGCCCAGGCAGTGCGGATCAATTCCGGGCCGGTCAATCCCGACGCAAGGATTTTGGCTTTCAATGCCGTTATGTCCCTGGTGTCAATTTGCTTGTAAGCGACTTTGGGAAGCGGGTCTTGCCAACCCAGGTCTTCTTTCGGAACTTCCGGGCCGAGGTAACGGGAACGCGGTCCCAAATCGCGATGCGTCAGCTTGAACCACGCTTTGGCGAATGCCAGATTGAATTCTTCCGGATGTTCCAGGAAGCGTTTGGCAATCTTTTGGTAGCTTGGATCAAACTTCAGCGCCAGATCGGTCGTGAACATAATTGGCGCGTGGCGCTTGGACGGGTCGTGCGCATCGGGTACGGTGTTGGCAGCTTTACCACCAGCAGGAATCCACTGAGTCGCTCCTGCGGGACTCTTGGTTTGCACCCAGTCATAAGCAAACAGGTTGGCCAGGTATTGCGAACTCCAGGCCGTCGGCGTGGCAGTCCAGGCTCCTTCCAGACCGCTGGTGACCGTGTCGCCCGCATTGCCTTTGCCGCATTTGTTCGTCCAACCAAATCCCTGCTCTTCAATGCCGGCGGCGGCAGGTTCCGGGCCGGTGCATTTACCGGGATCATGCGCGCCGTGCGCTTTGCCGAAAGTATGCCCACCGGCAATCAGCGCAACCGTTTCTTCATCGTTCATCGCCATGCGACCGAACGTATCCCGGATGTCTCTGGCCGCTGCCAGCGGATCGGGCTTTCCATTCGGGCCTTCGGGATTGACGTAGATCAAACCCATCTGCACAGCGGCAAGCGGATTCATCAGTTTGCGATCTCCACTGTAACGCTGATCGTCGAGCCATTTCTTTTCCGGCCCCCAATAAACAGTATCGGGAACCCAATCGTCTGCGCGTCCACCGGCAAAACCGTAAGTTTTCAATCCCATGGATTCGATGGCGACATTTCCGGCCAACACCATCAGATCAGCCCAGGAAATTTTCTGGCCATATTTTTGTTTGATCGGCCACAGCAAACGACGCGCCTTGTCCAGGTTGCCGTTATCCGGCCAGCTATTGAGCGGCTCGAAGCGTTGTTGACCGCCACCTGCGCCACCGCGTCCATCCGCCACGCGATAGGTTCCGGCGCTGTGCCAGGCCATGCGAATAAAAAATGGGCCGTAATTGCCGTAATCGGCTGGCCACCAGGATTGCGACGTCGTCAGAGCTTTTTTGATGTCGGCTTTGACGGCATTGAGATCGAGCTTGGCGAATTCTTTGGCGTAATCGAACTTATCTCCCATCGGATTGGCTCCGGCGGAAGTTTGCCGTAGAGGTGTGAGGTCGAGTTGCTCAGGCCACCAGAATTGTGGGGCTTGAGCGCCGACTTCGAAAGTTGACAGTAATAATGTTGAAGCCATCGCGAAAGCGGCGAGCAACGTCTTCAGGTACTTGTTCATTGACTCCTCCTTGATCGAACGGAAAACCCGCTCAGATTTAACTGTGTGACTTCTCTGTGCATGACCGCCCAGTCTGCTCAGATTGCTGGAAATCGTACTGCTGCTAAACAACCCCCCATGACCGTTGGTCGCCAGGAATCGCCTTGGCTTTTGACTAAGCGAGACGCCGTGTTTACCATACCGCGTCTTTCTGAGCATGAAAGCCAGCGGCCAATCGGTTACTGGAGTTTGTCCCAGAAAATGATGGAATCCGTTTTTGGATTCTCCCTGACGCCTTTGGCAATTTCGGCAGCGCCAACTTCTGAAACTTGCTGAAGGCGTTTGTGTTTTTGCAGCCAGACGCTCGTCTAGCTGATTGAATCGAGACCTCTTTGAAACCGCCCGGCGTGCGAGCGTTCCGCTCTCGCCAGCGTATCGAACCATTCCGCGATTTCTTCGAACCCTTCGGAGCGGGCAATTTTGGCGAACTCAACGTACATCTCAGAGTATTCGTAGGTTTCGCTGACAATCGCCGATTTCAAATTTGCCACCGTATCGCCAAAAGGTTCGCCAGTTACCGGATCGCCCACTTCCTTCAAAAAGTCCAGGTGTCCGTGCGCATGCCCTGTTTCGCCTTCGGCAGTGTCGCGGAACAGGCCGGCGATTTCAGTATGACCTTCGATGTCAGCCTGACGGGCAAAATACAGGTAGCGACGATTGGCCTGAGCTTCACCGGCGAAAGCCAGCTTCAGATTTTCATGCGTCTTCGATCCTTTAAGAACCGGCATGCAATTTCTCCAATTGAAAAAAAAGGAAAACAGTCATTACCGCGCCCTGAGCGCGCGAATTTGTTTGGCGGCTCGGGCAGGTTTGGCTTGGCAAGCTTCACACACACCTACAAAATCCAATCTGTGATTTTCAATCTGAAATCCTCGGACCCCATCCGCCTGTCCGACCAGTTTCATCAATTTCTTTTCAAGCTCCATTTCAACATCAACGATTCCACTGCACACCCGGCAAACCAAATGGTAGTGCGTGTCTTTCGTCGTCTCGAAATAGGTAATAGCCATTCCAAAATCGAGTTCGCGGACAGTTCCCTGCCCGGCCAGCACCCGCAAATTGCGGTACACCGTGCCCAAACTCAACCGCGGATGACGACGCTTGACGATTTTGTAAATCTCTTCCGCGGTCAGATGACCGCCATGAGCCTCGATTGCATCAAGAATCGCCTGACGTTGTTTTGTGTTTCGTAAATTCATTGCAGAGACGGCAAGCATCTTATTCCCTGACCTCATTTCTGTCAATAATCAGTAATAGTAATAATTACTGATTAGCTCGCCCGAAGAAAAATGGCTCTCGACGCGCATTCGGCGAGAGCCATTTCATATTTTGAGACATTCATTATGCCGAGAAAGAGGTGCCACAACCGCAACCACCCGAAGCATTCGGGTTGTTGAACGTAAATCCCGACCCCATGACACTGTTGACGTAATCAATTTGAACGTTTTCCAGATATTGGGCACTGAACATATCCACAAACACTTTCAGCCCGGCAGTTTCGACAACTTCATCAGTGGCCTGAGGAGCTTCTTCGATGTTCATGCCATATTGAAATCCAGAGCATCCGCCCGGCACAACACGCACGCGCAACCCGCCATCGGTTCCGACGTTTTCAGATTCGATAAACTTTCGCACTTCGCTAACCGCAGTTTCAGTCAAAGTCAGATTCATGGTTTTCTCCTAAAGGAATTTTCGGCAGACGCTTTTTTAGCCTGCCTCAAGTTAAAGATGATTGCATCTATCAAGATCGCCCGCTCAATCGCCAAGCGAAAGATAGCCATAGTTACAAACAGCGTCAAATTACTTTTTCAAATTCAAAACCGGCAATGCCTTGTTGGCTTTGATCGCTGCGATGCTCACTTGAGCGGCAACGTTCTGCGCCACATGAGTAAAAGCCTTCGCCTGCGGACTGTCCGGTTGACTGATGACGATAGGCACGCCCAAATCGCCACCTTCTCTGATACTGACAGCAATCGGAACCGCGCCCAGAAACGGAATGTCGAAATTTCCAGCCAGGGATTCGCCGCCGCCATTGCCGAAGATGAAATACTTTTCTCCGTGCGCACACTCGAAATAACTCATGTTTTCGACCACGCCCAGCATAGGCACATTCAACTGCTCGAACATGTTATATGCCTTGCGAACATCACTCAGCGCGACTTCCTGCGGCGTGGTAACCAGCACAGCTCCGGCGATGGAAACCATCTGCGCCAGGCTCAACTGCACATCGCCCGTTCCCGGCGGCATGTCCACGACCAGATAATCCAGTTCTCCCCATTCGACTTGCCGAAGAAACTGAGACACTGCTGAAGTCAACATCGGGCCGCGCCAGACAACGGCTTTGTCGCCGGGATTGAGCAAGCCGATGCTCATGGTTTTAACACCGTGATATGCGGGCGGAATGATCTTGTCGCCACGCACCATAGGCATATCTCGTCCGCCCATCATAATTGGAACGTTCGGGCCATAAATGTCCGTGTCCACAATTCCGACGCGCGCGCCCATCAAACTGAGCGACACAGCCAGATTCACCGCCACAGTAGATTTACCTACACCACCTTTGCCGGAAGTCACTGCGATGATGTGATTGATTCCGGCAATTTCGGCTTTATCGAGCGAACCGCGCGCCTTCGGAACTTCGGCGTCCATTTTTACTTCGACGCGCTCTACGCCGGGAACAGCCATCACGGCTTTTTCGGCTTCGAATTTCAGTTGGTCGCGCACCGGACAGGCAGGCGTGGTCAACACAAACCGAAAGCCAACAATGCCTCCGCAGATGCTCACATCGCGGATCATGTTCAACGTCACGATGTCTTTGTGCAGATCGGGGTCTTTCACTGCCCGCAACGCATTCAGTACAACTTCTTCAGTAATTGTTTGAGTGGCAACTTCAGTCATCTCACTTTTTCATCTTCCTTGAAATTTGGGTCAGCGTACGCGGCACGATGCGGTATTCACACTGCTGCGCGCCATCGGCGATGCGACATTCGCGTATGATTTCGCAGCCCAGAGCTTCGCGGTATACGCGAATTTCTTCTTCGCAAACGTGCGGATACGCTACGGCGACGTTTTCCGTCGGACAATTTCGCTGGCGCAAACGGTAACTGCCGTCTTTCATCTTGCGAGTTTCCGCCAGATACCCTTTGGCGTTGACGACTTTGGTCAATTCCCTGACCCGTTCGTCAAAGCTCAGTTCAGCCAGTTGTTCTTTTAACTGAGCAATCAATTCATCCGCACGTGCGCTCAAAACCTTCAACAAGGCATCCTCGCCAAATTGCCGCTGCAAATGAACCAACACTTCTTTGGCAAATTCATCGTACAGATGCGGAAACAAACACCGCGCTTTTTCGGTCAGCCGATACATAAATCGCGGACGCCCGCGCTCATGCTTTTCCTGCTCGAAGGCGACAATGCCGTCGCTTTCCAGCAAGTTCAAATGTCGCCGCACGCACACCTTCGACACGTCGAGCGATTGCGCCAACTGTTCAACGCTCATCGCCCCATTGATCTTCAGCAGGTCGAGAATGGCGCTGCGCGATTCTTTAAGCAGATTTTCGACGGCGGATACTGACACGAACCGGATGATAGGAACCGATCCTGATTTTGTCAACGTTTTGGTTTCTAAAAGCTGTGACTGGCGATTCAGGAAGCGAAGTTCTGTTTGACGCCGAGTTCTGCGCCAGTGATGGCGTCAACGAAGACCGTCCAGGTCATTCCGTTGCCGACAATCACCGGATACGCCAGGTGAATTTCCAGGCGGTTGGCTTCGAGTTTTGGGTACACGATCAAATCGCCGATTTTGATGGCTTCGCGCGAAGCGACTTTGTACGTTTGCGGTTGGCCGGCGATGGTCGTGTAGCTGAATTGGCGTCCGAGCAATTTTTCATACAACGTCAGAGGTTTGACCGTGGCTTGTGTGGGCAGACTGACAACGGGCAGCAAGCTGCTGTTCCATTGCAACAGTTCGCCGGTTTTCGCGACGACCAATCGCAATTCTCCGTATGGTTCTGCAATTTGATAGGCGTAATTCGCCTGCCAATAAACCACGCGGAAAAACTTCCCTTCGTCGGCAAACGACACCAGCGACAAATCCCGCAAGCTGATCGAATTGCCGCATAACACCGAGCCGGATCGTTCAATGAATTCCCGCAACGCTTCTTTCACTTCGATTTCGCCAAACAAGTTCGATGCAGATTTGAGTTTGATACGACCGGCTAATTCCGTTGGCAAAGAACGTGGCGAATTCAGCACAGGCATCAGGTCTGCTTTGACTTCCGGCAAGCTCCAATCCCTAAGAAATTGATTCCAGGCTTCGCGCGCCGCCTGTTGCCGAGGTGGGGAGTCTTCAATGACTGGAGGATATACGCTTTGCTGCGATTGCGGTGTGTTGGTCGTCACCTGTCCCGGCGAAGCACAACCGCCAAAAAGAAGAGTTAAACAAATGATGAAGCCGATTTCTTGCATGGTCTGGATGATTTCATCGCAGTTTCCCAAAAGCAAGACAGCCGCGTTGACGCCTTCAAAGGTCAATCGTATGATGCGCGCGCTCACTGGCAACAAATTCCAAAATTCAATTTCTGCCGTAACATCCCCAATATCAAACTCCATGTCCATTGGTGTTTACCAAACCCGTAATTAAGCCTTCGGCTTAATTCATAAACTCAAGAGGAGACCTCTTACGTGAAGAAAAAAAACCTTTTTCTGCTGGTCGCACTATGTTTGCTGATCCTTTCGTTGATTTTGCCTGCCACGTCTTCGCAAGCCCGAAAACTGTTGGCCAGTTTGACGACAACGACTTCGGCGCAAAATTCTCCATGGCCGTCGTTGGCGGCGCAATTGACCAAAGCCAAAGCCACTCCGGGCAGCGCGTTCGAGCAATTGATCAAAGACAATCAGGAATTCGGAATGTTGCGACTGGACGAAGCCAGTGACAACCGCGGATTGCCGCCGTGGATTCGTGTCTGGTGGCGAAAAGCGCATCCCGAACTCGTTTACTCCTCAACCGATCCGACGGGAGGTTATCCGCTGGTGCTGAAGGAAATCGTCGAATGGATGGAACATCACCAGGATCTGAAACCCGGCAAACCTGACCCATCGTTTCCGCCGCAAGCCAATCCTGAAGCGACTGTCACCGGAGAACAGCGGATTTCCGGTCCGCAATCCAGCGCCCGCAGCGAATCTGACATTCGCATCAATTATTTCGATCCGATGAAGATTATTTCCGGCTCGAATGCCATCACCAGCGGCGGACGCCAGGCAATGTTTTATTCCACTGACGGCGGTACAAGCTGGGGACAAACCTCGCTTCCATTCACCGCCAGCGACACCTTCCATTCCGATCCGACCGTGGATTGGACTTCGGATGGTCGCGGATGGTCGTCCACTCTGGGCATTCAGGGCGGCACTTTGCGAATGCGAAACTATTTCACGACGGACAACGGCGCGACATGGACGTTTGAAGCCACGCCCTCCGGTTCGCAAACCAGCGTAGACAAACAAATGGTCTGGGTGGATCACAGTTCCAGTTCGCCCTTTTTCAACCAGCAATACGCCATCTGGCACAACGGCGCTCCGGGTTACGTCAGCCGTCGCACAGCCGGAGTCAGCGGAACGTGGTCAACGCCGCTGCAAGTCACCGGCGCGGAAAGCACTGGCACAGCCATCGGTTCGGACATCAAAACCAACAGCGCTGGCGAAGTTTTCGCGTTTTGGCCGACAACCGGCAACCGCCGCATTTTCGTCGCCAAATCCACCAACGGCGGCACGTCTTATGGCACGCCGGTTCAAATCGCCACGACCTTTGACGGATTCGACATCGGAGTTCCTTCGTTTAATGGACGCCGCGCGCTGATTTACACGTCGTCGGGCGCATACAAAACACAGACAAAAAACATGGTTTACACCTCGTGGACGGATTTGAGCGGCGATACCGGATGCACTGCCCCGTCAAACGAACCGGGCAGCAACGTCAATTCGACCTGCAAAACCCGCATCTGGTTTGCGCGCTCCACTGACGGCGGCGCTACCTGGTCGCCCGCCGTCAAAATCAACAATCAGGCCGGATTGAACGATCAATTCAATCAGTGGCTGGTGGTGGACGAAACCAACGGCGCGGTGGCCATCATGTATTACGACACGGTCGCCGACACTCCGGGGCGCAAGAAAGTCCACGTTTATTACCAGATTTCGACCAATGACGGTGTGACCTGGTCAATGCCGCAACAGATCACAACGGCGCAGACCGACGAAACCACCTCCGGTTCCGACAGCGGCAATCAGTATGGCGATTACAACGGATTGTCAGGTTATGCGGGAATCTTTTTCCCTTCGTGGACGGATCGCCGCAACAACGCGCGCGAAGAAATCTGGACGGCAAAAATCACTGAAACGCCTTGCACGCCACCGGATGTTCCGACAGGCGCAGCCGCTTCGCCAACCGCGTTCAACCAGATCACAGTCAACTGGACGAACGGCGCGTCGCCGGCTTCGACCTTCAAGGTATATCGCGCGACAGGCACCTGCGTTTCGCCTGGAAGCTTTTCTCTGATCGCTTCGGGCGTGAACGGAACCAGTTACGTTGACAACACTGTCAGCGGGAGCGTGACGTACGCATACAAAGTTGCAGGCGTGGACGCGGCGGGCGTTTGCGAATCGGAGCAATCCGCTTGCGCGCAGGCGACTGCCACCGGTTGCCCGCCCAACACGACTGTCGTCGTCAGTCCCACGACGTTACCCGCCGGATTCAACGGCACGGCGTATTCGCAATCGCTGAGCGCATCGGGCGGAACCGCGCCTTACACATTTTCGCTGGATTCCGGTTCGCTGCCGAACGGAGTCAATCTGGTTGGCACAAATCTGACCGGAACGCCAAACACGACCGGCGTGTTTAACTTCGTCATCAAAGCCACCGACGCCAACGGCTGTATGGGAACACGGAATTACTCCGTCGTCATCAGCGGAACCGGATTGATGTTTTATCCCATTACGCCGTGCCGTTTGCTGGATACGCGACTGACGCCGCCTGCCGTTCCGGGTGGAACATCGAAAACACAAATTGCGCGCGGATTGTGCGGAATTCCCGTTTCGGCTCAAGCCGTGGTCGGCAACGTCACGACGGTTGATTCCGGCGGCGGATTTCTGACGATTTATCCCAGCGATGCCACGCAACCGACAGTCGCCAATTCCAATTTCCTGCCAAATGAAATTCGCAACAACGTCTTCACTGTGGGTTTGGGCAACGCGGACGGCGCGTTCAAGATTTTCGTCACCACAACTACACACATAGTCGTAGATGTCACCGGTTATTACGCGCCTCCGGTAACGGGCGGGTTGTATTTCCACCCGCTGCCGAGTCCGGTGCGATTGCTGGAAACACGTCCTGGAGAACCTGGCTGCTTCACTCCGGGAACGCCATTGAACGGCAACACCGTCACCACACAACAAGGAACCGGCACGTGCAGCGGCGTGACCATTCCAAGTACGGCAAAAGCTCTGGTGGGCAATGCCACAACGGTCAACCCAGCAAGTCTGGGATTTCTGACGCTCTATCCATCCAACGTCGCCCGTCCGCTTATTTCCAGCGGCAATTATTCCGCCGGAGAAATTCTCAACTCGCCAATCGTCGTCAGCCTGTCGCCCACAGGTCAATTCAATATCTTCACCCTGGCGACCACTCACCTGGTTGTTGACGTGACAGGATATTTCAGCGAAGACGCGATGGACGCCAACGGACTTGGATTGCTGTTTACGCCCATCACTCCGTCTCGGTTGCTGGACACGCGCCCAAGCGAACCTGGCTGCTTTACTCCGGCAACGCCGATTGCGGCAATGGTCGAAACGCCGCAAATGGCGCGCGGAGTCTGCACGATTGCAAACACGGCTCAGGCGATTGTCGGCAACGCCACGGTGGTGCAACCCGCGCTGGGAGGTTTTCTGACTTTCTGGCCGAGCACTGTGACGCGACCGACGGTGGCGACTTCCAATTACCTGTCCGGGCAGATTTTCAATCGCCATTTCACAGTGGGATTGGGAACCGATGGCGCGTTCAAAATCTACGCCTTGTCCACCACGGAACTGGTGATAGACGTGTCGGGGTATTACGCTCCTTGACGCTTACGCGCAAATGACGGCGTTACAATCGCGCAAGGTTTTGTTGAAACCTTGCGCGATTTTTTGTGCTATGCCAAGCAACTGACCTGAAAGTTTGACCCAACAGCCTTGCTGTCGCAGTATCATCGCGGCATTCCGTAGAAATGGACGTTGACTGGAAACTGAACACAACTTCTGACTAAGACCATGCACCCGATCAAATCATTTGCTGATTCAAAATCCGAAACTTACCAATCGAACTATGCTGCAAATCGCGCCAGCGTCGAACGCCTGAAAGAAGAGCTGAAAAAATCCACGCTGGGCGGAGGCGAGCAATACGTCAAACGCCACATTGCGCGCGGAAAGTTATTGCCGCGCGAACGCATCGAATTGCTGCTCGACGAAGGTTCGTACTTTCTGGAAATCGCGCCGCTGGCCGGAGTCAATATGGAAGCCGAATTTGTCGGCGCTGGCGTGGTTGGCGGAGTCGGGCTGGTTTCTGGTCGCCAATGCTTCATCATCGCCAACGAAGCCACCGTCAAAGGCGGCGCAGTCAGCGAAATCGGTTCGCGTAAAAACGCACGGCTGGCCGAAGTGGTGGCGACGAATCATTTGCCTTCGATTTCGCTGGTCGAATCTGCCGGAGCCGATTTGCCCGTGCAGCACAAAATCTTCGTGCCGGGCGGCGCGGGTTTCAAGGAAATCACACGCCGGTCAAAAGCGCGCATTCCCAGCATCTCAGTCGTCTTTGGCAATTCGACGGCGGGCGGAGCCTATTTGCCTGGAATGTCCGATTACGTGGTGATGGTCAAAAAGCAGGCTCAGGTTTTTCTGGGCGGGCCGCCGCTGGTCAAAATGGCGACTGGCGAAATCGTGGACGAAGAAAGTTTGGGCGGAGCCGAAATGCATTCCAAAATTTCCGGCTTGTCAGATTATCTCGCCGAAGACGAACTTGATAGTTTGCGAATTGCGCGTCAGATCGTCGCGCACTTACAACCGAGCATCACGCCCAACCGCGAGCAAAGCGAAGAACCGCTTTATCCCGCCGATGAATTGCTGGGCATTGTTTCCGCCGATGTCCGCGTGCCGTTCGATGTGAAAGAAGTCATTGCGCGCATCGTGGACGGTTCGCGCTTTGAAGAATTCAAACCGTTGTACGGTTCGACGCTCATCACAGGCTGGGCACGCATTCACGGATTTCTGGTCGGCATTCTGGGCAACAACGGCGTGCTGCTTTCCGAATCGGCGGCCAAAGGCGCGCAGTTCATACAGCTTTGCAACCAGCAACACATTCCGCTGATTTTTCTGCAAAACATCACGGGCTTCATGGTCGGGCGCAATTACGAAGAGCAAGGCATCATTCGCAATGGCGCGAAACTCATCAACGCCGTGTCGAATTCCACCGTTCCGGCAATTACGGTGATGGTTGGTAGCAGTTATGGCGCGGGCAATTACGCCATGTGCGGGCGCGCTTACGATCCGCGATTCGTGTTCACCTGGCCGAATCATCGCATCGCCGTGATGGGCGGCCAGCAACTGGCCGGCGTGATGGACATCATCAAACGTGAAGCCGCCTCGCGCGCCAAAGTCGAATTCGACGAAGCCAAAGCCGCCATCGCCAAACAGATGCTGGAAGCGCAAATCGAAAAAGAATCCGATCCTTACTTTGCGACGGCTCGATTGTGGGACGACGGCATCATTGATCCGCGCGATACGCGGACAGTGCTGGCCATCGCGTTGATGGCGGCGTACCAAAAACCGTTCGCAGGAACCATGGAATGGGGCGTGTTTCGCCATTGAAAGGAGTTTGAGGATGAGCACCTATGCTGCCGCTTTAATCGCCGCAGTTGCCTCCATTATCACGGCGGTGACGACTGCGATCTTTGCTTACCGGACACAAAACCGTGTAGCCAGGATGCAAACCGAAACCCAAACCAGCATCGCCAAGATGCAAGCTGAAAATCAGGCCAGCCTGGAAAAGCTGAAAGACGAATTGCAGCAGAAAAAAGAATCGCGGCAGAAAACCGAGAAAGCCGAAGAGGTGTTAGCCAAGTATCGTGAGCCGTTGGTGCTGGCAGCATTTGAACTTCAAAGCCGCTGTTACAACATTCTCAAAAAAACGCTTTTGAGAAACTTCAACACTTCCGGACGCGAACGAAGCCGTGTTTACATTATCGAAAATACTCATTACGTTTTTGCTCAGTATTTCGCTTGGACCGAAATCATCCGCTCCGAAGTGCAGTTCTTGGACCTTGGTGAAGTTGAGGCAACACGTGAACTCTCAAGGCTTCAGGAAAATATCCGCGAGATCATACTTTCCAGTAAATACGGCAGAGTGTTTAGAGTTTTCAGGGGTGAGCAGCGGGCCATCGGCGAACTGATGATCTCACAGCAAAGCAATGGGAACACTTGCATTGGCTATGCTGCTTTTTTCGAGAAGAAGGATGAGAGCTTTCGATATTGGTTCGAGCACCTGCAATGGAGCATCGAAGAGATAGCCAAAGATTTATCAACTGACAACGGCAGGCTCAAGGATTTGCAGCATGCGTTGGTGGATTTGATTGATTACCTTGATCCGAACTATATGCGTTTTGATAAAAAAAGCTGACAAAAAGCCTGAATTCATCTGGCATAAATTTTCAGGCTGCAAACCGGCTGTGTTAAGATGCCATCGTTTTGGAGGTATGTTTATGAACCAACCGCTGACTTTTGAGGTACTGGAGGCCGATATGCCAACTCTCGAAAAAGCAATCGAAGAAGCGATTCTTCAATTGCGCCAATCCAACGAAGAGTATGAAGCGCGAAAACCAATCATCGAAGCTCGAAGTGCCGAGACGGATGCGATGCTGGAACGCATAAAGGAAAAGCTGGCTTATGTGGAAGAATATCTCCGAACTCCTCTCACTGATTTTCACCATCAATGAAAAGCTTAAACATCAGGACAAACGCATTGATGATTCGGAACGACAGGTCAATAACTTGACCAGACGAGTGGAACAAATGGCGATTGATCTGGCCCAACTCGTTGAGCGGGACAGGAATAGAGATTTGATCTTCAGGCAATTCCTGGAAATCGAACGTCTCAAACTTGAAAATGAAAAGCTGAAAACCGGGCGTGCGCTCCCGCCTGAGTCCAAAGCTGAAGATCAGCCGTAACCAGACTCGCCATCGCACAATGACCCAAACCTCATTTCGCAAAATCCTGATTGCCAATCGCGGTGAAATCGCTCTGCGAGTAATGCGGACGTGTCGCGCAATGGGCATTGCCACAGTCGCTGTTTACTCAGACGCCGACGCCAATACACCGCACGTTCGGTTTGCTGACGAAGCCGTTCGACTGGGCGAAGCTCCGGTCAAAAACTCGTACTTGAACGTTGAAAGAATTCTGGAAGCTGCCAAATTGACGGGCGCAGAAGCGATTCATCCCGGTTATGGATTTCTTTCTGAAAACGCTGAGTTTGCCGAAGCCTGCACGGCGGCAGGAATTATTTTCATCGGGCCTTCGCCGGAAGCCATTCGCAAAATGGGACTGAAAAGCCCGGCGCGAAAATTGGCGGCGGCGGCGGGTTGTCCGGTCGTTCCCGGTTACGACGGCGAAACACAGGACGACGAAACTTTGCGCGCTGAGATTCTGAAAATCGGTTTTCCGGTGCTGATCAAAGCTTCGGCAGGCGGGGGCGGCAAAGGCATGCGCGTCGTTCGCAGCGAACACGAAATCGCCGACGCCATCGAAGCCGCGCGGCGCGAAGCGGAAAAAGCCTTCGGCAACGGCGCGTTGCTGCTGGAAAAATTCATCGAAACGGCGCGCCACGTCGAAGTGCAATTGCTGGGCGACCAGCACGACAATCTGGTGCATTTGTTCGAACGCGATTGTTCGCTGCAACGTCGTCATCAAAAAGTGATCGAAGAAAGCCCTTCGCCTGCGGTTGATGACGAGCTTCGTGCGAAGATGGGAGAAGCAGCCGTCAAAGTCGGGCGCGCCATCAATTACAGCAATGCAGGCACGGTCGAGTTCATTTTGACGTCAACGGGCGAGTTTTACTTCATAGAAGTCAACACGCGGTTGCAGGTTGAACATCCCGTCACCGAAGCCATCACCGGATTCGATCTGGCCAAACTGCAAATCGAAATCGCCGAAGGCAAGCCGCTTCCCTTTTCGCAAAGCGAGCTGAAAACCAGCGGCCACGCCATTGAAGCCCGTTTGTATGCCGAAGACCCCGACAACAGTTTTTTGCCCGCAACCGGCACGCTGCACGATTGGCGTTTGCCCGAATCGGTTGATGGATTGCGAATTGACGCCGGAGTCGAAGCCGGAAGCGAAATCGGCATTTATTACGATCCTATGCTGGCCAAACTGATTGCTCATGCCGATGACCGGGCGACGGCAATTCGCAAACTGAGTTATGCCTTGCGGCAGTTGTCGGCTCAAGGCGTGACGACCAATCGCGATTTTCTGATTCGATTGGTTGAGCATCCAGCCTTTGTCGGCGGCGAAGCTCACACTTCATTCATCACCGAACATCTGGACGAATTGATAGGCGGCGCGAATGAACAATTGAATCAGGCTTCGGCGATTGCGGCGGCGATGTATCTGCAACGAAGCTGGCAAACAGCGGATTCGCTGCTGGCGCAAATTCCGCCGAGTTATCGCAACAATCCTTACCGCGCGCCTTCGATCAAATTGAAAGTCGGCGAACAAGAGACCGAAGTGGCCTGGCAATTCGTCGGTGGCAAATTTGAAGTCACGACGATGGGCACAAACTCAACGGCGGAGATTCTGTTTTGTGAGCGTGGAGCAATTCGATTGGCGATTGACGGCATTCAACGCGAATTTCGCATTACCGAAGTCGGCGAAAAGTTATACGTGGCCTCGTCGTTGGGCAGCAGCGTGGTGATTAGATTGCTTCGCCATCCGATTCCGCAATCAGCGGATTCATCCGGCGCAGCCAGTTCGCCAATGCCCGGCGTAGTGCTGAAGATTCTGGTCAGCGAAGGCCAACAAGTTTCGGCGGGCGATGCCCTGTTGATTCTGGAAGCAATGAAGATGGAACAAACCATTCGTGCGGCGGCGGACGGCTTCGTCGAGACGATCAAGGTGCAAACCGGCCAGGTTGTTTCGCCGGGCGATGTGTTGGTGCAGGTGCGAACTGATTAAGAAACTCAGCAAGGTATAAAAACCGCAGAGACGCAGAGAACGCAAAGAAAGCGCAGAGGGCAAAAGACTCAACGAAACCTCTGCGGTTCTCCGCGCCTGTGACGGTAAAGTTTTTCAGCTCTCAATTCTTATCGTTTGAATTTACCGATGCGGCCCTTTTCGCCGACGGCCCAGCCTGTATTGCCTTTGCGCGCAAAGCTGAATGCGTGAAAGCCAGCGGCGTCATTCGCGTTCCAGCTTGCGCCGTCGTCGGTTGAAAGATCGCTCCCCGAAGGCCCAACCGCCAGCAACTCTGAATTGCCAATCCACGTCACCGCCGAACGAAATGCCGTCAAGCCGGATTTTTTGACCAGCGTCCAGTTGCGTCCGCCATCTTGGGTAATGGCAATCTGATCGCTGGCTTCTTTTTCTTTCTGGTAATCGCCGCCGACCACAATTCCCAACCGGGCATCTTTGAAGGCGATAGAAAAAATTCCCGAAGCCGCGTTGCCGGTTTTGATCGGCGTGCTGGCGACAAACCACGTCTGGCCGTTGTCCATCGAACGAAAGACGCGCGCAACTTTGGCTCCGCCCGTGGCAAACCAGGCGTTGGTTTTGCCTTGAGCGATCAAACAGGTTCCGCTGGCGGCAAACGCGCCTTCGCCTTCCAAAGCTGGCGGCATGTTTTGCGGCGAAATCGGCGTCCAGGTTTTGCCGCCGTCGCTGGTACGAATGACTACAAAACGCCCATCCACAGGATCGCTGACCGCCAACCCGTTGTTCACATCCCAAAAGGCTATGGCGTCGAAAAAGGCTTTCGGATTTGTGTTGGTGAATTGCAACGCCCAGCTTTTGCCGCCATCAGTCGTTTTGTAAATCCGCGAAGCATCGCCCGGCCCTATGCTCAGCAAATAAGCCGTGTTCGCATCGAAGGCTTCGACATCGCGAAAATCCAGTTTCTCGGCTCCGGGCAAGGTGGCGGCTTGCCAGGTTTTGCCGCCGTCAATTGTTCGTGCATAAGTTCCGTTCGCGCCGCTGGCCCAGGCGATTTGATCTGACACGGCGCTGACACCGCGAAAACGCGCCGTCGTGCCGCTGGTTTGAACTTGCCATTGAGCGTTGGCAGTTGCATTGACAAGCAACATTCCAAGCAAAAGAAGGATAGGTTTTGTCATAAAGATTCGCTCCACAAAGAATGCCAAAGCGACGACAAGTCGTCGCACTCCAAAACTGCATTCGACATAAGAACGAAACGGCGGAAGCGCTTGCACAAGAACAAGAGCTTCCGCCGGATTGAGTTTCCCTTTGGTGATTATTTGACGTTGGGGTCGGCTTCGATGACGACTTTGCTCGTCAGTTCCTTGCCATTAACCGTCAATTTGACCAGATAAACACCGGGTTCAAGCGGCAGCCCGACATTGAATCCGCCACGACCACCGAAACCTCCGCCGCCACCTTGACCGGGTTGCGGAGCAGCAGGCGGTTGGCCGGTTTGCCCAGCCTGACCAGTCGCTGGTGGAGCTTGGCCGCCTTGCTGAGCGGCCCCGCCTTGGCCACCTTGACGGCCACCGCCACCTCCGCCGCCAAATCCGGCAGGACGCGGCGGAGGATCGCCACGCAAATTCCATTGCACGCGGTTCATGCCAAGCTCTTTAGTGCCGTTGATGTTGCGGACGACTTTGCCCGTGATGTCCGAAACAGTGATTTTGACATCGCCCGTCGCCGCAGCGCCCAGATGATAACTGAGCGCTGTTCCGGGCTGCGGGTTTTCGCCTTTGAATGCTTTTTGCCCGCCTGCGTACCGATTGAGCGAGATGTCGTTCTGCCATAAAACTCCGGGACGCGCGTCAAACAAATGCGCTCCGCCGGCCAACACTTTTTCATTCAGTTGCTGCAACGGCGAAATGTCGTCGCAAATCCAGATGCCTCGTCCGTGCGTTCCGGCGATCAGATCGTTATCGCGCGGATGAATCAGCAAATCGTCCACACGAACGGTCGGCAATCCGGTCATGAATTTCTTCCATTCGCCGCCGCCGTTGAGCGAGACGAACAAACCGTATTCCGTTCCCACAAACAACAGGTTTTTGTTCTTGTGGTCTTCGCGAATGACGTTGACGTTCCCAAGCGGCAAATTGCCGACGACCGAAGTCCACGTCGCGCCGAAATCCTTGGTGACGTAAACATACGGCTTGTGATCGTCGCTGCGATGAGCGTCCACTGAAACGTAGCAGGTTCCCGCGTCGAAGTGCGAAGGTTCAACGCGCGAAACCTGATGGTTATTGGCGGCCAGCACGGGAATGTTCGGAGCCACGTTGGTAAAGGTCGCTCCGCCGTCTTTGCTGAGCTGCACGTTGCCGTCATCGGTTCCTACCCAGATCACTCCGGGCTGAACGGGCGATTCGGCAAGGGTCGTCAGGTTGCTGTAATTGGCCTGCCCATCGTTTTTCGACGCCATGGGTTCGCTGCCTTTGACGCCCATGATCGAAAGTTGAGTGCGATTGATTTGCTTGGTCAGATCGGCGGAAGCCGTCCAGGTGTTTCCGCGGTCGAGCGATTTGAAGAACTTGTTCGCTCCGGCGTAAACGATGCTGGGATTGTGCGGAGACAACGCCATCGGCGTGCTCCAGTTGAACCGATACTGTTCACCAGCCGGAGGCGCAGGCACGATATTGGATTGCGCCTGGTTGCCGAAGCCCATCGCCTGGGCCATCTGCATCATTTGCGCCTGTTGTGCTTGCTGTTCCGGCGTCGGTTGTTGGCCGGGCTGCCCACCCTGAGCCGCTTGGCCGCCACCGCGTCCGCCGGGGCGTTGAGCAGCGCGCGGACGAATCGAAGTGCTGCGTCCGGTTTTCAGGTCGTAACGTTGCATCGCGCCTTGCTGCGATTCGGAATAGACAATGGTGTGATCGGTCGGGTCTTGCAGCGTGTAAAAACCGTCGCCGCCGCCAATGCGAAACCATTCGGCGTTGGTGATTCCGGCTCCTCCACCACCGCCAATGCCTCCGCCGCCCGAACGTGTCTGGCTGGGGCCGCACCAACTGCCGTTATCCTGCAATCCGCCACAAACAAAATACGGTCGCCGCATATCCGCCGAGACGGCGTAAAACTGCGACACGGCAATGGTGTTGATGAAATCGAAGGTTTCGCCCTGGTCATAACTGAAATTCAATCCGCCGTCATTGCCGACAATCACGTGGTTGCCGTTTTTCGGATTGACCCAGATGGCGTGATGATCGCTGTGCGCCACGTTTGCCAGATTCTTGAACGTTTTGCCGCCGTCGGTTGAGCGGCTGAAATTCAGTCCGCCGGTGTAAACGATTTCCGCGTTCGACGGGTCAATGCGAAGCTTGCTGTAATACATTGGGCGATTGTTGTTGTTGCTGACAATGCGCCAGGTTTTGCCTTTGTCGTCCGAACGCCACAAACCCGCTTTTTTCGGATCGGGCGGAGCGTTCGGATTGTTCTGGCCTCCACCAAAACCGCCACCGCCACCGCCGCCGCCAGCGATTGGCTGGCCAGCGGCGTTTTCCATAGGAACTCCCGTTCCCTGACTTGGGCCGACTTCGACCTGTGAATACAGCACATTCGGATTCGACCGCGAAATATCTATGCCAATGCGACCGAGCATTCCTTCCGGCCAGCCGTTGCTTTCGACTTTCGTCCAGGTTTTTCCGGCGTCAGTCGTTTTCCACAATGCGGAACCGGGGCCGCCGCCATTGAATCCCCACGGCACGCGACGTCGCTGATACGAAGCAGCAAACAAAGTTTTCGGATCGGAAGGGTCAATTACGATGTCTGTAAAGCCTGTGTCTTCGTCAATGAATTTGACGTTCGTCCAGGTTTTGCCGCCGTCGGTAGTTTTGTAAACACCTCGCTCTTTGTTGGGGCCGAACAAATGGCCGAGCGCCGCGACGTAAACCGTGTTCGGGTCTTTCGGGTCAATCACGATGCGGGCGATGGTCTGCGTTTCCTTCAGTCCCATGTTGGTGAAGGTTTTGCCGCCGTCGGTGGATTTGTAAACGCCATCGCCGAAACTGGAACTTTGGCGGTTGTTCGGTTCGCCCGTGCCGACCCAGATGATGTCCGGGTTGGCCTGGCAAATCGTCACGTCGCCAATGGAAGCCGTCGGATACGTGTCGAAAATCGGTTCCCAGGTTGTGCCGTTATTGACCGATTTCCACAATCCTCCCGTGGCAAAACCGACATAAATGATGGACGGATTGCTTTCGACGACATCAATGTCGTCAATGCGCCCGCCCATGCTGGCCGGTCCAATCGAACGCCAGACGAAACCGCGCAACAACGGATCGTCCGATTGATTGATCGGCGGTTTCGGCGGAGCCTGATTTCCCTGAAAACCCTGAGCCAACGCTGCCAGGTTGGAAAGCACCAGACAGAACGCCAACGACAAAGCCATGAAGATACGGGTTGAACGCAAGTTTCTTCGCATGCGTAGAATCCTTTCCGAATTTGATTTGAATGTTTGATGGAAACGAGCCTTGAGAAAAACGGCCCGGCAATCAGTGTGTAATACGACCAACGGTAGTTTTTGGTGACAAGAAAAATTACGACGGGTTGAGCACAGCGCCGTAGCTCAGCAAATCGAAGTAATACCCGCGTTGAGCCAGCAGTTGTGCGTGCGAGCCGCGTTCGACGATTTCGCCGTTCTTCAACACCAGAATCTGATCGAAGTTTTCGATCCCTGCGAACTGGTGGGAAATCAGCAGAATCGTTTTCCCCGCCAATCGTTGTCGAACGGTTTGCTGAATCAAGGCCGACGATTCTGCATCCACCGCCGAGGTCGGTTCGTCGAGCAGCAAAATCGAAGGCCGTTTGAGCAACGCGCGCGCCAGACACAATCGTTGCCGTTGCCCGCCAGACAAGGTCGAACCGCGTTCGCCGAGAATGGTTTCGTAACCGTCGGGCAATTCGGCGATGAAATCGTGCGCATGCGCTTCGCGGGCGGCGGTTTCGATTTCTTCGTCAGTCGCGTGCGGTTTGCCGTAGGCAATGTTTTCGCGCACCGAAGCGCCAAACAGAATCGAATCCTGCAACACGACGCCAATCTGGTTGCGCAAGGATTCGCGGTCGTATTCGCGCAACGTCAAGCCGTCAATCCGAATCTCGCCTGCTTGCGGTTCGTAAAATCGCAACAGCAGACTGGCAATCGTGGATTTTCCAGCGCCCGAAGCGCCGACCAAAGCCACGCGCTGCCCGGCTTCAATGGTGAACGACACATTTCGCAGCACGCCTTTGCCGTCGCCATAATCGAATGACACGTTGTCGAAAACGATTTCGCCGCGAAAGGCTTCGACACGCCGTCCATGGTGATCGTCGCGGGTTTCCGGCTCTATGCTGAAAATTTCGGTAATGCGTTCGGCGCTGGCCATGGCTTTGGAATACTGCGTGGAAATGCGCGCCAGCACGCGCAGCGGTTTGTACATGCTGTTCAAATACGCCGTGAAGATCAGCAATTCGCCCGGCAGCAAACGACCATAAAGAACCTGCATCGCGCCGACCAGCACGACGGCGCAAAGCCCTGCGGCGCTGATGATTTCAATCGCGCGCGAAGCCGCCGCTTCCAGCCGCGCCGCGCGCACGCCTTCTTCCATCAAGTGCGTGCTCTCAAAATCGAAACGCTCCTGTTCGTGCCGTTCCCGCGCAAAGGCGCGAACCAGATGCAACGCCGTCAACGCATCGTGAATGCGCGAAGCCACTGCGCCTTCGCGCGCTCGCTGGCGGCGAGTCGAAAATTTGATGCGGCGATACAACGTCATCAGCGCGTAACAGACCACCGGAAACGACAGCAAAGCCACCAGCGCCAGCCGCCAATTCACCCAGAACATGACTACAAACATCGCCGAGACGGTCAGCAGGTGCGAAGCGAAGTTGAGCGCCGATTCGGCAAACACGTCCTTGAGCGCCGCCGTGTCGCTGACGACTTTGGTCAACAATTCACCGGTTCGCGTTCGCGCGTGAAACGACAACGACAGTTGCTGCAAATGCGCGAACAACTCCCCGCGCAACCTGTACACCAGTTCGTGACCTACGCGCGAGGTGATGAAGGCATGCACATACAAAAACACTCCGCGCATCGCCGCAATCAGCACAATCATCAACGACAAGGCGACGACCGCAGTCGTTTTGCCCTGCGCCAGCATCCAGTTCAGGCAATTCAGCCGCTCCAACGCACCAGTCACAGGGCTTCCCAGCAAAATGTGGTCAAAGATGATTTTCAATGGCCAGGGCGCGATCAATTCCGTGACGGTGAAACCGAGCATGGCCAACCCGGCGGCCAGCAAACTCCATTTCGCTTCGCTCAAATGTTCGCCAACTATGCCGCGAAAGGTGATGTTTCGGTTTCTTTTCATTTCGTTGTCTTGAGCAAGTTTTGGAAGTTGTGAATCCGAATGGCATCGGAACGGCGCAATTCGTTCACGATCAACCGCACTAACTCGAAAGCCGCTTCATCCATCACCTTGTGATGCAGCATCACGCCGACCGTATCCAGTGCCAGCAATTGCGAAGTCAGTTCGACGACAAATTCCTGGGGTGCTTTCATCGTGGCTCCGCTTTTCCAGCGAAACAGATCGAGCGTCACCGAGATTTCCCGAAAGCGGTGTCCAGTCACAGGCGGTTCGCTGTTCAGTTTTGACAGCGCTTGAAAGCCTAATTGATCCAACACGCGATGCGTCACATCCGTGCAGCGATTCCAGGGCGGCGTGAACACTGGCGAAAACACTTCGCCGAAAGCCTGCTCCAAAACTTCCTTGCCGCGCGAAATGTCCGCCAGTTGCTCATCGAAGCTGCGACTGATGCCAAACTCGCACTTGCGTCCCTGCGATTCATGATTGACGTGTTGCCAGCCATGTTGATTCAGCTCGAACAAAGCGGGCTGAGCGTAAGCGCGTTGTCGCAGCAATTCGATGCCGGGTTCGGTCAGCCGCGCGGGGATGATTTCCAGATTGACTGGCGTTGAGGATTCTTCAAACAGGTGAAGCAGAGTTCGCAAGCAGGCTTCGTCTTCGTCCACGTCGTCGTTACGAAAAAAGACGTTGACCGTTCGTTGCCGCTCGCTCAACCGGTCAAGCGTCAAGCGAAGCTGTTCGATGGCTTCTTTCATGACGCGGCTCCTTCTACCAGTTCATTCAATGCCCGCGCCGTGTTCTCTACGCCGTTCAAATCAACCGCGGCAATTGCGGGTTTCGGTCTGGCCAATGCCAGCAAGGCTTTTTCGGCCAACTTCGCCGGAGTGAGTTCTTCTTCGTGAATGACTTCGGCCAATCCCAGTTCGCGCAGTTTTTCGGCTCGTCGCGCTTGTTCTTCATTGCCGCCGCGCGTGAACGGATAAACGACGGCTCGCTGGCCTGCTGTGACTATGTTCATGCAGGTGTTGTAACCGGCCATGCTGATCGAAAGATCGGCGCGTTCCATGTACGCCGGAAAATCCGTCGTGTAACGCGAAAGCCGTATATTGGGACGGGCGGCGACTTTTTGCTCCATTCGTTGAAACTCTTCAGCGGCAGGATATGGGCCGGCAAAAATCAGCATGCGATGAGTATGCGTTTGGGCAATCAATTCGCTGGCGTCAATCGCGCAATCAATCAATTCACCGCCGACACGTCCGCCGCCAACGCTGACCAGAATCGTTTTCTCCTCGCCAACCAGAAATGGATCGCGCGAAGCTTCGCCATCGGATTTCGCAGGTTGAGCGACGTAACCCGTGTAACGAATCGGACAATTGATTTTGTCCAGACTGCCGAAGGTTTCGCCGAACGATTGCCAGCGCGGATCGGAATGAATCAACACCAGATCGAAAAATTGATTGATGCGCTGGCAAACGCGGTCTTCAAAGGTTTTCGGATCGCGCTGCCCGACCAGAATGTCGCGCACGCTGCACACGACTTTGACTCCGCCGTCGGCGCGCGCACGTTCCAACAACGGAATCAGTTCAAAGGCGAATTTCAATCGCCCAAACGGAAACAGTTCGATGACCAACACGTCCGGACGAAAGCTTTCATATTCGGCCAGCACACGTTCAGCGCGAATCTGTTTGATCTCTTCCAGCGTTTTCTGAGCGTCGAAGGTGAATAACTCGCTGAAGGTTTCATCGGATTTGATCGGCGGCAAATTGACCAGATCAACTTCGGCGGGCAATTCGAATCCCGGAACGATCTGCCCGCCGTTCAAAAACCGCACGTCAAACTCGTTCAGCCCGCGCACGATTTCCATGCTGCGAACCAGGTGCCCCATTCCCAGCAGATATTGGCAGTAAAACAATAATTTTCGTTTCGGGGTCATACAATTCAACGCCTAACATTGGTCAAAAAGTTTTTTCAGCGCCAATACATTTCGTTGAACGTCGAAATTACGGCACACCGTCTGACGAGCGGATTCGCCTAATCGAGTTCGCAATGCCGCATCGTTCAACAACGTTTCCAGCGCGATGGCCAAACTGGCGGAATGTTGCGGCGGAATCAGCAACCCGTTGACGTCATTTTCAATCAATTCAGGAATGCCGGAAATCGGTGTTGAAATCACCGGCAATTTCATCGCCATCGCTTCCACCAATACGTTCGGAATGCCGTCGCGGTCGCCGTCCGCTAACACCTGACAAGGTAAAGCGAAGATCGTCGCCCGCTCGTACACAGCCACCAATTCTTCCTGCGTCATTGCCGATTGCAAGGTTACAGTCTGTTCCAGCTTCAGTGCGGCGATCAAACTTTTCAGCTTCTCTTGTTCGGTTCCTGCTCCGCCGATGATCTGACAGTGAAATTCGTGTCCGCGATCTTTCAGCGCGCGGCATGCTTCGATCAAAAAATGAAAGCCTTTTTTCTCGACCAATCGCCCGACCGAAAGAATCAGGGGCACATCAGGCTTCACCGAATGTTCCGACGGCACAAACCGCGATAAGTCCAACCCATGATAAATCGCGTGCAACGGCGTTTGCGGCGGTCGCAGCCGATTCAGATACGCATGGTTCGCTCGCGTGCAGGTGACGGCAAATCGCGCGCGCCGAAATTTGAGCGGCAACAAATCTCCCGGATTCATGTCCTGCCGGTAAATGTCTTTGGCGTGCGCGGTGAAACTGAAAGGCACGCCGCACATACGGCTGGCCAACATCGCCACTTCCGTCGCCCCATGACAAAAATGCGCGTGCAGATGGCGAATGCGCCCGGATTCCAAAACAGCCAATGCGATGAATCCGGCTTGCAAAAACTGTTTCAGGAAATTGCTGCGGCGATATTTCACTCCCAGCGTCACGGCCTCCATCAACGCTCGCAAATACGCCAGCGGGCGACGGCGAAACAGTTTCCAATTGCTGGCGGCGAACAGCGGCAGATTTCGTTTCAACGAAGCGAGCAGAGTGGTTTCTTCGCTGGGTGGCGCTTCGGGCAGATAAGTGATGCGAGCGCGAATCTGGCTGATGACGCGATGCGGTTTTTCGTATTCCGGCTTTTTCAGCGAAAAGACAGAAATTTTCAAACCGGATTGTTCCAGCCAGAAAATTTCATTGAGGATGAATGTTTCCGACGTGCGCGGATAACCTTTGAGAATGTAACCGATCTCTTCTGGCATGTGCGACGTTTGGACAAGCGGTTACTTGCGCGGCGTCTTACGCAACGAGGAAGGAGAAATGGAAATTATATTCAGGTCGCGCCACAGCAATTCGACAAAACGGGCGTCTGCCACCTTGGTTTTACGCCTGGGAAACAGGTTCGACCATCCCAAGCCCGGCAATCGCGGTAATTCGTCGCCAGCGCGCGCTTCGACGGCGGCGCGGTAATCAGTGTCCTGTGGATTGATTTCGTAAGCGGCGCGGAAATGTTCGCGGGCTTCGTGGGTGCGGTTCGATTGCCAGTAAATGAATCCCAAACTGTATTGAGCAATATCGAATCGTGGGTCGAGCCGGACGGCTTTTTGCAGATGTTTGAGCGCCTTGTCCGTGCTTCCTTGTTCCCAATACGTACGCCCGACCAGATAGTGCATTTCCGGCGTGGGATTGAGCGACAAGGCGCGTTTCAAATGCACCAGCGCCTGATCGAGTTTTCCTTCGCGCACCAGCAATCGTCCCATGCCGTAATGCGCGGCGAACGAGTTTTCGTCCATCGTCAAGGCGCGTTGCAGATGAATCTTGGCCGATTCCGCTTCGCCTTCGTCGCCGCTGAGCAATCCCAGCAACAACCGCGCGCCAAAATGATCGGCATGAATGTCCAGCGCGCGCCGCAGATTGATCGCCGATTCCAGCGATTTGCCCAGATGGAAATAATACTCGCCGACGGTGAAACTCAATTCGGCGTTGTTTTCGTCCATTGCCAGCGCGGTTTCCAGCAATCGCAACCCGCGCCGCGTGCGGCCTTCGGTAATCAACAGCGTGCCTTCTTCCACCAGGTCAATGAACTCTTCGCGCTCCGTTCCTCGATAAGCGGAAATGATGTGTTCGCAACGGTCGTCCAATCGCTCGCGCTCGGCGGTTTCTTCGTAATGGCGAACCACGCGGTTGCGCCATCGCTGTTCCAACTCTTCGGGATTGACTGCGCGAACGTCGGTCAGCAATTCCGTCAGGGCTTCCAGCATCATGTGATCGTAAAAACTGCCGGTCGCCTGTTGCTGCGCCAGATCGAGCAATTGTTCAAACCGTTCGTTCGAACGTTGCAACGCCGATTCCAAAGCGCTGATGCGTTCCAACAAATGCTCTTCCAGCGAATCTCCGACCTCGAACCCACCTGCGTTGTACGGACGCGAAATCACCAGCAGATACGTGCCACATTCCTGGCAATAATCCACATCGTTTGGGTTCGCTTTTTTGCAGCGTTGACAGAAAATCATTTCTTCGTAGTCAAAAGTAGTCGGGAGTCAAAGACTGACTCCCGACTACTTACCGTTCCACAGCCAAAGCAACGGCATTGCCGCCGCCCAAACACAAACTTGCGATGCCGCGTTTGGCTTCGCGTCGAATCATTTCGTGCAGCAGCGTCGTCAGCACGCGCGCGCCAGAAGCGCCAATCGGATGACCGAGCGCGACCGCTCCGCCGTTGACATTCACCTTGTTGGCATCGAGTTCCAGTTGCTGAATCAATGCGACGGATTGTGACGAAAACGCTTCGTTCAATTCAAAGAGATCAACATCGGCCAGATTCCAACCGGCTTTTTTCGCCACCGTCCTGACGGCTTCGACCGGAGCCATCATCACCAGTTTCGGTTCGATACCCGAAGTCGCCTGCGCCACAATGCGAGCCAGCGGCGCACGGCCAAGTTTGGCGGCCAGCGATTCCGAAGTCACGACCAAAGCGGCGGCTCCGTCGTTGATCGTCGAAGCGTTGCCCGCCGTCACCGTGCCATCTTTACGAAACGCCGGTTTCAGTCTGGCCAGCGATTCGATTGAAGATTCGGCGCGCGGCCCTTCGTCTGTGTCGAAGATGATCGGCTCGCCTTTGCGTTGCGGAATTTCGACCGGGCAAATTTCCGTTTTGAAGCGACCGGCCTGAATGGCGGCAACGGCTTTCAACTGTGAATTGACTGCATACTCATCCTGCTGGGCGCGCGTGATGCCGTATTTTTCCGAAACGACTTCGCCGGTTTCGCCCATGTGCCAACCGTCAAAGGCGCACCACAATCCATCGTGAACCATGGCATCCACAATTTCGCCATTGCCCATGCGATACCCGTCGCGGCCTTTCGGCAACAAATAAGGAGCGTTCGACATGGATTCCATGCCTCCGGCGACGATGATGTCGTTATCGCCGAGCGCGATGGATTGCGCAGCCAACATGACGGACTTCAACCCTGAACCGCAAACTTTGTTGATGGTCATGGCTGCGACTTTGTCGGGAAGCCCGGCTTTCAGCGCAGCCTGTCGCGCTGGATTTTGCCCAAGCCCGGCTTGCAGCACACAACCAAGTATGACTTCGTCAATCTGGTTGGCTTCAAGCCCTGCGCGTTCGATGGCTGCGCGGACGGCGATAGAACCGATTTGCGGAGCAGTGAATGGTTTTAGGGAACCCTGGAATTTGCCAATGGCAGTGCGAGCGGCGCTGATGATGACAGGTTGTTGCATGACTTCGAATCCTCAATACAAATAAGCGAACAATTTATTGTGCAAAGAAATGTTCGCTTGAACGAAAGCGATTATAGCGGCGATGAAAGTCGAGTCAAACAACTCTTCCCCTGCTTCAGCAAGCGCAAGACACAGATTCGCCGAGTTGATTTTGATGATGTTTGGTTCCTTGCCTGCGCTGCGACTCACCGTCAAAGCACACTCTATGATTCCGGGAGTTTGACCATCTCGCGTGCGGCAATCCACAATCCACAACTATTATGATGAACCTGCCCAATCTACTCACACTGTTGCGAATCTTCATCGTGCCGTTATTGGTGGTGGTGCTGCTGACGAAATTTTCCGAAGATTACGTCGGATTGCCGCAGCACATCGCAGGCGTGAGTTTGTTTTTGCTGGCAGCGACCACCGA
>CAYYDG010000049.1:0-56475 GCA_964470555.1 uncultured Heliomicrobium sp.
TAAAGTGTTGTATTTTCAGCAATTGGGTGTCGTCCTAAAAGAGCCGCACCCAATTCCCTTTAGCACAAAATCGTCTACATTAACTTGGCTGAACTTACTTTTGTGCAGCAAGTCTTCAATCTTTGCCTTGGCCTTTCCCCATTCAGGTGAAGTTTTCCAGTCCCCTAGCTGAACCCGTTTTTGCCCTCTTCTGTCCTTATCCTCTTGAGAAGCTTTTCCCACTTGAGTTACCCAATTCCAGCCAAGAAAGAACAAGCCAAATGCTACAACTAACAAACAGATCGCTTTTCGCATACAAACCTCCATGTTTTCAATGTTGTGGTTTACTTGCCAGAACCGGCAAGCGTAGTGACTGGAGATTGATAAGCCAAGCTATGTAAAGATACTAGCGTGAGTGGCGTGAATTGCACAACTCACGTGTATTTCATAAATTACGCATATTGCGCGCAGGTCTGATTTCGTCCTGATGTACTCAAATGCAGCAAAAAGCCAATAGATGGTCGCTTTTACAAATTTCACAAGGCTGGCATTTTGCAGTGGCCAATTACTAGACTTTGCCAAACTGCTGCAAAATAAAAGGTTAAAGTTTTACATCAGGGCGAAATTACACCCCTTATTTCACCGAAAACCGCTGTAATTATGCTGGATTCAACTTATTCTTCTATTGGCGTTTGCTGTTAAGTATTGTTTCAACGATTCAAGATCGACTTTGAACTTTCCTCCAATAGGAATTGCTTTAATAGCGCCGTTTTCTATCCAAAGTTGAATCGTTCGCTGCGATCTACCAATCATATCTGCTGTAATTGCAGTATCTGCAAACCTTTGATCTCGTTTTTCTTTTGGTAGGCTTAGATAGATATCCAGAAGCTCTTCATTATTGCCTAGACACACTTTCTCCGACATGGTTTTTCTCCTTGTAGCTTGGTTATAAAAAACATGAAATTTCTGTGCGCTTTAGAGCAAAGATCTATTGTGAGGGTAGAAGCCTGTTAGGGCTGATGTTAGGGCTGATGTTAGGGCTGATGTTAGGGCTGATGTTAGGGCTGACAAACTTGCCCTAACTAACATGCCCAGAAATCCACAGATTCATCATCAAGTTTGCGATTGAATAAAATGTATATTTAAAAACAATCTCGGTCAAGCAAAAATGTCAAAAAACATAGTGAATTTAACGTGAACTAAGCCAAGGCTATACAAATTATCATTAAGCAGGCTTTTTTGTTGCCGAAAAACTGTCTTTCTCGGAAGGCAGGAGTAGAATGACCATGCCAACCAGATCGTCCTTACCAAAAAGGAGGTAAGTAGTATGAAATTCGCAAGCTTCGTCGCGTCCGCACTCTTCGCCGTTGTCGGTTCGGTCAATGTTCAAGCCCAAACGACGGAAAACACAATTGCTGAAACCAAAGCCCCGGTCGAAATCGTCAAACACAAAATCGGTCTGGATTATTACCCGATGCTTGATCGTCCCAGTCTGACCACGCCTTCGATGTCGGCGGAAAACGGCGATATGCCGATGTCCGAAGCCGAGCGACAGGCGCGTCAGCGAGGCAGAAACTCCGGCAACAGGGGCGGTTCTGCGACTGTCGCTTCCGGCGACACGCGTTCGCGCGGCAGACTTCGTTCGTACACGCGGGTCATTGACGCGGCTGAATACGTGCAGGTCGAATTGAAGAATTCAAACTCGAAGGCGATCAAATTCATTGAATGGGATTTCGCCTTTCCGCGTTATGAAAACGGCCAGCTTCTGCTCCGCTTCGATGTGAAGAGCGCCGTCGAAATCAAAGCGGGAGGCAAAAAGACGCTGAAGCATAAACTGCCTCCCAACGCGAAAAAGTGCGAAGTCGTCAAAGTCATCAGCGATGGCGTTGATTCTGGGCAACCGGAAAAAGTCAGTGTCTTTGAAGCCGTCTGCGGCCAGGGGTTTCATGATCCGTCGTTGCAAAACCAGAAACAGGAAACCATCACCATCCAGCGCATAGAGTTTGTTGACGGAACCGTCTGGAACAGGCAATAACGACGAGGGATTTTTCAGGAAGAAGATTATGCAGACGGATTTGAAACAACTTTTTGCCAAATACGACGTGCCCGCGCCGCGTTACACCAGTTATCCGACCGTTCCTTTTTGGACGGAATCGCCGACCACTGAACAGTGGGTGGCATCGTTGAACGATGCGCTGGCGGACGAAACCGCGACCTGGGCGATTTACATGCATCTGCCGTTTTGCGAAACGCTCTGCACGTTCTGCGCCTGCAACACCGTCACCACACGCGACCACGGACGCGAAGACGGTTATGTGGATTTGCTGTTGCGCGAATGGGCGTTGTATCGCCAGCTTGCGCCGCAATTGGCTTCGCGTCCGTTGCAGCAATTGCATCTGGGCGGAGGTTCGCCGACGTTTTTTTCGGCGGATAATCTGAAGCGCATTCTGACGCCTATGCTTGGCGATGCTCACAAAGACGAAGCGAATTTCGATGCTTCGGTGGAAATTGATCCGCGTCGCACGACGCTCGATCAGCTTCAGACATTGTACGAACTTGGCTTCACGCGCATTTCGCTCGGCGTGCAGGATTTCAACGAAGAAGTTCAGAAACTGGTCAATCGTCATCAGCCGTTTGAAATCACACGCCGCGTCAACGACCAGGCGCGCGAAGTCGGCTACACCTCGATCAACTTCGATCTGATTTATGGCTTGCCGCGCCAGACGCTGCAAAGCATTGAACTCACCGCCGAAAAAACCATAGAGCTACGCCCGGATCGCATCGCGCTCTACAGCTTTGCGCTCGTTCCCTGGATCAAACCCACGCAACGCAGTTACAAGGACGAAGATTTGCCCAAAGCTGGCGAAAAACGCGCCTTGTACGAACGCGCGCGCCAGATGCTGCTCGACGCCGGATACATTGAAATCGGCATGGATCATTTCGCCTTGCCGCACGATCCGTTGAGCCTTGCGCAAGTCGAAGGCAAATTGCATCGCAACTTCATGGGCTACACCGAAGCCCGCACAGACGTGTTGCTGGGATTCGGCGTCAGCGCCATTTCGGAAACGCCGACCTGCTTTCATCAAAACGAAAAGAAGCTTCAGGATTACGAACGGCGCGTGCTGGCGGGCGAATTGCCGACCATGCGCGGCCATCTGTTGACCGAAGAAGACCAGCAGCGACGCGAACAGATTCTGGAATTCATGACGCGCTTCAAAGTCGAACTCAGTCATGAACAACAAACCGATGCGCGAGAGTTTTTGCAGCCTCTGCTGAACGATGGATTGGTGGAATTGGCGGGCGATGAGTTGCAACTGACAGAAGCCGGGCGACCGTTTCTGCGCAACGCAACGATGTTTTTCGATCAACGGCTCCGGCGTCAGGAACCGCAAACACAGATTTTTTCGCAAGCACTTTGAACTTTGGTGAAGGAATGAAACGCGAAGTTACGATCATCGGCGCAGGCATTTCCGGTCTGACGACGGCTTATTTTCTGATCAAAGCAGGCGTCGCGGTGCGCGTGTTGGAAAAACAATCTCGCGTGGGCGGTTTGATCGGCACACAGCAAACTCAACACGGCCTGGTTGAGACAGCGGCCAATGGATTGATCAACACAGCGCGGTTGGAAGCGATGTGCGCAGACATTGGCGTGACGTTGTTGTCGCTGCAACCGCAAAGCCGCTCGCGGTATTTCTGGCGCGACCAACCGCGCCGCTGGCCGTTGACGATTGGCGAAAGTGTGCGAATGACCGCCGGGTTGGTGCGGCATCTGGGGAATTGGCGACCTGCCGCAGGAGAAACCCTGGACGTGTGGGGCAACCGTTTGTTGGGCGCAGCCGCCGTGCAACATGCGCTGACACCGGCAATGGGCGGAATTTACGCCAGCGATGCCGATCAACTCAGCGCCAGTTTGATTTTCAATCGCAAAGGATTGGGGCTGGAACCTGCCAGCCCAAACGGCAACGCGAAAGCGGAGAAACCTGCACGACGCGGCACGGTCTCGCCACGTGGCGGCATGCAGGAATTGATGGACGCTTTGTCGAATTACCTGCGCCAGCAAGGCGTTTCCATCGAACTCAATCGCGGCGCGCAACTTGAACGCGACGCGCCCACGGTGATTTGCACGTCGGCGCTTCATGCCGCGGAGTTGTTGTCGAATCACGCGCCCGAAGTCAGCCAGGCTTTGCGGCAAGTGGAGTTGCTGCCGATTGTCACGGCGACGTGTTTTTACGAACACAGTCCGCGCCAACCGCAAGGTTTCGGCTGTTTGTTTCCGCGTCACGGAGAAATTCGCGCCTTAGGCGTGTTGTTCAATGATTGTCTGTTTGAAGGGCGCAGCGCGTTGCGGTCGGAAAACTGGATTCTGGGTGGCGCGTCAGACAGGGAAGTCGTTCATTTGAGCGATGCCGAACTGGAAGCGACATTGCGCCGCAATCATGCGCTGCTGGTGGGCGCGGAAGAACCGTTGCTGAGTTGTCGCGTCACGCGCTGGCCGCAAGCCTTGCCGCATTACACGCTGGCGTTGGAACGTGTGCTGACGACCTTGCCTCCGTTGCCAAGACATCTGGCGCTGGTCGGCAATTACTTGGGGCAAATCGGTCTGGCCAAGATCATTGAACGCGCCTGTCGTGTCGCATCTCAAATGGCCAACGATTGAAAGTTAGAATGCCAAGGGAGTGCGGTTACTGTCGCACTCCCTTGATGACAATTATTTCCCACCGCCAATTCGGAACTTCATCCCGGCAGAAAAGTTCAGCCGATAAGCCGGATACCCCAGCACTTCTTCGTAGTTCTGATTGAGCAGGTTTTCGATGCGCGCGAACATTGCCACGCGCGATGTGAACCGATACGTCCAGGCCAAATCCAGTCGCTGATAAGCATTGTTGAAAATCGGCAATCCGTTGCGGAACCTGTCAAACGTCACAGGGTCGCCGTCGCGCCGCCGACCAACGAAAAAGCCGTCCAGATTCACTTCAAACCGGTCGCCTATCCAGGCCACGTTCAACGTTCCCGAATGGCGCGGACGGCGCAACAACGAAAATCCGACTTCCCGATTGGGAACCAGCGTGCCGGTGGAAAAATCAATCACATCGGCAGCGGCTTCGAGTTTGGTTTTCAGCAAGGTGTAGGTTCCGCCAATCAACAACCGCCGTTTGTAAGGACTCATGGAAACCGCGATTTCCATGCCGCGCGCAATCGTCCGGTCGTTGTTGACGAAATGCGTCAAACGTCCGTCGGCCAGTTTGATCGGTCCGCCGAAAGTCGCCGCATCGCCGACAAAGGCGATCTGGTCGCGGAAGCGATTCTCGAAATACGTCACCTCGACGCGATACCTGTCTTTCCAGAAAAACTGCTCCAATCCCAGATCGTAACCGCGCGCGCGTTCGGGTTTCAGCAACGGATTGCCCAGAAAAAACTGGGATGGACTGAACGCTTCGACCAGCGAAGGCGCTTTGATGCCTTCGCCGTAATTGGCTTTCAATCGCGTCATGCCGACGACGGATTGCAGATTGCCGGTGGGCAGCAAATAAATCGCCGCGATTTTCGGCAAGACTTCCGTGCCGAATCCGACTTTGCCGCTGGCGCTGGTTGAACCCAATCCAGTCAGAATCGCGGCCAACGCCGGAGGAACATCGGCGCGATTGTTTTCCAGACGAATTCCGGCGGTGATTAACAATTGCGGAGACAATGCGAATTGATCCTGCAAAAACGCTCCGACGTTGGTGCGGCTGGAAGGCACGCGGTTGGCGCCGTCAAAGCCGCTGTCGAAAACCGCGCGTTCGTGTTCGTAATCCAATCCGGCGGAAAGCAGATGGTTGTGCGGCAAAATCAATTCGGTCTGGTAACGCAATCCGCGACGTTGCTGATGGTTGTTGAACGCCGAACGAAAATCGTTGAAGGCGAATGTGGTGTCGGGCGGCGTGTTGGGTTTGGTCAAATCCTGCGCCGCCGGATCGAAGCTCGCGTAATTGCTTTCGGAAAAGACGAACGTCAGGCTCTGATGCCAGCGCGAAGTCGTCTGATCGTCCAACCGCCCCGAAGTCACTATGCGCCGCCGCCGAGCGCGTTCATCCAGATCGGGGAACAGCGCCGCCGTTGCGCCCGGAACGCCTGCACTGGAATTTTCGCTGCGGGCTGTGAAACGAAACTGCGTGCGAGCGGTCAGCCTGTAACCCAGGTTCGCCGAAATAATGCGGTTCAGGTAATCGTCGTTGCGGTCGCGCCCGTTGGTTCTGAGATGCGTGAAGCTGTACGAATAATCGAACGGTCCCGTCACGCCCGACAATCGCGCAAATTGCCGGTTGAAGGCGAAACTGCCGCCTTCGCCGGTGAATTCAAATTCCGGTTTCGTCGTCGAACCGCGATGCGTGATGAATTGCAACACGCCGGCCATGGCGTCGGAACCATAGACGGCGCTTTGCGCGCCACGAATCAGTTCCACGCGCGCAGCGTTGTCGGCGGTGAAGTCTGCAAAATCGAATGATCCGCCGGCGTCGTTGATGGGTACGCCGTCAATCAGGACTTTGGTGTAATCGGATTCGCCTCCGCGCACGAACAGCGACGTCACGCCTCCGCGTCGAGAGGTTTGCATCACCGTGACGCCGGGCGAAGAACGCAAAGCGTCGAAGATGGTCACTCGCTGAGCGCGCGCCAAATCAGTCGCTGAAATGACATAAGCGCTGGATGGGCTTTCTCCCAAACGCGATTCGGTTCGCGTGGCCGAAACAATCACCGAATCTTCAATCGCCGCGGCAACCAGCGGAACGGCGATTTGAGATTGTTGTCCGGCGACGATTTTCAACGGTTGAGCGCCGCCTTGTTGCGTCAATCCATCGGCTTCGACCGACAGCGTGTATTCGCCCGGCAACAGATACTCGAATGTGAATTCTCCGGCTTCGTTGCTGGTGGTTTCGCGCAACGCCACTTTGCCGTTGAAAAACAGCACGATCCGCGCTCCGCGAATCGCCGCGCCGCGCGAATCAAGAACCTTGCCGATCAATGATCCACGCGAACCTTGCGCCAGTGCGCTTGCTGCCAGCAAGCAACAAAAAACAACTACTGTGAGCCTTACCTTCATGATGATTCCTTACGTCTTGAAATTGTCACTCCATTACGAAGAGCAATCGTTCTTCGCTTTGAGGTCAGGGGATGATTTTGAAATTCGCGGACGGCGGGGTCTTGAGGCGTTTGCGACTTTACCGGGTTGCAATAAAAAAGCCAAAACCGGAAAGGACATTGTTCGCACGCCCGCATCGCAATTTTGTTCAGCATCTTTTTGATTGGCCTCACGCGATCCATGAAACGCGCGGTTTGCCGCTCACCGGATGCGCGTCCACTGCCAGCGAAGTGTCGAACAATTCGCTGAGCATTGTTTCGGTCATGACTTCCGCCGGAGCGCCGCAGGCCAGCAATTTGCCGTTTTTCAACAGCGCCACGCGGTCGGCGAAATCTGCCGCCAGATTGATTTCGTGCGTGACGACCAACGCGCCAAGCCCGCGCTCGCGCGTCAAGGCTCGCACCAGCGAAAGCAGCGAAACCTGGTGCGCAACGTCCGCGTTGGCAGTCGGTTCGTCCAGCAACAGCAATCTGGATTGCTGCGCCAAGGCGCGAGCCAGCACAACTCGCTGGCGTTCGCCGCTGGACAATTCGTTGAAAAATCGGTGAGCAAATTGCGCGGCATCGGTGTCGCGCAACGCTTGCATCGCCAGTTCGACATCGTGCGGAGAATCGAAGCCAATCGAACTGGCATAAGCGAATCGCCCGGTCAGTACATATTCCAGACTGGTCAGTGGAAAGCGGACTTCGCCGGATTGCGCAACAACAGCGATGCGAGCGGCGAGTTCTCGACGAGAAAACCGGTTGATGGGTTGGCCATCAAAAAGAACTTCGCCCGCCGATGGTTGCAATGCACCATAAGCCACGCCGAGCAAAGTGGATTTGCCTGTACCATTTGGTCCCAGCAGCGCGACGATTTCTCCGGCGCGTAGCTCCAACGACACGCCGCTCAGCACCGGGCGCTGGTGGTAACTGAAATGAATGTTTCGCAACAAAAGCGTGTTCGTCGTTCCGCCTTCAGGCGGTTGGATCTCTGTAACAGCCAGTTTGCGTTTTTGATGAACACCGCCTGAAGGCGTAACTACGAACGTTTTTCTTAACAGCAGATAAATGAACACTGGCGCTCCGATCAACGCCGTGATCGCGCCGGTTGGCAATTCGCGCGGAGCGATTGCCGTGCGCGCCGCCGTGTCGGCCAACAGCACCAGCAACGAACCAGCCAAGGCGCTGGCTGGAATCACCAACCGGTTGTCGGCTCCAACGGCCAGACGAACCAGATGCGGCACGACCAAACCCACATAACCAATCGCTCCGCCTGCTGCGACCGCCGCTCCGGTCACCAACGAAGCCGCCAGATGAACCACCCAGCGCACGCGCGAGGTTTCGACGCCCAGCGCATAAGCGTCGCGTTCGCCAACCATCATCAAATTCAACGCGCGCGTTTGCGTCATCAACGCCAGCAGGCAAACGGCAACCGAAATCAGCACAAAGATCAATCCTTCGTAACTGCCGCTGGACAGATCGCCGAGCAGCCACATAGTGATTTGCCGCAATTTGACGTTGCTGGCGACAGAGGTCATCAGAGCGATCATCGAAGCCAGAAAGGTCGAAAGCACGACGCCGCTCAGCGCCAGCCTCGCCGGATCGTCGTCGCGGCGGCCAAGCCAGAAGACGATCATCGTTGCCGCCATCGCTCCGGCAAAGCTGAACAACGGTTGCGCAAACGCCAGATTCGTCACCAGCAAAATTGCCAGAATCGAACCGACTGCGGCTCCGCCTGAAACTCCCAGCACATAAGGATCGGCCAGCGGATTTCTGAGCAAGGCTTGAAACGAAGCTCCGGCCATCGCCAACGCCGCGCCGACGCCAATGGCCAATCCTATGCGCGGCAATCGCAACCCGAAAACGATGACATCCTGTTCCAACGTCAACCCCGAAGCCGCGCCAGACAGTTTGGCGATCATCGCCGTCAGAATTTGCCGCGTTGCAATGGATTCGCTGCCGATTGCCAGCGCGAACATCGCGCAAAAAATCAGCGCCAATCCAAGCGTCAGCATGACAATCGTGGCTTGTCGCCGAGTCAGGTAACTGCCTGGGTGCGCAGTCGTCTCGCCCGCGGAATCGAGGGTTCTTTCAACTTCCAGGCTTTGCAAGGCGCTTTTGCTCATTTTTCAGGATGCAGCCCTTTCGCCAGTTGCTCCAACCCGTCAACCAGACGCGGACCCGGACGATCCACCCAATCTGGATTTACCCAGACGATTCGATTGGTTTTGATGGCAGGCGTCGCCGCAAAATCACGTCGCAAATCGTCTTCTTTGACCAGTTCCGTGCCGTGCGAAGCCGGAGCGACAATCACTTCCGGCGAACGGGCAATGGCCGTTTCGCGCGACAATTGAGGATAATCGGTTGCCTCGTTGCCGGAGATGGATTCGGCTCCGGCCAGTTGAATCAGATTGTTGATGAATGTGTTGCGCCCGGCGGTAATCAAAGGAGCCGTTTGCAGCACATACAACACGCGCGGTTTGGGAAACGCTTTGGCGCGGATTTCGACTTCGGCAATTCGTGTTTGCATTTGCTGAACGATGTTTTCAGCCTCAGCCGTTGCGCCGGTCACTTCGCCTAGTTTGCGAATCGAAGCCAGGACATCGCCGACGCTGCGCGGGTCTGTGACATAAACGGCAATGTTCAAATCGCCCAGTTGCCGCAGCAGTTTCTCCAACTGACTGGCCGTGGTCATAACGATCAGATCGGGTTTGAGCGCGATCAATCGTTCAGGATTCGGGCTGAGCGTGTCGCCGATTTTTTCCTTGCTGCGCGCGGCTTCTGGAAAATCGCAATACGCCGTCACGCCAACCACTTTGTCGCCAAGTCCGAGCGCAAACAAGGTTTCAGTAACGCTCGGCGCTAGAGACACAATGCGTTGCGGAGGGAAGGCGACTTTCACTTCGCGGCCAAGTTCGTCGCTGACGGTGCGCGCTGCGGGAATCTGACTTGTCGGATTGGTGCGGGAACACGCGGCCATAGACAACCCGATCAACAACACAGCCAGACCGGCCAACCATCGTTTGTTCAATTGTCGCAAGGATTCACTCATAGCCGGAAACGCAAAAAAGCCTCAGACGCAACGACCAAAATGCGTGCGTCTGAGGCTTGGAATACTTTTGAAAACCAAAAAGGAGACTAAAACCAGCCGCTGCGCTCTTTCAGCCGAAGAGCCGTCGAAACATCTTTCAGGCAGGTCTCCTGACTTGGCCTGCGGCGACGGCAGCCTTCTCGCGTTTGGAACGCAATGGCGGTTTGGCGTCGCTATTAAAAACCAACAGGCTGTCGGCCAATCACAGGCTTTCATTTTTGCCTTTTGATTTTTACCTTTTGCCTTTTGATTTTTATCGGCCTTACAGTGGCGGTGACCGCGCGGGATTCACACCCGCTTCCCTATTCTCTCGCTGCCAATGCCGGGCAACGAGCACCTGAAAGCAATGAAAAGAGCTTGTCCAAAAATCGCGGGCAAGCTATCACGTGTTTTGAACAAAGGTCAACGCGCGAGAAAAATTAAAAATATGACTTGAGCCAACCCCGTCCAACGTTGTAAATAGTAGTCGTGACCTCCGCAAATTCAGTACCGCGAACTGATCGAAACCCAGATCGAACATCATTCGTCTTGATGCATTGGCCGATCAAAATCCAAAAGAGAACAATTCCCACATTCTGATCGGACATTTTGGATATTATCGTCTTTCACATCCCCGTGAACATCAGCACTTTAGTTTTAAGAAGGAAATTCAGGTGAGTAATAAACACAATCTACTGGAAAAAATCGCCTCGCGCACGGCGCGAGTTGGAGTCATAGGGCTTGGTTATGTCGGGCTGCCGTTGGTGGTTGAGTTTGCAGGAAACGGTTTTGAATCTACTGGTTTCGAGGTGGACGCCAGAAAAGCGGAAACTCTCAATCGCGGTGAATCTTATATTCCCGACGTGCCGACAGATCATGTCGCCGAATGCGTGGCGGCGAACAAGCTGAAAGCGACAACGGATTTTTCGCAGCTTAAAGAACAAGACATCATCATTATCTGCGTCCCAACCCCGCTCCGAAAAACCAAAGACCCGGATGTGTCCTACATTCTGGCGGCTTCTGAAAAGATCAAAGAAACATTGCGACCGGGACAGTTAATAATTCTGGAATCCACGACCTATCCCGGCACCACTGACGAAGTGTTGAGGCCGATGTTTGACGAAACCGGCCACGTGCTGGACGAAGATTACTTTTTGGCGTTTTCGCCGGAACGAGTTGATCCCGGCAACGAAAAATTCAACACCAAAAACATTACCAAAGTCGTAGGCGGAGTTTCGGCGGTCAGCGCGGAAGTCGCTGCGGCGGCTTACAGCGCGATTGTGGATCACGTGCATTCCGTCAGTTCGGCTCGCGTGGCGGAAACGTGCAAACTGCTGGAAAACACATTCCGCGCGGTGAACATCGGCCTGGTCAACGAACTGGCTCAGCTTTGCCACACGCTGAACATTGACACCTGGGAAGTGATTGCAGCGGCGGCAACCAAACCGTTTGGCTTCATGCCGTTTTATCCCGGCCCCGGCATCGGCGGTCATTGCATTCCGCTCGATCCGCATTACCTGTCGTGGAAAGCACGCATGCACGGATTTGAAGCTCGCTTCATTTCGCTGGCCGAAGAAGTCAATTCGCGCATGCCAGAACACGTCGTCGAACTGGTCAGCAAGGGATTGAACAATCATCGCAAACCGGTCAACGGATCGAAGGTGTTGATTGTGGGCGTGGCTTACAAACGTGACATTGACGATGTGCGCGAAAGCCCAGCGCTGGCGATCATCGAAAAGTTGCAGCAACTGGGCGCTGAAGTCAGCTATGCCGATCCGTTCGTGCCGGAAGTTCATCTGGAAGGCAACGGTTCACGCATTCAGGCCATTGAACTGAGCCAGTCAGCGGTGACCGAAGCCGATTGCGTAGTGATCGTCACCAATCACAGCGCCGTCAATTACGAATGGCTGGCTGAAAGCGCCAAACTCGTCGTGGATACTCGCAACGCCACTCGCGGGTTGAACGAAGAGCGTTTCGAAGGAAAGATCATTCGACTGTAATTCACCGGAATTCTTTCGGATCAATGAAAAAGGATGTGGAGACCACAGTGAAAACCATGGTCGCCACATCCTTTTTCACATTCACCGCCAGAGTCAGCTTTTCTGTTTTTTGGCGTAATACCCCTGTCGGGTGCGAATGTTGACCAGCGGCTTGGCGACTTTGACTTCGACCACGCGCCATTTGCCATCGTATTTTTCGTTGGTGGATTCGTAGGTCAAGGTGTACTGCTGTCGCAATTCATCAATCGTTTTGGCAAAAGCATCGCGGAGTTCGCTGCCGCCCGCCGTCAAAAAAAACTTGCCGCCGGTTTTGGCAGCCATGTCTTTCATGATTTGCGCGCCGTTGTCGCGCGGCTGAGCCTTGTAAACCGAAGCGTCGCTCAAATCCACGGCGTAAATCGAAGCCTGTGCGTCCAGCGTTTTCCGCAACGCCTGTTCCAGCGTCGCCTTGCTTTTGGTATCGGCTCCGTCGGAAACAACCAGAATCGCGCGGCGACGCTCCGGGCGTTCTGCCAGCGCTTCCGAAGCTTTGGTAATGGCGTCGTATAGTGGCGTTTCGCCTTCCACTCGCAAATCCCAAACCGAATCGGGCACGTCACGGATTTCGGTGAAATCCTGCATGAGCTTCACCTTCATGCCGCCGAAGCTGTAAATGGCGAAAGTGTCGCCTTCGCGCAATCCTTCGACAAATTTGGCGCAGGCGGCGCGCGCCAAAGTCAATTTGCTTTGCATGCTCAAACTGGTGTCGAGCAGAATGGCCACCGCAAACGGGCTTTCTACGGCGCTGAAATCCACTATGGTCTGCGGAGCCTTGTCCTCGAAAATTTTGAAATCGTCCCGTTTCAACCCTTCCACATACCGATCACTGCCGTCGGTGACGGTCACGTTCAAAACCACCAGATTGGTTTCGAATTTCATGACATCCTGAGTTTCAGTTTTTGGCGGGTCTTGTTTGGGGGGCGGGTCTTGTTGGCGCGCTCCAACCGGCGCCAGCGATAACCCCAGAGCCAGCAGCAAGAGGAGCAATCTGCAACTCATAACTTTCTCCACTAAATGCGTCAGTTCACATACGCGCGAAGCGTTTTGACCAATTGGATGATGTCCGTGCAGCTTTCGACGACCTGAATTGAAATCACCTGACGCGAGGTTTTGGCCAGCCGGTCATTCAATTGCGCGGTGGTTTCGCTGATCTGTTTCAGGGCATCTTCCAGATTGCCGGGCGGCGATTCCAATTCGGCATCCTGCGAACCGCCAAATTGCGAACGAATGTTTTTGGCGGATTTTTCGATTTCCTTCAATCGTTTTTCCGCCGAACGCGGCAACCGGCCATTGGCCGCATCCCTGAGCAGCGATTCGACATCCTGTTTGATTTGAAAGCCTCTGCTGAGCAGCTTTTTGTGTTCTTCTTCTTCGCGTTTGATCTGCATGCGCTTGAGCGTATCGCGCATGGTTTCGTTCTGCTCATCGGGCGGCGGAACCTGAAGCGTTTCGACAGATTGAGCCTGCGCCGCGACCACGGTCAAAATCAACCATCCAATGACGAACAGAATTCCGCGAACCATCGCCTTCAATACTCACACGTCAGAATTCGCCGCGTGCTGCGGCCACTGCTGTTTTTCTGGCTCAAATCAATGCCCAGAATCTTGCCTGCCAATCCGCGCAATACTTCGTCTTCCATGCGCCCATTTGAAACGCAATCAATCCATTTATTCGGATTCAGCGCGTCGGCAATTCGTCCCTGAATGTTGGCGGAAACCAGCAATTGAGAGGTTTTCTGATCCAACGGCAAGGCGGTGATTTCCAACGACGCCCGGCCTTGCACCCAGTTGCGAACGTCGCCCGCGGGCAGCGTCGCCAGATATTCAAGAGTGTTTTTCGCCGTCACACCTTTGGTAAAAACAACCGGTTTGAGCACGATTTTACCTTCGGCGGGACTGCTCAGCGTTTCGTCAATCTCCAGGTTGCAGGTTTTCAGCACTTCGCGCACGCCTTCCAGAATCTTTTCGCGCGGCAGATTGATGTTGTAAGGATTGTCCAGCGGCGGTTCGGTTTTCGGGCGGTCGAAGGTCAATTGCGCCTGAGCCGTGTTCGCCAACGCAGCGGCAAAAATCAAGGCCAGCAAAAATAGATGTAGTTTCAGTTTGTTCATAAAGCGTTTGATTTCTCACTCGGAAAAAGCGGCGGCTCGGACAGCCATCGCAACTCGTAACTTCAAAAAATTGGAGGCAGTGCAGGCCAATGAACAATACCAGCTTCAGTCCGATTGCTTCAAGCAGGTCGAGTCAATGGCAGCAATCATCGCCCGGATTTGCCCGCCCGAAACCCAGCCGCTATAGTTTGGCCTCCGTCAAAATCAAGAAAAATTTCGAGCACTCTTATGAACGACAAACTCATCATTGCCGGGCGTGAATTCAAATCCCGCCTGATCATCGGCACCGGAAAATATCGCAGCAACGAACAAATGGTTGACGCTTTCAATCGCAGCGGCGCGGAAATGATTACCGTCGCCGTTCGTCGCGTGAACATCACCGACCGCAGCCAACCTTCGCTGCTTGATTTCATTGATCTCAAACGTTTCGCCATTTTGCCGAACACGGCAGGTTGTTACACCACCGAAGAAGCCGTGCGCACGGCGCGATTGGCGCGCGAAGTCGGGCTTTCCGATTGGGTCAAAATCGAAGTCATAGGCGACCAGAAAACCCTGTTCCCAGACAACGAAGCCACGTTGGAAGCGACCAGAATTCTGGTCAAGGAAGGTTTCACCGTCTTGCCGTATTTCACCGACGATCTGATTATGGCCAAAAAGTTGATTGACGCCGGAGCCGCAGCAGTCATGCCGCTGGCTGCGCCGATTGGGTCAGGGCTGGGAATTCAGAATCCGAACAACTTGCGGATCATGCGCGAAGAGATCACCGAAGTTCCGATCATAGTGGATGCCGGAGTCGGCACGGCTTCGGATGCCTGTCTGGCGATGGAACTCGGCGTGGACGGATTGTTGATGAACACAGCCATTGCCGAAGCCGTAGACCCCGGCTCGATGGCCGACGCCATGAAACTGGCCGTGCAAGCCGGACGCCTGGCTTATCTGGCCGGTCGCATGCCAAAACGCTTGTACGCCAGCGCCAGCAGCCCGATTAGTGGGGTGGTGCGTTAGGCAAAATGGTTATTTCGCAATGAATCGAGTCGGCGCAACAACGACGTGCGCTTCGGGGTTGTAATAATCGTACAGCGCCGACGGCGCGCTTTGCGCTCGTATGCCGTATCGCAGTTTGAATTTGAACGAAAACTTCGTCCCGCCTGCGCGCGGCCACAGATACACCACAACGCGGTCGGGCAGCACGTCGTATTGATTCAACTCCCAGCCTGAAGTTTTCATCGCCAATTCCAGCGAAGCCCGATCCACGTCGGCTCCCGGCGGCAATCCAATTTCGCCGAGCAGCATTCCATACCCTTGATGGCCGATTCGTTCGGCGACGACGTTGCAGGTGATTTCTTCGCCGATCTTCGTTTGCGGTTTGTCGTAAACGACCGCCAATCGCAACGCGCTGGATTTGCCCTTTGCTTCTTCGCGCGCTTCGCCGGCATTGGATTTCCAAGCGGCGTAATGCGTTTCGACCAGTTGAGCCGTCGCCAGTGTCACGTCGCCGCTGCGGCGAATTTCAATGCGGTTGTCGCCGACGCTCAGCGCCGAAGACACATCCAGCGTCAACGGATTTCCGAGCTTGTCGCCCGGCGGAATGCTTACTGACCCGGCGCGGTTGCCGTTGACGAACACTTCCGCCAGACCGCCCGCGTTGTATTTGACCTTTTCGGCTTCGTACAGCGAAATCAGCGTGTCCAACACGTTGATCGTTGCCTGTGTCGAATACCAGACGCCGTACCGATCTTTATTGCGAATCAGGAAGAGCAGTCCTTTATCAGTCAGCGCGTCTCTCTCCGTCCCCCCATCTCTCCGTCCCGCTGTCTCCCTGTCTCGCTGCAACGCCTTCACTGCCAATGCAGTCGTTTCGACTCTGCCTGCCAATCCCCAACCGTAAAACGGAGTGTTTGTTTCCAGATTCCAATACGCTGTTCCGGCTTCGTCGCGCGAAAGTTGGCGCAATTTGGTGACGGCTTTGGTGGCGGATTCGGTTTCGCCAGCGTCAAACGCCGCCAGCGCAAACGAAGCGATCAAATACGGTTCGTCAATTTCTTCGGCACGAGCGGCCACAAACGCCAGCGCGCGTTGCAACGATTCGCTGAGTTTCTTGTCCGGTTTGGCCGAACGTTTGGTTTCCGCCGCCAGCACGCGAGCAATGTACGCCGTCGTCAAGGCCGAGCGCCGTTGGTCTTCATTGCCGTACAAATAAGGTTTCCAGCTTCCGTCAGGTTGTTGTCGAGCGATCAGCCAGTCGCGCGCTTTGGTGACGACATCGTCGTCCACCGCCACGAATTCGCGCGCGTCGTTCAGGAAGCGAACCGCATAGGCCGTCAACGCCAGATCGGCTTCGCCTCGCCCCCAGTAACTGAAACCTCCGTTGTCCGCGCGATAACCGAGCAAGCGTTCATACCCGGATTGAACGTAACGGCGCGCTTTAGCGGCCAGCGCCATGGCGGATTCATCCTGTTGGCGCAGGTAGCGCAGCGCCAGCACGTTCGGATAGGTCGAAGAAATCGTTTGTTCGCCGCAACCATAAGGCCGATGCAAAATGCCTTCGATGCCTTCCAGCGCATGAGCCATCAAATTGGGATAAATCTTCAGTTCGGCGCGGACGGAAGATTTGATCGCGTCGGCAGGAAGCGTCAGATTCAAATTGCCTTTGTTGGCGAACACGCTTCCGACGGTTTGCGCCAGTTCTTCGCCGTCGGGGTGAACGCTGACCGGTTTTTCAATCGCGTCGCTGGCGGCGGCAGACAAAGCCGTGACGCGCTGTTTGCCTTTGGCGGTTGACGCCGTGACGCGGAAATCAAACACGGCGTTGGCCGAATCTCCGGCGGCGACTTTGGTTTGTTGCCGAGCCGCGCCAAGCAGTGTGAACCAGTGTTCCGGTTTCATTTCGGTCGTCACTGACAGCGATTTGTCCAGATAGTTTCGCAACACGACCGGCAAAGAAATTTCGTCGCCTTCGGTCAGCACTTTCGGCGGATCGTGTTCGGCGAAAAAGGGCTGAAATGCTCGGAACTCGGTTTCGGCTATGCCGATTCGCCCGTCCACAGTCGAAGCCACTGCCGCCAGTTTCCAGGTGGTGATGTTGTCGGCCATCTTGAATTTCAACACAGCGCGCCCTTGTTTGTCGGTTTCCAGTTGCGGTTGCCAGACCAGTGTTTCCTGAAAATGTTCGCGCAAACGCGGCGTTTCCAGTTCAGGTTTTACGGCTTGTGTGCCTGCCAAAACGCCTGGACGCAAAGCCAACAAGTTCTCAGCGTTTCTAGCGTTGAGCGGCAAATTGGCGATTTGTTTCGAGGTAATCGTCTCCGATCTGGACGCGCTTTCGGTTTGAAGTTGCGTCACACTGCTGGTGACCATCACGGCTTCAGAAATCCCGCCAACTTCCAACGTCAGGGTTACGTTGGTCACAGTGGCGGGCAAAACGCGAATGTCGGTAACGACCAGCTTCCTGAAGCCCTGTGCCTGACATTCCATCTGATAAGTTCCGGGAGGAAGATTGCGAAACTGGTAATTGCCGGAACTGTCCGTCGTGGTCTGTCTTTCCGGCAAGGTTACAGTTCGGGTCAGCTTCACGACTGCATTGCCGATAATCGCTCCTTGAGCGTCGGCCACGATGCCGCGGATTTCGCCAAGCAAATTGGAAGACATCAACGCATTGTCCACGTATTTCGGCTGTTGATCGTGGCTGCTTATTTCCGCTATCAGCCGCGAAAACTCTGCGACGGTGAAATCATCGCTCGATCTTTCCTGGCCATCCGCGCCTCGGCTGCGAAGCGAAATGTTGCCGATTTGCCGCGTCACCGGTTGAAGCTCGGTTTTCTTTTGTTGCAAGTCGTCGTATCGAACAAAGACTCGGTCGCCGTAAGCGAACGTGTTGGTGAACGTCACGTAAAATTCATTGCCCCAGGGATCGCGCAAACTGTCGAACTCGACGCCATTGGCTTTCAGAATCGAACGCAATTCGGTTTCGTTCGACGGATGCTGCCCGGTGTTTTTCAGGTGGTTTAACAGCAATCCGTCCAAACGATTGGCCGTTCGCTCGAAATAACTCCATTCCGAAACCCACACGACGAAATCATCCGAATAAGAACCGGCGCTTTGTTCGAACTTTCCGTCGGGGCCGCCGCTGTGAACAGATGCCTGCCAGCGAGTTCCGGTAACGGACAAAGTCAGCAAATACGGTTTGCCCCAACGGTCGCGCAGCGCGTCGAAATCCAATCCGTTTCGTTTCAATTCTTCCTTGAATTCGGCGGCGTCCAACGTCAAGCGTCCGTCGCGTTCGTTGAACTCTTTCATCGCCTGGCGGATTTGTTCGCCGGTTTTGGTGAAGTATGGCCAATCGGCGGTGAAGGCCGTGAAATCGTCCGCCGTGTCGAATTTTTTGTCGGCTCCGGCGCTGATGGCGTGTAAATAATCGCGTTCGCGTTGGGTGGTGAATTTCGTTTGGTAAGCGACGCCCCACGGATCGCGCATTGCGGCAAAATCGAGTTCGGCGATGTTCAGAATTTCATCCAGATTGGCGCGACTTTTCGGGTATTCGCCGGTTTTATAAAAATGCTTTTCCAGAGCGCTGCTGACCGGCATGAATTGTCGTCCCAGCCAAACCTTGAAAACCTGTTTCGGGTCGCGTTCATATTCTCTGCTGGTTTCGACGCGCGGTTCGTAACCGTATTCGAGCAAGAGAATTTCGGCGATCAATTGCAATTCGGCGGAAATCGGCTGGCTCACGTCCAGCTTCTGCAAATCGCGCACGGTCACGCCGGCCAGCCCGCCGCCTGTGTTCAGGTAATAGCCGGAAAAATCGTAATGGCGGCGTCCGTTGAATTCGTTGTCGGTGCGGGCACGTTCTTCGACGGCGCTATCCACGACCGTCACGCCCAGCACGCTTTCCAGCGGACGGCCTTCGGCAGTGGTGACGCGAAAACTGGCGCGTCCGTCATCGCCCGGACGATATTCCGCCGAACTCATTCGCACGTCGAGTTTCAATTCGCGGTCGCGCGGATAAATCACCGAACGCGAAACCGACCTTGACTGATATTCGCCGTCTTCGTCCGCCGCTTCGACCGTCACGGCGACGCCCACCTGACCAGAAAATTCCGTCCGATAAGGAACCACGACGAAGGCTTTGCCGCCGCGCAATTTCACCGCTTGCGAATGCACAATTTCCAGATCGCGCGTGATGCTCAAAATCGCCAGCGCGTTTTCGGCATTGGCCTTGATCTGGATTTCAATCGGTTCGTTGGGGCGATAAATGGTTTTATCGGTTTCGATCTGCGCGGCCAGTCCGTCATCCAGCCAGAGATTTTCCCTGTGGCGGCCAATGCGGTTTTTGCCGTCGTGCGCCGTCAGACCAAGTTCCAGTCTGCTCGTCCGGTCGTCGTGTTTGGGCAACGACAAACCGCTGATTTTGGCCAAACCGCGCGCGTTGGTTTTGACCTTTCGCAGTTGCCGTTCGACCGGATGATCTTTGTCGCCGGTTTCAATCAACTCATTGATCGTCACTTCGCATTGGGCGGGTTTGCCGTCGGCATACGAAGTCGAAACGTAAAACTGCAATGGCAGAGTTTCGTTGGCGCGATATTCCAGACCGATCACATAAACGTGAATCGGGTCGCGCGTCACGCGCAGGTCGAATCGTTTTTGTTCGGTGCGCCCGGTTGTGGCGTCGGTCAGATACGCGGCATAAGTGCGGTCTTCAAATCGGTCATATTCTTCGTTGCTGAAATCCTTGTGCGCCTCGGTCAAATCAATTTTGGCGACAAAACGTCCCGAAACATCAAGTTCGCCTTCAAAAGTTTCGGCTTCTTCGCGGACATATTTTTTCTGCGTGGAATCCCAACGCTCATTGCCTTCTCGCACAATGCGGGCTTTGCCTTTGGTGACGGGTTGGCCGAACAGGTAATCGGCGCTGACGGCGACTTCGGCGTTCTGGCCGGGCAGGTAAAACTCGCGGTCGGGTTTGGTTTTGACAGCGAAATTCGGCAGATCGTAACGGCTGATTTTGACGCGCGTTTCCATTCGCGCTTCACCGAGTTTGTCGTCGTCCATATTCAGGCTGATGCTGTATTCGCCCAGCCGCGTGTTGTCGGGAATTTGCCAATCCACGTTTGCCACACCGAAGCGCGAGGTTTTCAACTCGGCGCGAAACTGGCGCGTGCCTTCCGGGTCTGAGATCTCCAGTTCCAGATTGGCGTTGGGTAACGCTCGATTGATGAAATCGAACAACAACGCACGCAAATGCAGTGTTTGGCCGGGCTGATAAATCGGTTTGTCGGTGGTCAGAATGATTCGATTCATCCCACGCAGGTCGTCGCGTGTTTCAAATTCGGCTTTCTGTGTGAACTCGCCGCGCGAGGCTTTGATTTCCACTTTGCCGTCTTCGGCGATCAAATCGCGCGGCAAGGTGAAATCCAGTGCGACGTATCCTTGCGCGTTGGTCAGTCCTGTGGCTTTGAACGAATCTTGCCGGTCGTTGTCGAATTTCAGATTGGCTGTGACATTGACTCCGCTGACCGGACGAGAAGTCAACGGATGCAAGGCGCGAATGTGCGTGCGGTAGGGTTTGCCTGGAATCGGAAACTCCGAAGCCGTCACGCGCAGTTCAAACAGGTCTGGCGTAATTTCTGACAACGAAATGATGCCGGAAACCGGCAAAAACGTGTTGCCGCTTTCCGGCGCAACGCGATACCGCAACCGATACCAAAGCGTTTTGTCCTGCTCATGAACTTCTTTCGGCAGCGGAAAGGGAATAGTCAATTTGCCTGCGCCGGGCGCGATGGTTTCGCGGCGTTCGGTTTTGCCATCCACCAGGTCTGCGGGATCAACCCATTCCAATTCGATCTTGGCGCGCAACGGACGACCGGTCAGATTTTCGACGGCCAGGGCGATTTCGGTTTTGTTCGCGCGCGGCCAGACGCGCGTGGCGGATTCATTGACTCGCAGCTTGGCGGTTGTCGCCGATGAAGGCGTCAACCATAAAAATGCCGAAATCAGGCACAGCAGTAGCAGAGCAGTTGGACGTGAACGCATAAAGGGTATCCTCAAATGTTGATGGTTCGACTTGCGCGGATTGCCGGCATCCGAACTCGGATTTATTCGGGGCTTTTGTTTTGTGATCCCAGCTTGCTCGGCTGAATGAAAGCGAATTGCAAACCTGTGTGTAGATGATTGTCGTTTGGATTTTCGGTTTGCTGCTTGAGAACGGCTGTTGTTTGGATGGCTTGCAGAAAAAGTAGGGACGCAAAATTTTGCGTCTGCAATCGGAACCCTGTTCATTTCTTGCAAATCCAACCGAGCCAACTACAATCCGCTTCGCAGTTTCAGGCCTAAATCCATTTGGCTAATTGGGAGGTCAACTTCGAATGTTCAAGGATGGCGAAGTTTTACAAGGCCGGTATCGCATTGAGCATCAACTCGGCGTAGGGGGAATGGGATTGGTTTATCTGGCCACGGACATTCAAATGGCTGCCAAGGTGGTCGTCAAACAATCCACCATCGTCAGCGTCGAGTCCCTGCGCCAGGAAAAGGCATATAGCAAATTGACGGAGGACGAGCTTCAGGATGTGGTCGAGTCTTCCCGCCATGCATTCGAGCGCGAGGCCAAGCTTCTCTACGATCTGAAGCACGCCGCGCTGCCGCGTACCACCGCCTTCTTCAAAGACGAGCAGTTTTTCGTCATGGACTACGTTCCGGGAAAGGACCTCGCCCAATTGCTCAAAGACCGTTTGCGGCAACGGCAGGGTCCGTTTCCGACGGATCAAGCGCTGGGCTGGGCGGATCAGATTCTGGATGCGCTTCATTACCTGCACACCGAATTCGATGAGCCGATAATTCACCGCGACATCAAACCGTCGAATCTGAAGCTGACTCCGAAAGGGCAAATTGTCCTGTTGGATTTCGGATTGGCCAAAGGGACACGTCCGGGCATGACGACGGCGCAAAGCATACTGGCCGGAACCAGGGAATATGCGCCCATCGAACAACTTGATGAAGACGAAAACGCGCGGCAGAAAACCGACCCTCGCAGCGATCTTTATTCGCTGGCGATGACACTGCGCCATTTGCTGACCGGGCAGTTGCCAGCGACGACCATCTCGCGCGTCAGCGCCAAAGCGCAGGGACTGCCAGACCCGCAGCGCCCCCTTCACGAGCTTGTTCCGTCGGTTCCGAAAGCGGTTTCCGAAGTGCTGCAACGCGCCGGAGCCGTCTATGCCAAAGATCGCCTGGCGACCGCTGCGGAAATGAGAAATCTGCTGCGCCAGGCTGTGGCTTTGCCGCCGGTCACCCATCCGGCGGCGGAACTGGAATCGGAAACAATCGTCCAGCCAAAGCGAAGGATTGTCATCCCGCTGAACTCTGAAGAGGAAAATTCTCCGCTGTACGTCAGGGCAGAAAGCAACGATCCGCCACCACAACGACCATCCGGTTGGCTGAAAAATCTTTCCGGACAGGTTGCCTCCTGGCTGGATCAACCGTCTCAGTTCGCGTCGCCTTCATTGCAGCGGACAGAACCGCCTGAAGGCGGAACTCCGAACAAAGCCACGAACGGATTCACCGACGATCTGAACGGCGTCAAGCTGGAAATGGTCTATGTTCCCGGCGGCAAGTTCATGATGGGCGGAGACAAATTCGACGATGAAAAGCCGCTGCACGAAGTTACTGTTCCGGCGTTTTACATCGGCAAATTCCAGATTACTCAGGCGCAGTGGAAAGTGGTGATGGGCGATAAGTTGAAGCCGTATTTCAAAGGCGACGATTTGCCGATGGAAAGCATTTCTTGGGAAGACGCCAAAGAGTTCTGCCAAAAGTTGACGCAAATGACCAACAAGGCTTACCGCTTGCCAACCGAAGCTGAATGGGAATACGCTTGCCGCGCTGGAACGACGGACGATTATGCTGGCAAACTGGATGAGATGGCTTGGTACCTGAAAAACTCTGACAGCAAGACTCATCCTGTTGGGCAGAAGAAACCAAACGCTTTCGGGCTTTACGATATGCACGGCAACGTTTGGGAATGGTGCGAAGATGTTTGGCACGACAGTTACAAAGGCGCTCCAACGGATGGCTCAGCTTGGTTGAGTGGTGGAGACTCAAGTCGTCGGGTCGTGCGTGGCGGCTCGTGGATCGACGATCAAGACTATTGTCGCTCCGCCCTCCTCAACTGGATCGAACCCGGCGACCGCTTCTTCATTATCGGTTTTCGTGTGGTTGTATCTGCGAGGAATTAGTTACCCTTATAGCCCTTTTTACCCTTTTTACCCTGTGGCAATTCGGATGCCGGAGAGGCGATAAATAAAGCGCGCGAAGCGCTCAAACCCTGCCGCGAAGCGGCCGAAATATTTTTGGTTTTTGGCATGAAGAAAAAAGAAGACAAAGAATTACAGGTGATTCAGAAAACTTATGATCTGATCTTGTGGTATGTGCCGCTGTTGAGTAGATTGCCGCGCGATCACAAATTCACTTTGGGCGACCGTATGACAACGGCGCTTTACGATCTGCTGGAAGAGTTGATTACGGCTCGTTACACCAGTAAAAAACTGGCGTTGTTGGATTCGAGCAATTTGCGTCTGGAAAAGCTGCGCTATCAAACGCGCCTGCTGTTGGATTTGAAACTGACGGATGGCGGGCAATTCAAACACGCTTCGAGACTCATCAACGAAGTCGGCGTCAATCTCGGCAACTGGATCAAACAACAAAGACAAAATGAAACGACACGGCAATCTGTGGCCACAGGTGATTGATTTCAACAATCTGATGGCGGCGAACAAAAAAGCCCAACGCGGAAAGCGTTATCGTGAAAACGTTCTGTATTTCAACAGCCGTCTGGCTGATGAACTGCTGCAACTTCAAACTGAGTTGGAATCGAGAAGCTATCAGCCGGGCGAATACAAGACGTTCCAGATTGTCGAACCGAAAAAGCGAATGATTTCCGCCGCGCCGTATCGTGATCGGGTGGTTCATCACGCTTTATGCAATGTGATTGCCCCAGTCTTCGAGCGAACATTGATACGCGACACTTATGCCAACCGCGAAGGTTACGGGACTCATCGGGCATTGCGCCGCTTTACCGAATTTGCGCGTTCCAGCCGCTACGTTCTGCAATGCGACATTCGCAAATACTTTCCCAGCATTGACCACGAAATTTTGAAATCAACCATTCGCCGCAAAATCAAATGCGCCGATACGTTGTGGTTGATTGACACGATCATTGACGCCAGCAACGAACAGGAAGAAATGATTGTTCATTTTCCCGGCGATGAACTTTGGACGCCTTACGAGCGGCGGCGCGGTTTGCCAATCGGCAATTTGACCAGCCAGTTTTTCGCCAATGTTTATTTGGCTGGCTTTGACCGCTTTGTCAAAGAGAGTTTGCGAGCGCCGAAGTATGTGCGTTATGTGGACGATTTCGCCTTGTTCGGCGATGACCGTAACGAATTGGCTGAATGGCGCAAGCGAATCGAAGAATTCCTGGCAAGCTTGCGATTGCAGATTCATCCGGTGAAGAGCCAGTTGTTCGAGACTCGACACGGAGTCAGTTTTGTCGGCTACCGCGTGTTGCCGGATCGAATTCGAGTGAGAAGCGATAACCTGCAGCGAGCCAGAAAAAGATTGAGGCTTTTGCAGAACGCTTATCGGAGCGGAGAAAAAACGCTCGATCAAATTACACAATCTCTGCGGAGTTGGATCGCTCATCTGGAACATGGCGATACCTGGCAACTCCGCCAGCAGCTTTTCAGCGTCTTCACGTATGCGAAGGGCTGAAAACGGGTGACGCCACTTCGGGTCGTGCGTGGCGGCTCGTGGAACAACAATCAAGACAATTGTCGCTCCGCCAACCGCAACAGGAACGAACCCGGCAACCGTAACAACAATATCGGATTTCGTGTTGTGGTTGCCGCCAGTACTCTTGATTGCCAGAATCGGCGGAAGTGATTTTGTCGAGCGCGCTCAAAGAGAGTCCAGTTCGCGTTCCGGCGATGCGGGTGACTGCATCCGAAAATCAAAAAGAGCCGCGCCGCTTGGTAGCGAAAGCAAACAGCGGTGCGGCTTGTTTTTTGTCTCTTTTTCCCTACTTTGCGCGGCGTTCCTGGTATTTCGAGCGCAGCAACAGTGTAAAGGCCATTTCCGAATTGACTGCGCGTAAGGCCAGGCGCGTTTCGGCGATCAACGTCATGCTGCCGTAAAACAGAAACAGCGTTCCGGCAATGCCCAGCAGGTTCGGCATCCATCCGGCTTGTTTGAACACGGCGACGTAGCCTATGGCGACCATGGCCGCGACGAACAGACTCAACGCAATGTAAAAACTGGTGACGGCTTGTTGAATCAACCGGCTGCGGCGGGCGTGAATCAGCAATTGGCGCTCGACTTCGATCAGGCGTTCTTCGGGGAAATCAATCGCGCCTTCGTCTTTGGACAGTTCTTCGATGGTGCGGCTCAATTCGCGCACACGGTCAACGACTCGCCCCAACCGCGTGGAGGTCGAAAACACCAATGTCCCGCAGGCGGAAATCAACACCGCCGGAGTAATCATCGCGCTCAAAATATTCAGCGCGTTCAGCGCTCTGGTCAGGTCTTCCATTGTTTTGTTGTAGGGCAGATTTTCCAATCTGCCCGGAATCGGTCGAGCGTTGGAAAACCAGCGTTACAGCAGGTTGATCCGTTCAGCCAGTTGAAAATCCTTGTTTGTCAATCCGCCTTCGCTGTGAGTCGTGACGCTCAGCCGCACGCGATTCCAGTCGTGCAGCCAGATGTCCGGATGATGATCCATCGCTTCGGCTTCGTCGGCAACGCGATTGACAAAGGCCAGCGCCGTTTTGAAATCGGCAAACTGAAAATCGCGGACAAGTTGGTTATTTTCTCGCCGCCAACCGTGGATGCCGGGCAAAAGTCGGACAATTTCTTCTTCGTGCAGCTTCATTTTTGGTCTCCGGAATTGCTGATTATCAGTTACGCAGAACGTCTGTAGGTAATACCAAAGCCGGAATTTTGCAAACCAGACTTTGCTTGCGCAAGCTGGGAGCGGTGTATAGACTTGCGCCTCAAATAGACACAATTGAATTACTGGAGCAATTCCATCAACAGCACACCTAAACACCTCCCTGGCTAGCTTTACGTCCGCAGAAAATTAAAGGAGGCAAGCGACTGTATGATGAAAGAACTTATGTTTGAACGCCGACTTGTGATCGAACCGAAAACAATCGTCAACGCATACCGCACGATGTACGCATCGCGCCGCATTGACGACAAGGAAATTCAACTCAAACGACAGAACAAAATCTTTTTTCAAATCAGCGGAGCTGGGCACGAAGCTGTGTTGGTGGCCGCCGGGATGTTATTGAAACCGGGCTACGATTGGTTTTATGCGTATTACCGCGACCGCGCGCTGGCGCTGCAACTGGGCACTACGCCGCTGGATCATTTGTTGTCGGCGGTGGCGGCGGAAACCGATCCGTTTTCCGGCGGACGGCAAATGCCTTCGCATTGGAGCAGCACCAAGCTTCATCTGGTGGGGCGTTCGTCCTGCACAGGCATGCAATTTCTGCAGGCGGTCGGAGCGGCAGAAGCCGGCTACCGTTATTCGATGATTAAGGAAATCGCCGACCGCGCCGAACAATTCAAAGCCGATGAAGTGGTGTATGTGTCCGGTGGCGACGGCGCCACCAGCGAAGGCGAATTCTGGGAATCGCTGAACACGGCCTGCAATTTGAAATTGCCGGTGTTGTATTTGATCGAAGACAACGGTTACGCCATTTCGACGCCGGTTGAAGTGAACACTCCTGGCGGCAGCATTTCGCGTCTGGTGACCGGATTCCCCGATTTGTACATTACCGAATGCGACGGAACCGATCTGTTTGAAAGTTACGACGCGCTGAAAGGCGCGATTGAATATTGCCGCGAACGGCGCGGCCCGGCGTTGGTTCACGCGCATGTCATTCGACCTTATTCGCATTCGTTGTCGGACGATGAATCGCAATATCGCACCGAAGCAGAGCGCGAAGCCGATGCCGCGACTGATCCGATTTTGAAGCTGGGCAAGTTCATCGTCCGCGAAGGTTTGCTGACCGAAAAGGAATTGCAGCGCGTGCGCGACGAAGCCGATGCTGAAATCAACGCCGCCACCGACCGCGCTTTGGCCGCGCACCAGCCGCCGACGAATTCGGCGTTGAAATACGTCTATTCGCCCGATGTAGACCCGACTTCGGCGGCGTTCGATACCGAAGCCGATGCGAAATTGAGCGGCAACGAAGGCACGATGGTTGATCTGATCAATCGTTGTCTGCACGAAGAAATGGAGCGCAATTCGCGCATAGTCGTTTTGGGCGAAGACGTGGCCGATGCCAGTCGCGCTCACGTGTTGAGCCAGGTCAAAGGCAAAGGCGGCGTGTTCAAGGTGACGGCCAATTTGCAACGCGCGTTCGGCAGCGACCGCGTGTTCAACACTCCGCTGGCCGAAGCCAACATCGTCGGGCGCGCGTTGGGCATGGCTACGCGCGGGTTGAAACCCGTGGCCGAAATTCAATTCTTCGATTACATCTGGCCGGCCATGATGCAGATGCGCGACGAAGTGGCGTTGATGCGTTGGCGCACGAACAATGCCTGGAAATGTCCGATGGTGTTGCGCGTGCCGATTGGCGGGTATCTGACCGGCGGTTCGATTTATCACAGCCAATCGGGCGTTTCGACTTTCACTCAGATTCCGGGTTGGCGCGTGGTCATGCCGTCCAATGCGCTGGACGCCAACGGATTGTTACGTACGGCGATTCGGTCGGATGACCCGGTGCTGTTTCTGGAACACAAACATCTGTATCGCCAGACTTACAACAAGAGCCAATATCCCGGACAGGATTTCATGATTCCGTTCGGCAAGGCCAACATTGTGCGTCCGGGCGACGACCTGACGATCGTCACTTACGGTGCGCTGGTGCAACGTTCGCTGGTTGCAGCCAAGCAGGCGGCCAAAGATGGGATCGAAGTCGAAGTGATTGATCTGCGCAGTTTGAATCCTTACGACTGGGCGGCCATTGAACGCAGCGTCAAAAAGACCAATCGCGTGATTGTCGCGCACGAAGATTCGCTGTCGTGGGGATACGGCGCGGAAATCGCCGCACGCATCGCCAACGATCTGTTCGATCATCTGGACGCCCCGGTCAAACGAGTGGCGGCGCTGGATTGTTTTGTCGCTTACGCGCCGCAAGTCGAAGACGCCACGCTGCCGCAAATCGAAGATGTGCTGAATGCCATACGCGAAACTGCGGCTTACTGACCAGAGTAGGGCAAGCTGACAGCTTGCCCTGTTTTCTGAAATGACGCATTCACTGACAGGAAAAATCGTCGGCATTTACGTCGGCAAACAAAAAGGCGAAGGCAAAACCGAAGTTGCCTTCGCCGAATTTGTTGCCGGGCACGGAGTCCGTGGAGACAGCCACGCAGGCCGCGATGCGCGCCGACAGGTCAGTTTGTTCGCGCAGGAAACGCTCAACCAACTTTTGGCCGAAGGTTTCGCCGTCACCGCTTCCGCGCTCAGCGCCAACCTGTTTACCGAAGGTCTCAGTCTCGATTCATTGCGTCCCGGCACGCAGCTTCGCATAGGTGACGTGGTGCTGGAACTGATTGAAGCCAGAAAACCCTGCCGCAACATCACACGAATAGACAACCGATTGCCCAAACGATTGTTCGGCCAATGCGGCCATTTGGCGCGCATTGTCGAAGGCGGAATCGTTCGTTCCGGCGATGTCATCGAAATCGTCGTCAGCGAAACGCAAATGAAGTTGGAATTTGTTTGAATCGAACGGATCGCGTGCCTACAGCTTTTTCCGCATTCCCAGCGTCAATGGTTTGTAACCTGCCTCTTCCCAAAACGCCCTTGCGCCTTCGTTGATGAACAACACGTGCAATTCGGTTGAAGTGATTCCCTGGGCGCGCAACCAGGTTTCAGCCGCGGCCAACAGTTGTTGGCCGACTTTGGCGCGCCGGGCATTCGGGTGAACAAAGGCTCCGGCGATGTATCCGCCCATGGCTTCTACGTTCGGGCGTGGACGGCGCAGCAGAAAGTTGACTACACGGCGCGCGGAAATTTCCAGCCGATCCAGCAGCCATCGAGCCAATCCGAGTTCTTTGCGCGTCAGTTGCTTACCGGCAACCATGACTTTGAGATAACCGATCACTTCGCCGTCGGTTTCCGCGACGAAAAAACGCTGATTGGGGCGCACCAGTTGTTTGCGAATTTCTGTTTCGGTCGCGGCCCATCTGGTCAATTCGCCCATCGTTTCGTTGAGCGATTTTTCGTGCAGCAACAACTGCCGCGACAGCGTCGCCAAAGTCGCAGCATCCGCCATTTGCGCGGCGCGAATCAGCAAATTGTTTTCAGCGTTTGTCATCGCAGATTGAGGAGGTCAGTCAGAAAAGAAAACTACGAATAATCACGAATGAACACGAATCACATCTAAATTTGTATCAGAAAGTATTCGTGGAAATTTGTGTTCATTCGTAGTTGGTTTTCTTCTTTTTGGTTGTCGCCAAAAGGCGTGTTTGACCGTCCAAGAAAGCATACGCCATAATCGCTGCGGGCTTAAGGTTCCTTCCCCAACAATCCGAAAATCCAATGGTCAAAATCTTCGTTGTCGTGTTTGTCGTTGTTTTGTCGTTGGCCGTTACGGTCAGCGCGCAATCCAAACGCGCCAATTACGGCCCCGTGGTTCGAGCTTATTTGACCGGTTTGGACGAAGAACTGACCGAATTGGAATTTCAATTCAATCACAAAGAAATCAGTCGCGCGATATACGACCGAACCAAACGACGGCTGGCGGTGCTGAGAAATTACGTTGAACGTGTGGCAGCGAAAAGTCCGGAAGACCGCGTGCCCGAATTGCAGGCGCTGGCCGACGATGAGTTGAGCATACTGGCGTCTGGCGACCAGTTGAATCCGAACGAATTGAAACCAGGTGACGAAATCGGCGGGCGTTGGCAAATTGTCAGCATCGAACGCCAGCGCGAACGATTTTTCGTGATCGAAAAAATGCTGCCGACGGAAATTACACGCGTCGTGCCAGAACGAAAACTCGGCCCGGAAATTGACATCCTCGATGTGATTGAAACGCTGGTCATACGCGAAGAAACAAACGAACCGCCAGTCGTACCGGAACCAGTCGTTGTTCTCTCGGCGGAACCCGCGACGGCCACGCCGGTTCCAACGCCAAATCCCGAACCGCCAAAACTGCAAACGCAGAATCCGCGATTGCTGCACATTTATCTGCCGGAATACACGACCAGAGCGCGCGAAAAAAAGCTGGAAGGCGAAATCATCGTGCGCGCCTTGTTGCAACGCGACGGCAAAATCAAAAAGATCAAAATTGAAAAGGGCTTGGGCGAAGGATTGAACGAGCGCGCCATCGAAGCCGTCAAACGACTCGGTTTTTTGCCCGCCGAATTCAATGGCGAAGCGGTGGATGCGCAGACAGAGATTGTCTTCACCTTCAAACTGGAAAAGGTTTCGATTTACGTTGGCGCGACGGAATTGATGACGGGAGGAAAGCCTTGAAACTCCTGCCGGATTTTTTGGCGCGGACGCCCAAACAATGGACGCGGCGCGATGTGTTAAAACTGTCGGCGGCTTCGGTGACGACGTTGGGTTTGGGCGTGCTGGGTTACGGATGCGCGGTGCGCCAATCAGTAGAAATTTCGCGCGTCGAAGTGAAGATTCCCAATCTGCCGAGCGCATTCGACTCCCTGACCATCGCGCACCTGACGGACATTCATCACGGCATTTACACTGGCGTCGAATACATTGATCGGTGCGTGCAGATCGTCAATGAATTGAAGCCTGACTTAATCGCGCTGACGGGCGATTTCACCTACGGCGGCAAACGCTACGTCGAACCTTGTGCCGAAGCGCTCAGCGGATTGCGCGCGCGCGTCGGCATGTATGCCGTGCTGGGCAATCACGATTATTACGTCGGAGCTTCGTCGGTTGCCGTGGCGCTGAAACAGGCGGGTTGCACCGTGATGATTGACCAACTGGATCGGTTGGAATTGCGCGGCGACCGTTTGTGGCTGGCGGGAGTGGATGATTTTTATTACGGCACGACCGATTTGCGCCGGTTGTTGCGCGATGTGCCGCGCGATGCGGCGCGCGTGGTGCTGTCGCACAATCCAGACTTCATCGAAGAATTCGCCGCCAAAAATCAACACGCGGATTTGATGATTTCCGGCCACACGCACGGCGGCCAGATTCGCTTTCCGTGGGCCGGTGCGCCTCACATCGTGTCGCCTTACGGCCAGCAATACGCCGCCGGGTTGAATCGCAAAGACGCGATGCAGGTTTACACGTCGCGCGGTCTGGGCACGATTCTGCTGCCGACGCGCGTGGATTGCCCGCCGGAAATTGTCTTGTTTACCTTGAGGAGTTGAGATGAGTTTGTTGACGCAACATGAGGTTTACGCCGAAATCACCAAAGTCCAGACTGACCACAAAAAGCTGGCTGTGGCCACGATTGTGACGACTGCCGGTTCTACGCCTCAACGCACGGGAGCGAAGCTCTTGGTTTACGAAGACGGGCGAATGCTCGGCACAGTCGGCGGCGGTTGCGTCGAAGCCGACGTGTGGGCCGAAGCCCGCGAAGCCTTGCGCGAAAACAAACCGCGCCTGTGCAAATTCACATTGCGCGACAACCCCGACGTGCCGCCCGACGAAGAAGGCATGGTTTGCGGCGGCGAAATGGAAGTCTTGATCGAGGTCTGGAACTAAAAAAGGATTGACGATGTTGACGGCAAAGGAAATTTCTTCGGCGATTGAACAAGCTCTGGCAGAAGGCCGTCCGCTGGCCATCGTTTCCGTCATGACCAAAGGCGAGCATGCTATCGGACAATCGAAGCTCCTGGTAAACGGCGACGGGAAATCAATTGGCGGAACTTTGGGCAATCCGGCGTTGGACGAACTTGCCGCTCGGCACGCGGTTTCGTTGCTGACTGACGACCGAAAAGAGATCGTTGTCGTTGAAGCTGATGAATTGCCACTTGGCGACGTTCGGTTGCTGTTTGAAATTTCGCGGCCTCCGCTGGAACTGATCATTTGCGGAGGCGGTCACGTCGGGCAGGCCGTTGCGGTTGCCGGACGGTTTTTGGGGTTCAACGTGACGGTGATTGACGATCGCGCTGATTTCGCTTCGCGCGACAAATTCCCGAATGAGCAGGTTCGATTGATCGCTGATGATTTTGTCTCGGCTTTGCAGAGTTTGAAGATCACTCCGGCTTCGCACATCGTCATAGTCACGCGCGGCCATCGTCACGACGAAATCTGTTTGCAGGAAGTCATCGCCAAACCGGCGCGTTACATAGGCATGATCGGCAGCCGCCGCCGCACCACCACCATCCGCGAACGTTTGAAACGCGAAGGCGTCGCGCCGGAACTGCTTCGCCGCGTTCACGCGCCGATTGGATTGGACATCGGCGCGTTGACGCCCGAAGAAATCGCCGTAGCAATTTTGGCTGAAATCGTGCTGGTTCGCCGTGGCGGCAACGGCGCGCCCAAAAGCGCCGAAGGGCCGATGGCGCGCGCACGATGATTTATCTTCCACAATCGCCAGACATTTATTGAATTGGCAAGCTCTCACTCTATCGGTTAGTATGGCGGCGGTTCAGGATAGCCGCTAGACGGTTGAATCTGTTACACAACAACAAATAAACAATCAAAAGAGAGTGAGGCGATTTTGGAAATGGACAATACTGCTCAACAAAATGTTCAGGATGCGTTTCTGAACAACCTTCGTAAAGACCGCGTAAACGTGACGATTTACCTGATGGGCGGCGTCAAACTGACTGGCAAGATTCGCAGTTTCGACAAGTTTTCGCTCGTGCTGGAATCGGGGAATCTGGAACAGTTGATCTTCAAACATGCAATTTCAACGATTTCGGTTCCGCGCGGCAGTTTCCACCACCCACGCCCCGAAGGGTTTCAATCGCATTCTTCCGGCCCGGCCTTGTCACCGGCTCCGCCGCCAATCAGTACCAGTTCTTCTTCCTCTGCTCCGGGAGCGTCAAGCTCAGGGTCTGCGACGTCCGGAAGTTAAGCGAACAATCAATTTTTTTCTCAAAGAGCTTCAATCAGTGTCGTTCACCGGTTGAAGCTCTTGTTGTTTCAATTGGGCGAAGTATGAATGTTGGATTTTGCGGCGCTCACCGCACAGGCAAAACTACGCTGGCGATGGAAATTGCGCGCGTGACCGGAAAGCAGTTTGTCCGAACCCGCGTGACGGAAATTTTTGCCGAACATGGTCTGCACGCCGCACAGGACATGGATTTTGCAACGCGGCTCAAAATCCAATACCGAATTCTGGAAGCTTGCGAACAGGATTGGTTGAACGCCACAAGTGATTTGGTCACAGATCGCACGCCAGTGGATTTTCTGGCGTACACGATGGGCGACGTGCTCGGCAAAACCGAAGTCAATCAACCGGAGTTCGAACATTATCTGGAGCGATGTTTTGAACTGACCAACCGGTTTTTCGGCGCGCTGGTCATCGTCCAACCCGGCATTCCTTTGGAAGTGGCCGAAGGCAAAGCTGCGTTGAATAAAGCGTATATCGAACACATCAACAGTCTGGTCATTGGGCTTTGTCACGATCAACGTGTTCACAACCGAATCATCGTCATCCGGCGCGAAGTGACGGATTTGGACGAGCGAATTCGCCTGGTTGTGGATGCGTTGTAAGGCTTGTCCGCTGAAGTTATCATCCGCCCGCTTGACCGTTTGATCCCAACCACAAACCCGAATAATGAAATAAATGGAGGAATTATGGGGCCATACACCCGGAAAGTTTGCGCGCTGTTGGTCTGCGCCGCGTTGGCATTGACGACGATTGCCGTGGATTGGTGGCACATCGCCAACGCTCAGCAACAAGACGCCAAACAGGACGATTCAAAACCGGCGGAAAAGAAAGACGAATTGATTTTGAAGCCGGAGGGGAAAATTTCCTTCACGACGGACGAAGGAACCTGGATGTCGCTGGATGTTTCGCCCGATGGCCAGACGATTGTCTTTGACATGGCGGGCGATGTGTACACGCTGCCGATTGGCGGCGGCGAAGCCAAACGCATTTTGGGTGACACGTCGTTTGAATCGCAGCCGAAGTTTTCGCCCGACGGCAAACAGATTGTCTTCATCAGCGACCGCAGCGGAGCCGAGCAATTGTATGTTTGCAAACCTGACGGCAGCGATGTCAAAGCCATCACCAAAGGCCGCGGCGCTGGAATGTTGATGTGGGTTTCGCCTTCGTGGACGCCGGACGGCAATTACATTCTGGCGTCGAAATCCGAACGCGGCATCGGCACATTTCACGTTTATATGTTTCACAAAGACGGCGGCAGCGGCATCAGCGTAGGCCCGCCGCCTCCACCACCGCCGACACCGGGACAGCAAGGGCCGCCAGCAGGGCCACAACTGAACAAGATGGGGGCCGTCGCTTCGCCCGATGGCCGCTTCTTTTACTGGGCGCAGCGCAACGGAGCTTTCAGTTACAACGCACAATTTCCGTTGTGGCAGATTGTTCGTTTCGACCGCGACACCAGCGAAACGACGACGATTACCAATGCACAAGGCAGCGCCATGCGTCCTGTGTTGTCGCCCGATGGCAAGCATCTGGTGTATGCCACGCGCTGGAAAACGCAGACGGCTTTGCGTGTCCGCGATTTGGAAACCAGCCAGGAACGCTGGCTCATCAACGGCGTGACGCGCGACGATCAGGAATCGCGCGCCACGCGAGACACCTTTCCCGGTTATGCTTTTTTGCCCGATGGTAAAAGTTTGATTGTGCCGGTGGACGGCAAAATCAAACGCGTGGATTTTGCCACCGGCCAGGCGACGACCATTCCGTTCAGCGCCAAAGTTGAAGTGGATATGGCCGCGCGCCTGCATTTTGATTATCGCGTTGACGAGAGCTTGACGGTCAAAGCTCGACTGATTCGTTACCCTGTGCAATCGCCCGACGGCAAACGGCTGGCGTTCACGGCTTTCAACAAAATCTACACGATGGATTTAACCGCCGGAGCGACGCCGAAACGATTGACCAATTTAACGGTCGGAGAATTCATGCCTTCGTGGTCGCCCGATGGCAACAGCATCGCGTTTGTCACCTGGGCCAGCGGAGGCGGGCACATTTACAAAGTTTCGGTGAATGGCGGTGCGCCGCAGCAATTGACATCCAAAGCAGCGTTTTACAGTTCGCCGGTGTTTTCGCCTGACGGATCGAAGATAGTCTTCACTTCCGGTTCGATTGATGATCAGATGTTTTCCGATTTGCGGCAGGAACACGAATTTCTGTCCGAAGCCGAAGCCATTCTGCACGGTCACGGCGACAGGGAAATCACAGGCGTAGGCGGCAGCACGGGCGTAGACCTTCGTTACATTCCCGCTGGCGGCGGAGATTCCACGCTTATCAGTTCGTTGATCGGACGTTATCCACATTTCAGCAACGACCCCAATCGCGTCTACCTGAGTTCTGGGCAAGGGATGATTTCGATTCGATTGGACGGGCAGGATCGCCGCACGCATTTGCGTGTGACGGGCAGCGGCGCTCCGCCGAATCAAGTACCGGCCAGCCAGTACAAAATCTCGCCTGACGGCACACAGGTGTTTTGCGAAGTGCAAGGCAAACATTATCTGGTGACGATTCCCAAAGTCGGCAAAGAGACGTTGAACGTTGGCGTCACGGCTCCGGTCGCGTCGGTTCCGTTCAAGAAAATGTCTGCCGAAGGCGGCGATTATCTGGCTTGGTCGAATGACGGCAAATCCATCACCTGGTCGTGGGGAGCGAAGTTTTATCGCCAAGCCATCAGCACAGATAAACCGGAAAGCTTCGACGTGACGGTCGAAGCTCCGCGCGCCAAAACCAAAGGCACAGTCGTTTTAAGCGGCGCTCGCATCGTGACGATGAAAGGCGACGAAGTCATCGAGCGCGGCGACATCACCATCACTGACAATCGCATCACGGCCATCACGCCGACGCCATTGGTCAGAGGCAAAGCTCCAAAGACCAATTACCCGGCGGATGTAAAAGTAATTGACGTGTCGGGCAAAACGATCATTCCGGGCTTGGTGGATGTTCACGCGCATATGTGGCCACCGCGCGACGTGCATCAAACGCAGGTTTGGCAATATCTGGCCAATCTGGCTTACGGCGTGACGACGACGCGCGATCCGCAAAGCGCGACGACGGACATTTACGCTTACGCCGATCTGGTCGAAACCGGCGAAATCATCGGCCCGCGCATTTACACCACAGGCCCCGGCGTCTTTGACCGGTCAGGATTGGATGACAAGGAAGCGACGCGCAATTTCATCAAACGTTACAAGGAAGCCTATCAAACGATGACGTTGAAACAATACGTCGCGGGCGACCGCATTGTGCGGCAATGGGTGGCGCTGGCGTGCAAGGAATTCGGCATCACGCCGACGACCGAAGGCGCGCTGGATATGAAACTCGATCTGACGCAGATGCTGGACGGTTTTTCCGGCAACGAACATTCGCTGCCAATTCAGCCGCTGTACAAGGACATGGTGGAATTCGTCGCCCAGACCAAAACGTTTTACACGCCTACGATTCTGGTGGCTTACGGCGCGCCGTGGACGGAAAACTATTTTTTCCAGAACACGAACGTCGTCAATGACAAAAAGCTGGCTCGGTTTGTGCCGCAGGAATTGTTGATGACCATGCTGCGTCGGCGCGGCCAATGGTTCACGCCGGAAGAATACGGTTTCAAAGGCATTGCCGAAGGCGCAGCGAAAATCGTTCGCGCTGGCGGGCGCGTTGGTTTGGGCGGTCACGGACAGATGCAGGGCATAGGTTGCCATTGGGAATTGTGGGCGTTGCAATCCGGCGGCATGACTCCGATGGAAGCGTTGCGTTGCGCGACGATTTTCGGCGCTGAAGCCATAGGGTTGACGCAGGATGTCGGTTCGCTGGAAGTCGGCAAGCTGGCCGATCTGGTGGTGCTGGATCAAAATCCGCTGGCCGATATTCGCAACACGAACACCATTCGCTTTGTCATGAAAAACGGCGAATTGTACGAAGGCGACACGATGGATCAACTTTGGCCTGTCCAGCGCAAGCTGGAAAAACAATACTGGTGGGATCGGGAACCGAAGTAAGCTCGATTCATCGCTGACCAATTGCTGGCAAATTTCGGCGGACAACGCTGTGGTTTGCCAGCGATTTTTCTTTTTGCGCAACAATGCAAAGGATGATTTGGTGACCAATCTACCTTGATGCTCATCACAACGAAGCAAAGAGAAATCATCTTTGAATGCACTTCCTCGTTTGCGTAAACTTCAGATCAAAGGAAAATGGAGTTATGACACATACGCTAACCATCGAATATCAGGATGATTTGTTGTTTCGGTTGGGCATCAATCGGGAGCAGTTTTCTGCAGAAGCGCGCTTTTTGCTGGCAGCGAAGCTCTATGAATTGGGAAGACTGTCTTCAGGGGAAGCAGCCCGATTAGCTGGCAAAGGACGCGTGGAGTTTTTGTTTGCGTTGACGCAAATCGGCGTTTCTGTGAGCAATTTGCGCGAAGAGGACGCAAACATTGAACTTGGATTTGCCCTGAATGCGTGAACGAATTGTCATGAATACAGGCCCATTGATCGCTTTGGGCAAAATGCAGGCCTTCGACGTGGCTGGGCAGCTTTCCTGCGAATTTTGTTGTCCGCCGCAAGTCGAGGCCGAGTTGTTGTCCGGCTTGGCGATCGGTCATTCGGTTATTCGGCCATCCTGGATAACAGTGATTCCGTTACAAGCCACACTCACTCCATTTGCCTCAATTGCTCTTGATGATGGTGAAGCTGCCGTGATCCAGTTGGCGCTGGAGCAGCAAATCAACCGAGTGTGTATAGACGAAACCAAAGGTAGCCGCGCAGCTTTGAGCGTGGGATTGCAAGTAGTCGGTTCGTTGGGAGTATTGGGAAAGGCCAAGTCAGAGGGGTTGATCAGCGCCGTAAGTCCGTTTGTTGCATTGGCTCAGCAAAGCGGCTTGTATTATGACGCAAAGCTGCTTGCCAGCTTTTTGCAGGGAATGGGGGAGTAGCCGCAGAAAGCATACTTGAGCCTTCGCTCCGCAACCGACCTAATCGTTCAGCCGAAACTCAAACATCACGACATTGTTTGCTGCTTCGATGCCGCCAGCCGATTGATACAGACGTTTGGCTGCGATGTTGTCTTGTTCCGTCAGAACCCAGGCCTCGGCGCAACCTAATTGCCGGGCTTTGTCGAGCAAACAGGACATGATTTGTTTGGCCAACCCTCGCCCCTGATGAGATTCCGCAACGCCGACCTCGTTGATCCAAAACTCGGGAGCCGGTTTATCTGGATGCACATAACAAACTGCACTGGCAAACCCGACGACGATTCCATCAGCGATTGCCACTGCAATGTGGTGGCGTGGATCAGTCAGGAATTCCTCCGCCGAAGCGGGAATGACCGGATCGTCAAATACATCCGAGTCAGCATTGGCCAGAAGCTCCGCGTCCTTTGCGGTGAGTAATCTGATTTCGGGAATCACGTTCATCACGCCTCCTGTCGGATCAATCACTCAGTTCGACACAGCAGGATCGCTGCAATTCACCATCCACGGGATGCCGAATTGGTCAATCACCATGCCGAAACGCAAAGCCCAGAAAGTTTGTTGCAACGGCATGTTCACCGTTCCGTTTTCAGCCAGAGCATCAAAGATGCGTTCGGCTTCGGCGGGATCGTCTACGCTCAGCGAAACGCAAAAGCCATTCGGTTGGACGTAATATCCGGGAGGGCTGTCAGCGCCCATGACAAGCACACCGCCGATTTCAATGGTGGCGTGCATGATTTGATCGCCGATTTCGACAGGGAATTGATCGGCCATCGGCGAATCTTTGTAGGTCAGCGAAAACACAGGTTTTGCTCCCAACCGCTGCTCATAAAACTTAAATGCTGCGGCACATTGGCCGTTGAAGTTCAAATGTGGATTCAATTTCATAACGGTCTCCTTCTGACTGGGACTGGGATTGGGGGAACGTTGACTACTTCCGCCATGGAATGAGTGACCGCAACCGTTCATCGCGCAAATACAACCCGCCCCAGAGCAAGATGCCAAACAGCAGCGGAATGAAAAACGGCTCTCCCACGCGAAAGTGTGTTGATATTGCACCGCCCAGATACCCTGTCAACAAAATCGCCCCCAAAACGGCAGTTTGCGGAATGAGGTACAGCACGGTGCAAAGTACTTCGACGATGCCGATGATCAAAAGCGACTGCGGTGGATAACCATATTTGGTGAATCCTTCCACGGCTTGCGGAGCGCCCGACAATTTGAAGTAGGCGCTGAGAAACAATAAAGGCATTGGCAGCAGGCTCAACACCCAACTGCTCCAGAGCATCTTTTTTGAAACCGTGCCAGATTTCGTCGTCAACGGAACAAGCGCAGGCAGCTGGCTTTCGCGCAGATAAAGTCCGCCCCACAACATTGCGCCGACCAAGACCGGGAAAAGAATCGGAAACCAGCCTTCGCCCAAACGTACGTGCGAATTGACTGCGCCGCCCAGATACCCGGTCAGCAAAATTGCGCCCAACACTGCCGTGCGTGGAATCAGGTAAATGATCGTGCAGACCAGCAACACCGCGCCGATAGGCAAAATCAGGTGTTCGGGATACCCAAGCTTTACCGTTGTTTCCACGACCACCGCTGGTTTGGCGAATTTGCCCGCCGCGTCGAAAAGCAGAAACAACGCGGGCAAGCCGCTGAGAACGCGACTGGCCCAGAGTTGAGAGTTTGAAATAGCAGAAATTGGCTTTGCTGTTTGCATAAAAAGTTTCTCCAAATGCTCGCCCACGTTACGCCGAAATTTCCGGCTCAACCAGATTTTCCAGATGTGCCAGCGATTCCTGCCAGCCGAGATAACAGGTTTCGGCGGGAATGATGCCGGGAATGCCTTCCTGAACGATGGTCAACTCAGTCCCGCGGGAAACTGTCTTCAACGTGAGGGTTGTCTGCATTTCTCCGGGCAGGTTGGGGGCGTCGAATTTCGCCGAATAATGCATCCGCTGGTGCGGCACGAGTTCGAGATATTCGCCGCCGAAAGAATGACTGAGACCTGTTGTGAAGTTGGTAAACGACATTTGGTACCTGTCGCCCACTTTGGCTTCGAGTTGATGCGCCCTGGCAGTGAACCCATCGGGCGGAAGCCATCTGGCAAAGGCGTCGGCATCGAGAAAAGCGCGATAGATTTTTTCGGGCGCCGTTCGCAACACCCGATGAAGCTGGATTGTGTTGGGCGTCATAAATGTTCCCTCCTTCTGTGGTTTAAGATTGTTGGGCAAGTTCTTTGGCGCGGGCCATGATGCGTTCTTCCTGTTCGCGCAATTCCGGTGTGAACTCGGCGCCGAAATCGTCCATCTCGAAAACCTGCCGGATTTCGATGTCGCTGTCTTCGTTCATCGGATTGGGACAGCGTTTTGCCCATTCGATGGCTTCGGCCAGCGAAGCGCATTGCCAGAGCCAATACCCGGCGATCAGTTCTTTGGTCTCGATGAACGGCCCGTCGGTCACAATCCGCTTGTCGCCTGAAAATCTGACGCGCGCGCCTTTTGAACTTGGATGCAATCCTTCTCCGGCCAGCATGACGCCGGCATTGACCAACTCTTCGTTGTATTTGCCCATTGCCGCCAACAGTTCGGTATTCGGCATGACGCCTGCTTCCGAATCTTTGCTCGCTTTCACGATCACCATGAATTTCATTGTGGATTCTCCTTGAGGTTTTTTGTATTTCAGCCTTGTTCGTCCGCCGTCGGACCATACGCCCCCGGCACAGGCACGTCGAGCAGGCGCAAATACACCGACAATTGGCCGCGGTGATGGATCAGGTGACTTACCGTAAAGTCACGGAAGACATCCCATCGCGTTTTCTCGAAATGCACCTTGCCCATGATTTTGAGCCGCCAGGGTTGCCACAACGTTTCGTCGGTTGCGTCGGCCATCACCTGTTTGCCGCGCGTTACCTCGGCGTCAAACACCGCCAGCAATTCGTCTTTGGTATTGGCCTGACAAGGCTGGTATGCCGCGGGGTTAAAATCGAGTTCCGCCTGCCGGAAAATCGGTTCCGTCCAGCGTATGCAATCCACTATGTGCCCGGCCAGCGCGCCCGCCGTGAAAGATTTGGCGTGCGGTTGCCAAGCCAGTTTGTCGCCGGGCAACCGCTCCAATTGCAGCCGCGTGGCGTGCGTTTCGTGCGCAAATTCCTGTTGCAACGTTTGAATCAGATTCATCGCCAGACCTCCTTGTTTAGCCTTGCTGGACGGCTTCGGGTTCCATGTAAATCAACCCCCAGTTGTGACCGTCCAAATCTTGATAGCCGTGTTGATACATAAAACCGTAATCCGACGGCCCGCTGTCAATTTTTCCGCCCGCCGCAACGGCTTTGGTGACGAGTTCGTCAACATGTGCGCGGCTGTCGCACGAAAGAGTGATCAACGCTTCGGCTTGTTTCGTCGAGTCGCAGATTTCTTTCGGTGTGAACTGCTTGAATTTTTCGTGTGTCAGCAACATTGCGTAAATATCTTCGCTGATAATCATGCAAGCCGCCGTCTCGCCGGTGAATTGCGAATTGAACGTGTAACCCAACGCCTTAAAGAACGTGATGGATTTTTGCAGATCATTGACCGGCAGGTTGATGAAAATTTTGGTAGTCATAGATGTTCTCCTTTTTTCGAAAGTGATTGGTTGCGCCGCTCCGGCACAGGCTTGCTGCAACCTGGCAATCTCTATCTCGTCCATTTGCAACATGGCTTGCATCACGCGCCCCGGCTTTGGATGGGACAGGAATAAAATCGGTTTTCAGTTGGCTGTACGGTTTATCCACTGAGTGGCAGAGGCTCAGAAAAGAATTTAGAAACCTATGTGTCTCCGCGCCTTAGTGGCAAACTCCGTACATCGAGATGAAATCTGATCTAAATCCAGGTCGCAGTCATTCACAAGTTGCTATAAGTATGATTGACCGTCGTCTGGTTGACAGGGCGAACTTCTACGATGCCGATGCGTGCGCCCGGAATTTTTCCGGCAATGCGTAAGGCTTCGTCGAAGCTTTCGGTGTTGATGAAAAAATAGCCTCCGAGTTGTTCGCGCGTTTCGGCAAATGGGCCATCGGTTACAAGCCGTTTCCCTTCACGCACGCGCACGCAGGTTGCCGTCGCTGTCGAATGCAAAGGTGCGGCATCCAGATATTGCCCCTGTGCGTTGAGTTCGTTGGCGAGTTGCACCGATTCGGCGCGCATTTGCTCCAATTCGGCGTCGCTTAGCGCGCCCAACACCTGTTCGTTGTGGTGAACCAGCAGGACGAATTTCATAATTTTGTCTCCGCCGGTAAATCGAATGGCGCGCGCTGAAAACGACAACGCAGCAAAGTTTTTTTCAAATAATCGCTTGTTGTGGCGGCAAGCCTTCCAATTCGATCACCGGACGGATTTCGACCGTACCGACACGCGCGCCGGGAATGCGAGCGGCGATGTTGATCGCTTCATCCAGGTTTGAGGCTTCGATCAAGAAGAACCCGCCGAGGTGTTCGCGCGTTTCGGCAAAGGGGCCGTCGGTCACAAATTGCCTGCCTTCGCGTACGCGTACGCTTTTGGCAGTCGCGACGGGCTGTAACGGTGCAGTCGCCAGGAATTTCCCCTCGGTTTGCAGGTCGTGCGCCAGTTGCGACGATTTGACGTAACATTGCGCGCGTTCAGTGTCGTTCATTGCATTTTCTTCCATGTAAATCAGCAGCATGTATTTCATCGTAATAACCTCCGTGATCTGATTTCGTGAGTATGTCGAACGGCGCAAGCCGTTTTCGACCGTGCGTCAAACTTTTTTTTCTGCTTATGATTCAACCGGCAATTCCAACTGTAAACCAGGCAATTGATGCGTTATACCGCGCTGACTGGGGGCGCATTGTCGCCGCGCTCATCAAACTGATTGGCGATTTCGACCTTGCCGAAGAAAGCGCGCAGGAAGCTTTTGCTGCGGCTGTCACGCAATGGCAACGCGACGGCGTGCCCGAATACCCACGCGCCTGGATCATTCAAACCGCGCGTCATAAAGCTATTGACCGGTTGCGCAGTCGCGGTCGCCAGGCCGAAAAGCTGGAATGGCTGGCTGCGTCCGGTTTGCTCCCTGTGAGCGAAACGCCGGATTACGATCCGCAGGAAATTCCAGACGAACGGCTGCGGCTGATTTTCACCTGCTGTCATCCGGCGCTGGCGCTAGAAGCGCAGGTTGCACTGACCTTGCGTTTGCTGGGCGGCCTGGAAACGGACGAAATCGCGCGCGCCTTTTTGGTGACAACTGAAACCATGGCCCAGCGTCTGGTGCGCGCCAAACGTAAGATTCGGGACGCAAGAATCCCATACAAAGAACCCGAAGCGCACGAATTGCCGGATCGTTTGGACGCTGTGCTGACGGTCATTTATCTCATTTTCAATGAAGGGTACGCCGCCACGTCCGGTCAAACGCTGGTGCGCGCCGATCTGTGTGCCGAGGCGATTCGCCTGAGCGCGCTGTTGCGCACATTGTTATTGCCGAATCCGCCAACGGAAGTGACGGGGTTGCTGGCGCTGATGTTGTTGCACGATGCGCGTCGGACGGCTCGGCTGGATGCGGCAGGGGAAATTGTGTTGTTGGAAGAGCAGGATCGAACACGATGGAATCAGGCGCAGATCAAAGAGGCCATACTGCTGGTGGAAGAAGCATTGCGAAATAACCCCGGCGCTTACGCCGTGCAAGCCGCGATTGCCGCCGTGCATTGCCAGGCTGAGCGTGCCGCAGAAACGGACTGGCTGCAGATCGTGCGACTTTATGAACTGCTCGAACAGTTGCAGCCTTCGCCCATCATTGCGCTCAATCGCGCCGTCGCAGTCGCCATGGCCGAAAGTTTGCCAGCGGGATTGGCTTTGCTGGATACGCTTGCCGCCGAACTCAACGATTATCACCTGTTTCATGCCGCGCGAGCCGATTTGTTGCGCCGCACAGGCGCTTTCACCGAAGCGGCGAATCATTACCAAAGAGCTTTGTCGCTGGTCACCAACGACAGCGAGCGCCGCTTTCTGGAACGGCGACTCGGCGAAGTTCAATCCGCCTGAAATTTATTTCGTCCATCATCGAACCGACATTGCGATTGGCAGACGGCTTTCGGCATAACGTTCCGCTGCTGCCGCCGACGTGATTCGGCAGCGTTTGGCCAGGTCAAACACTTCCAGCAAGGTGTCGTAAATCTTTGTGATGCGTTGTTCCAGTTGATGTTGAGTTTCGTTGAGCAAATACGCTCCGCCGCAAATGATGCCTCCGGCATTCAATATGAAATCCGGCGCGTACAAAATACCGCGCGCTTCCAAATCGAGAGCGTGGCGTTCCGCCGACAATTGGTTGTTGGCTGCGCCTGCGACAATTTCGACGTTCAGGCGTGGAATGGTTTGATCGTTCAAAATTGCGCCCAACGCGCACGGAGCAAAGATGTCAGCGGCAACTTCATAAATTTCTTCGGCGCTGACAAGCTTTGCATCGTAATTTCGCGCGCAAGTGGCGGCGCGTTCTTTATCAACGTCCGCGACAATCAATCGCGCGCCTGCATCGTGCAACAAAGCAACCAGCAAGCTACCGACATTGCCACAACCTTGAAGGGCGATAGTTTTCCCGCGCAGACTGTCGCTGCCCCAACGTTGTTTGGCTGAGGCTTGAATTCCGCGCAATGTTCCGCGCGCCGTCCACGGAGAAGGATCGCCACCGCGTCCGGCAAAACCCGCCACGTGACTGGTTTCCTCTGATGCGAATTGCATATCGGTTGGGTTGGTTCCCACGTCTTCACCGGTGATGAATCGCCCATGGAAACTTTCGACAAACCGTCCGTGTGATCGGAATAGAGTTTCGCGGTCGGTGGTGCGATTGTCGCCGATGATGACGGCTTTGCCACCGCCAAGCGGCAACCCTGCGGCAGCGTTTTTGTAGGTCATCCCGCGCGCCAATCGCAGCACGTCAATCAGGGCTTCTTCGATGGTTGAGTAATTCCAGAATCGTGTGCCGCCAACAGCGGGGCCAAGTTTTGTGCTGTGAATGGCAACTATGGCTTTGTAACCCGAAACAGCATCGTGGCAGAAAGAAACTTGTTCGTGGCCAAGATCGAATAGAGAGTTGAGAGATGAATTATTCACGATGTGTCTTCAAAATAACGTCAACGGTAAACAATCCTGCCGCCGACGATTGTCGCCACCGGAGCGCCTTTCAACTCCCAGCCGTCAAAGGGCGTGTTGCGGCTTTTTGATTGAGACTTGGCAGCTTCGACTTTGATCCGTTTTTCAAGATCGAAGATCGTTACGTCGGCAATCGCTCCAACCTGCAAAGTGCCGCGATCCAGATTGAACAGTCTGGCTGGATTCGTCGCCAGCAATTCGACCATGCGTGTCAGCGAAATCACGCCACGATGGACAAGCCGATCCAGCGTCAAACTGACTGCGGTTTCCAAACCCGTGATGCCGTTCGGAGCTTTGTCGAATTCGTACATCTTTTCGTTGGCGTGATGCGGCGCGTGGTCGGTGGCGATGGCGTCAATCGTGCCGTCGCGCAATCCTTCCAGAATCGCTTCGACATCGGATTGCGAACGCAGAGGAGGAGCCATTTTGAAATTTGTGTTGTACTGGCTTTGGTAAACGTCTTTGTCGGACAGCGCAAAATGATGCGGCGTGACTTCGCAGGTGACGTTCAAGCCGCGCGCTTTGGCCTGGCGAACCAGACCCACCGAGCGCGCAGTGGAAATGTGCGCGATGTGAATGTGCGCACCGGTCATTTCGCCCAGCAAAATGTCGCGCGCCACGTGCAAGTCTTCGGCTGCGCCGGGCAACCCTTTCAATCCCATCAAGGCGGAATACTCGCCTTCGTGCATGGCCCAGCCCGTTGCGCCGCAACAATCTTCACAATGATCCACTACCGGCAAGTTGAAATCGGCTGCGTACTCCATCGCTCGACGCATGATGCCGGAATCCAGCACCGGCTTGCCGTCATCGCTGATGGCGACGATGCCTGCGCATTTCATCTCACCGATTTCGGCCAGTTGTTCGCCTTTTGACCCTTGCGTAATCGCGCCGATGGGAAAGACGTTGGCCAGATTTGCTTTGCGCGCCTGTTCCAGCATGAAGCTTGTCACTGAGGAATTGTCGTTGATCGGTTTGGTGTTCGGCATGCAACACACCGAAGTGAAGCCGCCGGCCACGGCTGCGCGCGCGCCGGATTCGATGGTTTCTTTGTACTCAAAACCCGGTTCGCGCAGATGAACATGCAGATCAATGAAGCCCGGCGCGACGATCAAGCCCGTGGCGTCAAAGACTTCGGCATTGTCGGCGGAAATGCTTTCGGCGATTTCGGCGACTCGGCCATCGCGGATGAGCAGGTCGCGCTTGGCCTCTAGGGATTGCGATGGATCAATGATGGTTCCGTTTTTTATCAGCAAGGATGAAGGCATACAGTTGGTCATGTTTGTTGTTGAATCAGGGGCGTTTTCCTTTTCTCCACTTCTGCCATTTGTGGCGAACAAGCATTCCCAAAAAATTTATGAGGGATACCGCAAGGATCGCAAACCAAAAGCGTCTGGAAAAAATGCCAAGCTCCACTGCGGTAATGGCTAACCCGGCGACAAAGAACATGAGCGTTGCCGATATTGCCACCAGCCTGGATTCAGGTGTCGAGAAAAACAAGCTCGCATAAGGTTTGCGTCGTAAGAATGCCAGAAAACGGTCATAACGAAAGATCAGAATCCAAAGCTCAATACCAAAGAGAGCAATGAAAAATATGCCGATAATGATTGGATTCTGGTTGAAGAAATCCACCATGCGGTTTACTCACCTCCGGCCAGTAAATACAAAATCGCCATTCGCACCGCCACGCCGTTTTCGACCTGATCCAGAATCAACGAAGAACCGCCATCGGCCACATCGGAATCAATTTCGACTCCGCGATTGATCGGGCCGGGATGGAGCACGATGGCATCGGGTTTGGCCAGCGCCAACCGTCGTTTGTTCAATCCAAAATGAATCGAGTATTCGCGCAGGCTTGGGAAGAAACCGCCCGACTGTCGCTCCATCTGGATGCGCAGCATCATGACCACGTCGGCCTCGGTGATGGCTTCTTCGATGGAATCGGCAAAGCGAATCGAACCGTCGCCAGGAGGAATCAGGTTTTCCAATCCGAACGGCATCAAGGTTCGTGGCCCGGCCAGCACGACGTGAGCGCCAAGTTTCGTCAGCAGATGCGCGTTCGAGCGGGCGACGCGGCTGTGCAACACGTCGCCGATGATGGCGACTTTCAATCCGGCGATGCGGCCTTTGTTGTGGCGAATGGTCAGCGCGTCCAGCAAGGCTTGCGTCGGATGTTCGTGCGCGCCATCGCCTGCGTTGATGACTCCGGCTTTGACGATTTTTGCGATTTGATGAGGCGCTCCCGACGAAGAATGGCGAATGACAATCGCGTCGGGAGCCATCGCTTGCAGATTCATCGCCGTGTCCACCAGCGTTTCGCCTTTGACCACGCTGGAGGTCGAAGCCGAAATGTTGACGGCGTCTGCGGACAATCGTTTGGCGGCGATTTCAAAGCTGGTGCGCGTACGCGTCGAAGCTTCGAAAAACAGATTGATGACGGTTTTGCCGCGCAACGTAGGGACTTTTTTGATCTGGCGGGAATTGACATCGCGGAACGTCACGGCTGTGTCGAGGATCAAATTGATTTCCTCGACGGAAAGGTCTGCGATTCCTAAAAGGTCTTTGCGATGAAGTGGCATTTACTTCTGTTCGACTAAAAGCACCTGCTCGGTGTCGTCAAATTCCGGCAGCATGACTTTGATGATTTCAGCTTCGGTGGTGGTGACGGTTTTGCCGACGTAATCGGCCTGGATCGGCAATTCGCGCCAGCCGCGATCAATCAGCACAGCCAGTTGCACGCGACGCGGGCGACCGAAATCAATCAATTCATCCATTGCTGCGCGAATCGTGCGTCCGGTGTACAGCACATCGTCCACCAGAATGATCGTTTTGCCGGTGATGTTTGCGGGCAATTCGGTTTTGTTGATGACCGGACGGTCAGCCACCGTCGTCAGATCGTCGCGATACAGCGTGATGTCCAATGTGCCGCGCGCGACATCCACGCCGTCCATCTCTTTGATTTTGACAGCGATGGTGTCCGCCAGCGGAACGCCTCGGCGATGAATGCCAACCAGCAAGACGTTGGACAGGTCGGGATTGTTTTCGACAATCTGCGAGGCTATGCGCGCCATGACGCGGTTCATGTCACCGGCAGTCATAACGACGGCTTTTTGTATGAATTCCATGTGGTTCACCTCTGAAGGGAAGAATCGGTTGCGAGCGTTTTGAAGCAGGCGCGGACTATAGCATCGCTCACAATTTCTTGGCCAGTTCCAGTTGAAAGGCGCGAATGCGGCGTGCGTTCGTGCCAAAATCGGCTTTGCCGGTGCGCGATTTCGACCGGACGTTGACTACGGTGGCGCCATCTTCATTGGTGATGGTGATCGTCACGTCGTCTTTGAACCTGAGCAATCGTGTCGTGGCGACGGCTTCGATGATGCCTTGATCCGGTTTGCTTTCGCGGATTTCCCAGCCTTGTGCGCGCGACACGTCCAGCGCAGCGGCGAAGATTGTTTCCGGCGTCTGGTTGAATCGTTGCGGTTGAAGATCGGCGTACTGCGGCGTTTCGCCGGTTTTTACGTCATTGATGCGCGGCCAGATCATCCCCAGTAAAAACGGCGAACCAGCCAAAGCGATGATCCCGATAAGAACGAATGGGAAGATTTTGTTCAGCGTCATAAGTTTGATTTTGGTTGAAAGCAGAGTTTGAAACGAGCGCCAATCTACACGAAGCGCCGAACTTGTGCCAACTTTGCCGGTCAAAATGCTTCTGCTAGACTTCCTCACGGTCACGAAAAATCACTCACTCGGAGTTTTCCCTTTGTCTGTTTCTGGAAAAATTATTGATGCCGTCGTTCGGGTGGAACGGAACGAGATTGTTCGTTCCGGTTCGTCGCGCAGTTACGGATATTTGCGCTTGCGTCTGGACGAACCGATTCCTGTGTTGCCGGGGCAGTTTGCGATGCTCAAAGCGCATGGCATTCACGAACCTCTGTTGCGCCGAGCGATGGCGTTTTATCGCTGTGCGCCAGCGGGCGAACAGTTTGATGTAGATTTCATCTACCAGATTCTGGGCAGAGGCACGCAGGAGTTGGCCAAACTGGAACCGGGCGACAAAGTGGATTTTCTCGGCTCGCTCGGCAACACGTATGACATCAACTTTGCCGATGGCCGCGAAGTTTTGCCCGAAGCTCTCTTGGTAGCCGGAGGCGTCGGTTCGCCTGCGGTCTTTATGCTGGCGGAAGAATTGTTGCGGCGAAACATACCTACGCGACTGTTCCTCGGCGGAGCCAGTCAGGGCGATTTGTGCGGCCTGAATGACTTTGCCGCTTTGTTGGGCAAGGAAAACATTGCTTGCGCGACGGTAGATGGAAGTTACGGCGAAAGAGGTTTTGTCACGGCTCCGCTGGAACGTTACTTGAAAGCCAGCGCTGGCAAATCGCTGACGATTTATTCCTGCGGCCCTGATCCGATGTTGCACGCGGTGGCAAAATTGGCGGCAGCGTATGACGTGCCGGCTCAATTGTCGCTCGAAGCGCCGATGGGCTGCGGCTTTGGCGTGTGCGTAGGCTGCGCGGTAGCGGTGAATCATGATTGTCAGGAAGGATTCGTTTACAAAAAAGTCTGCACAGACGGGCCGGTGTTTTGGAGCAAGGAGTTACATTGGTGACAGGCGAAATTAGCCATTGCGCATTGGCCATTAGCCATTATTCGACAGGGTAAATTTTCTACCTGCCCATTAGATGTTTAATGACCAATGGATAATGGTCAATTGCTGTTTCAGTCGAACTGTTTCCGACGAAGAAATTATGAAAAATCGAGACATTGTTTACTGTGCTGGCGGCATCGTTTGGCGAGACGACGACCGGCAGGTGTTGCTCATCAAAAGCCGCGAAGATCGATCATGGAAATTTCCCAAAGGCCACATTGACGACGGCGAAGATTGGGAAACCGCCGCTCAGCGCGAAGTCAAAGAAGAAACCGGTTACGACACGGTGATTACAGATTTCGCCGGATTCCGAAAATATCCGGTCAAGAACCGATTGAAGGTCGTGATGTATTGGCACATGGAAACCGTTGGCGAGCAGGAATTCGAGCCTTCCGACGAAATCGAAGAGTTTGAATGGTTGACGATCGGCGATGCCGTCAATCGCCTGACTTTCCTGAACGACAAACAATTGCTGCTGAGTTTCACCAACAATGGCGAACGCTACTAACCCACAACTCGAAATCGAAATTGCCGGAGTACGCTTCAACAATCCCGTCTGGACGGCCAGCGGCACGTGCGGGTATGGCCTGGACATGGCCGAGTTGATTGACCTGAACAAGCTCGGCGGAATTTGCACCAAAGGGTTGTCGGCCAAACCTATGCGCGGCAACGCTCCGTGGCGAATTGTCGAAACTCACGGCGGCATGCTCAACGCCATCGGATTGCAGAACATTGGCGCGCGAGCTTTCATCGCGGATAAACTGCCGCAATTGCGTAATTACGAAACGCGCGTGATTCCAAACGTGTTCGGTTACACGATTGAGGAATACATCGAAGCCATTCAAATTCTGGAAGACGGCAAAGGCATTCACGCCTACGAACTGAACATTTCCTGTCCTAACGTCAAAGCCGGCGGCGAAAGTTTTGCCAACGACGCACGGCAAGCCGCCGCTGTCACTGAAGCCGTCAAAAAAGCTTCGAGCCGTCCGGTGATCGTCAAAATGTCGCCCAATGTGACCGATGTTTCCGTGGTCGCTCGCGCGGTTGAATCCGCCGGAGCCGACGCCTTGTCGTTGATTAACACGGCGGTCGGGATGGCGATTGACATCAACACTCGGCGGCCTCGTTTGGCGAACAAAACCGGCGGTTTGTCCGGGCCGGCGATCAAACCGATTGCCGTGCGTTGTGTGTTCCAGGCTTCGCGGGCGGTGAAAATTCCGCTGGTGGGAATCGGCGGAATCGCCACGACCGAAGACGCGCTGGAATTCATCATCGCCGGAGCTACAGCGGTGCAGGTCGGCACGGCGAATTTTTATGATCCGTCGGCTTCGATGAAGATCGTGGACGGATTGGCGGATTATTGTCAGCGAAACGGACTGGCCAATATCAACGAACTGGTCGGGTCTGTAGTAGTTGATTGAGGGAATTCCGCAATGGGAGTCGCCAGTGAAGTTCGTCACCTTTTTTTTGATTGGAATGTTGGTCTGGTTGCCGGTTGGCGCTGGACCGGGAACTGCTGCGCAGACGCAATCTGCCAGGTTTTCGGTGGCGGTGGAACCGGCGCAACCTGTCAATGGTTCGCCAGTGCTGTTTCGCGTCAAAACCGACCAGGCGCTGAGGTCTTTGACTGCAACCTGGTTGGGGCATCGTGTGGCGTTCAATTTTGATTTGAGCAACGGCGACTGGTATGGCTTGGCCGGAGTGGAACTGGCAACCAGAGCCGGTCGGCATGCGTTGCAACTTGAAGGCGCACTGACCGGCGGCGGGCGTTCGGCTTCCACGGAATTCGTGACGATTCACAAAGCTACTTATCCGAGCAGTCGGTTGCGCGTGGCCCGAAAATTTCTTGACCCCGATGCCGAAACGCTGGAACGAATCAAACAGGAACAGGAAATTAAACGTGAAGTGTTTCGTCGCGTCAGTCCCAATCGGTTGTGGAACGGCGATTTTATCGCGCCTGTGAACAACATTGTGACGGAACCGTTCGGCGTTCGACGAGTCTTTAACGGCAAGTTGCAAAGCACACATCAAGGATTGGATTTTCGGGCGGCGTTGGGCACATCCGTCAAAGCGATGAATTCCGGCGAAGTGATTCTGGCGCGCGAGATGTTTTTTGAAGGCGGTTTGGTGGTTGTGGATCACGGCCACGGGTTGCTGACCATGTATTTGCATTTGTCAGAGTTCAAGACCACAGAAGGCAGTCGCGTCGGCAAAGGACAGGTGATTGGTTTGAGCGGTGCAACAGGTCGCGTGACTTCGGAACATTTGCACGCTGCCGTTCGCTGGCAGGGAATCTATCTCGACCCGGCAACGCTGTTGACCATGAAGCTGCCGTGAAGCGTGGAAAGGAATGGCGATGAATGATTTGGTGAATCCTCACGACCGATTTTTCAAGGAAGTTTTTTCTCGCCCGGAAGCAGCGGCAGATTTTTTGGCGAACTACCTGCCGCCCGATGTTGTTGCCGCGTTGGATGTCAGCGCGCCGGAACTGATCAAAGAAACCTTCATTGATAAGGACCTGCAAGCGCATTTTTCTGATTTGCTGTATCGTGTCAGGCTGGTTGGCGGTGGTGAGGTGTTGGCTTATTTGCTATTCGAGCACAAAAGCTGGTCGGACGAGTTCACGTCATTTCAACTGCTTCGATACAAGGTGAAAATCTGGGAGCAGAAGCTGCGCGAAAATTCGAAGCGGTTGCCACTGATTATTCCGATTGTGCTTTACCATGGTCGTGGACGCTGGCAAGCCGACACGAAATTTGAATCTCTGGTCGAAGGCACAGAGCAGGCAGCTTTGAGAAAATACGTCCCGCACTTTGAATATCATTTGTGCGACCTTTCGGCTTACGACGAAAACCAGATCAAAGGCGCGGCGGTGTTGCGGGTTGCGCTTTCTGTGCTGAAGCACATTTTCAGCGACGATCTGGATGGTCGGTTGGCTGAGATATTTTCTCTGTTCAGGCAGATGCCCGAACAAAGTGCGCTTGAATTTTTGCAGACAGTTTTGAAATACCTGTCTGTCGCTACCGACAGAGTAACGGCGGATGATCTGACGGAATCGCTAGCCATCGCGTTTCCCGAAAAAGAGGGAGGTCTTATGTCGACTTTAGCTGAGCAATGGATTCAACAGGGATTGAGTCAGGGATTGAGTCAGGGATTGAGTCAGGGATTGAGTCAGGGATTGCAGCAAGGATTATTGCGTTCAACGCTGCGAGTTCTTCGTCGGCAGGTTGGCGATTTGAACGAACAGATACAGAAAAAAATTTCTTCTTTGCCGACTGAACGGCTGGATCAACTCGGCGAAGAACTTTTTGATTTCCACTCTGCGGACGACTTGGAGGCATGGTTGCGCGCCATCGAAGAAAAACAGAATCAATCCGGCTCACAAACACAGTGACTTTTTGACGATGCCAAACACTCACATTTCAAATCCGATTGTTGTCGCTTTGGACGTGGACACCGCTGCTGAGGCGTTGTCGTTGGTCGAACGTTTGCGCGGTACGGTTGGCATGTTCAAGGTCGGCAAACAGCTTTTTACTGCCGCTGGACCAGACATCGTTCGCCGAATCATTGGCTTGGGCGAGCAGGTGTTTCTAGACCTGAAGTATCACGACATTCCGAACACGGTGGCCAAAGCCGGTGTCGAAGCCGCTCGGTTAGGGGTCGGCATTTTCAACGTGCATGCGATGGGCGGTTCAAAAATGATGCGCGCGACGGTGGATGCCGTGACCGAAGCTGCCGAGCGCGAAGGATTGGCAACGCCATTGATTCTGGGAGTGACGGTGTTGACCAGTCATACGCAGGAATCCTTGAGCGAAATCGGCATTGAGCGAAGGTTGGAGGATCAGGTTGTGGCCTTGGCGCAACTGTGTGAAACGTCTGGCATTAATGGAGTGGTCGCTTCGCCGCAAGAGATTGTGCCAATCCGAAAAGCAGTGGATAATCCCGGCTTCGTAATTCTGACGCCGGGGGTTCGACCTGCAGGCGCGGCGCTCAACGATCAAAGCCGCGTCATGACGCCGGGCGAAGCGATCCAGGCCGGAGCGAATTTTTTGGTCGTGGGACGCCCCATCACCGCCGCGGAAAATCCCGTGGCGGCGGCAAAAAAGATTCTGGAAGAAATCGAACAGCGATCCGCGTAAGACGTGTACGGAAAAGCGTTGCCTTGTCGTTCAAGTTACCAGCCAGCGCTTCTCAGACTTGGAAAGCATTTGTTCTACCAACTCCATTCGTTGCGCCGGGCCAAAGGCTGATTGCAACCCCAGACAATCGCCGACAGTATTTCAGCAGTAAGGCGGAATAATTTTAATGTCGTTTTTTAAGCTTGCTCGCAAGATCATCTTTGGACTTCTGGCTGTCGCCGCCATCAGTTTTGGCTGGACGTTGTACGCGTTTCAGCAACAGGGAGGGCTGACGCCTCCGCCCAGACCTGGCGAAACGAAACCTGCGCCAACCGCCACACCCACTCCAAACATACCCAACACGCCTGTAACGCCTAAAGTTTCAACGACGCCCGCCGCCAACTTCGATGGTTCGACGCTGCGTATCGGCGAGCGATTGATTTACAACGTCACCTTTTCGGAATTTGCCGTCGCCGGGCGCATTGAAATGGAAATCCTCGAACAAGGAATGTTCTTCGGACAGGAAAGTGTTCAGATTCGCACCAAAGCGGAAAGTCTGGGACAGGTGCGCTCGTTGTTCGGCGACCTGGATCATCAATATACCGCTTATGTGAATCCGCGAACGGCGATTCCGTATCGCGTGGTCAGCTCAGTGCGACAGGACAAAACCCAAACTGACGACACTGTGATTTTAGATCAGGCAAAAGGCCAGGCGACGTTTTCCGACGACAGTTCGATCAGTATTTCGCAAGGGGCGTTCGATCTGACCTCGCTGGTTTATGCCATGCGATTGCGCGGCGTTCCCGAAACCGGCAAGCAAAAATTTTCGGCGCTTTTTGGCCATGAAGTCATAGAGTTCGAGGCCGTTTTCAAAGGCAAGGAACAGCTTGTCACGCAAACCGGCACGTACACTGCCATTCAGGTCAAACTGTATCCGCAGAACAAAAAGTACAAAAAATATCGCGGCTACATCTGGTTTTCCGACGATGCGCAGCGTTTGCCTGTGGCGGCCAAAGCGACGACCCCGGTTGGCGAATTGCGCGCCGATCTGACCAGCGCGACGATTTCTACGCCGAACGCCACTCCGCTGGCAAAGATCAAGGAATGGATGGACGAATCCGGCAATCCCAGATTGCCGGGTGGCGGTTCTGTGTCGGGCAACGGCAGCAAACCGCCAATGGTAGCGGTTGAGCCGGGAACGAAATCCTCGACAACTGGTGGGGTTGATCCGACACGAAATTTGCCATTCGCCGTCGGCGAACGGCTCAATTACGACGTCTCGTGGGGCAAACTCCCATCGGTGGGAAAAGTCAGCTTTGAAGTTCGCCAGCAGGGAATGCTCGGATCGAATCGCGTCTTTGAGTTTTACGGCGAAGCTTCGACAGTCGGGGCTGCACGGTCTTTGATCAGCGTCAACGATCAGGCCAGCAGTTTTGTCCTGGTGGATTCGTTGTTGCCGGTCAAAACCGATTTGCGGTTGCGCGAAGGCCGTCGCACCAAAATGACTTCGGCTATGTACGACTGGTCGAAAAAATCCGCCACCTTGACCAACGGAACCAACGTGCAGATTCAACCCGGCACTCTGGATTTGTTGTCATTGTATTACGTGATTCGCGCGGCGGATTTGAAGGTAGGCAAAACCTATAGCTTTCCGTTCCTGGACGCCAATCACCGCATGCAGTTCGTCAAGGTCAACGTCGTCAAGCAGGAATCCATTGGCGGTCAGATGGGCACGCGCGACACCTTGCAACTGGACATTATGACGCCTGATCCTTCGCCGTTTTTGCTGGCTCAGGTTTGGGTAACGAACGACACCAAACGATTGCCGATTTATTTCGTTACCGCCACGCGCTTTGGCGAACTGCGATTCCAGATGACCAGCGCATCGAACACGAAATAACTCTTCAACTCAGCCATCGAATGTTGGAGGCATTAATAGCCTGAATAATCTCCTTTTGAGGTGTCAGAACGCTGATAACCTTTTACCCTCTTTGGGTACGAATAAGGCAAGCCACTCTATTTTTATCTCACTCGACGGGGTTCAAGCTAAAAAATCACATTCACTGCGAAAAAAAAACCACAAAACTTGAAAATAGTGCTTGACAGGTTGTTCTAATCGGTAGCATATTTCGCGCGCTGCTTCTTCCTGAAGTAGCAAGCGGTCAATCAAGAGT
>CAYYDG010000050.1:0-54797 GCA_964470555.1 uncultured Heliomicrobium sp.
TGAAGGTGTAATTCGGAGTCCCGCCCGTCGCGCTCAAGGTCTGCGTCGGATAGGCCACACTGACAAACCCATTCGGCATGCTCGACGGATTGACCGTGATCGCTCCGCAAGGCGAATTAATCACCAACGAATAGGCCTGCTCGCCAAAACACGAGGTAGTGCTATCGGTAGCCCGAACGGTGAAATTGAACGTGCCAAACACGGTCGGCGTGCCACTAATCAACCCCGCGCCATCCATCATCATTCCATTCGGCAAAGCTCCCACCGGCATGGTGAAGGTATACGGCGTGACGCCTCCGCTGGCCATCAACTGCGTGGTTGGATACGGCGTCCCGGCAGTTCCTGCAGTTAACGTTGATGGGATAATTGTTATGACTGAACATTGGGTAACAGTGAGTGTCTGTCCAGTTATCGTTATAGTTCCTGTTCGTAGAGAACCAGTATTGGCCGAAATTGAATATCCTACTGTTCCGCTACCGGTACCACTTGCACCAGAGGTGATAGTAATCCAGGAATCGTTGCTGACCGCGGTCCAAGAACAGCCCGTTGTGCCTGACACAACCACACTTCCTGTACTAGCGCCTGCCCCAACGGAAATGCTTTGGGCAGAAAGCAGGAAATCGCAGCTCGGTACAGTCAATGAGAGGTTTTGAAAGTCACTTAATGCAATTGTATTAGTAGCCTTTTCAACGGAGGCTTCGGGCTTACTTGCCACACTTAAAGATGTACTTCCGCTTCCTACAACCCTCAAGCTATAGGGGCCAGATACTGTACCAGCAGGCACATTAACAATTAAATCGGTCGAAATGGAGCCGTTGACTGGTACATTTACAGGATTCTGGCTGAACTGGCAGGTCGCACCACTCGGTAAGCCTTCGCAACTAAGATTGACCGCACCATTGAAACCATCAATAGAAGCTACGGTTGTTGTAAATGTTGTGTTGCCACCAGCGACAGCAGCCAGCGACTGAGCGTTAGTTGAGACGGAAAACCCCGGCGCCACTAAACGAAGTGTTTTAAACGTCGAATCACTGCCAGTGCCGATATAAACGTAATTTGTTGATGGGTCGCTACCAATTTCCAAAGGGTAGAAGACGTTTACTTCACCAACGATAGCATTCTTCGATGTGCTAATAACAATCATCTTGTCTAGTCCATAATTGAGTGCCAGAACATAATCAGAAGTAGCCGTTATACGATAAGTATTATCTGGCAGTATTATTGTAGAGACGACGGTATTCGAAGAAAGGTCAATAATTTCTACGCTGGCATTGGTAGAAACGTAGGCGCGGTTGCCTGCGATTGAAATATCGAAGGGACTAAAGGAGGTGATTGCAATTGTATTGACGACGGAGTTTGTTGCTAAATCAATAATGCTCACAGTCCCAGACTCACCGCAAAAAGCACAAACAGTCGTCACATATGCTTTCCCCAAAGAGGATTCTATTGCCATTGCTCCAACGAAGTAGCTTCCATCACCTCCAAGAGGAATGCTTCCAACGACTGCATTAGTATTGGTATCCAGTATTTTAATTTCTGGCGGTGTCCCTCTAACAGATACATAAAGGCGATCACCATAGGCCGCAGTTGCCCTTGGGTCTGAGCCGATAGGTACATAAGCTGATACAGTATTGTTGTCACGATTAATTACTGCAAGTTGTCCATTAGAGCCGAGATTTGACAATGGTACATACACCTTATTTCCTACTATCGTTATAGGACCTGTATCGCTATTGGGGTATGGGGTAAAGGAGATATTGGTGATGACAGAATTACTTGCCAGGTCAATAACAGAGAGGCTGGCATTACTTCGGCTTACATAAGCTTTTCCATCTTTGATAGCAATAGATCTGGGAAAAGGCCCCGGAGATAACGACATTGATTGGGTTATTTGCCAGGAACCGTTCGGGATAGGCTGAAACGCTACCCCATTAGCGGTCAGACTGAAGGTCAAAGACGGCGTCGCGGGGTCGTTGGTGCTAATGCGGTAGGAAGCATTCTTATTACCGGTGGATGTTGTTACGACTCTGACTTTGATTTGCGCCGAAGCGCCTGCAGCTAGAGAATTAGGCGCCCTAAAAAGGGAAAACTCTTGTCCACCTGATAATTGGGAATACGAGAGAGTGAGCAAGGCATTGCCTAGATTCTGTATTTCCAACGTTTTCTCTCCTGTGATTCCCAGGGGGACATCTCCGAACGCGGCGCTACTAGAAGGCAGGCTCACTTTGGGTGAGGCGCTGAGCGTTCCTTCCTCTACGACAGTTACCCCAACTCCGGGATCATTTCTACCGCCGATAACATAAATTTTGTTATTAACCACTCCAGCCACCGCACCGGCTCGGCCAAAGAGCAAAGGATTTCTTGCAAACCACGTTTCGGTGATAAAGGGATTGGTGTCTTGCAACGACGGATCGTGTTCTTCTACCGTATTCATGCCATCTGGGCCCGTGGCTGAACCGCCTATGACGTAGATTTTGCTTCCTAATACTACGGCAACCGCCTGACTGCGGCGAGTAGGCATGTCTTCCCTGGCAGTCCATGTGTTGATAGCCGGATCATAAACTTCAACCTTGCCAGTCCGGGTACCACCATCTCCTTGCCCGCCAATTATGTATATCAAGTTATTAAACATAACTCCAGACAAATAGGCACGAGCGGTGGGCAGGTCTGCTTTTCTTACCCAGGTATTAGACTGAGGATCATACATTTCTACAATCGCGATTGGTATTGAAGACCCTGAAGACCCATCATTTCCACCAATTACATAAAGCTTGCCATTGGCTACTGCCACCGCTGGCCCGCGACGTGGTGTAGGAATGGGTGCACCGACTGTCCAACTGTTAGTAATTGGATCATAAATCTGAATATTGTTGATTGATGGGTGGCCGACCAGATAAATCTTGCCGTTAATTACAGCGGCACCGCCTTCTGTTGTCCCAAAAGGAGCATCTGCAAGTCGAGTCCATGTATTGACAGTAGGATCGTATTTGTAAGCCAATGTTCGGGGGCTACCACCAAATACGTAGATATTGTTATTGATAACTGCACTTGCACAATAAATGAATTCCGATACAGGAATTGTAGTCTTGTTGGTCCAGACAAAGTCAATTCCTCCGGTAAGCTGCGTCATGCCAGTCCCCGAAGTTGAGAAGTTCACATTTGGCTGGTTCGGGTCATTGCTGCTAATCGAAAACGAGGCGCTTCTGCTGCCGGTTGAAGTAGGTGTGAGCTTAATCGTTATCGAGGCTGTTCCGCCTGGGGCGATTATTTGATTCTGCACGTAAGGCAACACATCGAAGTCAGTGCTGCCGGAGGATCGGTAAACGCTTCCCAGAATCAAGTTCCCTTGCCCTGTGTTGTTGATTACAACGCCCTGGTAGATTGTCGAACTGACCAGAGCATCTCCCATGGATAAGCTTGTGTTGGGCAGGTTGATAACAGGGTACTGAATGGGAAGCCCAGTTTGGCTTATGCTCACCGTTAGTGTCGCGTTTGAGCCTTGAATAGCAATGCTCCCATAGCGAGTATTGGTAGATTGATTGGCCAGGACCGAAAAGCTGATTGCCTGCGAACCGTAGCCGTTATTACTTGAAAGGATTGTTATCCAACTATCCTGGCTCAACACTTGCCAGGGACAGCCAGCACCAGCGTTGATGGTGAAACCGCTTTGCCCACCAGGTTGCCCGATATTTATCGCAGACGTCGAAAGAGAATACGTGCAGTTGTTGACGCTACCGTCTTGGCTAACTGTAAAGACTAACGAGGTGCCTTGCCCTTGAATCGCGATAGTTCCGAATCGCAGGTTATTCGAAGAATTGGATGCGACAGAGAAGTTTATTGATTGCGTGCCGAGCTTTAATCCTATGCTGCCTGGATCAAGAATAATCCACGGTGCGTTGCTGCTTGCGCTCCATCCACAGCTTCCAAGAGCCGCGACGATGAAACTTCCGCTTCCCCCGCTTGCAGCAAACGCCTGATAGTTGGATGAAAGCGAATAATTACAAACAGCACTGTTACCGTCTTCGGCGACTGTAAAAATCAACGTTGTGGTGCCTGCTTGAACCGTAATCGTGCCTACCCTCAAAAGGCTGCCCGGGTTGATTGCTGCGGTGAAACTCACTGTTTGGGTACCTGTGCCTCCACTGCCCGAAGTAATGGTGATCCAGTCTGCATTACTCTGCACAGTCCACCCGCAGCCACTGCTAGTCTGGACTGCAAAGCTACCGCTGCCTCCTGATGAAGTAAATGACCGAGATAGGCTAGACAAAGCATAGCTACAGCCTGCCTGGCTTCCGCCTCCAGATAGGCTGATGGTTTTTACTGGAATGTTAGCCGAAGTGTTGTAGATCGTTAGCGATGCGCTCTTGTTGCCGGATGAAGTTGGCGAGTACCTAACTGTCAATGTACGAGACTGCCCGGCAGCAATTGTGAATGGAGTTGACGGCGGGTTATCTAAAGAGAATTGACTGCTGTCAGACCCAATAATACTGAGGCTTGTGACGTTGAATCCACCATTTCCGGTATTTGATAGCACAAGCGATCTAGTGGACGAATTCCCAATAGCTATGTTGCCAAAGCTCAATGCCGCACTTGGATTCGTGGTCAGATTGCCGTTGGGAGACACCTGGATCGGCGTTAAGGACAGGTCCACCTCAACAGACTTCCACAGATATAGGCCATTGTTACATTGCAGCCCTCTTCCATCCTTCATATCTGTGTGATCGTATCCGGGGCAGGTTACGCGTCTAACTGGATGACCGTAAAAAAGGGAGCTTGATATCGGGACTGCACCGTCGTTATAAACTTGGTTAACCGGAGACACGAAATTGCGATGAAAGATTCGGTCAAGAAGAACGGATACCGCGGCCAGTCTCAAATGATTTTCGTGCGAAATTGCTCTATCCCCAATTACTGCGAGGAGAGGGCCTGATTGTGCTTGGCCCAAATTGACAATATCGGGATTGGTCCCGATATATCCTCCATACGCAATGATTTTTGAATCGTATGTATGCGGTATGTTGCGAAGCCAATCATTTCGCTCTTGGTTTTTGTTGTAATCCGTCCAAGGCCAAAGATTATCGTAATTATCCCAACGCAAATCACTGCGATTAGGACGCTGAGGATTTGTTATACAGGGGATACATCCTTGTATTCCCCAGACTCCATCAGCGATGCCGACTACAGCATTCCAAGTAGCGTAGCCGTTAGGGACACGAACATTCTCGTTTGATAGTGGAGAGCCATGATGAGGAGTTGCAAGCGTGATTAAGAAGTTAATCCGTTCACCGGCTCGCCTCCGAGTTTGACCTCCAGTCGCTGGATCGTAATCCGTATCATGCTCATTCATGTATGAGCGTGCTACTAAACCTCCCATACTGTGAGCGATGATAACAAGATTTTTGAATATATTTGGGTCTTGTTTGGCTTTATAATCAAGCCAATTTCGCAATGAACGCGCGATTTCCCACACAGAGTGTTTATCACTATCATATTCATATCTGTAGACTTTATACCTAGTTTTGAAGTCAAGATACCCTGAAATAGACTCGAAATGACTCAGAAATCGGGTGAAATAATCAGATCCTCCCCAAATGCCGTGGATAAGAATCAATGGTGTTCTTGACCCGATAGCACCTGGCGTAATGGGGTCCTCTATTAAACAAGTATTGCGGTCTGCAGGGCTTGGGTCTATTGCTCCCGGTATCCCCCCAGGCAAACATCCGCTGCTAATGATTGAAGCATTATCACGACCTTTTTGCTGCTGGTCAGTGCCAAGCGGTTTAAGGGGGTTACTGCTGAGTCGCAACGACTCTTCGTTTGCTCCCACGTTCATTTCTAACTCACCTTGCCTAGCTCCTTCATCCTTTAGTGCCACTATTTTCGTAATCAGAGATTTTACTGTTGGAGCATTTCCTCTTGGCATCCGGCTTGAATTGATAATTTCATTATCTTCAGTATAAGGGCTTGCCTGAGCTACTGAACTAAAGTCTTTTTCAGCCAAATTTTCTGTTAATAAGGCTCTACGACTTGCAGTGTGTTTCACTGGGTTAATTCCTATAAGTAGAATTAGAAAACACGCTAAACCTGACAGGAAACGGAAAAACTTGTGAGTAGTGATGGAAACTTTTGAGGATGTCTGTCGCATGGTGAACCCTTATCTGAACTTGTTACTGAGATAGATTTGACTCCCTGATGCGGATTCAGTAGTTTTCTCTCGTCTGAGGTCACTGGCAGTCAGATTTATCAAATCGCCACACGCCGTCAGCTTTTGGGCGTTCATTAGTCATAGTCGTTGACCATCATCAAATTTTTCGCTTGGTTGCAATTTTTTTGGCGATTCTGGCGGTATTTGCAGGAAAGCCTTCGTATTCACTAACAGCCAGTTCTGCTGGAGTCATCCAATGTCAGCCCATCCTGAAGACCTTGAGCTTATGGCGCGCATCGTGAATGGAGATGGCGATGCGGCGGATGAGTTCGGACGGCAATATCTGGAGCGGTTTGTCCATCTGGCGCGTCGTGCCGGAGTGCCGTCACAGGATTGGCACGACGTGGCGCAGGAGGCCTTGCTGGTGGCCATCGGCCAGATGCAGCGCGGGCTGTTTCGCGGGGAGAGCAATCTGGGGACTTGGCTGGAGAAGATCGTTGTCGGTAAGATCGTAGAGTATTGGCGCAAACGCTCCAAACACAGTGCGCTGATTCCTATTGTCACGAATGCCGAAGTTGAAGAAGCCGAAGCGCGCGGAATTATTCAAGATGCGGCTCTGGCGATACCGGCCACTGAAGAGGAAGCGGCGATGGTGAATGAGACGCTGAGGCTGATGCCGGCGCGGTATCGGGTTGTACTGCTGCTCAAGCACAATAAAGGTTGCACGATTGAAGAATTGAGTCGGGCGATGGAAATGACGATGGGACAGGTGGGACGGCGGCTTTACACTGCCGAAGAAATGTTCCGGCGCATTTATTGTGACGGCGTCGTCGGGCGCAAGCTGCTGACCGCAGACACGAAAAAAGAAGGGAGGCGATAGTGGCACGCGAGATAGGTATTGTTACCGCGCGCGGTTGTCCCGCGCCGGGGATAAACCGGCTGATCACAGCTTACTGCTTCGGGCGTGCCAGCGAAGACGAGCGTAAGTTGGTCGCGGCGCATCTGTTGGAATGTCGCGTGTGTTGGCAGGAAGTCCGGAATCTGGAACCGGCGGTGAGTGTTCTCAATTCGGATAGCAACGTGATGCAAACCGTTTCACAGGCTGACTTTGCTTCGGCGGTTGGGATTTCGGCGAAACTCGATTTGCCGCTGGGCGGTCATCTGTGGCACGCGGTAACGAGCGGCGCGCTGTTCGGCTTGCTTTATATGGTGGCGTTGCTGGTCGAGGTGGCTTACGAATTTGACCGGTACAAGCGAGGCGCTCTGGTGATTGCGCCGTTACTTTTTGGATTGGTGCTGGCGGTTTCGACTGGCGCGATGTGGGTTGATTGGCGTTGGACATCCGGCGGGCGGCGAGCCGGGTTGTGGGTTGCGTTGCTGATTGAATTAATTGGAATCGCGTTGCTGTTCGGGGGCGTCTGCCTGTTTTTGCCTGCCACGCCGATCACGAAACTGACTTTTCAGGCCTACACGGCGCAAGCGGCTTATTTGAAAACTATCGGCTACTTCGTGTTTTTGCAGAGTCTCTTTGCCTTATTGCCGTTTCATTTCGTCATTGCAATGCAGCGCGAATTGCAGGAAGGGCGCTATCGCAACGCGCTAGGCTTTTTGAGCGGCGACCGTGCAAGCGTCGCCCCGCGCGGCGTACTTCCGGTCAGAATATGGGTGTTGGCGTCGTTGCTGGCGATTCTCATCGCCGTTTCACTGTTTCTGCATCACAATTTGATGAGCCATTTACTCAACGAACCTGGGATGAACCTTTTCGCAAACCTGATCCTGCTCAGGCTGCTGCTTTATTACGCGGCTGGAATTGAGAGTTTGATTTGGCTTTATCGCAGCTTGAACGAATTGAAGCGCGAATGTCTGGCAGCAACACAGCCTGCTCGCTCAAACTAGCAGAGCGAACAGGCGAATTCGGGGAGCCGCGATGAGCAAGTCGGCTAACAGAAAAAAGGAAAGGGGCGCAGGTGAAACGCCCCTTTTCACTGGCAATTCGCGCCGAGGGGATTGGGCGAATTGCCGGAGTCGTTGGTTCAGTTGATCCAGATGCCGGAAGCGCTGGTGGCGGTGGAAATTCTGCGAATCGCGCGTTGGCGCATTTTCGGGTTCGGATCGTTTTGCGCGATGTTCAGCAGTTTGTCGGCGGCGCGGCGTTCTTTGGAACGCGACAACCCGGCGATGATTTCGTCTTTGACCGCGTCGTCTTTGGCGCTGTCATACAGCGAAATCAACGCATCGGTTCCTTCGGCAGTTCGGAAGCGAGCCAGGTTGGACACCGCCGACCGCTGCAATTCGACGTTCGAATCCTGCACGGCAAATTCCTTCAGCATTGAAACCGCGCGCGAACTGTCGTGGCAGCCGATGGCACGCATCGCGCCGCGAGCCAACTCTTTACTTTCCTTGTCGTCTTTGCTCTGTTTGGCCAGCGTGGACAGGTAGTTCAGGCTTTGATTCGCGTCGGCGTTCCCCAGCCAATACACCATGCGATCTTCAAAGACGAAATCTTCTTTCAAACTGATGGTTTTGACGCGCTTGACATTGGGCGAAGATCCGCTGGCGTCGGTCAACAGAAACACGGCGGCTTGCGATACGTCGTCTTTGCGTTCCAGCCGAATGCCATCGTCGTAATACACCGTCCCGGCGAAGGGGCCAATGTACGAACCTTCGCGGGCAGGGAAGTGAAACGCAATCCAGACCGAATCGCCTTGCCCCGAAGATTTGAACTGGCGAAAGGCGCGTTCGATTTTGTCGGTTAAATTGCCGCCGTCCACATTGACGAATTCGGCTTTGGTGTACGTGCGTTTCGGCTTGTCCTGCGCGTACGTGGCGGCGAAGCTCAGCAAAAACGCCAGCACTGCAACGATCCATAAAACTTTGCGAGACATAATTCCTCCTCTGGGAGCGCGGGCGTCTCGCCCGCTAATCTTGAGGCAAAAGAAAGCGCTCAGAGGCGGAAGGGAAGTCGAGGCTGCCTATCCGCGTGAGCGCGTCAAGTTTTCAGATTGGATGAACGAGTAAACGTTATCGCGTCGAAGTCGCCGAACCGGATTCTTCCGGTCTTTCGGCTCTGGCCGGACGCGGCGTCGGCGCTACGCGAAAGCTGGGCGTCACTGTCGGGCGCGGCGTCACAACGCGAACCGGGCGCGAGCGTCCCAATTGGCGGTCAAGCGAATTCAGCAAGCTGATTGTTTCCTGAATCGTTGGTTGAGCCGCTGATCCGGCGTTGTTTCGGTTGGTGACGGTCAGTTGCGACTTCAGTTGAGCGATCTGGCCTCGCAGTTGGTTTTCAATCGGCGAAATCAGGTTGACGTCTTTTTCGAGTTTCAGTTGTTCGTTCAATTCTTTCAGCTTCAATTCGATCTTGGGCATTTCCAGTCGCAGCTTGTCCAAGCCTTCGATCTGCATTTTCTCGAACAACTCTTTGTATTTGCCCTGGTTTTCTTTCCACTTCAATTCCCATTCGCGTTGCATGTCTTCCCAACGTTTGGCGTCGAACTCAAAAAGTTTGCCATCAAAGCTGAAAGCACGCGGAGTGGCCAAAAAGTCGCGGTCGAAATCCAGCATGCCAATGCGTTGTCCGGGCGGCAGCGTGTCCAGATACAAACGGCTGTCAACGCTGTACAGGCTGCGAATCGCCGCTGAGCGGATTTGCGGATCGGTGTCGTTTTTGGCGATCTGTTTCAGCTTTTCAATCGCCTTCGGACTCTTGTTATAAGCCAGCGAACGAATCAGGTATTGCTTGGTTTTGGCGTCCTGCACCGTGTCGTAAATCTGAATCAGGTTGGTTGCGCCTTCATCGCCTTTGACGTTGCCCAGGTAACGAATCGCGCGATTCCGCAAATCTTCATTGGTTTCGGTTTTGGCGATTTGCGTCAGCTTGGCAATCGCTTTGCTGTTGTCGCCTTCACGGCGCAGCAGGTACGCGATGATTTCGCCTTTGGCTTTCGGGTCGGTGATCGAATCGTAGAGCGAAACCAGCGCATTGCTGGCGGCTTCGCTGCGCAGCCGGTAAATGCCTTGCAACGCTTCGTTGCGAACTTGCGGGTCGCTGTCTTTTTTGACGATGTCCACCAACAGGTTCAACAAGTCGGCTTCAGGAATTGCCGGAGTTCGTTTTTTGTCGTCCTGTTGCCCCCAGGTTGCGATGGCAGTGGTCAGGCCATCGGCAGGCAGCGGCGCATACGCAATGCCGGGCATGCTGGTGATGCCTACCGGCGCAGGAGCCGCTGGAGGCGCGGGCTGCGAAGCAGGGCGCACATCCTGAATAAATGCGGTTATGGCGGCCTCTTGCAGCGCCAGCAGTTCCGGTTCATCGAAGTCAGGCGATATGGGCGGCAGCGGAGCTTCGACGTAGCCCGCTTCGGCAATGGCCGCTTCAAACAATGGTTCCGGCAAAGGCTCCGGCGGCAGCGGCGGCAAAGGCGCGGTTTGCGCGGTGGCGGGCGCAGGCGCTTTGGTTTCTTTTTTGGCTTGTTTCGCTTTTTGCTGGCCGAGCGGCACGGCGACGACCGGCGACATCAAGCTGCAAGCAGCCACCAGCAACGCCGCCAGCCCGATTGCATAAGCCACTGCCGGTTTCGATACGGCAGTCGTTGCGTTGCGTTCACGATTGAGAATCATTTCTACCCTCCTTGAGATGACGTGTTTTCCAAACAGAATTCCGGCGGCGGCAGCCAGCGGGCGGCTGTCGCCAAGCATTTCCACAAGCCGGGTCAGACAGCTTGCGTAACGACGCGGTTCGCACATTTTCACAGCCCAATCGTCACAGGCCAGTTCGCGTTCGATCATCAATTGCTGACCGATGAACCAGACCGCCGGATGGAAAAAAAGCAAAGCTTGCGTGAACCGTTGCAGGAGATTGGTCAGGTAATCCCAGCGACGTATGTGCGCCAGTTCATGCGCGACGACGCTGTCAAATTCCGAAGCCGACAAATGGGCGGCCAGATTCGGCGGCAAGACTATGATCGGTTTCAGCGCGCCAATGGTCATAGGCACTTTGATCTGGTCTGAAGTGAACAACAGCACGAAACGTCGAATGCCAAATTGAGTCGTCAAAAGTTCGACGCGCGCTTGTTGTGCGGCTTCGCCGGGCGACAACGAACGGCGCATCACCAACAGCGCGTAATAACTGTGCGCCAGACGGCCAAACATCAACAGAGAAATCAGCAGCCAGATGCTCGCCAAAATCAGAGGCAAACGGCTGGCGAAAAACCAGTCCGACGCGCGTTGCCAGAATCCTGGCTTGGCGATGGGCGTCGCGGGTTTGGCTGATTGAATCGTCGCTGCCGGAGCGACGCTGGCCGATTCGCGCAAACTGACGATTCGTCGCACTTCTTCCAGCACAGCGGCTCGATCGTATTCATCCACCACGCGCGACGAAGTTTTTTTGGTCGGAGCGGGAACAGTCGGCTGTTCAACGGCTACGTTTTGCGGAAACGCGACCGACGAAATCACTGGCGATTGCAAACTGGCCATCGGGCGTTGTTGTGAAGTTTGCGGCAGCGCAGGTGTTGTAATGGTTTGTTTGGTGGCAATGGCGACAAACGGCAGCGCCGCGATGATCAACAAACTGGCCAGCCAGATGGCGTGGCGAGTGGTTGCACTGAATTGTTTGAACACGCGCAACAGCACCCACACCAGCGCGGCGATCAACAGTCCCTGCCATAATGTTCTGAACAATGCCTGAAGCAGCAATTGCGACAACGGGTCCAGGTTTTCCAACAGCAGATCGAGCTTGCTCATGTTCGTCCTCTTTCGCAAAAGAGTTCAGAGTTCAAGCTTCAGCTTGTCTTTGAGTTTGATCGAGCCTCATCAAGCTGAAGCTTGAATTCTGAACGGCGGTTTCACTTCGTCTCTTCGATCATTTTTTTCAGCCGTTTTATTTCTTTCGGGCCTACGTCTTCGTGATCCAGCAGGTTGACGACCAGCAATTCCGGCGAATTGTTGAAGAACCGTTTCAGCAAATATCCGATGACGGTTTTCTGCGCCTGTTGCCGATCTACCAGCGGTTTGTAAATAAAGGCTCGTCCCTCCTTCTCGTGCGCGACGTAACCTTTCTGCTCCAGTATCCGCATCATCGTCAGCACTGAACTGTAAGCCAATCGCTCTTCGGGCAGAGCTTCGACGATTTCTGATACCGTCGCCTGCCCTTTGTCCCAGAGCACGTCCATCAGCTCCAGCTCGACTTCCGTCAGCGTTGGTGATTTTCTGCGAGCCACTTTGCTCACCTCCGTTTTTGCGTTTGAGTTGTCTTGGTTGAACTACTAAAGAATTCGTATGCAAGGTAGACCCGCAATTGAAAACTGTCAATTAAAAAATTAGTTGTATGGCAGAAAGTCAGAGGGAATTTTTCGATGACGGCTGGCAGGAGTCAGAAATTTTGGAAAGCGGCTGCTTTTCTTGGACGAGTTGGAGCGAGCGGCTACAATGCGCCGCCGACGCGCTATCAGTATCGCGCGCGGTAGCAAGCGGATAATTCTTCAAAACCAATCTTCAAAAATCATGAAACTTCACGACAACACTACCAAAACTATTTTTGATCTGTTCAAACTCGATGGCCGCCGCGCGCTGGTCACCGGCGGAGCCAAAGGGCTGGGGCGTGTCATGTCCGAAGCTCTGGCCGAAGCCGGAGCTGATGTCGCCATCGCCAGTCGCACGCTCAGCGATTGCCAGCAGGCCGCTACGGAAATCGCTGCCGCCACAGGTCGCCGCACCGCAGCCTTTCAAGCTGATATGACCGTCGCGGCCGACATCGAACGAATGAAAGCCGAAATCGAATCCGGCTTTGGCGCGGTGGACATTCTGGTCAACAACGCAGGCATCAACATTCGCGGAGCCATTCAGGATTTGAGCGAAAGCGATTGGGACGCCGTGATGGCCGCCAATGTCAAAGGGCCGTTTTTGTGTTCGCGGGCGTTTGGGCCGGGAATGGCTGAACGCGGCTGGGGAAGAGTCATCAATCTGGGTTCGATCATGTCTGTGATTTCCTTGCCCGGACGTTCGCCTTATGCTTCGTCAAAAGCGGCGATCATTGGGCTGACAAAAACTCTGGCGTTGGAGTGGGCGACGCGAGGCGTGACGGTCAACGCCATTGCTCCCGGCCCGTTCGCCACGGAAATGAACCGCCAATTGCTGAACGACCCGGCCAAATATCAGGATTTCGTTTCCAGAATCCCAGCGGGGCGCTGGGGCGAGTTACACGAAATTGCCGGCGCTGTAGTTTTTCTCGCTTCTGACGCGGCTGGGTATGTCACAGGCAGCACTTTGTTCGTGGATGGCGGCTGGACGGCGCAATAATTGGTGACGCTTGCCAAAAGATGTGTGGTACATTCGCGCCACGCTGCATTCATTACTTACATCAATACAAAATTGGCGCGGTGACGATGAACGTTTCTTCCACACATGAAGTTACGCAATTGTTGGTTGCCTGGAACAACGGTGATCAGGAGGCTTTGGCCAGGCTGGTTCCGTTGGTTGAAGCGGAGCTTCATCGTCTGGCCAGGTTATACCTTTCGCGCGAACGTGAAGGCCACACGTTGCAACCGACTGCGCTGGTCAACGAAGCGTATCTGAAGCTGATTGACTGGAAAACCGTGGAGTGGAAAAACCGCGCGCATTTCATAGGTGTAGCGGCGGAAATGATGCGGCACATTCTGATTGACCACGCGCTGCATCGCCGCCGGCAAAAACGTGGCGGGAAGGCCGTTTTGGTTTCGCTGACCAGCGCAGGACAAGAAGCCAAAGAGCCTACGGTAGACATCATCGCGCTGCACGATGCGCTGAACGAACTCGCTCAATTCGATCCGCGGAAAAGCAAGGTTGTCGAACTCAGATTTTTCGGCGGGCTGACCGTCGAAGAAACCGCCGAAGTGTTGCAGATTTCGCATCGCACCGTTGAACGTGAATGGACAATGGCCAAAGCCTGGCTGTTGCGTGAACTGAGCAAGGAATAAGACGTTGACCCCTGAACGTTGGCGACAAATTGAAAACATCTGCCACCAGGCGCTGGAATTCGATTCCGAGCGACGCAATGCGTTTCTCGATCAAGCTTGTGCGGGCGACCAAACCTTGCTTGGCGAAGTCGAATCAATGCTGGCCGCGCACGACCGCGCAGGCGATTTTCTCGAACAAAACGCGCTGGAACTGGAAGCAGAGGCGCTGGCTCAGGAAAAGACTCGCGCTTTGCCAGTGCGGGAATTCAGCCATTACCGGATTCTGTCTCGCATCGGAGTCGGCGGCATGGGCGAAGTCTGGTTGGCGCGCGACAATAATCTCGACCGCCACGTCGCGCTGAAATTCCTGCCCGTCCAATTCACCTCCGATAAAGACCGTTTGCAACGATTCATCCGCGAAGCCAAAGCCGCCAGCGCGCTCAATCATCCGAACATCATCACCATTCACGAAATCGGCGAAGCCGAAACCGGCGAAGGCAAAATTCATTTCATCGCTACAGAATTTATCGAAGGTCAAACTTTGCGGCAGATGCTGGCGAATGAAGAGTTGAGTCTGAAAAAGGCGCTCGACCTAGCCAGTCAAGCCGCTGCGGCTCTAGACGCCGCGCATCACGCAGGGATCATTCACCGCGACATCAAGCCGGAAAACATCATGGTTCGTCCCGACGGTTTGGTGAAGGTGCTGGATTTCGGATTGGCGAAACTGGATGTTCGTCGTTCGTTGCCCGACGAATTTGTAGATACGGCGGCGCAAACTCAGCCACGGGAATTGAAAACCCAGCCGGGAATGATCTTGGGAACATTGCGGTATATGTCGCCCGAACAGGCGCGAGGCCGCGATGTTGACGGGCGCACGGACATTTTCAGCCTGGGCACGGTGCTTTATGAACTGATCGCCAGACAGCCGCTTTTTGAAGGGGAGACTTCCGCCGACATCATCGCCGCCATCATCAATAAAGAACCTGAACCGTTGACGGATTTTGCGCCGGACACGCCGCCGGAACTAGAGCGCATTGTTCATAAAGCCCTGGCCAAAGACGCCCGCGACCGTTATCAAACCGCGCGCGATTTGCAGATTGACCTGCAAAACCTGAAGCAGGAATCAGAATTGAGTGCGCGCTTACATCGTTCCGGGCAATTGAGAGCCTCAGCTTCAGGGAAACAATCCGGTTCGATGGCGAGCCAATCCAGCGAGTCACGCTTTACGCGAAAGCAGGTTTTGCTGGCAGTGGTTGTCGTCTCCGCGGCGCTGCTCGGTGTGTTTGGATGGCGGGCTTTTCGACGGGGCGGACAGGTTGAAATCCCGCCAATTGGGTCAATGAAAAATGTACAGATCAGCAAATGGCCGAGCGCACCCGGCGAAGGCGCTGCTCAGGGAAGATTTTCGCCGGACGGGAAACTGATCGCTTTTACTTCAACTGAGGGAGGGAATAAAAACATCTGGGTAAAAATGGCGATGGAAGCCGGAGACGCTCAGCCGAGCACTGAAGATGAATCTTTGAATTTGAATCCCATCTGGTCGCCCAATGGAGAAGAAATCGCTTTTGTTTCGCTGCGCAACGGGCGGTCTGGCATCTGGCGCAAACCGCCATTCGGAGGCGACCCGGTTTTGATCAAAACTCTGGCGGTCAATCAATTATGTCGCTGGTCGAAAAACGGCTCGCTTATTTATTACGAACGAGAAAACAACCTTTTCGCATTGGACGTTAATTCCGCGAACATCAAACAGCTCACGTCGTTTGCGCCGGGAAAAGACGATGCCGCGTGGTTCAGTCTTTCGCCCGACGAACAGCAAATCGCATATTGCCGCAGCGACGCTGAAGGACGATCCGACTTGTGGTTGATTTCCGTGAATGGCGGCGCTCCGCAGAAAATCGCCAGTCAATTTACAGAAGCCAGAAATACGGTTTGGCATCCGGACAATTACCGTGTGTTTTTCAGCGCCCGTGAAAATGGAACCTATCAGATTTTTGTCGCCGATATTGATGGCCACCAACCAGCCCAGCTTACCTTTGGCGAACGCGATAGTTTTGTGACGGATGTCGCTGCGGACGGCGGCAAAGTGTTGGCTGGAGCCTCAATTGAAGAGTCGAACATCTGGAAAGCGGATGTTGTAAAGGCAGAGGAAGAGGTCGTGGCCTCCGACGTAGATTTCGAGTTTTGGCCTGAAATTTCATTCGACGGACGGACAATCGCTTATGAATCGCTGAAAAACTTCAGCCAGGGACACAATTCCAATAGTTCAATTCTGTTAAAGGGCGTTGGTTCCACAGACAAACCCCGATTGCTGATAAAAGAAGCGCAGCGTGTGAAATGGTCGCCAAAAGAAGACAAGCTGGCCGTCATGAAAAATCTTGGCGGAGCGCTCAGCCTATGGGTGATCAATGGCCTCGGCGAAGCAAGCAAATTGGTTGAAGGGAATTTGAATCCCATAAGTTCCAGCATTCTTCCCCACAACAGAGCGCAATCAAACGATTACGATTGGTCGCCGGATGGCAATCGCCTGGTTTACGGCTTGAGCAGAAATGGCCAGAGCAACTTATGGGTAACGGCAGCCGATGGATCGAGCAATGTGCAGGCGACCTGGCACAACGACCCCGATTTGTCGGTTTACAATCCGTTCTGGGCTTCGGACGGACGCCGTCTCGCCTACTTATCCAGAAAAAGCGCCCGCGCCGAAACCGGAGAAAATTTCAGCAACACCGTCTGGCTTGTCGCAACGGACGTCAGAGAGTCAAAAGCATTATTTCAGGCCGCAACCTCTTTGCGCTTGCTGGGATGGTCTGCCACAGAACAGGAACTGATTCTTGCTCTTTTCAAATCAAGAATCGGAATTGGCCAGGCTGAAGTCGAATTGCTGCGGGTTGATGTTCAATCGGGCCTTCAACGAACAATCGCCGTTCTGCCAAAAGCCTATTTTTCAAATATCCATCTGGCCACTGACAAGCGAACGATTGCCTTTACTGCGAATCAGGGAGGAAAAGACAATCTTTGGTTGATTTCTGTCGGTGGCGGTCAGCCCAGAAAAATCACCGCGAACAATGATTCGAATGTCTATTTCTCCAGTTTGGCCTGGGCGACAGATCGCCAGACAATTTACTTCGGCAAACAAACTCAGCATGGCGTGTTTTCGATGATTACGAATTTTCGATAACCCGGACGCTCGCTTTTGGCAGAAGCTCCTGGAACTGTAGGCAAAAAAAAATGATTCCTGATGGCGGGTTATTGGCTTGTTTCTCGCCTGCATCAATGTAGATGGCGGTTTGAAAAGCCTTTTTCTACAAACGCAGTTTCATTCGCTGGTTTGCGAGAATTTCGCCAATCACCCCAATCAAGGAGAATTTCCATGCTGAAGAAAATATCGTGTCTTGCGTTTGCGTTGGTCATATTGCTGGTCTGGACTGGCGCAGAATCTTACGCTACTCGCAGAATCAACTCCTCGGAGCCGGCTGCATTGAGCTTTCAAAACGATTGCTCCGACTCTGCCATTCGCAGCGAGATCATCCAGAAGCTGAAGGAAAAATTTGCATTCAGGCAAAGGAGAAATCAGGACTTCTTCAAAGAGAACTTTTTATTTGATGTGGTTGTGAAAGACAAAGTGGTCACTCTGAAAGGTTATGTTTCGGGTGAGCGATTGCGCGACAGCGTATTGGACAATGCCCGGACGATGATCCGGCAGATGAATTGCGGGGCAAGACTGAATCGTGGGCATGAAAACGACAACACGAAAGACAAGTTTTTCCGCAACCACGATCGCCACAGTTGCCCGGCCGGGCAGGTTGAATGTCCTGATGGCAGATGCGAAAGGTCTCTGAGCGCCTGTGAGATTCCGTTTCGAGGATGAACCGAGCGCTCGAAACCCATTATTGCCCTGACTTCAGGCGGACGTATTGAAGGTGTATTGCTGGCTGGGATTTCGACTGAAGGCAGGGCTGTTCTTTCCCAGGGAGTTTCAATGGCGTCAAAAAAATCTCAATCTCGTTCCATTCAAATCGCGGCGGCTGAAAGAGCGAAACGCGCCGCCGAAGGCCGAAGAAACACACGCGAAAAAAACATACTCGCAGGTTTGGGAGAACCGCCCAAACCGATTCTGAATGCAGGGGTGATCGGTGAAGAGATGGAAAAAAAGATCGAGGAATATCGGCAGAAACTGAATGAAAGGAATGCGCGCGACATTCGGCAAACCTCCGCTCTTCCTCGACTCAGAACCGTGAAAGAATCCATTCTGATGATGATCAGAACTTTCACAGCCAATGGACGAGTCAGAAAGCTCCCTGCTGATTTGGAAAAGCTTCCCAGAGGCGAACTGCATCCTTATTTGCCCAGATTCGATTGGCGCGATTACAACGTGGTTCCCGCAGTGCGCGATCAGAAAGGCAGTCCGCTTTGTTGGGCAATTACGGCAACACAGGTATACGAAAGCGGGCTGATGATCCAGCGAGCGAATTTTGCCATCAACAGTTCATCGGTGGCGCCCAATGTCTTTCGGATTGATAAAGTGGAATTGAATACTCGCAGCACATTTGAGTGTATGAACCCTGACGACCCAGACAGTCCGCTGGCCGGTGGAAGATATGAAGCCGCTTTCAACTTTTACACGCTGAAAGGGATTTCTCCGAACTCGATCAAGCTTCTGACAGGCGCTCCTGTGACGTATCTGCCAGGCTTGGACCTTCATATCGAAGAAAGGCTGGCCGCGGAGCTTGGTTCGAGTTTCAGGGAATCCCAACAGGTCGTATTGCTCAGTGGAAAGGATGTCCCGTTTTCCGCAACCGTTCGAGACGGAGAGCTTCCCGAAAAGCACTGCAAGGACGGAACCAGGAAAATGAAAATCATCGGTTGGGATTACGTGAAGCAAAAGAACCAATGGAACATTCCGCGTCGCAAGGAATTGAAAAAGGCATTGTTGAAACACGGGCCGATTGCCGTTGCCATGAACCAGAACGGCTTTACGGAATATGGCGAACAGAAAATAGACAGTCATTGCCTGGAAATGGGGCGTAATTCCAAAACAGGCATGGTCTTCAAAAAAGACCCTCTTTCACAGGATTTGTTCGTCCGCATTCCCAGAAAAGCGTTTGGGACATTATTGAAAGAACGGGTTTATGAAACGGGTGTCGAATCCCTCTGCCCGGACACTTACGTCAATTTGAATTCGACCCGGGAGGAATTGAGAAGCCAGGATTTCGGACAGGTAACTCATAATGTCTATGAGTTGCTGGGCGCAGCGTCGGATTGCATTCAAAAAGGGCGTCATCTTCGTCAAGCCAGCGAGGATCGTGACGTCGGGCTGTTCTATGACAAGGACACGAGTGAATTCATCTGGCGCTTTCCTTCCAGCAACGAAGCGCTGTTGAAGAAAGTGGCAGGTGAATGGACGATATACTTGCCGGCCAATACGGAAACTAAATTGGTCAGGAACCGGGACGGAGTTTCAGTGACAATTCCACACAGCAAAGAGTTCGAAGACCTTGATCCGGTGTTTCGTGGCAATCCGAAGGCTAGAGCCAATCACGAAGTCATGTTGATTGGTTGGGACGACCGTAAGCGCGCCTGGATAGTCCAGAATTCCTGGGGAGAGGGATGGGGTTTTCGATGTTACGCTCACCGCCAGGAACTTTCGCGCGGTTCCAGAGGCTTCGCTTACATCGCCTACGAAACGTTTGGGCAATTCGCCGCCTGGCTTGAAGCTCCTTTGGTTGAGCAAAAACTTTGGGACAGCGATTCCAGTAATTGAGCGACTTTTGTGATTGGCAATTCCTATATCCACGCCTTTATTCAAGCCGGTGGGCGAAGCTCACGGATGGGCACGGACAAGGCCTGGCTGGAAATAAACGGTCGCCCGATGATCGAACACGTGCTGGCGGCGGCTCAACCCGTCGCCGCCAGTCTTTCCATCGTCATCAACCAAACCAACCCGAACGCCGACCGATACCGTCAGCTTGCCGCCAAGTGGAATGCACGATTGCTTTTCGATTTGCACGATCACAAAGGCCCGCTCAGCGGCATTCACACTGCGCTGAAAGCCTGCGAAGAAAATGAATCGGCGCTGATTCTCGCCTGCGACCTGCCATTCATCACTTCTGAATTCCTGTCATTTCTTTGTCAACAGCATCAATCTGGAAATCCGCAATCCGCAATCCGCAATCCGCAATCCATCACCGTTCCGCAAGACCAAGAAGGGCGCCTGCAACCGCTCGCGGCGATTTACGAGCGAGCTTGCCTGCCCGCAATTGAAGAACTGCTGGCAGCGGATCGGCTGAAAGTGGATCGGCTGTTTGAAAAGTTGCCGACCGTGAAAGTACCGTTTGAATCGTTTGCCGATTTGATTGGCTCAACGCTATTGTTCCAGAACATGAATTCGAACAAAGACCTACAACTCGCCGTCTCTAAAACCCAGGCCGAAAAGTTCCGTCTGGCGCTGGAACAATTCGATGACGATCCTGCGGCGCATCCCGATGTGCATCCGAAACTTATTGACGCTCAACGCGAAGCCATTGCCAGTCAGCTTGAAAGTTTGCAGCAAGACATCGTGCAACTTGAGAACGATCTGAACGCCAATCAAACTGCCTGAAATCACAGTTTGCTCAGCCTGCAACCAGTCGGCTAGACTCGCCGTTTCAACAGCAACACAAAATCTTGTCTGTGACGGACTGCTGTGATTTATGGCAATTGATCGCATCACTGTGCGCGGCGCGCGCCAGCACAATCTGAAAAACATTAGCTTGGAAATTCCCCGCAACCAGTTGACGGTGATTACCGGTTTGAGTGGGTCAGGGAAATCTTCGTTGGCCTTCGACACGATTTATGCCGAAGGCCAGCGGCGATACGTCGAATCGTTGTCGGCGTATGCACGTCAGTTTTTGGAGCAGTTGGAAAAGCCGGATGTGGACGCCGTCGAAGGGCTGTCTCCGGCCATTTCCATCGAACAGAAAACCACCAGCCGCAGCCCGCGTTCGACCGTCGGCACGGTCACCGAAGTTTACGATTACCTGCGATTGCTGTTTTCTTCCGTAGGCCAGCCGCACTGCCACCAATGCGGACGACCGGTTTCTCGCCAATCCACCGATCAAATCATTCAGAGCGTCAAGGAATTGCCCGAAGGTCAGCGAGTAATGATCCTGGCTCCGATTGTTCGCGGTCGCAAAGGCGAGTTCAAAAAAGAACTGGAACGATTGCAAAAAAGCGGTTTCACGCGCGCGCGAATTGACGGCGAGATGGTGACACTGGATGAAGACATCAAACTGGACAAACGTCGCAATCACACCATTGAAGTCGTCGTGGATCGGTTGCTCATCAAGGAAGGCATCGCCCAGCGGCTGGAAGAATCCGTGCGGACGGCGTCGAAACTGACCGAAGGCATTGTGCTGGTTTCCGTAGTGGACGGCGAAGAGCGGATGTATTCCGAAAAGATGGCTTGCGTGTTTTGTGGCATTTCGATTCCGCAATTGGAGCCGCGTTCGTTTTCGTTCAACTCGGCTTACGGCGCGTGCAAAGCGTGCAACGGACTGGGCACGACTTACGAAATTGATCCGGCCAAGCTGGTGCTGGACGATTCGATTCCCATCAACCAACTGCAATTCGTCGGCGATGAAGACAAAACCACCAACCATTATTTGCGCGAAGCTCTGCTGGCTGTCGCGCGCCACTTCGATCAGAAAGAAGACACCCCATTCGGCAAGCTGCCGAAAAAAGCGCGCGATGCGTTTTTCTTCGGTTTGGGCAGCAAGGAAAAAATCGAGTTTCGTTACGGCGAATACCGTTACAAAGCCAATTGGAAAGGCGCAACGGACATGCTGCTGGACACGATGAAGCGTTTGCAGCAGGACGATGAATCGTCGGAAACGCGTTACACCGCCATCGGCAATTTGATTTCGGCCATCGCTTGCCGAAGCTGCAACGGTGCGCGTTTGCAGCCCGAATCGCTGGCGGTCAAATTGAATGAAAAATCCATTGCCGATTATTCGCGCTTGCCGATTGAAACGGCGATTGAGGCTTTCAACAGCATCAAACTCAATGCGCGCGAAGAGATCATAGCCGGGCGCATCCTGAAAGAAATCCGCGATCGGTTGAAGTTTTTAAGCTCAGTGGGATTGGGTTATCTGGCGCTGGATCGTCCGTCGTCCAGTTTGTCCGGCGGAGAAAGTCAGCGCATTAGATTGGCGACGCAAATCGGTTCTCAACTGCGCGGAGTGTTGTACGTGCTGGACGAACCTTCGATTGGCTTGCATCCGCGCGATAATCAAAAACTGCTGGACACGCTGGCGATGCTGCGCGATTTGGGAAACACGGTTTTGGTCGTCGAACACGACGAAGACACCATTCGCCGGGCCGATTACGTCGTTGATCTTGGCCCCGGCGCAGGAACTCACGGCGGCGAAGTCGTTGCCATCGGCAAACCAGAGGACATCGCCAAGACCAAAACTTCGGTGACTGGCCAATACATTTCCGGCGAATTGCAGATCGCCATTCCCAAACAGCGTCGCAAGCCGAATGGCAAACAAATCACCGTTCGCGGAGCCACCGAACATAATCTGAAAAACGTGAACGTCAGTTTTCCACTCGGAGTGTTGACGGTGGTGACGGGCGTTTCCGGCTCCGGCAAATCCACGCTGGTCGAAGATATTTTGTATCGCGCTTTATCGCGGAAGATTTATCGCAGTCTGGCCGAACCCGGCGCGCACGCTGCCATCGAAGGCTTGGAGCACATAGACAAGATCATCGAAATTGACCAATCACCGATTGGCCGCACGCCACGCTCTAACCCGGCGACTTACACCGGGCTGTTCACGCCGATTCGTGATTTGTATTCGATGCTGCCCGAATCGCGCGAACGCGGTTACAAACCCGGTCGGTTCAGTTTCAACGTCAAAGGCGGTCGCTGCGAAACCTGTCAGGGCGATGGATTGAAACGCATCGAGATGAACTTTTTGCCGGACGTTTACGTGACGTGCGAAGTCTGCCGCGGCAAACGCTACAACCGCGAAACGCTGGATGTGCGGTATCAAGGCAAAAGCATTTCCGAATTGTTGGACACCACGGTCGAAGACGCGCTGTCGTTGCTGGAAAATCATCCGCAGATCAAACAGAAATTGCAGACGCTGAACGAAGTCGGGTTGGGTTACGTCAGTCTGGGGCAATCGTCCACAACGCTTTCGGGCGGAGAAGCGCAGCGCATCAAACTGGCCAAAGAATTGTCCAAACGCGCGACTGGCCGCACGGTTTACATTCTGGACGAACCGACGACGGGCTTGCACTTTGAAGACGTGCGGAAACTGCTGGACGTGTTGCAACGGCTTGTTGATCTTGGCAATACGGTCATCATCATCGAACACAACCTGGACGTGATTAAATCTGCCGACTGGATCATTGACCTGGGGCCGGAAGGCGGCGACGGCGGCGGCAAGATCGTTGCTGAAGGAACACCGGAGCAAGTGGCGAAAAACAAAAAATCATACACTGGCCGGGCGCTGCAAGGTGTATTGAAAGGAAATGGGAAAGAATGACCTGTCAAACATTGTTTGATGCAGTGTAGAATCCAGGCGGTTAATGACATTGTAAACAAAGGCGGAATGACAGTGAGTGCTGTTAAAAAAACAATTTCAGACCTGCTTTTCACCATTGATGATCTGGAGCGGATGCCGGATGACGGCAAACTATATGAGCTGATCGGAGGTGAGTTTTACGTGTCGCATCAACCAAGTTGGCATCATCAATATGCGTGTTCAAATTTGTTCAAGGCTTTGGAAAACTGGAACGATCAGACAAAGCTAGGCGTAGCAAATTGCGCGCCCGGAATCATCTTCAGCATTTATGATGCCGTTGCGCCGGATGTTGTCTGGATCAGCAATGAGCGTTTGCCACAGGTTCTGGGTGATGATGGAAAATTGCATGATGCTCCTGATCTGGCTGTGGAGGTCATTTCACCCGGCTGGCAAAACGAATTGCGCGACCGCGATACCAAACTCAAGTTGTATTCGTTGCGCGGCGTGCGCGAATACTGGATCGTGGATTGGAGAGCGGAAAAAGTCGAAGTGTTTCGTCGCAGTCGTGCGCGCCTGGTTCAGGTCGCAACGCTGCTTGGCGAAGACGAACTGACTTCGCCAATGCTTCCCGGATTTTCGTGCAAAGTGTCGTCGCTTGTGATGCGAGTTCCGCCAAGCTCCAAAGCCTGAATCAACTCAAACTTGCCTTGAAAATTTCCGTCAAGATCAACGTCTATAACGAAGAAGCGAACATCCCCGCACTGTGCGAAAACCTGGCGTGGTTGGATGAAATCGTTATTTGCGATTCGTATTCGACTGATCGCACGGTAGAACTGGCCAAACAATACACAGACAAAATCTTCTTTCGGGAATTTCGCGGCTACAAGGACAAACACGAATACTCTGATTCCATGACCACCGGCGATTGGATTTTGTGGATGGATGCCGACGAACGCGTGACGCCGGAATTGCGCGCGGCGATTGAAGATTTGAAACAACGCGATCCGGCCAGCTTGCCCGACGGGTTTTGGATTTCCCGCAAGACCAACTTTCTTGGCCGATGGATTTTGCATTCCGGCTGGTTTCCCGATTACCAGATGCGGCTCTATCGCAAAGCTGCGAGTTATTGGGACGGCGTTGCTCCGCACGAAGTCGCTCACGTGCATGGGCGAACCGAAAAACTTTCCGGATTGTTGCTGCACCACACGGCGGATGACCTCAGCGATTATCATCGCCGCGTGCTGACTTACGCCACGCTTTCCGCCGAACATCTGGTCAACAAAGGAAAACGAGCGCGCAGCATTGACCTGTTCATCCTGCCGCTTGCCGCATTCATTCGCAGCTATCTGGTCAAACGCGGATTTCTTGATGGTGTTCAAGGGCTGATTATTGCGGGCTTTACGGCTTATGGGGTGTTCCTGCGCTACGCCAAAGTGTGGGAAAAACAACAACTCTCCATTTCCAAAAACAATCTTTCCAAAGCTGACTAACTTTTCTGTCATATTTCCTGTTGTTTCTCAGAAAGCTATTTCTGAGCAGGCCTTTTCAGATTGTCGCGTCTTACTTGTTGAAAAGCATTTGATTGATTTCAGTGGGCCAAAAACTCAAGGAGGTTTCATGTTGCCTGGAAATTCGTTTCGTTGGTTGCTGACAGCGGTTGTCCTTTGCCTGATTTTTCCTGTGGCATCAGCTCAACAATTCCCCGAATTTGTGCAGTTCAAATCAGAAGGCGTACAAATAAGTTTTACGCTCAGAAAAGATTTTCTTCCGGCGATTTCTCACATGAGTCTGGATGTGTTCACGCCCGACATCAAAAAAGTACATCAGCAAGTTGTCACCGCCGACCAATCCCTGGTTTGGCAGGTGAAGCAGATGAGTCGCTATACCGAAGGCAACACGGAGCTTTACCTCTGCGCTGTGACGCTGAAACCGGTCAACGGCGAGCCATTTATTTTGCCGGGTAGGATTATGCAGGTAGGGAAAAAGCTTGAGTTTCAGTTGCTGCAAGAAAGGCCAAGCAATTTATCTGGACCAACGCCTGTTGAATTTCATAAAGCTTTGACCGAAGCAATGCCGAACAATGGCTCGGCCTGGTTTTTTTATGCGTTGGCAATTTGCGATTCGCATCGGGATGAGTTTGGAATTCCGGCAATTTCGATTGCTCCGCCGCCACCGCCTCCTCCTGCGCTTCCATCATCGGCGCAGGTCAAAGAAATTCGCCTAACGCAAGAAGAACAGAACCGCATCGCCGAAGAAGACAAGCAATGGAAAGCAAAAAAAGCCGCGTTTCAAAAGGACCTGAAAATTGCGCAACCGGCATTTTTGAAAGCTCAGGAATTGGCTGACGATTGCCTGATCAAAGACACCGCGATGGCGTATCTGGCAGCAGCGGCTGGTGAATTCGACGATGAGCAACAACGAACGCAGTGGTTGCTGAAACGCGCTGAAAGCCATTGTGCGATCAATTTTGCCAAGGCGGAAAGTTATTTCGCTTTGGCCGTCAACCACTGGCAGTGCGCTTACACTCTGACCGAAAAATATGCCAAACCGAAATTAAAGGACAGTGATCCTTTTCATTTTCGTGCTATCGCCGATCCGGCTGACAAACAGCAATTCGACAAATGTCTGGCTGATGGGTTGGGGTATCTGGAAAAAGCGCTGGCCGCTGATCCCTATTACCCGGACGCAATGTTTTACAAAAGTTTGATGTATCGAGAGAGACAGAAAACCACGCCAAACCTTGCCGAACGAAAGAAAGTTGATCTGGAAGCAAATAAGATCAAAGAGCGGGGGATGGAATTGATGAAGCAACGCGAACAACGCAGGTAAGCCTTAACTCAATCGTTGTGACTGAAAAATCACCCGTGGAGGTTACGCGATGCCTCGAATAATTGAGGTTCCAGCTTTCGTGCTTCTTTTTTTCAATTTCAAGACCGCTCTTTGGTGAGGAGGTTCGGCTTGCCCTAAGATCGTCTTTCATTTGAGCAAACCGTAAGAAGAACAATAACCAATGAAACAGAGGCAGAGAGGCAACGACAAAAATGCCAAAAGCAAAAATCATCAATGCAAAACAACAGGAAGAACTGTTCGGAGTATTGAAAGCCCGGTTTGAGAAACACATGAATCGCCATCCGAGGCTTGCTTGGGAGAACGTGCAAGCACGATTGGCGGCAAATCCGGAAAAGTTGTGGTCGCTCAGTGAAATGGAACGCACTGGCGGCGAACCGGATGTTGTCGGAGTTAATAAACAGACGGGCGAATACGTTTTCTATGACTGTTCCGCCGAAAGCCCGAAAGGACGAAGAAGTATTTGCTACGACCGTGAAGCGCTGGAATCACGGAAAGAACATAAACCGGAAAATAATGCGGTTGAGATGGCCGCCGCCATGGGCATAGAACTGCTGACGGAAGAACAGTATCGAGAGTTGCAGCAACTCGGAAGCTTCGATTTGAAAACATCGAGCTGGGTGATAACACCTGCAAAGATCAGAAAACTAGGCGGCGCGCTGTTTTGTGATCGGCGCTACGACACGGTTTTCGTCTATCACAATGGCGCGGAGTCCTATTATGCCGCGCGGGGTTTTCGTGGCTCGCTTTGGGTCTAAAGCTGACATGAAAAAAAGACTGCTCATCATTGCGCTGGTGTTACTCGTTGGTGTCATCGTGTTCGCGTTGCGACCGGATGCGCCTGTTGTTCCAAGCTTTCCCAACACTAGCGGCCCGGCGTTTGTCGTAAATCTTGTGAAACCGCGCATTGCCCGCCCCTTCTACGGAATTCTTCCAACCAAACTGGAAGAGAAGCTGGAAACAAACCGCGAGCGGAAGTTTGACCACACGTCTCCCGGTGCCAAGATCGGAAACGTCAGCCCCAATCGTCTTGAGCTTAGTGCTGACGGCTGGGTTCTTTTAATCGAAACAGACGCCGAGGGGAACGTTTTGCCAGCTTCCTATCTTGTTTACACGCGGGAAATCGGGGAAACGCAGCGTAGATTGCGCTGCCGTCCCGAAGCTCTGCCTACCGGTTATCTCCGCACAACGACGCGGGCAGATGCCGATCTGCTTGACGGCAGTTTCCTGATCAAAGTCGCCACTTGCGAAAATGACGAAACAGGGAAAGTCATCGGCTGGCCGCCGGCGCCGATCACCGTTCACGGAGGTTTCAAGGGGCTGCCAGTCAGTCGTCGCTGAAGCATCGTTGCAATTGCGGAAAGACTTTTGAAACTTTGCTGAGCAGGTAATCGCCATACGTTCCGCTGAAGTCATGCACACTGGCGTGATCCCAGCGATATTCGCGGTCGTCTTGAGTAGGAAGGTTTGGCTGAATCGCTTTTACTTCAGCGTTGAAATTGGGGTCGAAGAAGAAGGGAAACGACAGGCGATTGGTTGACGATGTGTTGCGGACTCTGTGTGGCGTGGAGCGGTACAACCCTCCGGTCATTCGATCCAGAAAGAATGACGCCGATGCTTGCAGAGATAGAAAAGCCGGGAATTGACGGAGCTTATAGCTGAGTATCTTGTAAGTAACTTGGTAGACATGAGGCGCTGGTTTGTAGGAGATTGTAGATGTTGAAAGATTTTTTGCTGAAAATTGAGAAAATGCTTGACACCCAAAAATAGCAGGCGTATTTTTCTCTTGCCTTATCACAGTAGTTCAAATCGTCAGCGGTCACAAACACTGTTAGTTACTGAGCCAGCTTAATCGCAAGTTGGCGTTAGGCGAGCGTAAATTGTGTTTGGAAATGATGTCAAGCGGCTGAATTTGACTGAGGTCCTAACATCAGTCCTAACATCAGTCCTAACATCAGTCCTAACATCAGTCCTAACATCAGTCCTACACACCTATATGACCGGTACAGCAATATCTGGATCCGGCACTGAATGTTGAGCACACCGGATTTCCTGGAAACTAAGCGACGTTGCAAAAATAAGAAACTCAATGGTTACGAGCGGCAGCGGTACCATGCGTTGCTGTTGGCGACCAACGGTCATAGCTACCAGCAGATCGCCGACATTCTCTTTGTGGATGAAGAGATGATTTCCTGTTACCCGGTGAGGATAGTAAGCAGTTCTTCACGCGATAGTTGTTCCACTTGTTCGTTCGCAACAGTTTTCATCGCGCTGTGATCATACAGAATCAGACGGCAGATTGTTTCAAGTTGCGTAGAGATTTAATGGTTCTTCAGTTATAACCTTAAACCCGCGAGTAATTACCTTTATTTTTCAGGTGAGTAAATGCGTAAAATAGCTTATTTACTATCAATTATAGTTTTTCTTTATCAAATTGCATACGCGCAAAGCCATGATAGAGTAAACGTGAAAAGCCAAGCTGGCGAGGAGAGTCGGCAGTTGGGTCTCCTGCATCAAAGATCACTAGATATAATTCAGCAACAGTTAGCTGCCATCAGAGCCATACCTACGATAGATATGCGTGTTAGAGGTTTATTGCAAGCAGCGGATTTGCTATGGCAGTATAGGGAACAAGAAGCAAGAGCTATCCTTGTTGAGGCGCTTGACGCAGCAGAGGCTCACTTTAAAAAAAACAGTGCAGGGGAAATCAGGAAGAAACATAGTGGTCAATCTTTTAAAGTTCCTGACCAAAGATTTATTGTAGTTAAAGCTATTGCTAAGCATGATGCTAAGTGGGCTGAAGTTTTAGCTATAAGTATCACAGAAAAAAATACGACAGGGGAAAATGAAGTATCGAGTAAGTCCGCGATTGCTAATAATAAGCAAAGTAGCCCTGGTGAGTCAATCGCTTTGGTTGAGAATTTATCAGAAAAATTACTACATTTGGCTGTCGAGTCATTACCTGACAATAAACTTTATGCAGTAGCAATGTTTAAAAAAAGCCTTAATTACCCTGCTTCTTATCTAACATCGTTATTTTTATTCCAACTTGCCAAAATTGACCAACCTTTAGCGGACGGTCTTTATCAAGAGGCACTCATAGTTAATTCAAATAGCCAGGTTAGTGATGGTATCATTTATCTATCACCTTACCCATTCGGACTGAATAATATAATTGCACCAGGGAAAGTAAGAATGTTTTATGAGCTGCCGCCATCATTCGCTATTAACGCCGAACTGCAAAAGCATTTCGTAAGAGCGCTTCTACAGTATACTGCTTTTTATATTCAGATAGTATCAAATGATACTACAAGCTTCAAACCAAACGAACAACTGCCAGAAGCCGCAAGACTATATATCGCTCTAAGTAATTTAGAGAAAATTGCTGCAAAATTTCTTCCCACCAATACTACAGAAATAAATAATTACAAAACCGCTGTCAGCCAACTGCTAGCTCCTGATCATCGTATTCAAGCCGAAAGGATGTTGCCGAAGCTTACTCCCAGCAATGAAAGTCCCTTTGACTCACTTGCCAACAAAGCCAGTCAAGAGGATGATGCAAACAAAAAGGACGCATTATTGACAAGGGCAATTTTTACATTAGGAGAGTCCGAGGATTTCTATAGATTGGAGAGCTTAGCTTCTAAACTTAACAATCAACTGACACGACGTGACACTCTGGATTTTTTATATTTTCATGAATCACATAGAAGATTAAAAAAAATGGACTGGTATGGAGCTATTAGCTTAGCAAGAAAAATTGTGGCCTCGGATATTCGCGCTTATGTATTCTTTGAAATAGCAGCAGAGAGCACAGGAAAGATCAAAGATAAAAGCGTGTTCAATGTTTTAGATGAAGCTATCTTCGAAGTGATTGGTGCAGAAAACACTGGAGTTAGAATAAAATCGTTATTGGGGCTTTTAGGTTTGCTAGCTAAACAAAGAGACAAGCCACGAATGATGCAAATTGGACATGAGGCAGTGAGTGCTATCAATAATAACAACATAGAAGATTTAGACAGCAACCTATATGATACAGTAGTTAAGCGTCAAATTACAGGAAAGCTATTTAATCAATTTATAGATTACCAAGTTCCATGTAATGTTAACGACGTTTTCCGTAACCTTGGCCTTGCAAGCTTTGAAGACGGAATAAGTATTGCTCTTCAGATTAATAATCCGAGCATTCGCTCGACAGCGGCAATGGCAGTATGTGGCTCTGTTTTACTTGGTAAAGATATGACAGTTAAGCCAAAGGAAGAAAGTAATATAATTCGATGGAGGTTAATCGTATGGGCACTTTTCAATCTAAGGCTGTGATACATTTTATAATGTTGTTAGTAGTAATTTGTGAAGTTAGCAACCGGTATTTAGTTTTCAGTGTACATGCTCAAGCTAGAGTGAAAATGCATGAGGCAAATTTTCGAAAATTAGCTGTTAAAATAATTATGCCAACGTATCCTGAGCAGTCAAAGAAGAATGGTGCGAGTGGTGTTGCTGTAATTGAAATTGAGATTGATGAATCTGGAAAATTATCCCAAACAAAGGTACTTGAAGCCCCAGACAAATATATAGAAAAAAATGTCTTATCCGCTATTAAGAAATGGGAATTTAAAGCGGATAGTGTTAATGGAAAGCCTGTTCGAGTACAGAGTAAGTTGACTTTTTACTTTAAAATTAAGCAAAGCGTTGCTTATGTACTGAGTCCACAATTTTTAAATGCTAAATAACAACAGTTTTAGGCTATCTAAAGAGTCAAGGAGATAATAATGAAGGGTAAATATTTTAGCTTCATAACATTCAAAAGTACATTTGAAATGATACTAAACGTTGCATTGATTGCGATGGTTATTTTTCTGGCGACAGTGCTTGGTAAGAAATATTACTTAAAAAAGGAAAATATCGTTATACCTGACAATTATATTGCTAAATATAATGATAAAACTCATCAGATTGATGTGCGAGCGTTAAAGGCAAGTATTGATAATGGCAATCAATATACCATCGTAGACTTGGACGATCGTGACCTTTACAGTCAAGAGCACATACCAGGCGCTATCAACATTCCGGTAGACGAATTAGAAACTAGGATGATGGATGAACTGTCGCTACAGAATGTAATTGTTTTATATTGTCGTTGCGATAGCGACTCACGGAGCTATACTGGCCTTGATATCCTAAACGATACTTTTAGCAATGCTGTTGTTTTGAAGGGCGGGATAAAAGATTGGAAAAAAGTAGGGTTTCCAACTTCCAACAACTTTTCTACGGAATAATTCGACAATAATACTCTCAATACTTTGGCGCTCTATTAGTAACTAAAGAATTGGTTGTTGTGTTTGTGGGGCGGTATTTTCTTGTTGTTTATCTGCAAGAATAATGCCCGTCTACATTATTAAACCTGTGGCAAATAACTGAGGAGGTTATTTTCAATGAAGACAAAAATAAAAATTTTACTACTCTTTATTATGGTAGCTCTGACTTTCTTAGATGTAGGTCAAAATAAAGTCCAAGCATGCACGCCGGGGGTCTGCACTACAACAGCAAGTGGTAGCGCAGCTTGCGGTGATTTTTACCCGCTTAATTGGCCAGATTGTCTCGCCGGAGTAATTCTCTGCCGAAATGATTTCTGTGATGATGAAGGACAATAGTAAAGGAATGATCGCTTTCTTGAATCCATTAATTCCTTTGCTTGATGAATTAGGTGTTCACTGAGGCTTTGTTGCACGAATATACATTTTTAGGTAGAAGCTTTTTTTACCTGGAAGTGTTCAGTTACCTGCACCGAAGATTCTTCGGCGTAAACAAGAAAAAGTTTGTGACTTCATACTCGTGCAACAAAGCTGTTCACTGGCCTTGGCTTTAGATTGTAACAAGAAAGATAACATGGATATCATGCCTGATTCTTTCTAAGCCCTTAGTTTTCAACGAAGATTTTGGAGAAATCCTGTTGGGTTCGAAAAAGTCGCCCTTTGAAATCAATGAGTTACAAAAAAGAGCCACACATTTAAGGTAACGTGGTTTATTTATGACGACAGCAAAAGTGAAAATTATGCTATTTCTTATTCTGCTCCTTACTTTTTGTGAGGTAGAGTGGGGTAAGGTAGGTGCTGAATGTACTCCTGGTGTATGCATTACTACACAAAGTGGCAGTCCTGCTTGTGGTGATTTCTACCCAGATAATTATCCAATGTGTATTGCTGGGGTAATTTTGTGTCGTAACGACTTTTGCGATGAAGAGCAATAGGTAAATATGATTACCTGCGTTGTTGAATGCCCTGTCAACGCCGTGCCCGATGGACGTAAAAAATCTGCGATCACAACAGGCTTTGCGGATTCATTCAGCGTCTGACCGGCGATCATTATTTTTGCCGGTCAGTGCGCTAATGTTGATGATTGGAAATTGCGTTATCAATATTTCGGCAGATTCGGGTCAACCTGATCTGACCAGGCCAGGATGCCGCCTTTCAAATTGCGAATCTTTGTGAAGCCAGCCTCTTTCAACACGCCGTAAGCCTTCGCGCTGCGCCCGCCCATTTTGCAGTGAACCACGATTTCGTCGTCGGGATTCAACTCGCCTACGCGCGAAGGGAATTCGCCGAGCGGAATCAGCTTCGATCCGTAATTTTCCAGATTGCCGATTTGCCATTCGTGAGGTTCGCGCACGTCAATGATCGTCAGTTTGCGACCGCCATCGAGTTCGGCTTTCAGTTGCGCCGGAGTCACTTCCCAATCCGAAACGACTTCGACTTTGGGAGCCGGTTCCGGCGGAGTGATGCCGCAAAAAGCGTCGTAATCAATCAACTCTTTGATCGTCGGGTTTTCTCCGCACAGCGGGCATTCGGGATTGCGGCGCAGCTTCAATTCGCGGAACTTCATTTTCAAAGCATCGAACAGCAGCAAGCGTCCAATCAACGGTTCGCCTTCGCCGATGATGAGTTTGATGGCTTCGGTCGCCTGAATGACTCCGATGATGCCGGGCAGAATTCCCAGCACGCCGCCTTCAGCGCACGACGGAACCAATCCCGGCGGAGGCGGTTCGGGATACAAGCAGCGATAGCAAGGCCCGCCGCCTCCCGGATAAAAAACCGAAGCCTGTCCGTCAAAACGAAAGATCGAGCCGTAGACGTTCGGCTTGCCCAGCAGCACGCTGGCGTCGTTGGCCAGGTAACGAGTTTGGAAGTTATCCGTGCCGTCAATGACTATGTCGTAAGGTTTGATGATGTCCAGCGCGTTGTCCGCTCGCAGCGCCGTTTCGTAGGTATCAATTTGAATGTGCGGGTTGATGTCGGAAAGACGATCTTTGGCGGATTGAATTTTCGGACGGCCCACGTCTTTGGTTCCGTGAATGATCTGGCGTTGCAGATTGCTGAAATCCACCACGTCAAAATCCACCAATCCCAAACGGCCAATGCCTGCCGCTGCCAAATACAATCCCAGCGGCGAACCCAGCCCGCCGGTTCCGATCAACAGAATGCTGGCGGCTTTCAATTTACGCTGACCATCCATGCCGACTTCGGGCATGATCAAATGGCGGCTATACCTGGCAATTTCGTCTTTGTTCAAGTCGGGAAGGGAACTGGCTGCTCGCGCTTCTGCGCCGACTCCGCCAGCAATTGCAGGGATGATGCTGACGTCGTCGGTTTCGCTAACCGGCGTGTTTTCATTTTGCAGGCTTCGAATGTCGTCGTCGTTGACGAACACATTGACGAAGCTTCGCAGCTTGCCGTTGGCGTCATACAAATGCTTTTTCAGGTCAGGATATTGCGAAGTCAAACTCGCCAGCACTTCGCCAGCGGTGGCTCCCTGTACTTCCACAGCCGCCGTGTTGCCAGCGTATTGGCGCAACGCGGTCGGAATTACGATCTTTGGCATTTAAATATTCTCCTCTTGAGTTCGTTCGGAGTTCCGCCTTCAGGCGGCTGAAGCAGCGCAGCCGACTGAAGGCGGAACTCCGAGCGCGTTTACAAAATAATCTCTTCTTCGTCGAACTGCGAACGGTCTTCGCGCACAGTCCAGGCGCGGATTTCTTCGGCTTTGCCATCGCGGACGGAAACGATCAGGTACGACCATTCGATAAACGGCGCGTGATCCAGATCAAATCCCGAAGGCACAGCCGGATGATTCGGGTGCGAATGGTAATACCCCCAAACGCCCAAGTCTTTTTTCGCCGCTTCGCGCTCGGCTTTGGCGTAATCCAGCGGACTGATTTCCACGCGATTGTGCCGCGAATCCTTGCGAATGTTTTCCAGCGGCAGGACTTCGCGGATGACGCGCGTGTCGTTTTCAATCACGCCCAGCAGCAAGCCGCCGCACTCTTCCGGGAAGGTGCGCTCGCCGTGTTGTTTAATTACTTCGATGTGAGATGAACTTAGTCGAACGCTCATAAAGTTTGTAGAAAAAGTTGACGCCGCTTCTAAAAACTTTCCAGATCAATTCAATCAGATCAATCAAATCAACCAGAAATTCGATGAAGCTAAGCATGTTGCCTCCATCATTCTTCCGTCCAGAATTTATCGCTCAAGTATCGGCTTCCGCCGTCGCACAAGATCGTGACGATGACGCCACTTTCGATCTGTGAGGCGACTTTCAATGCCGCGACGATATTGGCCGCCGCCGAAACGCCTACGAACCAGCCTTCTCGTTTGGCCAGTTGGCGAACCATCGCGTGCGCGTCTTCGGTTTGGATTTCCAATTCTTCGTCGGCCAGCGTGGCATCGTATATGCCGGGCACAATGGCCGTCGGCATGTGCTTCATGCCTTCCAAACCGTGATACGGTGAATCGGGCTGCATGGAGATCAATCGCACCGAAGGTTTCAATTCGCGCAAGCGGCGACTGACGCCGACGAAAGTTCCGCTGGTTCCCAAACCGGCGACGAAATGCGTGATGCGTCCGCCGGTTTGATTGTAAATTTCCGGCGCGGTGGTTTCGTAATGGGCTTGCCAGTTGGCGGCGTTGTTGTATTGATCCAGATAAACGTATTTGTCTGGATTTTCCGCCACGCGGCGGCGGACTTCCAGAATCGCGCCATCGGTTCCCGCCATCGGATCGGTCAACACCACGTGCGCGCCAAAGGCCTGCAAAATGCGTTTGCGTTCAGCGCTGGCGTTTTGCGGCAAACACAATTCGACCTTGTAACCGAGCGCCGCGCCGAGCATGGCGTAAGCAATGCCCGTATTGCCGCTGGTCGCGTCAATGATGGTTTTGTCTTTGGTCAGCGAGCCTGCGCGTTCGGCTTGCCGAATCATGTTCAGCGCCGGACGATCTTTGACCGAACCGCCGGGATTGGCCCACTCTGCTTTAGCGTAAATTTCAACCTTGGGATTTGGATTGAGATTGGTCAGCCTGAGAAGAGGGGTGTTCCCGATGAGTTCAGGCAAAGAGGACGCGCCGACACCGACAACAGCAGTGGCGCTTTGGGTAGGCATAACAACAATTCTTCACGAAAGCAGTCATTGGGTAACTTCGCTTTGATTTCCCATTTGCCATTTACCGGTTGTCATTTGTGATTGCCGTCGAAGATTCGCAAGCAATGGCAAATGACAAATCCAAAATGGCAAATGGAAATGTGTCCAGCTTATTTGCCGGGTTGCGGCACGACGCGCAAATAAGGCTTGATCGTTTTCCAACCGCCAGGGAATTTTTCCTTCGCCGCTTCGTCGCTGACCGCCGGGACGATGATGCAATCGTCGCCGTTTTTCCAATTGACCGGCGTGGCCACGCTGTATTTCGCGGTCAGTTGAATTGAATCAATCACTCGCAACACTTCGTCAAAGTTCCGCCCAGTGCTCATCGGATAAATGATCACCAGTTTGATCTTTTTGTCCGGCCCGACAACAAACACGTTCCGCACGGTCATGTTGTCTGCCGCCGTTCGCCCTTCGGATGTCCCGGCGGCTTCGGCGGGCAGCATGCCGTAGAGCTTGGAAACCGCCAGGTCCGTATCGCCAATCATCGGGTAATTGGGCGCGTGGCCGGTGGCTTCTCCTATGTCCTGTGACCAGCGCTTGTGATTTTCCACCGGGTCAACACTCAAGCCAATGACCTTCACGTTGCGCTTTTCGAACTCCGGTTTGAGGCCCGCCATGTAACCGAGTTCGGTGGTGCAGACCGGCGTGAAATCTTTGGGATGTGAAAACAGAACGCCCCAACTGTCGCCGAGCCATTCGTGAAAGTTGATGGTTCCTTCAGTGGTTTGCGCCGTGAAATCGGGCGCGGTATCTCCTATTCGGATGGACATGATCTTCTCCTTTGCAGGTTTGTGGGTTGTAAAGAAAGTGAAGACGCCGGATTGATTACCGGCAACAACAAGAACAGGTAAGAAGACAGCGGCAGAATGGATGAATCGAATAAAGCATAACAACGCGGGCATCATAATCCGGCGAATAGTTTTGTCAAGACAGCAAAGTCGTCTGCTCCTGACGGCTTCGTTCCACTGTGTGCCAACGGAAAGAAGCTGCTGCTCAAATCAATTTTTTTGGCGTGATGATTCAAACAGAACGACTGCCGCTGCCGCTGCAACATTCAGTGATTCGACTGTGGGATGCAGCGGGATGCGGATTCGCTTGTCGCAGCGAGTCAGCAAATCCGGTCTGACGCCATTGGCTTCGTTGCCAAGAACGACTATCGCCGGTCGTCGCCAGTCGAATTGACTGTACTCCGTTTCGCCTTCAGCCGCCGTTGCTACGAGAGTGAGTCCTTTTGCACTGGAAGCTGCCAGCAGGTCTTCCGGTGTGACATCTGTGGCAATCGGCAATCGAAAGGCCGATCCCATGGCGCTTCGCAGAGTTTTGGGAGCGAAAGCATCAACCGAGCCTTTCAATGACACGATGCCGCTGGCTCCGGCAGCTTCGGCGGTTCGCAAGATCGTTCCGAAGTTGCCCGGGTCCTGAATGGCGTCCAGGCAGACGATCAATTCACCGGAAGAAATGACTTGTTCCAATGTGGCGACAGGGCGTTTGGCCAGCACTATCAATCCTTGCGAATGTACGGTATCGCTGATCGTCGCCAGCACAGCATCAGCGGTGGGCAGCAAAGGGCAATCGCGTTCGGCAAGTTCGGCCAGAATTGTTTGCGCTCTGGGTGAAACTTCGGGCGAATGAAAACAGGCGACAAGCGGCAAGTTGGATTGCAGGCACTCTTCGATCAATCGTTCGCCTTCGACAAAGATCAAATCGTCTTCGCGGCCATCGCGGACTCGGCGAGCATGTTTCAGGCGTTCGTTGGCAGGGCTGGTGATGAGCATAAGGCGTAAATAAAAAGGCAAATCTCAAAAGGCAAAAAGCAAAAGTCGCCTTGAAATTGAAAGAGCGCCATCGTGGCGCTCTTTTGTCGAAAGGGCAGGCGATTTTCAATCAGGCCATTGCCGGTTGCAGGATTTCGTAATCCGCGGGAGCGATTAGCAGGAGGGTCGTTCCGCCAATGGTGTATGTGGATTTGTGAACGCTTCCGGGCGCTGCGCGATGAAAATCTCCGGGGCCGAGCCGTGTGTCGTGAACGTAACAATCGCCTTCAAGCACATAAAACTGCTCCTCGCCTTTGTGCCGATGCGGCGGCAAGGCTCCGCCGGGAGCCATTTTCACCAGCGAAGTGACTGTGCCGCGAGCTTGGTCAACAAACAGCGTTTTGGCAGTCAGACCAGGGCCAAGTTCCAACCAATCGCCTTCGTTCGCGCGCAAGCTGAACATCTGAGAAAAATCGTGAGCGGCAAACGGCAAATGAAATTCTTCGCCACGCACAGGTTCAGTGTCAGAAATTCTGGCCAACAGTGTTTTTCTCACTGCGGGCGAAGGCACGCTTTCGTCCGCGGCGAAAGCCAACTCGGCGGCCACCGATTCAAACGAGGTGATTTCGTCAGCCAACACATTGTTGCGTTCGGCCAGCATGGTTTCGATGGTTCTGGCTTCGTGTTGGGTCAACGCTCCGAGCGCATACAGCGCAGCCAGTTCGTGAGCTTCTTCTGTCATGGTTCTGGGGGACAACGTGGGTTCCCTCCTGGAAAAAAAGGTTGTTCGTTTCAGGCAAGGGGTTGCCTGCAAATCTCCTTACGAGCCGGACAGTACAGGGGCCAATGCCTCGCGCAATTTCATCATTCCCAATCGCGTACGGGTTTTGACCGTGCCGAGCGGTTGATTCAGTTTGACGGCGATTTCGCTGTGACTCAGGCCGCCGTAATAGGCCAGTTCGATCACTTCGCGTTGTTCGGGCGACAGGGAATTGAGCGCAGCGCGCACGAATTTTCGCCGTTCAGCAACTACAGTGTTTTCTTCAGGAGTGGCCGCTTCGGTTTCGCGGTCGCTGAGCAGATCAAGAGGCTCTTTTCTTTGACGTTCCTGCCAGCCGGAGCGCAATCGGTCAATGGCTCGTGAGCGGGCAATCGTCATCAACCAGGCCAGCGGGCCGCCGCGACTGGTATCGTAATTTGCCGCTTGCCGCCAGATTTGCGTGTAGACATCCAATAAAACTTCTTCTGCCGAACTGGCGTCGCCCAGCACGCGCAGGATCAATCCGTAGGCCAGTCGGTGGGTTGAATCATACAGAGCGGCAAGAGCGGTTTGATCACCCTGGGCAATTTTTTGCACAACAGAGATCAATTCCTGGTCGCGGTTCCGGGACTCCATGTTGTTGACGGTATTTCCTGAGGCGGTTTGCAACTCCATCTCCTGTTCATTAACTTAACGTTCAATTCCAGCGTTCAGATTGCCAGTGTGACTTCGATTTGCAAGCTGCGGGTTTGAGTAGTCTGAAATTTTGAAGCGGCGAAAAAGCCACAGCGATCTTATAACAGAAATAAATTGCCCGCCAAGCGGCATAAAGTAGTTTCCTTTCGCCAGTTGCCAGCCCTGTCCGTCAAGCTGAAGACCTTGTTGCGAACTTTGCGAAATGGAAGCTGAAAATTGGAAATTACGAGGAGGTTGAGAAAATGGATTTTACGAATCGAGTCGTCGCAATCACTGGAGGCGCCGGAAACCTGGGGATGGCTGTTGCCAAAAGGTTTTCCAGCGCCGGAGCCAGACTGGCGTTGGTGGATCGTTCGCCTGGCAGATTGGAGGATGTGTTTTCGCAGGTTGGCGAACATTTGATTGCTCCTCCGACTGATGTCACCGATCCGAATTCAGTCGCGGCATCCATACAGCAAATCATCAACAAACTGGGGCGTATAGATGTGCTGGTCAACACCGCCGGAGGTTACAGGGCCGGAACGCCTCTGCACGAAACGCCGATTGGCGATTGGGACTTTATGTTGAACTTGAACGCGCGTTCGGTTTTCATCATGTGCCAGACTGTTATTCCGCACATGATCCGGCAAGGCCATGGAAAGATAATCAATACTGCTTCGCGGGCGGCGTTGAGCGGAGACGCTTATCACGGAGCATATAGCGTATCGAAAACCGCTGTCGTACGATTGACGGAAAGCATGGCTGGCGAATTGAAGGATGCGGGGATCAATGTCAATTGTGTCATGCCGGGAATGATTGACACTCCGCAGAATCGGGGCGCCATGCCTGACGCCGATTTCAGCAAATGGGTCGCTCCTGAGGCCATCGCCGAGGTCATTCTGTTTCTGGCTTCGGACGGCGCGCAAGCCGTCAATGGCGCGGCAATCCCGGTTTATGGCCGAAGCTGAGCGCCAGCTCACTGCCATCGGTTGAGACATTTTGCCATTGATTGGGAGATTAGGATTTTTTCCAGTGAAAGGTTGACAGTCTTGATTGTTGAGTGTAATCTCCGCCGCGTTGGTGAGCTTTCCTCACTTGTTTAGCCCTCAAAATTTGAAAGTTCACTGATCTCGCATTGGCAGTGTCAGCATAAGTAGCGAACAAATATTTCAAGCGAAATATGGAGTCTCTAGGATTGACGCTGACACGTAATCGTAAATTTAGTCACGCTGCGTTATTGGGTAGGAACTCACCGCCTGCTATGCAGCTTTCCAACCCACTACTATGATTCTAAAGGAGACAAAACAGATGCGTACCTCACGCAAGCTTACACACGCTTTGTTGGCGCTTTTTGCGCTCGTCGTTATGTCGTCTTTTGCGCTGGCCGCTGATCCAGGGGCGCTTTATCCGCCCACTTCGGAAGCCAGTGACCAAAAAGCCGGCTCAATTTTGTTTTACAACATTTACACTTCTGGTGCGACTTCGGGTAACGCCGAAAACACGCGCATCAACATCACCAACACGAGCGTCACGTCGGCGTCTTTCGTCCACTTGTATTTCGTGTCTGCTGGTTGTGCCATCGCCGACAGCTTCATCTGTTTGACGGCGACCCAAACGGCTTCCTTCCTGGCTTCGGACGTTGATCCGGGTGTCAAAGGATACATCGTTGCGGTTGCGGTTGACGGCGTTCTCGGTTGCCCGGTTGCTTTCAACTGGTTGATCGGTGACGAATACGTCAAATTCCAGACCGGCCACGCTGCCAATCTGGGCGCTGTCGCGTTTGCGGCTCTCTACAATGGCATTGTGCCGAACTGTACTGCTGATTCATTCACGGCCGTTGTCCGCTTCAACGGTGTCGTTGGTAATGGTTACAATGCGGCTCCTGCCGTGGTGGCTCTGGACAACATCGGCAGCCGTGCTGATGGCAACGATACGATGATCATTTTGAACCGCGTCGGCGGCAACTTGGGCATCGGTGCTTCCAGCTTGGGATCGCTGTTTGGTCTGTTGTATGACGATGCTGAAAACGTGCTGAGCTTCTCCGTCACCGGCGGATGCCAGTTGATGAGCAGTGTCACCAACAACTTCCCGCGCACCACGCCGCGTTTTGAAACCTTCGTTCCTGCCGGTCGCACTGGCTGGATCAAGATCTACAACCAGAACGGCGCAATCGGTATCCTGGGTTCCGCGATCAACTTCAACGCCAACGCCGCTTCCAGCGCGGGCGCGTTCAACGGTGGTCACAACCTGCATCACCTGACGCTGAACACTGCGGAAGCCTATGTCGTTCCGGTCTTCCCGCCGAGCTGCTAACAGCTGCTTGGTTTAGACCCAAACGTCTATCCCACTTACGAGGGCAAGTCCTGAAAAGGGCTTGCCCTCAAGTGTTTTTGCCTGCCATTTCTTGAATCCACAAGCTGATTTCTCCTGCCTTTACTGACTCTTCATACGCTCAAATAAAATCCGATCCAGACAGCCATCAAAAAAAATTGCGACAAGGAAAACCGATTGATGCTTTGGTTACGAATAGAGCCATGACGGTGATTGCAACGACACAACCAAACAGGAGAAAGAGGAAGTAACAATTGACTTGGCAACCCCAGACGCCAACCTGACTGCGCTATTTCCTCAACTCACGTATATCCACAAAACTCACTTCAACATCTGGAGCCGCTCTGGCTCCTGACTGGGGAGATCTGTCTTATGAAGAAGAGAACAAGCAAAAAAATATCGCTCGGAATGGTTGCGACGCTTGGTATGGCGAGCCTGTTGAATTTGATGATCCTGTTTACCATCGGATCTTTTGCGCCTGTCACACCGCCTGTCAATGCAAACAGTTTTCAAATGGCGGAACCATACGAAGGGACGGTGTATGCCGTGACTGCCGGCAATAACCTGATCAACTTTAACGTCATCACACCGAGTGCGATTATTCGCACACTTCCCATCAGCGGTTTGCCACAGGGAGAAACAATCGTCAGCATTGATTTCCGCCCTCGCACCGGGCAGTTATATGGACTCGGCAGCGCCAGCCGCCTTTACACGATCAACATTTCAACGGGCGCAGCGACCGCGATTGGCAGCGGAGCATTCAATCCGGCGTTGTCTGGAACGACGTTTGACATTGATTTCAATCCCACCGTTGACCGCATACGCCTGGTCAGCGACGCCGAACAGAATCTGCGACTGCATCCTGACACAGGGGCTGTTGCCGGCACAGACACTAATCTGACTTACCAAACAGGCGATCCCAATGCGAACGCCAATCCGAACATCGTGTCCGCCGCCTATACCAGCAACTTTAACGCGGCGACCAGCACAACGTTATTTGCTATTGATTCCAATCTGGATGTGCTGGTTAGACAAGGTTCGGCGGGAGGCGCGCCTACGTCGCCGAACACCGGCCAACTGGTCACCATCGGCGCATTGGGCGTCAACACAACTGAACAGGCCGGGTTCGACATTTCAGCGCCGGGCGATGTGGCGCTGGCGTCTTTGACGACACAGGGAGCGACGAGTTCCGGGTTGTATTCGATCAATCTGACGACTGGAGCGGCGACGTTGATCGGCGCAATCGGCGGAACCGAAGTGGTGAGAGACATTGCCGTGGTGACGCGCACCGAAACCATTTTTGCCGTCAACGCAAACAATCAGTTGTTGAGTTTCAGCAGCGGAACGCCGGGTATCGTGACGACGCGTCTGATCGCCGGTTTGCAAGGCGGCGAATCAGTGGTTGGCATTGATTTTCGTCCGGCGACCGGGCAACTGTTCGCGCTGACCAATGCCAGTCGCCTTTACACGATCAACACCACCACCGCTCAGGCGACTCCGGTCAGCGGCGCTTTCTCCCCAACGCTGAACGGAAATGCCTTCGGTTTTGATTTCAATCCGATTCCTGACCGCATTCGTCTGGTCAGCGACAGCGAACAGAATTTGCGCCTAAATCCCAACAATGGCGCTGTTGCCGGCGTTGACACGAATCTGAGGTATGCCGCAGGCGATCCCAACGCCGATGCCAACCCGAACATTGTCGGCGCGGCTTACACTAACAGTGTCGCGGGCGCTACTACGTCAACCCTGTACGTGATTGATTCCGGCACGGACACACTGGCGCTGCAAGGTTCAATCGGCGGAGCGCCCAATTCTCCAAACGGCGGTGTCATGACCACTGTCGGCGCGCTCGGTGTCAACACCACCGATCAAGTCGGATTCGATATTGCGCCGCAAACCAATGCCGCCTTCGCTTCGCTGACCGCACAGGGAGCGGCGACTTCTGGGTTGTATGCGATTAACACGACTTCAGGAGCCGCGACATTGTTGGGTGAAATCGGCGGCGGCGCGCCGATTCGTGCCATTGCCATTGCCACGCGCGTCGAAATCGTTTTTGCCGTGACGGCCAGCAATTCTCTGGTCAGTTTCAACAGCCTGACACCCGGAACTATCCTCAGCGCCGCCCCCATCACAGGCCTTGGTACAGGCGAAAACATCGTCGGCATGGATTTCCGTCCGGCCAGCGGTCAACTTTTCGCCGTCAGCAGCGCCAGCCGCATTTACACCATCAACACCGTCACCGGAGCGGCCACGCCAGCGGGGCCGACGTTCACGCCTGTCTTGAGCGGAACGGCATTCGGTGTGGATTTCAATCCGATTCCAGACCGCATTCGTCTGGTCAGCGACACCGACCAGAATTTGAGATTGAATCCCAACAACGGCGCTTTGGCCGGAACCGATACCAATCTGGCATTTGCCTCCGGCGATTCCAATGCCAGCGCCAATCCGAATGTCGTCGCCGTTGCCTACACCAACAACGTTGCGGGGACGCCTTCGACGACGTTGTTCGGCATTGATTCCAACCTGGACATTCTGGTGCGACAGGGATCGGCCGGAGGAACGCCTGTTTCTCCAAACGCCGGAACCTTGTTCACCGTTGGCGCATTGGGCGTCAACACTACGAACGACGCTGGTTTCGACATCTCGGATTGCAGCGGCGTGGGCTACGCTTCGATGACCACAGCCGGAGCGACGCAATCGCAGTTTTACACGATCAATCTGCTGAGCGGCGCAGCGACCGCAGTCGGCGCAATCGGCGTCAATGAAATCGTCCGCGATGTAGCCGTGGCGACGACCTTTGTTCCATCGGCGCAGCAAGCCGGTTTGGCCGCCGTCAACGCCGCCAGCTATGTCGGCGATACGCTGGCTCCGGATGTGATTACGGCCATGTTCGGAACTTTCCAGACGCAAAACGGGCAAACTGCTGTCGCCGCTTCGCAACCATTGCCAACAACACTGGGCGGAGTCAGGGTTTCCGTCAACGGAACCGATGCCGGTTTGTTTTTCGTCAGCAACGCACAGATCAATTTCCGCGTGCCGAGCAATGTCACGGACGGGCAAGCTCTTGTCACCGTCACCAACGCCAATGGAACCACGCGCAGCGGCATGATTTCGGTCAATCGCAGCGCGCCCGGAATCTTCACTGCGGATTCCAGCGGAAGCGGCACGGCGGTGGGATTGGCGACCGGCGACGGCGTCAACTTCGTTTCCTTGCTCAACCCGGATGGAACTGAACGCGCCATTGATCCGGGCAATGCTCAAAGCCCCACTTATCTGGTGTTATTCACCACCGGATTGCGCAACACGCCTGCCGCAAATCCCAATGACGCGAACGGCGTTGCCGAATCGGTCACCGCCACAATTCAGGGATTGAACGCGACGGTGACTTTTGCCGGACGCCACCCGGATTTTGAAGGCCTCGATCAAGTCAATATCGTCATCCCGCCTCAACTTGCAGGAGCAGGCCGGGTCAATTTGCGATTGACGGCCAATGGGCAGACCTCCAACGTCGTGACCTTCCGCGTTGGCGGCGCGCCTCCCGCCATCGCCACTCAAGCCGTTGCCGTTGGGCAAACGATTGGCGGCGCGTTGTCCACAGACGATCAAGTCATGGTTGGTTCCAATTCCCGCTCCTACTATTTCGACGCTTACAGCTTCACAGGAGTGGCGGGAACAGGACTGGCATTCGATCTACGAGCGACCACCTTCGACCCGGCGTTGATTCTTTACAAACGCGAAACCAACGGCACGCTGACGGCTATTGCGGCGGATGACGACCTGGGCGGTCTTGGCGACGGAGACATCGTCAACACCAACGCATTGTTGTTGACGGCCATTACCGAAACTCGTGAATACGTGCTGTTCGTCACCAGTTCCGATGACAACCCAGGCGGCAGAGGCGGTTACACATTGCGGCTGATCGGCAATTCCATGCAGAACATCGCTTACGGCGCAACGGTCAATGGCCAGATTGCCGCGGGCGATTTGCAGACCGCTGCAGGCGATTATCTGGACGCATATTGGTTTGCCGGCGCGGGAGGCGACCGCGTGCAGATCAAGATGGCTTCAACCGCGTTCGATTCGTTTTTGATTCTGAACAAAAACAACGGAGCGACCATCGCAGCCGATGACAACAGCGGAGGCGGACAGGATGCGCAGATCGCCTTCACGCTGCCCGAAACCGGGTTGTATGTGATTGTCGCCACGCCGTTCGCGCCCAATCGCACGGGCAGTTACACCCTGGAACTGGCGCGATTGACCGGTCTGGCAGCCGAAACCGAATCGCCGCTGGCTGAATTGGGACGCGCTGCCCGTTTGAATCACGAAGCGAAAGGCGCAAACGACGACGCTCGCTTCCAACAATTCGCCAACCGCCGCATCGTCGAGCGGTAACACAAACCAATCAACGGTCTCAATGTTCAGAGTTCACGCTTTGGCGTGCGAACTGGGGGCTTACGCCGAAGCATGAACTCTGAACTTGAGTGAAGGAGAAACAAACCATGCGACGATGGATTGGAATGGGATTGTTGGCGCTTTCTGTCTTGGCGACAAATGCCTGCCGAACGACCGACGCGGCCTCAAGCAAGTTGCAGCCTTGTGAAATCGCTCTGGCTGAGCATGCGGGCACAGCGAAAGTGGATGAAGACATCCGCGCCGCGCAGAAGAAAATCCGTTCGCAGCAAAACAACCAGCAGGTTTTGCCGACGATTGAACAACTCGGATGGAGTTATGTCGAAAAAGCGCGCCTCAGTTTCGATTCGGGATTTTACAAGCTGGCGGAACAGTGCGCGGCCTGTCTGGAATTGAAAAGCGCGCAGTTGGCGAATGCGAAATCGCAGCAACCAGCATTTGCGCCACTTTCGCCGCAATCGGCCAAAGCATCGGCGATGTTGTTGCGCGGGCATTCGCTGCACGCGCTACATCGCTTTGCCGAGGCCGAAGAGATTGCGCGTGAACTGACGACTTCGCGCGGATTGGCGTTCGACTTTGGTTTGCTCGGCGACGTGTTGATGGAGCAAGGCAAATTGGACGAAGCCATCGCGGCGTATCAACGCATGATGGAATTGAAACCGAGTCCACAGGCGTACTCACGCGCGGCGCACGTTCGCTGGCTGAAAGGCGATTTGCAAGGCGCTCGCGTGTTGATGCGAATGTCGGCCCAGGCATCTGGCAATGGCGACGCTGAAGCTTCGGCGTGGGCGTGGAGCAAACTGGCTCTTTACGAATTGCAGGCCGGGCTGTTGAAACAGGCCGTGGCCAGTTGTGAACTGGCGCTGGAACTGCAACCGGGATATGCGCCTGCGCTGCTGGCCAAAGGACGCGTTTTGTTGGCGGAACGAAAGTTCAACGAAGCCGTGTTGCCATTGCAACGCGCCGCTGAAAAAAATCCGCTGCCTGAATATCGCTGGACGTTGGCCGATGCGTTGCGCGCTGCCGGGCGCAACGACGAAGCGCAAAAAGTCGAATCCGGGTTGATGGCCAACGGCCAGAAAGACGATCCGCGAACCTTTGCGTTGTTTCTGGCGACGCGCGGCGAACAATCCGCAACGGCGCTGAAACTCGCCGAAGAAGAATTGAAACATCGCCGCGATGTTTTCACGCTGGACGCTTTGGCGTGGGCGCAAACGGCGACGGGCAATCACGACCTGGCCTGGCAGACGATGCAACAAGCGCTGACCACAGGAACGAACGACGCGCGAATCTTCATGCACGCTGCCGTCATAGCAACGCGAATCGGACAACCAACACTGGCTCGCCGCTTCGCACAACGAACGTCAACCATTCAATCTACGTTGTTGCCGAGTGAACTCGAACAATTGCGACAACTGAAACTCTAAATCCTTTTCCCGAAAAATCACACGCATCCCGCCGCCTGTCCATTGGCGCAACGGACTTCGTGTGTCTGGCGCTAACCAACAACGGCTCAGGCGTCTGAGCCAAACCGACAACCCGATCTCTTTCATGAGGAGTAAACCGATATGAAAAAACTGTTCAAGCAAGTCAAAAAGAGCGCGATGCTGGCATTGGTGGCTGCGATGGCGTTGCTGCCAAGCTTGTCTTTGCCTGCTTATGCCTCCAGTCACATGGACGCGCCGCTGATCACGCGCGATCCATCGGCCAACACCACCGACGTGTACGCTTTTGTGCGAAACGACGCCAACGGCAATAAAGCGTTGAATCTGGCGTTGGGCGTGTACCCGCATCAAAATCCCGGCATCGGGCCGAACAAATACAATTTTGATGATAACGTCCGGTATGAATTGCACGTTTCACTTGGCAGCGACATTGCGCAGGGACGTCCGACCATCACATATCGCTTTGAATTTCAAACCAGATTCAAAAGCCAGAAAACGTTGCTGCAATCGTATCTGGGTGTGATTCAAAACATTGACGACGCCGCTCAGAATCTGACGCAGACGTACACCATCACCAAAATTGACAACCGATTTGGCACGACCACGCAAATCGGCACCGGCATCGTTCCGCCGAACAACCAGGGAAACGCCACGCCGTTTTATAACGAAGGTGACAACGGCGAAAACCCGGCTCGCAAAGGCGTAGCCTCTGCCGCCGAATTGGACAAATACACGCGGCAAGCGATTTTCACGTTTCCTAATGGCTACACGGCATTTGCCGGCCAACGCGACGATGGATTTTACGCCGATGTTCAATCCATCTTCGATTTGCTCAAGCTTCGCAATCCTGGGCAGGACGCTCAAGGCGGATTCAACGTGCATTTGATGGCGCTGCGTGTTCCGCTGAGCGAACTCGGTGGTGACCAGCAAACCGTTGGCGTATTCGCCACAACCAGTCGTTTGATGATGCCCGTCAATGTCCCGACTGGACGAGGCATTCTGGATTTGATTCGCCGTCCGACCTGGGTGCAGGTCGCGCGACAAGGCAATCCGCTCTTCAACGAAGGTCTTGTGGCGTTGGAAGACAAAGACACGTACAGCCGCACCTTGCCGACCACCGACAGTCAACTGTTCCGCAAATATGCCGAAAATCCCGAACTGGCGACGCTCATCAACCTGCTGGTTGCTGGCGGCCAGACAGTGGCGATTGATCGTAATCGCGCGGACATTGCCGCGATCTTCATTCCAGACCTGATCAAGGTTGATCTTTCGACCGATCCGGTTCGTCTGGCGGGCAATGGCGCAAACGATGCTTCGAACCCTGACGATGCAGGCTTTTCGCGGTTGAGCATTTTCGGCGGCGACGTACAGGAAAGCCGCGCTGCCGGACATCCGTTCCGTTTGCCCAGCCAGTTGCTGGGCTTGCCGGCTGGCAAATCCTTCGTGCCGGGCGGATGGCCCAACGGACGCCGCTTTGGCGACGATGTGGTGGACATTGCAGTGATCGCGTTGACCAGCGATTTGCGCGATCCGAACAACCTGAAAGTGAATCCGCTCGGATTTACGAATGTTGACGGCGTGACCACGAACGAGTTGGGTTACAACAAAGTCTTCCCGTACGAAAGCACGCCGCAAAACGGTCGCAAGATCGTCGGCTTCGCGCGGTAACAACCTCCCCTTTTCACCGCCGAGGCGCAGTGAACGCAGCACCAACGCAGGGGATATGAGGAGAACCTCTGCGCCTTTGCGCGCCTCTGCGTCTCGGCGGTGAAAACCATTTCGCAAGGAACCTTATGACGACCAATCATAGAATCCCCAGGCTGGTTGCAGTGTTTTTCCTGACGCTGGTTTGTGCAGCTGCTGCCCTGGCGCACGATCCCGGATTGAGCGCCGCCGTCTTGAAACTGAATGGCGACCGTGTCGAAGCGCACCTGACTTATGCGCGCGCCGACATTGAATTGATTGTGCCGATGGATGCCGACCGCGATGGCCTTGTTTCGGCAACTGAATTTGCTCGAGTCAAATCGCAGTTGGAATCGTTGGCCGCCGAAGCCATCACTGTCATCGTCAATGGCCAATCGGTTTCCGTCGCTGTTTCCGGCGTGGAACTCGACGACAGCAACGGCGTGCATTTCCGTTTTTCGTTTGCCAAACCCGAAGGCGAACCGTTCGTGTTGCAATCAAATTTGATCGAAAGATTGCCGCGCGGCCATCGCCAGTACGTGGAATTGGTCGGCGGCGAAAAGCTGATCGGCTCGAAGATGCTCATGGCCGGAGCAATCAGTTACCAACCAACCGCTGCTGCGTTGACCGAAGCGGCTCAAGCCAGTCAATCCTTTTGGGAATTTTTCAAACTCGGCCTGGAACACATCGCCTTCGGATTTGATCACCTGGCGTTTTTGTTCGCGTTGTTATTGGCAGGCAGCAAACTGCGCGAAGCCGTCAAGATCATCACCTCGTTCACCGTCGCGCATTCGATCACATTGGCGTTGGCGACGTTTGATGTCGTCAATCTGCCTTCGTGGATTGTCGAACCGATGATCGCCGTTTCGATTGTGTACGTCGGGCTGGAAAACATCTTTCGCCGCGACACGGCCAACCGATGGATGCTGACATTTGGCTTTGGATTGATTCACGGTTTCGGATTCGCATCGGTATTGCGCGAACTCGGTATTGCCGCGCAGGGAAGCGGAGCCATCATTCCGCTGTTTTCCTTCAACCTTGGAGTCGAACTTGGACAAATCGCTTTGGCGGCGCTTATCTTGCCGTTGATCTGGAAACTGCGAGAACAACCTAAATTCGTCACGCGCTATGTGACGGCGTTTTCCATTTTGATTGCATTGGCTGGCGGGTATTGGCTGGTCGAGAGAACCATTTTATAAAAGGGACAAAATCATGTCTGGCTTTCATTTGTTCAATTCAAAACAAAAATGCGTAATCGGTTGGCTGTTTTTGGCAGCCTTGCTGATTCAGTTGCAAGTATTCGCTTTGGCTCAAAACCTCCGCACAATTTCCGGCACCGTTGTAACCGCAACCGGCGAAACTGTTCGTGGTGTGACAATCACCGTTCGCACTTCGGCGGGCGATAAATCCGCAACCAGCGACGACGAAGGCCAATTCAGGCTGGAAGTTCCGCGCGAAGCTTTGAACTTGCGCGTGACCGGCAAAAACATTTCCGCCAAAGAATTGACGCTTGGCGCAACCGACGCGGCAGAAAACTTGCGTGTTGAGATTGCTTACATCATTCCGAAGATTCACGACGGATTGGTGATTTCGGCGTCGCAACTTGATCCGACGATTGATCGTCGCAACGATGTCATTTACCGCGACACGCTGTTTTCGCGCGACGATCAGGTCTTTCACACTCTGGACGCAGGCATTAACGCAGGCCAGCACGAAGGCGGTGGCAAGTCGCTGGAAATTCGCCGCTTCGGATACAACATGGATCACGGCGGAGTGAACGGCGGCTTGAAAGTTTTGGTGGACAACTTCCAACAGAACCAGGGCACTCAAGGTCACGGTCAAGGTTATCTTGGGCAATTGAAATCGCTGACGCCGGAACTGGTGCAGGACGTGGAAATTCTGAACGGCCCGTTCAGCGCGCAATACGGCGATTTTTCCGGCCTCGGCGTGGTTCATATTCGGTTGAAAGAATCCTTGCCCGATCAATTGACCGCACGACTGCAAGGCGGGCAGTTCGACACGTTTCGTTCCTTTCTGGCCTTCAGCCCGGAATTGAAACGCGGCGACGCCTTGATCGCTTACGAAGCTTCGCGCTCGGATGGGCCGTTCAACAATCCGCTGCGTTACAAACGCGACAACGTCACAGGCAATTTCATTCGCAACCTGAACGAAAAAACGAAGCTCGGCTTCAAACTCAATCTTGGCCGCAACGATTTTGTTTCCTCCGGGCAAATTCCGCTCGACGAAGTGAACGCAGGCCGATTGGATCGCTTCGGCTTTGTTGATCCCGACAACGGAGGCCGCGTTCGCACAGGAGTCGTCAGCACGTATTTCCGCCGTGAAACCGAAAAAGGCGGCGTGTTCAAAGTTGACGGCTTTTTCGCGCGTTCGTTGTTCGATCTGTATTCCAACTTCACGTTCTTTTTGAATGATGAAACGAACGGCGACGAAATCATCCAGCACGATTCCCGCTTGCAACAGGGTGTCAACGCGCAGTGGTTGCAACCACACAAGCTCTTCGGCAAACAGGCGCTGCTGGTTGCCGGAGCCAATTTTCACGACAACCAGATCAACGTCGGTCTGGACAATTCCGTCAGCCGTTCGCCGATCAGCGTCGTCACCAAAGCCAACGCGCGCGTGACCAATTCGTCCGGCTACGTGCAACAAGGCATTGATCTGGATTCCGGCAGAACGCATTTCCATATCGAAGCCGGAGTTCGCTTCGATCATTTCCGCTTCAAGGTTGACGACCGGGTTTCGCCAGAATTTTCCGGTGTACAGACAGCTTCGCGCTTTCAACCAAAATTCAATTTGGCCGTTACGCCTGACGAACGCCTGCCGCTGACGGTGTATTTCAATTACGGGCGAGGCATTTCCAGCCAGGACGCGCGCGGCGTGGCGCAGCAACCGGACGGACAACGGATTTCGACGACGGATTTTTATCAGATTGGTACGTCGCACAATTTCAAACGGCTGAGCTTGAACACGGATTTGTTTCTGATTGATCGTTCGAACGAGCAGGTTTACATCCCGGACGACGGCAGTTTTGAGTTTTTGGGGCCAACGCGCGCGTACGGTTTCGAGGCGAAGGCTTCGGTTAAGCTGACTCGTGTGCTGGCATTCAACGGCGGCCTGACGCGCGTGATGAACGCTTTTTACCGCGGCGAACAGCCGAGAATTTATGTAGACAGCGCACCGCATTTCATCAGCAACGCGGCGTTGACATTGAACGGTTGGCGCGGTTTCAGCGGTTCGCTGCGCTATCGCCACATCGGCAATTACCGATTGGACGGCGAAGACCCGCGCGTTCGCGCTGCCGGTTTCGACGTGATTGACTTGAGCGTGACCAAACGATTGAACCGCCGCGTCGAATTGAATCTGTCGGTGGATAACCTGACGGACAAACGATATTTCGAGACGCAGAACTTTTTTGAATCGCGCCTTGCTCCCGGAGCGCCCGTCGTTTCGCGCATCCACGCCACGCCCGGCTATCCGGTGACGGTGACCGCCGGAGTGACCTTCCGACTTGGCGGCAAGGATTGAGTGTCTTTTTTGTCAGGAAAGTTCGATCAGAATCCGAATGGTTTCCTCAGCCAAAACAGTGGCATCTTGCACTTTTGAGGTTGCAGTGATGATGCTATGCTCCGCCACGAACAAAGCGAATCCTTGTAATAGGCGATCAAAATGCAACTGTCTTATGCGCAAATCCCCAGACGGCGGGTAAATCTGATGGACATCAAAGATACTTTTCGCTTTATTGCGCCCAAGGTGCGGGACGCGGCGCTGAAAACCTCTGCTCAGTTGACACATCTTGGCATCCGGCACGCGCTGGCTGGCGGTTTGGCTGTCGGCGCACACGGTTACGTCCGCGCCACCACCGACGTGGACTTTCTGGTCGGCGAAGAAGCCTTTGACCATCAAGGCTTGCTGGTCGCGTTCAAGGCTGGCGTCCCCATTGAAGTGGATGGCATCCGCATAGATTATTTATCGCCTGCTTCGCTCGGCCCACAGTTGGAAGACGTTCTCAACCAGCCGCCAAAAAGTGAAGGCTTGGCGATTGTTCCGGTTGAAGTGCTGATTTACATGAAGCTCGTTGCCAAACGACGCAAAGACCTGCTGGATGTTATCGAACTGGTCAAAGCCGGGGCCGATTTGACCAGCGTGCGTAACTACCTCAAACAATACGCTGGCGATCTGATCCCAATGTTTGAAGAGTTGGTCAATGAAGCGCTCGCCGAATGACACGTCATAGCCGGACTGGAAAGGAGCAAAATATGCAAACCATCAATGCCACAGAACTGAAAAGCCAACTCGCGCACTACTTGAAGCAGGCGCAACAGGGCAATGAAATTGTCATCAAAGAACGCAATCGCGTGATTGCGCGCCTCGTTCCACCCGAACCGGCGAATTTTGACGAAGAATTGTTAGCACTGGCGGCGGAGGGCAAAGCGAGATTGCCAGAGCAACCATTGACGGAAAAAGAAGTGAAGGAAATGCTCAAACGGAAATTGCCGCGGCTTAAAATCAAAGGCGAAGCAGCCAAAGAGCTGATGAAGCAGATTTGGAATGAGGAGCGGGGCGATTACTGAAGCTGTTGTTGCTTCGCTAATTTACCTCAACAAAGTCCCATCCGCGCTTTTCAAGTTTTTCACGGTACTCGCCAGAAACGCTGCTTTGCTTCATTGCCAGACAAAGCAGATGAGTTGGGCGAGTCATTGCCACGTAATGGAGTTTGAGACGGGACTTTTCTTGTTGGTTAGGTTCTTCCCGGCAATCTAACTTTGCGCCAGATAGCCACGGCAACAGTGTTTCAAGATGACTTTTATACCAAAATGTTTCTAACACTAAAGTTGCTGTGTGGGTTTGTCCCTTTACTGAATGAATAGAGCCGACCTGAATATGCACTTTAGGTTCATTCTCCGGATAAGAATAGACGTTGCATCTCCGCAAATTTGGAGAAAGGAAACCTATCTCATCTGATTCGGTCGGCCAAGCCAGGAAAGCCTCAAGGTCTTGGTTGAGTAAGGTTCCACCGGCAATGGCTCCTGCAATTTCCTTCACTTTTTCACGGCAATCTGTTTCCCAAATCTCCTTAGTGAGAGTCTCATTTTTTACTGCAAATCTAAAGACAAACTCTTCGTAAACCTCTCGCTGCTTACAATACTCAGTTCCAGACAGTAGATTCAGGACATTTCGATGTTGTCGCTGGCTGAGCGAAATATTCTTGTTGCTTTTCCACATCTTCGTAGATTTAAGAAATCCTTCTGCTATCTTTTCCACTGCATAATGAGTCAGATTATCCGCTATGGCCTTTTCTTGCCCTGCCAAAACGAAATGAACGAATTTGCTTGGCCGAGTAATTTCTGGATTGTAACCCTCCCAATAGTCTCTGACGTGATGCGGGTACTTGGTTTTCGATTCGTCGTCAAGCGGTCTGTGAACGTGACCAACAGCAGTTGCCTTAAATTCGCTGTGGGCCAAGTCCTCTGGGGGAAAAATCTTAACCAGCAATTCGCCGTATGCGCTGAGTATCTTTTTCGCACTTCCATCATTGAATAAAAAGATTGTATGTTGACATTTTTCAGAGTCTACCTTGAGCTTTGGTTTTGCCGGGCCCTGGCCAATCAGGCCACCTGTATAGCGCTCAATACCAAGTGGATCAGCTAAATCAGCTACTTTCTGACCAAAACGATTGCTATTCGGCAAATTAATGACATCAACATTGGGAGCAGGAAATAAATATGCTTTAGTTTTAACTCCTTTGTCGTTGGTTGAGTTGTAGACAATCCTGTCCCACATGTATCTCATTGATAGGCGTGGGTTTACCTGGTAGGCATC
>CAYYDG010000051.1:0-54165 GCA_964470555.1 uncultured Heliomicrobium sp.
TCTTTCTCTCTTCAGCCTGCTTTTTCTACACTTATCGCCTTACCGAGAATTGCTGGCCTTTTAACCAGCCAACGTCAAGCAATGCGAAGTAGAGATGCAAGGAAGAGTTGAACGCCAATCGGACGTGAAGATTGCCAAGGCCGGGCACCACCGAACTTTGAGTTGCCCAAAGAACTGATTGTTGGTGATAGAGTTGTGAATCGAAATGCCAGTCGGCGCAAGCCGCCAGAATTGCTACGACCAGCAAGATTGGCACGATCAACAGCCAGCGAAAGTTTGCGCCAAACTGCTGTTTGAAATCATCGAGCAAGCTGCCTAGCGATGTTCGAGCAAGGTAAAAACCAACAACCGCCGTGGCAACAATGCAGACTTGCGCGCTCACTTGAATCGGGGCGACCAGATGCAATAACTGCAAAAAGCCAACGCAAGTCGCCCATCCAATCCACGTCAGATTTAGCGCACGACGGACAGTCAGTTCTTCTCGACTGAAAGTGCGCCCGGCCAACAGCCCCACTCCAAGAAAAGCGAAAAACTGAACTATCCAGACGCTGAGGATGAAAACGACAAGCAATGCGTAATCAAGCATAACGATCCGTGCATGTTACTGGCCCGCCGCTGTCAGTGTGTCTTTCAGGTTCAACTCTCGCGCAGCATCGGACAGCAGCACGCGCAGAAAGCTGCTCGGTTGGTTGTGGCGGAAGAATTCGGCGGAGACGGCGGGTTGGAAGCATTCGTCTTCCAGGAAGTGCCAGATTTCGTCGTTGCCGTTTTCGCCTCGGCGGACGGTTTCGGAAATCCACAGGCCGAGCATGGTTCCCAACGCGGCGCGGACGCTGATTTCGGCTTCTCCGGCTTTGAAGCTGCGTTCGGTTTGCGCGATCAGGTTGACGGCGTCCGGTTCCAAGCGCATGACCCAGATGCGCAACCAGGCGTAATCGTAATCGGTGATTTTCAAATCGCTCAGCGACCAGGTGATGCCGCCGAAGCCCAATTTGTCGGCGCGTTCCAGAATGGCGCAGGTCGCGCGAATGATGGTTTTGATGCCGCCGTAAGGCATGAAGGCTCCGAACACGTCTTCGGGTTCGCTGGGGATTTGCACCAGTGGACCGGTGGAGGCGGGTTTGCTGGCGGGTTCGGGTTCCGCCGGTTCCTGACGGAGCGGTTTCAACGTGGCCACAATCGGTCTGACCCATTGCGGCAAAATCCAGACGCTGGTTTCCAGCGTTTCGCGCAAATCGGTTTCGTTGACGAATCCTTGCAGGTAATCGCAACAGGTTTGCCACAAATGCAGAAAACTGTCGCTGCCATTGACCGGATCGAGCAGCGCGCAAATGTGTTCCGGCACATCCTGGCCTTTCAACCACTGCGGAAATCGTTCCGGCAAATCCGGTTCGGTCAATCCAATCTGCAACGCGATGCTTTCGCGTTGCGCGGTGAAGGAATCCCAGCCTTCTCCGACGCGCAGCCGCAACCGCGCGGTGGCTTCGCGCATGGAGCTGATCAACGGCGGAGAAAAACTGCCTTCCTTGAACATCATGGCGCGGGTTCGTTCGCTGAACAGCGACGCCAACGTGACTATCCAGTCGCTGTCGCTGACCAGCCCTCGGCGTTTTTGTTCGGCGGCCAGCAACATGACCAGAACGCCGATTCCCGCGCGGCGCGTTTGCGGATTTCCCCAAAAAGCGGCGGTGTGGCCGGGCAACAACCAGCGGCTGGCAGTTTCGTCGTCCAGCACCTGCGCCCATTTCTGCAGCCATTCAAAATCGCTGTCGTCGGTTCTCAGTTCCGCCAGCGACCAGCCGTCGGCGGTCAGGTGATTGGCATTGGCGCGGTTGATGATTTCTCGTTGAGCAGCCCGAATGGTTTCGCCGCTTCCGTCTAAAGGGATGTCTTGAAAAATAGCCATGAGTTGGTGATCTCCCACTTGAACAAATTGGATTGATTCAGCGCGGCTCGAACCGGGTCGGTCATCATTGGTTTGTGATTCGAGCGGGGTACGGGATCAAGGCTGATTGCTGTACCAACCTTGAGAGGCATTCGGAGTTTAATCCGAGTCGGCAGAGGCGAGCAACGGAAATTTGTGTTGCGGAACGGGAAGCGTCAGCAAACTGAGTTTTCCGCGAACAAATCTTACGCGTTTGACGCTCCCCGTCCTGGATAAGCAGGCTGATTCTCAAAAGAGTTTCGTCACGACCAGCGCTGTCGCCAGATAACCGACGGCTTCCAGCAGGCCGGCGCCGACATTCCGATCCTGAGCAATTTCATGATCCAGACGACCATTGCGAAAACTGAATCCTGCTCCGAGCAACAGCATCTGCACGATGATTTGCCGGACGGGATACAGCACCAGCACCACCAGCAACATCAACCCAAAACTGCGAAAGCTGTCCGCATAACCCGTGAAGCTGCCCGACACGGCGTATCCGACCATGATCCCGATGGAAATGATCAATCCGGCCCAGCCCAGCCCAGCGGCCAGATTGCCGTCTTGAATCAGATGCGCATCGTTGTAAGCCGTCAGTAGGCGGAACAGATGCGTCAGGACAATCAACGCCGCGACTCCGGCCAACCAGAAAACCAGCGTCGGCACGATTGCTCCGCCATCGCCGGTCAAAGCTCCGGCGACAATCTGACTGGACGCGACGTGAATCGCCCCATCCACAATTCCGGCGGCGACATTGCCATCGGCAATTTGTTCGCGCAACGGAACGCCGGTGGCTTTGCAGTATTGTTCAAAGATCAGACTGGCCACGGCCATCGCCACAATGCCGCCGATGCCATACCCCAAAACTCCACGGACATCCACCCAGAACGATTGACTGGGGCTGCTCAAAATCGGTATGACGACATTGATGACGCCAAGCATGAATCCGCACAACGAAACCGCCGCCGCCTTGTTGTCGCGGTTGATCAGCGCGTCAGTCACGGATTGGCCGAGCGTCAACTGAAAAACCAATCGAGCGACGATCAACAACACAATCACAGCCAAAACCACAAAGCCAATAGTCGTAGCGTCCATAAATCCTCCTGACAAATTCAACGTTTCAAGTCTCTCAAAATTTCCCGCGCGGCGTTAAAGCCAGGCGCGCCCATCACACCGCCGCCCGGATGCGTGCCGGAACCGCACAAATACAGGTTGCGAATCGGCGTTCGATAATCCGCCCAACCCGCCGTCGGTCGCATGAAGAACAGTTGATCCAAATCCATTTCGCCGTGAAAGATGTTGCCGCCGGTCAATCCGTATTCAAATTCCATGTCGAACGGCGAAATCACCTGCCGATGCAGAATGATGTCGTGAATGTTCGGGGCATAAGCTGCCAGTTCGTTGAGGCAACGATTGGCGAATTCGTCTTTCGTCGCCTGATCCCAGAATCCGTCTTTCAGCGTGTAAGGCGCGTATTGCGCGAAGATGCACATGATGTGTTTTCCCGGCGGAGCGATGGAATCGTCATAAGCCGTTGGAATCGTGCATTCCAGCATCGGTCGCCGGGACATCTGGCCTTGCTTGGCGTCTTCCCAGGCGCGGTCAATGTAATCCATCGAAGGACAAACGTGCATCGTCGTTTTGTGCGGCAAACCCGGCTCTTTGTCCGAAGTATTCGGAAACGCGGTGAAGTTCGGCAAACCATCCAGCGCCAGATTGATTTTGACCGAACAACCTTCGACGCGAAAATTCTTGAGCGATTGGCGGAAACTCTCTTCCAGATGCTGCTCTTCGACCAGCTTCAGAAACGTGCGTTTCGGGTCGGCATTGGAAACCACGACTTTGGCGCGAATGTCATCGCCGTTTTTCAGCACCACACCATAAGCCTGACCGTCTTTGACAAGGACTCGATCCACTTCGGCTTCGGTCAGGATTTCAGCGCCGTGAGCTTCAGCCGAACGCGCCAATGCCTGGCTGATTGCTCCCATGCCACCGCGAATGAAGCCCCACAATCCTCGCGGGCCGGCGGCTCCGCCCATGACGTGATGCAACAGAATGTACGCTGTTCCCGGAGTCGCCGGGCCGCCATTCGTGCCAATCACACCATCAGTTGCGAGCGTCGTTTTGATCTCGTCCGATTCAAAGCGTTCGTCCAGAAAATCCCTTACGCTTTGCGTCATGATTTTGACCATACGCACCAAACCTTCATCGCCGAGCTTCAACGCCTTCAAGCCAAATTTGCCAAGCGAAACCAGATCGCCGAACTTTCGACGAATGATGTTGGGCGGCGTTTCGAGCAAAATGGATTCGACCCATTCGGCCAATTTGGCCAGCTCGACTTCATACTGCGGATAATGTTCAGCGTCGCGCGAAGAAAATTTGGCAATCTCCGAAACGGTTTTGTGCATGTCCTGCCAGAAAAAAATGTGGCGTCCGTCCGGGAAGGCTGTAAAAAACGATGGGTCTTTGGGATAGATGTGATACCCGAACTCCGAAAGTTTCAGGTCGCTGATGATTCGCGGCTGTAAAAGACTGCAAAGATAGGACAGCGTGGAAACCTTATATCCGGGCCAAGGCTCTTCGGTTACGCAAGCGCCTCCGACAACCGAGCGGCGTTCTAATACAAGCACCTTTTGTCCGGCGCGTGCCAGATAGCCTGCTGCAACCAGACCATTGTGTCCTCCGCCAATGATAAGCACGTCATATTGACGATTCATTCGCCGAATTTCCTTTTTTGCTTTTACCGATGGAATGTCTTGAAGTGAGGCCACATTATCCACACAAGTTTGCGTCAGTAAAGGAATCCTGCCCGCCAGTCTCTCCCAAACTGGCAATGGAGTTTTCGCCAATCATGGCATTGTGATTTTTTTTTGACTTTGCAGCGCCTTTCGTTTGTTTGCCATTGCCGAAGTTAGAATTCTCGTGCTATAAGCACGCTCGTATCTGGCTTTCCTCACTCTCACAGGTGGTTCAGAACCAAGAAAGCCTGATACCCTGGAAACATCAAAACCTTAATCCAAGGAAAATTTTTCTTCTTCCTGTCCGCGACTGATGACGTTTTAATTCGGTCAGTTGAGATTAGGCTTTGAGATTGCAGGTTCTTGAGGCTGGCAATTGCAACTTTACTTTCCGTCTAGTCAAAGTTTCTTGACACTGTGTTCGTTGAAGTTCGTATTGCCGCCACACTCACTAACATCGAAGCAGCAATACGATCTGGCTTCGGACCTACAAAAAAATCAATTTAGGAGAATACTAGAATGCGAAACTCACGCTCGTTTACTCACACACTGCTGGCTCTGTTCGCGCTTGCGTTGATGTCTTCTTTGGCATTGGCCGCTGATCCCGGCGCTGACTATCCTTGGAATTCCGAAGCCAGCGACCAAAAAGCCGGCTCCGTTCTGGTTTACAACGTCTACACTTCCGGCGCGACTTCCGGCAACACCGAAAACACACGCATCAACATCACCAACACGAACTCGGCGATTGGGGCCAATGCCTTCGTCCACCTGTATTTCGTGTCAGCGGGCTGCGCCGTCGCGGACAGCTACATCTGCTTGACTCCCAATCAGACGGCGTCCTTCCTGACTTCCGACGTTGATCCTGGCGTCAAAGGCTACATCGTTGCCGTTGCTGTTGATGGAGTTCTCGGTTGCCCGGTCAACTTCAACTACCTGATCGGCGACGAATACGTCAAATTTGCCACCGGCCACGCAGCCAACCTGGGAGCAGTCGCTTTCTCAGCGTTGTTCACCGGAATTGATTGCGGCGCTCAATCGTTCACGGCCGTCATTGCTTTCAACGGTATGCAATACAATCGCGCTCCGGCTGTGTTGGCTTTGGACAACATCGGCAGCCGTGCGGATGGCAATGACACGATGGTCATCATCAACCGTTTGGGCGGCAACCTGGGCATCGGCGCTGCCAGCCTGGGTTCGTTGTTCGGTTTGCTTTACGACGATGCTGAAAACGTGCTGAGCTTCTCCGTCACTGGTGGTTGCCAGTTGATGAGCAGCGTCACCAACAACTTCCCGCGCACCACGCCGCGTTTTGAAACCTTCGTTCCTGCCGGTCGCACTGGCTGGATCAAGATCTACAACCAGTCCGGCGGAATCGCCATCCTGGGTTCAGCGATCAACCTGAACGCGAACGCCGCATCCAGCGCTGGCGCGTTCAATGGTGGTCACAATCTGCATCACCTGACACTGAACGCGACCGATGGTTACGTCGTTCCTGTCTTCCCGCCGAGCTGCTAATCGGCAGTCAGGATTTGAACAAGAGATCAATTTGATCTGTAAAACTAAAGAAGCAAGCCTGCCTGGTCAGGCTTGCTTCTTTGTTTTTGGCGATGGGTATCTGTACCGCGAGTGCTCGGAACAGGTTTATTCCATTCCCGTTAAAATACAAAAAGCCGCAAGCGGTTTTCCCACTTGCGGCTTTTGTATTTCACAGGTCAATTCATTTACCAGATCAACGTGAACTCGTAATCTGCCGCGTTGCGTTGAGGATCACGAATGCGAATCACCGCCGTATAACCATTCGCAGCCGTCGGTTGTTCAACGACTTCCACCGTTCCGCGCGCTTTTTTGTTTTCAACCCGCAAGGTCAGTTGGCGTGCCGGCATAGCCGACGTAAAAGTGAACCGGCCATTGTTGAAAGATGTTCCGCTGACCAGTTTTTCAGTCACGAAGTTGCCTCGCACTTCCAGCAACACTTCAGAATCCACACGACCGCGCCAGGTCATTTGACCGGATGTGTACGGCTCTTCAACCGGCGCTGTGTCACGCGGCGGAAAGCGCGAACCACGGGTTTCACGCGTGCGCCCGCCTGACAAAGTGACTGTTGTATCAACTGGTTTGAAAATGAATCGTTGATTGTCGCGGCGATGTTCGCCCCAAAGCTGCATTCTCTGCCCTTCGTTGCGCGCGCTGTTCGGCAGATCGAGCGCTTTGCCATTTCGCGCGACGATCAACGACTGACCGTTGCCTGCATCCACAATTCGGAACTTTTGATTGTCTCTGCCAGCCTGCTGGGTTCGGGCGACAACGGCGGAACCATCGCGCGCCCCTGCCACTTCCAACACACGTCCGCTTTCCGCCGAACGAATGTAAAAAAATCCGTTACCGGCGTCTTCAAAATCCCATTGCTGATTGGCGGCTCCGCTGCCTGACCATTGCTGTAACGTAGTGTTGTCGTCGCGTCGCAAATCCAGAAAATGATTGCTGGCGACGCTTTGAATTTGATAGCGGCCTTTGCCCGTGAACGCATGAACGACAGCGGTTCCGGGCGTAATCGGAGCACCTTCACGCGGGCGAACTTTTGCTTCGACATCGCCAAGGCGAGTCAAACGAAATCGCTGGTTTTCCAATCCGTGAGGCTCGCCGATTTGCAGCGCCACGCCATCCCCGCGCCTTCCTGCTGGCGATTCCAACGATTTCCCGGCTTTGGAAATGATCGTAAATTCGCCGCGTCCATTGTCGGCGATCTTCCATTTTTGATTGTCGCTGTTGCCGCGCGTCGCAGTAATTACCAGAGAACCATTTCGCGCACGCCCGCCTTCGACATCCAGCACGTTGCCGTTTTCGACCGACGTAATGAAATAAAACCCGTCGCCCGCATCCACCAAATCCCATTGTTGATTGCGCGCATTGCCGACAGCCCATTGTTGAACCGTCCGTTTGTCTTCCACACGCAAATCCAGAACTTTGCCGGTGGCGACAATCTCCATACGATACCGTCCTTGCCCGATGAAGCTCTGCTGAGCCAATGCGCTGGCCGTCGCGATTGCCACAAGGACAATCGTCACAGCCAACATCAAACCTTCTTTTGCCAATTTCTTCATTGCAAACCTCCCGAACGAAAAAGTTATGACCGGTGCTTCAACTGCCCAGAATTGCCAAGTCCTCGCCCGCTGAGCAGGCTGGCCCATTCCTGAGCCACGAAAATGATCGCGGCAAAGTACGTCCACGGATTTGCCGGATCAGCCGCCAACACAGGGCGATTCTTTTCAAAGTATTTGTGTCCGGCCAGTTGAAACATCCAGCCGACGACGAATAGCGCAATTGCCCATCGCCAGTTAAAAATCAGCATCGGAAACGAAGCGACAATCATCGGCACGCCGATCAGGTGCGAAATCTTGCAACCGACGGTGCGATGTTCAGCGCGATAAAGCTCCATGTGTTCTTGAAACGAGCGCATGTTCAGCCTCCAGATTTTTGGTTGGGGATTTGACGTGCCGATTTTCTACCGCGTGCTGCAAGCTGTCAAAGTCCTGTTTTTCGCCTGCAATTCGATTTCTCGTTCGACGCAGACTTCTTCCACAAACGCCAGGTCATGACTGACGACGATCAGCCCGCCTTGAAACCGATTGAGCGCCGACACCAATGCTTCGATGCTCGGCAAATCCAGATTGTTCGTCGGTTCGTCAACGATCAACACTTCCGGCGATTGATCTGCGCCGAGCAAACATGCCAACGCTGCGCGCATTCGTTCGCCGCCGCTGAGCACCGCAACCGGTTTCAACGAATCGTCGCGGATGAACAAAAACCTTCCGAGCAAAGTCCGCAGTTCATGCTCAGGCCGCAAAGGAGCAACTTGCCGCAGGTTCTCCAAAACCGTCAGCGACGAATCGAGCACGCTGGTTTGTTGATCCAGCAATCCGATGCGCGCTGCGCCAAGCTTCACTTCGCCGACAGTCGGCTGTTTCTTGCCACAGATCAAATCAATCAGCGTGGATTTGCCTGCGCCGTTTGCTCCTTTCAACCACACGCGCTCCGGCCCGATGATTTCCAGATTGATCGGCGACGGCCATAACACCCGCTCTGCATCGGCAAATTGAAAATTGACTTCGCGCAATTCAACCAGTCGTTTCTGAGCCGGAACTTCCGAACTGGCCAGGTCCACGATGATCTGGTTTTCAATCGTCAGATTGCCGCGAGCTTCCGCGACTTCCTGTCGCCTGCGTTCGACTTTGTCTTCGTGACGACCTTTCAATCGTCCCGAAGAGTTTTCCGCCGCGCGTTGCAAAGCGCCGACGACGATTGATGGCAATCCGCCTTTTGTCGCCGAGTTGCGTTTGGCAGTGGATTGCCTGCGCTGCTGACGCTCTTTGGCGAGTTGAGCATTTTGCCTGGCGTCTTTCAATCGCTGTTGAGCGCTGGCCAACGTTTGTTCCGCCGCCGCCCGTTCGTTGTCACGTTGTTCGCGGTAAAACTCGAAATTGCCGCCGTAAAACTTCAACCCGGCTGAACTCAGTTCGGCAATCTGATCCACCAGCGACAACAAATGCCGGTCGTGACTGACGACAATCAAACCTCGATTCCAATCGGCAACCAATTGGTAAACAAACTCGCGCGCAGACAAATCCAGATGATTGGTCGGTTCGTCCAGAATCAGAAAATCCGGCTCTTCCAACAACAATCCTGCGATGCGAACGCGCGTCAATTCCCCGCCGCTCAAACTGCCAATTGAACGATTCAACGCAATGTGCGAAATGCCGAGTTTGGCAAACGTTAGTTCGATTCGCTCCGGCAAATCCCAGCGGTCGGCAATCAGATCGAAATCTTCCGAAGAAGCTTCGCCGGCAATCGCTCGTTGATAAGCCGTCAATGCTTCGGCAAGCCGAATCGCTTCGGCAACAGTCGCCGACGTATCCAGCTCGGTTTTTTGTGGCAGGTAAGAAACCCGGCCAACGCAAGCCAGGCTGCCCCCGGATGCAGAAATCCGCCCGGCTAGAATTTCCAGCAAGGTCGTTTTTCCGATACCGTTTGCGCCCACCAATCCGGTGCGAAGCGTGCCGAAACTGAATGTCAGTGATTTGAAAAGTGTGGAACCGTCAGGCAGGTGATAGCCTAGATTCACCCCGCTCAGGTGAGTTTGCATACACATAACCCCTTTCGTACAAAAACAGGTAATCGTCACCGCCGACAATGCCAGCGGTATGAAAAGTCGTCTTTGATGAATTGGGATTAGCTACGCATATTTGCTCCGGCTTCAGCGGCAGTCATCGTGCCGGGTTCACCGGAAAAATCTCCTTCGGCTATCAAGAAAGTCGCGCCTGGCATTTGGCCAAGCGCGCGGGAAAATACAAAACCGAATGCGAACTGTCAAACAAAGTGTTCCATCGCCGGTTTTCTTGACAGGGTTTGAAGCGCTTCCTACACTCCGACCGCCTTCAGGTTTTCACTGCACACAATACATCAACTTTCAACATCGAGGTTTCGCCAATGAACGCCGCGCAACTGTCGCTCGACAACATCGAACGTTTCGGAGAATACCCGTCCACATGGTTTGAAGACCGCAGCTACACCAACGTCCAGCTTTATCATTACGCTTGCCGCTTTGCTGAAACGCTGCGCCAGCACGGCGTCAAATCCGGCGACGGCGTCGTGGTGATGATGCTGAATTCGCCCGCCGTCAACGCCGCATTCATCGCCATCTGGAAACTCGGCGCGGTGATTATTCCCGTCACGCCGATGTGGAACGCGCGCGAAGTTCGCTACGTGTTGGAAGATTCTGGCGCATCGTTCGCCATCACTTCGCCGGAACTGGCTGCGCGCTTGAAAGAAGCGTCGTCAGAGTTGCCGAATTTCCGCAAAGTCCTTTGCATTGGCGAAAGCGCAGACACCACGAACATCGAAGCCGAAATCGAAGCCTCGACAGAATTCGTTCCGCTGGTTGAACGCGAAACCAGTGATCTGGCAATGCTGCTGTACACCTCCGGCACAACGGGAAATCCCAAAGGCGTCATGCTCAGCCACGACAACATGATTTTCGTCGCCGACGCGCTATACGAACGCAACGCCAGCATCGGCCAGATTCGCAGCTTGAGCGTTTTGCCGATGAGCCACGTTTACGGCGTGTTGATGATGAATCTGGGTTATCGAATGGGAAACAGCAGCATGATATTGAAACACTTCGACGCAGGTAAGGCGCTGTCGCTGATCGAAAGTTTCAAGGTGCAGCGGCTGGCGTTTGTGCCGACGATGCTGACGATGCTCATCAATCATCCTGACCGCGAAAAATACGATTATTCGTCGCTGGAAACCGTCGGCACGGGCGGAGCGCCGCTGGCGGAAAGCACGCGACTGGAATTCGAACGATTATTCCATTGCAAGGTGAAACAGGGATACGGTCTGTCGGAAACGGCTGGCGCGCTGACGACCTATTACCCGGACGAAGATTACCGCGTTGGCTCTGTCGGTCGAGCAATGAAAGGCTTTGAAATTTGCGCAATGGATTTCAGCAACAACATTTTGCCCGCCGGAGAAACCGGCGAACTTTGCACGCGCGGGCGACACGTCATGTTGGGTTACCTGAACAAACCCGAAGCCACGCGCGACACAATCATTGATGGCTGGCTTCATACCGGAGACATCGGCCTCGTGGACGCCGACGGATACGTTTTCATCACAGACCGCAAAAAAGAACTGGTCATCAAAGGCGGCGAAAACATTTCGCCGCGCGAAATCGAAGAAGGTTTGTACGCACATCCCGCCATTGCCGAAGCCGCCGTCTTTGGCATCCCGGATGAAATTTTTGGAGAAAATCTGGCGGCGGCAGTGGTGCTGCGCGCTGGACATTCGCTGACCGAAGACGAACTGAAAAGCTTCATCGGCGGTTATGTGACGAAGTTCAAAATTCCGGCGAAGATCGTTTTCATGGATGCTCTGCCAAAAGGCCCCAGCGGCAAAATCCTGAAACGCGCCATACGCGATCAAGTTGTTTCAAATAAAAACTGAAAACAAGGTAGCCATTAACCATTATGCATTAGCCATTATTGGTCAGGGTAAAAGAAGTCGCTCAAACATCTACCCTGGCAGTGAATGGACAATGCTCAATGGTTAATGGCTAATTCGTTTATCGCTCAACGCAATGATGCAGCCGAAATCAAAGCTCCGCCTTCGATGGCGATGATCTGGCCGGTGACCAGATCAGGGCCGGTGATAACGTTCAGAATCAGTGCGGCGACATCTTCGGCATCGCAGACTTTGTGCAACACAGCTTGCTGTTCGGCGCGAGCAACCAGCGCATCATAATTCGCGTCGCCCAATCCATCTCGTAACCAACGCGTCGTAATCAGCCCGGGCGCAACTGCGTTGACGCGGACTTTTGGCGCAAAGACACGAGCCAACGTCACGGTCATGTTGTTCAATGCGGCTTTTGACGCGCAGTAAGGAATCGAACTGCCTATGCCGCGAATGCCTGCGATGCTGGAAACGTTGACGATTTCTCCGCTACCCGAAGCAACCAACGCTTCTTTGGCGGCGCGGCAAACCTGAAACGTGCCGATGACGTTGGTGGAGAAAATCCGATTCCAATCTTCCAGCTTCACGCCTTCCAGGTCTTCGTGCGCAACAAACGCCGTTGTGCCTGCGTTGTTGACCAGCACGTCCAAACGTCCAAATTCTTTCACCGCCGTATCAATCATTTTTCGACAAGCCGTGTCGTCAGCAATGTCGGCTTGAACCGCAATGCCTTTGACGCCAAGCGCCGAAATCTCCGCCGCCGTCTGTTCCGCTTCATCTTTGGAGCGACTGTAATTGATCAGCACTGAACAGCCGCGTTTCGCCAAATCCAACGCCGTAGCACGTCCAACACCCGTGCCTCCGCCAGTGACGACAGCCGCTTTGCCTGCGATTTCCATTGATATATCTCCCCAAATGTACGTCAGGTTTTCCAACCTGACGACGGTTTCTCGACTGCGAAAGTCTGGGCAGATTGGAAAATCTGCCCTACCGTTTACCCGCCAAAAGCGTCCAAACCAGTGATGTGTTTCCCCAGCACCAGCATATGAACTTCGTTCGTGCCTTCGTAGGTGTACACCGATTCCAGATTGGCCATGTGCCGCATGATCGAATAATCGCCAATGATGCCGTTCGCACCCAGAATGCCACGCGCAGAGCGGGCGATTTCCAACGCCATGCCTACGTTGTTGTATTTGGCCATCGAAACGTGAACCGGCTCCATCGTGCCCGCGTCTTTCATCCGGCCAAGCTGCAAACACAGCAACTGGGCTTTGGAAATTTCGGTCAGCATTTCGGCCAGTTTCTTTTGCGTCAACTGAAAGCTTCCAATCGGGCGGCCAAATTGAATTCGCTGTTTGGCGTATTCCGTCGCAGTTTGAAAACAATCCACCGCCGCGCCGATGGCTCCCCAGGCGATGCCGTAACGCGCTTGCGTCAGACAACTGAGCGGGCTTTTCAATCCACCGCTCAACGGCAAGATGTTTTCTTCTGGAATCAGGCAATCTTCAAAAACAAGCTCTGATGTGACCGAAGCGCGCAAACTCATCTTGTGTTTGATTTCCGGCGCGGTGAAACCTTTGGTTCCCTTTTCCACCAGGAAGCCGCGAATCTTGTCGTTTTCGTCGGTCTTGGCCCAGACGATGGCGATGTCGGCAATGGTTCCGTTCGTAATCCAGGTTTTGCTACCGTTCAACACCCAACCGTCTTTCGTCCGTTTGGCGCGCGTTTTCATACTGCCGGGATCAGAACCGGAATTCGGTTCGGTCAATCCGAAACAGCCAATGACCTTGCCGGCGGCCATGTCTGGCAACCATTTCATCTTTTGCTCTTCGCTGCCGAAAGCGTAAATCGGATACATGCACAACGCGCCTTGCACCGAAACAAAGCTGCGAATGCCGCTGTCACCCGCTTCCAGTTCCTGCGTGATCAATCCGTAAGCGACGTTGTTGACTCCGGCGCAACCGTATTTTTCCGGCAAGTTCGCGCCCAACAATCCCAGCGAAGCCATTTCGGGAATCAGGTCGAATGGAAACCGGCCTTCTTCATAACATTCGGCGATGATCGGCCGGACACGTTCATTGACAAACGTGCGAACAGATTGGCGAACCAACTTCTCTTCGTCGCTGAGCAGCGCGTCGAGTTTGAAAAAATCCACTTCTGAGGTGCTCATAAAATTTCTCCTGTTTATGAATTTGTCATTGCTTGAATGATGGAAACCTGTAAGCGACAAACTACTATCTGGACGCAAAGTCGGCAAACGAAAGCAGTCGTTTTTCTTCAGGTTCGTTCGCCACTTTGTTTGACCGACTATTGGAGCTATTCTTTGTCGCAACGGAGGAAAAGCAATGGAATTGATTCTGAGACTAAAAGATGAATCAAAGCTCGAAGCGCTGCTCGCTGAGTTGCGTCGGTTCACAAAGACAGAAGGCGTGGAGATATCGGTTGAAAGTCTGCAACGTTTGCCGATAGTTGAAACTTCCGAAAGCAGCGTTGATTGGGAGAAATGGGATGAGATTTTGAGCCGCGACAAGAGGCTTCCTGGTCAGCCTGAAATGTTGCCTCAGGAAGAAGAAGAATGGATAGCTGCGCAAATAAAAGAAATGCGCAGCGAGGAACGCGCTCAACACAAAACCCATTCAGCCCTATGATAAAAGCCGTCTTTGATTCTTCTGTTTTGGTTGCAGCATTGCTGACGCCTAAAGGTCTTTCCAGATCACTGATCGAACTAGCCCGATCAAGGACTTTTGAACTGTGTCTTTCGCCGGAGATCATCGCTGAAGTTCAAAAAAGATTGTTTACTCGCAAACATCTGCGTGAGCGTTACGATTACAGCGATGAGGAAGTGGCTTATTTCATCAGCAGTCTCCGCAACTTCGTGACCGTCATTACCGACTTGCCAACGGTTCAAATCGTCCGTGATCCGAACGACGACTTTATCGTCGCAACTGCCATTAAAGCCAAAGTTGAATATCTGGTTGCGCGTGACAAAGATTTACTCACGTTGGGCGCATACGAAAACATTTCTATCATCACACCTGAAGTTTTCTTTCAAATTCTGAAGAATCAAATTCGAGAGGACGAACATGAATAACCAACCGATTCTGACTCACGTCGAAAATAAAGTCGCCACTTTGACCTTCAACCGCCCTGACAAACTCAACGCGCTGAGCAGCGATTTGCTGACTCAATCCATTGACACCTTGAAACGATGGAGCCGCGACACAGAAGTCGGCGCGATAGTCGTCACTGGCGCTGGCAGAGCTTTCTGCGCCGGAGGCGATGTCGGCAATATGGCCCGACAAAATGACGAAGCGCCGCCTTCGCTTGAACAGCAGATTGACGGATTGCGCGAAGCCCAGGAGTTGTCGTGGTTGCTGTACAACATGCCCAAACCAACCATCGCCGCCGTCAACGGACACGCAATGGGCGCAGGCTTGGGCGTGTGTTTGTCGTGCGATTTGCGCATCGCTTCGGAAACGGCGAAGTTCGGAACGGCTTATGCCAAAGTCGGCTTCGGCGGCGATTTCGGCACGACCTGGTTGCTGGCTCGATCCGTCGGCGCAGCCAAAGCCAAAGAGTTGTTTTTCCTGAGCGAAATCATTGACGCGACGGAAGCGCATCGGCTGGGCTTAATCAATCGCGTAATGGCCGCCGATCAATTGATGGCGAGCGTCAACGAAATCGCCACGCGCATCGCTCACGGGCCGCTGGTCAGTTATCGGTACATGAAAGCCAACGTCAATCAGGCGATGAGCAGCGACTTCCGCACCTTGCTCGACCGCGAAGCCGAAACTCATCTGCGCTGCGGCCAGACCGAAGACCACAAAGAAGGCGTCAAAGCTTTTATGGAAAAACGCCAGCCGAACTTTAGCGGCAGGTAAATCAGGATCATCCACGAAGTAACACGAAGCGGCACGAAGGTTTTGTCACATCTTCGTGATTCTACGTGTTACTTCGTGGAAGGAGTTTTTATGAGCTTCACAGAAATCATCTACGCCAAAGAAAATCGCGTCGCGACAATCACGCTCAATCGTCCGGCGAAGCTCAATGCTTATTCCGAAGTGATGGTTCACGAAATCATCGCAGCGCTGAACGACGCCCGCGACGACGACGAAATTCGCGCAGTCATCATCACTGGAACCGGACGGGGCTTTTGTTCCGGCGGAGATATTTCGCGCGATTTCCAATACCCTGCGCGTTATCGAGGCCACAAGATGGAAGCGATGTTGGAAATGCGCGAGAACATGCATCAACTGGTGACTCTGCTCCAACGATTCGACAAGCCTGTCATTGCGGCGGTCAACGGAGCGGCGGTCGCCGGAGGATTGACGCTGGCCTTGAGTTGCGATTTTCGCATCGCCGCCGAAAGCGCACGCCTGGGCGACACCAGCTTGAAGTTTTCGTTGATTCCCGACGAAGGCGGAGCGTACCTGTTTCCGAAGTTTATGGGTTTGGAACGCGCGCTGAAAATGTCGTTGTTTTCTGAAGTTTATCCAGCGCAGCAGGCGAAAGAACTGGGCTTGGTGACGGAAGTCGTGCCGGATGCGGAATTGATGGCGACGGCTCGCGCGTGGGCTGAACGCCTAGCCGAAGGGCCGCCGATCGCTATCCGCATCACCAAACGAATGATGTACAAACAGCAGACGATGGATTTGGCGAACGCGCTGGAAGATGCCGCGCTGAGCGTGATGGTGACGAATTATTGCGACGACGTGAAAGAAGGAACGGCGGCATTCCACGAAAAACGCAAACCGAATTTCAAAGGGCGGTAGAACAAGCTGGCAGCTTGTTCTACCCGTGCCAGGCTTTCAATCGTTCCAGACTCAGATTGAATTGTTTGATGCCAATCCACAACAAAACAGCCGAGAGAATGTGCGCAACGGTTGAAACGACCAGAATCGAATAACGCACGGCGTTGTCGTCTTGAAAAACGTATTGGGTGAAAAACGCCACGGCCATCGGACCGCCGCCCAAACCGATCATATTCACGACGAACAAATAGATGGACGAAGCCTGAGCGCGCATGGCGTTCGGCATGATTTGCTGTATGGCGGCTGGGGCGACTCCAAACGGCGCCGCTGTGAAAAATGCAGTCGGAATCAAAAGCGCCAGCGCCCAATACGGATTCGGCAACAACGGATACAACATTCCGGTCGGCGCCCAGGCCAACGAAACAATAAAGCCGACTTTCATCACGGCGTCGCGCGAACCTCGCTTGGCCAACCAGTCGGCGTACCAACCGCCAGCTGAAATTCCCAACGCGCCAAAAATGGCGACGATGGCTCCGTACCAAAATCCTATCTCTGCCTCTTTCCATCCAAACGTGCGAACGAACATGGTCGGCACCCAGCCGCTGGTTCCGTAAGACGAAAACGACAACAAAGCGAATCCGACGTTGTGACAGGCGAAGGTTTTCCAATTCAGTTTCAAATAAGCGATGACTTCCTTCAGTGGAACGTGAGCGTTTTGCAGCTTGCCCTGAGCGTCCTGAATCTTTTTCATTCCGCGACGCAGCGGTTCGCGCACGGTGTACATCAACAAAGCCAGAAACACGCCCGGCAATCCAACGACAAAAAACACGACCTGCCATCCGCGCACTTCACCGACAATCGGCAACTCCCAATTCGGACGCGACATAAAAAACGCTATGGCTGTCGCCCCCAGAATGTTGGCGACTCCGCTGCCGATGTAAATGCCCATCGAATACACGCTGATGGCTGTTGCGCGACGCTGCGGCGGGAAATAATCCGCCAGAATCGAATACGCAGCGGGCGACAATGCTCCTTCGCCAACCCCGACGCCGATACGCGCCAGCATCATTTGCCAGAAATTTTTGGCCAGACCGCACAACGCGGTGAAAAAGCTCCAAAAGGCAAAGCCGATGGCAATGATTGTCCGGCGACTCTTCGAATCGGCCAATCGTCCCAGCGGAATACCGAAGAAGGTATAAAACAGCGCGAAGGCCGGCCCCATCAGCAAACTCATCTGAAAATCCGTGATTGCCAGGTCCTGACGAATCGGCCTGACCAGCAGGTTCAGAATTTGCCGGTCTATGAACGAAAAGACGTAAACCAGCGTCAGAACGCCGACGACATACCAGGCATAACCGGCTGCCGGGTAGGGTTCTTCAGCGAGTTCGTTCCTGGCGGTAGAAGCTGCGGTCGTTTTGTCGGTCATCAATTCGCTCCTTATTCGATGATTGGCCCGACGAGAAACTGATACGTCGCCGGGCAGTATTCGCCATACCGATAATGCTCTTATACAAATTCGATTCTTGCTTTCATTGAAGATCGCAGGGCGATCAGGCTGATGCGGATAACACTCGGTATTTGCGGAACTTCCTATCACGAAAAAACTGAATACAAAAGCTTGAAAATGATTAAGACGCTTAGCCGCTAAAAAAGACTGTGCTAAGATTCGCGCGCTTTTTCAAGCGCAGATTGGCTGACCAATTGGTTGTCCAATTCTTGATGCGGTTCCTGCGTTCCTTACTATCAAAACAAAGCATCTAGACCAAAGTGCGTTGCCTTTCTTGCAGGAACAGTTTTGAAGTTTGTAAAGACCTGTTTTCACAGTTTCGGCAAGGATGCAGCAACAGGGATTGCAAATTGTCGAACAGGTCATCAGATTTTGGGCACGGGAACCCCGCACCCACCCAATTAACAATCATTCAAAGTATTAAACCGGGAGGACTTTATGCCCATGAAAGGCCTTGGAGAATCTTCGAGCAGGGCGTCAAACCGTTTGCAAACATCTGTCTGGTCGGCAACCTCGGCCAAACGGTTTGCGGCGCTCGCCTTTGCCGTTGTCGGGTTGATGTTCGCGCTGGATCGTTTCGGTGCGTTTGATGTTTTTGGACAAAAAGCTCCACGTCGAACCTTCAGAGAACTCGTTCAGCCTGCGCCGAATGCCGATGATTGCAGCTATGTGAAATCGCCAGTTGATTACCGCGATGTCGTCAACCGGCATCGCAATTCCATTTCGCAACTGACCGAGATGATCGCCGAGCGATTCGACCAGGAAGGGGTGGCGCTGGTTCCGCCGGAAAACATGCCGCGCAAAAATTTCGTGGACGCCCTGATTTTCGGCAAGATGCAAAGCGCCGGAGTCGAATCGGCGCCGGTTTGCAGCGACGAAGAGTTCATTCGTCGCGTCACGATTGATCTGACCGGACGAATCCCATCGCCCAGCGATGTCACCAACTTCCTCAAAAACCAAAGCCCGAACAAACGGGATGTACTGATTGACTCTTTGATCAATTCGCCGGAGTTCGTTGACAAATGGACCATGTTTTTCGGCGATCTTTACAAAAATACATCCATCGCCAGCAACATCAATCGCTTCATCGGAGGCCGCGAAGCGTTTTATAAATTCATCCGCGATTCCATTGAACAAAACAAAAGCTATGCCCAGATGGCAGGCGAGATGATTGTCGCGCGCGGCGACAGTTATGCCGTAGGCGAAACCAACTTCATCATCGGCGGCCACGTTCCGATGGGACCGGCGCAAGACATTTATGATGGTTACGCCGTTCGCACCGCCGAAGTCTTTCTTGGACTGAGTTCGATGGATTGCCTGCTCTGCCACGACGGCGCAGGCCATCTGGACGCCGTCAATCTGTGGGGAGCGAAAGTCTCTCGCGCCGACGCCTGGGGAATGGCTGCGTTCTTTGCGCGCACTCGCCGTCAGACCGTCACTGTGGCTACGAACTTGCAAAAGTACACGATTAACGAAGCGACAACCGGCGAATATGATCTGAACACCACCACAGGCAATCGTAGTTCACGCCAGCCAATCAACGGACAGCGAAACGTTCCGCCAAAATACATGTTCGGCAACCGTGGCGGAGTCTCTGCCGGAGAAGATCGTCGCACCGCCCTGGCCAGATATATCACTGCCGATCCGCAATTCGCGCGTGCCACCGTCAATTATCTTTGGGAAGAACTGATGGTCGAAGCTCTGGTGTCGCCATCGAACACCTTCGACCTGGCTCGCTTGAATCCCGACGCGCAATTGCCTGACGGCTGGTCGCTGCAACCGAACAACGCCGAATTGCTGGAAGCGCTGGCTCAGGAATTCAGCAACAACGGCTTCAATTTGCGCCACGTCATTCGCACCATCGCGCAATCGTCCACTTACCAGCTTTCGTCGAAATACCCTGGAAACTGGAGAGTCGAATACGTTCCGTTGTACGCGCGCAAATTCGCTCGCCGGTTGGACGCCGAAGAACTTCACGACGCGGTGGTCAAGGCGACCAATCTGCCGCCGGTTACTGCGGCAGTCACTCGCAATGGCGTCACACATCCGCGAATAATTGGCTTCCCTATCATTGACGAAGCCGGCGTCAAACTAAGAGAAGTTCAGTGGGCGATGCAATTACCTGAACCGCGTGAGCCGCAATTCGGCCAGCAAAACGGTTCGTCGGCCAACATCCTGAACACCTTCCTGCGCGGCAATCGTGATACGAATTTGCGACAGGCGGATTCCTCCATCCTGCAATCGCTGACCCAGATGAACAATGACTTCATCATCAACCGCATCCGCTACATTCCAACCAACAACAACACGAACAACACTATCGGTTACATTGATCCCATTTCAGGCTACAACACGGAGAGAATTCTCTCGACGGTCAAACGGTTGATGGAAACGCCCGGATTGACCAACGAACAGATCATCACCGAATTGTATCTGAACACGCTTTCTCGCAACCCGAGAGCCAACGAAGTTCAGAAGGCATTGCCTTACTTCACCTCGATGGGCAAACAGGGAGCGATTGAAAGCCTGCAATGGGTGCTGCTGAACAAAGCGGATTTCCTGTTCAATTACTAACGCTGGCCAAGACGGCTGATAAAAGAGGAGACAAAATGAAAGATCATCTTCAACCCGATCATTCTTGCGATGTTTGCCGACCGTTGCGGCCAGCCAATTCAGGACTCTTTGGAGGCCCTGTTCTGGGACGCCGCCAGTTCTTCCAGATTGCCGGAGCCGGAGTGGCAGGTTCGTTCGTCGTTCCGATGTTCGCCAAAAACGTAGAGGCGCAAACCACGGCGCAAATTTACGGACGGGCGCGCAATCTGATTTACATTCACATGCAGGGCGCACCGAGCCATGTGGATACCTTTGACCTGAAAGTCGGTTCGTGGACGCCTGCTGATTTCACACCGGAAACGATCAACGGCGTTCTGTTCCCGCGAGGGCTGATGCCGACCATCGCTTCGCAATTGCAGCACGTCGCCATCATCCGCAGCGTTCGCGCTCCGGCGCTGGTGCATGGACTGCAACAAACCTGGACGCAGATCGCGCGCAATCCGACTTCGTTGATGGGCAAAATCGCGCCTAACCTTTGCGCCGTGGTGGCGCGCGAATTTGAACCGCAGCGAACTTCCGCCCACAAACTGCCCGGATTCGTTTCGCTCAATGGCGGCAGTGTCACGGCCAATGGCTATTTCAACGCTCGTTACAGTCCGTTTGCTGCGAATGGCTCGACCAATGGGCTTGGGGATTTGACTAACGTTTCCGGTCAAACAATCTTTGATCGTCGCTATCAGATGCTGCAGGAACTTGACGCAGAAAATCGCGGCAATTCCCCGCTCGGAGATTCCGTCACCGACATGGACAGTTTTTACCAGCAAAGCCGGGCGATGATGTACAACCCGGAAGTGGATGCTGTGTTCAGACTGGCAGCGGCTGAAACCCAGCGTTATGGCGTCAACAACGCGCAAACCGGATTCGGCAATGCCTGTCTGACGGCTCGCAATCTGCTGAAATCCAATCTGGGCACGCGCGCCATCCACATCAGCATCGGCGGTTGGGACAATCACACCAACATTTATGCTGCCAACGGCATTTACAATCCGGCGCGCCAATTCGATAAAGGCGTTGGCGAGTTGTTGAAAGACCTGGCCGCGACGCCCGGCATCAATGGCGGAACCTTGCTGGATGAAACGCTGGTCGTCTGGATGGGCGAATTCGGTCGCACAGTTCGAACCGCTAACAACAGTTCGACGCCGGGATTGAATTCCGGCGCAGGACGAGATCACTACTTCCAGCAATTCGTCTGTTTTGCTGGCGGAGGAATCAGCGGCGGTCGAGCCATCGGCGAAACCACTGGCGATGGTTTCTCCACTGTCAATCCGGGCTGGTCGGAAGGCCGTCCTGTAGTCAATGAAGACATAGCGGCGACGATTTACTCCGGCCTGGGCATTGATTACACCAAGACGCTGCACGACGATCCGTATCAACGCGGCTTCGAATACGTGCCGTTCGCGGCCCAGGGAGCATGGAAACCGGTCAAGGAAGTTTTCCAGCGCATACTGTCGCCGGAACGTCCTCGATTGAACCCTCGCAGCCGATAATTCGTATCCTTTTCGGCTTCCGGCAGTAAAAAAATCTGCCGGACAAAAAATCAAACAACCATCACCGCTCACGCGAGCAATCGCGTGGGCGGTTTTTCTTTTTTTATGGAGACTTGCACATGACACATCAGGAATTGGTTGAACACTTTGAACGCCTCACGCTGTCGCCTGAGCTTTTTTCGCATCGTGAGCACGTGCGGCTGGCGTGGATTTACCTTCGCCAATATCCGCCACTGACAGCGCTGGAAAAATTCTGTCAAGGGTTAAAACGCTTCGCGGCCTCGCTCGGCAAAGCGGATCGGTACCACGAAACCATCTCGTGGGCGTATCTGTTGTTGATTCACGAGCGAATGGCGAAAACTGGATTGGCGCATTCGTGGGAGGTTTTTGCAGAGGCCAACGGCGACTTGTTCGACTGGAACCCAAGTATTCTTTCCCGTTATTACCGCGAAGAAACCCTGCAATCGGATGTGGCGAAACGGGTGTTTCTATTCCCGGACAAATAAAAGCTTAGGAGACAAGCCCAACTAAAACTGGCGAATTCCGTGAGGCAATCGCCTCGCAGAATTCGCCAGTTTGTCACTTAGCGATTGTTTGTTGCCGGTTACCCCGCGTATGAGTGCAATCCCGGCAGGATGTAGCTGACACCCAAATAGGTGAAAATCACCAACAGGAATCCAACCAACGCGAAATAAACGCTCCGTCGCCCTTTCCATCCATGCGACATGCGCGAATGCAGGTAACCGCCGTAAGCCAGCCACGCCACCAACGCGCCGGTTTCTTTGGCATCCCAGCCCCAATATCGCCCCCACGATTCGTTCGCCCAGACGGCTCCGGTCACCAACAGAATTGCCAGTCCGGCAAATGCCACTCCGACCAGTTTGTAAATCAGGCTGTCAATGCGTTCGAGCGAGGGCAGGCTTTCCCGAATCTTGTCAGTTCGGAAGCTGAACAACGCCAGGAAGCCCGTCACCACCAGCAAGGAAACCAGGGCGGCGATTTCAATCGGATTGCCTTTGACGCTGAGAATCATCGAATCGCGGCTTTGCGCCAGCCAGTTGGCCCCAATCGAGGTGATTTCCGCCACGGATTTTCCGACAGCTTGTTTGTCCAGCAGCGTCTTGCCAACCGTGTAAGCCTGGTCATTGCCCACCAAGGCTCCGACGCCAGTCATGGTTTTAATGCCGTAAAAAACAAAAACCAACGTCGCCACCTGAGCGACAATCGAAGCTCGCAGCAGCCAGTGGCCATATCGTTTGGCAGGTTCGTTTTGGCGATACAAATACAGGGCAAAGCAAACCGCCGTTGCCAGCAAAGTCAATAACGCCAGAGTTGCGGCAATTCCCGCGCCCGGTATCGGCACTCGCGCTCCAGGATTCGTCACGCCGGACGCATGCGGAATCACCGGACTCAGCCGGAAACTCAGCGAAAACGGGTCGAGTCCTTTGATGCCGCCCATCAACCAGACAAAGCCATACGCGGCAACGACAAATCCGGCGACGGTCAGGGCCATGGACTCCATCTTCACGCCGTCTTTGATCAGGTAAATCACCGCCATCGCAAAGCTGACCAGCGCTACGCCATAACTCAAACTGGCGACGCCGACGTGAATCGGTCGCCAATAACTGTCCAGCACTGGCGGCAAATTGATGAATTCGCTGCCGATGAACACAGCCATCAACAGAATCAGTGAAATCAGCGGCGTCGAAACCGCTCCGATGAACCGCGAGTTTTCCCGCTGGCTGACCAATAAAGTCGCAAAGCCTGCCCCGAAGGCGAAGGCTACAGACAGGTCATACAAATTGGCGAAAGGGATGTAGCTGAAAAACCACCAGAAATGATATTCGCCGGTGATCTGATTCGTCATACGAACCCAGTTTTCGCGTTCGCCCGCCGCCACCCAGCGCACCAACCAGCCGGAAAGATTGAAAAAGAATGCCAGCGACAACATCCACAAACCCAGCCGCTGCAAAAACGGAACCGGCGCCCAGAAATTGGTCAGCAACGAAGCCGACGCAATCAGATAGCCCAACACCGCCAGCACGACCAATGCGCCATCATTCGGAACCACCGCTGCGCCATATTTGATTCGCACCGCCAGAAGCACAAAAGCTCCGACAAGCGGCAACAACGCAGGCAAATAATTGGTGATGACACTGCGTTGCGACTCTTTTGCCGCAGCCGCAGCGATTGAAGCATTTATTGAATTCGCTGCTTGAGCCATTGCTCACCTCCAAAAGGAAGAAAGAAACAAAATGAAAATTGACCGGCATCGCCCGGCCAGCAGAAGTAAACGGGTTAAACGGTCTTAGGTTCGCGGATCAGAGCGATCAAACGTTTCGCGCGATCTTCAAAACTGAGCCGGTTGCGATTGGAATCGCCGCCGACATACACATTGTCGTCTTCGACAACCAGCCAAAGCCGCTGATGCGAAAAGAAAAAGACCAACAACAGAGCAAGACATAAAATCGTGAAGCCGACATAGACGATTTTTGCACCCGGATCGTATTGCACGGAAAGAATGTGCTTTTGCGAAACCTTTTCGTAATCTGTCAGCACGACAGAAAACGGATGCGGGTCAATAAATCGCTGCTTCAAAAATGGCGCGCTGGTAATTCGTCCGATGAAAGCTTCGTTGAATGCCCAAACGTCGCCCTGTTTGCCGTCGGGCGTGATGTAGGAAATCAACGCCGCCGGATTGACATAGTCGGCGGAACCGATGGAAATTTTGCCTTCTTCGGTGAACTGCGCTCCGGGAATGAAATTCGCGTACTTGAGCCGCGTACCATCCGGTAATTTCGCGTCGCCATTGCGTTTGATCGTCACTTCCTCAGCAGCGCCTGCGGCTGACGTAAACCTCACTTTGATTTCGCGCGCGCTGTTCATCCCGCTCAGCGAAGCCTGGAAAAACCTGTAGCCGCGATAATCGAACGGGTGATTCATGTGTATCAACGCATCGGTTTGTGTTCCCCGTTCCGCGTCGTCAATTCGGACTCGCGTCAACCAGTCCAGCGTGTTGCTGGCATCTACGCCGCCTTCTTTCTTGATCGGCTTGTGTTCGATGTCCACGCCGACCAGCGTAAAGGGCAATTGCAATCTCATCGCGCCGATGCTGTGTTCGCCGGTGGTGTTATTCAGGTTGAAGGTTTGTTTGAACATCACATCGGTGGATTCGCCCGGCGCAATTTCGGACATTCCCGTGAAACCACGGCTGGTCATGAATCCGCCAAAAAAGATGGTCAGCAATCCGATGTGAACGACATAAGCTCCCAACCGATTCCAGACGCCACGTTCGGCAAACACCGTAGTGCGCGTGTCTTCTTCGGTTACTCGTACCTTGAATCCAGTCTCGCGTGCAGCAGCGACCGTGCGCTCCGTCAATCGTTTGCGGTCGCCGACGACTTCAACCTTTTCCCTGAACTTTTGCGACATCGCAAACATCGGCGATGCCGTCAGTTTCTTTTTGGTGACGAAGCTCCAGGCCGCAGGAAAATGGTCAATCGAAGCCAGAATGATGTTCAAACTCAACAGCAAAAGCAGCAGGTTGAAATACCAGACGTGGTAAATGTCGAAAAAGCCCAGTGTGCCGTAAACGGTTTTCTCGGATGGAGTCAGTTCAGAGTAATAATTCTGGAACGACTCCAGTTCAATTTGCTGAATCAGCATGCCTATCATACAGGCGATAATCAGCAGGATCAGCAACACGATCCCAAACTGCACTGAACTGAGCAGATTCAGAAACCGATCAATGAAAGAAACCGTGTTGACTGCTTTGGCCTGTTTTCCCGGCTCGGACTTTTTTTCTTCAGTTGGAGCCAGTTCACCAGCGACATTAGAGCTAACCGCAACGGCAGACAGTTCCTGGTCATCGGCCATGCTTGAACTGACGGCAGGTTGTGAAGCAGAAGATTGCGCAGTTGTCATTGCTTTACCTTATAAAAACAAATCAGGGAAACAAATGAATTGCCTGTCAGGGACAAATTTTTCAGGTGGAGCGGCAGTGTAGCAGTTGGATTTTAGCCGCGCAACAACCGCTACTGCGCCATCTTTCCGCGTTCTCAAAAGCAGTCATGACAGGTTACGAACGCTCGGCTACAATCCCGATTCTCGTTTTCCCTAAAGATCATTCAAGGAGTCGGAGTGCATAACGAAGAAGCCCAATCGTCTGAACCAAGACCTTTTCGGGTCTGTCAAAGCTGCGGACAAATCATTCCCAGCCGATCTATCCAATGCCAATACTGCAACGCAATTTCAGAGGAAGGCCAGGCCATAGCCGAACAGGAAGGCGAAAGCCGGATTCTGAATGATCTGTTCACGCGCGGAGCGCCGGTCACTCCGATCATTATCGGCGTCAATGTGGCGATTTACCTGTTGATCACCCTGACCGCGGGCGGAAATTTCTGGTCAGTTCTAACCACTGGCGCGGATCATTTCACGTTGCTGGCCTTCGGCGCACAGAACAGCGAACTGCTCAAAAATGGCGAATGGTTCAGGCTTCTCACCCCGGCTTTTGTTCACATCGGACTTCTGCATTTGGGATTGAATTCGTATGTGTTGTGGACGATTGGCCCTTTGGTCGAAAAGCTTTACGGATCGGCGCGATTCCTGATGATTTATCTGCTGACGGCTGCGGGCGGTTGCCTGGGCAGTTTTCTGAATCACATGCTCAAAAACGATCTGGCTGGAGCCAGCGCAGGAGCATCAGGCGCAATTTTCGGATTGTTCGGCGTCGTGGCTGCGTTCAGCTATCGTTACCGGGGCGAATTGCCGGAACGGTTCCTGAAAGCACTAAAATCCAGCGTGCTGCCGGCAATCGCGGTCAATCTGGTGATCGGTTTTTCGATCAAGTACGTTGACAACGCGGCTCATATTGGAGGTTTGCTGACCGGAGCCTTGCTGGCCTTCGTCATTCCCTACATCCCGGCCAACGTTTCCCAGCGAGTTTCCCGCGCTGGATTGGCGATTTTAGCAGTTTGCATTCTCGCCATTTTGACGAGCTTTGCGTTTGCTTATCGCCAAAGCGCGCCTCTGCTGAATCGCCGTCAGAGTAAAGTCGAAGCGTTCTTGAACAATGTTGGAGCCGCTGATCGAGCAATGGTCAATATCTTCCGCTCTGCTGATGGCAACTGGAAACCAACGCCACAAGACATTTCGCAATTGATCGCTGCCACCCAAGCCTTGGAGAGCAGCCTGGCGCCTGACGCAAAGGCTGAAGAGATTAGACAAGGCTTTTTGCGACTGCTCAATCAGCAAAAAGAAATCATCAGCCAGCTTCCGCCGGATACGCTCCGCGAAAAACTGGAAACCAATGGGGAAGAGTTTTTGAAACAGCGAAAGGCATTTGAGACCTGGCTGAAGCAGGATGGACCGGCTTACGGTTTTACGCTTAGAGAACCAACTGAAAAAGAAAAATAAGGCAATCAAAACTTGATAGAGGAGATTTTATGGCAATCAAAAAAATCGGAGTTTTAGGCGCGGGCTTGATGGGGTCAGGTATTGCGCAGATCGCCGCCACCGGCGGTTATGAAGTCACATTGGTCGAAATCAGCGACGAACTGGTCAAGAAGGGGATAAGCAGTATTGAAAAGTCGCTCTCTAAATTCGCCGAAAAAGGCTCGATCACTGTTGAACAAAAAGATGCCTCGCTGGCCAGATTGCGCGGAACAACCAAACTGGAAGAACTGGCCGATGCCGACATCATCATTGAAGCGATCATCGAAAACCTGCAAATCAAACGCGAGACCTACGCCAAGCTCGATCAGCTTTGCAAAGCCGAGACGATTTTCGCGTCCAACACGTCTTCGTTGTCAGTGACCGAGATGATGACGGCCACCAGCCCGGAACGGCAACGTCGCTTTATCGGTATGCACTTTTTCAATCCCGTCCCGTTGATGAAGCTGGTTGAAGTCATCAAAACCATTTTGACCGATGAAGTCGTTTACGCCGAAGTTGCGGCGCTGGCCGAATCCTTTGGCAAAACCGTCGTCAAAACTAGCGATAAAACCGGTTTCATCGTCAACCGCCTGCTGGTTCCGTTCATGCTCGACGCGATTCGCGTTTACGAAGAAGGACTGGCTTCAGTGGTGGACATTGATAACGGTATGAAACTCGGCTGCAATCACCCGATGGGGCCGCTGACTTTGGCTGATTTCGTTGGTCTCGATACCACGTATTACATCGCCAACATCATGTTCGAAGAATTCAAAGAGCGTCGTTTCGCTCCGCCGCCGCTGCTGAAACGAATGGTGCAAGCGGGCTTGTACGGACGCAAATCCGGTCGAGGTTTTTACGATTATTCCGATCCGAAAAATCCCAAGGCGATGAATCTGGTCTGAGATGGAATCAGTGAAAACGACACTTCAGGTTGACCGTCGCGATTCGTTCGCGATGGTCACTTTGCGACAAAGCGATCTGAACGGCGCAGCGCTCGATGAACTCCTGCGCGCATTTGCCGATCTGCAAAATGATGCTTCGGTTCGTGTCGTGCTGTTGACTGGAATCGAAGAATTCTTTGCCGCTGGTTCGGAATTGAACGGCCTGTCTCCTGAACAAGTCAGAATTTTTTCCCTCAAAGGTCAGGCGCTCACACGTTTGATTGAAAATCTTGGCAAGCCTGTCATAGCGGCAATCAACGGATTGGTGTCAGGCAGTGGTAGCGATCTGGCGTTGGCTTGCGCGTGGCGAATCGCTACGCCGAATGCGGCGTTTGCATATTTTGAAACCTCGTCGAGCTTATTGCCTGCGTTTGGAGGCGCAACTCGATTATCGAAAATCATCGGCAAAGCCCGCGCACTGGAGTTGCTGTTGACCGGAGAATCGCTCTCCGCCAACGATGCGCTCAGAATCGGTCTGGTCAACCGCATTGTTTCTTCGACGGATGATTTATTGCCAAGTTGCGAAACGTTGGCGCGTCAAATCAGTCGCAATGCCCCATTGGCGGTTAAATTCGCAATGGAAACCGTCAACTTTGCCGCTGAAACTTCCCTGGATGACGGACTGCGGTTGGAATCTTCGTTATTCGGACTATGCTTTGCGACCGAAGATTTTGAGGAAGGAACAAACGCCTTTCTGGAAAAACGCCAACCGGTGTTCAAAGGCGGCTGAGTTTCTTTGCAGATCATTGGCAGCATTAAAGTTCCGACAGGAAAGGCAACCTGAGCCGTGCTTGACCACATCAAGGTGGCTCACTATACTGCGCAACGAGTGATCATGAAGGATTTCCCAGAAGGTCATATTATTGAAAGTGCCTTACGAGCTGAAGTATTAAGTGTGGCAATCGTCGCCACACGATGGAACGATTTGATTGTCAGTCGTTCGGTCAGCGGAGCGCAGCATGCTTTTCGCAGATTGGATTCATACTAGAACGACCTCACCCTTGTTCGTATGCCATGCTCGTTCGAAACTCCTCCGAGCGCTAAAAAGTCGGCGTCAGGTGGATGGTACGATGCAATCATTTGCGTGGGAGCAATAATCCGCGGCGAAACCCCCATTTCGATATATATCGCGGCAGAAGTAACCAAAGGCACGACTGCGGCCTTTACGAGATGCAGTTGTGTTTATTGCTTATGGCAACATTACGACTGACAAGGTTGAGCAAGCCATCAACTGTGCAGGCGTAAAAACAGGCAACAAAGGCTTTGAAGTGGCAATGGCCAACCTGTTAAAGGAGCTGTGAGGCAAAGTTGGCTGCTCGATTTGATCTCTCTTGATGTTCAAGCATTGAGTGCGTCTCCCTAACTTTCTTCATTGACTCAGGAATTCATACGGAAAAACAACATAAAATTATGGGTGCTCGGCGTAGAGCGCGCGAATGCGCGCTACAAATGCTTTTCTCATACGACGTGACTCGCCCACCGGTTGAAGAACTGGTTGAAACTTTCTGGGGGGAATTGGCAGAAGCGTCTGAAGAAGTTCGTGACTTCGCCAATGAATTGGCGGTAGGCACGATCACTAAACTTCATGAAATTGACGAGAGGATTCGTTTGCGAACAGAACACTGGCGCATTCCCAGAATGGCCATCGTTGATCGCAATCTGTTACGAATGGCTGTGTTTGAATTTCTCTATCAACCGAACACACCGCGAACGGTGGCCATCAACGAAGCGCTGGAAATCGCTCGCCGATTTTCAACCAGCGAATCCACACAGTTCATTAACGGCATACTGGACGCCATCAAACGCGATCTTGATACTCATCCGGCACAGGAACTCGCCACGATGGGAATTGCGCAACACGTTCACTGAACTTGTCTGATTGTTTTGCAATTGCGGGCTTGGGAATTACCAAATTCCCTGCCCGCATTTGTTTTTTGGGTGGATGTTTTTCGCCATTATTTGGCCGGTCATCTTCTGACTTATGTTTCCGTTTTGATTACGGGCAAAGGCTCAAGTAGAATCGCGTTGAATTCAAGAGGAGGTGGCTAATGAACTGTCCCAAAGCCTTCAGGCAAATGGTTGTTGCATTTTTTTTGCTGGCAGCATCCGGAGTTGCCGCTTTGGCTCAAACGCCCAATCAACAAACGCAAGACCCGCAGCAACCAGCTATCGAAAAGATTCCAACCACTTTGGTCAACGTGCCAGTGATTGTAACGGATCGTTTCGGGCGCTTTATTACCGGCCTTGATCGCAATGCCTTTTCAATTCGTGAAGACGGCGTCCCGCAAAAAGTCGAAGACTTTTCTTCAACGGAAGCTCCCTTTAACGTCGCTCTACTGATTGACACCAGCCGCAGCACACAAAATAAATTGAACACGATTCGCAAGGCGGCGCTTGCCTTTATCAAACAACTACAAGCGAACGATCGCGTCATGATCGTGACTTTCGATGAGCAGGTGAAGTTTGTCAGCGACTTCACGAACAACCGCACCGAACTCGAACGCTCTATCAAAACCCTTAAAACCAGTTATTTGACGAGCCTTTACGATGCAATTCATCTGACCATCAATGAAAAGATGCTCCCAATCAAAGGGCGAAAGGCGATTGTCATTCTGACGGACGGCGTGGACACATCCAGTAAACGAGCCACATTTGAAAGCACTCTCGAGCTTGTTGCCTCAACAGGAATTATCAGCTACTCAATTCAATACGAAACTCGCAATGATGGCGGTCCAATCATGAAACCGATTTTTCTTCCCGGCAGGCCACCGAGTTCTTTTGTGTCGAATTTTGCAGGCGCCTCGGCAAACTGGCAGGATCAAAGTCAGCAATCTCAAAAGCAGACTCAGGACAAGGACAAACCGTTCATCAACATTCCACGTCCGACCGGCTCGATTTTTGGCGAATATCCGGCTCCGTCTAAAACGACGACCTCGCCATCTGTTCCCTCGACCAGAGTCAATTCGCAAATTCAGCAGCCCATTCGAGATCGTTATTTGATCGCCGCTGATTTCATGCGGAGTCTGGCGGCTCAATCCGGCGCGTTGTACATTCGGGCGGAAAGCATTGAAAACACGGCCTTCGCATTTCAGAGAATCGCGGAGGAATTGCGTCATCAATATGCTTTGACTTATGTCTCCACCAATGAGCAAAAAGACGGGAACTATCGTTCAATAGCGGTCAGGGTGAACAATACTGATCTGGTTGTCAGAGCGCGTCTCGGCTATCGCGTCCCGAAAAGTAATGAAGCTGACTCAGAGAAGAAAAACTAAACCTTGATAGGCAAGCTCCGAAAATGGCTCTACCTGGTTTGCTGTTCCTCAGACACAAAAAATCCCACGATGCGGAATAACGCATCGTGGGAATCAAGCAGGAGAAGGAGGGAGGTAAACGTCAGAAACCAAAAGGAGCTAGCAAACGATTAAAAAATACGATTGCAATTAAATTTTGTCTGGACGAAAAAAGAATAATTTCTGAACGCAACCACCTTTGATAACTTTTTACGGATAATTTTGAAATAAGCGAATGCTCTTATCCGTGAATTCTGGTTTCCAGGAAGGAAACCTTGTGTAAGACGACGCGGAGTATATTCACTTGACGCCAATGAGTCAAGATTCCTTTAACTTCTGTTCATAAATCTTTTTTGGCGAAGTATCTGCTTGGGCGAAAGCCTTGAAAAGTCTTTTGAGGTTCAATGCCTGATTCGTGTTTTTTATGCTAATCTGCAAACCAGTCAACCCCTTGCAAGTAAAAACTCAAGAACACCATTGGGAGGTAGGCGTGAAGATCAAAAACCTGATTCTCAGTCTGTTTGTTTGCCTGGCGACCTTGTCGCTATTTGAAGTGATGGCGCTCGCGGATACCATCAAACTTCGGGATGGCAGTGTGCTCAAAGGCAAAGTCGTATCATACAACCAGCGCAGATTTGTCATTGTCGTAAAAATAGGAAACACGACATCGCAACATGACATACCTGTCGAAGAAGTCGAAAGCGTCGAATTCGATTCTGCCGAGACTGCCGGATTGGCGGCGACTGGACGAATCAATACAGGCTATCCGCCAAACACACAGGCTGAAACGGCAACAGTGACACCCAATCCCCCTGCGGCAGAGACACAAACTGTGGCTCCAACTTCACTTCCGGCGACTTCCACCTCTGAAACCGATACAGGCGTTATCGCAGTGATTGCGGAAAAAACTGTCAGCATTGCCGCAGGCGCAGACTGGACAAGCTCTGACATTCGCGTCCAGCGAGGTCAACGTATCGTAATCAGCGCCATCGGTGAAGTTGATATTGGAGACGGCAAACGTACCGGCCCGGAAGGTTTGGATGTTGCCGACAAAGACAAGCTGATGCCCAGCCACAAAACCGGGGCGTTGATTGCCGTGATTGGTGACGACAACAATGATTTCGTATTTGTCGGCCAATCCACTGAGTTTGTTTCCAAACACAATGGAATCCTGTTTTTGAGCATCAACGAAGGCAACTTGCGCGACAACAACGGTGCATTCGTCGCCCGAATAAAAGTTCTCAGCAACAGATAGGTTCTTCGAATTTCAAAATCGAACGCCACTGAAACAGCCTCCCAAAAGAAGCTGTCATCAGCGGCGTTTGATTTTAGGCAAAGCTTACGGCTCTATTTTGTAGACCTTGCTGTTCCAAACAACCACGACGCGCTCGCCGAGCGAAAAATACTCAGCAAGTTTTGGCTCCTGGCTGCTCAACTGAAAATAGTCGTCACTACCGAATTTCAGGGAGACAACCGGCAATTTGCCTTCTTCCTTGAATTCGCTGTCTGTCCAAACTCCGTCGAGCAGGTAGAAAGTCTTCGCTGCCAATTGCCTCATCGAACCACCAATGGCGATTTCTGAAGTTTCAATTTTGTCAGCACGACTAAGCTTTTCTTTTTCCTTGCTCATCACTACTGCATCTCGCCCCGAAACGATTCCCGGATCAGGAAGCATCATCGGAGCAGGCTTCGACGGAGAAACTCGTGGCTGACGCCCACCGCCAGATGCCTGACCATCCACGGTCAGATTCATTGTTCCCGGCGTCCCAGCCAATCGCATTCCAGGTTCAAGCACCAGATAAGACGTGTACGGCGTGACGATGCCGTAACGAGTTCCAAGCTGCGTGATCTCGTCGCGCAATTCTTGTGATTCCCCATTCGAGCGAATTTGATCCAGCAGATGGCCAACGCGCCTCATTGCCCACAGATGGGCTAGAAAATCGTTGTTCGTTTGTTTTTCAGGGAGCGACAAATCGTCATAAACAAATTGTCGTTCGCGCCCATTGACGTTCCCCGCCAACGTAATACGAAGCTTCTGCTTAGCCCCATCGCGATAGCGCCCAACCAAAACCAACTGCGAGCCGTGAAAAATATCCGGCGTCACGCGCGGATAAACAAGATCGGTTTGCGCACCGTCCCAGTTGATTTTTACATCGCTCAAAACCGGATGATTGACCTTGGCAAAAAAGCCGGAGACTTTTACTTCCAGGTCTTCGTTTGGTTCGATGTATCCGACTGCTCCACGATTTTCGTTGGCCAGACCGTCCAGCAACAAGGTGTTCACATCGTATCCGACGCCAAAAGTGAACAATCGTATATGGGTTTTATTGGCCTGGCGGACGTTTTCCAGAATCCGTTTCGGTTGAGTTTCGCCAACCGTCGGCTGACCGTCAGTAACCAGCACAACTATCTTAGTTCGTTCGCTCTCCACTGACTTTCCACCGGGGTTGACCTGTTTGAACGCCGCAAGCAGAGCATCATTGATGTTCGTTCCGCCGGTCGCTTTCATTCGATCTATGAAATCCCTTGCCCGGCGTTTGCCGTCATCGTTGCCTTGCAATAAAGATTCGTTCAACAAATGTTCTTCTCCCGCAAAGGAAACAATGTTGAAACGATCTTTGGCGTTCAGTGTATTGACACCATATCGCAATGCAGACCTGGCTTTTTCAATCTTCGCGTCTTCATTCATCGAGCCGGAAGTATCAACAACGAAAATCACATCCCTGGCGGCAACGTTACGATCATCAAGTTCGGCTTTGGGCGAAACAATAAGCATAAAATACCCGTCTTTGCCCGGTTCGCGATAAGTCAGCAATGACGCTCCAAAGTCCTGCGCCGAAAAATTGTAGAAAAGCTGGAAATCCTTCTGCTCCGACAATGCAGAAGTTTCGAAGCTGATTTTGGCCTTCTTTTCGCCATCGCGTTTGATTTCCAGTTCATGCGATGGCGAATAAATTCCTTTCAACGGGACACTGGAAACAATTTCAATATGCGCCGAAATGCGACTTGATCTTGTTCGCGGCGGAAAAGTTGGATTGACAGCCCCATCTCGCCGAATTGGTCGCGGCGGCGGATTGGCAACAAACTGGTTGGCCCGCCAACCAGTGCCCAGTGGATAACGATAGCCAACAGCGCCATTTTCGCCAGTCAGAATTTGGCTATAGCTCAACTCAATCTTTTTGTCACTGTGCGGCTGAATGGGAAACACGCTGGCTTGAAACAGGTTTTTGCCTGCATATTCCAACAACGCAGGGTCTCGCCGCGAACGAACAATGTTGTCATAAATTCTTCGGGCTTCATCGCGGGAACGAACTTCACCTACCAAACGGTTGCCGCCATCCCACATGGCAAACTCTGAGATGGACACATTGTCAGGCAATGGAAAAAAATAAACGCCCTCAAGCACAAACGGGGTGTCGTTTTCAAACACCTGCTCGACATGAGTCACTGCAACTTGATCGTTGATTTTTGTGGTGAGCTTGATGCTTTTTACTTTCAATGGCTGCTGTGGGACTTGCGCAGGCGGCGCGCATCGAACATTTGGACCGTGACAAGGAACAGGCAAAATGATTCCTTGCGCTTGAGCGAAGCTAACAAAAAGCAACATTCCAAGGAAAGCTGTAAATACTCGAACAAACTTCATAACTCCTCCTCCAGGTTTTCTGTGTCACACCGATGGGCCGCGAACCGACTGAGTTTCGTGGGCATCGGGAGAACGCCCTTATAAATTGACTCTTGCAGAGAAGAAAAACAGCAACAACCAAACTGCCCCAAATCAATCATAATTATTCCTGTAACCGACCAAATGGTATTTCTCTTTTATTCATAAGGACTTCCATTTCTAATTCTATAAGTCTATGATTGAATAATGATGCTTGAAACGTAGGCAACTGTGCGCCACAGGGAAAAAACTTCATAGTGTGTATGTAATATAATCCATACACTATTTTTTTAGTGTAGGCTTCAGGTACAGAATCATAAGGGCGAGAATAACTTAAACATGAGGTTTTCCCTGTAAGTTCTTGCAGATCAACCGGCTTGCAATTTTTCTTTTAAGTGGAACGATGTTTGCACAAAGTTGAGCTGAAAGGTTGTTGGCATTCACGACTCATAAAAGAGTTATTTAGTGGTCAAAACTCCAAATTCACAGGGGGGAAATATGAAAAAAACATTGATTGGTTTGATGTTGTGCGGATTAGTGGCGCTTTCAAGCGTAACGGCACTCGCTCAGGATACGAAAGTTGACGAGAGCCAAATTTTAACTGTCTCGCAAGGGACAAAGAAAAAACTCAGCGGCGTGATTGTCGAGCGCGAAGCGCCAGAAAGCTTCATTATGCGTGACCAGACAGGCGGCGATTACAGAGTCAGCCTGACAGGCAGCACCAAAATTGAAGAGAAAAAAGGCAATCCGTTCCGTGGCGCGAAGAAATACGGTGTCGCCCAACTTCTGCAAGGTTTAAACATTGAAGTTGAAGGACGCGGTGATTCAAATGGCGCTCTGGTTGCAGAGAAAGTAAAATTCAAAGACGACGCCCTGGTTGTCGCAAACACCGTCAACACGCGCATGAAACCGGTTGAAGGTCGTGTCTCGAAGAGCGAAGACCGTATCACTCAGGTGGAAACCAACGCCCAGCGTATTTCTGGTCAGATTGAAGAACTCGCGGCTGTTTCCAATGCTGCTCGTGGCGGAGCCAAAGCTGCACAGGATACGGCAGATGCCGCCATAGTCGGCGTCGAAGCCACCAACAGACGGCTCGACCAGGCAATCGCCAATCTGGATGATTATGAAGAAAAGCCTGTCATTTTCATTAATTTCAAGGTAAACAGCGCCAAGCTTTCGCCGGAAGCGATGCAAACCCTGGAAGAAATTGCCGCACAGGCCAAAACACAGAAAGCCTATTTAATCGAAGTTTCCGGCTTTGCTTCGGCTGAAGGTAAGGCCGATTTGAACCGCAAACTGAGCCAGCAACGAGCGAATGCCGTGGTTGAATTCTTGGCCGACCAGGATATTCCGCTGCGCCGTATCATCCAACCGCATGGCTTCGGCACACTCAAACCGGTGGCAGAAAATGACACCCGTGAAGGCCGTGAACAAAATCGCCGCGTGGAAGTCAGGTTACTGGTCAACAAAGGTATGACCACTCCTCCTCCTCCGGTGGAAATTCGCCGTCCGGGCACAACCGGCTCAATAGAATAGAACGCAGACAATAAAAACGATCTGCCAATGGAGTATTTGTGAGTCGTAATTGCGAGTGATGAACGATATATTCGTTCATCACTCGTTGTTATTTTGGTCGCCCCAACCATGAAGGAGGATGATCTGATGATTGGGAAACGAAGCTTTTTGAATCAACGACTGGCGCTTCTGCTGGCGCTTGGATGTTTTTTACTGGGAACGATCGCTTTTGAATCTTTCGGGCAACAACAACCACCAACAAAAAGTCAGTCCTCTGACCAAAACGAACGCCCGCGTCGTGTGCCGGAAAATGCGCCTCAAAGCGATCCGAACAAACCCGACCCGTCCCAAAAAGATCAACCGCAAAATCCCAAACCGGTTGAGAAACCGGCTGAATCTTCCACGCATCAGGACCCACAAAAACCCGGCAAACAGACTGAGCCTGAACTGGAAACGATTCGCATTGATTCCAGGCTGGTCACAGTTCCCGTTTCGGTCACAGACGCCGCTGGAAACCCGGTTCGCAATCTGACCGCTGAAGATTTCATCGTCGAAGAAGATGATACGGTTCAGCAAGTGCAAACCCTGGGCGAACCCGGTAAGACGCCAATTGAGATGGTATTGCTGTTTGATGTCTCGCGCAGCATTCGCAACCGTTTCGATTTCGAGCGCGAAGCAGCCAGCCGATTCATCAGTCAAGCGCTCAAACCCGGCGATGGCATTTCCATTTTTGCAATCGGAACAGTACCCAAGCTGGCTGTATCCAGAACCGACAATGTTGAAAAGGCAGTGGCTGGCGCATTGTCCATCCAACCGACCGAAGACTCTACGGCGTTTCATGACACGGTTGTTAAAGCGGCTCAACACATCAGTGACAGTTCAAACCCAGAAATTCGCCGCGTCATGATCGTGCTTTCCGATGGTGAAGATACTAACAGTGTTCGATTCAAACTCGGTGACTCCCTACGCGAGTTGCAACGTGCTGAATGCCTGTTTTATTCGATCAATCCCAGCGGACCTTCGATCTTCCTGAATCGCATCAGCATCAAGGGGCAGGACGGAATGTTCAAATTGGCCACTGACACGGGCGGCATGGCCTTCCTGCCCGACAAGCTCGAAGACCTGACCCAGGTCTTCAATCAGATCACTGCCGAATTGCAGGCTCAATATCTGCTTGGGTATTACTCGACCAACGAAGCCAACGATGGAAAATTTCGTCGGATCAAAGTCAAAGCCGCGAAAAATTCCGAGCTTCGCATACGCGCGCGAAGCGGTTATTTCGCACCAAAAGACTGATCGCCATTTGAAAATTCGCGCTTCGGACGACTGGCTTACTTTAGCTCGCCGAAGCGCGAACGATGTTTGCTCTCGCCTACAAAGCTTTTTCCCTCTCTTTTCTTCTTCAAATTTCAGGCATCCCGATACCTGCAATTTGTGGCAAACACTCATCCTTACTTTCTTTTTGGCCAACTAGCGCGAGCAGATGAATCTGTGTAGAATGACGGCTCTTTATGGATAAAGCTTGGCGGTTCTAGCGTGGATTACTCCAAGACAAGCGCGCCGGTCGAGCACACGAAACGAAAATCTCATGTAATTTTATGATCAGGAGTTTTCGCTCAAGCGGAGGCTGATGCAGCTATGATTCGATGTTATCACTGCGGCACTGACAATTTGGACGGTTCTGAATACTGCGATGAGTGCGGAACCAAACTTAATGCGGCCAGTTCAGTGCGACAGGTATTTACGCCGCCGCCATCATTTCAGTCTCAGATGACGACCAGTGCCGCACCACAAGCGCCTGTTCCGCCGCCGCCGCCTGCGTTCACGCGAGAGACAGTGACGCCGAAACCGGCTACGCCGTACACGCCGCCACCACCACCGGTTTTCCAACCAACACAATCGTCGAACCAGAATGTAGCGGCTTCGAGCCTGCCTCAACCGGCGGCTCAGCCCATATCGCAGTCTGGCAATCCGATTCCGCCGCTGCCGCCAGTCGGCACCAGCGTTGGATCCATCAACCAGACCACGGCGTTCAACGGACCGACCGGGAACTTGAAAAGCGCGTCGTACAGTCCTGAAAACGCCCAACAACCGGTAATGAGCGCACAGCACCCTCACCAGTCGGAAGCTCCTACGGTGCGCGCCAAGCTCGTCATTCAACGAGGCGGAAAGATCGGGAAAGAGTTTCCGATTGTCGGCATTGAATCAATGATTGGTCGTTGGGACGCAGACGGAGGAATTTTCCCGGACGTAGATTTGGATCAGGACGATCCCGAAGCCAAAGTTTCACGCCGTCACGCCCGAATACAGTTTTTGAATAATCAATACCTGCTCGAAGATTTGGGCAGCACCAACGGAACGTTTATCAATCGCGGACCTCGTTTGTTGCCAGGCATTAAACAGCCGCTCAACAATGGCGATGAAATCATTGTCGGAAAAACGTTTCTAAAGTTCATCTTGAGTTAAGGACGGTTTCGATTTCCCTGCCTGAAGGCTGCTTCAATGGCCAGAGGCAATTTGAGGCAATCTGGTTTGGAACACGGAACTTGGAATTTCATTGACCTATGGCATTCTGTCCCGAATGTGGAGCGCAAACCACAGCCGGTGACCCCTACTGTGGCGAATGCGGCGCGTGGCAGGATACACCGATCAATTACGCGGTCGCGCCGGCCAGCCCAGCGCGCACCGGAGTTACAAGTATGACCGCTTCCGGTAATACACCAACAGGAATTCAGCTTGCCCAGGGCACGCTGCTCGCAGACCGTTACAAGATCACCAAACGCATCGGCGGCGGCGGGATGGGGTCTGTTTATCTGGCCGAAGATCAAAATCTGGCGAATCGCCCTGTGGCGGTCAAGGAAATGATCGAAATGTTCGCCGATGAATCCTCACGGACGAAAGCAATTGAAGATTTCAAACGCGAATCCGAATTGCTGGCCAAACTCGATCATCCTTCCATTCCCACCATTTACCAGTATTTCTTCGACAAAGAGCGTGGCCGTTATTATCTGGTGATGAAATACATTGACGGCGGCGACCTGGCCGCGCGTCAACGGGTGGCAGGTGGCAGAGTTGACGAACTTACGGTCACGAAATGGGCAGTTGATACTTGCGACGTGCTCGATTACATACATTCGCAGGACCCACCGATCATTTACCGCGACCTGAAACCCGCCAACCTGATGATTGATTCGCGCACCAATCGAGTCATGCTGGTGGATTTCGGAATCGCGCGTTTCGTGGCCGCGACTCAAAAAGGCGTGACGGCCATCGGAACCATGGGCTATGCGCCACCTGAGTTATTCGCCGGGAATGTCGAAAAACGATCCGATATTTATTCGCTCGGCGCGACGATGTTCCACCTGCTGACCGGTCATGACCCGCAGGACAACCCGCTGCTGATTTTCGATTTCGGCAAAAATCCAAAACCGCGACAGATCGTTCCAGACATCTCGCCGGAAATGGAGGAAATGATTTGTCGCGCGGTTGAGCACAAACCGGAAAATCGTTTTTCTTCGGCAAAGGCCTTCGGACAGGAATTGCAATCGCATTTGCGCTACTTGCAGGAAGGTCGGCGCGGAGCCGTGGCAGTCGCCAATCTTTACGAAACTTCGCAAAGTTTCGGACCGGTCAACGTGTGCGTCAATTGCGGGCACGAACTGGCGACGGATGACGTTTTTTGTGCCTATTGCGGCACTCGCCAACCTGCTAAAAAGACCACCGCCAAGTTGATCGTCATGGGAACCAGCGAAATGAATGCGCAATTCCCGCTCAACATCGAAGGCGAAAGTCTGATCGGGCGTGTTGACCCGAATCGCGGCATCCGCCCCGAAGTAGATCTGTCTAAATACGATCCGTCGGCTCGCGTTTCGCGTCGTCACGCCAGAATCGTGGCTCAAGGCGCGCAGTTTTATATTGAGGACCTGGGAAGCGCCAACGGGACGGTCGTCAATGGTTCCTTGAAACTTTCTCAAGGGAAGCCGCATATGCTGATCAGCGGCGACGAACTCAAGTTGGGAGAAACGACACTCAAGTTCGTAGTTTCATAACCACATGCGTCGTATGAGTTCGGACGAAATTTTCATTGTTATGCCAAACACTCACAGTTCAGACGAAGCGGTGACGCCCAGTCTCAATGCCCGTTGCAGCGCTTTTTTGCTGGATTACATTCTGACGCTCTTCCCCTTATCTGCAACTCTGGTGCTGGCGTTTTTCGTCAAGCGTAAATTGATGGAGCCTGAAGTCGGTGGCTTTTTTCAGTATGTCGGTTATGCGCTGACGATTGCCATGATTTATTTCAACTGGGTCTACAGTTACGTGCGGTTTGGGCAAAGTTTCGGCAAACGATTCATCGGACTGCGGGTGATTCGTGCCGACGGCCAACCGCTGGATTACCAGACCGCAGGCATTCGCCTTCTGGTATTTTTGCTTTCCCTTCTCTTTGCCGGACTGGGTTTTATTGGAATGTTGTGGAACGAAAAACAGCGAGGGCTGCATGACAAACTCGCTAAAACCCTGGTCGTCAAGGAATGAAAGTGCAATGCGTCCCTCCCCCCAACTGCCAAGCATTAGTTTTGTAAACGAACGGTCTGATTCGCGTTTTCGTCCGCTGACGATTGCGCGGATCGCAATCATTGAATGAACAGATTGACAACACGCCGCCCCGTTTGGGTAATGGCTTGACCGATATTACCGATCGTGAAAAGTCGCTGCCGCACAAGCGTGTTTTAGAGGTATGAAGTTATGACCATGAATTACTGTGGTAGATGTGGAGCGGCCAACGGAACTGCTGCGCGGTATTGTCGCCAATGCGGGGCGGAATTGAATAATCAGGCGGCGTTCTCTTCTGCTTCGGCTCGCTTGAACGTGGAATTTTCCGCTCGCAACACACCCAAAGATCATCAACGCGAAACGTCGCCAGGTTCGACAACTCCGACTTCTTTCAACAATCCAGACACAGGCAAATTACCTGGCTCCGCTGTCAACACTCTCGACCAAACTCCATCTTCCGGGACAGTTCCCGAATCCGATGAAAAGGCCATCAGCGAATCCCTGAAACGCATTCGAGCTTCAGGCCCGCTGATTGTCGAAGCCGTCAAAAAGAAACAGGAAAGGATCAGTCAAATCATCTCCGAATCCATCGAACCCCGCAGCGAAAGCAAAAGCGAGAGCAAATCTGTCGCTCCTGTCGCCAAACCTGAACCCAGAACATCAAATTCGTCTCCGTTGACGCAGGCAGTGACGGCAGTCAAAACACAATTTTCCTCTTCTCAATCGTCCGCGACTGCCAATCGGAAAACCACCGGATCATTGATGCCGACCAATTACGCGTCCGGTCGCGCTTCCGGCAGTGGCCAATTGCCACCCAATGGCCCTTCGACAGTTTTGGCGCAGGCTTCGGGATTAGGCAAGAATTCCAACTTCGGTTCCAAGCTGCGATTGAGCCTGATTGCCGCCATCGTCGTGCTTTCAGCCAGTGGTTATTTCCTGCTGCGCGATAAATTGACTACTCCTACCCGATTGCTCGACGCCGGGCGAAACCTGCTCAGCGCAGAAGAGCAGAGTTCGTATCTGCTCAAACGCGCGCAACACGACCGCGAACAGGGGCAGTATGAAACCGCCATCGGATATTTTCGCAATGCTCTGGCTCTGACGCCGGACAATTCCGAAGTGCATTTCATGCTGGCGCAAACTTACGCCAGCGCTGCTCGCCCTGAAGAAGCTTTGCGCGAATATCAAACCGTGCTTCGTCTGGCGCCGGATCATCTGGAATCCAGGCTTCAGATCGCAGAAATCCATCGCGCTCGCGGCCAATGGCCGGCGGCGATTTCCGAATACAAACGCATCATCGCCTTCGATCAGACCAGCCCGCAGGCTGCCATCGCCCTCGAAGCAATGGAAACTTACGAATCCGGAAAGGGAGACACTGAAACCAAATTGCGGCGCAAAGACGTCATCGCCCAAAACGTACCGGTCACATTGCCCGGCGGCAATGTTCAAAGCGACATTACGCTGCCGCTCCCGCGCATGACTTCTGTGGCGGGACTCAAACCTCCAGTGACGACTCAACCAGAAGATCGTCCAGACCCACAGGTGGCCGCCGACAGTCATAAAAAACTGGGGTTGCGCTATTACAACGTCCGCGAATACCCGGCGGCGATCAAGGAGTTTCTGGCTGCGTATCGTCTGACACCGGAAGACAAAGACCTGCTCTATTTCATAGGGTCTTGTTATTACGGACTTGGACAGCAGGCTCAGGCGCACGATTATTTCAAGCGTGTTGACAGCGGCAATTATGTCGGCGTCGCACAGAGCAACGCGGCGCGAACGGAAAAAGCCGCGCGCGAGGAAGCCAAACGCCGTGAACTGATGAAAGGCGACACTCTCAATCAGGTCAAAAACGACCCTGAGCAAAAAAACAAAGGGCCACTGAACAGCTTTGAATAGATTCGTTTATGTCCCGCTGTTCAAAGCGCTGAATCCCCTATGCCACGTTTAATCGTTCGCTCCACACCGTCACATGGCGATTCGGTGACAGAATTGAGCCGACTTCGGACGACAATCGGCCGTTCGGCTCGTAACGATTTGTGTGTTGAAGACCCATTCGCGTCGCGGCTGCACGCGGAAATCCGCCGCCGAGGCGATTCGTTCTGGATCAGCGATCTGGGCAGCGCCAACGGCACATTGATCAATGGTGCGCGGCTGACTTCGCAGGTGCAATTGACCGACCGCGACATCATTCGCATCGGCGAAACCGAGATCGAATACTCCGAACGAGCCGACACTGCGCCTGCCCGCGGACGCACCAGCATTCTGTTTTCCGATAGCAGCTTCGCGCCCACTCCTGAAGCGACCATCGTCGCCGGAAATCGAAATTCCGCGCACGACCTGCTGAAAATCACAGACTCGCAGACACAGTTAAATAAGACCTTCGTTGACAATCGCACCTTGAACCCTGACCAAAAGCTGGTCAGCCAGGACGAACTGAACATCATCAGCCGGGTCAGCTTGACGCTTTTGTCGCCGCTTTCGCTCGATGAAACATTGCAGCAGGTGTTGGAATGCGTGTTCGATGCGCTCCCGGCGGATCGCGGTTACGTCATGCTGCTCGAAACGCCTGAAGGAAAATCGGATGCTCAACCCGAACTGGTCTGCAAGGCATTGAAAGCCCGCCGTCAGACCAGCACATCGCACCAGGAAATACAGATCAGCCACTCCATCACCGAACAGGTGCTCAGACAATGCACTTCCATCCTGACTTCCGACGCGCAACAAGACCCGCGTTTTCAGGAACGCCAGTCAATCGTGCTCGGCGGAGTTCGTTCAGTCATGGCGGTTCCGTTGGCAGTCGAAAATCGCGCTTCGGGCATGGTTTACGTTGACAGCCCATATCAAACCAACCGGTTCACCGAACGCGATTTGCAGTTGTTGACATTGATCGCGGGAGTCGCGGCAATTCGCATAGAAAATGTCAGGCTGTTGGAAGTACAGCAGGAACAGAAACGGCTGGCCAACGAACTGGCGGTAGCCAGCGAAATTCAATTGCGATTGCACCCGGCCTCGCCGCCGCCGATCCCCGGATATGATCTGATCGGCGTCAGCTTTCCCTGTTACGAAGTCGGCGGCGATTACTTCGACTTCATCGAAAAACGCGATGGCCGTTACGTGGTCGCGCTCGGCGACGTTTCCGGCAAAGGAACCGGCGCGGCCTTGCTGATGTCGTCTGTTCACGCGGCGGTTCGCGCCCAGGCCACAACGCGGCTTTCCGCCAGCGAAGTCGTAGGCGAAATCAACCAATACATTTACGACAACACGCCCTCCAATCGCTTTGTCACTCTGTTTTACAGCGAACTCGATCCGCGCACGCATCAATTGAACTACATCACCGCAGGCCACAATTCCCCGTTGCTGGTCAGAGCCAGCGGCGAAGTCGCCACGCTGGATATTGGCGGCTTCCCTGTCGGCATTACTCCATTCGCCGAATACCGCGAAGGCTGGGTGGATTTGGAACCAGGAGACGTTCTGGTCATTTACTCCGACGGCGTCACGGAAAGCTTGAACGAAGAAGGAGAAGAGTTCGGCGAAGCGCGATTGGTCGAAATCGTCCAAAAAAATCGCGGGCGCACTCCAGCCGGTTTGCGTGACCGAATTGACGAAGCTCTGGCCAAATTCGTCGGCAAAGCCAAAACCGTGGACGACCTCACGCTGGTTATCGTCAAACGCAAAAGTCTGGAAGAATGACCGGAGTTTGAGGTTGGCGCTCAGGCAGTGGAAAAATTTGATGCCCGACTCCTGCCAACTTATCGCCAACTCCCGATTTATCCTCGATGGCAGCTCTGCAATACTTCATTCTGGTGCCTTTATTGTCGTTGCTGCCGTGCGCGCTGTGGCTGTGGTATTTCTCCAGCCGAACCCGTTACAAACGATTGTCCGGCCACGTTCTGGGTATGACGTTTCTGTTCGGCGCGCTGGCCACGATTCCCGCCCTGTTCCTGAATTTGCTGGGAAAAACGCTGCTGACTAATCTGTTCGGAGATTCCCCGCTTTCTCTTTTTTTACTGTTTGTTTTGGTCGTCGGGCCGGTCGAAGAAGCTATGAAACTGATGGCCGTGTATTTTTACGCCTATCGCCGACCGGAATTCGACGAACCGCTGGACGGGGTCATTTACAGCGCAACAGCGGCCCTGGGCTTCGCCGCCATCGAAAACGTCGTGTATCTGGCGCAAAACGATCCGATGCTGGTGTTGCTGCGCGGACCGCTGTCAAACCCCGGCCACGCGCTGTTTTCCGCCGTTTGGGGCATGAGTCTCAGCCAGGCCAAAACCAAACCCAATCTGTTTCGCAAACGTTTCCCGATCATTTTGCAAGGCTGGCTTTACGCCACATTGCTGCACGCTTTGTTTGATGTTTTGCTGATGGCCGCATCAAGGCTTGGAATTTTGGTATTTGTGCTGTTGGTGTTTTTGATGATTGCGCTGTTTTTCTGGGTGCGGTCGCGCATTCGATTTCACAGCGACACTTCGCCTCACCGCGAAGGCACGCTGGTGTTGCCAACCCGGCGCTATTGCCAGGAATGTGGGGCCAAAGCAACCGCCGGAATGAGCTGTCCGCGCTGCGGCGTGTTTGTGCCCGAACCCGAAGAATTGGAACTGTGTCCGATCTGCGCCACTCCGCAACGACCTGGCGCCAAGTTCTGCGCGCGTTGCGGAGCCAACATCAAACTCCCGGCAAAAGAAAACCTGGATACACGCCCACATTTCGTCAGCGTTTCGCCGGATGGTCAGGAACACATTGCTTACATTTTGAACGAAACTGAAATTTTGGTTGGGCGCACGCTCAATAACGAATTCGTCATCGAACATCCATCGGTTTCCAAACGGCATGCACGCATTGTTGCAGAAGAAAACGATTATTCAATTTACGACCTCGGCAGCAGCAACGGAACCTTCGTCAATGGCAAACGCATCGAAGCCACCAAACTGGAAGACGGTTGCGAAATCCGATTTGGCCGCGCTCATTACATTTACCGCGCTCAACGAACACAGGCTGCCGATTAATCGGCGTCGTACACGTAATAGTTCCACGTAGCGCCCGATTGCGCCGAAGTCATGCGGTTGTCGGCGTCATAAGTCCGCGCGCCTCCACCAGTGATGTTGTCAGTCGTGGTGTTTCCGGCTGAGTCATAGCTCATCCCGTTCAGCCGGTTGTTGGCCGAATTGGGCAGGATGACCGTGTTGAAGATATTCGCCCCCCACGTTCCGCCGGAGTTGATCCAGCGATTTCCCCAGCGGTCGTAGCTGTAATGCTGTGCGTACACCGAAGGCTGGTTATTCAATAACTTTCAACTCGATTTGAGCACCATCTGGCAAATCGTGAATCTGACGCCATATGTCTGCGCGCAAATACATTCCTTCCAATGTGTCTTCTGCATACAAATTCTCTACTTCATAAGCCCCGCCAAGAATGAAGGGTACTTTGGGCAACAGCCTTTTTCCTTCTTGCAGCGCACCATTTTTAGCCTGCCACTGATGAGCCAATGAATAACCAGTTTGGTAATCATAATCGGCAAGTATAATTTCAGCCCATTCCTCAATGTCATTAGCAATTTCCTCAGATTCGCCGCTTTCGGGGTCAAATCTAATCACCCGAGAAGAATATATTCCAAACTGTACCCCAAATGCATCTTCAGCAAAAAACAAGTAATTGCTTAGTAGCTCTCCGTAACCTTTCTTCCATAGATCATATTCATTCCACGTCTCTATATCTTGGGTGGCATTTCGGCATCCGGAAGAGAAAACATGAAGAGCGCTTTCAAAAGCATAAAAGCCATTCTTACCTTGCAGCAACCTTATTAAGGATTCCCCTAACCTGCCAGTATCAAATAGTGACTGTTGCGACATCACAGGAGGCTCCGCGCAAAGCGGTTTACCTGCAACCGAAAGAAGTCGTTCTAAGCTGGTTTCCATTTCCAAATCCTCCATATTCCCAAATTATTCAACAACTTTTACCTCCACCTTTTCTCCATCTTTCACCTTGTTGATTTGACGACCAAACGAAGCACCGGCCCCACGATTGTCTCGACGAGATATTGCCCTGACACTAGCACCCGCTCCGCCCTCTTGACTAACTGCTGGTGGGTATTCATCTAAATCTTTATTTTGGACTTTTTTCTGCCCTCGCAAAGAGGCTCTTCGATTAGAAGATGCACCTGCGCGATTGATGGTTAACACGCTAGGCTGACCCGCTTGCTGTGCGTCAGCAATATGCCTAGCTGCTTCAGGGTGTCTGCTGGCACTGACGGTTACTATTTTGCAAGTACCAGTATTGTGACTGAGTAGTTCACTTTTACTCACAAAATAAGCGTGATCAGCTTCGACCTCGAAATTGTAGACCCGATGTTCGCCTTTCTTCCAATGGATCGCCTTGATCTGGGCGTTACCGGTTCTGGTCTTGATTCGTTCCCCAACGTTTAACAGCCCTGCCGGAGCCCAATCATTTCGATCTGCCGAAAACAGCGGATGGCTGACAGTCGGCTCCAACGCTTTCCGCAACCCCGCAAACTCGATTTCCATCACGCCTTGATCCATGTGCGTGACGGTCATCAAAACGACACGGCCAAGACCGGCTTTGATCGGCGGGCAAGCGGTGATCGTTTCGACTTTCGCCAACCCGCTCAAACCCATTTCCGTTAGCTCGATTTCAATGAACCTGCGAGGCGCTGCCCCAACCTTCCTGATCCATTCCAGCGAACGCAGCAACTCGATCTCGTAAACATCTTCGCTGCCTTTCGGGTCAGGCATCAACAGCTTGACGACACGCCACTGTTTCGGATCAACCGCCGTCCATCCGTCAGGACGATCTTTGTTGACTCCTGTCGTCGTCACTCGGTCGCCGACGCGAATGTCTTCGATCTTTTTCAAGCCGTCGGGCGTGCTGACCTCTGTGCCCGCCGTGAAACATAACCCACAGGCGTTTCCAGCAGCTTTTATGGCGTTGCCTTGCTTGCGAGTGTCATTTAACTTGTCCAAAACCCTCGCGCCGTCTGCCAATTTATCAACCGCTTTTGCTCCAGCACGGATCAATTTCGCTCCCGGAACCGCTCCCAGCGCGCTTGATGCCGCTCCCGCGTAATCCCCCTGGGCCAGCTTGTCCACCGCCTGCACCACGCTCGCCACCGTCCCGATCGGCCCCGGCACGTAGGTCGCCACTTCGACCACCGTTCTTGCCCAATCTCTCCAACTCTTATGTCCGTCTGGATCCACCAATGCCAGTGGGTTGTTGAAACAGTATTGATACTTGTTCAGCGATTGCGGTTCGTCCAACTCCGCGTAGATCATCGGGTTTTCCGATGCCACATCCGCGAAGTCGTACAACTCATCCGGCCCGCCCGTGAACTCGTCCGGCGAAGTGAAGCGCCCCTGCTTGCTGGAATAATACCGAGCCTGCGCGTAATCCAGCCCCGTTTCATCATCGCGCTCGTAACCGGTGAACTTCTTCCGAATCCCGTCGTTCGTCCCGCCCGTGGCGTAGCCCATTCCGGTCGTCCGCATGCTGCCCGTGCCCATCCCGACGTACAACTCTTCGCCAAAGGGAAGGTAATCGTGCCGCGTTACATCGCTGAGCGCGCCGGTCTTTCCAACAACAATGCGCGGAGTCCCCAGAGCGTCCGCCACCGTCCAGCGCACATTCGTCGCGTCGCCGACGATCATCGTCTGCCCACCGTTGGCGTACTCCTTGCTCGGTGAACCCGTCGCCCCATTGACCGGATATTCCGCCAGCAACTCTCCGCTGAAACCGTACACATGCCAGGTTTCAATTCCGTTGACGATGCGCCGCACACGCTTACCGTCGGCGTCATAGACGTAATAATTCCAGGTCGCGCCCGATTGCGCCGAAGTCATGCGGTTGTCGGCGTCATAAGTCCGCGTGCCGCCGCCCGTGATGTTGTCGGTGGTGGTGTTTCCGGCTGAGTCATACGTCATTCCGTTCAGCCGGTTGTTGGCCGAATTGGCCAGAGTATGGCTCTATTGTCTAAACAACTATCAAGTCCCTACAGGACATGGATATTATCTATTTCGACACTACACATATCTTCATCATTGTCCTCAAGAGTTAATTCTATTGTTAAGTCTGACCTTCCCTCTTCAAGAGTCCATAAATCTATTCGCACATCCCATTGCTTTGGACTCTTTCCTTCAATCTCAATTATGTCCAAATTGTCAAAAGTGCTGTCAGGCGGCAGGACAAGAATCTTGCCATACTGCTGAATGCTATCGGCTATCTCTGCTTGGTTTAGTCGTCTGCTATTAGTCAGATTTTCGAGTTCAGAGTAATTTCCCTGAACTAATAGCGTTAATATCTGGCGCGCAGTCCTTATTATCTTTTCGTTATTCATTGTTTTTTACGATTCCCCGGAATTCGTGTAGGCGTTTCTTTAGTTACGCCAAGACTTTCGAAATAAGCGTCTGCCTCTTCTATCTTTTTCCGTGCATCCTCTTTTTTTAATCCTGCGCGGCGAAGCGCTTTATAGCCTATGCGTCGTTCAGCGCCGTAGGTTCCACCTCCGCGCTGTCGTTGAACCTGTGTTGCCTCATGGTGCGGAGTGCGAGGCTTATTAGCCGGCCCTGAAAGCTGGACTCCAGGAGCGGCATTCGTATTATAGCCTGGGACATCGCGTACTGCTGCATCTTGAATAGTATGGTGTGCATCTTTCTTGCCCGTTTTACGTAAATTGCCAACCGTTTCAACGACACCTCCGCCTTTCTTGGTAAGATCAGCTCCCTTCTCAGCAGTTCTGAATGTGTCAACTGCTTTATCAGTGCCACGGGCAATCTTGATGGCCGTTCCCGCACCACCCGGAACAATTGGCACTGCCGCAGCTACGCTATCAACCACAACCCCAACCGCATCAATGGCTGCGTCTTTATAGTTGCCGTCTTTCACGTTCTTAATGAATGAGGCAACCCCGATTCCTATGTTGATAACATCCCAGACTGTTTCTGGCCCATGTCCATCAGGGTCAACCATAGACAGCGGATTGTTGTAACAATACTGATACTTGTTCAGCGACTGCGGCTGAATCAGGCTGGCGTAAAACAGCGGATTGTCCGAGGCGAGATCCGCGAAGTCGTACAACTCATCCGGCCCGCCCGTGAACTCATCCGGCGAAGTGAAGCGCCCTTGCTTGCTGGAATAATACCGAGCCTGCGCGTAATCCAGCCCCGTTTCATCATCGCGCTCGTAGCCCGTGAACTTCTTACGAATCCCGTCCGGCGTTCCGCTGTTGGCGTACCCCATCCCGGTCGTCCGCACGCTGCCGTTGCCCATCCCGACAAACAATTCTTCGCCGAAGGGCAGGTAATCGTGCCGCGTCACGTCCGACAGCGCGCCAGTCTTGCCCACCACAATGCGCGGAGTCCCCAAAGCATCCGCCACCGTCCAGCGCACATTCGTCGCATCGCCGACGATCATCGTCTGCCCGCCGTTGGCATATTCCTTCAGCGGAGACCCCGTCGCTCCATTGACCGAGTATTCCGCCAGCAACTCACCGCTGAAACCGTACACGTGCCAGGTTTCGATTCCGTTGACGATGCGTCGCACGCGCTTGCCGTTGGCGTCGTACACGTAATAATTCCAAGTCGCGCCCGATTGCGCCGAAGTCATGCGGTTGTCGGCGTCGTAAGTCCGCGCGCCTCCGCCCGTGATGTTATCGGTGGTGGTGTTTCCGGCTGAGTCATACGTCATCCCGTTCAGCCGGTTGTTGGCTGAATTCGGCGTGATGACCGTGTTGAAGATGTTCGCGCCCCACGTTCCGGCTGAGTTGATCCAGCGATTTCCCCAGCGGTCGTAACTGTAATGCTGCGCGTAAACCGAAGGCCACGCGCCGCCAGTCGTTCGCTGAACTCCGTTGACTTGGGTAACGCGATTCAGCGCGTCGTATTCGTAAGTGTCGCGCAGCGGGATGGCGTAACTGGAATAAGCGTCGTCCATCGGAACGTAATGTTCCTGCATGGTGACGTTGCCGTTGTTGTCATTGGCGTTGAGGAATGCGTTGCCGATGCTGCGCGCCTGATTGCTGAAGTAGGTGATCAGCGCGCCGCGATTCCACGTCCATTCGTCTGCGGAGCTTGTGCCCAAACGAATGTCCACCGCTTGCCCGCGCGAGTTGTAATGGATGTTGTGATAAAGCGCCGTCGTTGTGCCAAAGCGTTCGCGTTTGATCTGCCCCTGAGCGTTGAACAGAAATTCGTTTCCGAGGCAATACAGAAAGCTGAATGAACGCTACGGGCGCGCGCAAGGCCCCAATATGAGAGAGCGTTCGGCGGAATGTGTTAGCCGTCCTGGAGCCGACGCGCAAGGGATCTGTAGAAGCCGGGGCGGATGATAAGGCCCTTTATTATCAGAGCCTCTCAGCGGACTTAACCCGCCGTTATCACCCGCCCTACTTCGTTATTGCCTGTCAGCAGACCATTCCTTGTTTCGCTTTTCTCTCTCTACTGTTGAAATTGGCAACATCAGAACCGCATTTTTCAGGTCACCAGGGCTGAGGAGATACTTTTTGAGAAAGTCTGAAAATGAGTCAGCCAGCTTACCAAAAGAAACGCCACTCCCAATCCACATCACGGGGCTTTTTTCGCTTGACTCTGTAGCTAGCTGAAATGCGTAAACGTGCGAAAAACACAGATAGTCAGCAAATACAAAGTAGGACTCTGAATTAGGAAGATTCTGTACAATCGCACGATAGTCAGGAAAACCACCGTGCCTGCCCAGAACTTCAGGGATATTCCCAATCCGGTGCAAGGGCCAGAATGAAATCATGTCATTGTCCCATTCCTCGTCTTCAAGGCCATCAAAAGTTAGGAAATAGTCCCGAAGTTCTTGAGGCATTATTACGCTATATCGTGACTCAAAATCTCCGACCGCGTCCAGAGACGCTGGCGGGCGAAATTTGACTCTTGTACTCATCCAGTAACTTTTAAGTTCATCAATAACCTGGCTCATCTATCTACCTCACTTTATCTCTCCTAGTGCCTTGAGAATTTGCAAGAGGCGGGCATACTGTAGCTGCCCAACACCTGGAACGTCTACGCCCCCTTGACCTCTTGCTATATCGCGCAGCGCAATTTCTAAGTAGACTTTCAGGTCTTTTGTATTAAGCCCTGGAGGAATTTCAGTGCTACCAGATTTAAACCACTTGGCCAGCAGCGTATTCTTTCCACTGATGAGCGCTTTGAGTTGGTCGAGCGTGAGGTGCGAGAAGGGACGCGCACCTCTAACAGTGATGAAGTAGTTTTGGACTCCTTGAAAAGCTGCGCCACTAGCGATTTCCGCACCCATAATGGCCGCAGGAACCGCAAGATTTAAAGCCCCAACAATGTAAATACCATTCTTAACTGCTTGCATTCGACTGGGCAGATCATTATGGAGGAGCCGATCTGCACCAGGCCCACCACAGGCATCACAACTGATGTTCTGGTAAGTACCAATCCTATTACCCTGAGTGTCAAAAATGTTGCCCTTACCATCGGTACGATAACCACTTTGCTGTTGATACGTCTTATTGTAGAGGTAGCGATTGGCATCAAAGTCTGATACTTCGACGCAGTTGCCATTTGTGTCACATATCCGGACCTTCAATCCATCGGGATCAGAGAATTTCAGCGGGTTGTTGCGAGTATAGGCATAAAGGTTCCAAGTTTGTGGGTCGCTCTCCTCAACGCCTGCCTGTCCAACTGGGTCTGTACTGGTGAACCTTCCCTGAGTTGACGAGTAGTAGCGATGGATGAAGTAGTACATCCCAGTCTCATTATCCCGTTCTTTCGACCCGAACTTTTGCCGAACAGCGTCCGCAGCATATCCTATCCCCGCGCTGCGGATGCTGCCGTTGCCCATGCCGACCAGCAGTTCTTCGCCAAAAGGCAGGTAATCGTGCCGCACCAATCGCTCGTCATACGTTGTCGTGGCCGGGTCATCAAACAAGCGCCCGCTCTTGTCCACAACCATGCGCGGAGTCCCCAGATGATCAGCCAACGTCCATTGCGCTTTGCTGCCTTCGGCGACGATCAGCATTTGCCCGCTGCGGTAACCGTATTCTTTCTGAGGCGTTGAAGCCGCGCCATTCACCGGGTATTCGGCGATCAATTCGCCTTCGATGCCGTAGACCTGCCAATACTCCACGCTGCCGATAATGCGGCGGACTCGTTTGCCGTCGGCGTCGTACACGTAATGACTGGTCGTGCTGCCTTGCGTCGCCTTGTGCATGCGATTCTCGCCATCGAACCAGCGATTGCCCGTCGCGTCGTAGGTCTGATTTCCCGCCGAGTCATAAGTCATCCCCGTGCCGTTCATGGCCGTCAAGCGGTTCGTCGCCGCGTCAACCGTGTACAGCGCGTTGTTGATTCCGGTTCCCCAAGTCGCCGCTTGATTGATCGTGCGGTTGCCCCAGCGGTCATACGAATAACCTTGCGCGTAAACCGAGGTCCAACCGCTGCCGCTCGAAGCCTGCTGACGCCCCGTCACCAGCGTGATGCGATTCAGCGCGTCGTAATCGTAATCGTCAATCATCGGCACGGCGTAATTGTTGACCGGGTCTGCCACATCCGCCGTCGGCACGAAATGCTGGACGCGAGTGACGTTGCCGTTGTTGTCCGTCGCGTTCAACCATTGATCGTTCGCCGTTCGAGCCTGGTTGCTGTAATAGTTGATCAACGCTCCGCGATTCCACGTAGTCGAACTGTTCGCGTCTGTCCCCAACCGATTTTCCACCAACTGCAAGCGATTGTTGTAATGCAGATTGTGAT
>CAYYDG010000052.1:0-53583 GCA_964470555.1 uncultured Heliomicrobium sp.
GCAGCCGTTTTCATCGTTTCAGGGCGTTGTCGCAAACGACATGTCAGACTCCTTCTGAATTGATTTTTTGAAGCGCGGATTATCTGGCAGCCAAGGCTGCTTGGCAACTTATAGCTCTTGGCAACTCAAGGCCCGCTTGCTACGACGTGCGACGCTGGCTTAGCATAGCTTTTACCAGAACATCGCTCAGCGAAGAAAAATCCTTTATGAACTCATCGAATACCCGCGAAGACATTCGCAACATCGCAATTATCGCTCACGTAGACCACGGCAAAACCACTCTGGTGGACGCCATGCTGAAACAATCCGGCCTGTATCGTGCCAACGAAAAGATCGTTGAACGAGTCATGGATTCCATGGATCTGGAACGCGAACGTGGCATCACCATCATGGCCAAAAACACCGCCGTGCATTATGGCCAGACAAAAATCAACATTCTGGACACGCCGGGACACTCCGACTTCGGCGGCGAAGTCGAACGCGTGCTGAAACTCGCCGATGGCGTAGCCTTGCTGGTGGACGCTTCCGAAGGCCCGTTGCCGCAAACCCGTTACGTGCTGTCCAAAGCGCTGGAACAGAAACTGCCGGTCATTGTCGTCATCAACAAGATTGACCGCCAGGACGCACGCCCGCAGGAAGTCGTCAACGAAGTTTACGACCTGTTCATTGATCTGGACGCGGCGGACGAACAAATTGACTTCCCGATTCTGTACGCCATTTCGCGCGACGGCATCGCCAAACACGAACTCGATCACCAAAGCGACAGCCTGCAACCGCTGTTTGAACAAATTCTGAAAACCGTTCCGCCGCCTTCGGGCAACGAAGAAGCTCCGCTGCAAATGCTGGTGGCGAATCTGGATTACAGCGAATACGTCGGACGATTGGCGATTGGCCGCATCTTCAACGGCACGGTCGCCGTCGGCGATCAGGTTTCGGTCTGCAAGATTGACGGCAAGCTGGAAAAAACCAAGATCACGCAGCTTTACACTTTTGAAGGCTTGAAACAGATTCCGGTCGAACGCGCTTCGGTCGGCGACATCATCGCGCTGGCCGGAATCGAAGGCATCAACATCGGCGACACGATCACTTCGGCAACCGATCCGCGTCCGTTGCCGCGCATCGTCGTGGACGAACCGACCATTTCAATGATCTTCGGCGTCAACACTTCGCCCTTCGCAGGCAAAGACGGCCAGCACGTCACCTCGCGCAAAATCCGCGAACGACTCGACAAGGAATTGCTCGGCAACGTCGCCATCCGCGTCGAAGACACGGATTCGCCAGATCAGTTCCGCGTCTCTGGTCGCGGCGAATTGCAATTGGCAATTTTGATCGAACAAATGCGCCGCGAAGGTTACGAACTGAACGTCGCCCGCCCGCAAGTCGTCACGCAAAAAATTGACGGCGAATTGCGCGAACCCATCGAACTGGCAGTGATTGACGTTCCAGACCAATTCATCGGCGTCGTCACCGAAGCCATGGGACGCCGCAAAGGCACCATGACCAAGATGGTCAATCACGGTCACGGGCGCGTGCGCATGGAGTTTGAAATTCCTTCGCGTGGTTTGATCGGTTTCCGCAACGAATTCCTGACCGAAACCAAAGGCACGGGATTGTTGAACACGCTGTTTTTGCGCTGGGGTAAATGGCAGGGCGAACTGGCTGGACGCGGCACCGGCAGTTTGATCGCTGACCGCCAGGGCGTTGCAACGGGTTATGCGATTTACAACCTGCAAGAACGCGGCGAACTGTTCGTCAAACCGCAAACGGACGTGTACGAAGGCATGATCGTCGGCGAAAACTCCCGTGACGTGGATTTGGACGTCAACATCATCCGCGAAAAGAAACTGACCAACATGCGCGCTTCGACAGCAGACGAAGCCTTGCGTTTGGTTCCCGTCCGCGACCTGACGCTGGAACAGGCCATCGAATACATCGCCGACGACGAACTGGTCGAAGTCACGCCGAAATTCATTCGAATGAGGAAGAAAGTGCTGACTGCGAATCAACGACCGAAGTCGAAAAAGGATTAAAATCAAGGCGAGAGTCACCGGTTGATGACTCTCGCCTTTACGCTTTCTTTTCAATTGAAATGCTCACGCGGGATCGGGAAGGTCATCTCTGAAACCGTAATCAGGCACTGTGCATTGAGTCAAAGGTGTTGCCTGTGGCGATGGCCTAGAAGGAGGAGGCGGGATAAACTGCACTCGTTTTACTCCTCCAATGCCGCCATCGTTCAAAGCGTTGTAGAAGCAAACGACATCTTCTTCCATTCCTCTGCAACCTTGTTGGTGACAGGTGTTGATCATATTGACGTAATAAATGGCGCCTTGAGCATACGGTAACGGGAATTGTTCATTTGTTCCATCTTTCTTCACAACGGATAACATCGCACCACCTACCGGTAAAGGAACTATGGCCGCCACGCTTTCCGCAGCGCCGTAATAAGATTTCTCGACACCGTTTTCATCTCTGGTAAATACCGACCCGTCGCTCATGTCGGGAGCATAAAAAAGGCCATCCGAAACTCCGCTGACGCGCAGAACCGTTCGTAGAGCTTCTCTTTTAAGCTTCACTTCTTCGCCGTGCATGTCTTTTTCGACATCCAACACCCAATCAAAACCGGCAACTGCTGCAATGCGATCCAAATCCCCACCAGCGCCTGAAGGTCGAAGCAGTTTGACACTCGGAACTTGCTGTTGGTTGTTGATCGCCACATTGAGCAACCGAGCGGGATTTTGAATGTTGTATTGAATGCGAGGAAAGTCTTCAGCGACTTCCTTTCCTACCAGCTTGCGTATATCAATCGAATGAACGTGCTTGGGAACCTCATCATCGCTCGCCACCGGCTTGATGATTCCCGCGGCAAAATGATCGCGTTTTGCCGGATCCTGAGAAACGCAAAGAGCAACGATGCCTTCGAAGTAAAAACAGATCAAAGATTCTGATGTTGTAGTCATATTTATTCTCCTTGATTAGCGGCGAACGAAATTGTGATGCAAGAAACTGCTACTGCATCTGGCAGCCTGAGTTTTTCAAGGCTTCAAATTAAAATCGGGTGTATCCACCGATACTTGCAAAAGATGCCCAAAAGTAGGGTTGACGATAAGGCAAAGTCGAATCTCGCATCAGGCTCAATTCCGCCTGTCTGAGAGCTTCGGATGTTGCCATTGGTTTTCTGCGAAATTGATGAAAGCGAATCATTAACTCGGTCGTTGCGTCTGAATCTACATCCCAAAGACTGGCGACAACCAGAGGAACACCTTTGGCGATAAAGGGCCGTGAAATGCCTATCATCCCTTCACCGCCGTAATACCGCTCGACGCCAGAACGACAAGCCGAAAGGATGACCAGTCGCAACCGCTCCATCGGCAAAGAATAGATTTCATAAGCCTGCAACACGCCTGACGACGTGTCGCCGTTCCCCCCATCAGCCAATAACAGCTTTGAACGCATTGGCGATCGAGCATCAACTACGCAATGGAGCGCCAGATGCAGCAGGTCAAATTTATCTATTTGTTCCAACAGCCGACGCTTGCTGGCCTGGTCGCCAATCAGTTTCTTAGGTTGTCGGTATAAATCTGCGACAGCTTCGGCTTCGTGCCGCGCCGACGCAAGGTATGGAGTTGACGGAAAAGCAGGCCGATTGAATGAAGGATCACCCACGACCAACAACTTTTCTTCAGCGACATTTTCTTTTGCGACGGCGGCCTCAGAACAAATGACAAACATTGTCGCGCTTGGAGTGAAAAGCAAAGAATAATCTTCAAGCAAAAAACGCGAACTGCCCGGTTGGATAAGCGCAGCAAAAGGCAATTGATTGAGAACCTTGTCCGGCGACAGGCAAAGAATTTTGTCTTTATCAAGCACATCTGCCACTGGTTCAATCAGCCACCGGTAAAGTCGCTGTGCGGATTCAACCAGTTCCACTTGATCTCCGGGCGAATTCCTTGCAATCAGGTTCAGATAAGCTGTCACCTCGCCTTCAAGTTGGGCGGCGGAGATTTTCCGCTCCTGGCTGATAAGCGGGCGTCCGGGTCTAACCACCCAGATCAGCAATCTTTCTTTCAAGACAGCATATTGAACCAGTTGCGCCTGTTGGGGCATGCGCGACTGGATTTCGGTCAGGCTCAGCGGCGGTGCAATTTGTTGATGCCGCAAGTCAGGAGTTACGGCATCTTCAATTGCCAGAGGAGCATTACTAACCAAATCCCTCAATGATCTTCCACGACAGCGTTCAGACAACTCGAAAGCAGCTTGAGCGTTCTGCTTTTGCGCGAATTCGAAGTCAATGGCAACGTCGTAAATGCTTTGTTCCAGATCAAAGAAGCTATTGCGATTGCTCTCTTCGCGGATTCGAACCCGGTACTCTTCGAACAGCTTCAACACTGTTTCAATTTCCTTTTCCAGTAATTGGGTCTCACCGCCTGCCAGCGCGGAAAGCAACCGGCCTTTGTGCGCGCTGTATTTCAGTGCCTCCTGCGAATCCAGCCCTTCATATAGCTCTATGGACTGATCGAACGCTTTGGACGCCTGCGTTGCCAGTCCTGCTCTAAGGTGAATGTAAGCGAGATTGAGCGTGGCTAAAGCCTGAGATTCCTTACGGGAGAACTCTCCTGTGATGGATTTTGCCGCCTCAAAAGCATTATTCGCCTGCTTTATTGCTTCGTTGTAGTTTTTTTGAAAGCCATAAGTTAGCCCAAGATTGCTGTATGACAGACAGCTTTGCTTCGGGCTTAATTTCAAACGTGCGACTCGCGCCGACTCAAGCTGATATTCCGCCGCAGCAGCATAATGCCCCATAGCGTTAAGCGGAAAAGCGATGGACATATTGAGCGCCCAGTGCATCCATGGTCTGGCTGAATGGCGATGAATTAACGCGAGGCCTTCGCGGTAAAGCGTTAATGACCGGTTGTAATTACCAAGCTGGTAATATGATTCCGCCGCCTGAAGCAACAATGTTCCCCAAGAATCAGTATCACTAATCGCTTGAGCGATTTGTATCCCCCGGCGGCTGTGCTCAATTACGTAAGAGTGATTGGCCAAACTGCTCTGCACTGTAATCTGGGCGATTAGAATCTGAACCAGCAGCCACTTGTACTGTCGCCGCTCACAATCCTGTGCAAGCCGGTCAAGCATGGCGAAGCGAATCCCAATTTCACTGCGTTTTCGATAACACCGTGATCGCAAAAAATCAGCCAGCAGCGCCTCGCTGTGATCTCCCAGCCGATGAAATAATCGCCCTGCCTTATCAAAAGATTCTCCGGCACGATCGAAATCACCCTCTTCAAATTTCGTCAACCCTTCTTTCAACTCACTTTGCGCCTGACGCAAGGTGGTATGCTGCGAAACAATCGCTTGACGGTAAAAGGCGGCCAAATCTCCAACAAAACTATCGCCAGCTATCTGTTTGTCTAACCCGCCGACATAAGACAGGGTTTCCTTCAAACGACTCGCCTCTTGTGCTTCTCCACTTTCTTCAGTCACCAGCAAGTCATCTATCAATTTCCGTAGGACTAAACTGCCGACACGGTCAGTTTTTTGACCGAGGATTTTACCAGCCAGTTCGTCATTTTTTTCCTGATGAGCCTGACGCAGGCTTTGCACAAGCTGGCTGAGAGTTTGAGATGATTCCGGCTGGAATTCCCCTTCACCAATGTGCTGCAAATTCATTCTGGCTTCTGTCGCCCAGTTGGAATAAGTATCCAGCTTCAGGTATTGCTGACATGCATCGCGCGCTCGTTGCGGCAAGAGCATTTGATTGAATAAAAGCGCGCGATTGAAGACGGCTTCGCTCAGGTTTGGGTCAAGTTCGACTGCGCGGTTGAAATGTTCGAGTGCAATCGCCAGTTGTTCAATCTCTTCGCCAGATTCCGCACCTCCGGTAGCGGCGCGGCTTTTCGCCATTAGCAAGACCGCCTGATCGTTGTGTAGCTGGGCGTTCTGGTCGTTTCCCTGCAAAGCCAGTTCGAATTGATCGCCTGCCTCTTTGAGTTTTCCCTGAGCCAGATAAAGCCGTCCCAGAGCATGCAACGCTTCCGGACTGCGATCGCTGGCCGCATCAAGGAAAAACCGCTCCGCTTGGACTAAGGCCAGATTGTCGCTTTTTGTTTCTCCACCACGAACCTGCACAAATGAGGCGTAATCAAACCCTGAGATGCGCTCTTGCAACGGGCGCGAAAAGCGATAAGCCGCATTCAGCGCCTTGTTTCCACGATTGATCGGAGATTGCTGTTTCCACCACCAAGTTGCGGCAACGGCTGCCAGCCCTGCCAAGGCGATGATCGTGGCTCGACGGAAAAATCGTCCCGTGAATTTCAGTTTCAATTCCGAAGAACGCCGACTCGTACTTTCCGAAGCCATCTTTCCTCCGTTCGGTGCTTTCACTCGAAATTTGGCCAGAGCGATTACTTCAGCATCCTCAAATTGCGTTCTGCTTCTTCAGCCCATGGTGAAGCCGGATCGTCTTTTAGATACTTTTCCCACTCTTCGAGCGCCTGCGGGATTTGATTGGAAGTCTGGTAAAGCAGCGCCAGGTTAAACCGCGCCTCGCGCAACGAACCATCCAGCGACAGAGCTTTCGTCAGATGGTTAATGCTTCGCTGCTTCAAGCCATCGCTTTCAGTATTTTGCTCACCAGATTGTCCGCTGGTTGATCTGGCAGAACGTTGCCGTTCCCATTTTTCAAAAAAGACTGCTCCCAGATCGGCATGCAACGAAGCGTTATTAGGTTCAGCCTGAAGCGCCAATTGAAGAATTGCTTCAGCTTGATCGAATTTCTTTCTCGCCAGATAAAGCCGTCCCAGTTCGTGTTGTGTTTCCACAGTCGGCTGTTTCGCCAATTCATCGAGCAGGAACCGTTCTGCACGGTCAAGAGCCACGTAATCAAAACCGCCCTGCTCTTCACCAAGCGTTTTTGGAAACATGGCGTATTCATACCCGCTGATGCGAATTTCCAACGGGCGCTTGAAACTGTAAACCTGTCGTATTTCTTTCCTGGCTCTGACCAAATCCGGCTCAGACTTAAACAATCGCCAAATGCCCAAACCTAAGGCCAACGTGATCGTGGCATAAACGACAATCTTCCAGCTTGGAAAAAAGAGCCTATGTAACCACTCAATTTTCACGTCAATACTTGTGTCGCCCTCCGAGCGCTCGGCCTGGCTGTCAACCTGCTCGCGGTCTCTATTCAGAGAGCGAAGTTCCATATCGGCGGCTGCCTGAGCCACAACCCCTTCAGCAATGATGAGCTTTTGTCTTCGCTCGGAATTGATCGCAAAGTTCGAGTCAAACAATACCCGCTCGCGTTCTGACAATGCTCCGAGCGCATGATCGTCAATCAATTCATCTTCCGCCAGCAGCAACCGATCCACAAAATCCGGCTCTTCTTCGGCTGTCTGAACATCACCATCATTCAATAGGCGGCCTTCGACCAGCCGCCGCTCTTCCGCCGTCACATCGTTCAGCAGGTAGCGTCGGAGCAGTTTGTCGTCTTCGGAATACCAGTTCATATCTTTTCATTCCGGTCATTCCGGCGAGCCTCCGTATTGCTATTCCAAAAGCGAGCCGGAAATTTCAAATGTTTTTTACGCCTCGGCCTTTTGCTGGCAAGTCGTGATGCACGACCGCAGTTGGTCGCGCAACCGCATCATCTTCAACCGCAAGGCGTTAATCGTCAGCCCGAACTGTGCGGCCAAACGGATTCGGTATTCATCCAGTGCTTCGTTTTTTTTGAGGTAATACAACAGAAACAATTGGCGGTCTTGATCTTTCAATTCGCCAAGACAAGCCCGCAAACACACGCTTCGTCGTTCCTTTTCGGAAGTTTCTTCCGAAAAATCCGGGAAGGAAAGACGCTGCCAATCCACGTCTCCGTCAAGGGAAATCTGCTTGTTGAGGTGTTGCCGATACACATTGCGAGCAATGCCGAAAATGTACGGAAGAGGTTGGCCGAGCAACAAAGCATTTTGCTTCAGGAAATGCTCCATCGCCGCATTGAGAACTGTATCGGACAGGTCTTCGGCGGCAGAGCATTGGCGTTTGATGAAGTAAACAATCAGACGGCGACGCAACTTTTCATAAGTTTGCGCGGCAAACTCACGATCCACATCCAGCCAGTTGAGAAAACGCTTGAATTCTTCTTCAGTCATAGACCGGTTCTTCATCAGCTCGGGCAATGATTTCATCACCTTTTCGCTCTGTGGGGGTTAAAGGATGAAGCCGCCTCTGCAAAATTCCAGCATTGACTTGCCCGTCCTGGGGTTACTGAATTTATGGAATGAGTAGCGATGTCGGGTCGAACAACCCAACGGCATTATAGGTGCGACTTTTTCATAGACAAGCTCTAAAGCAATCCTCAAGAAAATTTTCAATGGCCATGAAATTTCAGAGCTAACTCGCTCATACCAAAGTGAGAACCAAAACCAAGTCAATTTTGGAGGCAAAATATGGCAGAAACAGGAAATATTGCGGGAACCGTTGTTGACAATAAAGACGCACCAATTCAGGGCGCAACGGTAACGCTCATCGGAGTGGCTGAGCCGCAGGCTCAGGCAACAGATGCTCAGGGGCAATTTCATTTCGACAATTTACCGCCCGGCACGTATGAAATATCCGCCGTCTTGAAAGGCCGTCACCCCACGTTGCAATCCGATGTCGTCATCACTGCCGACCAAACCACCCCAACAAAAATCACAATGAACGTTGAAGAAACACATCCACCTAGCCTTGACGAAGCGAGCGAAACTACGAACCAACACAATCGTTCGACTTATTTATCGCCTCTTCGGAAGCCTATCGTGCAAAACACAACCCTCACAATCATAGGCGTGGTTTTTGCCATTTTTCTTTACAAAGGCTTCGGCGGAATCGGCGCTGTAGACCTAAGCAACGATTCTTCAGCACGCGGGATCATCACATATCTGGTGTCTTTTGGCACCATCATGATAGCAATGCTCCTAGTGCTTTCCGTCATTCTTGGAAACGGAGGTGACTTGAAGGAGCGCTTTGCTTTAGGCAAGGAAGTGTTTACGGTCCTGATCGGCGTGCTCGGAACGGTTATGGGTTTTTACTATGGTTCAACCGTGAAACCAGCAATAGCAGCAACTGAGATTACGCAACCATCCGCCATTCAAATCACGGGAGTCAAATTCAACCCCGATCAACCTTCAAATGGGACTATTGCCAAGTTGGACATGACAATCACGGGCGGCGTGCCATGGTACACGTACAGCATCAAGTTTGATAAAGACGTAATTGAACCAATCGAAAATCAAACATCAGCAGACGGGAAAATCGTCGAACGCGACGTTGTATTCAAAAAAGCAGATGCAGGCCCCGGAGAAGTTAGCTTTACCATTGAGGGCAAGGACAGCAAAGGCGTTGCTTTCAAGAGTACTCCGCAGAAGGTCATAGTGAAATAACGGTGACATGCTCCATTAATCAAGATAAGGCTTGGCATTTTCCCAACAGCTTATTTGGACTTACATAAAACCAAACAGGAGTGCTTATGAATATTCGATTTCGACAACTTTTCTCATTGACGCTTATTTTCGCTTCTCTTCTTGCGGGCTGCAAGTCAGCGAAAGATTACGCCGGCCTGGCGCAAGCGGGAACAACCTATGTGGCGGCAATGAACAGCTTACTGGTCGCCACTGGGAATATCGGCGTTGACGCAACATCGGAAAAGCTCTTGCAAGACGATGCCTTATCAAACCTGTCGCCAGAGCTTTACAAAAATCTTTCAGATGAGGATGAAAAAATGCTTCAGGTGATTGGCCAACTTCGGCAACACGTCAATCTGCTTGGGCAATACTTTGAATTGCTACAGGAATTGGCAACTTCCGACGCGCCCGGAAAAGCTCAGCAAGCGATTGGGAGTTCGGACAGTGGGTTAATTGGGAATCTCAACAGAGTTGGCAGTCAGCTTAGAGGCAGCGGATTCACCCCTTCTCCGGTTTCCGCGGCAGCCGGCCCAATTACCAACACCGTTGTGAGCGGCATTATCCGCGGCGCGCTCAAAGATGAACTACAACTGCGCAAGGACACCATCCAGAAAGAATTGCTGCTGCAAGAACAGCTTTTGAGCGCACTTTCTAAAAAAATCAACCATGACCTAACCATCACGCAACAGACCAAAGAACAACGATTGGTGATTGGCCCTCTAACTTCGCCTACACCGATAGCTAACCCAGATACATGGATCAACAACAGGCGTTCTGTGTTGACCATGAAATTAACCGCGGAGCAACTGCAAACAGCAAGCAACAATATCAAAAAATTGAGACAAGCCTTTGATGACCTAATGGCGGGGAAGTTGACCTTTGCCAGCATGAATTCTCTGCTTGCCGATTTCAGCACTCTGCTAACCATTGCTGAAAAACTGAAAGGCCAATAAACAGATCAGGAGAAAAGTCGTGACCAAAACCAAACTTTTACGTGATTTACGCGCCCTCGATACTCGACTGCACTCAACGGAAATGCAGAACTTCTTCAGCACCAAAACAGAGCCGACGCGCGCCCGGTTTGTTTCCCTACGGAATGAGGTATCCCAACAAGTCAGTAAGCTGACGAATGCTGAATTGGAAGACATTGCCAATAAACTGAGCGAACTGTCTGCAGACATCGAGTCGGGAATTGAGAATCTGCAAGCCAAACTGGATGCGCTAAATAACACGGTTGCCATCCTGAACACAATTTCGACTGTGGTCGGATTGGTCGGTCGAGTTTTGGCGTTTACGGCTTAACAACCAACCCTATCTTTATCACTTGAAACGGCTATGCTTGCAGTTCAATTTCGAACGATATTGATGATTGGTCGAATTACCAACTCTCTTCATTGGCGGCTACCCGTCTAAGACAAATCCAGGAACTGAGTCGTGTTCTTTACCCTGCGTCCCTCAGTCAATTTTGTCGCCGAGTTGGAAATTCAATTCGACTCGGCATTTTTTAGCTTGCAAAAATCCAAGGCGATGAAACAACCGAGCCAGAAAAATTCGACCTGACGATGTCCATTGCCAGTATGGCATTCACAACGTCTACTCTTCCTCCTCCAAATGGTCGCCAGCGGTCGGCGAAGGTTGTGTTGTTCGCGCCGACAAACACTGTCAGTGTCTTCACGCCGAGCGCGGCGGCGATGTGTTGGCCGGCGGAATCGTAACCGATGTATTGATCGCTCGCGGCAATCAATCCGGCGAAGGCTCCGATGCTGCCGTCCCAAGTTACTACATCGGCTTGGGGCAGCAGGTCAAAGGGCAAGTCGAGTTTGGTGGATTCATTGAGTTCGATGACGGTCTTGCCTGCGGCGCGAACGGCGGAGACGATGCGGTTGATTTGCTCGCGTTCTTCTTCAGTTGCGCCTTTGTCCAAAAGGACTTTGGAATCGGTAAGTAAGTGTTCGATCAGTTGCTGCTCGAATTCGTCAGAGACTCGTTTGCTGTGATTGCCTCCGACACCAAAACTCACCGCTACCAGATTGCGGATTGCGGATTGCGGATTGCGGATTGAATTGGTGACTCGCTTGCCTAACTCTTGATGTTCTTCCGGCAAAGCGACAAAAGGAAAAGACGGTTCGGAATTGCCGATCAGTTCCCCGCTCCAATGAGCGGCAAGCTCGGCAATCGTGTTCGTAGTTCCGCCTTCAGGCGGCTGGTTTTCTACCGTCGAATCGCCTTCGTCAGAAGTCTGCCGCCTGAAGGCGGTACTCTGAACGCGGAAGGCGGTACTCTGAACGCGATTGAAGGCGGTACTACGAACTTGATAGCTGCGGCTTTCAAAGAAAAAGTAGTTGTGATCGTTTTCGACCAACGGCAACAAGCCGAGTTGCGTCAGCCGCGAATCGGGATCAATTACCCAAACGTCGTCTGACTGAAAACCTCGCCGCTCTTCGTTCACCGCCGCCACGACATCCAGCCAGCTTGTCAGCCGACTGATCAAACTGCCTCCGCGTTCGTAAGCGATTTCATGAATGCGAATGCGGGCATCGCCGCCATACAATTCGCGGAGCTTGCGTGAACCCAACATGACAAATTCGGCTTCGGGCATTGCCTGACGCAGTTTGGCGATGATCGCGCTGGTGACGGCTACGTCTGCGCCAATGGTGACGCGGGAAAGCAGTACAACTCTCACAGGAGTCTGGAGTCGGGAGTCGGGAGTCGGGAGTCGGAGTTTGCGCTCCAACAAGTCAGTTTCGTTGCACAAGCCGAATCGCTTCAAACCTTCATCGAGTCGCTTCCCTTCCGGCAAGCGGCGACAGAAATCAATCACCTGAGCGAACAGTTGATCGTACAGTCGGCAAGCCGCCGGATCGAACGAATCGTTGAGCCGTTCGACCAACATCGGAAACAAGGCGGTGATGCCGGAGCGGGCGACGTCGGAGTTTTCGTCAGTCGCGATACGGCAAATCAGATGAACGGCTTCGCGCAAATAAGCGCGGTCGCGGTAAAACTGTTCAATCACCAGGTCCGCCGCGCGCCCAGCCAAAGCCAACGCTGTATCGGGAGTCAAAACTCCCTGCTCTTTCAGCGATTCAAACTCAGCCAATTTGTCCAGAAGTTCTTCGGTTGGAGTCATCGGCAAAACTATAGCATTTCCGTCCGGTTGCGCGCATTGACAGCCTATATGTCGGTTGTTAGACTCCGCGCCTTCCGAACCAAGTTCTAAAGCAATGTCCGCCATTTCAACAACCATCTTCAGAGAATTCGACAGAATTCGCTGTGACGGACTTTGCGCCAATCCCTGACTGAAGGAGTTTTGCTCTTATGCCTACGTTCAATGGAGTTCCAACGCCCGAAGACGGCGGGCGAATCAGCGTCCAAAACAACAAGCTGGTAGTTCCCGACAACCCAACCATCCCCTACATCGAAGGCGATGGCATTGGCCGCGACATCTGGAAAGCTTCGCAGCGCGTGTTTGACGCAGCAGTCGAAAAAGCTTATGGCGGAAAACGCCGCGTCGTCTGGTACGAAGTTTTCGCCGGAGAAAAAGCCTTCAACAAATTCAGCGAATGGCTGCCCAAAGGCACGCTCGACGCGATTCAGTATTTCATCGTCGCCATCAAAGGCCCTTTGACCACGCCGGTCGGCGGAGGCATTCGTTCGTTGAACGTGACCTTGCGCCAGGTGTTGGATTTGTACGCTTGCGTTCGTCCGGTTCGGTATTTCAACGGCGTCGGCGCTCCGGTCAAACATCCTGAAAAGTTGGACGTGGTGATTTTCCGCGAAAACACCGAAGACGTTTATTCAGGCATCGAATTTCAGGAAGGTTCAGATCGCGCATCCAAGTTGATCGAATTTCTGAAAGATTACGGCTATCAGGTCAATCCCGATTCCGGCATCGGCATCAAACCGATTTCAATCACCGGAACCAAAAACCTGGTTCGTCGCGCCATTCAGTACGCCGTGGATCATAAGAAAAAAGTCGTGACGTTGGTTCACAAGGGCAACATCATGAAGTACACCGAAGGCGCGTTTCGTGATTGGGGCTATCAACTGGCGAAAGAAGAATTCCGAGATCATATCGTCACCGAAGACGAACTCTGGAAAGACCACAACGGGCAAATGCCTGAAGGCAAAATCCTGATCAACGACCGTATCGCCGATGCCATGTTCCAGCAATTGCTGCTGCGTCCGGATGAGTATTCGGTCATTGCCACTCCGAACCTGAACGGCGATTACCTGTCGGATGCTTGCGCAGCGCAAGTCGGCGGATTGGGTTTGGCTCCGGGAGCGAACATCGGCGACGCTGCGGCGGTTTTTGAAGCCACGCACGGCACGGCTCCGAAATACGCCGACAAAGACGTCATCAATCCCGGCTCCGTCATGTTGTCGGGTGTGATGATGTTCGAACACATGGGCTGGCAGGAAGTCGCCGATATGATTATCAACGCCATCGTCAAAACCATCGAACAGAAAAAAGTCACCTACGATCTGGAGCGTCAGATGGAAGGCGCGACCAAGGTCAAGACGAGCGAATTCGCTACGGCGATCATTGAAAATATGTAGTACGGAGTACCGCCTTCAGGCGGCCCAACTCCGCAATTTGAATCTGCCGCCTGAAGGCGGTACTCCAAACGCGAGGAGATTATGGCAAGAAAGAAAATTACCGTCGTCGGCGCAGGCAACGTAGGCGCAACGACCGCGCATTGGTTGGTTTCAAAAGAACTCGGCGATGTCGTGTTGGTGGACATCATTGAAGGCATGCCGCAAGGCAAGGCGCTCGATCTGGCGCAAGCCGGGCCGGTCGAAGGTTACGACAGCCGTCTGGTCGGCACGAATGGATACAAGGAAACGGCGAATTCCGATGTGGTCGTCATCACGTCGGGCATTGCACGTAAACCAGGGATGAGCCGCGACGATTTGCTCAACACCAACGCTGCCATTGTCGCCAGCGTGACCGAAGAAATCGTCAAGTATTCGCCGAACTGCATCATCATCGTCGTGTCCAATCCGCTGGATGCGATGACTCAGGTGGCATGGAAAAAATCCGGCTTCCCGAAAAACCGCGTGCTCGGAATGGCGGGGGTGCTGGATTCGGCGCGCATGCGCTGTTTTCTGGCCGAAGCCTTGAACGTGTCGGTCGAAAACGTGACGGCTTTCGTTCTGGGCGGGCACGGCGACACCATGGTTCCGTTGCCGCGTTATTCGACTTGCGCTGGCATTCCGATCACCGAATTGCTGCCGAAAGAAACCGTTGACGCAATAGTCAATCGCACGGCCAATGGCGGAGCCGAAATCGTCAGCTTGCTGAAAACCGGTTCGGCTTATTACGCACCGTCTTCGGCGGCGGTCGAAATGGTCGAAGCCATTCTCAAGGACAAAAAGAAAATTCTGCCTTGCGCCGTCCTGCTCGAAGGTGAATACGGAATCAACAATTTGTTTGTCGGCGTCCCGGTCAAAATCGGCGCAGGCGGTGTAGAAGAAATCATTCAGATCAATCTGACGACCGAAGAACGCGCCGCACTGCAAAAATCTGCCGGAGCCGTTCAGGAACTGGTTGATAAACTGAATCTGTAAAAAGCTGTTTGTGGCATTTTTGGAAGTGTGTTAGCTTCCTTATCGGCTGCCGCAGCCTCGCTGAGCAAGCGAGATTGCGGCAGTCGTATTTTTTGAGAGATAGATGCCGTAGCGAAAGCGTTTGCATTCGGATAACGGCTTGAAAGGACTTTAGCTGTGAATGAAGAAAAAGAACTGAGTGGCAAAGAAAAAATTCTGACTGAGTTGAAAGCTCTGGAACAGGAATTCACGGTCGAGCTACCGCGGGCATTGCGAACGGCAGCCGCGTTGGGCGACCTGTCTGAAAATTCCGAATACAAATATGCGCGTGAACGCCAGGATTATGTCCGCGCCCGCATACGTCAGTTGCAGCAACAACTGGCCAAATTGTCGAGCATAGACATCAGCCGTTTGCCAACCGACCGTGCGTCGTATGGTTCGACGCTGGTGTTGCGCGACCTGGATCGAGACGCTGAAATCACCTACAGGCTGGTGACGCCTGAAGAAGCTGATTACGAAAAGGGATTGATTTCCACGTCGTCGCCGATTGGCAAAAGCCTGCTCAACAAAGAAGAAGGCGACGAAGTGAAAGTGCAAACTCCCAACGGCACGCGCGTGTTCGAAATCGTCAAACTGACAACGATTCACGACGAAGATTAAATGCCACGCGCGAAGCTTAAAGCTTCGGGCGTGGAGCAAGTTGTAAAGCCAAATGTGACGATGCTAAACTCCGCGCCTGTTTGGGCAGGTAAGGCGTCTGAATCATTTCGATTCGATCACGATAGACAGATTATTGGAGGGTGTTGCGTTTGAGTTCACGACTCGATTCGAGTCTGGTCTTCAATCGGTTGCTGAGACTTGCGTTGCTGGCATTGATTTTTCTGGGCAGCGCGTTTCTGGTCATGTATCTGACCTTGCGCGGGCGTTCGGTTGAAGTGCCCGACGTGACAGGAAAAACCGAGTCTGAAGCGATGGATGTGCTGGACGATGCAGGCTTGAGAATGAAAGTCACAGGCCGCGCAACCAGCCCCAGATTCGAAACCAATCTGGTCAGCGATCAATCACCGGGCGTTGGCTCGGTGGTGAAAACCGGCCAGATTGTGCGCGTCAACGTCAGCACAGGATTGGCGACACCGACACCGACTCCGACCCCAACGCCGAAACCGATTCCGAAACCATCACCGTCGCCGGATGAAACGCCGACTCCAACACCAACTCCTTCGGCCCCTTCGGATGGATGAGCGAGGAAATCGGCAAGTTAGTTTTTGCGCTCCGTTCTGAAAATCGAAGCCTTACGGAAAGAGATAATGCCAATGACGCCAGCCCAAAAAATTGCAGAAGCGATGCCGGATGCTTCATGGCTGGAAAGCGATGAGCCGGAAATGGAAAGTTCTCTTCATTACGATCAACTGGCGCTTTTGGTAAAAACGCTGGATTGGTTGTGGCGAGATCGCCAGGATTATTTCATCGGCGCAAATCTGACGGTGTATTACAGCCGCGAACAACTGAAGACTCGTGGTTTTCGCGGCCCGGATTTCTTTCTGGTCAAACATACGATCAAAAAACCGCGCGCTTCGTGGGTCACGTGGGAAGAGGGCGGCAAATACCCGGACCTCATTATCGAGTTGCTTTCAGATTCGACTGCCGAGGTTGATCGGAAAATCAAAAAAGAGCTTTATCACGAACACTTCCGTACGAGGGAATACTTCTGGTTCTCGCCTGATACTTTGGAATTCGAAGGTTTCAGTTTTGGAATCGAAGCGTACGAACCGATTCCGCCGAACGAATATGGTTGGCGATGGTCTCAAGTGCTTGGGCTGTATCTGGGGGTTGATAAAGGTCAGCTTCGTTACATCACCAAAGAGGGACGTATAGTCCCCACGCCGGAAGAAGATGCCGAGCTTGCCTTGATGAGCGCCGAAGACGAAGCTCAAAAAGCCGCACGGGCTTTGCAATTGGCCTCGGCTGAAAAAGCTCGCGCGGAAGCCGAAAAAACTCGCGCAGAAGCGCTGGCTGCGAAGTTACGCGAACTGGGAATTGATCCCGACAGCGTGCTGTAATTTTTTCAATGGTTGAAATTGCGCCTTCAATTTTATCGGCAGACTTCACACGGCTTGGCGAACAAATCGCCGCGATTGAACATGCCGGAGCGGCTTATGTGCATGTGGATGTGATGGACGGGCATTTCGTGCCCAACTTGACAATTGGGCCGTTCATCGTCGAATGGGTGCGCCGGACAACCACGCTGCCGATTGACGCGCACCTGATGATTGAAAACCCGGATCAGTTCATCGGCGCATTTGCGGACGCTGGGGCCAATCTGATTTCGGTGCATCCTGAAGCGACCTATCATTTGCACCGCACTATCAGTTACATTCATCAGGCCGGTTGTCAGGCTGGCGTCGTGCTCAATCCGGCAACGCCGCTGGCAATGATCGAAGAAGTCTTGAACGATGTGGATTACGTGCTGGTTATGTCGGTCAATCCGGGATTCGGCGGCCAGAAATTCATCCCCTCGACGCTAGACAAATTGCGCAGACTGCGAACCATGATTCAAACCAGCAGTTCACGAGCGCGAATTGAAATTGACGGCGGAATCGGTATTGAAAATGCTGCGGCAGTGGTTGCCGCCGGAGCGGAAATTTTAGTCGCCGGGTCTGCCGTGTTCGGCAAACCGGACCCGGCAAAAGCTTTGCGGGAGCTGCTTGACGCGGCTTCGATTGAGGCCGGAGAACGATCTCTGGCTTAAGTGTTTGACTTAGCAACCCTGCCATTTCCGGGAGGGTCAAGTTAGCGGGAGTAGTTTTTATGAGATTGAAAACTCTGGTACTGATCACGATGTTGTCCCTCATCGCAGCCGCTTGCGGTGGCAAGGACAAGGTCAAAAACGAAAATGCGGCCATCCCCGGACGCGACAAGGAACTGTACGAACAGGCGTCAACGAAAGCGCAGAAAGGGCGTTACGACGAAGCCCGGTTACTGTACAACGTGGTTATCACGACTTATGCCGACAGCGAATATCTGCCGCTGTCCAAACTGGCCATCGCCGATTCGTTTTATCTGGAAGGCGGAACCAGCAATCTGGAACAGGCCATCGGCGGATACAAAGATTTCGCCCAATACTTCCCGACTCATCCCAAGATTTGCGACGTCAAACACAAAATCGCTCAATCGTACATGCGGCAGATGGGCGCGTATAACCGCGACGCCACCAACGCCAAAAAAGCCTATCAGCAGTTGTTGGCCGCCGAACAAAGCTGCCAGAAATCCGATGTCCTGGCATTCATCCACCGCGACAAACAGGATGTTCAGCAGGTGCTTGGTTTGTATGAACAAACCATCGCCAAGTTCTACATCAACCAGCGTCAGGCTTACAAAGCTGGTGAAAGCCGACTGCGCGACATCATCAACAACTACCCATTGTTCGGATATTACGATGAATCGCTTTACCTGCTTGGAATCGCGCTGGTCGAACAGGAACAGCCGGAAGAAGCCGCCGAATTCTTCACTCGTCTGGTGCGCGATTACCCGAACAGTGAATTTGCTGTAAAAGGCAAAGAGTATCTGGAAAAACTCGGCAAACCGGTTCCGGCTCCGGCCAATGACAATCCGGCTCCCGAACGCCCCAGTTTCATGGGCAAATTCGGGTTGATTCTGGGTCGCAACGGTCTGGACATTTCCAGAGACGGAGTGCTGCTCAGCAAAAAAGGCGATGAGAAAGAGGACGTGAAGGAAGAAGCATTGAAAAAACCGGGGGATGCACAAAATGCCACCGGCACCCGCTCCATTCGCGCCAATACGCGGGGTGTGGTTGATCCGGCAACTTCCAGCGAGCCGGTTCCAGTTCGGACGGTGAACACCCCAACCAATGGTTCTGCGGAAACTGCGCCAGCGCCTGAAGCCAACAAGGCGAAAACCGACGATTCCAAGAAAGATAAAAAAGAGAAAAAGAAGAAAGGCGGATTGCTGGGCATCTTCAAATAAACCTGACAAGATGGTTTCTAATTTCCCTCGAAACACAAGAACACGAAGAGCTTAGAAACTCTTCGTGTTTTTTGTTTCTTTGTGGTAAAAGTTTCAGCCAAGTGGTGTCCTAATCTTGAGTTATTCTGTTCGGAGGTTCATGTGGGCTACAAGATTCTGCTCGCTGACGATAGTGTTACAGTCCAAAAAATAATCACTCTGACTTTTTCCGATGAAGGCGTTGACGTATTGACGGTCAACAACGGCAATGAAGCCATCAGCCGATTGCAGTACATGCGCCCCGCGCTGGTGATGGCCGATGTTTCCATTCCCGGCAAAAACGGCTACGAAATCTGCGAATACGTCAAAAACCACCCGGATATGAAAGACACTCCGGTGGTGTTGCTGGTTCCTGCATTTGAACCGTTTGACGAAGAGCGCGCTCGCCGCATCGGAGCCGATCAGCATTTGACCAAACCGTTTCAATCCATTCGCACGCTGATCACAACGGTCAAAACCCTGCTCGAAGGGCATCCGCCAAAATTCGCCACCGGTTCGCTGAATCCTCCTTCGTCACAATTGCAGACTCCTGAACCGGCCAAGTCGCAAGTTGCCGAAGCTGCGCCAATCGCACAACCGGTTCCTATTCGAGAAACGCAACCGTTCCCCTACGAATCCGAAGAACCAGTTCCCGCAGCGGCGGAAGCGCCTGAAATCATTGAAGTCGCTGAAGCTCCTCAAATCTGGAAAGAAGAGCCGGTCGAAGTGGAATCCATCTGGCAACCAGAACCCGTCGCCGAAGCGCCACAAATCTGGAAAGAAGAGCCGGTTGAAGAAGTCGAGTCGGTGTTGGAAATCGAAACTGAAACCAGCGAAGTCATTCTGGAAACCGAACCGGTGTTCGCCATCGAAGAACCTGCGCCAGTGTTTGTCGCGCCCGAACCGGGACCGGTCATCGAGGAAGTCCCGGTCGTCGAAGCCGCTGCGCCGATCATTGAAGTGCCAATTGTCGAAACTCCAGTAATTGAAGTTCCTGTCGTCGAAGTTCCTGCCGCCGTCGAAGAACCCATCGCGCAAGTTGCCGCGCCGCGCATCAACACGGGCGATCTGGATCACGTGCTGGATTTGGACGACGTGCTCGGCTGGCCGCCTGCTGCGCCGGTCGAAGCGCCGCCGGTCGCCGCTGTGCCTGCCGTGGCCAGCGTGGCGACGGAAACCATCATCCCGCAAACCGTCATTGATGAAATCGTCAACCGCGTGGTCGCGCAGTTGTCGGAAAAACTTACCGTTCAACTGGCATCACAACTTGCACCGGAAGTCGCCGAACTGGTCAAGCGACAGGCAAATTCCAGTCTGTCGCCGAGCGCCGCAATGTCCAAGCCAGATACAGATTCACTGCTCGACCTGGATTGAAGTTGAAATAGTCACGACCAAAAGCTTTGGCTGTTGCCTGAAAATTCCGTTTGCTCCCATTCAGCAAGAGAACTCGCTTGCTCATCCCTCTCAGTTTGTAAACAATAGCGTGCGCTCCCTGTCATGCTGTTAAATTCCGATTGAAGTGATGAATCAAACGCCTTTGGAGCAATCCGCCAAACAACCCCAAACTTCGCGCTGGCGCAGGAAAATCTTGATCGCCCTGCTGTGTCTGTTGGCAGTGGGCGCGGCAGCGGGAATGTATGGCTGGCACTGGCTGCGGTCGGAAAAATTCAATCGCTTCGTCGCCGAAGAAATCAAAAAGACACTGACTGAATTCGGTTTGCGAGGCGACGTGGGCAGTTTCGGGTTTGCGTGGGATTCCGAAACAGCGCGATTGAAAGACCTGAAGGTCTACAACCGGCAAACCGGCCAGTTGATCGCGTCGGTCAACAGCATTGAAATCCAACTGCACATCCGTGATTTGTATGCGCCCAAGCTCAGCCGCGAAATTGAAATTCAGACCGTCAAACTGGACGGCGTGGAAGTCTTCGTAGAATTCGACGAACAAGGCCGCAGCAATCTGGACGGCATTCACGAAGCGCCGTCGAAATCGGAAACTCTCAAATTCGACACGACCAAATTGCTGGCGGCGTTGACCAACGCCGCCGTTCATTACAAAGACCGCCAGCACGACATCGCCGCCGATCTGAGCAAGCTGCAAATCGAAGCGCAGCCGGTCGCAGGCCAGACGCAAAACTTCAATCTGAAACTGGAAACCGACACTGGCCGCGTGGCCATCGAAGGCCGCGAAACGCCTATCAGCAAACTCGACCTGACGGCAAAGGCTTCGGACAACACAATCGCCGTCGAACGATTGCAGCTTGTTTCCGGGTTGGCCGAAATCACTGCCAGCGGCAAAGTGGATGATCTGCGCGCCGTGCGGTACGGATTCGAAATCGAATCCGGCGTGAAGACGGAAGAACTGGCGCGCTTCGCCTTCCCCGAATTGACGATGCGCGGATTGGTTTCGGTCAAAGGCAAACTCGAAGGCGAAGGTCGCAAATACAAATTCAACGGCGGCGCTTCGTCTGCGGATTTGCTGGTGGACACCACTCGGTTGCGCGGCGTGCAGCTTCCGCAAGTGGCAATCAACGGCGAAGACAAACAATTGAAACTGGCGCTCAATCGCGCCAATGTTCAAACCGTCAACGTGGACATTGTCGAAGCCCGCGGCGTTTCGGTCGGCGTCATCAACGGCGAAATCGCCATCAACGGCAAAACTACCGAATCGAAATTCGACGCGCCGTCGGCCAGCATCGCCGCCGTCAACTGGACGGAGAGCAATCTTTCCAGCCTGACGATCAGCAAATTGACGACAACCGTTCGTGGCAAGGAATACAAAGTCATTGCCGACGCGCGATTGCCCGGCGGCCAGATCAGCGGCATAGAATTCACAGACGCTTCGGCCAAAGCCGAATTCAACAACGCGGCATTGTCGTTGACGGCAATCAAAGCCAATGCGCTGGGCGGCACCGCCGAAGCCGAATACACATTGCCGATGGCCAAAGGCGCAGCCCAACAAGTCAAAGGCAGTTTCACCGATATGCAAACCGCCGACGCGCTGGCGGCGTTGAAAATGCAGGATTCGCCGATCAGCGGCAAAGTGTCGGGCACGGCGGAATTGAGTTTCGTCGGCGCGAATCCGCGAACGATTGACGGCAATATCTACGCGCGATTTGAAGGCAAATCCGATCCATCCAGCGACGCAATTCCGCTGACAGGCGATGTGGCCATCACGGCCAGCGGCGGAATGTTCCAATTCGATCAGGCGCAACTGGCCACCGCCGCAACCAAATTGACGGCGACCGGCACGCTGAATTACGAAGGCGAATCCGATTTGCGCGTGTCGCTGGTTTCGACGCAATCGGAAGAGTTGATTCAAATTGCGCGTTCGATTGAAGAGACTCGCCCGTTCATCGTCGAAAACGAACCCCAATTGTTGGGCGAGTTGAAATTCGACGGACGCATTACGGGCAAACTGGATCAGGCGATGGTCACAGGCAACGTCAACGCCGCAACCGTCGGATTGCGCGATGCGCTGATCGGAGCTTTGGCCGGTCAGATCGCCTTGTCAAAAGACGAATTGCGAATTACCGAAGGTTCCTTGACTGCGCTCAATGGCGGTTCGGCGAAATTCGATTTGTTCGCGCCCTTCGATCCGAAATCAGAAGCCGGAACGTTGAAAGCGACGATCAATCGAATCAGTCTGGACACGATTCTGGCCGCGACTGGATTGCCCGACGCAGGCGATTTCATTGACGGCGCCCTTTCAGGCCGGGCCAACCTGACCGGATTGCCCGGAGCGTTGCGCGGCACAGCCAACATCAGCTTGATGGACGGCACGATTTCCGGCCAGGCGGTCAATCTGGCTACGGCGGATTTGAAATTCGATGGCCAGCAGGCGTTGTTGGAGCCGCTGGAAGTGCAATTGCCGAAAACGCATCTGTTGGCGACGGGCAGTTTTCATCTACAGGATTTCGTTTTCCAGGCGCAGGGACAAGCCGATCAAATCCCGCTGGACAGTCTGGCCGAATCGCTGGAACTGAAAGAAACCAAAATCGAAGGCTTCGCCGACGCCAATTTCCAGGTGATTGGGAAACTTCAAAAACCAGATCAAACGCGCAAACAACCTGAACTCGATTGGGAAACATTCAAAGTCGAATTGACCGCCATTGGCAAAAACGTTCGCGTCAACGGACGCGACACCGGCGATTTGCGATTGGCGGCACACACCAGCCCCGGCGGGCGCATTGACGCCGAATTGACTACGGGCATTCTGGCCGAAGTAACCAGGGACAAATCGGTCAAACCCGAAGTGGTGAAAGCCAGCATCGAATTGCGAAAAACCGGTCGTCCGGTGGTAGTGGAAAGCGATCTGGTTGATCTGGATTTGACGCCGTTGCTTGCGACGTTTGTGCCGGAACTCGGTTCGCAGATTCGCGGAGCCATCAGCGGCAAATTGCGTATCGAAGGTCTGACCACAGACGAAGCCGGCAATGCCACTGCCGATTTGCTCAAAGGCGGATTGACGTTGACCGACATCAAACTGGACGTGCTGGACAATCCCGTCACCATCGCCGTGCCTTTGACGATCACGCTGGATCAATCGCAATTGAAATTGCCCGCTACGCGCATCAACGGACAAGGCCTGGATTTGAATCTGGGCGGCGCAATCGGATTGAAAGACGAAGCCGTCATGAATTTCGACCTGAACGGTTCGGTCGCGCTGGATCGGTTGCCGACTCTGGCTGAAGGTGTCGCGTTGTTCGGCATGGTCAACATTGGCGGAACGCTGACCGGCACGGCGGAAAAACCTGTGCTGGGCGGACAGGTGGAATTTTCCGGTTTTGGGCTTTCCACCACCGATTTGCCGATTTTCGTTTCCAATGGCACAGGCCGCATCAAACTCAGCGGCGACAACGTAATCCTTGAAAGTTTCAAGGCCGAAGCCAACGAAGGCGCATTGGAAATCACTGGCGAGATGAAGCTGGCGCAATTGCGCCCTGCCTCTTGGAAATTCGACATTCGCGCGACAAATGCCGAAATCTTTTATGACGAATTCAGCGCTTCGGTGAATGGTTCGTTGACGTTGAACGGCACGCCTGAAAAACAGACGCTGGCAGGAACGATTCTGGTTCCGCTCGGCGAATACAAAACGCGAATTGACCTGGATAATTTGATCGGCGGCGGCAACGCTAATTTGTCTTTCGGCGGTTTCAGCGCTGGCGGCAGCAGTTCGCAAAAATCCGTCATTCCTCCGATCACACTGGAATTGAAAGTAGAAGCGCGCGATTCGCTGTTGGTGCGCGGCGAACAAATCAATGCCGTCGGTTCGGCCAGTTTCACCGTCGGCGGAACGCTCAGCGACCCGGACGCCAGCGGGCAAATCGAAACCGAAAGCGGTTCGGTGCGATTTCGCGGCCAGCGATATGAAATCACCAAAGGCAATCTGATACTGCCGCAGGGCAGCGGCGCACCGAACATCAATCTGGTAGCCGAATCCGACATCAGCGGTTATCGCGTGTATCTGGAAATGTCCGGTAAAACGGATGCCATCGAATTGAAACTGCGCGCTGAACCGCAATTGACGCGCGATGAAATTCTCTCGCTCATTACCACCGGACGAACCGAAGCCGGAACTCTGGGCAGCCAGTCCCAGCTCAGAACCGGAGTCGGCGCGGCAGCGTCGTTGTTGTCGTCGGGTTTCATTTCCAAACCGACCGAACAATTGCTCGGACTCAGCCGGTTTCAAATTGATCCGGTGATTCGCGCCAACGCCAACCCGGCGGCACGATTGACCGTCGGGCAGCAATTATCGCGCAACATCTACCTGAGTTATTCGACCAATCTGGCGACCGAACAGGATCAAACCGCGCTGGCGGAATACACTTTTTCAAATCGTTTTTCAGGATTGGCCACTTACACGCAAGGCGGCAGCGCGGCGCGGCAAGGCATTCAGGAAGGCGTGTTTTCGATTGAATTGCGCGGACGACAACGATTTTCGCTCGGCTTCATCGCGCCCGCGCCGGACATAACGCCGGGCGATGCGCCGGCTTCAGCGCCTGCGGCTGCGCGCCCGAAACTGCCGACGGCGGATGTCAAAGTCAGTCCAGTCCCCGACCTGAAACTCGACGGCAAAAAGATGCGCGAATTGTTGCCGGTCATGTCGCAAGGGTTCAGCCGTTCGCTGGCGCGTTTGGGCGAGCGACGATTGACAGAGTATTTGCAGGAACAGGGATACTTTTTCGCCGACGTGGCCTGGCGTTGCGATCCAGAGGATTGCGCACCGGGCAAAGATTTGCGTTTGCTCTATGACATCACGCCCAACCTGATTTACGACCTCAAGGAAATCCGCATCGAAGGCACGCAGTTGATTCGCTGGCAGGACATTCGGAGCGATTTGCAATCCCAGATCGAAAGCAAAGTCGGCGGCATTCCCTATCTGCAAAACATTCCGTTCATCGGCGGCACTGTGCGCGGATTGACCAGCGATTCGCGTTTGCGCAGCGATGAAGAATACATTCGCCGCTATCTGGTGGATGTCGGTTATCGCAACGCCCGCGTCAACACGCGGCTGGCCGTCAAACCAGACAACGACGATTTGATCGTCATTTTCGAGGTGCAGGAAGGCGAACAATCCGAAGTCGCCGATGTGACATTTCGCGGCAACGCGATTCTGACGGCGAACGAATTGCGCGAAGCCGTCCCGATTCAAAAACACGAAGCGTTTTCTTTGACGCGCGCGCGTTTGGGCGCTCAGACGGTTAAACAGCTTTACGCCGAACGCGGCTATCTGGACACAGAAGCCGAGTTGCAGATTCTGGAACTGGGCGATGACAGCGTTGGATTGGTGTATCAGATCAAGGAAGGCGAGCGCGCCATCGTCGAGGACATAGAAATCAAAGGAACCAGCAAAACCGGGCACGGATGGATTCGCCGCTATTTCGATTTCAAACCGGGCGACGTGTTGACGCCCAGCAAGATCGCCCGCACTCAGCGCGATTTGTATTCGACCAACGCTTTCCGCGAAGTCGCCATTCGCCCGATTGCCATCCCGGACTCCAACGGCAAACCCGGTTCCGCGCACAAAATCCAGGTTGATCTGACCGAAGCCAAACCACTGCTGTTCGTTTACGGTCTTGGCTATTCCACAGATGACGGCGCGCGCGGATTGATGGAAATCGCCAACACCAATCTGGGCGGTTCGCTGGACGCGCTGAGTTTGCGATTTCGCGCCAGCCAGCGCGAACAATTCGCGCAGTTGTCGTTCACCGATTTGCGCCCGTTCAGTTGGCGATTGCCGACGACGATCTCGATCTTTTACGACCGCAACGGCAATTTGCTGCCCTTCACGCGCCAGCGGCAACTCCGCGACGGACAGGTGGAAAACGTCCCGAACCGGCAACCTTTCGGTCTGGAACGATTCGCCGCGTTCATTCAAACGGAACGCAAACTCGACGACCGCGTTTCGCTGCGATTCCGATACAACCTGGAACGCGCGCAGTTGTTCAACACCGCCGGATTGCCCGACACGGAAATCACGCGCAACGAACAGGCAATACGGCTCGGCATGTTTTCCGTCGGTTTCACACGCGATTCGCGCGACAACATACTGAATCCGACGCGCGGACAATTGCTCAGCGCCGACCATTCCATCGCCGCGAAAATGTTCGGCGGCAACGAATCCTTCAACAAATTCTTCGGTACTTATCAGCGTTATCACACTTTCGCGCCATACGCTTCGGCGCTGGCCAATACGACTTTCGCCTTTTCGGCGCGCATCGGGTTGGCGGAAACGTTCCGGTTGACCGACCGCAACAACAACGGCTCCATCGAAGACAGCGAACGACGATTGCCAATCAGCGAACGATTCTTTTCAGGCGGCGCCACCACTCTGCGCGGATTCCGGTTTGAAACCGCCGGCCCGCAGGACGTGTTGTTCAATCCCAATCAGACGCCTGCGCCGGGACAGGGATTCATACTGCCGACGCTGGTTCCCATCGGCGGCGACGCGCTGGCCGTCTTCAATTTTGAAATGCGGTATCCGCTGACCCAGCGATTAAGACTTGTGCCTTTTTACGATTTAGGTAATGTTTTCCGGCGCATCAACGACATTCGATGGAAAAACATGTCGCACACGGTCGGCGCGGGGTTGCGAATCAACACTCCGCTCGGTCCCGTAGGCGTGGATTACGGCTTTTTGCTGAATCCGCCGTCGTATGCCGTTCCGGGAGTTCCCGGCGCGTTTTTGCAACAACCGCGCGGCGCAATTCATATTCGATTCGGACAGACTTTCTAAATCGAATTTGAACAGGACGGACAGATTCAAGCGTTGATGTTCTTGTAAATCCTGTCGAAAATCCTGTTCATACTGTTTTGATCGCTGTGTCTAAATTCAGCGTGTTTTGATTCTAGTTTGCGGGTCAATGCCAATCGCGGCTTTGATTCCCCCACAGGAGAAAGTTATGAATAAATTCTGCATTCAGTGCGGGGCGCAAGTGGCGGAAACCGCACGATTCTGCAACAAGTGCGGCACGCAATTGTTGCCGACACAACCGCAAACTCCGCCTGCCGGCTATCAACCGCCGACTTACCAGACCCCGCCACAACAGCAATACCAGCAACCTGGATTCGGCCAGCAGCAATATCAGCATCCGTATCAACCGCCTTACCAACCGCAATCCAACAGCGGGGAACTGGCGCCGAACGTTGCCGGAATGCTCTGTTACCTGCTTTCAATCGTCACCGGCATAGTGTTTCTGGTCTTGTCGCCTTACAACAAAGATCGTTTCGTCAAATTTCACGCCTACCAATCAATCTTTTTCTTCGTGGCCATGTTCATTCTGGGAATCGTGATCAGCATTCTGGGGATACCGCTTCCGTGGAGAGTCGAACGGACGCTTTCCAATTTGCATTCGCTGATGTGGTTGGTGGGAACAGGTTTTTCCATGTTCAAGGCCTACAAGGGCGAGACGTTCAAACTGCCATTCGTCGGCGATTTGGCGGAAACACAGGCGGACAAATAAGACGCCGCAGGATTCAATCTCCGACACTCGTTGAAACTGTGGTTGGCTTCGTTGGGCTGCGATGTTATTTTATCGCCGAAGTTCCCACGCTCAGGTTTCTAAAAAAATCGTTCGCCAAACGGAAGAGTTGTTATGCAGTCAAAGACAATTTCCATTTTGTTGCTGGTTTTCGCGCTTGGGTCGCTGGCCGCCGCCGGGCAGAACAACAGGCCCAGCGACCGCGATCTGCCCCGCCAACTGAGCGAAACCGAAGTCCAAAGCATCCTTAAACAAACCAATCCGAAATCGCATGTCGAAACCACGTTGAAGCTGTCTGATGCCCGTCTGGCCAATGCGATGAAAAACATTCAGGCCAACGAATTCGAGACGGCAATTGCAGATGTGGACGTTTATGCTTCGCTGGTGATTTACGCCAACGATTACACGCGCAAATTGCCCGATTCCCAGATCAAAGACCGCAACCATTGCCTGAAAAAACTAGAACAGGCGATTTTCAAACAGTCGCGCAATCTGGAAACCGTCAACCGCGACGTGCCGTTTCTTTACCGCGAACCGGTGATTGAAAAAATCAACGAAGTGAAAAAGATTCGATTGCGCGCGCTGGACGATGTGCTGGGAGGCGGTAAGTTCATAAACTCTTCCAATGAATAATCCGCGCCACGCCCTGAACCGATGATTCACATTCTGGCACTTGACCGCTCTTCGCTCACCTTCACCGAATGCAACGATCCGGATCGGATCAGCGATTTTTGCGAACAGCCGCTGGCGGTTGTCTGGGCGGATGTCACCGATCCGCAGGACCAGGATTTTGACGACCTGGCGCGCGAATTCGGTTTTCACCCTCTGGCCATCGAAGATTGTCGCCATCCACATCAACGCCCGAAAATTGACGAATACTCCGGCTATTATTTCATCGTGCTGTACGAAGCCAGTTTGAATGAAGATTGCCAGTTGGAATTGCGCGAACTGAACATCTTCCTGGGGCCGAATTTCATCGTCACTGTTCACAGCCAACCGATTCGCGCCATTGAATCCGCGCGCAAACACTGGCAAATCCGCACGGATTTGGCTGAGCGTCGCACTGGCATTGTGACCTATCTGTTGATTGATCCGATTGTGGATGAGTACCTGTCGCTGCTGGATCGGCTGTCGGATCGGTTGGAAGACCTGGAAGAACAAATCTTCGACGATTTCCACCCGGAGGCGTTGGAAGAAATCTTTCGCCTGAAAAAGCAACTGTTGTTTTTGCGTCGCACCGTTTCACCAGTGCGCGAAATTTTCAATATGTTGCTCAAACGCGATCAACCCATTTTTTCGCGCGAAACGCTGGTCTATTTCCAGGACGTGTACGACCATCTGATCCGCGTCGTCGAAGCGATTGACACCTTGCGCGAACTTGTCGGTTCGACCATGGATGCTTATTTGTCTGTGTCTGGTAATCGGCTGAACAAGGTCATGAAACAACTGACTTCGATTTCGGCAATCCTCATGTCCATCACGCTGATTTCCAGTATCTACGGCATGAACTTTCACTTCATGCCGGAACTCGGCACGCGCTACGGTTATGTCGGCGCGCTCAGTTTCATGCTGCTCGTCGGCGTCGCGCTGTACTTTTACTTTCGCAGGATCAACTGGCTATGAAGCGAAACAAAACCGCCAAACGCTGGCTGAGAAAACGACAACGCGCTGTCAAAGGCGGGTTGTCAAAATTAGTATCGGCCGGCAAAAGCGTTTTAACTGAACAGTCAACGCGAGTCCGGGAAACACCAGCCGCCACAAATCTGGCTGGCGAATCGGGCATTTTGCGCCAGGACAACAGTCATTTCCGCTTGCCTAATGCTCTGGCCGAAGCAGGCGAACTGGAACGTCCCAGTTGGGTGCCCAACCGAATCGTCATCTTTGTCGTCGTGTGCGCTTTGATTTTCATAGGCATCATCGCCTGGCAGGTTTCGGAAATGCCCGCCCCCAAGTAACCGCTTTATTTTTCGCCCTGTAACTCATCCCAGATGCGGTTGTGGTGCGTTTCTTTCAAATAGAGCGAACCAACCACAAAGGTAATCGTCGCGACAATCATCGGATAAGCCAACCCGGCATAAATGTTCCCCGTCCACGCGCAGGTAACCAGTCCAATCGTCGGCAACAATCCTCCAAACACTCCGTTGCCAATGTGATACGGCAACGACAACGACGTGTAACGAACCTTCGCCGGGAAGGCTTCGACCAGATACGCTGCAATCGGCCCGTAAACCATGCTGACAAAAATCAGTTGCAGAAACACCAGCAGGATTAACAACGGAACGTTCGGGTTTGTCGCTTCCGGCGCGGGCTTATAAATTGGGGAACTGTTTACAGGGTCAATTTCCACCGTTGACGGCGTCAGTTTGTATTCGCCCGTCGTGGGGTTTTGGGTCGAAGTCACCGCCGCAACATTATTGCCTGCCGCCGCAACCATCGCCTTGTAAATCGGCAGGTAACAAATCACCGCCAGCAAACACCCGGCCATCATCAGTCTTTTGCGGCCAATGCGATCCGACATGGCTCCGAAAATCGTGAACAGCGGCAGGCCAAGTAACAACGCTACGGCGACAATGATGTTTGAAGTTCGCGGATTCACCTTCAAAATCGTTTGCAGATAAAACAGCGCGTAAAACTGCCCGGTATACCAGACGACGCCTTGCCCGGCGGTGGCTCCGAACAGAGAGATCAGCACGCGCTTCAGGTTTTCGCGATTGGTGAAAGCTTCTTTCAACGGCTGCGCCGAAGTCATTCCGGCGCTTTTGATGTGCTGAAAGATCGGCGATTCTTTCATCCGCAAGCGTATGTACAGCGACAATCCAACCAGCAAAATCGAAAGCAGAAATGGAAGTCGCCAGCCCCAGGCGCTGAAAGTTTCTTTCGACATCAGCGATTGAATGGTCAAAATCACTGCCAGCGACACGAACAATCCCAACGTCGCCGTGATTTGAATGAAGCTGGTGTAAAAACCTCGGCGATGATCGGGAACGTGTTCGGCGACGTACACCGCCGCTCCGCCATATTCGCCGCCGAGCGCCAAACCTTGCAGCACACGAATCAAGATCAGAATGATCGGCGCGGCAATGCCGATGGTTTTGTAGGTTGGCAAAAAGCCGACTGCCGCCGTGGCTCCGCCCATCAACAGCAACGTCACCAGAAAAGCGTATTTGCGTCCGACCAGATCGCCTATGCGCCCGAAAAACAACGCGCCGAACGGGCGGACGATGAAACCGACGGCAAAGGTTGATAAATATGCAACCATCGCTAGCAATTCATTTTCCGGCGGATAAAAGTGGCCGGAAATAACTATTGCCAGTGCCCCAAAAATATAAAAGTCGTACCATTCGATCATCGTCCCGACGGCGGAGGCGATGATGACGCTCCAGACGTTGTATTCCTTCGAAGCGTTTTCATACGAAGGCGCAGCAGCGGATTCAGCCATTGTTGGTTGGGTGCTCCTGTTGAGAATGTTGATTTGAGTTGTTTCGGATACGGATGAAACTTCTGCCAAAACTGCGGCAGAGCGTACACCACATCGCCGAGCTTCAAAAGGCGGCGGTAAAAAAACAGGGCAACCTGTCGAGGTTGCCCTGTTTTGTTAAAAGTTGGGTTGAAAGAATAAGCGCAACCATGGTCGGTTGCGCTATTGTTAGCGAATCGCCACTGTGACCGTATTCGCCGCGCGGTCGCCAAAGTTGATCTGAATCGAAACTTCGCCGCGCCCCGCCAGATTGCGCGGCAAACTAAGGTTCAATTGATCCAATCCGACAAAACCGCTCACCCCACCGGCAAACAGCACGTCAGCTTCAACGCCGCCAATCACCGCTTGAATCGCGCCTTTGTGATTGCGCAAACCCGTTCCATATAACAACAGGAACAGGCGTTCGTCCGGTTCGCCGAAGACAATCGGCACAGCCACAGAACGGTTCTCCGCCGCATCGAAGCGAGCGACCGATTCGTAATTTTGCGAACCATCGCCGCGCACGCGCAGCAAGACAGCGGCGGCCACACCTCGCCCGTCGGCATTGGCTGTGAAGAAACTCGGCGCAATCGGAGCTACATCAATCAATCCAATGGAAGTTTTGCCGCTGGCCGAAATTGTCACGCGCGCAACGCCCGTGGCCAATTCGGCAGGCAACAAATAATTGATCTGAGTCGGCGAAACGAAAAACAGACCTGCCAGATGTTCCACGCCTTTGCTGTCGGTGATTATGACAGTCGCTTCGCCCAGCGAAGTCGGCAGCGGCAACGATTGCGCAGCCAATGTCGCCGGCGCCAGATCAGCCCCGAATGCCGCGACGATCTGTTCCGCCGCCAACGGCTGAGCCGCAAAACTGGCGGCGGAAACGCTGGCGCAAGCAGTCGCGCCCATCAGGCTGTAATCGGCCACAAAATTTGACGGCAAACGATTGGCATTCACATCGCTGATTTCGCGCGCCAGCGGCGCATCGCCAAAACTGACGAACAAGGCGTCGGCAGCGTTTTCCAACGGCGAGAACGTCACAGTGAACAAACGAATTTCGCCGGGCGGCAAAGACTTGCCGGTTGGAAACGCCAGCAGAAAACCGAGCTTTCCTTCGGCTTCCTGTTCACGATTGACCAGCAAATTCGCGCCCGCTGCGTCGTCGGTCAATTCGGCAACCGTAAATTTCCACTTCGAGGATTCAAACAGCAAACTGAAGCTCAGGGCGTTTTCGCCGCCTTGCGCCAGCAGCTTGATGACCTGCTGATCTTTGCCAGCGGCTGCGAACGATGGATCAACCACCATTTCCGCGCGTACCAGCGAAGCCGAAGCGGCGACCAAGCCGAGCGGTTCATTATCGGCCATCAACGAAACCGGCGCAGCGGGACCGCCAACGGGAACAATTGGATCAAGGCCTGCGGCATAACGTCCTGCCTGCACCCAGTCGGCGGCGGTCAATTGACCATTGCCGAACGTGTCGCGCGGCGCGCAATCGGCGCGCTGGAATTCGCTGCCTGCGGCAACGGAATCCAGCCCGGCGACAAAACGGCCAAGCTGCGTCCAATCGCTCATCGTGACTTGCCCGTTGACATCGCCGTTCGGACGCGGAAACACATCGGCTTCATAACCAGACGGAAGAATCTGCAACGAATAAGCTCGCGCGCCCGCGCAGCCACTGGCGTCAGTCGCCGTAACGGTGAAACTGGCCGTTCCCAAAGCCGCCGGAACGCCGGAAAGCACGCCGCTGGAAGAAAGCGTCAAGCCATTGGGCAAGGCTCCGGCAGTGACAGAAAAACTGTAATCCGCCGTGCCTCCGTTGGCGCTCAGCGTCTGGTTGTACATCACGCCAAGAGTCCCTGAATTCAGCGTCGCTGGGTTGATGGTGATCGGGTTGCAGAAAATGAAGTTCGATGTTTGCACATCGCCGCAACCGGTTTTGCTGATGGTGATCGGGCCGGTCGCGGCTCCGGCGGGAACGGTCGCCGTCAATTGCGTCGAACTATTGACTATGAATTGAGCCGTGACGTTGTTGGCGAATCGGACGGCTGTGACTTCGGTCAGATTCGTTCCGGTTATGACAACGCTGCTGCCTGCGGCTCCGCGAACAGGCGTAAAGCCCATCACGGTTGGACAGGCGACGGCTTGATTGACCGTGAATGTTTGCCCGGCGACGGTGATCATTCCCGTGCGAGCCAGTCCCGTGTTGGCCGCAACAGTGAAATTCACCGTGCCGTTGCCATTGCCGGTCGCGCCGCTGTTGATCGTGATCCAGTTGGCGTTGCTGGTCGCAGTCCAGGCGCAACCGGCGGTCGTCGTCACATTGACCGAGCCGCTGCCGCCCGATTCTGCAAACGAAGCCATCGTCGCCGACAACGTGTAACTGCAAAGCGTGCGTTTGACGACGGTTCCGTTGGCTCCGACGGCATACACGGCGTTGATCGTATTGGTATGAACTCCGCGCAAATCGGCGGTCGTGCCGCTGGCTTCGGGCGTCCACGTCGCGCCGCCGTCCCAGGTGACCAGAATCACTCCTCCGTCGCCCACCGCCCAACCTCGGTCAGCGTTGAGGAAATGAACATCGCGCAACGTCGTGGTCACGCCGCTGTTTTGCGGTGTCCAGCTTTGCCCGGCATTGATGGTTTTCAAAATCACGCCGCCATCGCCGACCGCCCAAGCGGTACACAGATCGAGCGCAAACACTCCCCACAGAGTTTGCGTCGTCGCGCCGGTTTGTTCGTCAAAGGTGTTGCCGGCTTTCGTCAAACGGAAAATCTGTCCTTTGTCGCCGACCGACCATCCACCGCTCGGATTGGCGTAATACAGATCGCGCAAATTGCTGAGCGTCGAAAGCGCAGGCGATTCGCTGCCGAACCCCAGCGAGAGAACGATCAACGTGTTGGCATGAAATCCTCCGCCATTGAGTTCGCCCACGCCTACGGCATTGGTGGTGTTGATCGGAAACAGCCGGTTTCGCGTGCCTGTGGCGAATTCCAGACGTGGCCAACTCCCTCCACCATTGGCGGTGATCGCAGTCGTTCGGTCGCCGCCCACCCAGCCGTTGTTCAAATCCAGAAAACGAACCGAATGATAATTCTGCAAAACTCCGCCAACGGTGAAACCGTTCCAGGCGCTTCCGCCATTCGATGTCGAACGCGAGGTGGAATTCGCGCCGACCAACCAGCCTTGATTGTCGTCCAGGAAAAACACCTGATTTAGCTGATTGGTCGTGCCGGAATTTTGCGTTGCCCAGCGACCAGCGGCCACTGCGCCGGTTCCAGCCTGATTGATCGTCACCAGTTGTCCGGCCACAACGATTCCGCCGGAACGCGAAAAACCTGGATTGGCCGGCACAGTGAAATTCACCGTGCCGTCGCCGCTGCTTGTTGCTCCAGAAGTGATGGTGATCCAACCGGCATCGGTCGCCGCCCCCCAATCGCAACCGCCGCCGGTGACAGTGACGTTGAACGAACTGTTTCCGCCCGTTGCCGCAAGATTCAATTCCGTTGGCGAAACCGCGTAGCCGCAATTCGCCGAACCGCTGCTCAAACTGAGCGTGTAGGCTCCGGCTCCTGAACTGCCCGAACTAATGGACGAAAGTATTTCGATTTGGTACGTGCCGGAACTCGGCAGGGTGAACAAGGAAGTTCCACCTGGAATTCGCGCGCTGGTTCGATAATCGCCGTCATCGTTGGCCGCAACCACCGCGCCGGTCGGATCAATCAAAAACAACAGCGTGTCGAAAACTGAAGAGTCTGCGCGAATGGCTATGCGTTGCCCGGCGGTTCCCGTGAACGAATAACGGTCTGTGGGCGAAGTCGGATTTCGCAAAGAACCGCAATCGCTGGTGGCGATGGTTCCGCTGACTGACTGATTCATGGCAATCGGCGTCACGGCGCAACTGCCATTCGCGCCGCCTTGCAAAATCGTGAAGCTCTGTCCGGCGACGGTCAGCGCTGTTTGCCGCGCGCTGGAGCCGGAGTTCGCCGCAACCGTGAAATTCACAGCGCCGTTGCCAGTTCCCGCCGCGCCGGAATTGATCGTCACCCAATTGGGATTTCCAGTCACAGTCCAGGTGCAACCGCCGGTGGCTGTGACCGGAATAGAACCCATTCCGCCCGCGGCCTCGAAGAATTGAAACGACGACGCAATCATCGCGCATCCGCTTTGCGTGACGGTGAAGGTTTTGCCAGCGGCTGTAATCGTGCCGGTTCGCGGCGTCGTTCCGGTGTAAGCCGCCACGCTGAACGCAACCGTTCCGCTGCTCGTTCCCGAAACGCCGGAATTGATGGTGATCCACGCCGCATTGCTGACCGCCGTCCAGTTGCAGCCGTTCGGTTCGGCAGTAACGGCGATGTTTCCGCTGCCTCCCGCCGAATCGAAAGTTTGCGCCGATGGCGTCAGCGCGAAATTGCATCCGGTCGGATTTGCCGTCACACGCCAGGCTCCGCGCCCGTGCGTGAACGCAAACAACTGTGTCGCGCCGTTGCTGGAATTTATAGTCAACCATTCGGTAATGACGTTGGCGAAACCAGTGTTTTCCACCGCCCACGTCGTTCCGCCGTCGGTAGTGGCGAACACGCCAACGTCAGTGCCTATGTACAACCGCATGGTGTTCGTCGGATCAACGACTATGGAATGCACCGGCACGTCCGGCAAAGTTCCCGCCCCCGTGCCGTTCAAACCCGTCCACGAAACCCCGGCGTTGACGGTTTTCCAAACGTGAACTCCGCCAAAAGTGGAATAGGTGGCGTATGCAATGTCTTTGTTTGTCGGATCGAAAGCCACCGAAGATACATAACCGCTTCTTGGTTGCACCGAGGGCCAGGTAGTCGTCGCGCCTGAAGTCAGCGCCTGATCCGTGCGAATCAGAAAACCATCGCTCATTCCCGCCAGCGCGAAGTTGGCATTGGTCGGTGAAACGGCAATGGCGCTGACCGATCCCGAACCCGGCGTGATGGCGCTGGCTTGTTGCCAACTGCTTGCGCCGTTCGATGTGCGCCAGACGTACAACCTGCCGCCCAGGAACAAGCGCTGCGGATTGCTCGGATCCATGACATAAGGCGTGATGAACAATCCCGTGTCATTGATGCCCGTCGTTGCCGGGCTGAAACTGGTTCCGCCATTGATGGATTTTTGAACCGAAATGTCTGTGGTGGCAGAAAACAGAATGTTGGTGTTGGTCGGGTCAACCGCCGAATATCCGCCGTCGCCGCCATTGATTTCGCTCCAGGCATTGGCTCCGGCGGAATCGCTGCCGCGCACCGTGCCGTTGTCTTTTGTGCCGCCGAAATACGTCGCGCCGTTCGGATACACCGAACCGTGATAAAACTGCGTCACGCCGTAACCGTTGTTCAGCGAAGTCCAGTTCACCGCCGTCGCCGAAGGATTGCACGGAGCATCGTTTCCCGTCGCCGTTGCCGCGCGAGCGTTGTCCGAACGGTAAATGCCGCCGTCGTTGCCGACGTACATGGTTTGATTGGTCGTGCCGTTGTATTGCGGGTGAAAAACAATCACGTGTTGATCGGGGTGAACGTATTGCGGATTGGCGCGCGATTGATAAGCGTGCGCGGCCATTCCCCAATTGGCTCCGCCGTCATCGGAACGAAACAGGTCAATGCCGCCCGCCCAAACGCGGTTCGGGTCGGTCGGATCAACGGCAATTACGTTATCGTACCAGGCCTGCCCGCCGAAGGTGTTGGCCGTGTCCAAACCGCAATTCGTGGCGAAGGCGCTGAGGACAAATGACAAAATCGAAGCGTTCAGTTTGTTCGGATCGGTGTTGCGAACGCGAGCCGTCCAACTGCCCGCATCGCCGCTGCTGGTGGAACGAAAAACTGCGTGCAGCGCATCTTCGAACGTGCCGCTCAATTCCGCTGACATCGCATAAATGATGTCCTGATTCGATGGAGCAATCGCCAGCGAAGTCCTACCGGCGTTGTTTTCGGTATGCACCTGAATCCACGCGCCTGCGGCTCCGGCATCCGTGTTACGAAAGATTTTGGATTGTGTCAGGTTGCCGCATGAAGCGAACACATAATCCGTAGCGCGGTCTGTGCGAATCGCCAGGTCCAGACAGCCGCCATTGATCGCCACAGTCGTCGAACCGACTTCGGTTGCATTCAAGACCTTTGTCCAGTTCGTTCCGCCATCAGTCGAACGCCAGATGCCGGTTCGCGTAGCCGCGTAAATTCGATTGCTGTTGTTCTGGCTGACGATCAGATCGTTGACGTAATGAAAATCCGTCGAGGTTGTGTTGGCCAGTTGCATCCACGTCGCGCCGCCATCAGTCGTTTTGAAAATTCCGGCTCCGCGCACGGCGTTGTTGTTGAAAAATCCTTCGCCCGTTCCGGCATACAGAGTGTTGGGATTGGCAGCATCCATCGCCAGCGAATTGACCGCCAGATTGGCAATCAAATCCGACAACGGCGACCAGTTCGCGCCGCCGTTGGTTGTTTTCCAAACTCCACCGGCCACGCCTGCCGCGTACATCGTCGTCGGAACTGTCGGATGAATGACCAGCGCGCGCGTACGTCCGCCGACGTTGCCCGGTCCCAGCGAAGTCCACCCAGGCAACACAGCGTTTTTACCCATCTGTTTGCGCGAAGGCAGCAAATTGTCATTGCCGAACGTGTGTTGCGGCATCAATTCCATCTGACGATAGGCCGCCAGATATTTTTCCACTGGAAGTTCGGTGTCTCCTTCGGCCAGTCGTTTCAGACGGAAAAATTCCACTGCTTCGCCCGGTTTGTCATACCGATGTTCAGCCAGCTTGCCGCGTTTGCGTTTCAACCTTTCAACCAGAAAGCTGTTTTCGACGACTGAATCAATATGCCGATCAGCAGAAAGCGCATCGGCCAGTTCCGGCGTTTCGCCAGATGGAACAGATGTTCGCTTGTCGCTCGCCTGGCTGATTTGTTGCGACGTTTGCGCCAAAGGCTGAAATCGCAGCCACAACTTTTCGCCTGCGATCAAACCTGAGCCAGACAAAACAAAAACAAATAAAAACACTACGACAAGCCGGGTGCGTCGAGCTGAGAAAATCATTCAAACCTCCTGTTGAAACCAAAGCCAGAGCCGATGAAACAAGCCGCGTCGAACGGCTTGAGAATGAAAGCCTGAAAAGGCAATTGAGAAATTGTGCGAGAACTTTCAGTGAAGTTTTTACCTCTGAGTTGGCAGACGTAGTTTGGCTTGAGGAGGCGACGGCGTCAATCGGTTCGAGGAAACTGCGAAATTGTGAGGAAGTCTGCGGAAGTCGAGAAAAGTCGGCATTTCTCAACAAGACATTGCCATTGTTATCTGTTCCGGCAAGGCTTGGGTCTTCGGCGTTCAAAGCCGCCTGATTGTAAAAGAACCTCAATCGTCCTCAATTCCAGTAAGCCGGGCTGGCGGAGTTATCGCTATCATTGAATGTAACGAAGTTTTTAGTAACTGCCAGCTTCAAACCTAATCTCTACCGCAACGGACTGCAAAAAAAAGACGCCGAGTCCGGCACAATGGCCAGGCTCGGCGTAAAAATAAGCCCTCGGTTTTCGGTTCGCCGATTTACGGCGCGAAATAGCCCGAAACGTCAACCACCAAATGCGTCGTGCTGGCGGCGAATATCTTGAATTGGCCGTTCGCTCCCAAACCTACGGTGAAGTGACGGTTCAGGATGTCTCCTGCCAGGTAATTCGACGTTGCCACCAGCGGGCGCGTCGCATCGCTCGGCCAGAAGGTCAGAAAACCACCTGAACCAGCTTGGACTACGGTCGCGTTGCCGACTATGGCTTTGGCCGTCGCGGCAATCGTGCAGAAATTTTGTGCAGGTTGAGAAGTTTCTGTTCCCCCAGCCAACGGCGCTCCGGGATTTGTGCAGCCCGGTTCCCCTGTTCGCGTTTCCAACAATCGAACCGGAGTTATCGGATTGAACAGCAACCCTGTTCCGTTCACGTCAACAGCATCAGGGCTGAAATACCCCAACACGTCAATCACCAGATGCGTCGTAGCTGAGGTGTAAATTTTGAATTGTCCCGCCGAAGATAAACCAACTGTAAATGGCGAATTCAGGGTTTGATTCTGTCCATAATTGCCATTGGCCGTAATGGGGCGAGTTACATCAGATGGATACAACGTCAAAAAACCTCCGGCCGCGGGCGCAACCGTCGTCGCATTGCCAACTAAAGCTTTCGCCGCTGCTGGAATGGTCACACCGCTGCAAGTCGCCGTTCCCTGTTGCGTCGTGTCTGTCCCGCCAGTCAATGGCGCATTGGTCGTGAAGCAGCTTGGTTCCCCAACCCGCGTTTCCAGCAACCGAACCGGCGACGGCAGCGGATGAAAATATAACCCGCCTGTTGCTGGCGGGGCGTAATACCCCGTGATGTCCACAACGACATGCGTTGTCGTTTGGGCGAAAATTTTCATTGTGCCATCCGCGTTGCCCAAACCGACTGTGAAGACGTTGTTTAGAACAACACCCGCCGCATAGTTCGTGTTAGCGGCCAATGGCTGTGTCGCATCGCTAGGATAAATCGTCAAAAAACCTCCCGTGGCCGGAGTTACGACAGTCACGTTTCCGGTAACGGCTTGGGCCGTAGCCGCAATGCCACAGGTTCCGCGTGCCAATTGCGTCAGCGAGGTTCCGCCGGTGATCGGCGCTCCGGGGGTGAAGCATCCCGACTGACCGGAAGTCCGCGTATCCAGCAACCTGACTGGCGTAGCTAACGGATAAAACTGTAACGCGCTGCCTGGGGCCGAAATCGCTACAGAATAAGCCCGCGTTCCTTCGCAACTATTGTTGGCAGTCGCCTTCACCGTAAAGTTAAACACACCCGCCGTCGTGGGAGCGCCGGACAAAATCCCTCCTGAGGAAAGCGTCAGTCCGTTTGGCAGCGTTCCTGCGCTGACTGAATACGTGTACGGCGCTGAGCCTCCGCTGGCGGTAATGGTTTGGCTGTAACTTGCGCCAACGGTTCCATTGGCCAAACTGGTCGGATTCACAGTAATTGTCGGGCAAGCAATGATCGTAAAGTTCGTGTCAGAAATGTCGAAGAAGACGTTACCCACCGCTTCAACCTTGATCCGCGCCGTTGTTGTCGCTTGATTGGAAACAGTAACTTGCGCGCTGCCAGTGTTTGGTGCGATTGCCGCCAACACATTTGGGAAAGTCTGGCCGCCATCGGTCGAAAGCGAAATTTTCACGTTGGCGCAATTGACCAAATTCCCGTCTGTTCCTGCCACATTCCAGGTCACTGTGCGCGAAGCATTGCCCGGCCAGGTCACCGCCGTGTTTGGCGCTGTCACCGCAAACGGCCCGGCGGCGGCATCAACCGTCAATTGCACCGAATCGTTGGCGACTCCGCCTCTGCCATCGCGTGCCGTCACGCGAAAATTCAGTCCGCGATTGACGTTTGGCAAATTTTCAGCCGTCTGCAAACCGCCGACAGTTGCTGGCGGAGTGTTTTGATTGTTCAGTATGTAGGTCAAACTGGGAAAGAATCTTGTAAAGCTTGGGCCAACCGGAACCGACACCGGGTCGAATGGTCTGAAAATTGGCCGAGTCGTCAAGACCGGATCGCCTGCATCCGTGTAAGGCGGGTTCGCAAAACCGCTGCCGCCCGCATCCACTTGTTCCCAACTGTAAGTAACGGGATCGTTGTTGGCGTCGCCGCCCGATGCAGTCAACGCAAACGGAGTGTTTCGCGGAATCACGAAATCGGCTCCGCCATTGACCGTCGGCGGAGCGTTGCCGCTCGATGAAGTTGTCGCGCAGGTTCCGCCCAGCACATTCAGAAAACCGACAATCTGTTCAAAGCTGCCCGAATGAAAATGCCCGGAACGAACCGTAGCGATGTTGTCAGAGCCGCAACTGCCCGCATTCGACATCAGAGTCAATCCGCTTCCGGTTTCATAAGCCGTGTCGCCAGTCCGATTGCCGCAATTCGCGTTCTGAGTATGCGTAGCTCCGAATTGGTGGCCGATTTCGTGCGCCATCAAATGCGCGCTATCCGTGTTGCCAATCAAGCCATTGACCAACACCGCTCCGCCACCTTTGTACGGCCCGAAGGCGTCCGAGGCCGTTTCGCACACCACGCCAACATAAGCGGACCCACTGCCTGTTCCGGTTCCCAACACCAAGCCGAGATCGTAATTCAATCCGCTGTTGCCCAACACGGTTCTGACCTGATCCACCATCGCATTGGCATCGCCGTTTGTGAACGGGTCGGTTGCCGAATTGGTGTAAATCACTGAACTGTTGTTGGCGGTCAAAACGATTCCTATCGAAAGCTCGCGCTCGTAAATCACATTCAGCGGAATCAGCCAGGAATTCAACGAACTCAAAGTTCCGCTGACGGTTCCGCCTCCATAAGCCTGTGCGTATTCGCCCGTCGTAGCTATCGCAATGTCGTAATCCCGGAAATCCGTTCCTATCGAAGAGTTGCGCGAGTTCACTGGCGTGATTTTCCGAATCACTTTCGATTCATTGACCAGACACAGCGCATCGGCTGCGGCAGAGGCGTAATCTCGCCCGGCGTAACTGACGTAATGCACCCGGTCGTTCGGCGCGACGGGATGAATCGCCATCAACTCCACGCCGTCCGTCACCGCCGCGTGAAAGCCCAGCGGAGACAAATCGCATCGCATAGTCAATCTGCTGTCATCCATTCCCCATCCGCGATAGCTTTTGATTTCGGGAAACTGCTCGGCCAATTCCGGCTTCATCACCGGAGCTTCGACCACCCGAAACCGCGCAAACTCTCCGCCCGGCATCGGCAACCACAACTCAGTGCTTCCGCCTTCTTTCTCCCCATCCCCATGTCTCCGTGTCTCCGCGTCTCGGATTTCTGCCCCGTGCAGCGCCTGCCGCAACGCCGCTTCATCCAGCCGAAACACAACCGCCGATTCCGGCACGCCAGCCCTTCCAGCCCATTCCCCCGCCACAGTCCGAGTCCGCTGCCAAACTCTATCCGCCGATTTGTCCTGCCCGCCAATCCCAGCTGCAGCATTCACCACGAAGCCGAACCGCACCACAGTGCCAAGCCCGGCCAACACACACAACACCAAAGCCCCAAACACCAACCGCTTAACCTGCAACCTGCCACCTAACACCCGCCACTTACTAGACACACTTCGACCTGTCAGCATTTCGCCTCGTTTCATGATTCGAACTCCTTTGGGAAAAAAGTTAGGCAAGCCGCCGAGCTTGCCTGGCGCCCACTGTAAAGACGCCTTTGATGGAAGCAGGGCAAACTCGGCAGTTTGCCCTGCCCAGGCACGAAGATTTTCATTGATTCAGAGCGCCGTCACAGACACACCGCCAGCCCGCTTTAACAAGGGGCGATTAATCTGCTCTTTGCCCTCGCCGATTTGCACCTGTACGGGCATCGCACGTAATCATAAGCTGGTATTTCGATTGTCAAATCTCAATAGACAACTTCATTACAACTGTTCGACAGCTAACTACAGGACAAAAGGTTGATAACCTTCCGCCAGACAACAAGATCGAAGCGTTCGAAGTTCGTTACTAAACGACACAAGATGTTGAGTCCACGGCGAAAGATGCTCTTGGGCGGATAGCCGTGTTTCTTGAGTTTCAGTTCTTTGACATTCGCTTGCCACAGGCCAACAACAAAGGCCCAGGTGAAAGCCAACGCCAGTAATGCAAGCAAGCGGCTCAAGCGTTCCGGGTCTTTCAAATGCGTGTCTTCGAGGTTGAAGCCGCGCGATTTCAAGGCCCCGAATAGCGTTTCAATTCCCCAACGCTTTCGATATTGCTCGTGCGGCTTTTCGCAAAACTCAGCGGAGACCAGGATCAGATACTCGCCGTTCTTCAAGCGGCAGCCGCTCAAGTAGAGTTCCATTCCCCACATCCGGCGCGCTTCGGGAATGACCAGAGGGCAATTGATGCGCGTCCGGCAAAACAGCCGCCAGGCTTGCACGTACTGCCCGCGCCCGTTGCGCACCGAAGTATCTCTGTGCAACCGCATCTGAAAATTGATCCGATGACGCTTGAGAAAGCGAAACCATTCGCGCCCGACAAATTCGCGATCTCCCAATAAACACGCGATGTTTTGGGCGCCGAACAGGTCAAGGAAGATTTCCATCACCGTGCAGCGCTCGCCAGTGTCGGAGTTGCCTGCTTTGGGCAAAACAATCCAAACGACCGGAACCCCGACGCCGCGGTAAACGATCGAAAGCATCAGGATGTTGAGGTCAACGACGCCGACCTGCCAATTCGTGCGATCCAGCGCCAACGTGTACGGCCCGGGCACACCGAGCATTCTGACGACAAACTCGGCGAGTTCGGCGTATGGCATTTCGAACTGGCGCACGAAACGTTGCAGTCGTTTGTAGTTCGACTCGACCTGCGCCGATCCGGAGAAGGCGTTGGCTAGAAGCGAGAGATTGACGGTCTGCACGGCATAGAGCGCCAGCAGAAAACGCGCCACGAATTTGATGCGGGCCTTATTCCAGGGTAGATTTTCAAGCAACGTTTGCTCAAGCGAGCGAATGTCGGTCATCGTGCGATCTCCTTTCCGTTTGGCGACAGAAAGTCTAATCGCACGATGGCCTATCAGTTACAACCACAATTCAACATCATTTTTTGTCCTGTAGAGAGGTTCGACAGATAATGCTCCAGATGCTCTTAAAAGCCAGTCAAGTGCTCCCCAAGGAAACGGCTCATCATCTGCGATAACCCAAACGCGCAAGGTGTTAGCATCATCAATCCTAGCGTCCCACCAATACCAATAACGTTCGCTAGGCTGAAACCAATGAACGAAAGCACTAACAGACCAGCGTTGACTCAATTTCAGTCGTTCTTCTAATGGAAGCTGTAATCGCCTCTCTGCTTCTTCTTGCGTAATTTCCTCAGCAGAGTTTTCAACAAACCACTCAGGTAGCCTAGTACGCCACTCATCTATAGAGGGCCAATCATCAGCGTCTGGTTGAAGAACTAAGCTAAGTACTTGCTTACACCGTTCAAGTGCCTCCACGGCACGTCCATTACATCGTGCAATAAAGCTCACTAGACATTTATGCCTCGGTAGAGAATCTTTAGCCCCTTCTCTTAAACGGCGAATTTCATCTTGTTTCATTGATGACCTCAGAATTTTACCTTTCCGCTGCCTTGAACAATCGCCTTCTGCAGACCTTGAATTTGTGCGGGACGAAGGCCAAATTGATTTACAGCCTTTGTAGCATCCACCAATAAAGGACGACCAGGAAACGCAGCGGCTTCCGATTCCAAGACAGATGATGATTGTAGTTCCTTTAGAAAAGATTTCTGAACACGAAAGGATTTGATAACAGAATCATCAAATCCTTGAGCCAGCCGTTTGGCCAAGAAATCTTCTGCCCTTGATTTTACTCCAAAGTTAAGAAATAGCATGTTTTCTCCTTGCACGCTCACCTGACCAGTCTCACTGATTATTACTCTGGTGTTTGCACCTGCCAACGCCTCAACTCGGTAAACTTCTGTTGTGCTGAACCGAAGAAAAGTGCTCTTTGTTAGATTGGTTGCCAAGCTGCCAACACTCTGAATGCCCATAAACAGGTTCAGAGTATTGGCCAAGTCCCCCATAGCTGTTGGGAACTCACGTTGATCATAAAAGGCTTGTTTATTACTTTCGTACTGTGTCCACTTATTTTGGGTTAGGTCTAATCTGACCCAGCCACCACCTCCCTCATAGATGAATCCAAGACCTCCAGCATTTGCCTTAACAACAGTGCCTCCATTCTTCTCAATATCTGCTTCATTATCAAACCATTGATACCAATTACCCGCATTACCGGAGAAATAACCCCAAGCTAAACCGGTCGGATCAACATATTTGAGCGGGTTGTTAATTGTATAAGAGTAACGATTCCAGCTTTGAGGATTATCTTCAATTGCACTAGCAAGCAATGGGTCAAAGCTTATGAACCGCCCTTGTCCATTGCTGTAATACCTCGCCTGCGCAAAATCAAGCCCCGTTTCACCGTCTCGCTCATAGCCCGTAAACTTCTGCCGCACAGAGTCCGCCGAATACCCAAAACCTGCACTACGAATGCTTCCATTGCCCATTCCCACTATCAACTCTTCCCCAAACGGCAGGTAATCATGCCGAGTCACTCCACTGAGGCCGCCAGCCTTGTCCACCACCATGCGCGGAGTCCCCAGATGATCTGCGATCAGCCATTGCACTCGTTTGTTGGCATTGGTTTCGGTTGGATCGGCGACCACCAGCAACTGACCGTCTCGGTAGCTGTATTCCTTTTTCAAAGATGCCGTCGAGCCGTTCCATTGATACTCTGCCAACAATTCGCCGTCAATGCCGTACACTTGCCAGAACTCGCCTGTGGGCAGAATCCGCCGCACTCGCCGCCCGTCTCCGTCGTAAACATAATGGCTGGTCGCTCCCAACGTAGCCGTAATCATACGATTTTCAGCATCGTAGACACGATTTTCCGGCTGCGGAGAAATCGGTTTGGTCTTCACCAAATTCCCTGCGGCGTCATAAATCATCCCTTTCAACCGATTGGTCGGTTTGTCAACGTCGTAAATGTCCGCCACCACGGAGCTATTGATCCCCGTGCCCCAAGTCCTGTCAGGATTGCTGGTATTGGCGTTGTAATACAACTTCCGATTGCCGAATTTGTCGTACCGCCCGACAAGCTTTGGCTTGAATTCAGCATTGAGCCAAATGCCAAGCCAAAGCCTGCTGAGCGGCGAATCGCAAAGTGTCGTTATTCAGTTGTCAAACATCTTTGCAGGCGCATAACTTCGGAAGCTTAAACTCAAATCAGAAGCCGATCCTCGCCACAGTTCGAGTTCGTTGCCAAACTCCATCCGCCGATTTGCCCTGCCCGCCAATCCCAGCAGCACAGCAGCATTCACTCCTGAACCGAACCGAAACACCGCCAACCCAATCAGCCCGCACAATAACCCGGCAGCCAGTACAACTCGCCCAAGCTGAAACCTGCGAATTGCGGCTTGAAATCCGCACGCCGCAATCCTCAATCCGCAATCAGCAGACACACTTCGACCTGTCAGCATTTCGCCTCGTTTCATGATTCGAACTCCTTTGGGAAAAAGTAGGGCAAGCTGCCGAGCTTGCTTGGCGTCCGCAGAAAGACGCCTTTGATAGAAGTAGGGCAAACTCGGCAGTTTGCCCTACTCTGGCGCGAAGATTTTCATTGCCCTGCCCGGCTTAATCGAAAAACCATGATTGTATTCTGGCCAAACATCCTGGCCCTCTATAAAGGTGAATCCAAGAGCCGTCTACTTCAATCTCTCCCCTGAAACGCCAATATTTTTTCACTTCCTCTGCCACTCTTTGCATAATGACGTCTCTGTTATTTTTAGCCCATTGCGCTTCGTGCTTATCACAATAAGAATTCCATTCATCTTCCGATCGAAGGCGGATCGAAGCACCAATAGAACTAAGCTCCCAAGGTATGGGCAAGATAACTCCATTTTCGCTGTAAAACGCCCATCCTGCTCGGCCCTCAGGCTTTATTTTAACTTGGTAAGCCATACAGCTTTACACCCCTCTCATCTACTTAACAGTATGTTCAACAATCTTTATTCCTCGCTGTTGTAAAATTGTTTTTTCAATTCTAACCCAAGTGGATAAAGGGCTATAACCTTCAACTAGAAAAACGTGAGCTTCTCCTGTAGCACGTTCGGCAAACCTACGAGTCCCCCACTCCCATAACCGAGGACTATTTATGAAATTCAGTATTTTTCCCGTGAAAGTCATTTCTAAAGTTTTCCCATCAATGCTTTTTGCAAATTCTGTTGCTGCAGCCTTGCCTTCAGGAAACCCAGACCAAAAGACTGACTTTCCGGCTTGAGCGGCAGTTAAAGCATTCTTCCCTATACCAATCCCTCTAAGCAAAGACGCCGCTTCTATAGCCGTAAGTGCAAAATTACCAATCGCGCCTTCATAATCACGCGTAGCATAATCAAACATCCCTTTCCGGAATGATCCCCAAGCTGGAATATGGTCCTGGATTGACGGCTGCAAGCCAGTTAATGCCCAAAACTCTCTTGTAGCGCCCCATTCAGTAAAAGCTGTTTTGTAATTGTTCGAATTGGGATCAAGTGCATACCACATTCCATCATGTCGATAGACATATTGTGTGAATTCAGAGTAACCAGCCGCTTCCATCTCCTTTACGGTATTAAACCATTGGAGGTATTTTTCCCCAGCCTTTTGTCCCCAAACCAAGCCCGTTGGGTCAACAAACAGCAATGGGTTATTAAGCACATAAGAATAACGATTCCAGCTTTGCGGGACGTCAGACTTGCCGCTTGTCAAAGATGGATCAACAGTTGTGAATCTGCCTTGGACACTGCTGAAGTGCCTTGCCGTAGCGAAATCAAGATTAGTTTCTGAGTCACGCTCGTACCCTGTAAACTTCTGCCGCACCGAATCCACCTGATAACCCATCGCCACGCTTCGAATACTTCCATTCCCCATTCCCACCATCAACTCTTCCCCGAACGGCAGGTAATCGTGCCGAGTCACTCCGCTGAGGCTGCCCGTCTTGTCCACCACCATCCGCGGAGTCCCCAGATGATCCGCGATCAGCCATTGCACTCGCTTGTTCGCATTCGTTTCGGTCGGGTCGGCGACCACCAGCAACTGACCGTCTCGGTAGCCGTATTCCTTTTTCAAAGAAGCCGTCGAGCCGTTCCACTGATACTCCGCCAGCAATTCTCCGTCAATGCCGTAAACCTGCCAGAATTCGCCTGTGGGCAAAATCCGCCGCACGCGCCGCCCGTCTCCGTCGTAAACATAATGGCTGGTCGCGCCAAGCGTCGCCGTAATCATCCGATTTTCGGCATCGTAGACGCGATTTTCCGGCTGCAAGGTAATCGGTTTGGTCTTCACCAAATTCCCGGCGGCGTCATAAATCATCCCTTTCAACCGATTGGTCGGCTTGTCTACGTCGTAAATGTCCGCCGCCACAGAGCCATTGATTCCCGCGCCCCAAGTCTGCGTCATATCAAGCTTACGGTTACCGAATTTATCGTAACTGTAAGCCTGCTGATAAATGCTCTGCAAAACGCCTTGTCCGGGATAAGCAATTGAATGTAACGAAGTTTTTAGTAGCTGCCAGCTTCAAACCTAATCTCTACCGCAACGGACTGCAAAAAAAGACGCCGAGTCCAGCACAATGGCCAGGCTCGGCGTAAAAATAAGCCCTCGGTTTTCGGTTCGCCGATTTACGGCGCGAAATAGCCCGAAACGTCAACCACCAAATGCGTCGTGCTGGCGGCGAATATCTTGAATTGGCCGTTCGCTCCCAAACCTACGGTGAAGTGACGGTTCAGGATGTCTCCTGCCAGGTAATTCGACGTTGCCACCAGCGGGCGCGTCGCATCGCTCGGCCAGAAGGTCAGAAAACCACCTGAACCAGCTTGGACTACGGTCGCGTTGCCGACTATGGCTTTGGCCGTCGCGGCAATCGTGCAGAAATTTTGTGCAGGTTGAGAAGTTTCTGTTCCCCCAGCCAACGGCGCTCCGGGATTTGTGCAGCCCGGTTCCCCTGTTCGCGTTTCCAATAATCGAACCGGAGTTATCGGATTGAACAGCAACCCAGTTCCGTTCACATCCACCGCGTCGGGGCTGAAATAACCCAGCACGTCCACCACCAGATGCGTCGTCGCCAACGTGTAGATTTTGAATTGTCCCGTTGGCGACAAACCTGCTGTAAACGGCGAGTTGAGAATTTCGCCTGCGTCGTAATTGCCGCTGGCGATCAGCGGTCGCGTCGCATTGGCCGGGAAAAACGTCAGGAAGCCTGCTCCGACCGGATTGACCGTCGTCGCGTTGCCGACCAGCGCCAAGGCCGACGCTGGAATCGTCACGCCGTTGCACGTACCTGTGCCTTGTTGCGTCAATTCCGTGTTGCCCGCGATGGGCGCGCCCGGAGTGAAACAGCCCGGTTCGCTCGGACGTGTTTCCAACAATCGAATCGGTTTCGGCAAAGGATGGAAATACAGCCCTCCGGTTGCCGGCGGCGCGTAATAACCGGTGATGTCCACAACTACGTCGGTGTTTGAAGTCACGAAAATCTTGAATGCGCCGTCAGCGCCGAGTCCCACGGTAAAGACGTTGTTCAGAATTTCGTTCGGAGCAAAGTTGGAATTGGCGACCGTGGGTTGGGCCGCATCGCTGGGATAAATCGTCAGAAAACCGCCGCCGGATTGAACCGTGGTGATGTTGCCAGTGACGGCTTTGGCGTTGGCGGGAATCCCGCAGGTGTTCGCTGCCTGCTGAGTCCGCGAAGTTCCGCCCGGAATCTTCGCTTCGGGAGTGAAGCATCCAGTCTCGCCCACTCGCGTATCCAGCAATCTGACCGGAGCCGACAACGGATAAAATTGCAATCCGCCGTTACCAACGGAAATGACTATCGAATAAGCTCGCGTTCCAGTGCATCCCAGCCCATCTGTCGCTCTGAGCACGAAGTTGAATGTGCCGGCAGAGTTTGGCGTGCCGGTCAGATTTGCGCCGCTCAGATTGACGCCCGGCGGCAATGTGCCCGAATCCAACGCAAAGCTGTAAGTCCCGAATCCGCCGGTTCCTGTCAGCGATTGACTGTACAGAACGCCGACAACGCCATTCGGCAAAGTCGCCGGATTGATGGCTATGGTTCCGCAAGTCAAACTGACGGCCAGCGTGTAAGTGCGACTGCCGGAACAGTTGTTCGCGTCCGTCGCTGTCACTGTGAATGTGAAATTGCCGGATTGCGTCGGCGTTCCCGAAAGTGTGGAGCCGGAAAAATTCATTCCGTTCGGCAAACTGCCTGACAGGCCGAAATTGACCGTTCCGACTCCGCCGACTTGGGTGAAGTTCTGGCTGTAGGCGACGCCAGCGGTTGCCGCCGGGATCGTCGCCGGATTTACGGTGATCGTCTGGCAGTTGATGACCAGCGTGTAATTGCGCGTGGTGCTGCAATTGTTTTCGTCAACCGCCGTGACGGAAATCGGATAGTTTCCGGCTTGTGTCGGCGTTCCCGAAAGGGTTGCGCCGGAAAAGCCAATTCCCGGCGGCAGTTTGCCATTCAGCGAAAATGTAACCGCGCCGATTGCGCCGTTCGCGGTGAAAGTCAGGCCATAAACAGCGCCGACTGTGCCCGATGGAATCGTCACTGGTTGAATGGAAATCACCTGGCAATTAATGACCAGCGTGTAATTGCGCGAACCTGTGCAGTTGTTGGAATCAGTCGCCGTCACAGTGATCGGGAAATTACCGCTTTGAGTCGGAACTCCCGACAAGGTCGCGCCGGAAAAGGTCATGCCTGTCGGCAAGGTTCCGCTGAGGGAAAATTCGGTTGCGCCAATGCCGCTGGTTTGCGTGAAGGTTTGCATGTAACCGACGTTGACCGTTCCGGGTGGAATCGCCGCCGGATTGACGGTGATCGCCTGACAATTGATGACCAGCGTGTAATTGCGCGTCGCCGTGCAGCCGTTGGCGTCAGTTGCCGTGATGGAAATCGGGAAACTGCCGGTTTGCGTTGGCGTGCCGGACAGCGTCGCTCCGCTGAAACCTATTCCCGTTGGAAGCTTGCCGTTTTGCGTGAAGGTCACAGCGCCTGTGCCGCCGTTATGTGCGAATGTGTGACTGTAAACCGTACCAGCCGTTCCCGCGGGAATGCTTGACGGCGTGACGGAATAAGTCTGGCAGTTGATGACCAGCGTGTAATTGCGACTGCCAGTGCATAAATTGGAATCGGTTGCCGTCACAGTGATTGGGAAACTGCCCGTTTGCGTCGGCATGCCGGAAAGCGTCGCGCCGCTAAAGCTCATTCCCGATGGCAACGTACCAGTCAAACTGAAACTGACCGAACCAGCGCCGCCGGTTTGCGTGAAGGTCTGGCTGTAAGCCGCATTCACAGTACCCGCCGGAATCGTTGCCGGGTTGACGGTGATCGCCGGGCAGGCATTGATGGACAGTGTGTAATTGCGCGAACCTGTGCAATTGTTGGAATCAGTCACAATGACTGTGATTGGAAAACTGCCGCTCTGCGTTGGAATGCCTGACAACGTCGCGCCGGAAAAGTCCAAACCTGTCGGCAAGGTTCCCATCAAACTGAACGTTGTCGTGCCAATGCCGCCGTCATGTGTGAACGTCTGGCTATAGTTGCCGCCAACGACTCCATTGGGAATGGTGGCAGGATTTACGGTGATGCTCTGGCAGTTGATGACCAATGTGTAATCACGACTGCCGGTGCATGAAGTGTTGATATCTGTGGCTGTCACAGTGATCGGAAAATTGCCGGTTTGCATCGGCGTGCCCGACAGCGTGTCTCCGCTAAAAGTCAGCCCGGTCGGCAAGGTTCCGGTCAGGTCGAAACTGTAAGGTCCGGTTCCTCCCGTCGAAGAAGCGGAAAAAGTCTGGTTGTAACTCGTCCCGGCTATGCCAGTAGAAATCGTCGCCGGATTGACCGTGATCGGAAAACAAGCCGTGCAGGTGTTGAGCAGGATTGTCACGGTGTGATCGCCGCCATCGCTGGTGGCAATATCAGGTCGGTTGTCGTTGTTGAAATCCGCGATTGCCACGTGAGTCGGCAATTGGCCCTTGAGCAGCGCTGTCGGCGAACCGAAGGTTCCGTCTCCATTCCCCAGATAAACAAACGTATTAGCCGAGTTTTCGTTGGAAACAGCCAAATCCAGATGGCCGTCGAAATTCAAGTCTTCCGTCGCCACTGCCATCGGAGCAGTTCCTGTGCTGTAAGGTGATCCAGGCGCCTGCGCAAATCCGCCACTTCCATTGCCCAACAAAATCACCATGTTGTTGGAGACCCGGCTGACAACCGCCAAATCCTGATGCGTGTCTTCGTTGTAATCGCCCAGTGCGATGAAGGACGTGAATGTGCCGACGGAAATCGCGGCCCCAGACTGTGTAAAGGTTCCATTCCCATTGCCCAGATAAATTCGGACTGTGCCGTCGCCAAACAGGGCGATTGCCAGATCGGAGTGCGCGTCACCATTGAAATTTCCGATTACCGTGTGAAACGGAGCGCCTCCGGTAAAAAACGGAGAACCTGGCGCGTTGGTAAATGTTCCATCTCCATTCCCCAACAGGATGCTGACATCGTTTGAGATGCCGCCATTGCTGACCACCAAATCCTGATGGGTGTCTCCATTGAAGTGACCAACCGCCACCGCGCGTGGCAATGCTCCCACCGCAATTGGCGATCCGGGCGCTTCCGTGAAAGTTCCATCGCCATTACCTAGAAGAATGTTTACATTCGATGAACCTTGATTGGCGACAGCCAAATCCATTTTGCCATCTCCATTGAAATCGCCATCTTCGACTGTGATCGGATCAACTCCTGTGAGCGGGCGCGGCCCCGCAACCTCCGTAAAATTCCCGGTCCCATCTCCCAACAAAATACTCAAGGTGTTTTCGTCTTCGTTGGTAACCGCAATATCCAGATGGCTATCCGCATTGAAATAACCAGCGCAAATGTAATGCGGGTCCAGCCCTGTACTTTCGGGCGAGGTCGGCGCTGGCGCAAAACTCGGTGTCGCGCATCCCATTTGAATCGCTGACGGCTCCACACTCACGTTCGAAGCCGAAAACTTATCCAGACTCGATGTGGTGTTTATGGGATCAACGATTCGACGCTTCAAGCTGGCAGGAAAACCGTCCGTTACCGAACTTCGTTTTGATGTGGCGTCTACTACGCGATCACGGCTGTAAATCAACGCACCAGCAACCAGCAGAAAAATTGTAAAGGTTGTGACTAAACGTTCGCGGATTGTGAGTTTCATGGATGTCGGGTTTGATGAGCAGTGGGGCTGTAAACTTGCTCTTGAGTTTTCGGGAAACAATTGGTGTGGGCCAATTGCAGTTTTGCTTTTCGGTTTGCCGGTTATCTCAACGAGGAAAGATAAACGACACTGACGCACGGCTAATTCGTTTCACTGGTTTGGAGATGTAGCAGTAACCAGCCTTTGCCGGTCAAGCCTGAGTCAAAATGCTTATAGCACAAAAAGTAGGAATCGTCTTACATTTTTCACGCAAAATGCGCCCTCAGAACATTAAAGCACTACTGAAATCCACAAAAAAAAACTCCGCCAGAGCGCTATTCAGCCCCTGGCGGAGTTCGTCGAAAGCTTGCCGCCCTCAACGGGCAAGCTTTACGGCGCGAAGTAGCCGGAGACGTCTACAAC
>CAYYDG010000053.1:0-50499 GCA_964470555.1 uncultured Heliomicrobium sp.
TTCCAATTGGTCACTCATTTTCAAAATCTCTCTCCTGAGTGAGCGAAACGTAAGTATTAACTATGAGGATTATGTCTTACAGGTAAAGCACAAAGAGACACAGTCTTATGCCCACAGTAAAATTCGCAAACCAGTGGAAGCCCTGCTCGGAGATTTTCATAAAACGAGTACCAAAAAATACCGCCTTTACTGCCATTTCAATGATAAAGCTCCAGTAGATTGGCGGTTGAACAGCAACGAACTGGAAACTATTCTTAGTGATCAGGCCAAAGAGCAATATTCAAGAAGAGTTCGGCAACAATTCCTCCGTAATTTTGTAGTTCGTTTTTCGGCGAATTACGAGGAACAGTTTCAACAAACGCTCGCTTTGCTTAAATCCACATTTTTATTGACGGATGACGAAACGGCAGTGTTGCATCACTCTATCTTCCGGTCGAAACTCCTGGATTTAAGCATCCAACCAAGGGAGCAGCGTCGCATTTCCTGCGCCGACCTCAGAAAATTACTTAAAGATACCGAGGCGACTGTTTTTGAGTCGGCGTACTCAAAATACTTAGGGGCGGAAAAGTACATTAAGCTCATCAAGAAAAGATGCTTTACTTTTAGATCGCCCAATCTCGAATGTTTTGAGCGGTTATTTCTTGTAGAGCCTGATCAAGCAACCCATCAAGTCGAGTTGCTCAAAGTTGCTGAGCGTGTAGCACAAAAATTCCACAGAAGAAGTAAATCGCCACAGCCCTATCTTATATTTCGTAATCTTCCAAAAAATGAACTTAACAAACTGAAGCAGGAACTGTTCGATCAAGGGACTCACTTTTATGACGGCACGCACTTTGATGGAGACAGGTTTCGTCTTGAAAAACTTATTGAAGCTAAATTGCACGATGACGAATTCAAGCTGAAGCTAATTTCCGCCGATCAATTGGATGCCATTCTCCATCAAGTTGGAATAAAAGAGATTTACCAATTCTTTATTAACGAACCAATTACCTTGGCGGGAACCGCTAAGCATTACAAGATACACGTCCAGCAAGCCGAACAAATCCTACAAATGATCAGCTAAGGAGGATCAAATGCCAGATTCTAAGCACGACGTAAATGCAGTGGTGACGGGCGTCTATCCAAATAGAATCCGAATTGAAGTGTCTGACATCGAAAGTTTCAAAGTTGCTGGCGAGAAGCTTTCCGTAGGGGCTTATCTGCGGATTTCGGACCACGATGATTGTGCAATCATCGCTGCTGTACAGAGCTTTTCGATTCAGAAAAGTGCCGAAGACACAGAGAGACAATATGAAATCGAAGCGATCCCTATTGGCTTCATTGACTCAGATGGCAAATTCTCACGAGGGGGAAACAACATTGCGATTCCTCCTGTCGGCGTTGCGCCTGCCTCCCGAGAAGATATTCAGCAAATATATGCGAATGTCGAACCTGAAAAGGCTTTCTGTTTCTCAAATCTTTACCAAGATGAGCAGGTTCGAGTGCCTTTGGATGGCAATCGTTTCTTCAACAAGCACATTGCTGTTGTTGGCTCCACAGGCTGCGGCAAGTCATGCTCACTGGCGACAGTTCTACGTAAAGCGACCGAGGCAAAGCAGGATGGTTTCACTGGGCTGAACAACTCGCACATCATCATTTTCGATTTGCATGGCGAGTACAGATCTGCCTTCCCAGGCTCAAACCACCTGGATGTCAGCAATTTACTTTTGCCATATTGGTTAATGAACGGCGAAGAACTTGAAGAACTTTTGATAGAGACAGGTGAAAACCAGGCATATAACCAATCGAATCTTCTCCGGCGCATAGTGACCAGAAATAAGCAAAAGCATAGTGGAAAGAAACAAGTTTTGTTTGACTCGCCGGTCAAGTTTTCTCTACTTGAGGTGCTTAACTGTATCGTAAACCTTAGCCGTGAAACGAGAGATTATAAGAAGCCCACTGAGCACAAAATAAAAGATGCGCCGATTGAATTTATGTCTGATGAAGCAAAATTTGATCATTACTTCGATCAAGAATTTGAGTTTGATGAGCCAAAGTCTCAAAACGTGAGCAAAGGCACTTACAACGATGGCTCTCTCGATAAGTTTATCTCCCGAATCCGCTGGAAACTTGCGGATGAGCGATTGGCTTTTTTACTTGGCTTAAACGCCGAGCAGCAAAGTTTTGAACAGACTATCCGGCAGATTCTTGGCTATCGTACCAACGAAGAAGCTAACATCACTGTGATTGACCTTAGTGGCATTCCATTTGAAGTCCTAAGCATCACGGTCTCGCTAATGTCACGGATACTGTTTGATTATGGTTTCTACTATAAGAGGAAAGTTGACGGCGATTCTCCCAAGACGCCTCTTTTGCTTGTATACGAAGAAGCCCATAAATATGTACCTAAGGTGATGGGAGCGAAATACACAGCTTCGCGACTTGCGATAGAAAGAGTGGCAAAAGAAGGCCGCAAATATGGAGTGACCCTGGCATTAGTCACTCAGCGTCCTTCAGAGATTTCTGAAACCATTTTTTCCCAATGTAATAACTTCATTGCCATGAGATTGACGAACCCCGATGACCAAAATTATGTACGAAGGCTTTTGCCTGACACACTTGGGCCTTTAACAGACACCTTGCCGAATCTTGAAAGTGGCGACGCTATTCTTATTGGTGATGCTGTGGTAATGCCGTCACTGGTACGCATTGATAGGACTTCACCGGAACCGTCATCTTCAGATATAAAATATTTGGAAGAATGGAAGCGTCAATGGCATGAATTAGATTTCACACCAATGATCCAGGAATGGGCGAAATAGCTCTATAGACAACGAGCATAATGTCTCTTCGCTTATTCTGAAGATGTAAAAGCTGTCGGTTGGCGCTGCGCATTCCATCAATGGACAGCATAATTGCGGAAAATCGCAAACACTGCTTCCGTCCCCAAAGAAACACGAAGAAAACACGAAGAGGAAATAATCGCTTTGTTTTTTCTTCGTATTGCTTCGAGGATATTTTTTATGACTATCGCGTTTGTTGCAGCTTGCCGCCTTTGGCTGAAAGCATCAGTTTGACGAGTTCTTCTGTGACTTTCGGCTCCAATCCTTCGGTGTGGCCTTTTTCCAGACGAACGACATCGGCGACGATGCGGCCATCCTGACAATCGGGGAACACGAACATCTGCGCTTTACCGGGACCGGGCAGCAAGCCCCAACCCGGACGCAATAAATTCAGCCGCGAAGAGTCGTACACGTAACCCGCCTTGGTATCAACGATCTCAACCGGAGCGCGACGCGGGCCACAACTGAATTTCCTGGCCCATTCGGATGTTTCCGGCACGCCTTTTTCGTCCACTTCGCGTATGCCTGTCGTGTAAATGAACGAAAAGTCACTGGTCGGCAATTCGCGTAACGCAGCCATCGCCGAAGCCGTTGTCGAACTTCCACCGCTTGCGCCAGCCGTTGCCGGAGGAGTTGTTGGAGTCGCTGCGGCTGCTCCACCGCTTATAGGGAAAAACGTCGCTCCGCGTCCAGGATTTCCGCCCAACCGACCGCCAGACAAACTGAGCCAGCCGTCCACTTTGTCTTTGAAAAAATCCGTGCGAATGATCCGGTTGGAAGTCATGCCGCCTTGCGAATGCCCGGCCAGCCAGAACGCTTTGATGTTTTCCTTGCCGAGTTGTTCGATGACGTAATTGACGATGTTTTGCAGATATTCGTCGTCCGCCGTTGACCAGGCGCGCGTCGGAGCATTTGGCGTGGCCACCACCAACCGATATTTGTTCACGTAATCCAGCAGCGGGAAATAATGGCGCTGCCAGTTTCCATAAGAACCGCCGCCGTGCAGGCTGAGAATGAAGGTGACCTTTTCGCCTTTTTTCAGGTCGCAGGGGAAATCCAGAAAGTAAGTGCGGCGGGTTTTCATCTCTACGACGTTTCCCTGATTGATCACCGTCGCGCTGGAACATTCCCTGTCGGGGCAATGCAGATAGGCCAGATCGGAACAGGTCATTCCCGGAGCGCGGAACGGTTGTTCCTGCGCAAAGGCCATTCCCGCCATTGTCAAAATCACGCTGAGCAAAACAAATAATCTGGTGCAGTTGATGGACTCTTTCATCTTGGGTTTCTCCTCAATAACGTTGATAAGTTCCTTTGATCGGCGCTTGCCCGACGCCGGGTTTGCTGAAATCGCACACGCCTGTTGGAAAGATGGTTTTCAACCGGGCTTTCTGCGCATCGGTGAACGGCACTTTGTAATCGCTGAAATTGATGGCTTTGAGCTGGCATTTGGCGATGTCGTTGGTCAGCGGCGCACCAGCGACCAAACGCGGTTCGCTGTGAACCGGATAAAGCTGATTGCATTTTCCTTTGCCGTCGAACGTGGCTGTTTCGGCGATCTTGTTGCCTGCCGCGTCCCAGCAAGCATCCACGGCGTCCGCCGGTTTGTGGCGCACGACTTTTTCGGTCGAAAGCGGAGCCGAATCCGCCGCCATCGCGTCCAGCCATTTGTTCATCGTGTCCAGCGACAGCGCCGCCAAATCCACCGCCGGAGTTTTGCCGCGTTCGATGGGCGGCCCAACCCAGATGATCTGATTGTCCGAACGTTTGTTGGCGCGTTCCAGCCGGGCGCGAATTGTCAGATCGCGGTGGCGGTCGTGAATGTCGCCAATCGCGTCGGTGTATGGGCGCGCGTGCAGAATCGGGACATTGGCCAATCCACCTCCGCCGGAATTGATCAGACCACTGGCGTACAAAGCGCGAGTGGCGATTTCATCGCCCGCGGAACGTTGCGCGACAAAACCACCGTCAATGTCGTTGCCGCCGATTTTTTCGTTCAGTTCCAGGAATTCATCCGCGCTGATGATGCCGCTGTTCAGCGCGGCCAGGCCGTATTGCAACCCTATGTTGTCCTGCGGTTTGCGCGCAAAGCCTGTTTTCGGATCGCGCCCGTAAATGTTGGCGCGCATTTCCTGCATCGTGCAGCGAGCGCCTTTGGGATTGGTGACCGGGTCGTAAATTTTGCTTTCGTCGTTCAATGCGCAGCCGCGTTTGTTCGTCGCGGTCAGCACAGGCACGAACGAACGTTCCCAGGCGGCAGCAGTTCCCGGCGTAAAACCTTCGACGGCGGTTTTCTTGACTTGAGTCCAAACAGCCGGGTCGGCTTTGCGCCAGAAATGTTGCAGCAATCCGGCATCCGCCGTGTGCAACGACGAATCTGGATACGCCAGCGTAGGCTGCAAACCGTCGAGCAAGCCCGGATAAATTTGCGTAATGAGCAGTTGCTGAATCGCTCCGCCAGAACCGCCATTGCCGACCGTCCATTTCGGCACGCCATAACGTTCGATGAAATACTCTTTGAGCATCATCAGCGTTTCGCCTTGCAGCACGGCATTGCCATGAAGTTGATTGACCAGTTCGGTCGAAATCATGAAAGCGAATCCGCGCGACAGATACAGATGATTCAGCGCGGCGTTGGCTTGATTGTTTCCCTGGTTATATTGCGTGCCCGCGCCTCCGCCGAAGCTGACTGCGAGTTTGCGATTCCATCCTGCGCCTGGCGTCCATTGCCCGCCGTTTGTTTCGGGATTGGGGGCGTCTAGGATGGCGATGCGATAGATGCTGCGATTGATCGTGCCCGAATCCACGCGAACGATGTACGGCACGGTTTTGCCGTCATAAGTCGTTATCTTCGCCAAATCCGCCGGGCGGCTGACAGGATCGGCCAGCGGTTTGAATGTGTTGTTCGTCGTTCGGTAAAAGTATTCGATCTTCTGTTTGGCCGAACAATTGGCATCGAGCGGTTGCCCCAAACCCGATTCGACTGTGCGGCATTCGTAAGGCGTCAAATGCGGCCCGGAAAGAATCGGCCCGGTGATTGGATAATTCGTCACTTTCAAACCGGCTTGAAGCTTTCCGGCTTTCGCCAGCAATGAGTTTTCGCCGACGTTGAATCCGCTGACCACGCCGCGCAGACTCGTTCCTTCGGTCTTCAATTGGTTGGTGATGTCCCGGCCATTGAGCGTCAGCGTGACTTTCGCTCCGGCGGGAGCGATGACTTCGATCAAGGCGTCTCCGCCACTGACCAGATCAGGACGCGAAGAGAGCGTTTTGATTTCCAGCTTTGCAGCGGCTTGAGAATCGTTGATTGCGTGAAGTCCAATCCAGATTCCAAGAAGGATCAGCGCCACGGAAAGGATTCGGTGATTCGTCGGACCAGCAAACGTCATGCGTATTCTCCTCTACTGACCGTTGGGTTTAGTTTCTGCCTTGGGTTCCAAGCCCAGATGTTCGCGGAACCACGCAGCGGCGGCATTGGAACTGATTTCAAAGGCTTCGCCAATGTATATCTCGAAATGCGTGATGCCGGGAACAATCAGCAGCTTTTTCGGTCCCGTCAACACGTCTATTGCGGCGACGGCATTGTCCTTGTTGTTGATCAGTTCTTCCTTTTCTGCCGGAATCAGCAGCACCGGGCGGTCGCCGATGGCTTTCAGGTAATGGAACGGGCGGTATTCGGCGACCATCTGAGTGGTTTCCGTGTCCACCATTCGCCGGTAGGAAAAGCCTGTCTCGAATTCGCTGCCTTTGCCTGTGCGAGCGCGCTGAATCGCGTCCTCCAGCGCTCTGCCGCGAAGCGGGACAGGTCCAACCGGCGCGTTTTTGCCGGAGATGGCCGGAACTTGCCCGACAATGGCTTTGACGCGCGAATCCAATGCTGCGACGACGATTACATTGCCGCCGGCAAAACTCGATCCCCAAATGCCTATGCGATCCTGGTCAACGCCGGGTTCGCCTTGCAGATAGGAAATTGCGTTGCGGTAATCTTCGACCTGTTTATGCGGAATCAACCGCGTGCGTTTGATCGTCACGTCGGTTTTTTCGTTTGAATAGCGTTTGTCGTCACGGATGGGTTCTTTTTCGCCGCGACTGACGGAGGGTTGGGCTTGCGAAACAAATCCATCGCTCGACCCCCAGCCGCGATAATCAATGACCATCGCTACCAAGCCTTTTTCGGCAAAGCGCGCCGCGTACTTTTCAATCGAAAAATGATTTCCCGCCCAACCTTGCCCCAGCACTATGCCGGGAGTTTTGCCGGTGGTCGAAAATCCTTTCGGAAAGAAAATTTTGCCGTAACAGGCTACGCCGTCGCTGTAAAAGGTGACTTCGCGCGTGGTCACGCCTTCGGCCAAGGTGTACACCCAATCTTCCGGCCACAACCCGGTTTTGAGTTTCTTTTCCTGCGCGAAAGCCTCAATCACAAAACATCCCAGCAAAGCCAAAATCAAAAAAGAGATCACTTGTTTTTTCATAATCGGTTCAGGAATCGAAACGCAGAATCCTGCCTGTGTGTGGTTGAGCGATATGCGGAAAGGGAGGAAAACGCAGTAGAGCGTCTTCGTCCCTGTGTCGTTAAAAACTGAGCCGAGCCGCGAACTGGAATGCACGTGGCCCGCCCGTTCCGAAAATCGGGCTGACACGGTTGGTCGCCTGTCCGAAATTGTTATTCGGGTTCGGACGACCGGGAGTGGTAATGGTCACGGCTCCGGTGGTGGCGTTCAACGTTCCCACAGGCCGTATGTAAGCTGCGCTGGCCAGCGAACCGGTGTAACCGGTCAGATTGGCGATGTTGAAGATGTTGAACCCTTCGGCAATCAGGTTGAGCTTGATCTTTTCCTTGATTGCGATGATTCGTGTGACACGCAGGTCGTGGGTCAGAAAACTGTCGCCTGATTGGAAATTGTCCGGCAACACAATGTGCGGATAGGCCGTGCCGAGCGCATCGCGGTTCTGACGACCAATCTGCGCCAGAATGGCGTTTTGCGGCGCCGGGAATTTGGCGTTGTATTCATCCACTAACCGGCGTATGTCGTTGGCGTTCTGGCCTCGTCCGAAGGAATTGATTCCCGTGCCCGGCAGCCGGAACACGAACAACCCGTCGCCTTCAGGGTCGAGCGTGCCCAGAGTGATCGAGCTGATGTCGCGGCTGCGGAACTGCATGATCGTGGACAGTTGCCATCCATTGAATGCACCGCGCAGGAATCGTTGATCGCCAGTGTATTTCGGCAAATCCCAGATGCCGCTGACCGAACCGGAATGTTTCGGCGTTGCGCCGCTCAAGCCGAAGTTTTCCGAATAATCGGTGTAGCTGGTGAAGCTGTTGAACGACGTGTAGCGCGCCAGCGCATAAGCGCCGGTCAATTGGAATCCATTGCTCATGCGCTTGTCCACTTTGACCTGCAACGCGGTATAACGCGAAAGAATCCCCGGCACCGCGTAAAAGATCGGCCCCAACGAGCACTGGGCTTTTGGATCGTTGGCTTGCGCGGTTGTCGTACACGCCGGAATGATGGGGTTGCGCGTGGGAATCGCCGTTCCCGTGGCCAGCAGATTATATCCGCTGAACCGGTTCCAGCGATTGATGTCGTCCAGCATGAATTCGTTTTGGCCGAATTTGACTCCGCGACGCATGACGAAATCCGCCGATACGGACAGGTCGTTTCTGATCTGTCGCTGGACGCCGGCATTTAGGTGAATTGTGTACGGCGTTCGGTGATTGGCGTCGAAAATGGCTTCGGTTCCCGCCGCTGGCGCTTGTTTGCGGACTTCGATGTTGCGAATTGAAAGATCAGTCCCGTTATACCGATTGTTGGCCTCCAAAAACGCACGGATTGCCGCCAGATTGTTCACCATGTCCTGCCCGCGAAAATCCACTGGCTGGTTGGTGGCAAAAATCAAAAACTGCGGTTGGCCGGGTTGGCCGAATTTCGGATTCGGCACGGACGAAGAACCGGCGCTGACCAATCCGCTGCCCGCCGGGCCAATCAAAATCTGATCCTGCAATTTCAGGTAATTTCGGTTGCCGGAAGAATGATGCACCGAAAAACTGGACCGAATGACTGTTTTGTCATTCAACGACCAGGCAAACCCCACCGCCGGATCGAAGTTGTTGTAATCGTAAGGAATGACTCCCAATTGAATGCCAGTGGGTTTCAGATATTGCGGGCGATCCAACAGGTGATACGGCTGGTTGTCTTCAAACGACCAGGCCAATCCGTAATTCAGCGTGAATTTCGAACGTATTTGCCAACTGTCCTGCACGTAAAGCCGGTAATGGTTATTGGTTGCCAACTGGTCGAACAGGTAAGCGACCGGTTGCGCGCCATCGCCAATGCCGATGGTCAATTGACCGCTGACTGGCAGTTGCAGCAATTCGGCAAAGGTCGCCGGTCGCCCCGTGTAACCAGGCTTCAAACTGGCTGGCAGAGTGTTATACAGCGTCGGGTTCAATTGCTGCACCGTCACCGGATTGAAGGATGAGAACGTTCCGGCGAAATTTCGGAACCAGCTTCCTCGGCTGTAAATGTGTTCCCAGTTGCCGCCGAAGCGCACGCGATGCGTCCCTTTCGTCCAACTGAGGTTGTCCGTGTATTGATAAGTGCGCGGATGGCGATCTTGCGGCGTGTTGGCGTTGTTGCCGACCGACAATCCGCCGAAGAAATTGATTTGTGTGCCGCCGACGCCAAAACAGAACAGCGGGTCGCTGGCCAGGCTTTCGCAAACTTCCTGTGTGGGCGGGCCTAGCCGGTTGCGGAAATATGAATACGCAAAGCGGAAATCGTTGACCAACGTCGGCTTGAGCACGCTGGTAATGCCGAATTGCGTCTGGTAGGAGAAATTGCTCGACGCGATCCAGGTGGATTCCAGTCCGGTTCCCGCGACACTGTCGTTTTTGTCTATGTTGCCGCGAATGAACATAGTGTGTTTGTCATTCGGGCGGTAATCAATGCGGGTTCCGATCAGATGTTGATCGAAGGGCACTTTGCCGATGTGGTTGAATCCAGTCAGCAGCGGATCGGTAAACGCGATGGGTTGGGCGCCGACCTGATCGCTGCGTTCGTAATTGGCGAAAAAGAACAGTTTGTTTTTGACGACCGGGCCGCCGATGGTTCCGCCGTATTGGCGGCGGACGAAGAACGGGTCTTCCAACCGTTTGCGTGATCCTGGGTCGCGGCACAGCGGACTGTCCGTCGCCAAGCCCGGACAGGAACGCGCCAGCGCCGGAAAGGCTGCGATGTTGTGATCGCGGAAAAAGAGAAAGGCGCTGCCGTGAAATTGATTGGTTCCGCCGCGCGAAACGATGTTCACCGCTCCGGCGGAAACCGTACCGGTCGAAAGATCGAATCCGATGGTGCTGATTTGAAATTCCTGCACCGTTTCGGCGGAAAAATTTTGCGAGGTTCCGCCTGTGATGCGGTCATTGGCGCGCGCGCCGTCAACTGAAATGACCGTCATATACGAAGGCGCTCCGCCCACTCCCACCTGGAAAAAATCGTTTTGATTGAGCACACCGGAAGTCGCCTGATAGGTGACGGTCACGCCCGGTTCCAACATGGCGACCGAGAGAAAACTTCGCCCGTTCAGGGGGAGATTTTCGACCTGTCGTTGCGTTACCACTCCGCCCAATCCTGAATCGGAGGTGTTGAGAATCGGCGCGCCCCCAATGACTTCCACCGTCTGGCTGGTTCCGCCAATGGAGAGGGAAAAGTTCCCATTCGTGCTGGTGCCTACCTGTACTGTCAACAAGCGAATCTGCGATGTGAAGCCTTTGGCTTCGACCTTTACCTCATATTCGCCGGGCATCAGGTTTTCGATGGAATAACTGCCTTCGTTGCCGGAGGTCAATCTGCGCGCAGCGCCGTTGGCTTTGTTGGTGGCGGTCACTGTGGCGTTGGCGACGACCGCCCCGTCGGGATCAGTGACCGTCCCGTTGATGGAACCTGAAGCATTCTGAGCAACCACCCACGTTCCTGTCATACTTGTCAACAAAACCGACAGCAGGATCGCGAGCAGAGAATTGGTACGACGGGCGGAATTTTTCATAGCGCTGACTCCTGATGAAACCCCATCAAGGTTTCAAAACCATTGAGGTTTCAAGGTTGATGGTTGGACTTTGACCGGATGCGTGCGTCCGATCCATTGGATTGCATGGCAAAAACAAACGTAGCGTGCGAATTACGTTTTCTCCCAGCCAGCCCGGAACTGAATCAGTGCTTTGTTACTTTTTATCGAGTCAATTGGATGTATCGGTTATGAAAATACCGGTTAAAGAATGAAGCCAGTCTAGCAAGCGTTCGGACAGGGTTCACCTATCGAAAGTTAGGTGCGGTCTGGAAAAGTCGGTTTCAAAGCAGTCTGAGTTGGCGCGCCTGGGCAACAGCTTGCGTGCGGCTGCTGACGTTGAGCTTGCCGTAAATCTGGTTGAGATGCCATTTGGTGGTTCCTTCGGTGATGGCCAGCCGGGCGGCAATGTCGCGGTTGGATAATCCGTCGGCCACCAAGCGCAGAACGGCGCGTTGTGTTTCGCTGAGTGGTTCAACCAATGACTGTGAGATTGAAGACAAAACCGGTTGCCGGGCAACGAGCGGATGTTTGGAAAATGCTTCGCGGACGCTGGCGACGAATGCCGGGGCGACGTGTTGTTGGTCAGCCAGCAACGCGGCAATTGGAGCGGCTTCATCCAGAAACACTCGACGATAACCTTCGGGCGCGGCCAGACAAATGGCTTGTTCCAGACGGTCGAGCGCGGCTTCGGTCAGATGAAGCGCATGGTTGGCAATCGTTTGCAGCAGGTAAATCGCAATCAGATTGCCATGGCGATGCTGGCGCTGGGCGATCAACTCAATCTGGCGCAACAAGTCAAGCGCGGCTTGCGGTTGATCCTGCGCCATCAGCAACCGTGCGTATGTCAGGTTTTCCTGTTCCGAACGTTCGGCGGGCGAAGCAGGTAAATCGGCCAGCGTCATGGCCGCGGCGGCCACGTGTCCCATTCGCAATTGAAGCTCCGCGCGAATGGCCGTGACCGTGCGAATGCGGCGTTGATTTTCTGACCGTTCGGCCAGTTCGCGCGCAGCGGCCAATACTTCCCAGGCCGATTCTATGTCTCCTTGCGCGTAATGCAGTTTGATAAGCGTGCGTTGTCCGGCCAGCGTGGCATACACGGTTCCCATTTGCTGGCAGAGCGAAATGCCCGTCGTCAGATGATAAGCCGCGCGTTCCAGATCGTTGGTTTCGTAATAGAGCATTCCCAGTGGAACATAAATGAATCCTGCGACGGGCAGCGGATGACCATGAGCATCCAGAAATTGGCGCGCAGCCTGTTCGCACGACGCAATGGCTTCGCGCAGTTTGCCTTGCTGGTACAACAGCAAGGCCAGATAACCCAGCGCTTCCAGCATGGGCAGATAATGACCGAGCCGTTCGCCCAGCGCTATGGTTTGTCGCAGCGTGTGAATGGCTGCTTGCCGGTCGCCGGTCAATCGTTGAGCTTGTCCCAGATGGCTGAGCGCCGTTGTGCGATAAAACGATTCGGTGTCGCCCAGAAACTTCAGCGCTTCGTCAGCGAAATGAACGGCTTGCGCGGCTTCGTCGCGGTTGATGGCCAGATAAGCCTGAAACCCGAGCAGCATTCCGCGATGCAACGGCAAATCGTCGGGGCGTTGAGTGGCGACGGCCAGAGCGGCATAGGCTTCGCCGGTGACGATTTCGCCGCGTAAATACAGAATCCAACCCTTATGCACCAGCAGATCGCTGTGCGCGCGAACTACTTTTTCGGGAAGCGCGTTGACCCAGCCGAGCAGCGTGCTGTAAGCCCCGACGCGACACGCTTCTTCTGCTCCGCGCCGAATCAACCGAACGGACGATTCGTAATCACGCCCGGCCAGGGCATGTTTGATCGCTTCCGGCGTCAGGCCATGCGATTCGTGCCAGCGGCTGGCGCGAATGTGCCATTCCTGCCGCTCCGCTTCGGCAGATTCAGCGCGCAGAAAATCCGCAAACAGATGATGGTATCGGTACCACTGATGCTGGTCGTCCAACGGAATCAAAAACAGATTCGCGCGTTCCAGATAACACAGCGCCGCCTGACCGTCCGAACGCCCGGTGACGGCGTCGCACAGTGAAGCGTTGAACCGATCCAGAATCGCCGTTTGATGCAGAAACGTGCGGATTTCTTCCGGTTGCTGTCGCAAGACCTCCGCCGCCAGGTAATCAATGATGTCGCGTCCGCCGCTGCTGAAATCTTCGGTCGGCCAATCGGACAAACCGTCCGGATCGCCCGTTTCGCGCCCGCGCAAAGACAACGCGGCCATTTGCAATCCGGCGACCCAGCCTTCGGTGTGGTCTTCCAGCCGTCGCGCTTCTTCTGGCGTCAGCGCCAATCCCATGGTGCGTTTCAAAAACGCGACGGTTTCTTCGCCGTTGAAGCGCAAATCCTGCGGACGAATTTCCGTGACTTCGCGCCGCACGCGCAATCGCGGCAACGGCAACGACGGTTCTTCGCGCGTGACCACCATCAACTGAAATTGCGACGGCAAATGCTCCAGGAAAAACGCCACGGCGGATTGCAGATCGGCGCGATTGATGACGTGATAATCATCCAACGCCAGAATGCTGTGTCGAGGTTTGCGCCTCGCTTCCGGCTCGGTTGATCCCGTCGGTTTTTCCGAATGACTGGCCAGGTCGTTGATGAGCAGCGTCATCAAATGGTTGAGATTGATGACGTGTGGCGTTTTCAAATACGACTGCGCAGCTTGCCCAACTTGCGGATCAATGCGCTGTAACGCAGCGATGAAATGCGTCAGAAACCGAACCGGGTCATTGTCTTCCTGATCCAGCGAAAGCCAGGCGATGCGCGGAGCAGTAGCTTTTTGCCCGCGCAATCCGTGCAGCCACGACGCCGCCAGTGTCGTTTTGCCCGAACCGGCGGGCGCGGAAATCAAAGTCAATCTGCGCCCCAAGCCTTCGTCCAGCCGATTCAACAGACGCATCCGTATGATCCAGTCGGGGCGTCTGGGTGGAATAGAAAGTTTTGTGGTCAGAATCGGCGTGGTCATGGCGCTCGCTCCCGGAGGTTTTGACAGCCAGATTGTACTTGCAAGCGGCGATAGCTTAACGCAGGCGATTCTGGACGCAAGAGCGCAGGCGACGGGCAGGCGGATTTCGCAATGGTTTACCAAACCGTTTGTCGTGCTTATCATTACCGCACTTTTGAAAACCCTCTCTGTGTGATCGAGAGTCTGTAAACTTCAACAATTTTTCAAGACGGAGCGACTGTATGAAAAAACTATTTGGTCTGCTGCTGATGGTCGTGGCGGCGTTGGCGACGAATGCCGTTGCGCAAACCGCCAAGCCGCAAAATGATGAACAAGGCTTTGTGCAATTGTTCGACGGCAAAACCCTGAACGGCTGGAAACTGGTCAAAGGCCGTGGCCCCGGTTACGTCATCAAGGACGGAACCATCGTTTGCCCGCTGGATGGCGGTGGAAATCTGTTCACGGAAAAACAGTACGCCAATTTCATCTTCCGCTTTGAATTCAAAACCGAACCCGGCGGAAACAATGGCATAGGCATTCGCGCTCCACTGGAAGGCGATGCGGCGTATCAGGGCATGGAAATTCAAATCCTCGACGACGGCCACGAAAAGTACAAAGGCAAGATCAAATCAGAACAGCATCACGGTTCGGTGTACGACGTGATTCCGGCGCGGACGGGCTATCTGAAACCGGCGGGCGAATGGAACACGGAAGAAATCATGGCCAATGGCAGCCACATCCGCGTGACGCTGAACGGCGTGATTATTCTGGACGCTGATTTGAATCTGGTGAAGGAAGAATCCGTGTTGAAAAAACATCCGGGGCTGAAAAACAAAAACGGCCACATCGGATTTTTGGGGCACGGCTCGCTGGTGGAATTCCGCAACATTCGCATCAAGGCGTTGCCGTAAGCCGAGCAAGCGTTCAGTAACCGAATCAGTGAATGGTCAAGGTGTTTGAGTAGGCTTGATACAACGGCTTGCCAGGGCGTTCGGCAGAAACGAATTCCGCATTCATGGAAATCGCTGCGGCCAAGTGCAGCGCATCCATACCGCCCAATCCGTACTGGCAAGCCAGATCGAGCGCAGGCTGAATCAACGGCTTTTCATCAATCCAGTGCGCAACCGAATTGAAAAACTGTTTATAGAAACTCAGTTCTTTTTGTTTTCGATACCGGGTTGCAATGGGCAGAACTTCAAGTTCCAGAAACCGTGTTGCGACAAATTCGCGGCGTTGGTCGGCAAGTAACACAATGGCGCGAAATCGTCGTGCAGGGTCTGGGCCAATGGCTGCGTTAATCAACACGGACGAATCCACAACTGTAAGCTGTTTACTCATCGTCTTCGCTCAAATACCCGCCGCGTCGTCGTGCCAGTTCTCGTTCCAATTCTTCTTCTGAATGTAATCCTTCGCCATCTTCAGCGATTTCCTCGCTCAACCGATAAAGCTCTTTGCCGAAATCCGACAACGCTTCGTACGTCATCATCTCCGGTGGAATGTGTAAACGTCGCACATGAGGGGCTTCAGGATAAAAACCTGTTTCGATTTGATAAGCCACATCTGGTTTGCTCATAAAAAATCTCCTCTCGAGGTGATTGTACTGCTTCAATGGTCATTTTCGGCAACCGGATTCGGGATCGAAACCAGCCAGGCGCTGACGCCTAGCGCGGCAACGACCAGCGACAAGGCGTAAAACATCACTGCATACGATCCGGTTTGTTCGACGCATTCGGCCAGCAGCAACGGCCCAACGGCAGAAGCGACGACGGTCAATGATTGTGCAGCGCCCTGAATCTTGCCCAAATGAGCGCGGCCAAAGGCGCGACTCCAGAACGAAAAGAACAGGACGATGACGAAACCTCCGGCCAAGCCCATCACCACAGCCCATGCGACAACGTGCAATTCGGATTGAACATACGGCAGCGCCAATAACGCTCCGGCCAGCATCGCCATCGCCAGCGCCATCAACCGATTCATCCGCCATTTTTCCGCCAGCCATCCGCCTAAAAAGTTTCCGGCCAAAGCGGTCAACGCTGTGATGACCAGCGTGCGGTGATACACACTGGCGTCGAACCCACGTTCGGCCAGAATGGATTCGTTGAACAGCGCAATGCCCGAAGCGATCAATCCGTACACCGAACTCGACAAGGCAAAGACCCAGAAAGCAGGCGTCAGCAAAGCTTGGCGCAAGGTGAAACCTGTCAGCGTTTCTGGCGGTTCTTCGCTGGCCTTCTCACCGTCCAGCGCCAAGCCCGAACTTTCCGGCGTGTGTCGCACCAGCAACCAGCCAATCGGAGCCAGCAGCAACAGCGCAAAACCGACTCCGCCCCAAGCGGAGCGCCAACCGCTGCCGACGACAATCGAACCCACAACCGGAAAGGCAATCATGAAGCCTATGCTCATCAACACGGTGTACACGCCCATCGCCAGACTCAGCCGTTTGACAAACCATTGACCGACCATCGTCAAACTGACGACTGACAGCGCGCTTTGGCCGAATCCGCGCGTCAAGGTAATCAACACCGCCAGCAATACCACACTGCGCGCTCCGCTCATTGCCAGCACGACTGCGGCCAACGCCAGCATTACGGCAGTCAGCACTACACGACTGCCGACGCGGTCAATCAAACGACCAATGCCGAAACAAAACAATGCGCCAATCAGCGTTGCCCACAAATTGATCTGAGCGAACAGCACACGGTCAATCTGCAAATCTCGGAGCAAGGATTCGGTGATCAATCCCAAACCTTGCGTGCGACCGGGCAGCGTGCCGACCATCGCCAAAGCGGCAACAGTCAAATTCACCCAGCCGTAATACATCGGCAATCGCGCTAGAAAGATTGGTGGACGCGCCAGTTCCGCTTTTGCAATGTTCATCAAATAAGTCCTTTACGATGTTGAACTGCTTCACCGCAGAGGCGCAGAGTTCCGCAGAGGTCTTTTAAGTTTCTCTGCGATTCCTCAGCGTTCTCCGCGCCTCTGCGGTGAGAAAAATCGCCAACAGTCCAAAACAAATTCCAACTCCGATCCAGCGAACCAGGCCGGTTTTGAAAACCACGGTGGCGTTGAAAATCATGAAGATCATGACGAATTGCCAAACAGCAGTAATCGTCCAATGACGCCGCCGGTATTTTTCCAAATCTCGCCACCACCAGGCCGCGTCCGCAATCCAAGCCGTCAGAAACGCGTAGTTGATATACAACCCGCCGCCCCAATTCGCTCCGGTGACTTCGGCGGTTTGCCGAGCCGTTTCGCGCAACGCCGATTCCTGGCTCCAGTCGTGATAAAAGTGAAACGCACAGAGAGTGTGTGTAAGCAAGGCCAGACAGCCAACCGTCCAAATCCATCGTGCTCGCGATTGCCAGGCGCGACTTTCACGACCGAGCAGCATCAGACAAACGCCAGCCGCGTAACCGCCAATGGCGATCCAGATGGTCAATCGTGTGAGCAGTTCTCCTCGGTTCATGAACGCAGAATAGGAATGACAGCCGTTTGAATCGGCTGACCGGCGATCAGGACTTCGCCGTCGCCGACGTACACGTCAATTTCCGACCGCAAGCCGAAATCGCCGGGCAGGTAAATTCCCGGCTCAATCGAAAAACAGGTGCGCGGCAACACGGTGCGCGTATCGGGAGTTTCCAGGTTATCAATGTTTGCGCCGTTGCCGTGAACTTCTTCGCCAATGGAATGGCCAGTGCGGTTCAGGAATTTGTCGCCGTATCCGGCGTTGACGATGACTGCGCGTGACACGTCGTCAACTTCCGCGCCTTTGAACGAAACGCCTGCCGCGACTTTTTCGCGAATGAACGCAACGGCGGCATCGCGCGCTCCGGCGACGATGTCGAAAATTTGGCTGTATTTTTTAGGAACCGTTTCGCCGACAAATCCCGTCCAGCTCAAATCGGCGTACACCGAACCCGGGGCTTTGAGCTTCGCCCACACGTCGAGCAAAACGAAATCGCCAGCCTTGATCGGCGAATGCACTTCTGCCGAAGGCGCGTAATGCGGGCGCGCGCTGTTGGCGTTGACCGAAACAATCGGCGCGTGGTCGGCGTGCATGCCTTCTTCGTCAAACCGCCGCCAGATGAATTGCTGAATCTGGTATTCGTTCAGTGCTTCCTCAGCGCGGATGGCGCGACCGATTTCGGCAAAGGCTTCGTGGATGATTTTGTAAACTTTCTCGGCGGCTTCGACATGCGAAGCATGTTGGGCTGGCGACCAAACAGCTTCGAAAACTTGCACCAGATCGGCGCTGGTGACGACTTCGGCACCGAAACTGCGAACCAGTTCGACGGTTCCGGCGTCTACGCGAGCCATGTACGGAATCGCATTGTCGGGTGAATACTGCATGGCAATGCGCTTGTGGCCGTTGACGGCGGTTTGCAGCGCGGCGTGCAATTCCTGCCAGCGCAGGTAAATCGTTTTGCCGCCAGGCAGCGCGTCCAGTTTGTCGGTTTCGATGGCATGGACGATCTTCGACGGTTCGCCCGAAGCGGGAACGAAATAAAACCAGCGGCGCGAAGCGTGAACGTTGGCGTCCAGTTTCAGAATGCGCCAGGCCAGCAAATCGCTGTGGCGAAAATCGCAAAACAACCAGCCATCCAGTCCGGCTTGCTGCAACGCGGTTTGAATTTCTGCAACGCGGGTGGTGTGAAGAGTCGAGGTAGTTTCCATAGTTTGTTCTATGAGTGCTACGCCTTTGGCGTAGCTTTGGTAGTCCTTTGCAGAGGAATAACAAGCATACGAAAGACCAAAGCTGCGCCAGAGCCGCAGCACTCCAAATTTTTACGAAAATGCCGGAATGAATTTCAAACAGACCGGCGCGGGTATTTCCAGCAAATTGCCATACGGCGAGAGCTTGCCGGTTTGTCCGTCAATTTTGAATGTAGCGATGGAGTTGCTGTTTTGGTTCCCAACCAGCAGAAACTGGCCGGTCGGATCAATGCCGAAATTGCGCGGCCAGTTGCCGCGCGTGGATTCGTGGCCAATCAGCGTCAGCTTGCCGGTGCGTTCATCAATCGAAAAGATGACGATGCTGTTGTGGCCGCGATTCGATCCGTACAGGAATTTGCCTGACGGATGCACATGAACATCAGCGCAATAACTGGTCTGTTTGTATCCTTCGGGCAAGGTCGAAAGCGTCTGCAGTTCGGTCAGCGCACCTTTGGATTTGTCATAACGGAACGCCGTCATTGTCGAATTCAGTTCGCTGATGACGTAAGCGAAATCGTAGGTCGGGTGAAACGCGAAATGGCGCGGGCCAGCGCCGGGTTTCAATGCGGCAAACCCATTCGGCTTCAGTTTGGCTTTGGCAGCGTCCACTTTGTAGATCATCACTTTGTCTATGCCCAGATCGGGAGCGAAAGCGAATTGACCTGTGGCGTCCAGCATCACGCAATGTGCGTGCGGGCCTTCCTGTCGTCGCGGATCAACGCCTTTGCCTGTGTGCTGGGCGACATCGGACATTTCGCCAAGCGAGCCGTCTTTTTTCACCGGATAAATGACAACATTGCCTCCGCCGTAATTGGCTCCCAGAATCGCTTTCCCTGACGGATGAGCCGACAGATGACACGGCACTCCGGGCGTCGTCACTTCGTTGAGTTTCGTCAGCGCTCCGGTGTTCTGGTCAATCGAGAAGGACGTAAAGCCGCCGCCTTTTTTGCCTAAAAACTCGCCGCTTTCGTTGGCGGCGTATAAAAAACGTTTCGACGGATCAATCGCCAGAAATGCCGGATTGGAAATGCCGGGCGTGCTGCTCAGCCTTTCCAGCTTTCCCGATGCCAGATTCATTCGGTACAGGTAAATGCCTTCGCTGCGGTTGTTGTTGGTGTAGGTGCCGACGTATAGCAACAAGTCTTTAACCAGCGATTTGATCGCGTTGGGATGTCCGCGTCGTTGCGAATCCAACAGCGCGCTGCCTGCGGCGAAGGCCCCTGCGGTTTGAACGAATTTTCGTCGAGTGAAATTAGCCATTGGCGTGATTGACCTCAGTAGGAGAGAGAACTGTGATGTCTTGAAAACGTTTGAAATCGTCGGTGTTGAACGTCAGCAGATGCGTGATGCCGTGAACCTTCATGGCTGCAACCAGCCGAGCGTCGTGCGCCGGTTTACCCATCACAGCATGCTGAGTGACCAATTGTTTCCATTCGCTATAAACCGCCGCACGGTCGGTTTTCAACATAAAGAGTTTTTGGAACTTGTCGAGTCTGGATTTGGTTTCGGTCGCGCTCAATCCCAATCCATTTTGTTCACGCGGACGAGTGGCGATAACCCAGAACTCATAAAGGCTCTGTGCCAGAACGCAAATCACTCTTTGCGCGCCGCTAGAATTTCAATCGCCAGGTTTGCCGGATCGTGCATTGGGTGATCTGGCTCAATGCTACGAGCCAGAATATTTGTGCCCAATGCAACGCTCATAAGGCTTCATCCTCTCTGGTGTAGATGCTTTCGCGGGAATCGTCCGCAACCACGCCGCGCACGGAATACTCCTTAACAAAGTCCCGCCATTGCTTGACTCTCTCTTCTGGTGTCAGTTCCTCAGTCGCTTCTGCTGTTCCGTTGGTATGTGGAAGCAGACTCCGCAAGTATTCATCCACAGAAAGATGGTGGGCTTTTGCCTCGGCGGCCAGCAATTCAGCGGTCTCCGGTTTGATTTGTTCGAGCGCTGCAATCATGAACTTACCTCCTTGTGCTTCGAGTTAGGGCTTCAATCATACTGCCGCAGTGAAGCGGCGGGAAACCGCCGGTTTCATCTGTTTTCGCCACCGGATTTCAAAAAGCCGACCAGATCGAGCAACTGTTGGCGCGAATACTTCGTCGCGTAATCGCCGGGCATTGCCGATGTTTTCAGCGTTTCGGTTTTGGCGATTTCCGATTTCAGGAAGCTGCGCGAAATCGGCGGCAACGACGATGTGTCGTAAAGTCGCAAACTGGTCGCGTTTTCATCGTGTTTGACGCCCGTGAAGCGTGCGCCGTTTTTCAACGTCAAGGTCAGCGTCGCGTATTTATCATCTATGTTGGCGTTCGGTTCGGAGATGCTTTGCAAAATTTCTTTGGCAGGCTTGGCGGCAATTTCGCTCAGATCGGGAGCGATCTTTCCGCCGCGTCCGTCAATGCTGTGGCAAACGATGCAACTTGGAGCCGACGAAGAGTCGAAGAACATTGTTCGACCGGCTGCTGCGTTGCCCATCAATTCACGGTCTTCCGACAAGTGTTCTTGTACTGCTGGTTGATTAGATTCAGTCGCCGTTGAAATCGCCAGCGATTGGACGTAGAGAATCAGATTGCCGAGTTGTTCCTGGCTGAGGTTGTTTTTGAAACCAGGCATGGTAGTTTCCTGCACGCCTTCGTTGATGACTTGCGTCAGGTATCGAACGCTGAATTTTCGCCCGGCCAGCTTCGGACCACCCCCGCCTACTCCTCCCAACCCGTGGCAATAACCCACGCTGCACGAACCAATAAAGATTTGTCGCCCGGCTTCGATGTTGGCGGATTGATCCTGCGCTGAAGTGGTGGGCTGCAAATAGACGGCAGCTAATAAGATGATTACAGCCAATCTGATTTTGTTGATCGCGCTCCCCACGTTTGATAAACCCTTTTGGAAATGTGTAGCGGGTCGTTTGCCAGTTTCTGTCATGGAGGGCAAAAACAACTCGCTCCACAAACACTTTACCTACGGCTGACAGCTTTGACAATTAACGACAATCCCGGCTGATTTTGTAATCAATCGTGTACACAGGCGGAAAAACTTACATCCACAATTGACGACACTGTCTCCGCAAGCTCCTTACCAGCGCTAAATCGAAAGCTTTATCTTTAGCTATTTCTTGAGTTAGCTGGAAAGATGAAATCGAAAATTGCGCTGGCACAGTCGTTGCACTTGTCTTGAGCGTCGAAAGCGACAAACGGTGCCCCCGGTACTGTTACCTCACTTAAAAAAAGGATCGGGGATTTATGAAAGAGATTGTGATCGAATTTTTGAAAGATGAAGCAGGGCAGAGCCTGGTTGAGTATTCTCTGCTACTGACCCTGATCGGAGCCTCCACAGTGTTTATGCTGACGATGATGGGATTGAGCATCAGTCGTATGATGGGGATGTCGGATGTGACCGTACAGAATTACACCTCGTGGGCTTATGAAAAGTTTCGGACGAACAAATAACAGCGAATCTTTGCTGGGATAAATTCCGAATCAGCTCTGCACCAAATTAGGAGCGGGCTGTATTGAAAACAGTTCTTTGATTTTGTCGCGCAGCAGCCAGTATCACTGCGTGACAGCGACTTGGTTAATGCTCCACCGCATTACCAACCTTGCTCTCGCGCTACGCATTGAGGACATATCTGATACGTTTCGTAATTGACCGCAACCTCCTATGACCTGTCCTTCCATGACGTTTCCGCAACTGTCCTACCAACATATTCTCAATGCGTAGCCGGGAGATTCCAGCGACATTTCTCCATTTTCACGAAAACCGAAAATTTCAGACCAACGTAATCAATAACAGATCGAACAGTTCATTGGTTGAAGCGTTTGAGTTTCTTGCCGTATGATCGCGGCAAGTTTCCCCTTCCCAGCATTACTTGGATCGTACAATGTCGTCACTTTCATCACCGAACAGCAAACCGTTTTCAGGGACTCCGGCAGACGCGCGCCGTCCAGCATTGCCGCGTATTTTGCCGCTGAGCGAACTCTCCATACGATTGATCACGGGCTTCTTGGTGGTGTTTGATGGTTTTCTGGCGTCGGGATTATTTCTGCTGGCTTATTGGCTGCGCCACCCTGAAAAAGCGATTTTCCTTTGGGCGGAACGACATCTGGGGGCTTTGACGATATGGATGCCGGTTGGAGTGGAAGAACATTACGCGCCTTATTTGAGTGTGTTGTATTTCGTTCCGCTGATTCAGGCACTGACATTCTGGCATCGCGGATTGTATCGAGTGCGGGGCGAATTCTCCTTCAGCGAAGATTTCATCAACATCTTCAAAGCGGTTTCGATTGGTGCATTGCTGGTGATTGTGCTGGCGTTTTTTTACCGAGGCGGATTCGCTTACTCGGCTTTTTCATATTCCCGGATCATCTTTCTGTTGTTTTATGTGCTGAACCTGACGGTGTTTCTGGGTTACAGGGCGGCGCTTCGCAGCTTGCAGACGTTTTATCGCCGCCGCCATATCAATGTAATTCCGATTTTGATCGTCGGGTCGAACGGCGTCGCCGAAATGTGCGTCAACGAAATCGCGCACGATCCGAAACTCGGTCGCCGGGTGGTCGGCTTTGTCACTCCGAACGGCAAACCGCCGAAAAGCCCTGCGCTGAACCAGTGGCCGACACTTGGCCGATACGACGAAATGCACCGATTCATAAGGGTTTACGGGATAGGCGAAGTCTTGATTACCGATCCTGGAATTTCGCCGCAGATGTTGTTCGACACCATGGTCAAATGCGGTCGAGGCGTGCGCGTGAGGTTTCGCGTGGTGCCGAATCTGCTCAATTGCATTCCACGAAAAACCTATGTCGAACAGTTGGGAGCTGTGCCGATGGTGCGGTTGTTTGAAGAGCCGCTATCCACATCAGCCCGATTGTTCAAACGCACTGTGGACATTCTGGCCAGTTCCGTGATGTTGCTGGTCGCGGCTCCGTTTTGGATGGTGATTGGGCTGGCCATCAAACTGAGTTCGCCCGGGCCAGTGTTCTACCGCCAGGAACGAGTCGGCATGGATGGTCAGGTGTTTCTGCTTTACAAATTTCGCTCGATGACCAATACCACTGAGGTTGACGAAGCTCACCGCGAATATATGCAGCGGGTCATCAAAAAAGAAGGCAAGATCAATCTTGGAACGGAGCAGGCTCCCAGTTACAAATTTATCAATAATTCCCGGCTGACCGGCATTGGCAGATGGCTGAGACAAACCAGCCTTGATGAATTGCCGCAGCTTTTCAATGTTTTCAAAGGCGAAATGAGTCTGGTTGGTCCTCGTCCGCCGATTCCTTATGAAGTCGAATGTTACGAATCCTGGCACCGCAAAAGATTGGATGTGAAACCGGGCCTGACAGGGTTATGGCAGGTCAGCGGACGGTATCGGCTGTCATTCGAGCAGATGGTGCAACTGGACATTTACTACATCGAAAACTGGTCGCTGTGGCTCGACCTGAAGATCATCCTCAAAACCCTTCCTGCGCTGTTTATGCGCGAACAAACTGATTGACCAAAACTTTACCTTTGCCAGTGAACCCCACTCATTACGAAAAAATGGATGAATATCCAGTGTTTCGTGCGGATTATGTAGGCGTTCTTCAAGAAGAAAAATGCTAAGTTGTTGAATTGTCACGATTAGAATTATCGCGGCCTGTGAAATTGTAAACGGCATCGAAGTTGCTACGCCTGAGAGCGCTTTCATCTTCTTCAAAAATTCAATAGCAGTGATAAGAAGGCTGAATTTACGAGATTTGTTCTCCTAGGTTTTTTTTTAGAGTTTTCATCCCAGCAAAGCCCTCGGTGCGGCGGGATTCGCAAGAATCCTGCCGCCATTTTTTTGCCCACAGGATTGGCTTTCAGTGCTGGCAACATCATGCTCGATAAGATTTTCAGGATATTCACCAATGTCTTTTCCGATAATTGAAACAGCCCGGTTGAGATTGCATCCGTTCACAAAGGAAGACACAGACGATTTGCATCAAATGTGGATTGACGCTTCGATGCGGAAATATCTGTGGGACGATCTGATTATTCCGCGTGAAACCGCTGTCGAAGTAGTTCAGGCGAGTTTCGATAATTTTGCCGAACGAGGATTCGGTTACTGGACAATCAGCTTCAAAGGACAATCTGACTTGATCGGTTTTTGCGGTTTGCGACACTTTCACCAAACCGAAACCAACAGCGAAGAGATTGAGGTGATGTATGGCATTGGCCACGAACATTGTGGCAATGGATTGGCAACGGAAGCGGCTTGGGCGATGTTATGGTTTGGATTTGAGAAAATCGGTTTGGAGCGAATTTACGCCGGAGCCGACCCGCCGAACCAAGCGTCTTTTCGCGTGATGGAACACATCGGGATGACATTTTCGCATCGCACGAAGAATGACAAAACGGAGGCAATCTATTACAAAATTCACCGCGATCAGTTTCAGGCGCCAGAGACAGGTTTTCTGATCCTGCACGGTCAAGCTGATTGATAATAAAAGATTTGCCAACCTTAGCCAAAATTCATTGCACAGCTTGACAGTAAAAAAGTCGTTAAGTAGTATGCGCGCCGTGTTCGTCAGTGCGTCAATTTCTGACGCGATCCTAAGCACAATCAGTAGCAGTTGCGAATAACAGTAGTTTTGTTGTGTCAACTCCAAAGTCTTACCGCATATAGTAGTGAAGCCGCAGATGAAGCCGGGATTTGAATCTTGGGCTTCAAAGGCGGCTTTTCGCTTTGGAGAAGAATGCCCCGCAAAACGTGAGGCATCATCGTCGCCCCTGAAGCTTGTCCGAAAGCGAAAGGATACGAGTGTTGAGCGCCAAAGAACGCGGAGGTTGTGTGGCGAGCGGCTCGTTACCGCTGACTGCTCGTTAACCCGTTAATCCCCAGGAGGTACTTTCACCATGGCAGAAAAGAAACAAGGCAAAGTTAAATGGTTCAATAACGCGAAAGGATATGGCTTTATTGAACAGCCCGATGGCGGGGGCGATGTTTTCGTCCATTACTCCGCGATTCACATGGACGGCTTCAAAACGCTCGAAGAAGGCCAATTGGTCGAATATGAACTGGTTCAGGGACCAAAAGGCAAGCAGGCTGAAAAAGTCACCAACGTGCAATAACTTTCAGCCTGAAACCATCTCGTAACCTGACGCCTTGCTTGTTGAGATCAACGAGCAAGGCGTTTTTCTTGAAGTTTGAAATTTCCCAGCCGCTTCAATAAACTGCCTTTCCGGTTGGTCGCAGCCGAATTTGAACTGTAAAAACTGATATCCAAATGCTGAAGCTATACAACACACTGTCCAATCAAGTCGAAGAATTCAAACCGCTGGAAGCGAACAAAGCCAGTATGTATGTGTGTGGCCCGACGGTTCACGACTTTGCCCACATCGGCAACTTCCGAACATTTTTATTTGCCGATCTGCTCAGGCGCTACCTGAAATTCAAAGGCTACAAGGTTCATCACGTCATGAACATCACCGACGTGGATGACAAGATCATTCGTAAATCCATTGAAAAAGGGCAGAGCCTGCGCGATTACACCGAAATCTATACCAATTACTTTTTTGAAGACCTGTATGCGCTCGGAGCCGAAGCGCCGGAAGAAATTCTGCGTGCAACCGACCATATCCCGGAGATGGTGGACATCATCAAACGTCTGGACGCCAACGGCCATACTTACGAATCGGAAGGTTCGACGTATTTCCGCATCAACACCTTTGATGGATACGGCAAGCTCTCGAAAGTGAAATTCGAGGGCAATGTGGTCGGAGCCAGCGAGCGCGTGGATTCCGACGAGTACGAAGCCAAAGAAAATGCGCGCGATTTCGTCTTGTGGAAAGCCGCCAAACCCGGCGAACCGTTTTGGGAAACGGAACTCGGCAAAGGCCGTCCCGGCTGGCACATTGAATGTTCGGCCATGTCCATGAAATCGCTCGGCGAAACCTTCGACATTCACGCCGGAGGCATTGACCTGGTCTTTCCGCATCACGAAAACGAAATTGCACAATCCGAAGGCGCAACCGGCAAACCGTTTGTGCGGTATTGGGTTCACGCCGAATTCCTGATGGTCGAAGGGCAGAAGATGTCCAAGAGCCTGGGCAATTTCTTTACGTTCCGCGATCTGGTGGAAAAGGGCTACACGCCGCGCGCGATTCGATATTTGTTGCTGTCTGCGCCGCACCACAAACAGCTCAACTTCACACTCGAAGGTTTGCGCGGAGCCGAAAGCACCGTCGCACGGTTGAATGATTTCAGACAACGCCTGACCGAAGTCCAACCAGAGCAGGGCACAACGCCCGCGATTGCCCGCATGGCCGAACTGTCGCTGAAACGATTTGAAGACGCGATGGATGACGATTTGAACACTGCCGAAGCTTTGGCTTCCGTTCACGATTTCGTCCGCGAAACCAATTCTTCGTTGGCGACAGGCGCGATCAAATCCGAAGACAAAGCCGTATTGTTGGCGACGGTTGAAAAATTTGATTCAGTCTTCGGCGTCTTCGGTGAAGTCAAAAAAGAAATGCTGGATTCTGAAATTCAAGCCTTGATTGACGAACGGCAGGCTGCACGCAAAGCCAAAAATTTTGCCCGCTCCGACGAAATCCGCGATCAATTGACTGGTATGGGAATCCTTCTGGAAGACACAAAAGACGGTGTGCGCTGGCGCAGGAAATAATTTCTGCGCCGCGCGCAAGCTCAAATCATGAAAGCGACAACCTTTATCTCTCAACACGTCCCGCTTCTGTCCCGCAAAAACCTCTTCGCGGATTAGTGCCCGTCCGTTTTCAGCCAATCGCAATCCAGTGTTGTCGCAATTGAAACAGCTTGGGAATTCAGATCCTGAGCAGTTGCGGCGTCGTTCATTCATTCCTGAATCATTCGGAGGTACAAACTCATGCAAGGCACAGCAGAATTGAAAGTCGCAAACCTTCCCGCAATCAAAACCGCATTGCCCGGTCCCGTCGCGCAACAAGTCGTCGCGCACGATGCCCAGTTCATTTCGCCGTCGTACACGCGGCCTTATCCGCTGGTCGTCAAACGCGCCAAAGGCGCCATGATCGAAGACGTTGATGGCAATATCTTTCTGGATTTCAATGCCGGAGTCGCCGTCTGTTCGACCGGTCACGCACATCCGCAAGTCATCGAAGCCATCAAAAAACAGGTGGACGATTTCCTGCACGTCTGTTCGGCGGATTATTACTTTCCGCAATTGTCGCAACTGGCCGAAAAACTGAGTCAGGTCGCTCCGGGCAACAAACCGAAGAAGGTTCACTTCGGTAATTCCGGCGCAGAAGCTGTCGAAGGCGCGGTCAAGTTGGCGATGTATTCGACACGGCGACAAAAGCTGATTGCGTTTTTCGGAGCCTTTCACGGACGCACGATGGGCGCTCTTTCGCTGACCGCCAGCAAGTTCAAACAACGCGCAGGATTTGGCCCGCAGGCGTTGGACGTGACGCACATTCCGTATGCCAACTGTTACCGCTGCCCGTACAACCTGACGCCGGAAACCTGCGGCGCGCAGGAATCCAAAGGCCCGCATTGCGCGCGCATCATCGAAGACCTGTTGTTCAAAACCACCGTTCCGGCGGATGAATGCGCCGCCATCGTCATCGAACCGATTCAGGGCGAAGGCGGTTACGTCGTTCCGCCTGCTTCGTTTTTGCAAACGATCCGCGAAATCGCCGACCGACACGGCATTCTGGTCATCGCCGACGAAGTCCAATCCGGCTTCGGGCGGACGGGGAAAATGTACGCTTCGGAGCATTTCGATTTTGTGCCGGACATTTTGACTTCGGCCAAAGGCATCGCTTCCGGTTTGCCGCTGAGCGCGACTATCGCCCGTGCCGATTTGATGAACTGGTCGCCGGGCGCGCACGCTTCGACGTTTGGCGGAAACCCTGTGGCGATTGCGGCTTCGCTGGCGACGGTGCAATTGCTGGAAGATGGCTTGATCGAAAACGCCGCGAAGATGGGCGCGTACTTGCTGGAAGGATTGACGGCGTTGATGGACAAACACTCGATCATCGGTGACGTGCGCGGCAAAGGTTTGATGATCGGCATCGAACTGGTCAAAGACCGCGTGACCAAAGAACCGCACACCGAAGCCCAGCATCAAGTCGAGTTGGAATGCTTCCAGCGTGGGTTGATTACACTCGGCTGCGGCCAGAGCACGATCCGTTTGTCGCCTCCGCTGGTGATTGATAAAGACCAGTGCGATTTCGCCATCAAGACAATTGATGAGGCAATTGGCTCTGTGACCAGATAGCGACTTTACAGCCAATTGTGGGGTTCAAGCTTCGCGCCGAGTTGAAGTTTGAACCCCGCATCCGCCCCCTGAAAAGAAAGTTTGTTCACACTGTGGCAACAAGTTAGAATTCCCGCCGTCAGAAACGACGCCCCGAAAGTAGGAATCACCAGAAATGCGGTAGGCGGCAATCGCTACCTGAAGCCAGAATGCTAATAGGCCAAAAAACCTTATGTCCAAGTCTGCTTCTGAACTCTTCATCGTTGATAACAGCGACTCCGACTGGAAAGTGCGCTCGTACCTTTCCGATTGATGCGACTTGTCCAGCGCGATTGATATTGCCACAGGCTATTTCGAGATTGGCGCGCTACTCAGCCTGAAAGAGCAATGGCAGAAAGCTGACCGCATCCGCAGTCTGATGGGCGATGAAGTTTCGCTGAAAACGAGACGCGCTCTTCACGTTTCCCGGTCTGAATGACGAAGTCGGCCCCCTTGTTCATGACAACTAATTGGAAAGTGAGTATTGTTTAGTTGCGCAGATTGCCTTTGGTCTGAGCATAAGTGAGTGAGTTTTTGCCCCAGCCAACGTCTGTTTACCCCACCCTTAAACTACTTCAAGGAGCGTTCCATATGAATGAGTCCGAAGTCGGGCGAAAAAGACTGAAACAGCTTTTCCAATATCTGGAGGCATTCAATCAGCAGCGGAACCCGGTCGTTCGTCAGGTTGAATATCAAGCATGGACACTCTGGCTGAAAAATCTTCCTCAGCACTCATCAATTCGGCGCGGTAGTGGCGACGATGAAAATGAACCGTATGTTCTCAAGATCAGCCGCCCCATTCTGGCTAAGGCTCCCGATCCGCCGAAGGAGATCAGAGACTGGTTATTGCCGGGCTGGGATGATTGCTTCAAGGAGGCGAAGGTCATCGAGGTTGAGACCGAAATTGACCGAGACGGCAATGAGATCAAAATCCATTTTGACGTTGATCCGGGAAGAGTGAAGGCGCGCGATCAATGGTTGCACGTGCGGAATGAATGGGCGAAGCGAGAGCAGCCAGCCAGAGAAGCGTATAAGGTCTTCGAGCGGATTTATGCAATGTATAACCGCATTGAGCGCGAAGCCGGGCGTCTGGAACTTGTGCTCGGCGACGGTATCCTGAATTGGCGACTACCAGAAGGTGGACTTGACCACCCCATTCTGCTTCAGCGGCTGCAACTCAGTTTCAACTCGCAGATTCCAGAGTTCACTTTCCAGGAAACGGCGCAGCCTGTCGAACTGTACACCGCATTACTGCGTACCAATCCGAAGGTTGATCCAAAAGTCATCGCACGGATCAGGGAAGAAACTGAACAGGGTGCCTTCCATCCGCTCGATGGTGAGAAGACTTCAGAATTCTTCAGAGGGTTGGTTCAAGGGCTGAGTTCGGACGGCCAGTTCATTCCTGAAGGAGGAATTAGAGGCGAGACAGATTTTCCGCGCTTGGCGCGCGATCCGGTAATTTTCCTGCGAGCCGGAAATCTCGGCTTTGCCAAAGCCATCGAAACAGTTCTTGAAGAAATCCCCGGTCTTGAACTCAATGACATACCCCAGTCATTGCTCAACATCACAGGCGTCGGAAATCGGAACGAGATGGCAGAGGAGAAGGCGACGACCGGGCTAGACGGGGGTGGCAATGAGGATGCAGAGATTCTCTTCAATAAGCCAGCCAACCCGGAGCAGCTTTTGATTGCGCACAGGCTGGAGCGGCACGGCTGCGTACTCGTTCAGGGCCCGCCCGGAACTGGGAAGACCCACACCATCGCCAACCTGATCGGTCATTTGTTGGCCAAAGGGCAGTCGGTGCTGGTGACCAGCCATACAACGAAAGCGTTACGTGTCCTCAGGGAGAAGGTTGACCCGCGAATCCAGTCACTCTGCGTCAGCGTTCTCGACAGCGACACGGAAAGTCAGCATCAGATGTCGGCTGCGATTGGGCAGATTGCCGAGAGGTTGAACGAGGACGCTTCAGTTCTTGAGCGGAGGGCGAATGAACTAGCAAAGGGCCGCGCCGAAATCATTTCTAAACTTGGTGAACTCAGGAGAAGACTCTGCCAAGCGAGGGCGGATGAGTACCGGGAGCTTGCGGTCAGCGGAAAAACATACTCCCCGTCTGACGCTGCGCGAATCGTTCGGGAAGGGAAAGGAAAGGACGATTGGATACCCGAACCTGTTTTGCTGGGTTATGACCTGCCGCTGAGCGAAAAGGAGGTCGCGGAACTTTATTCCACCAATCAACTTGTCGCTCCCGAAGATGAACGCGACTTGGCATTGTCACTTCCCGAACCAGAGTTGCTGATGGCTCCACATGATTACGAATCTTTGGTGAAGGAGTTTTCAGGGTTGAACGGTACTGATTCCAAAGAGCGGAACGAATTGTGGGAAGCGCACGATGCCATAACAGGTAAAGATTTAGAGAGTCTGCTGGCAACATTGCAGCGGGCAAGCGAACCTGTTGTCCGAGGTATTAACGATCCACTAACACTGGCACTTATCAATGATGGCCGCCGCGGAGCAGATTACCGCAAGCTCTGGGAAGAATTGATCGAAAGGATTGGCCAAGTGGTACAGACTGTCGCCGCTGCCCGCTCGCTGCTCGTTGATGTTGGGCCAAAGATTGCCACTGACCTCCCACACGAACAGCAGGTCAGAATCCTTGATGAAATTATTACCCATCTCGACAACGGTGGCGGACTTGGCAAACTGACGTTGCTCTGGCATTCAGAATGGCGGTCGCTGCTTGAAAAAGTCAGCGTTGACGGAGGACGCCCCACAAAACCAATTCACTTTCAGGCGTTAAGAGAAGCAGCCAGGCTGGAGATTCAGAGAGCCAGCCTCATCAGCCGCTGGGATCGGCAGATGACGCCTTTAGGAGCTCCTTCAGCAGCCAGATTCAGACCTCATCCGGAAGAGGTTTGTCACCAGTACGTCGCCCGGATGCGGGTTCTCCTTGATTGGCACGATACTGTCTGGACTCCTGCGGAAAGGAGTTTGCGGAAAGCGGGGTTTCATTGGGAAGTGTTTTTCCAGGAAATTCCGCTGAATCCGCAACCGCATGGGGAGTTGCTCAGACTGGCGGAAGCCGTCAGGAATGATTTGCCTACGGTCATGGGTGCAAGGATCATCGCTCTGCGTCGTGCGGAAATTGAGCGGGAATTGCTGAAGTATCAGTCTCGGATCAATACTCGACTGACCGCAGGGCCCTCGACAAAGCTGCTCGGTGATCTGCTTCTGGCTGTCGAGTCAAAGGACATAACCCTTCATCGTCAGACTTGCGACAGAATTGCCGACCTTCACCGTCGTAATCAGGTCTATCTTCGTCGCCGTGAATTGCTAAACCGTCTTGAGACGGTTGCGAATGGATGGGCAGGCGCAATTCGACAGCGGATGTTTCCGCACGTGAACGGCAAATCTCCGGGCGATGTTCAGCAGGCTTGGCTATGGCGTCAATTGAATGATGAGCTGCAGGAAAGGGCGCGGGTCTCGATTGATGAACTCCAGAAGGAAATAGACCGTCTGGTTTCAGACCTACATCGGCTGACGGCAGAGCTGATCGAAACTTCGTCATGGGCTTATCAAATCAGGCGCACAGGTTTGGAGCAGAAGCAGGCGCTTAACGGATGGGTGCAAACCATGCGGCGCATCGGCAAGGGGACAGGAAAAAGAGTTCCGCAACTGCTAGCCGAGGCCCGCAGGCAGATGGAGAAGTGCCGCTCAGCGGTCCCGGTCTGGATCATGCCTCTCGCCCGTGTCGTCGAAAACTACCGCCCGCAAAGGGGGCTGTTCGATGTGGTCATCATTGATGAGGCCAGCCAGTGTGACGTAATGGGCCTCATCGCTCTCTATCTGGGGAAGAAAGTGATTGTGGTGGGAGATCATGAGCAGGTCAGCCCTGACGCCGTCGGTAAAAAAGTTGAGGACGCTCAAAGCTTGATTGACACATACCTTCAAGGAATCCCGAACGCCAATCTCTATGACGGGAAACTTTCGATTTACGATCTGGCGATGCAGTCATTCAGCGGGACGATTTGCCTGAGAGAACACTTCCGCTGTGTTCCTGAAATCATTCAATTCAGCAACGGGCTTTCCTACGATGGGAAAATCAAACCGCTTCGTGACAGCACCCACAATCCGCTTGCCCCGGCGGTCATCAGTTATCACGTTCGCAACGGCTACTCGGATTCCAAAGTAAACAAGACGGAGGCTAGAACCGTGGCCGCGCTGATCGCAGCGGCTGTCGAACAGCCCGAATTTGCCGGGCTGTCGTTCGGAGTAATTTCGCTGGTGGGGGATGAGCAGGCGGAAGAGGTCGAAAAGATACTGAGAGCAAAGCTCCTACCGGCAGAGTACGCGAAGCGGCAAATCATTTGTGGAAATGCTGCACAGTTTCAGGGCGATGAACGGGACGTAATGCTCCTCTCGGTCGTGGATGGGCCGTTGGGAAATGGCCCTCTGACTATGCGGCAAGATGATAGATTCAAAAAACGATTCAACGTCGCCGCCAGCCGCGCTCGCAATCAGCTCTGGGTTGTTCATTCATTGCAACCAGAAATGGATCTGAAGCCTGGAGATCTACGACGGCGACTTATCGAATACGCACAGAACCCGATGGCTCATCTTGAGGCACAGGCCCAGCAACTCAGCCGGGCCGAGTCAGAATTTGAGCGTAGGGTGATGAAAAGGTTGCTAGACACTGGTTTTCTGGTCACGCCTCAGTGGAAGGTGGGAGCGTACCGAATAGATATGGTGGTCAGCGGAAGTAGTCGGCGGCTCGCCGTTGAATGTGATGGAGATCGGTGGCATCCGCTAGAAAAAATTCCAGAGGATATGGAGCGCCAGGCAATTCTTGAGAGGCTCGGATGGAAGTTCATCAGAATCAGGGGCAGCGAATTCTTCCGGAATCCTGAAAAGGCGATGGAGCCGGTCTTCGCGCGGCTGGAAAGCCTGGGGATCAGGCCGGAAGGAGCAATTCAGGTGTTTGAACGGGAGAGTGGAGAACTGGCTGAAAAGGTTATTCGCCGGGGGGAGCAATTTCTTATCGAATGGTTCGGCATGGGAGCCGACGTGGATGATGTTGATAACAAGAATAATGCTGGAAGGAAGCAAGGATTTTTTTCGTTATTTCCGGCTTTTGATGATTCTGACGAGCAACTAGTTCTTGAATTGGATTGAGACCAAAGCATCAAGGATGGCGCGTCGCCATCAACGCCAACAGCGGTACGGAACGCGAAGACGCCATCCGCGCCGCTACGCGCTGGTTGGGGTTTCAACGCACGGGCCGAGCGATTCAAGGCGCATTCAAATCGGCCATCAACGGCGCGATTCGGCGTGGGCGGTTGGAATACGACGGCTCGCAGATCAGAAAGTCAGGGTAGAGGCACGAGCGGTTCTCAGCCCGCGAAGCGCGGCGGAAGCGTAAAGCCTGGGGTGAAGCGAAGCGAAACCCCAGGTGAGAGATACGGAAAAAAGTTAGCCCGCGAATGCGGGCGGCAGCTTTCCCGATCTCTATCAAACTCGTAACGCGCTGTCGCCTGCTTCGCAGGCTTGAAACTCTGTGGCAATTGCTTTCCTGGGGCTGCGGCGCGTTGCGCCTTGCCCCAGGCTTTACGCTGCCGCCTGCTTCGCAGGCTGGCTCGGATCAGGACGGACGATGAACTCTTTTCTCGATAACGAACCGCAGCCTGGCGAACCGTCATCCCAAACGCAGCGCTTGTTCGTGGACGAAGCGGGCGATCCCACGCTGTTTCATTCATCGGGCAAACCCATTGTAGACACCGATGGCTGCTCGCGATTTTTCATCATCGGCAAATTGGAAGTAGACGATCCGCCCGCCTTGTCGCAATCGCTGACGGAGTTGCGCCAGGAAATGCTGGCCGATCCTTACTTTGCCGGAGTGGAATCCTTCCGTCCGGAGCGCAAAAAAACTGCGCTGCTCTTTCACGCCAAAGACGATCTGCCCGAAGTGCGCTATCGCGTCTTCAATTTGCTGCGCGCCGCCGGTTCGGCGTTGCGCTTTCATGCTGTGGTTTGCGACAAACAAGTGTTGCTGAAAAGCGAGACGGAGCGCCGCGCGCAAGATGCGCGCTACCGATACCAGCCGGACACGATTTATGACGGACTGATCCGCTCGCTGTTTTCCAAGTTTCACCGATTGGCTGACCGTTACGAAGTCTGTGTCGCCAAGCGCGGAGCCAAAGATCGCAATCAGGCAATCCGCGCCGCCATTGAACACGCAGAGCGTGACTTCGAGGCGAAGTTCGGTTTTTCCAGAGGCGGCGGCGACGCCTGGGACATCGTCATCTCCAATCCGAAAGAAACCGTTTGCCTGCAAGCGGTGGATTACTTTCTGTGGGCGGTGCAGCGGTTTTACGAAGTGCGACGGCACCCAACATCAGGCGAAGAGATTCGCGAAGATCGCTACCTGAAATTGCTGTGGCCGCAAATTGGCGAGATTCACGATTTGGATTTCGGGCCGACGTACGGGACGTACTTTACGCAGCAACGCCCGCTGCTGCTCGAAGAACGCTTCGGCGGAAGCGGGCGTAAAAAAACTTTGTCGTGAGTATAGAAGCCCTAAAGACTTTCACGGCTCGGGGCCGAGTTTCGCTCACGACGGGCGCAAGATAACACAAGACCTCTGAGCTTCCAATTCTGATATTGCTTAATATGGATCGGCTGATTTTGTTCAACAAACCGTTTCAGGTGATGTGCCAGTTCACCGACGAAGCCGGGCGAAAAACGCTGGCGGATTTCATCAACATTCCCGACGTATATGCTGCCGGACGATTGGATTTCGACAGTGAAGGGTTGTTGCTGTTGACCAATGCCGGGTGGTTGCAGCATCAGATTGCCGATCCCAAACACAAACTCCCCAAAACGTATCTTGTCCAGGTCGAACGAATTCCGACAACAGAAACGCTCAAACAGCTTGCGCGCGGAGTAATGCTCAGCGATGGCAAAACTCGTCCGGCCAAAGTCGAATTGATCAAAGAGCCGAATGTCTGGCCGCGCGTGCCTCCGATCAGAGAGCGCAAAAATGTGCCGACCGCGTGGTTGCGATTGACCATCACCGAAGGCCGCAATCGCCAGGTGCGTCGGATGACGGCAGCGGTCGGGCATCCGACGCTGCGATTGATTCGTGAAAAAATCGGCGAGTGGGAGCTTGGGGAGTTGCAACCCGGAGAGTGGATGGAAGTAAAATGCCCTCAGCGAAAGCCGTACGAGTAATACTGATCTCAAAAACGAGTGACATTATGATTTCTCCCACTGAAGTATTGCAGGCCGAAGCGCGCATTCGCCCGTTCATTGTGCAAACGCCGCTCGATCCGTCGTTTCGATTGAGCGATCTGGCTGGGTGCGACATCTGGCTAAAATTGGAGCAAACGCAGTACACAGGTTCGTTCAAACTGCGCGGCGCGGCCAATCGGATTTTGGCGATGACGCCGGACGAGATGGAACGCGGCGTCATCACGGCTTCGAACGGCAATCACGGCATAGCGGTTTGTTACGCGGCTCGGCAAGTTGGTATTACTCCGCAGGTGTTCATGCGGCACGGCGTTTCGGAAGCCAAACTGGGGATGATTCGTTTGCTGGGCGGCCAGCCAGTCTTTTTTGGCGAAGACCCGCTCGAAGCTGAATTGAAAGCCCGGCAAACGGCGACCGAAACCGGCAAGGTGTTCATTTCGCCGTACAACGACCCGTTTGTTGTCGCCGGGCAGGGAACGCTGGGCGTGGAAATGCACCGCCAACTGGATGATATTGACGCGGTGTTCATCACCGTTGGCGGAGGCGGATTGATTTCCGGCGTGGCGACGTATTTGAAAGCCATCAGTCCTCGAACGCGCATTGTTGGATGTTGGCCGGAAAATTCGCCGGTCATGTTTGAAGCGATGAAAGCCGGGCGGATTTTCGATTGCCCTGAAAAGCCTACGATCAGCGACAGCACCGCCGGAGGGCTGGAGCCGGACACGATTACCTTTGAAATGTGCCAGCGATTGATTGACGACCACGTGCTGGTTTCGGAAGAGGAAATCAAACGCGCGATGCGGATGCTGGCTGAAAATGAACGCTGGATTGTCGAAGGTTCCGCCGGAGTCGCTCTGGCGGCGTTATTGAAAGAACGGCAACGGTTTGCCGGGCAGCGGGTTGTGGTGTTGTTGTGCGGGCGAAACATCGCTGCTGAAAAATTTATGGCGGTGTGGGAACCCAGATTGGAAACGGGAGTCTAAGCCGCTGTCACCAAGATGACGCAACGGCGTGAAGCCAAAGAGCCAACACGCCGATTCGAAAGACCGACCCATTAAGAAAGTGGCCAATTGCCTGTACAAAGTTGCCGGGTAATTCACAGCAAGATGACGGCCACCAAAGGAGCTTGGGCGTATGCTGGCTGAAAAAGAGGCATATGTGGTTGCTGGGCTTGACGAATTCGTCAGCGCCGAAAAAACGACGGAGCAGGATGTTCCGCGCGCGGCTCAACCTGGCCTGTTTGAATCCAAGCTGATTGCCCGCATGAAAGCCGGAGAAATGTCGGCCTTTGATGAGTTGGTGGAAGAGTATCAGCCGCTGGTGTATGCGCTATCGTTTCGGATTCTGGGCGATGCCGAAGACGCGCGCGATGCGGCGCAGGAAACGTTTTTGAAAATCTATCGCCACTTTGCCCGGTTTCGCGGCGAAGCCAGTTTGAAAACCTGGATTTGTCGCATTGCCATCAACCAGGCGCGCAGCAGCGAACGTTGGTGGCGGCGGCGATTTCGCAATGCGACCAGTTCGCTGGATGCGCCGCTGGGATTGTCCAGAGAAGAAGATCGCACCCTGGCCGAAACACTGGAAAGCGACGCCGTTTCGCCGGAAGCTGAAGCGCTGGTGCGCGAACGCAGTCGTCGGATTGAACTGGGACTGGGCGAGATGAAAAAGGATTTTCGCATCGCGGTGATTTTGCGCGATATTGAAGGATTGAGTTACGAAGAGATCGCCTACGTCACGGAAGTTTCCGTAGGCACAGTGAAATCACGAATTGCACGCGGACGCGAGATGTTGCGCGAGATCGTGCAATCAGGAGAAAGAGAGTCGGTTCAGCTTTGAACCGTTAGCGGTAACAAAAAAGATTTCGGGCGGTGGTGCTCATCGTGAGCGCATTTTCGACGCTCACAGCCGATGGGTCGGCGAAACCGCGATGAACCGAAGACGGGTCAGCAACAACCGGTTTTTGGTTCTTTTAACAACGCGCTCACGATGAGCAGTGCCGCCCGGATCGAACGGCTCGGAACACCGGGTTGCAAATGTCAGGAAAGAGTTATGTTTTGTCAGGATTTTCCATTGCTGTATTCGGCGCAGGTTGACGGTTACGCCGACGAACGCGAACAAGTGGCGTTGCAAAAACACCTGCGCGAATGCGCCGTTTGTCGCCGCCGCGCCGCCGAAATGAGAAACCTGCGTTCGGAACTGCAAGCTTTGGCGACACCGGTTCCGCCAAAATCCAGGCTGGATTTGGCAATTCAGATTCAAGGCGCTTTGCGCGTCGAGGCGCGCGCTCACGAAAAAGTCCAACGCTCGCGCGCAGATTTGATCGAACTCTGGCGAATGCGATTGTTCACGCAGGGCATTGGCGCTGTGGTTTCAGTGGCCATGTTCCTGGTCATTCTGGTCGGAGTCATGCAACCAGCGTTTCGCACTTTGGCATTGGCTCAGGCCGTCCGGGATGTTTTGACCGGTACTGATAATTCCTTGTCTGAAGAAGCCGTGCTGGGCATTCAATTCCGCATGGCGATTTATCAACCGTCGCCGCCGCCTGTGTTCACGCCTTCCGGCGAGTTGTTGCACCTGGGCGCCAGTCTTTCTGAAGACGACGAAGTCATTGTCACGCTCAAGGTTCGCAAAGACGGACGCGCTTCCATCAATGAAATGGTGGCGACGCCGGACGACCCGACGATCATGAGCCGATTTTCAAATGCCTTTACCGAACGGGCCAGCTTCCAACCGGCTCGTAGTCCCCAACCCACCAGCGCTGAAGCGGTGGTCATTCTCAGCAAAGTTGACATCAAAGCCAGCCTTATCGGCTAAGCGGCTGGCCAATCAATTTCATTTTTGAGTTGTTTCTTTTTCGGTTGTTCGCTCAATCGAATGGGACAGCTCCGGCCAGAAGAACCGCGGCGATTCCGAAAGTTGCCGGAATGCCGAAGTGTGCCCCGAATCAGGAGGATCGCAATGAGCAGCAAAAACAACAATGCCAAACCGTTTATCAACGTCACACCGCTGATTGATGTGCTGTTGGTATTGCTAATTATTTTTATGGTCATCAGCCCGCAGAAACCCAGTCGCTTTGACGCGCGGATTCCTGAAAAAACAACTTCGCCGGAAACTGAAGTCAACAATCAAAGTCTGGTTGTGACCATCAATCCAACCGGCGGTTATCAACTCAATTCATCGGCTGCGGCCAGTTTGCCGGAACTCGATGCGCTGTTGCATCGCGCGTTGGACGGCAGACCTGAAACGCTGAAGGCCGTCTTTTTGAAAGCTCCGCGCTCGTTGCATTACGGCGAAGTCGTCAAAGTCATTGACGTGATGAAACAGGCGGGCAGCGCTCCAATCGGTTTGCAGATCGAAAACCTGAACTGAACAACGTTTGTAGTTATGCCTTCAGGCGGCAGGTTTGGCGTTTGGAACATTCCGCCTGAAGGCGGGACTACGAATTTCAACAAGGAGAAAAACTATGTTCGACACTTTGGTGGAATCAACGAAACGAAAAAACGGCAAACGCGCCAGCCGATATTTTGTCGTGACCACGGCAATTTACTCAGTGGCGCTGGTGGCGATTGGCGTGGGAACGATCATCGGCTTCAGCCCGGCTCTGGCCGAAGAACACAACCTGATCGGAATGCTTGCGCCGCCACTGCCGAACAATGCACCGCCTACGGTGCAGCCGAAAGCTGTGACCAACATCAAGCCAGAAGTTGTGCAGGGCTTTGTTGCCCCAGTCAAACCGCCGACTGAGATTCCCGACCCTCACAAGGTTCAACCGGGAATAGTTCGACCGATTGGCCCGGTGGTGTTTGATCCGAATCTGCCGTTCACAAACAGCAGCGGCGGTGGTGGCGGGATTGGCATTGGCAAGGACCCGATTCCCGATCCTCCTCCGCCTCCGAAAGAGGAAATCGTCAAACCGACGCCGACACCTGAGCCGCCTAAAACGCCAAAACCGGTTTCCGAAGGCGTGTTGCAGGGAATGGCTGTTCGTAAACAACGTCCGACCTATCCGCCAATTGCCAAAGCCGCTCGCGTATCTGGCCCGGTGCAGGTCGTCGTAACAATTTCCGAACAGGGCAAGGTCATTGATGCTTATGCTGTGGAGGGGAATCCGATGCTGCGTCCGGCGGCAGTGGAAGCCGCTCGGCAATGGCTGTTCACTCCAACCAAACTCAGCAATGTTCCGGTCAAGGTGCAGGGCATGCTGACGTTCAACTTCGTGCTTCAGTAAACTTGCCGAAATAGACAGGATTCACAGGATTGAACAGGATTGGTTTTCAGCCGGTCGTTCATCCTGTTGAATCCTGGCAATCCTGCCGGAAAGTTTTGTGTTCTGATTTCCCGCCGCGTTACACTCGCCAGCGATCCGCAACAAAGCTGTTCAACAACTTCAACGACAGGAACCGACATGACCACAAAACTGTTCGTTCGCCGTGCGACCATCGCCGTGATGGTTGCCTTGTTTTGCTTGGGCGTTTCGCTCGCTCAAACCCAACAATCGCAGTTCGTGCCGAATTACGATGAATCCAAAGTTGGCGAATACACCTTGCCCGATCCGTTGAAAATGGCGAACGGGGCACGTGTTACTAACGCTCGGCAGTGGCTCGAACGCCGCCAGGAAATTTTGCGGCTGTATGAAACGCACGTGTACGGACGAATTCCGGCAGCGGCCAAAGCGGCGAAAATCACTTTTGTTGAAAGTTCGCGCGATGCAAAAGCGTTTGGCGGATTGGCTACGCGCAAGGAAGTGACGGTGTACCTGACCGGCAAACAGGATGGGCCGAAAATGTCTGTGCTGTTTTACATACCGAACCAGCGAAGCCAGCCTGCGCCTGTGTTCATAGGGTTGAATTTCAATGGCAATCAGGCGATCAGCAACGATCCGGGAATTTCATTGGCTGCAAGCTGGCTGCGAAATGCCAAAGAAACCGGGGCGGTCAACAATCGTGCGACCGAACAATCGCGCGGAACGGAAAGCTCGCGCTGGCCGGTGGAAATGATTGTCAAACGCGGATACGCCGTGGCGACGATTTACAACGGCGATTTGTTTCCCGATCACAAAGATGGATTGAAAGAATCCGTCATCCCGCATTTTTACCGCAACGGCCAAACTTCGCCTGACGCCGATGAATGGAATGCGCTCGGAGCCTGGGCGTGGGGATTGAGCCGCGCGGTGGATGCCATCGAAAAAGACAAAGACCTCGACGCCAAACGAATTGCGTTGCTCGGTCATTCACGGCTGGGCAAAGGCGCGTTGTGGGCTGGCGCGCAAGACGAACGATTCGCTCTGGTCATTTCCAACGAAAGCGGCGAAGGCGGAGCGGCGCTGGCCAAACGCAATTTCGGCGAAACGGTCGAACGTATCAACACGTCGTTTCCGTATTGGTTCAATGCCAACTTCAAAAAATACAACCATGACGTGGCTTCGTTGCCGGTGGATCAGCACATGTTACTGGCGCTGATGGCTCCGCGCCCGCTGTATGTCGCCAGTGCAGTGGAAGATCAATGGGCTGATCCGCGCGGAGAATTTCTATCCGCCAAAGCCGCCGATCCGGTGTACCGCTTGCTGAAAACCGACGGCCTTGGCGCGACGGAACTGCCTGGATTGCACCAGCCGATCATGACCACCATCGGCCATCACATCCGCGCCGGAAAACACGATGTGACAAATTACGACTGGGAACAGTTCATGAACTTTGCTGATAAACACTTGAAACCGAAACCGGCGAAATGAAGAGATGAAACCCAACCAAACCATTTTCGGCAATTATGCATCTGAAGCGCGACTTTCAAAGAACGGCAAGCTAACCACCAAATGCCGTTCATGAAGCGGGAGAAATTATGAAAAAACTTCTGAAAACCAGATTGGCATTGACGATGATTGGGTTGGCTGTATTCGCAGTCACAGCGATGGCGCAACAGGCTCCGCAATTCAGCTTGCGCTCCACCGAAGGGCGCACGGTTAATTCCAGTGAATTGCGCGGCAAAATCGTTGTGTTGTCGTTTGGCAGCACGACCGTTCCGCTGACGGCCAAAGAATTGGTTGCGCTGCAAAAACAGGCGGATCGGTATTCGCCGCGCGGCGTGCAGTTTTTCTGGGTCAGCGTCAACAGCGACAAAGCCGGCGCGCGCGCTTATGCTTCTGATGCCGACTTGCAAGCCTTCGCGCAGAAGGTCAGTCTGCGGATTCCTGTCTTGCGCGATCCTGAGCAGCAAGCGTACAAAGCGTTTGGTCTGGACGGATTGCCGACCGTCGTCATCATCAGCGATGGCAAAATCGCGTTGAAGCACGTTGGCTTCGGCACGGATCAGGGCGAAGGGTATTCTGAAATCGCCAAAACTCTGGATCAATTGTTGAAGTAATCGTCTGCAACATCGAAAAGCAAAACGCGCTTGCTGAAAGTCAACTTTCGGCAAGCGCGTTTGGTTTTTTGGTGGCGAGGTTGATCGTTATTCACCGGCGATAATTTTATCCACACGTTTGGCCACATCGCGCAGATACGCCTCGTCTCCGCCACTCAATTCAACGGTCAGCCAGCCGCTATAGTTGATTTCGCCAATCGCCTTACGGACTTCTTTCCAATCAATGCTGCCTTCGCGCAAATTGACGAACTGGCGCGTGTCGTATTTGAAATCCTTCAAATGAAAGCGCGTGATGCGTTTGCCCAGCGCGCGAATCCATTCCTGCGGATAGCCATACATGACCACGTTGCCGACATCGAAGTAAGCCGTAATCCATGGGCTTTTGAATTCGTCAATGTATTTGGCGGTGTCGTATGGCGTCAGCAGAAATTTGTTCCAGACCGGTTCGATGCCAATCCGCACGCCCAGTTCTTTGGCCAGCGGAATCAGTTTTTTGATGACGGGTTGCGAACGTTGCCAGGCTTGCGGAATGGTCGTATCCGGGCGAACGACTGCCGGAACCAGCAACACATTGTCCGCTCCCCAGAGCTTGGCATTGCGCAGCGAAGTTTCCATTCCTTCGACGCTCTTTTTCACGTCATCGGGGTTGGGGCTGGAAAGCGGATATTGCCAATGCGCCGAATTCATCACCGAATGAATCGGAATCTTCGCCTTCATCGAAGCTTCCTTGATTTCGTCGGCTTCTTTCGGATTGGTGATGGTTTGGGCTTCAATGCCTTCAAAGCCTACGTCAACGGCCAGCTTGAACCGGTCGGCGTAACTCATCTGTTTCGGCAGCATGCTGATGAGCACGGCTTTTTTCAGTTGGCCGCTGGCCGGTTTCGATTGCGTCGCGCCCAATGTGTCGAGCGAAGTGGACGGGAGCAAGGTTGCGGCTGCTCCCATTGCGGACATCTTCAAGAAGTCTCTTCTTTCAGTCATGGTTGTTGTTCCTGTTACTTGGTGTTGATGCAAATTGTTGTTGTGAGTTTCCGTAGCTGGCGGAATTCTACGCCGACAAAAAACGCAGTCAACGCGTTCGATTGTCGAAAGACGAATTTTGGCGCGCTCTGATCGGCGTGCTACCATCCGGCGTCGGTTTCCACCGGCAAATCTACCAAAAGGACAAGCTATGGCTCGGCGAGCAATTTATCCCGGAACTTTCGATCCGCTGACCAACGGTCACGTGGACATCATCGCGCGCGGTTGCCAGTTGTTCGACGAAGTGATCGTCGCCTTGCTGGTCAATCCCGGCAAAAGCCCCATGTTCACCGTGCCGGAGCGTGTCGAAATTCTTAACCAAGTGTTGACGCCGCGATTTCCTCAAGTGCGGATCGAAACCTTCGAAGGCTTGCTGGTGGATTATTGTCGCCAGCGTGAAGTCAACGCCATCATTCGCGGCGTGCGTTCGTTCAAAGATTACGAATACGAATTGCCGATGGTGTTGATGAACCGGCGGCTGAACCCTGAAGTCGAAACTGTTCTGCTGGTGGCATCGGAGGAAAACAGTTACGTCAGTTCCAGTTTGATCAAGGAAGTTTTCAATCTCGGCGGTTCGATTGACGATTTGGTTCCCGACCTGGTGATTGAACGAATGAATCAACACCGCGACCGGCAGGGAGCGGGTAATTCTTAAGAAAACAAATGAGCACAGCAACAACACACGCATTGTCGTTTCCAGCTTCCAATCGTTCCCGTAAAACGAATTTGTCTTCGACCGCCGCAGTCGTGATGGCGGCAGACAAGTTGCGCGCTCAAGGTGTCACTGTTATTGACCTTGGTGTAGGCGAGCCGGATTTTTCGACACCCGAACACATCAAAGACGCCGCCAAACGCGCGCTCGACGAAAACTTCACCAAGTACACCACCTCCGCAGGGATTTTGCCGTTGCGCCAGGCAGTTTGCGATTACATCAATTCCAACTTTGGATCGGATTACACGCCCGATCAATGCTGCATCACCGTTGGCGGCAAACAGGCAATCTTCAGCGGAGTCGTTTCGCTCATCAATCCCAGTGACGATGTGTTGCTGGAAAAACCGTGCTGGGTGTCGTTCCCCGAAATCGTCAACTTTGCCGAAGGCCGCAACGTGATGATTGACACCGAACCGACCGACTTTCATTTGACCGCCGAAATGGTGAAAGCGGCGATTACTCCGAAATCAAAATTGCTGATCATCAATTCGCCGTCGAATCCGACCGGCCGCGTGATTGATCCGACGGAGTTTCGCCGGATCATCGAAGTGTGCGTCGAACATGGTTTGTGGGTAATTTCGGATGAGTGCTATCTGCAATTCGTCTACCCGCCGCACCGGGTCAATTCCGCTGCCGCATTGCCGCCGGAACTTCGTTCACGCGTGCTGATTTCCGGTTCGTTGTCGAAAACCTACGCCATGACCGGTTGGCGCGTGGGCTTCACGCTCGGCGCAAGAGAATGGGTGACGGAGATTCTGAAGATTCAAAGCCAGTCGGCGACGATGGCTGCCTCCATTGCACAAAAAGCCGCCATTGCCGCGTTGACCGAATCGCAGGAACCGGTAAAAGAAATGCTGGCCGAATATCGCCGCCGAGCCGAATGGTTCGTTCCGGCGCTCAATGAAATTCCTGGCATTCAATGCAGCCAGCCTGAAGGCGCGTTTTACGCTTTCCCGAACATCAAAGATTTGATGAAAAACTGCGGCTTGGCGACTTCCAAAGAAGCCGCCGATTTGTTGCTGCACAAATACGGAGTGGTTTGCACTGATGGCGGAGCTTTTGGCGCAGAAGGTTATCTGCGGCTGTCTTACGCCAATTCGATGGAATCGCTGCGGGAAGCGGTTAAACGCATTCAGCAAATGGCCGCTGACAGCGGATGATTTGGCGATTCGTGACCAATTGACTGCTGTGCATCTCCTTCTCATAAAAAATCGCGCCGAGTGATACTTGTTATTCAAAAATCTCGCTTATGCCGATGACAGGAGAAGCTGGCTGGTCTTTATTGTAAGCCTCGATTTCAGCGTTGCGCTTTTTCCTGTCGCTGGCAAGTCTCAACAGTTTGAGGAGAGAAAAGATGAACACAGGAACTCAAAAACCTTCGGCGGCATTTCTTGGCGCTTCATGGATGGCTTTGGTGGTTGGCATGGCGGCGTATCTGATCGGATTGTGGAACGCGACGATGCAGCTTAACGAAAAAGGCTATTACTTCATCGTGCTGATGTACGGATTGTTTGCGGCAGTTTCCGTGCAGAAAAGCGTGCGCGACAAACTGGAAGGCATTCCAGTCACGCCGATTTATTTTGGGCTGTGCTGGTTTTCAGTCGTTCTGACCGTATTGTTGCTCGCGGTTGGTTTGTGGAATGCCACGCTGACGCTGAGCGAAAAAGGATTTTTCGGCATGTCATTCGTGCTGAGCATGTTTGCCGTCATCGCCGTGCAAAAGAACACGCGCGACGCAGCAGGGCAGCTTGGCAGTCTGGCCTGAATATCTGCCCGTATATTTGGTTGATAGCAAACAAATGCCCGGCAAGTCAGTAAACCTGCCGGGCATTTGGTTTTTGAATCTGGCTTAGCCGTTGTTCTTTTGGAAGTCGGCCATGAATTCGACCAGTTTTTCCACGCCTGCTTTCGGGAAGGCGTTGTAGATCGAAGCGCGCAAGCCTCCGACCGAACGATGGCCTTTCAAACCGTCCAATCCGGCTGCGGTGGCTTCTTTGATGAATTTCTTTTCCAAGTCTTCGCTGGGCAGACGGAAGGTGACGTTCATCAAACTGCGGCAATCGGCTTCAGCGTGGCCGCGGTAGTAATTGTCCGAAGCGTCAATGGCTTTGTACAAAATCGCGGCTTTTTCGTGGTTCATCGCCTGAACTTTTTCCAGCCCGCCAATGTCGTTCAGCGCCCATTTGAACACCAAACCGCAGATGTAAATCGCAAAGCATGGCGGCGTGTTGTACATCGAACCGTTCTTGACCAGGTTCTTGTAATCCAGCGTAGCCGGTAAGTTTTCAGGAACGCGTTCCAGCAAATCTTCGCGGATGATGACGATGGTTGCGCCTGCCGGGCCGGCGTTCTTTTGCGCTCCGGCGTAAATCAACCCGTATTTATTGACATCAATTGGGCGGCTGATGAAATCCGACGACATATCGCACACCAGCGGCGCTCCGCCGAAATTCATGTCTTCCTGAAATTCAACGCCGAAGATCGTTTCGTTCGAGGTGTAATGAACATACGCTGCGTTCGGATCGAGTTTGATTTCGTCTGAATTCGGCAATCGGTTGAAGTTGGTGTCGGCGGTGGTTGCGGCTTCGCGCACCGTGCCGAGCTTTTTGGCTTCCTTGATCGCCGCCTGCCCCCAACTGCCGGTCAGCACGTAATCGGCAGAAGCGCCTTTCGGCAACAGATTCATCGGAATCACCGAGAACTGCAAACTCGCGCCGCCCTGCAAAAACAGCACCTTGTAATTGTCAGGAATGCCGACCAGCTTTCGCAGATCGGCTTCGGCTTCGGCGATGATTTGCTCGAAAGCCGCCGAGCGGTGACTGATTTCCAGCACAGACATGCCTACGCCGGGCAGAGCGAACAAATCGCGTTGAGCTTGTTTCAAGACGGGTTCCGGCAACACCGCCGGGCCTGCGCTGAAGTTAAAAATGCGTTCGGACATTTATTGATCTCCTGTTTGAAAAAAAATGATGACGAAACTCAAGCGGCTGCTTTTTCGGCAACCTCCATCCAGGCAGGCAAATGACTGCCATAAAGAACATCTGGGTCCATGTCTGCACCATTGGGCCAGACGATAGTCGCTAACTCCGGGTCTACTTTGACGGAGCAGAACATTTCCCGGCTTTGCCTGATTGATTCGAAGATTGGTCCTCGCAAAAACGGTTCAAGGTCTACGACCTTTTGCTCGCCTGTACTAAATTCCAACCGAACCCGGAAATTTTCCAAAGGTGTAACGGAATGAATCAAAACCATATTCGTTACCTCCATTAATCCAAAGGCACAATTTTTTCGAGTGGTAATCCATTACGAGCCAATTCCCAATCGGCACGTAATTCATCTCTATGCAAAGCAGCCCACTCCATAGTCAGGTTGATGACTCGGCGCGGTAATTCTCCTTCTATGATTGCCAGCGTTTCAATTGCCATTTGCGCTCGAAATTCACCGTAAGTCACGTGAAAATGAGGCGGCGGATGATCGTTGTAATACATCGAAATGACAATTCCAAAAAAACGGCTGATGACTGGCATAGGTCCATCACAAAACTAGCAGACTGGCTTCGATCACGTCGGCATTGCCGGAACGAATGCGATCCATGGTTTCCGGTTCCAACGTGCCATCGAGTTCAATTCTGGCAATTGCCGCTTCGGCTCCGGCGAAGACGATGTTTTCCATTTGCTGGACGTTGATGTTTGCCGCTTTGATTTCATTCAGCACATGAGCCAACACGCCGGGGCGGTCTTTGTGGCGAACAACCAGTTTGTGCGTCGCCGGAGTTCGATCCGCCAGATTGACTACGTTCGGAACTGCGCCGGTGTCTTTGAATTCGCGGATGATGCGAACGGTTTCGGCGGCGATGGCTTCCTGGGCCTGATCGGTCGAAGCGCCGATGTGATGCGTGCCATAGACGCCGGGCAGGTGGACGATGTCGTCGGTGAATTCGCCGGTTGCCGTCGCTGGTTCGTTGGCAAATACGTCCAGCCCAGCGCGGATGTGTTTGGTTTTGAGGGCTTGCGTCAGCGCGTCCTGATCCACAACTTCGGCGCGAGCCGTGTTGATGAAAATCGTGCCGGGCTTCATCACTTCAAAGATGTCGGCATTGATGAAGCTGCGCGTGTCCGGCGTCAGCGCCACATGCAAACTGATGATGTCGGCTTCGTGAACGAGTTCCAGAATCGTCTGGCGATAATGAATGCCAAGCTCTTCGGCTTTTTCCGGCGTCAGGTTTCGGCTCCAGCCGATGACATTCAAGCCAAACGCTTGAGCGCGTGTGATCATTTCGCGGCCAATTTGGCCGAGTCCGATCAATCCCAGCGTGCGGCCTTTCAGTCCGGCCGCTTTGCCGAATTCTTTTTTGTTCCATTTGCCCGCGCGGAGTTCAGCTACGTTGTCGGCGATGCGGCGATCCAGCGCCAAGATCAGCGCGAAAGCCAATTCAGCAACGGCAACCGAATTTTTGCCTGGACAGTTGCTGACATAAATGCCGCGCGCCGAAGCCGCTTTGACATCAATCGTATTGAACCCGGCCCCGGCGCGAACGACCAGCCGCAGCTTGCCCGCGTCCAGCGCGGCTTCGTTGACCTTGGTCGAACGCACAACCAGCACATCGGCTCCGGTGTCACGGATGGCCGCCGCCAGCGCGTCATCTTTCAGGTCGGGATTACTGATGACTTCACAGCCAATGGCTTTCAGCCCGTCAATCCCGCTTTGCTCGAATTTGTCGGCGATCAGTACTTTCATAATCGGAGTAGTCGGGAATCGGTAGTCAGGAGTCGGCGGTGAATGAACTACTGACTCCTGACTACTGACTCCTCAAATTAAGTGGCTTAACAGCCCATCCCGCAACTTCGGCTCAAACCACGTGGATTTCGGCGGCATGATTTCGCCCGCGTCAGAAATTTCCATCAGTTCGTCCAGCGAAGTCGGGAACATGGAAAAGGCGACGGCGGCTTTGCCTTCGTTGACCAATCGTTCCAATTCGCGCGTGCCGCGAATGCCGCCGATGAAATCAATCCGTTTGTCGGTGCGCGGGTCTTGCACGCCCAGCACCGGAGCCAACAACGAATCCTGCAACACGCTGACATCCAGCCGGTCGGTGACTTTCATGCGTTTGGTGACATCGGTGCGGAGCTTCAAGCCGTACCAATGTCCGTCCAGATACATGGCAAAGCGATTGTGTTTGCGTGGAACGGGATCAACGTTCGGGCGGACTTCAAATTCGCGCTCGATTTCTTTCAGAAAATCCTGCGGCGAATACCCATTCAAATCCTTGACCACACGGTTGTAAGCCAGAATGCGAAGCTGGTCGGCAGGGAACAGGACGCATTGGAAAAAGTTGTATTCTTCCTGGCCGGAGTGAGTCAGATTTTGAGCGCGCAATTCGGCGCGGGCGCGGCTGGCGCTTTTGGCGCGGTGATGACCGTCGGCGATATAGAACTGCGGGACTCCGCCAAAGGCTTCGATGATCGCCTGATTTCTGTCAGTCGGAACCTGCCAGATGGTGTGAGCAATGCCGTCCGCCGCGACGAAATCAAACAACGGCGCAGTGCGAACCAGTTCATTGACCAGTTCATTGACGTTGGCGTTTGGCCGATAGGTCAAAAACACAGGCCCGGTCTGCGCGCGAATGGTCAGCATGTGACGGGTGCGGTCGTTTTCCTTGTCTGGCCGGGTCTTTTCGTGCTTCAGGATGATGTCCTTGTCGTATTCGTCCACCGAACAACACGCGACCAAACCGATCTGAGTTCGTTCGCCCATACGCAACGCGTAAATGTAAAAGCTCGGTTCGTCTTCGATCACCAGCGGCGCTGCGGCAATCAGCCGGTCAAAATTTGCCGCCGCTTTTTCGTATACGGCGTCGGAGTAAATATCCGTGCCTTCGGGCAGTTCGATTTCAGGCCGCGACACGCGCAGAAAACTCAGCGGATTGCCATCGGCCAATTGCCGGGCTTCTTCGGTGTTGACGACGTCATAAGGAACCGCCGAAACCTCGGCGGCTTGGGCAGGTGACGGGCGTAGCGCGCGAAACGGTTTGACTATGGCCACGTAAAAACTCTCCTTGGATGCATGAAAGATGACAGGTTGAATTGAGATGGGATTCTACAACGGGAGCGCGGATTTGCAATCTGCGCTCCCGTTTCGCTCAGGGCGCGAAGTAACCGGAGAGGTCTATTACCAAATCAGTTGTGGTTAAGGTGTACAGTTTGAACGCGCCGTCACCTCCCAGGCCGACCATGAAGTGGCGATTGGCAATCTGGCCGGTCGCAAAATTCGACGTTGCGATCAGCGGGCGCGCGGCGTTGCTCGGCCATAAGGTCAAAAAGCCTCCGACCGGATTGACCGTCGTCACGTT
>CAYYDG010000054.1:0-48570 GCA_964470555.1 uncultured Heliomicrobium sp.
TCTGTTCCGATGGCCTAACAGACCCGAATTTCAACTAGATTCTGGACAACGTCCGCTGGAATTAAAGTAGTATGTCTTCTATTACCAGTTTTTACGATTGCAGACACAGATAAGGGAGCCATTTTGGACAGGTTGACAGCAACAAATATGGCTTGCGACCTCAGCGGTCGAACGAATGCGAGCAAAGGATCTTCTTGCGCCGCGCGAAGCAATCCGACAATTTCATTGGTCGTCAGCCGAAGATCGGGCTTGTATAGCTTGGCCTGCTGATCTGGTTTTGTCGATGTTCAGATTGATGCTGACCAATCAGCAGAGAGCGAACCCGCTTTGCTGCCAGTTCTGCACGTGCTTGCCAATGCGGTGTTCATAGCGACGGGTGAACGCATTCGCACGATGCCGATGACGAAGCAGGACTTTGGTTTCGCGTAACTGTCGTTCTCGCATCAAGATGCGTCGCCTGATGACGAACGACGGGTTATGAGCGCGATGGCGAGCGCGACAAGGGTCAAAATCGCTGCGACGGCAAATGTGATCTGCATGCCGGTTGCCACTGCCTCGGGGCGAGCGGAGGCGATGTCGGTCGTTGCCGATCCCAGTGCGAACAACGCGCCCATTACGGAAGCGCCAGTGATAAGGCCGAGATTGCGCGACAAGCTGAGCAAGCCGGAGATGACTCCCCGTTGTTCAGGAGGAACATTCCTCATGACGGCGGTGTTGTTCGCTGCCTGAAAAAATTGATACCCGGGGGACAAGACGGCTGTGGCGGCAATATATCCCGCGAGGCCGAACAGCGGCGGCAGCGCGGCTAGCGCAGTTAAGCCGACCACCATTTCACTGAGTCCAAAAATAACCATGAAGGGCGCGCCCAAACGGTCCACGGTACGACCAGCCGGGATACCCATCAGCATGGAGGTAATGGGGCCAATGGACATGACGATCCCAACCAGGGCCGCGTTGAGCGCGAGCGCACGAGAGAGGTAGAACGGCCCGACCACCAACGTCGCCATCATCACAGTCGAAACCATCGCGCTCATCACAAGGCTGGAACTCAGCACAGGATCACGAAACATCGTCCATTGGATCAAAGGTGACGACGCGCTTGCTTCGACGAGCACGAAGAGGGCGGCTCCGCCGACAGCAATAAACCAGAGGGCGAAGCTGGACGATCCGAAATTTCCGCGCCATCGGGTCATGGCGAGAGCATAAGCTGCGAGCGTCAAGGCAAGCAGCAGCGTTCCCACCGTATCGAAAGCGACGCGTTCAGTCTTTGGCGTATGGCGATCAGCGGGCAAAGTCCAAGACGCCAAAAAATACGTCAGGATGCCCAATGGTGCGTTGACGAGGAAGATCGCCCGCCAACTTAGTCCGGCGATCAGCACGCCGCCGAGTGATGGGCCGAGTGCGGTGCCGATGGCCGACATGGTTCCGAGCAATCCCATAGCGCTGCCGGTCTTAGCCTTTGGAACCGTTTCACCGATAAACGCCATGGCGAGCGCCATCATGAAGGCCGCCCCAAGCCCCTGCAGCGCACGGGCAGCAATCAGTAGCCAAAGCGTGGGCGCAAAGCCGCACAGGATTGAGGCCGTCGTGAACAGGAAGATTCCGGCAAGTAACAACCGCCGACGCCCCATGATGTCGCCGAGTCGTCCCACGCCGACGATCAAGGTGGTGATCGCGAGAAGATACGCGAGGACGAGCCACTGGACTTGTTGGAAAGGGGCGTTGAACGCCTTTGCCATCGCCGGCAAGCCAACATTGGCGCTGCTGGTGCCGAGCGAGGACAGCAACATGGACAGCGAAAGGCTGGCGAGCGTCCACCGAACGGAAGCGGATCGTTCCGCACTTCCGGCGACTGCCGCATCTCGTCCTGCAATTCCCGCCATCATCGGTTTCAACATGAATTCTTTTCTCGCCTTGGGTTTGCTCACGCTGCCCTGTCGGTCCAGACACCGTCCCGTTGTGCATACCTGGTCACGACTTCCTTCTTTAGATCGCAACTGGTGAAGCGATAAAGGAGAAGCGGGCCTGCGATGCAGCGCGTGTCGTGGATGTCCCCAGGCAAGTACACATTGACCTGCCCCGGTCGTATCACGCTGGAATCCCGCTTCACGAGTTGCATCTTTCCGTGCGCGTCCTCGATCCGCGCATAGGTTCCCATCTCGGTTTCCCCTTGTTGGACGGCATAGATCACCCAGCCCCTTCCGTGATCGTGGGGAGGGCGGTAAAGCCCAGGAGATTCTGTGTGCGCCAGTAGCACGAACCCATGCTCCGGATCGCGGTACAGCTCTTTGTTATCGGGAGTTTCCCTGTGCAGCGCCGCCAACCACTCCTCCGTGGCTGATGCTTGGAGCAGTTCCTTCAGATGGTCGCGGCAACCAGCAACCACTTCGGAGCTAATGGGCCCCCAAGTCGCCCTGACTCTTTCAATGAATGTTTCCAGCGAATCTTTAGCCATCTATTTTCCTTTCTGTGTGGCACGCACTCCGCCCCGTTGAGCAGGGAAGCAATTGCCAAATACGAAACTTCGTCATTTGCCAGCTCCTGAATTGAAGCTGTCCCAACTGTACTTCCCAGCATGACAAGGCGGAAGACGCTCAATTTGCACTGTATTCATGCGTGTGACGCCACATCACAATTGAATCGTGCTAGGATCAATTCATGTCGAAACCTGATTTCAACCTGCTGGTCATCCTCGATGTATTGCTCACGGAAGGCAGCGTTGCGCGAGCAGCCCAACGGTTGCGGCTGAGCCCGTCGGCAATGAGTCGTACGCTGGCGCGCTTGCGTGAGACGACAGGGGATCCGCTGTTGGTCAGGGCTGGACGCGGGTTGGTTCCCACTCCGCGGGCGATGGAAATCCGCGAGCGGGTCAGCCAACTCGTGCAGGAAGGGGAAGCGATTTTACGGCCTGTTGAAAAACTCAACCTCAAACAACTCGTCCGCACCTTCACACTGCGAAACAGCGAAGGCTTTGTGGAGAATTTCGGCCCGTACCTGATCGCTCGCGTCGCTGAGCAGGCTCCCGGCGTGCGGCTGCGTTTTATTCAGAAGCCGGACAAAGACAGCAGGCCGCTGCGTGACGGAACCGTTGATCTGGAAACCGGTGTGGTAGAGAAGACGACCGCTCCCGAACTCTGTGTGCAGGCTTTATTCCGAGATCGCTACATTGGGGTCGTGCGAAAGGGGCATCCCCTGACCAAGGGGAAGATGACGGCCTCCCGTTACGCAACTGGCAGGCATATCTACGTCTCGCGTGAAGGATTCGATAGAGGGCCGATTGATGAGGCCTTGCAGCCATTCGGGCTGGAACGGGAAATCATCACCATCGTCGGCGGCTTTGCGACAGCGCTGGCGCTCGCGCGCGGCTCTGACTTGATCGCCAGCGTTCCCGAACGACATACCGGCAACCTGCGCACCGGAATGCATAGCTTTCCCCTGCCAGTCCCTACCCCGGAATTTACAGTCTCACTGCTCTGGCACCCTCGGCAGGATGCCGATCCGGCGCATCGCTGGCTGCGCGGGTGTGTTCGAGACGCTTGCCTTCAAGATGTCGCCGACACCATTCCGCGAATTGCATTTCCTGAACACCAATAATCCTCCGACCGGCTTGGGCGAACCGGCCTTGTTTTTGAAACGATGTAACTCACTTACCTGGTTACGGCTTTTCTCAATACCTCCATCGTCTCTTGCTGGCGCTTTGCAACGAATTTGCGGGCGTCATTGATTTTGGCTTTGGCGGCGGCGGGGTTCTTCGCCATCGCCAGCACCGCAGGCACGTAGTTCGCAATTTCCGCTTTCTGATCGAAATCAAACAGCCAGTCGCCCAATCCGATGTCGCGCCACATAAAGCCTTTGCTCGTTTGTTCGGCGAAGCGTCCGACGATGGCGGGAATGCCGTTGCCGACGGCCATGATCGGCGAGTGCATTTCGAGGCCGAATAACCCGGCGGAACGCACATACACGCTGAGGGCTTCATCTGTCAGCCAGAACTTTTCGCGCCAGACGACGCGCGGTTTCACGTCGTCCGGCAGCTTGTCATAAACCCACTGTTTGCCGACTTCCATCTGGGTACTGTCTTCGGGGCAAAGCAGGACTTTGTGTTTGGTTTCGCGGATGACTGCCGTGATCGCCGCCCGCAGCGGCGCGTGATCGTGTTCGGCCATGGCCTGATTACGCGCCTCACGCTCGGCATTCAGTGGCTGATTGCGAATCTTCCAATAGGGCGTGTAGCGCAGGCGCGGAATGCAGCAGAGGAATTTTCCGGCTTCCAGTTGATTGGCCTGCAAAAATGCCGTCGCCCTGGCGTCGTCGCGCAAATCGCAGGCGAAGGCGCCGTCGGGAGCAAAGCCCATCACTGGCGCTTTGACGCCTTGTTCACGCGCCACTTGCAACGAAACTGAATCGCGAAAGTAGACGAACTTCGCCTGATTGAGCACGTCCTTGTCGTTCGCGCCGGATAGAAACGAGCCTTGTGTGATGCCGTAAACGCCAAACGGCTTGCCGGTATGTTTGATGAACGCGGCGACGTCTTTGGCCGCGACGAGCGAAGGGCCGGAACCGTGCAGCAGGAAGTCGCACCAGTCCACCGCCGCCTGCAATTCAGGATTCGACGCTTTGCCGTCCTCTCCGATCGTGCCTTTGACGATTTGCAGTTTGGGAAAGCGCCGATGCTCCATGGCGGCGACTTCGGCGGATAAATCCTGCGACGCCCATAAACGAACTTCGGCTTCGGGCAGGTATTTTTCAATGAGCGCCAGCACGCCCGGCGTATGCGCGATGTCGCCGATGTTGACAATCTGCCACGAAGAGCGGAGCAGAATGCGCGGCGGTTTGTTGGCGTACGTTGGCAGAGCGCCCAGAGCAAAGGCGCCAGCGGATTGCGAGAGAAAGGTTCTGCGTGTAATGGTCATAAAATTGTCTGCACTTTATGTAAATGGCTTTTCCGCTAACGCAGGCGATTGATGGCGATGCGGCCATTGTTGATGACCAGCAAGACATCTTGCAGGTTGCCAAGCTGATCGAGCGGGTTGCGTTCGATTACGATCATATCTGCTTCCAGTCCGGCTTTGATTGAACCAGTGCGCTGCGCCAGTCCAAAGCATTCCGCCGCTACGGACGTAGCCGCTTGCAACGCGGCCATCGGCGTCACGCCGCTTGATTGCAGTTCCATCAATTCGTGCGCCAGCCGGAAATTGCTGGTTTCTCCATAATCTGTGTCCGTGCCCGCCAACAGCTTGACGCCCTTGCGCCAGGCCATCGCGGTGGCTTCGCGCAAGCGCGGAACCATGTGTTTGCCGCGCAATTGCAACGCCGCCCCGTTGCGCGGTTCCAGCATCTCGGCCATCGTGGCAATGGTCGGCGTCAGATACGTGCCGCGCCGTTTCATCTCATCCAGCGTGGCTTCACTGAGATACGTGCCGTGTTCGATTGTGCGCACGCCCGCGCGCACAGCGGCCAAAGCGCCTTCATCGCCGTGCGCGTGTGCGGCCACGAAAATGTTCGAGCGGCGCGCTTCTTCAACGATGGTAGTCAATTCGGCTTCGCTGAAAAGCTGTTTGCGCGGGTCGGATTGCGCTTGCCCGGCGCGGTCGGTCGCGTTGACCTTGATGAAATCCACGCCGCGTTCGATTTGAGCGCGCGTCACGCGACGCAAGTTCTCCGCGCCGCTGAGTCCCGCCAGCAAATCGTGGAATTGCGGAAAATCCAGAAACAAACCTTCGGCGGGTTGCGGATAAAGGTGGTATCCGGCGGAGAGCATTTCGGGCAGGTCAATGCGTCCGTTGCGATGCAATTGCCGCATGCCTATGTCTGTGAAATGCGGAATGCCCATATTGCGTGCCGTCGTCACGCCCGAAGCCAGAGCCGCCCGCGCCGCCGCCAAATCGGCAATGTGCGTATGAGCGTCAATCAGTCCCGGCAGCAGCCAGCGGCCTTGCAAATCAATGACCGTCGCGTTTGCGGGCGTTGACGTTGTGTCTGTCAGAATGCTTTCGATGCGGCCAGCGCGCACGATAACGGTCGCGTCTCGCAGCGGTTGTGCGCTGACGCCGTCAATCACATTGGCGTGCGTCAGCACCAGAATTTCAGCAGAAGCTTGCAGCGTTTGTTTTGTCGCCAGCACGTGGCGAGCGCCTGTCACGACCGACAACAGCAAAACAGCTACGAGCAGAAAACGAGTGAACATAACAATGGCTCCAATGATGGATATGGTTGAATACCAGCTCAGCGGGAAGAAACCGCTCCCTCCTGAGAGATGAGTGGTATAAGCGAAACAGCGATTTCGTTCAACGCAGACGGCGTTGCCGATGATACATGCGGCGCTGTTTGCAATTCCATCTCTTTCGGCGTATTTGATTTCCCGGTTTCTGTGACCGCTGATTGCCTGGCTCGTCGTTCAGTATATTGCTTCAATTCAATTACACCTTCGCGTTTTTCTTCCAGGCGCGCGAAGACAACACCGCAAATGAATGTTTACCGGATCGAATTACCCTATCAGACATTTCCTGACTTGGACGCGCCGCGAAATTTTCTTTTTGTTGTTGGTTGGCACGGTCCCGACAGTCGCCTTTGCGCTGACTGGATGGAAATGGTTGGCGATACCGTGGGTTCCGATTGCGCTGATCGGCACGGCGGTCGCCTTCGTCATCGGCTTCAAAAACAATGCTTCATACGCGCGCGCGTGGGAAGCGCGCACCGCCTGGGGCGCGATAATCAATGCCAGTCGCGCGTGGGGAATGATCGTCAAAAATTTCGTCGCCTCCGATCAGCTTTCCGCCAGTGAGTTGGCCGAACTTCGTCGTCAGTTGATTTACACGCATCTGGCCTGGGTCACAGCCTTGCGTTTTCAATTGCGCGAACCGCGTGACTGGGAAACGGCAACGAAGTCGTATAACGCCGAATATCGCCGGAAGTATTTTGTCGTCGAAGAACTAGACCAAAAGCTGCTGGACGTCTTGCCGGCCTATCTGACCCATGAAGATTTTGCCTGCATTGCGCCGAAGAAAAACCGCGCGGCGCAGTTGCTGAGTTTGCAGGCGACCAAAGTCAAAACGTTGCTGGACAAGGGACTCATTGATCTGGCGACAGAGATGCAATTGCAAAGCCTGCTGGTTGAACTTTATCGCCAGCAAGGCGTCTGCGAACGCATCAAGAATTTCCCGTATCCGCGACAATTCGCCACTCTCAATTTGATGTTCGTGAAATTGTTCGTCGTGCTCGCCCCGTTTGGCATTTTGCAGGAATTTCAGAAACTCGGCGGACAATTATTCTGGCTGACAATTCCTTTTAGCGGGCTGGTTTCATGGGTGTTGATGAGCATGGAAAAAATCGGCGAAGCGACGGAGAACCCTTTTGAAGGCAATGCCAACGATGTACCGATCACCGCGTTGAGCCGCAATATCGAAATTGATTTGCGCGATATGCTGGACGAAACCGAACTGCCTCCTGCCTTGCCACCGGCCAACAACATTTCGATGTAAGAACACTTACGGGAATGTCGTGTTTAAGTCGGTTTTCAGGTGAATGTACGGCAGGTTTTCCAACCTGCCGAGATTTCCGCAAGTGTAAAATTCTGGTCAGATTGGTAAATCTGCCCTACACGCAATTGAAAACCGCTCTAAGGCGAGCGGCGAGCGCATTCGCACGCTGCTGATGACAAGGCAGGACTTCAACGCGCGGCAATGGCGAACAGATGCCGTTGTCCGCGCAGCAGAATCACTCCATCCGAAAGCGCGGGCGTTGCCATCAGCGCTTCGCCCATAACATTCGTGGCCAGTCGCTCGAATCGCGGGCCGGCCTTGATGACAAAGACATCGCCGTCTTCGCTCGGCAAAAACAGCTTGCCGTCGCCGGCAACTGGCGAAGCGCTGAATGAACTCGGCACGCGCTCCTGATAAACCTGCGCGCCCGTTTTGGCGTTGAAGACGGTCATCACGCCGTTGTCGCCGCAAGCATACAGATAATCGCCATAAATGACTGGTGTAGGCGTGTACGGGCTGCCTTTGGGTGAATGCCAGGCCAGATGCGGATTGTTTTCCAGGCCTGAAATATCACCGCGTCCGCCGGGACGAAACGCATAAATCGGACTGCCTTGTGGATAACCTCCGGTCAAATAAATCAAACCGTGCGCTTGTAAAGGGGCTTGTTGTTTGACTTCGACCTGATTTTGGGCGAAGCGCCACAACTCTTTGCCCGTCAGCGGATCGTAACCGCGAATGAAATTCCCGCCGTTGGCGATCAATTCCGCGCCGCCTGGGCCTTCGTAAAGCGCAGGTGTGCTCCAGGTCGTGATTTCGCCACGTTCGACGCGCCAGACCTGTTTTCCGCTTTTCAGGTTGTAGGCCGCAATGAATGATTGCGAATGGGCGTCGCACTGCACAATCACCAGATGTTTATAGATGATTGGCGAAGCCGCATGCCCCCAGACAATTTCAGGATGCCGATACCAGCCTGGATCCATCAGCCCCAGATCGCGTTTCCACAACAAACGCCCCTTGAAATCGTAGGCGAACAAACCTTCCGAACCCATCAGAGTCACGACGATCTGTCCATTGGTGACGGGCGTTGCATTGGCCTGAGTTGATTTGGCGTGGCGTTGAGTGCGCGGGACGCCTTCGTGCGCGATGCGTTCCCACAGAATGCGTCCGGTCGTTTTATCAAGGCAGAACAAACGCCAGGTGTGCGGCAACGTATCCTGAATGATGTCTTCACGCGATTCCGGCGCAGAGCCGGTCGCTGACACAGCAGAGGTCAGAAAAACGCGATTTCCCCAGACAATCGGGCTGGAATGCGCCAGACCCGGAATCGGCGTTTTCCAGCGCAGGTTGACGGATTTTTCCACCTCCCAGTTGGTTGGCAACGGTTTGGCATCCGATACGCCGGAGGCTTGCGGACCACGGAACGACGGCCAGTTTTGCGCTTGCGCCAATGTGGCGGACAGGCACGAACAAAGGCAGAAGAGCGATGAGACGACAATCAGTTTTTTCATAGGCCCGCAGCCTATCATTCCACTGGTTTTCTATGATGTGCGTTGCGGCGAATTGCAGGCTTGATGCGACGAACGGCGGGTTGTGTGCGATGAAAGGGAATTCGTTACAGCGCGTCGCCGAAATGCTGGCGCAACTGTTCGCGATAACCGCGGCTGGATTTCAGTTCCGTGCCGTTGTGCAGAATCACGTTGTATTCGCCGTTGAAGAGCGGATGCAGTTCCTTGATGCGTTCGGCATTGACGATGAGCGAACGGTGAATGCGCAGGAAACGCGCGTCCAATTCCGCGGCCAGCGCGCTCATCGTTTCGCGTATCAGATGCGATTGTTTGCCAACGTGCAGGCGTGCGTAATCGCCGACGGCTTCTATCCAATCCACTTCTTCGGCTTTGATGAACGAAATGCGTCCGCTGGACTTGATGACGAAACGTTCGCGCACTTTTGGGAGCGCAGCATCGTTCGACGGCAACGACGACAAAAGGGCCGTCAGACGTTGCCCCAATGCGCTTTCGGTTTTTTGCTGCAAATGTGCGCGCGCGCGTTGCAGCGCCAGTCGGAAGCGCTCGTCGTCAATCGGTTTGAGCAGATAATCCAGGGCGTGAACGTCAAAGGCGCGCAAAGCATATTCGTCAAAGGCTGTCACAAAAATCACGGCCGGCACGGCGTCTGCGCCTGTGGCCTGCAACACTTCAAAGCCGCTCATCCCCGGCATCTGCACATCGAGAAAAAGCAAATCGGGCGCGTGTTGCCGAATTGCGGCGACGGCCAACCGTCCGTTGGCGCATTCGCCGACGATTTCTATGTCAGTTTCGTTTTGCAGGCGCGCGCTGATGCCGCCGCGTCCTAAAGGTTCGTCGTCTACGATCAAGGTGCGAATCGTCATAACGTGCGATGGTTTGGGAGCGGCAATTCCATTTCAACGCTCAAGCCGCCGTTTGCCTGAGCCGATAATTTGAATTGCTGCGCCGTGCCGTAAAGTTTCTGCAACCGCGCGCGAGTGTTTGTCAGGCCAATACCTGGTTGCAAGGCGGCAATATCCTTCGCAGTAATCGTGCCGTCATCGCTGACTTTCAGTTGCAACTTGTCTTTCGTGCATTGGGCGCTGATTTTGACTCGCCCTCCGGCTTCGCGCGGCGCGATGCTGTGACGGATGGCGTTTTCGACCAGTGGTTGCAGGATCATCACCGGCACGGGCACGGATTGCGCTTCGGGCGCAATATCGAATTGCACTTGCAAGCGGTCGCCCATCCTGACCTGTTCGATGTCAAGGTAGCGTTGCACAAAATCCAGTTCAGCAGCGAGCGGCGCTTCATGCGCATCGGAACCGTCCAGCGTCAAGCGCAGAAATTCGCTCAACCGCGCAATCATGCGATTGGCGGCGGCGTTCTGGTTCTGTGCAATCAGGGTCGAGACGGCGTTGAGCGTATTGAACAGGAAGTGCGGATTGATCTGATAGCGCAACGCCTGCAACTGCGCTTGTTGCGCCAGGGCTTCGGCTTGCAGAGCGCGTTCGGTTTGCGCCTGCAAGTCACGATAATGCTTGATGCCGAAATAAAGCAGGCTCCACGCCAGCAAAATAAACGTGTCATGCAGACCGCCGCTGAAAGTTTTGGTCCAGCCCGCCCAGATGAACGGTGCGCCCTGTTCCCAGGCCGCCAACCAGCGCATGCCCATGGAATTCGTCGCCACCCAGACCATGGCGGCGACGTAAGCGCAGACCGAACTGATGATTATGATCCAGAACAGCGGCAACTTGCGTCTGTAAACGCGCTGATAAACGGTGCGCAACGGCAACGACGCCAGGAAACCGAGAAAGGTGTAAATCATCTTGTCGCGCAACGCCGTGCCCGATGCGTCTGCCATCAACATGGCCAGCGCCATCGAACAGCCGAACGCCCCCCAGCCGCTTAATTGCAGCCACCAGAAGAGCGAGCGATTGGATTGGAGCAGGTTTTGTAACATCGTCCCACATCGTACTTCAGAAAATTTCGCGGAGAAACAGACGAGAACCATCTCGATTTTTTGGGGCGTCTTTTCGCCTTGTTTTGTATTGTGCATAATGACCCGGCATTTCCAACAAGGAGTCTTCCGATGAAAACTGACATTTACAAAGCCTGCGGCGGGTTATGCGTGCTTGCGGCGGTGAGCATTTTTTTGAGTTTATCGCCTTTGCACGTTTATGCGCAGCAATCTGAACAGTCCAAGCCGGTCGTCGTGCAACCGGGCGCGCCTGGGAAACCGACAAAGACGCTTCCGCGTACAACCAAAGGCAAGTTGCCGCCGGTTGCCAAAGCCGATGTGCAATTCATGCAAGGCATGATCGTGCATCACGAACAAGCAGTGGAAATGACCGCGCTGATCGAAGCGCGCACGGAAAACAAGGACGTGCGAACGCTCGGTGCGCGCATCAGCCACACACAAGCCGACGAGATAGCGTTTATGAAACGGTGGTTGGTGTCGCGCGGACATCCCATTGCCGACGCTGCCCACGATATGCACAAACATCATCAAAATATGTCGCACGATTTGATGCCAGGGATGCTGACCACAAAGCAGATGGAGGCTCTCAGGAATGCGAAAGGCGAAGAGTTCGACCGTCTGTTTCTGGAAGGCATGATCCAGCATCACGACGGCGCTTTGATTATGGTCAAAGAGTTGCACGACACGGCAGGCGCCGGTCAGGACGCTGAATTGTTCAATTTCGCAACGGATGTAGACAGCAGCCAGCGCGCCGAAATCCGAATCATGCAAACCATGCTGGAAAAAATCCCTTCAAAGGAAAAACGATGAATCAAATACAAACTCTGACGCTCCGTATATTCGTACTTGCTGCGCTTGTATGCCTGTGTCTTCCCGGCAATCTGCAAGCGCAAGACCCCGCGAAATCCGCCGACCAGAAAAAAGCGGAACAGGAATCGCCGATGGTGGAAAAAGCGCCGCCGCTGCCCGCAGGCATGACCGGTTCTGATGTCAACGACCCGCGGTTCAATCTGAAGCCGGGACTGTATGACGCCGGTGAAATCTCCAAAGGTTTGCGACACATCCAACTCCTCAAAAAACCGGATGCGTTCCAACTCGGTTCGGACGATGCCGATGATCCCAAAGTCAAAACTACACTCGGTTCGATAGGCCTGCCTGATACCCCTATGATCCCCAAGCCGGTCAAATTGATGATGGCGCAATTGGCCTTTGCCAATTCCGACCTTGCGTTCAAGGGAAATTATCTGTTTATGGGGAATTTTTACGGCGTCAACATTTATGACATCGCCGATCCAGCCAAAGCCAAATTGGTCACTTCGATGGTTTGTCCGGGCGGGCAAGGCGATGTGTCGGTTTACAAGAACCTGATGTTTATGTCGGTCGAAATGCCCAATGGCCGTCTGGATTGCGGCATACAGGGATTTCCAGCGCCTGCTCTTCCCACCAGCGCAGCCCAGGGGCCGCCGATGCCCGCGCCGAGCAAGGAACGGTTTCGCGGCGTGAGGATTTTCGATATTTCCGACATCCGCAGCCCCAGACAGGTGGCCGCCGTGCAAACCTGTCGCGGTTCGCACACGCATACGCTGGTCGTTGATCCGAAAGACAAGAAGAACGTTTACATCTACGTTTCCGGCACATCATTCGTACGCCAGGCTGAAGAGTTGCCCGGATGTTCCGCCGAAGCGCCGGACAAAGACCCGAACACTGCGCTGTTCCGCATCGAGGTCATCAAAGTTCCAGTTACCGCGCCGCAGAACGCCAAAGTCGTTTCCAGTCCGCGCGTGTTCATGGACGCTCGCACCGGCGTGCTCAATGCACTGAGCAGCGGAGCGACGCACGGCGTGGGCAAGCCCACATTCAGCGACCAGTGCCACGACATTACCGTCTATTCTGAAAAAGGCTTGGCCGCAGGCGCCTGCTCCGGCAACGGAATCCTGCTGGACATCAAAGACCCCGTGAACCCGAAACGGCTGGACGCTGTCAACGACCCGAATTACGCTTATTGGCACTCGGCGTCGTTTTCCAATGACGGTTCAAAAGTCGTGTTCACGGATGAATGGGGCGGAGGAATGGGAGCGCGTTGCCGTCCCAACGATCCGAACGTCTGGGGCGCGAACGCATTGTTTTACCTGAACGATAACAAACTGAGTTTTGCCAGCTATTACAAATTACCGGCGGCGCAGGGCAACACCGAAAACTGCGTGGCGCACAACGGTTCGCTCATTCCTGTTCCCGGTCGAGACATCAAGGTGCAAGCCTGGTATCAGGGCGGCATTTCGCTGATGGATTTCACCGATACGAAACATCCGGTGGAAATCGCCTATTTCGACCGTGGGCCGATTGATCCGAATATGCTTGTGATGGGTGGCTCCTGGTCTGCTTACTGGTACAACGGCCATATCTACTCTGCGGAAATCGCACGCGGGCTGTGGACATCCTTGAATTAACGCCGAGCGAGTTGTTGACGCAGAATGAAATTGACGCCGCGAAAACCGTGCGTGTGGCTGCGCTGAATGTGCAAAATCAAGAACGCATCGTCTGGCCGAACAAGCTGGTCGTCGGCAAGGCTTATCTGGATCAGTTGGAACGTTCGCAGGCTTTGCCTTTGGAGCAGATCGCTGCCATTCGCAACGCGATTCAAACCGCTGAAAGTTCCAATCTGACAAAAGGCCGCGCCCAACTTCAGGGCTTCGCACGGTCGCTGAGGGAAAGCGCCACCAACGCCAAAAGCGATGTAGACGGAAAGCGAATGCAGGCTTTGGCGGACATCCTGCAACGTCCCGTAAAGTAGACCGCGGGTAAAATCCGCTGATGAATTGGCCCTTCGTTGAGAGCAAAGCGTTCACAATGAAGGGCCATCGTAATTTGAACGCCCTTTTTTCATCGCATCGCTTTCGCCGTCATCCACAAAACCAGTGCGCCACGCAGACTCCAGGCGATGGTGCGAAGCCAGTTGGAATCTACCAGAATCTGATGCGCTGTGGCGTCAAAGCCGGATGAGAGAATGTCGTGTTGCGGCACCTGCAAAAACATCGTTGACAGCCAGATGACCAGCACGAGCGCCAGTCCAGGAATGACTTCGCTCAACTCAATCGCTGACGGGCGCCGGAACAGCAGAAAAACTGCCGTCACCAGTTCGACCAGCATGGGCAAGGCGACGACAGGCGTAATCAATCTGGAATGCGCGATTTCATACGCCGCAAAGCTTTCCTTGCCGACCTGTGCAAAAAGCGGGTAATGGACGATCTGAATGCACCAGATCAGCCCGACCATATACAACGTAGCCGCGACGTTGAGCAGCAGAATGAGTTTGCAAAGATTGTCATTCATCGGTTCATCTCTTTTACAAGTCCGAGCGCAATCCAGTCATCCACTTGCGCTTGAAACACCGCGTCGCGCACGGTGAAAAATTGCGCGCCGTGATCGTAAAAAGCGCGTTCGCCTGTTTCGTTATCGCTCCAGCGGGTAGCGAACCTGCCGCCTACGCCACGACCTTTGTTGAACACGGCAACATTGATGCAAGGAGTGCGCAGCCATCAATCCCGCGATGCCTGCACCGATGATGAGACAATCATTCATGCTTTTGCCAACTCAATATAGTCAGGGCGGTCAGCCGCTGATTCGTGCCGGAATTCGCGCAGCACCTGGCCGCGATGCAGCAAAAATACGCCGGGCATTTGCAAACCATCGCCTGCCAACATGCCTGCGCCGTGCCCGTTGGCGAAGGCTTCCAAACCGCGTTGCCAGACTTTCCAGCCGAACACTTGCGCAAACGAAGCGCGCTTCAAATCAAACGCCTTGTATAAAGTTTGCTTGGGATCGTGAATGCGTGACACGTCTTCCAATCCGTATTTCGCAAACCGTTCCGCGCCTTGTTCCGCCGTGCCAAGATAAACGAACGCCAACTGCGTTCCAGCCGCTGTGAGTTGTGCGCGTTGCGCCGCAACATCGGCCAGCGTTTCCCGGCAAAACGTTCAGCCGAAATGCCGCAGGAAAATTACCAGCGTTGGTGCGCGTTGGGATAACTCAGCCAGCGACGTGCCGTATTGATCGCGCGCCGCGTTTAGCGCCTGAAAAAGATCATTCATTGTTGTTTACCTCCAGCCATTTTGATGAGCGCGTCGCAAAATCAGCGCGAATGGAATCCACCAGATTAGATCGTTCGTGATGTTGTTTATGCCGAAACTCCAGGGAAAGACGCCTTCGAGCGCAGCCTGCACAAAGCCAATCGGACCGAAGACTTTGCCGAGAAATCCAACCAGCACAATCGGCCAATGCCGCAACGGATCAAACGCGGCGGCAATGTAACCGACGCCGTAAACACCGACGATCATGCCTACGCATTGCCAGAGTTGCGGATAGTTGGGCGGTTGCATGCCAAACCAGCGAAACATCGCCAGCGGAAAGAACAATACGAAACCGCCCCACAGGATGTTGTAAATGCCTGCGGCAAGCAGCACGGGTTTCATCCAGTTGTCAGCTTTGATGGAGTCGCTCATAAACTCAACGCGGTCTTGCCGACGACAAGCCACCGTCTACGCCAATGACTTGTCCGGTCACCCAACAGTTCGATGGATCGAGCAGCCAGGCGATGGCGCTGGCGACGTCATCAGGCGCACCCACACGACCGAGTGCGTGCATCGCCATCGAAGCCTTGAGCGAAGTTTCGTTGCCTGTGATGCGTGCCGTCAGCGGCGTAGCCACCAAACCCGGAGCGACGCAATTCACGCGAATGTTGCGCGCGGCGTAAGAAGCCGCTGCCGAAAGCGTCAAACCAATCACGCCGGCTTTGGCGGCGGCGATGGCTTCATGATTGGCGAGTCCTGTGCGCGCGGCGGCGGACGACAACAGTACAATCGAACCGCCCGCTTTGATCGCTTTGGTCGCAGCGCGCAGCAGATAAAACGCCGAGTTCAGATTTTGCTGCATGGTGAAATCCCATTCGTCATTGGTCGTGATGTGAGCGGGTTTGAGCAGCAGCGAACCAACGCAATTGGCGACGCCGTCAAGTTGGCCATACGTCGCCAGCCCGTAAGCGATAAAAGCATCTACTTGCTCGGATTGCGTAGCGTCCGTGACTTGATAGGCCGCGTTGAGTTCAGCCGCGAGTGCGGCGAGTCTGGCTTCGTCGCGTGCACCGATGACGAGACGCGCTCCTTGATTGGCCAGGCGGCGACAGAGCGCCGCTCCTATGCCGCCCGTAGCTCCGAGAATTGCGTAAACTGGTTGAGTCATAGTTTTTCTAAAAATTCTTTCGCTTGTTGTTGCACTCGCCTGCGTTCGTTTTCGTCAAGATATTTCAAACCCAGCACATTCGGCCCCATGCGAGGATTGGCGCGCAGTTGCTTTTCAAACCGCAGCAAAAAATTCCAATAGAGCGCGTTGAACGGGCAAGCCGCATCCCCCGTGCGTTGTTTGGGGTTGTATTTACAACCGACGCAATAATCGCTCATTTTGTTGAGGTAGGCGGCGGATGCGATATAAGGTTTGGTGCCAACAATGCCACCGTCCGCGCATAAACCCATGCCAATCACATTCGGCGTCACAACCCAGTCGTAGGCATCAACGTAACTTTCCAGAAACCATTCGTTGACCGCGCGCGGTTGGATTCCCGCCAGCAAGGCAAAATTACAAAGCGCCATCAACCGTTCGATATGATGGCTGTATCCGGTTTCGAGCACGCGCGTGATGACCTGGCGCAAGCAGTTCATATCGGTTTCGCCTGTCCAGAAAAATTCTGGCAGCGGGCGTTCGGCCTGCCAATGATTGCGATCATGAAAACCAGGCATCATCTGGTGATAACGCCAATAAACGTATTCGCGCCAGCCTAGAATCTGACGGATGAAGCCTTCGACGGAATTGAGCGGCGCGTGACCAGCGCGATAAGCCGCTTCGGCTCGACGAACGACTTCAAGCGGTTCGAGCAAACCGATGTTCAAAAGCGGCGACAGCACGGAATGAAACAGTATCGGTTCGCGTGCTGACATGGCGTCTTCGTAGGCGCCAAAATCGGGCAAACGATTAGTTATGAAATCGTCCAGAGTTTGCAGAGCCTGCTCGCGCGTAACTGCGAAACTGAAGTCTTTGGTATTGCCGAGATTGTTCGGGCATTCGCGTTCGACTTTTTCGATCGCGGCTTGAGTGATAGCGTCAGGCGCAAAGCGGATAGGGGGGCGCGGCACGGGCTTGCCTTTGTAAGGCTTGCGGTTTTCCGGATCGAAATTCCACGCGCCGCCGGCGGGCGAGCCGTCGTTTTCGAGCAAGACGCCAAACTGACGCCGCATTGCGCGATAGAAATTTTCGAGAATCAGTTTCTTGCCCGGAGTCTCTTCAGGCAGATACTGCTCACACAGGAAATGCGTATTGCGTGACAGTACAACTTCTAAGTTCAGCTTTTGACTGAGTAAGCGTTGAGACTGGCGCGCCTGCCATTCGGCGGCTTCGAGCATCAATAAACGCTGCGGTTGAAAATCCTCGATGTGCGCTTGCAGCCCCTCAGTGAACGAATCGGCTTCGCGATAATCCACTGTCCAACCGGCGGCGCGCAGAGCCTCAGCGTAATGCCGCATCGCCGATAGCACGAGCGCGACTTTTTGTTTGTGATAGCGACGCGCACGCATTCTGTCAGCGGACTCAATCAAAACGACGACGCACTCAGCAGGAATGGCATCGGCCAGCAAACGATGCCCTGTAAACAACTGGTCTCCCAAAATGAATATGGAATCGCGCCACATCATAATCAGTGTGTCGCTGATTCAGCCGATATTCCCGAAACTCTCGGCGTGCGCCAGCGCCACGCAGCCAACGCGTTCAGTTCGCGGATGAAAAGCTCTTCACCGGCAATCGCCAGATGCGCCCAGGTTTCTTCCTCGCTGACCTGTTTTTCTGAAAGCAACTCGAACTCTTTTGGATTGGCCTTGATGAGCAACAGCACTCCGCGTTCGTCCAGGGCTAGAATGCGGTCGCGTTGAGCGACCAGGCTCGCGTATTTGCCAAAGGGCTTGGAAGTCCACGTGCGTTCGCCGGTTTGCAAATTGATGCAGGTGAAGCGTTGATTGCCCAAATGCAGGTAGGCGTGACCGTCAATCACCACCGGCGTAGACATATAACCTTGCGCGTTGTTTTCCCAAGCTTGATTTACGGTGAATCCCGCTGCGCCTTTGCTGATGCGATAAAGCCAGGATTTGTTCTGATAGCTGCTGGTGAAAATCGCGTCGCCAAACACAACCGGCGTCAAAATGTTCATGCCGCGAAATGACGGTACGTTGTGAATCCACAACTGCTTACCTGTTTCAGGATCAAGCCCAGCCAACTGTTCGCGGGTTTGAACGATGAGTTGTTTCTGTCCCGCTACATTGGCAATCACAGGCGAAGAGAAGGCACCATTCGTCATGATGCTGCTTTGTTCATTATTCAGCGCGCGCCACAACACCTTTCCCGTGCGTTTGTCCAGCTTCACAGCAGCGTTGCCCGCTTGAATGTAAAGCGCATTGCCGTCGAGCAACGGTGAACAAACCAATCCGAATTCAGGCGGGGAAGTGTTGAACTCTTTGGTGAAATCCACGCGCCACTGCTCTTTGCCGGTTTTGGCGTCAAGACTGACCAACACGTCGCGCATTCCTGCAACAAACAAACTCTTGCCATCAAACGCGGGAGTGGCGCGAATCCAATCGCCATTGCGTTTGGCGAAGAAGGGAACGCTGATCGCGCCCGACCACTCGACTTTCCACAACTCTTTTCCGCTGGCGCGTGACAGCGCTCTGACAATTTCGGTGGATTTATCTTTAGTTTCGGTGACGAAAACGGCTTCGGCAGAAACTACTGGACCTGAATAGCTCGGCGCCAGAGGCACGCGCCAGGTTTGCTCAAGATAATTGTCCGTCAGACGATCCGGCCAGGCAGCGCCAGCAACTTGCCCATCACGGTTTGGGCCTCGCCATTGGCTCCACTCTTGATTGTTGCCAAAACCAACGACCGTTGCGACTTTACATGTCAGATAAAGGGCGATTGCCAAAGCTACCAATTGAATGATGCGGAACATGGATTCTCCTGCTGAGACTCATTTGGCGTCAGGATGTGTTGATGCGACACAATCACGCTGACGGCATGCCCGCAAACATTCGGCAATGCGATGCAGGTTCCAGCGCTAACATCGGAATGATTTGCGCCGAAGCTTTGCGGGGTTTGCCGCCAGCGATGGGTTATCGTTAAGAAGTTATTGGGGCAGGATGACGCTATCAATTACGTGAATCACGCCATTCGAAGCTGCGATGTCGGTCTTGACGACATTCGCATTGTCAACCATCACTTTGCCTCCCTTGACGGTGATGGTGACGGAAGAGCCTTGTACAGTTTTGGCAGACTTCAACTTGACGACGTCCTTCGCCATCACATTGCCTGAGACGACGTGATAAAGCAGGATTTTCGTCAACTTCTCTTTGTCCTTGAGCAGCGCTTCGACCGTGCCTGCTGGCAATTTGGCAAAGGCTTCGTCCGTCGGAGCAAACACCGTAAATGGGCCTTTGCCTTTCAGTGTTTCGATCAAGCCCGCTGCCTCCAGGGCTGCTGCCAACGTCTTGAAGCTGCCCGCGGCTACAGCCGTGTCCACTATGTCTTTCTGTTCATAATGATTGATCGCGCTTGCCGAATTTGGCGTTGTGCCCAAAGCCACAATGAGCGCCAACACGAAAGCTGCCAGAAGTGATTTGAAATTCATTGCGATTGTTCTCCTGATTATCTGCAAATCTTTGTTTTTTGGATTGAATTGGCGGATGACCATTTGTCGTTGCCAAAATCAACCCCCTCCTTCAACGATGCGCACAGTACACTTACAGAATAGTTCCGTCAAGTGACTGTCAAGAAATAATATAGACTATTTCTGGAATATATGGTCAATATATTGACAAGAATGTGCTATAAAGTAAGTTGATCTGGGCAAATTATGGATTCAATGGAGGGTTTTTAGTATGAAATTATGTGTTGCAGTCCTATTAATGCTTGTCGGAATCACTGAATTGGGGAGTGTTACTGATCGGCGACCATTGGAAGTCGTACCTGCCGTTGACCTCTCGCGTTACGCAGGGACCTGGTATGAGATCGCGCGTTTCCCAAACCGCTTCCAGCAAAAATGTCTTGGTGAAGTCACGGCGACCTATTCGTTGTTGTCTGATAAGGAGATGAAAGTGGTCAATGCCTGTCGAATGAAAAACGGGCAGATTACCAAAGCGGGAGGCAGGGCACGGCGGGCTGATGACAAAGGTCCGAATTCCAAATTAAAGGTCAGGTTCGCTCCGTCCTTTCTGTCTTGGTTGTCAGCGGTGTGGGGCGATTATTGGATCATAGACCTGGCGCAGGATTACAGTTACGCCGTAGTCGGGTCGCCCGACCGAAAGTACCTATGGGTGTTGTCGCGCACGCCACAATTGGCGGAAGCAAACTATGAACAAATCACACGGCGTGTTGCTGCGCAGGGATTCGAGGTGTCGCGACTGGTGAAAACGGCGCAAGCTGATTGAGTCGCTCGTGCAATGCAGGCGAGCAATATGAAAACCTTGCTTTACCCAATCTGAAAAAGATGAAAATTCAACATTTTCGCAAAGAGTCCGAGGTTCTAGCGCCACCTTCAGAGGTGTTCGCCTGGCATGAACAACCCGGCGCTGTCGAGCGATTAACGCCGCCCTGGGAGCGCGTCGAAATGGTGCAGCCCGCTACAGGCTTGCACGCCGGCGCAGAGGTCATCTTCAAAGTTTTCACTGGCCCGTTCTCGCAATTATGGGTTGCCGAACACACCGAATATGATCCACCGCATTTGTTCACTGACGTGCAACGCCGAGGGCCATTTGCGTACTGGCGGCATCGCCACAGGTTTGAACCAACCGAACGAGGCACAACGCTGATGATTGACGACATTGAGTATGCGCTGCCAATGGGTTGGCTGGGTGAATTGTTCGGCGGCGCTTTCACGCGCGCCAAACTGCAACGCATGTTTGATTACCGCCACCAGGTAGTTGCCGAACAATTTTCCAAATCTGAAGGCCATTCCTGAACTGCTCTGGCGACTTTTCACTGGCGACGTGGCCGGAAAACAGTGGCTAATTCAATTTGACGTTGCGGACGATCTGCCAATCGCCAGAAGGTTCGATCTTCAAATTGGCGACGCGGTTGCGGTGAACGACAATCGTCGCCGGATACCACAGATAAATCTGCGGCAAATCGTTCGACAGCGTCTTTTGAATTTCGGAAAAGATTTGTTTGCGACGATCCTGCGCGGCCAGTATTGATTCGGCCAGCAGTTTGTCTACGGCGGGATTGCTGTATCGCATTCGATTCTGGCCGTTCGGCGGAATGGATTTCGATCCATACATAAACGCGAAAATGTCAGTGCTCTGATTGCCGCCGACCGAGGTGTTCAAATAAAGCTGGTAATTGCCGTCGGTCATATCCTGCGTCAGCTTTTGACGTTCCAACGTCTGGATTTCCAGTTTGACGCCTACGCGGGCGAATTGCGCCTGCAAGGATTCGGCGGTTTTTTTGGCAATCGAAACTGTGGAAGTTTTCAAGGTCAGTTTCAATCGCTGTCCGTCTTTTTCCGGTCGTCCGGCTTGATCTAGCAATTGTTTGGCGCGTTCGGCGTCGTAACCGTAAGTCATGACGTTGGGTTCGTAAGCCCATTGCGAAACGGGCAGAATGCTGTGAGCGACTTTGGCCTGACCGCGCAAAACATCGCGGATGACGGCTTCGCGGTCAATGGCGAACGACAATGCCTGGCGAATGCGATGATCCTTCAAAATCGGATCGAGCAGATTGACGCCCAGATGCGTCAGATTGGTTCCGTCAATTGTTTCGACTTTCAAACCTTCGGCTTTTTGCAAACCTTCGACAGTAATCGGATCGAAATCGGCGTTGATGGCCAGATCAACCGAACCTTTGCGAAGTTCGCTTTCGCGCGTGCTGTTGTCAGGGATGATTTTGACTCGAAGTTTTTCGACGCTGGGCGCGCCGCCGAAGTATTGTGCGTTGGCGACCAGCACGACTTCCTGATCTTCGGTGAAACTTTCAAATTTGAACGGGCCTGTGCCGATAGGCTTTTTGGCTTGTTGATCGGTGGTTTTTTCGGGAATGATGCCGACCGGAACGATTTGATTGGGCAGACCCGGACAAGGTTCGTTGCAGCGAAAAACCACTGTATGCGGATCAACGACTTCGATACCGGCCAGCAGCGGTTTGCCGGGCGCGACTTCGCGCGTAAATTCGACTTTCTTCTGCGAAGTGAACCCTGCGGCCAGCATGGTGTCGAAAGTGTATTTCACATCCAACGCGGACAGTAACTGGTCGTTATGGAATTTGACGCCTTGCCGCAATTTGAAGCTGAAGGATTTGAAATCCGCTGACGGTTCAAAGCTTTCGGCCAATTCCGGGACTGGGTCGAAGTTTTCGTTTTTGCGGGTCAGACCATTGAAAATCAACTGGCGCATGCGTTCGTCGGCGGAATCGGAACTGGCTCGCGGATCGAAAGTAGAAACTCGTTTTTCCAGCATCATCACCAATTCGTTGCCGGATTGAGTGCGACTGCACGAGGTGGAAACAACCAACGCAATCAAGACCAGTAGAAAAAACGAAACAGGGGCAGGGAACCGTGTGCTGGAAATGTTCATATTGATGAGGCCAGAAAGATATGGATGATTATTTTGCGGGAGTTGGAGTCGCCAGATTTTTTTCTCTGGCTTCGCGTTCTTTCGCTTCGCGTTTGGCGTCAAGCTCGCTTTTGTATTGTTCGAACAAGGTTTGCTGTTCAGGTGTCAGCAAGGTGGCAATTCGTTTTCGCGTATCCAGTCGAATGGCTTTGTATTGCGGGCGAACTTCGTCGTCCAGCAATTGATACTGTCGGCGAGATTCGGCCAGCAGTTTGTCAATTTCGTTTCGCTGTTCCTGAGTCAGGCTCAATCGCTGGGTCAGTTCGTCAATGATCGGAACCGAAGCGCCGACCTGTTTGTTGACCGAACGATGCAGCAACAGATATTGGCCTGACGCGCCAACGACAATGCCCAATATGAACGTCGCCAGAATGATGAATTGAGCTTTGCGTTTGGTGGCGATGTAATTCTGATTAACGAGCATTGTCGGCTCCATCGCTGGTGAAATCGCGCGGCGAATTCAATAGCGTGTTGTTGCTGATCAGGTCTTCGTTCTGCGGAGCCGCAGAACCGGACTGGTTTTGTTTGAACGCCAGTTGTCCGCTCAATGCCAGCAGTAAAATTGCGGCGGCGGCAAAGGCGAACAACCAACCGCGGATGGAAATGACCGCCGATTCCCATGTCATCAAACCATTTTCCTTGTTGGCGCGAATTCTGGCCCTGACCTGATTGATTAAACGAGTTTCTTCCCAGGCATCCTGATCGTTTTGAGCGTCTGGGAATTCTTTCAACAATGATTTGAACAGCGAATGAGTCGCAAACTCCCGGCGGCATTTTGGGCAAGATGCTGCATGTTCCTGTATGTTTGACAGGACGGCGGATTCGGCGTCGCGCCCATAAGTCATCAATCGAACAGCTTGTCTGCACTTCATTTGATTTTGTCTCCCTGAATGGCAACTGTTTTTCGTTCTTCGGCTTTTCTCAATCGGGCAAAGGCTTTTCGCATGGCGTGCCGGGCGCGAAAGGCTCGAATTTTGACTTTCGCCTCTGACCAGCCCGTGATGTGAGCGATTTCCCGAATGGAATTGTTTTCAGCATGCAGCAGCGTCAAAACCAGGCGGTCTTCAGGGGACAATCCAGCCAGCAGCTTGCCGGAGATTTCCGCCGCAATTTCACGTTCGTTTTCGCTCAGGTGAATGTCAAAGGCGGATTGAGACAGTTTGCTTTCCAGCCAGTATTCTTCGTCGTCGGACAAGTCTGTAATCAATGATTCGCTGCGTTTCTTGCGCCGCCGCAATTCGTCGTAACAATTATTGACGGCTATTTTCGCCAGCCATTGCTCGAAGGTTGCTCCGCGCCGGTAAGACGCCAGAGAAAAGAAAGCTTTCGAGAATGTTTCCTGAACGATGTCTTCGACGGTTTCGCGCGAGCGGAAAAAACGTCGGGCAATCGAAAACACTCGTTTGTGATGTTTGCGCAACAACGATTCAAATGCTGCTTCATCGCCATTGAGTGTCTTTTCGATCAGAAAATCATCCGCTGTCAGTGGCATTGCGTTGAACTGAACCAGTTCTGGTTCCGCAGAGCCTACGCCAAATGTCGTTTCGATTGATTGATTGACCAGCATAAACGTGGCTTCCAATTCACAGCCGGGCGTTGCAAAGTTGCAACGAATTGTTGCCTTTACAAGACTGCTATGTTAGTTTGCGAGCATTCAGTTTATCTATTTGTTTATAGGTTTTCCGGCGTCACCGATGACGCCGAACCGATTATCCACATCAACACTTGATTATGGAAGAGCGTAACAAATCAAAAAGAGAAGTACAGGAAGTCGTCAACGATCCTGAGAGCTTGGTCAATGTCGCCGAATTGGGGACTTTCATCAAACGCAAACGTGAAGGAGAACGACTTTCGTTGCGAGCCGTTGCCAAACAGACACAGGTCAGCGCTTCCACGTTGTCACGAATCGAAAACAGCACAGGAACGCCCGATGCGGAAACTCTGGCGCGATTGGCCAAATGGTTGAATTTGCCACTGGACCGAATCATCGGTCTTCAGGCTTCGATGGAAAATTCATTTGCTCAACTGCTGCAAGGGTATACGCCGGACGTGGTCGAAGCTCATTTGCGCGCGGACACGAATCTGACGCCGGAAAATGCGGCTGCCTTGTCTGAATTGTTTCGACTGGCTTACAGACAGTACAGCGTCAAGAAGTGAGTGGCGATGTCCAGTTTTTGCGGCAACAGCGATTGTCTGAACCGTTCGCGCTTTCTGCCTGAACCGCCGGTCAGCGACAAATTCCGCCAGTATGAACAACTGGCCTTGCGAGTCAGATCATTTGCCGGCCTGGCTGGCATTCACGACCGGCTTGACCCGTATGCGTTGGCAGAATCTGTTGGATTGCGAGTCGTGCCGTTGGATTCCGTTGTCGGTTTGAGCGACGAAGCAAAAGCCTTGTTGCAATCTACTGCCAGCGGAGCCTGGTCAGGCGGAGCGACTCCTGTTTTGCCGGACGGAACGCGCGTCGTCATACTGAATCCCAGCCACAGCGAGACGCGAAAAATGGCGACCTTGATGGAAGAAATCTGCCACGTATTGCTGGGCCACCAACACAGCGAATTAACCACCGATTCAGAAAACGCCGCAGCCGGTAGAACTCACCATCAACAAATCGAAGAAGAAGCCTATTCGGTAGGCGCAGCGGCATTGCTGCCTTACCGGGCGTTGGCGTGCAATCTGTCGCGCGGTCAATCCATACGCGCCATCGCCGCTCAAGCCGGCGTCTCGCAAGCGCTGGTGCGTTACCGAATCAAAATTCTGAGACTTTCGCATTACCTGGTGTGAATTGCGTATTGATCGCGCTTTTTATTTTTAAGGCGTCGTTTGAGTGATGACCATCGGTTGAGTTTCGGCTTCGCGACGATAAAACGCTCGCGGGCGTTGCGCTTCCGGGCTTGTTTTCGGAGTGAGCCGGACGGCGCTGGGACGTTTCAAAATGCGTTCGGCTCCTTTGACCTTGTTCTTGTTTTTGGCTTCCTGCATGCGCGGGACTTGATCGGTTGCATAATTCAGCCATTCCCGAACCAGAATCTTTCCATCGCGTGGGCGAGCATCGGCTTCCAGTTTTCGCAAACCGCTTTCGATCAACGCATAGGTCAAATATCCGTGTCCAAGCTCCTTGTTTTCCAGCGCAGCCTGATAACTCTGCGAAGCGGTCAGCACGTTGATTCCTTTTTCGTATGCCAGTTGAGCCAGCCCTTTGGAATTCATCGGCCCGCGTCTGGCTTCGTCGGATTCCAGAGCCTGTCCGGAATTGCAGGCGTCAATCACCAGCAACAATTGCCCGGCATCAATCGCTTCAAACAATTCCACAAGTTCCTTGTCGGAAATACTGTTTGACAGCACGCGCGCCAACCCTGCCTGGGTCAGATTTTCGCGCTTGCCGTTGTAACCCAGATCGTGCGGGATCAGGTAAAAGCGCGGCTCGACCGCCAGGCCGTGACCGGCGAAATAAACAATTACGGCGTCTTCAGGTTTTGCGCGTTGCAGCTTTTCCAGTGACGGCAACATAACTGTCGAATTCGCTTCTCCACGAAGCCGCCGTAACGCCTGAATGATATTTTGCTTGGTCGCCTGGGCGTCAAAGAGAGTGATGATTTCCACCTTGTCGAATCGTGCAAGTTGAGTCTGTCTGGCGCGAAGTTCTTCGCTGAAAATCGTCGCGTCGGGCACGGCAAAGTTCAAATTGTAATTTGGATTGGAATAACGATTGACACCGACAGCCAGAATGTAGGCCGTTCCGCGTCGCCGCAAGGATTCTGCGCCGGTGACAAAGCGGTTGGCATCCAGGCTCTTGATGTTGTCCCGATTGAAAGCGTAAGCCATCAGCCGATTTTCTCCGGCAATAATCGGAATCTGTGTTTGCAATACGGCGCTACGCTGGCCTTTCAACACGTCTCCGCGCCAGATTTTGAATAACGCCCCGTTGCGAAACAGTCGCACATCCTGCGCGCCGCTGCCTGTTGCCGCTTCACTGACTTCGATTTTGACTGTGATGGTTTGCTGATTGCTGACGGATGGTTTTGTTGAAACGGCTGTTTCGTCGCCGACCAGCAAGCGCATCTGCGGTTGGCGGCGATCAAGCCGTGTGATTTCATTTTTTGGTTTTGGTTGTTTCCCCGCCAGCACGTCTGACAAAAGGTCAGGATAGAAAAATTCGTTGAAGAAAATTTCGACCGGAGAAACGTTGAATGTCGTTTTGCCGAATCGCCATAAAATCTGCGGCCAGGCTTCCGGCGAACCATCAAACAATCCTTCCGGCGTGACCACCAGCCAATCCGCGCTTTCCCGAATCGAAACCGCCGTCGCCATCAATTCGCCATTCGTGGCATTCCAGATTCGCAAACTGCCGTCTTCGTGAGCGGAAATCACTCGATTGCCGTCTTCGCTGAAATTCAAACTGTTGACGCTGCCCGAAGCGCCGCTCAGCGAGCGAAGTCTTGATCCGGCGGATACATCCCAGAGGCAGATAACGGATTGCAAATTTCCGGTCGCCAGCGATTTGCCGTCAGCCGAAAAGTTCAGGCTTTGGATTGAAGCAGAGTCATTGAAAGTTTTGTAAAGCTGCCAATCGGCGGTTTGCCAGAGTTTGGCAGTTTTGTCTGCTGACCCGGACGCCAGCAATTTTCCATCGTCGTTGAACGCCAGTGCGAAAACCGCGCCAGTGTGCGCCGTCAACGAACGACGCTCTCGCCAGTTTGCTGTTTCCCAGATTTTGACAATTCCATCGGCGGAACCGGACGCGAGCCATTTGCCGTCAGCGCTGAGGCCGATTGAATTGACTTCGCGCGCGTGGCCTTTGAGCGTGGAAATCGGATTGCCTGTTGTGGCGTCCCAGACTTTGATTGTTTGATCTGTGCTGCAAGTAATCAACTGTTTGCCATCAACAGAAAACAGCAGCGCATTGATGCCGTCGTCGTGAGCCTGCCAGCGGCGAATTTCATTGGCGGCGATGACATTCAACAAACGAACCAGGCCTCCGCGACTGCCAGAAGCGAGCGTTTGATTGTCGGGACTGAAGGCGACCGTGTTGATGCTGCCGGCATTTCCGGCAAAGTTGCCTATGACTCGTCCGGCAAAGGCATCCCACAACGTGACGCTAGTGTCTTGATTTCCTGTGGCGAACCAGCGGCCATCATCGCTGAAGGCAACGGCTCGAACGGGATTGGATCGGCTGCTCAGTTTGACTAGGTTGTCGAAATTATTCAGAGCATGAATTTCAAGTTCGCGCGTGCCAGGACACAGCGCCAGCAATTGGCCGTCCGGTGAAAACGTCGCCGCTTCGTATTTTTCCAGACGGTCAGGCTCAGTGGACAGTTGAGTTGCTGTACGAGTAGCAAGATTGAATCGTTGCGCAGTTCGTTCATTGGAAACAGCCAGCACGTTTTGGCCGTCAGCAGAAAAACTCAATGCGACAATTCGACCGGCAGGGAAGTTGAAGCTGAACGTTGGTTCAGCGTTAAGTTGCGGCAACCGCCAAAGCCGAGCAGCGGAATCAGCGCCACCCGAAGCCAGCAAATCGCCTGCGGGGTTGAGCGCCAGATTGGCAATGGCTTCACGATGAGCGGTGATGGTTTGGAGCGTTTGGCCGGTTGGGACAGCCCAGAGTTTGATGGATTTGTCCGCGCTGCCGGAAATCAATTGTCGCCCGTCGGCGTTGAAAACCAATGCCGTCACCCAACCGCTGTGACCGGCCAAAGTTCGCAGTTCGGTGCGCGCGGCCACATCCCAGAGTTTGATGATTTGATCTATGCCGCCCGAAGCCAGCAGTTTGCCGTCGCGGCTGAACGCCAGAGCGTTGATGCGGCCTTTGTGACCGGCCAGATCGGCAAGTTCGCGCCCTGTGACGACGTCCCAAATTTTGATTTTGCCGTCGGCTCCGCCCGAAGCCAGCAATTTGCCGTCGGCGCTGAAGCTGACAGTTCTGACTGCTGCTGTGTGACCGGCCAACACTCGCAATTCGTTGCCGGTCGTTGCGTCCCAAATGCGAATGGTCGAATCGGTGCTTGCCGTCGCCAGATAACGGCTGTCCGGCGAAAAGACCAACCCATCGCTGCGTTCGCTGTGGCCGTTTTGCAAAATCAATTCTGGCTTGTCGGTTTGGCTGAAAGCACGACGCGGATTAGGCGCGCTCAAAAAAAACAATGCACCAATCACGAGCAGGCAAATTGTCGTAGTAATTCTTCGCGTCAAGTTTCCTCCTTACCGCTGACCAATCAGCAATGAGCCAACACCAGTCCAACCAGTGGACGATTTGATAAACAAAGTGGCTATGCCTGCGCTGGCATCAAAAGGAATCTGAAATTGCAGGCGATCCGGTGAAACGTCAAAAAAGTAAATTCGATGTTCGACGCCTGCGCCGTCGCGCAACGTCACCTGCCATCGAGTTTCGCGCGCGGGCGGCAAACGGCGTTGCAGATCGTAAAGATTGAAAGTGGTCAAAGCCACGTGACCCGGCAGCATTTCCGCCAGGCCAAAATCTACGGATGGAACAAAGCTCAATTGTTCGATGCCGTTGACTTTGAAGCTGGCAAACAACGGCGACGCTTTTTCGCTGACGATTTCGCGCGCAATAGGGAAATCGGCGAAAGCCAGTTCAGGAATTTCCTCTACAGATTCAGCCATCGGAGCGAAAGTGACAATCGCAAGTTGGCGTTCGCCGGGGTGCCAGGTTTGCCCGGCTTTCAGCGCGATGGCTATGCCGACGCTGTTTTCAGCGGTTTTCAGATTGCTGGTGTTGAACAACGCGCCTTTGCTGTCTGTCCCGCGTTCAATGGAAACGATTCGCCATTTCGTTTTGTCAAAGGTCAGGCTGAAACCGGCGGCGTTTTCTTCGCCGGTCGAATCCATCAGCACAATTGCCTGACGGCCAGATGTCAGCAATCGAATGGCGGCGGGAATGCGGCGTTCAGTCGCCGGTTCGCTCAAGTTGCCGAGCGCGGCTCGATAAGGAATAGAGGCTACGATTGGCGACACAGGAGTTGATTGACCGGCCGCAGTGGGAATGGGATCGAGCGCCGCGGCGAATCGTCCGGCCTGCACCCAATCGGCCATGGTCAATTGACCGTCGCCATTGGTGGCCAGTGGAGCGCAATCGGCGCGTTGAAATTCACTGCCCGGATTGACGCTGCCGGGATTGGCGATGAACAAACCGATTTGCACCCAGTCGGCGACGGTGATGATGCCGTTGCCATTGCCGGTCGGGCGCGGAATCACGTCGGCTTCATAACTCGGCAGAATGTTGATGCTCATCCCAGCGTCCGCGCAGCCGGTTTTGCTGACTGTCACAGGGCCGCTGGTTGCGCCTGCGGGGACGGTTGCATTGATTGTGGTGTCGTTGACGATTGTGAATGCGGCTTGCACGCCATTGAAACGAACATTGGTCGCGCCTGTGAAATTGGTTCCGCCGATTGTGACATTGGCTCCGGGCAAGGCGCTCGGCAATGACAGGTTGCTGATGGTTGGGCAAAGAACCTGATTGGTGACGGTCAACACCACGGTGTCGCTGGCGCTGCCACACCCTGCTTCACTGGCGGCGGTAAGTTGCAATGTCACGCTGCCGGTTCCAATGACGTTCACCTGCGAGGCCACATTGCTGAGATCAACAATGTTGGCTTCGGCGTCGCCTGTGGCGCTGATTTGCGTCCAGACTGCAACGGCTCCGGCAGAAACCGATCCCGCCAGCGTGAAGCTGGTTGTTTCGCCGGTTTTGGCTTTGGATTGGTCCGGCCCGGCGTTGGCGCTGGCAGTTGGGTTGACTGTGACCTGTGCCGACACCTGAACGAGCGCGCACGAAGGGACGGTAATCTGAACCGTGTACATTCCGCTGTTGGCAGGTGTGGCGTTATTGATTGTCGGAGTTCGTCCGGCGACCATTGCTCCGCCAGGATACATCCACGTGTAGGTTGCGTTCGGAACAACGGGAACGGATAAATTTATCGTTTGCCCGGCGCAGATTTGCAGATTGGTTTCGCCGTTGGCTGTGGCCGTCAGCGAAGCCGCCGACGGACATACATTGGCCGTTGTGGCGCTGAAATTCCATCCCAACGAAGCTCCCACCAATGGCGGAGCCAGCACAGTGGATTCGCCCTCCTGACCCATTGCCTGAGAACTGAACTGAAAACGATTGTCCAACGGGGTGATTTCGTAACTGCCTTGCAACCCCAACACATCGTCCATCAAATCATCCGGAACGATGTAATTTCCGCTGACAGGCAAACTATTGGTTTGAACGTCCACAGGCAACATGCAACTCGGCGCTTTGTTGTTGGTCAGATGCAAGTTGACCGGAATCAACTCTGACGTGAAACCCGCTGGCATGGTCAGTTTGCCCGCAATGCTCAATCCGGGCGAAGTCTGGCCGCAGAAGTTGTTGTTGACGTTTTGCTGCGCAGTGTTTTCGGGGCTTAGGTTGAAAGTCGCTGTTCCGTGATCGCCGGGCGTGACGGTTCTGGATTTCGGCAAGAAGATGATCGGTTCTCCGGTTGCCAAAGCGCCGCTCGGAGTGATGGTGTAGGTAATCAGTTCGCCGGGCTGCTGTTGTTGGGCGATTGCGTTGATGTCGGTTGTAGCGCCAGCCGTTTCAGTTTCGTGCGCCTTTGTATTATTCAGCTTTTCGAGTGACGAGACGGAATCAGCATTCTCGGTTGATTGATTGGCCGCTGATTGCGGATCGGAGTTGGGCGGATCGCCAGTCAAGGTCACAAAGATGGTGTTGACCGGAATCACCACTGATACCGATTTGAGCGCGACGATTCGCATCAGGCTTGCCGAATTGAAAGAAGCGTTTCTGGACAATGTCATGCCGAACAAACCCGGTCCCGCATGCATTGCCATCTTTCCGGTTTGGTTGCTGGGAATGATCTGCTCTATCGCTGGCGTGGTTTGCGGAAAAGCCCGACTCAACTCGGAAAGAATTTGGGAAGCAGCGCTGTTGCTGGTGAACGAAAACGAATTGAGCGAAGAATCCACCACTTGCCCTTGCAGTGTTCCGGGCGAGGCGAAGTTGCTGGCGCGATTGGCTCCAATCAGATTTCCGCCAACGGCGTTGAGCGCCAGCAGAGTCGTCGTAGGGTTTGTCGTTGTCGTGACGGAATCTGCCACGACCTGGCTGGGAAAACGGTCATAACTGCTGCCGTTGAAATTCAAGGTGGCAGAGGTGGAATTGGCCGTGCAGCTCGGAGCGACAATCCCTCGAATCGGAATGGCGTTGACCGAACCGCTGTAAGTGCGTTGATTGACTATGGCCGTCACGGTTTCAGAACCGCGCAGGAAATTGAAAGCGATGGGACAGTTGAAACTGTTGACCGCCACGGCCAACACGTAACCGCGATGCGACGGATCAACTTCCGAAGCCTGCATGGTCAGCGTCTGGTTGGCGTTGATGGTGCGTATGACATTGCTGGCGATTCCTGTCACGCCTTCGACGAAGAAAAAGCGCACGCGAGCGGCTTGCTGGGGATTGGTGTTTGTAATTGAAATCGTCGTATTCGTCGAACAAATCGGAACGGTCGTCCCGGCTGTGCAGGTGGAACTGTACAGTGGATAAGCCAGCACGGACCCAACTGTGTCCGGCGGAGTTTGATTGATTGGAAACGCCGCCGAGTTGGAGTTCAGATTGGTTGTCGGATTGAGCACGGAAAAACTCAGGTTCGTTTGTGTCGCAATCAGCGCGCCGGGAACGTTGACGTTCAGGCGCGTCGAATTGACGAAAGCCGTCGTCAGCGCTTTGCCGTTGACGCGAACGACAGAATTGCCTGCGAAGTTGGTTCCAATCACTCCGACCGGCAAATCCGCAATCGAATTGTTCGTCGTGATTGGGACGGTTGTCGAAGACGGCGTCAGGCTGCTGATTGTCGGAACCGGTTGTGGGTTGATGGTGAACGAAATGATGTTGGAAAAGGTCTGCACTCCGGCGGTGGTGTGCAGCACGCGCACAGACGCTGTTCCGACGGTTGCGAAATCGCTGGCGAATGGAATGAACACCAATTTGGTTGCCGAGGAACTGTTGGCGTTGAGCGTTCGGCTCTGGCCATTCCACAACACCTGAGTCGTGCCGTTGGCGTTGAGCAGATTGGTTCCGTTGACTGTGATTTCCGACACCGCAGTTCCGACAACAGTAGAAGACGGACTCAGGCTGCTGATGTTTGGCACAGGCGCAGAGGTGATCGTGAACGGAGCCGAATTGGATGCGCCGCCTGCGTTGATGACCTGCACGGAAGCCGTGCCCGGAGTTCTGAAATCCTCAACAGTGACGGCGAAAACAAGCGCAGTCGTTGTGGATTGAGCCGCCAGAATGTTGCGTCCTTGTCCATTCCACAACACCTGCGTCGTTCCGTTGAGCAGGTTGGTTCCGTTGATGGTGATGGTTCCGGGCGACACGTTCACTACTGTCGAAGACGGAGTCAGGTTGCTGATGCTGGGGCGCGTTGCAGGCGATGAAGCGACGATCTGGAAAATCAGCGGCGTTGTCGTAATGACGTTGTTGCCGATGGTCGTTCGCACGACGATGCTGGCGAATCCAGGGTTTTGAATCAATTGCGACGGGACGTTGGCTCTGACCTGTGTTGGAGACAAAACAGTCGTCGCCAATTGCTGGCCGTTGAACAGAACGACTGAGTTGGCGGTGAAGCCGCTGCCTGTGACGGTGATTTGCGTTGTCGGGCCGTCTTCTGTGACCTGATTGGGCGAAAGAGCGGTCGCTGACGATCTGGCGGTTTGGGTCGGCACATTCTCAAATACGAACTCGCCATTAGGCCCCGATTGCACATTGCGAACTTCGCCGGTCGAAGAGCGAAGTTCCACATTGACCTGCAATCCTGTGTCGGCGACGGTGTGAATGCGACCAATCAGACTGGCCAATGGCGTATCGCCGCCGTCAACTGGGGCGTCGGGAGCGACGATCAGCGCGCGCGAACTCGGCACACCATTGACGAAGACGGTCAACATCGCCGGCCCCGGCAGCAGATTGTTGTTCGTCCCCGGCAAGGTCGTCGCCGGAATAGGCAAAGAAGCATAGCTGTTGTTCGTCCAGCCTTTGAACACGCATTGCGATGAATTGGCGTCGGGCGACAAAAAGTAAGTTTGTTCATTGTCCATTCGCATCAACTGCACGACGGGATAATTGGCGTTGGAGCTGTTGGCGTTGCCGCTGGCCGCTTCGCCGCCGCCTTGAAAGCGAATGCCGGAAATGCAGGCCGCGCTGCCGCTGCCGTTGCCGACAAAACTGGAAATGGCGGGCGCAACCGTGGGCAAGGCATCCAGTCCCACGTCATAAAGCTCCACCTGGTTGATGAGAACTTCCACCGTGCTGCCATTGGCCGCTGTGACCTGAGAGCGTCCGCCGACAATCAGAACTCTGCCATTGGGCAACAACGTCGCCGTGTGGCTGTCGCGTGGAAAGGTGATGTTGGTCGTTCCGCTGAAAGGGACTGATGTTCCCTTGCCGGGATCGTACAGTTCGACCACGTCTATGTTGTTGATGGAACTTCCGGCTCCGCCGCTGGATTGAATGGTGTATCCGCCGACAATCAAAACCTTGCCGTTTGGCAACAAGGTGGCGGTGTGGCCGTCGCGTCCGTTGGGCGCTGTGACCGAATCCCATCTTCCTTGTCCCGTCGGATCGTACAAATTGGCGCTGCCGGAATAAGCCGTCGGCAAACCGCTGGTGGATTGCAGCCCTGAAACCACCAGCACTCTGCCGTTGGGCAACAGTGTTGCGGTATGCCGGAAATGGCCAACGTGCATCATGCTGGTCTGCTGAATCCAGCGATTGGTCGCCGGGTCGTAAAGTTCAGAAGTCTTCAAACTATTGGCTGAATCTCCGCCCACAGCCAGAACTCGCCCGTCATACAGAAGCGTCGCGGTGTGAAAACGCCTTGGCTGAGTCATTAAACCAGCCGTAGACCAGGAATTTGTCGCCGGATCGTAAAGATCGCAATTTCGCAGAATGTTCGTTCCTGCGACGACGTTCCATCCGCCAGAGACCAGAACTTTGCCGTCGGCCAGCAAAGTCGCAGTGTGATTGGCGCGTCGGTTTGGCATGACGTTGGTTGTTGCAGACCACGCCCCGGTGGCGGGGTCGAACAGTTCCGCCGAATCCAGAATCGTTCCCCCGGCTTGAATCCCACCGGTCACCAGCACTTTGCCGTTGCGCAGAAGCGTGGCCGTGTGTCCGCTGCGCGAAACCAGCAGATCGCCTGTTCGCGTCCAGGTATCGTTTGCCGGATCGTACAATTCCGAAAATCTCATCTGGCCATTGAAATCGCTGCCGCCAGCGATCAGAACTTTTCCATTGGCCAGCAAAGTCGCTGTGTGACTGTGACGCGGTTGATTGGGCGAATTGGGTTGCGTCAACCATTGACCTATTGCCGGGTCGTGCAGTTCCGCCGATGCCAATGCGTTGGCCAGAGAACCTGTGGAAGCTCCGCCAACCGCCAGCGTTCGCCCATTGGCCAGCAAGGTCGCCGTATGCGCTCCGCGCACTTCGCCAAAAGTTCCAGCCGCGCTCCACTGTTTGGTGGCGGGCGAATAAGTTTCGCCTTTATTCGAGCCTTCGCCCTGCAACGATGAAAAACCGCCCAGCACAAATACATCTCCGTTTGGCAGCAGCGAGGCGGTATGAAAAGCGCGCTGAGCCGTCATTCTGGCAGGTTCCGCTGTCCATCGGCGCGTGGCCAGATCGAAGGTTTCCAGGTTGTCGAGCGCTGTGCCGTTGGTGGCGATTCCGCCGGCGACGAGTACCTTGCCGTTGGCCAGCAAGGTCGCGCTGTGGCCGAATCGCGCGGTTTTCAAACTGTCAGTCGTTTTCCATTTGTCGGTCAGCGGATCGTAAATTTCCGCCGAAGTCAGCGGCTTGAAGGGAGATGCGTATCCGCCAGAAACCAGCACGTCTCCGTTGTTGAGCAAGGTGGCGGTGTGAGCAAGACGCGGCTGGAACATTTTGGTTGCTGTTTGTTTCCAGGTTCCGTTGGCCGGGTCGTAATACTCCGCCGTATCCAGAATGGTCGCCGAATCGCTTTCGCCGCCAACCGCCAGCACGCTGCCATTGCGGGCATTGCCAGCGGCATTCGAAGCATAAGACAACAACGTCGCCGTAGCGCGAAAACGCGATTTGGTCATGGAGCCGGTCACCGTCCAGCTTTGCGTGACCGGATCGAAGAGTTCGGCTGAGTCCAAAAGTCCATTTGCGTTTTTACCGCCGCCCACCAGCACCTTGCCGTTTTGCAGCAAGGCTGCGAAATGACCTTTACGCGCAGTTTTCATTCCGGCGATTTCAGTCCATTGGCCGGTGGCTGGCGAATAAAGGTAAGCGGAATTGTTTGCCGAATCGTCCGCTCCGTTCGCGCTGCCGCCCGCAACCAACACTTGTCCGTTGGGCAACAATGTCGCCGTGTGCAGCACGCGCACATCGGGCAGAGGTCTGGCGGTAAAATGAATTCCGGCTGGTTTCACGGCAACCTGGCGTAATTCGTGCGCCGATTGCTGTCGCCCGCCGATCAATGCGCCAGCCAATAACATCACCAGCAGCAATATACGGTTCCACGAGTAAAAATGGTTGAACGTCATAAAGCCTCCTGGGAGCGCGGTCTCCCGCCTGCGTCAAAACTCGAACTTCAAACTGAATTGCACTCGCAAGCCAGGCGTGACGGCGCTGACGGCTTGGCCGAAACCGGGGGCTTCCAGCAATCGCACGGGAATTCCGTAATTCGCGCGATTGAACAAATTGAAGAAATCAGCGCGCAGCACGATCTTTCTACTGCCGGAAAAGACGAATGCCTTGCTGACCGCCAGATCGAACTCAAACAAACCGCCCGCACGAAAAGTGTTCCGACCGATTTGGCCGTCGCGTCCGGCTGCGGCCAGCAGGGAAGTGGTGTCGGTCGTTTGCACTATGACCGGTTGGCGACCGTCATTGTTGATTCGCAATCCATCGGTCGAATTCAAACGGTCGGTCAGATTGCCATCCAGGTTCACGTCGTAAACCGAATTCACTGTGAACGGTTGCCCGGTTTGCACGCGACCAATCGCCGCGACCTGCAATCCGTTCAGCAGCCAACCCATCGAAGACAGCTTGTCCTTGAGTTCGCTGGGGCTGTAAATCGCGGCAAAAGTTCCGCGATGGCGAATGTCAAAGTTGGCCGCGCCACGCTCGACGTTGAGATTCGTGCTGTTCTGCGGCAGCGAAGAAGCTCCGGCCAGATCAAACGCCTCGGACACATCATCACGCGCGTTCGAAAACACATACGAAGCTTGAAGCTGAAGAGATTGGCGAAGCCTGCTTCGCAATTCCACCTGCAAGGAATCGAACAACGATCTGCCGCTGGTTTCAAAGATATTCACCGCGCCAATGTCTGAAACCGGCCTGCCGGGACAGAAGCGTTGTTGTTCCAGGAAAGTGCCACCGCCGGTATCCGTAGGAACCGGGTTGACCGAAGGAATGCAGACGCGCCCGAAAACGCGCGGTTCGACGCCGACCACGGCAAAGCGCGTCGGCAAAATGTTCGTCGCCGAACCCAGATTCGGCGTCGTGAACCTCAACAGATTTCTGCCGCCTGTGCCGACGTAAGCGAACGAGACTGTCATTTCGCGGCTCAGTTGTTGTTCAAAGGCGAAGGTGTAATGAAACGCATTCGGCAGATTCAATCGCTGCGAAGGCAGAGTCAGCCCGAACGCGGGCGGGAAGTTTTGATTCAGCAATTGAATCAGGTTGCCGTTGAGCGGCAGATTCAATTGATTGAGACCGCCCACCAGCGGAACGCCTTGCAAACTGGTTGTCGCCGGATTGACGTAACGCAATCGCACGTCGTCGCTTTGCGCAAAGAGGCCGCCGAAGTTCAATGGTAATAAGGTCGGATAGACGTTGCGCGATTGGCTGGCGACAGCGCCCAGAATCTGGTCGAAAAACATGCCTGCTCCGAAGCGAAAAACCGTCGTGCGGTCTTTGCCAAACCAGCGCGGCGAAAATGCCAAGCTGACGCGCGGCGCGAAATTGTTGTTATCCGGCTCAAACAATTTTGTGCGATTGCCTACGAAGGTTCGCATACCGGGAAGCAGCGCAAGCGCCGGGTCGGTGAACGTTTGTTCAACGCGGTCATTGGCTGCGCGCGGAGTCGTATTGGTTTCATAGCGCAGTCCGAGCGCCAGACTCAGATTCGGCAGAATTCGCCAATCGTTCTGCACGAAAAAGTTCAACTGATAAAACCGCAGACTCAAATCCGCCGCCGAAGCCACAGGCGCGGCGCCAGCGTTGGTCAAGGTCAAAAAGAAATTGCTGGCCGCTCCGGTCGAAGCCAGATCTTCAGGTTTGAAAAAGTTGCCGCTCAACAAGGCGGGCGCTCCGTTGAAGGTGACGAACGGGCGAGAGTTTCTTGGCAGATTGCTGTTGAGTTCCGAACGTCGAACGTCAAGTCCGAACGCCAGATTGTGATTGCCGACGCGCGCGGTCAAGACATCGGCCAATTGATAAGTGTTGTTCACGCGGCTTTGCGGAAAGTTGTAAACGTCCACGCCCAACGGGCTGAAACCGGCAATCAAAACCTGTCCAATCGGCCCCAGATCGGTTTCGGTATGAACCGGCGCGTTGTTGAAAATCGCTCGTTGATAAGTGATCTGCGTTTGCGCGGCAGCATCGGTGGCGTTGTTTCCAGTGGCGCCGGGAAGAGTCTGATTGGTTGTCGAAGTTCGATTCAGCAAAAACGGCTGGTTGGGGAATCGGTCGCTCGGCAACAGGCAATCATTTGAATATGCGCTGTCGTTTGCCGTACAAGGGCGAACTTCGCGGAACTGCAATCGCGTCCGGCCATAAGACGCGCGAACCTGATTGAACACACGATCGCTGAACTGGCCGTTGAAAAACAACGAAACGTTTTGCGCGCGGACTTCCGGGCGCAAGGTTGAAAAGATCGCTTCGCCGGTTTTGGGAATTTCGCGCCAATCGTCCGTGACGTTGTAACGGCCAGTCAGGCTTTGCGAGCGATTGCCGAGTTTGAAGTTGTGGTCCAGTTTGACCGAACCGACCACGCCGCGCGCACTGGCGGGCAAGACCTGCGTGTAAGTGTTAGCTCCGTAAATTCCATTAGTGTTGTTGGCGAACGGGAACAGGCTGAAAAAGGCGTCGCCGCCGGGACTGGTCGGTCGGGCGCGAACAGCCGTTCCTGGCAAAAACGGATTGCCGCTGACACCCGTTGCGCCGGAACCGAAAATGCCTCGTTGTTCGATGGTGGGCACGGCGAAGTTTTCTTCTTTGGTGGCGTTGATGCGCTGCGTTTCAAGCGAGAAAAAGTAAAAAGTCTTTTCGCGGCGAATCGGGCCGCCGAGCGTTGCGCCGAATTTGGCCAGCGTGAAGGAATCTTCGCCGCCGCTGTGATTGCGAACCAACAGCGGTTGGCCATCCATCAGCGCGCCTATGCCGTTGGTTGACGAAACCCGCACCAGATCGTTGCCATTGGCCGAATCGAAGAAGTTGCGCGCGTTCAACTGGCTGGAATTGAAAAAGCTGTAAAGATTGCCGTGAATTTGATTGCCGCCGGATTTGGAAACGGCGTTGACCACTGCTCCGAAGTTGCGGCCAAACTGCGCCGGAGCCAGCAAGGTGATTGCCTGATATTCGCGTATGGATTCAATCGGCTGCGGAATCAATGCCAGAAATCCTTGTCGCCGAACGCCTATGTCTTCGTCGTTGTTGTCCGAACCGTCCACCGTGAAATTGTTTGCGCGCGAACGAAGTCCGTTGACCGCAAATTGTCCCGAAGTTCCGACGCCTGCGCCTTGACCTGGGCCGGCTACGCTTCCCAGCGTTTGTGGCGGAGGCGCTACGCCGGGCAGTAACAAGGCCAGTTCGTCAAAGCTGCGTGTGAGCGTGGTTCCGCCAAGCGGCAAGGCCGTCACATCCGATTCGCTGAACGAACCGCTACGGCGCGCATCGAGCGTGTTGATCGAACTGCGCACTTCGTTGCCAGCCGCAGTTGCCGGAGCCGTCGGCGGAATTGGCGCAGGCGGTGTTGCAGGCGTAGTTCCGGGAGGAGTTGTAGGCGGAGTAGTTGGCGGAGTTGTCGGCGGAGTAGTTGGCGGAGTTGTCGCAGGAGTCGCTGGCGCGGGATCGAGACTGACCGGAACCGGAACTACTTCGCCCGTCCGCGCAATTTTCAGACGTTGGAAGGTTTCGTTCGGCAGGTAACCGGTTTTCGTCACGCGAATTTTGTACAACGCGGGCGGCAGCAATCCCTGGTAAAAGCGCCCTCTGGCGTCGGTCAGTTTGGTGGCGACGATTCCGGTTTCGACATTAGTGATTTCGGCGGTCGCGCCTTCGATGGCAAGGCCTGTCACGCTGTCTGTGACGGTTCCTTCAAATGCACCGGTCACTGTGTCCTGAGCCGAAGCCTTGCCGGCGTTCAGGCCAAGCATCAGCAATAGAGTAAACACGCACGAAAATAGTTTGGCTTTGTCTGGCATAGATTTGTTCTCCTGAAAACTCAAATGGCAAGCGCTCTGATGAAACTTTGTCGGCTGTGGATGGCAAAGTTTTTTTGAGGGAGATAAGAGAGGCAATTTCAAAAAATTGCCTCTCCCAAAAGTTTATCGGCGAGTGGATTTCACCTTGACGGGGAAATTCAATTGCCCAAGCTCAAGTTGGTAAAATGACGAAAAGCCGCCGTACCGTGCTGATTCGCCGAGTTCTTCTTCGATGCGAAGCAGTTGGTTGTATTTGGCAATTCGATCCGTGCGCGAGGCCGAACCGGTTTTGATCTGACCGCAATTGGTCGCCACCGCCAAATCGGCTATGAACGAATCTTCGGTTTCGCCTGAACGATGCGACGCAATCGCCGTGTAATTGTTTGTCCGCGCCAGTTCAATCGCATCCAGCGTTTCGGTCAACGTGCCTATCTGATTGACCTTGATCAGAATCGAATTGGCGACGACTTCTTCGATTCCGCGTTCGAGATACAGTGTGTTGGTGACAAACAGATCGTCGCCAACCAGTTGCACTGTGTCGCCCAACTGTTCGGTGATCGCGCCCCAACCTTCCCAATCGTTTTCGGCCAGACCGTCTTCGATGGAAATGATCGGGTACTGCTTCACCCAGTTCACCCAGTAATCCACCATTTGCGCCGAAGTCAGTTTGCGTCCATCGGATTTTTTGAAGACGTAAGCATCTTCGGTGAAAAATTCCGAGCTGGCCGGGTCGAGCGCGATGGCGATTTCTTCGCCCGCTTTGTAACCAGCGTCTTCGATGGCTTTCAAAATGACTTCAATCGCTTCGTCGTTTGATTTCAGGCTGGGAGCGAATCCACCTTCGTCGCCGACGGCCGTCGAATAACCCCGCGATTTCAACACGCCTTTCAACGTGTGAAAAACCTCCGTACCCCAACGCAAGGCTTCGGCAAAACTCGGCGCGCCCGCGGGAACGATCATGAATTCCTGAAAATCAACGTTGTTGTCGGCGTGCGCGCCGCCGTTGATGATGTTCATCATCGGCGTCGGCAAGATGCGAGCATTAGTTCCGCCGATGTAACGGTAGAGCGGGATTTCCAACTCCGCCGCCGCCGCGCGAGCAGTCGCCATAGAAACCGCCAGAATCGCATTCGCTCCCAGCTTGGATTTGTTCGGGGTGTCATCCAGTTCGATCATCAAACGGTCAATTTCCGCTTGATTGAATGCGTCTTTGTCCACCAGCGCATTGGCGATGTTCTTGTTGACGTTTTCTACCGCCAACTTGACGCCTTTGCCCAGGTAACGAAACTTGTCGCCATCGCGCAATTCGACAGCTTCGTTTTCGCCGGTCGAAGCGCCCGAAGGCACGGCGGCTCGGCCAACGATTCCGCTATCCAGCGTCACTTCAGCCTCGACGGTCGGATTGCCACGCGAATCGAGGATTTCGCGGGCATGAACCTTTTCGATCTGACTCATAATGAATGTATTTCTCCCTTAAGGTTAAATTTGGTGATGATCTGTTCAGCCGGAATTTGGCTGCCAATAATTGTGCATCAAACCTGTCTTATTCGTCTGCGCGATCCAGCGGGTGTAGCCCAGCCTGTCGCAATAAGTTCCGAACCTTGAGCATCTTTGGATTATTAATCTGCAAGGCTGACACTGTTGTGCGTCCTGTCGGTGTCAACCCTATGACCTCACTGGCATCTGCGCCCCACGCAAAATGTTCGCTCCATTTTTGTTTTCTCGGATTGAAAAGTTGAACAACCATTTGATTCACCGGGTCAATGCCACTAACTTTTTTGTGTTTGTGACCGTTGCAGGACGGACAGGCAAGCGCCAGATTGCTCAAAACTGTTTTACCGCCTTTGATTTTGGGTTTATATGCTCCACCTCGAACGAGCCGGGAAAATAATCATCCGGCGTCAGGCAGTATTCGCATCGGTTGCCGGCTCTGGCAAAAACTGCGCGCCGTTGCGATTTGGTTACGCGATCAGTTGCCATTTGAAGCCGACTGGATTTGGAATTGGTCCATCAATTGTCGAGGAGTCGTTTTTCGCAGCCTGGCCAAAGAAATCAAGGCTTGCAACCTGTCCGCCCAGATGTCTTCTAGTTCTTCGACGATCTGCGATAATTCGGCTTCTTCATTTTCACTCAGCGTCTCGCTTTCGCGTTTGTCTCGCAATTCCAAATATCGGTTTTGTTTTTCAGACTTTAGACCGCAATTGATCCGGGTCAGCAGTTCCGACTCTTTTTTTGATAACCTAACTGCCATTAGTTTCGGCAGTTTTTGTCTGGTCTTGAAAGTGTTCTTTCGCTTCCCATGTTGAGAATTCTCGTCGCTTGCCGACAACAATGCCAGTTGCATGGCTTTGCGCGCAGCCTTTTGCTTGCTTTGCGGAGCAGAGTTATAAGCTGCTGCCAGACCTGATTCAACGACGATGGTTGTTTTGTTGCTAGCCATGATTCCAGCCTGACTCAAAAAACGTACTTCAATGCAAACTGAATCTGTCGTGGGCCAATCTGCGTGTCTACTGACTGGCCAAAACTTGGCGCTTCCAGAATTCGCACCGGGATGCCGAAATGGGCGCGATTCCACAAATTGAACGCTTCGGCGCGGAAGACAAGATAATGGCTTCCGCCCAGTTGTATGTTTTTGACAATCGCCAGATCGGTTCGATTGATGCCGCTGGCGCGAAACGTGTTGCGACCAATGCGGCCATTCGATCCCAGTGGAGCCAGCAAATTGACCGGATTCGTTTCCAATTGCAATTTGACGCGACGATCATCCAATGCCGTCAACCCGTTCAATGTATTCAAACGGTCGGTCAGATTGCCGTCCATATTCACGTCAAACCCAGTGTTGACGGTGAACGGTTGTCCGGTTTGAAAAGTAAGGAGCGAGGCGAATTGCCATCCGCCCAAAATTACTCTTTTGGCTCCTTGCGCTTGGTTGAAGCGGTCAATGAATGGAACATTTCCGATGACGCTCAACGCAAAGCGATGGCGAATATCGAAATTGGCATTGCCGCGTTCGAGTTGTAACGCGCGATCGTCTTGCGGCAAGACAAACGCTCCGGCGACATCGAAGACATCCGACACGTCGTCAATCGCGTGCGACCAGGTGTAGGCCGCCGTCAATTGATACCCTTGCGAAAATCTCTTGGTGAGCGTTGTTTGCAGTGAATGGTAAATCGAAGCCGCCGAGGAATCGAAAATTGTATACGCGCCAAGATTCGGATTCGGGCGTTGGAATTGTCCGGTTGAGATATTGCTCAGCGGTGGCAAGGCAATGGCTTGAACCGGATTGGGATTCAATCCCAGCGGATCAATCGGCAGCGTGATCGAATTCTGTCCGCCGTTGGGAGTGCGAAAGCGCGTCAGCCGGACGCCTTTAGCTCCGACATAAGCGACGTTGATCAGGAAATCGCTGAACAGTTCGCGCTCGATTTGCAGATTGTATTGCAGCGTATACGGCGAACGCAGATTGTTGTCCGGCAACGTATAGGCCAGTCCGCCGCCAGATGGCAGCCGCGTACCGTTGGAAACCGGATTGGTGTTTGCCGGGTTGAATAACAAACCGAACAATTGTGGCAACACGCCTGACGGCAACTGAACGGAGTTGAGTCTGCCGCTTTGAATCAAGGGAAACCGCGTCACGCTGCCACTGGCATTGACGACATCAATCGGAATGAAGCTGGGGTTGTAAATGGCCAGCGTGCCGCTTTCACCCGGAACGAAAAACAGTTGCTGGAAGTAGGCAAACGAACCGGCATCGGCGTTGAACGGCAGGAAGTTGGGAAACACGTTGCGCGATTGGCTGACCACGCTGCCCAGAGTCAAATCGTAATATACGCCAACGCCACCACGAATGGCTGTTCTGCCTGCCTGAGTCGTGCTGTTCGCCATCGGGTCCCAGGCAAAGCCGAAGTGTCCGCCGAAATTGTTGCGATCAGGATCGAAGATCGAATTGCGTCCATTGAACGTTTGTCGCAACGAATTGATCGTCGAATTGAAGGAATTCAGCAAAGCCTGATTGCTCAGGTTTTGATTGCTGAGTCCGGCGCGAATGCTCAACGAATTGTCGGCGGTCGGCAGGTCGTTCAGCGCAAACGTGCTTTCGATGCGCGCGTTGACTTCGCGCGGAACGGTGTTCAGTTCGTAACGAACGCCGTAATCAAGAGTCAACCCGCGTCTGGCTCGCCAATTGTCGTTGGCGAAAAAATTCAACTGCCAAAGCCGCAATCCAATGGCGGAATTCGGTGCGCCAATGGCCAGAGATTGAAAGATTCCCGTCGGAATGCCCAGACTCGCCAGATCGGCTCCGCTGAAATAACCGGGCGTAGGGCCGAACTGGCTGATGTTTGGCAGCGGCGATTGAGCAAATTGGGCGGTCAAATCCGGCGAGCCGCCAAAGACGACTTGAGGACGGTAATTGCGATTCAAAAAACTGTTGAGTTGTGTTCGACGAATATCGAAGCCCAACTTGTGCGAATGCTCCCCTCGGAACCAGTTCAGCGTGTCGGCAACTTGAATGGTGTTGTTGGCGCGCGCTTGCGGGAAAAGATAAACATCCAGCCCCAACGGGCTGAATGGAGAAACCACCAGTTGGCCAATCGGCCCAAGATTGCCTTCGGTTGTAAATGTGGCGCTGCTTCGCACGTAACTGACAAACTGTGGCGGCGGTTGACCGTCTTCAGGCAGAGAACTCAGATTCAGCAGCCTTCGGGCGTTGAGTAAATAAGGTTCCTGCGGCAACAACCGCGAAGATTGCAAATAAGTGTCGCGCAATTCGGAAAAAGTCAGCGCCGTTCGTCCGAAACTGGCACGCAACTGGTTGGCACGTGAACCGGAAAACTGGCTGGACAAAAACAGCGACAGATTTTGCGTTCGTACGCTGGGAATCACCCCGGAAAACAGCGCTCCGCCAACCGTCGGAACCTGTTTTTCGTCGTCAGTGAAATTGTAACGAGCCGTGAATGCGTGCGTGGCCTGCGAAAATAAATTGAAATTGTGATCCAGCTTGAGCGAAAAAATAGTTCCGCTGGCGTCCGCAGACAGCACTTGTGTGTAGGTGTTTTCGCCGTAAGGCCCAACCGGATTATTGGCAAACGGAAACAACGACATCACCGAATCGCCCGCGATAAAGGTCGGGAAAAAGGTTTGTCGCCGACCGAACCGGTCGGTCGCTCTGAAACCTGTTGCTCCAAATCCCAGAAACCCGCGTTGCGCGACGGTCGGCACCGCGAAGTGAGTTTCCTGCCTAGCCTTGATGTCCTGACGCTCAAAAGAGCCGAAGAAGAAAGTGCGTTCCTTAAGAATCGGAAAGCCGATTGTTCCGCCGCCTTGATTGCGTTGGAACTGATCCTTGTCTTGCGATGGATTGGGTAAGACGACTTCCTGACCGTCCACTCGAACTGGCAAGCGGCGTGTGTTGGTCGGTTGGCCGTTGACGTAGCTGCCAATCGCCATCGCATCCAGCCTGTATGGCTGCGCATTTTTCGCCGAATAGTCAAAAAAGTTTCGCGCGTTCAACGATGAATGATTGAAAAAGTCATACAGCGAACCGTGAATCTGATTGGTGCCGGATTTGGAAACGGCGTTGACCTGAGACCCAACGCTGCGTCCATGTTCGGCGTCCCACAGGTGCGTGACGATCTGGATTTCCTTGACCGATTCGATTGATTGCGGAACCAGCGCGACGAATCCTTGGCGGCGAACGCCCACGTCTTCGTCGTTGTTGTCCGAACCGTCTACTGTGAAGTTATTTGATCGCGCGCGCGCGCCGTTGACTGAAAATTGCCCGGCAGTGCCGATGCCAGCACCAATGCCGGGGCCTGCCACACCTTTGACTTGCGGCGGCGGCGCAACTCCGGCAGCAAGCGTCGCCAGATCGTCGAAGCTGCGAATGTTAGCCAGCGGCAACAATGCAACCATTTGGTCGTCGGCATTCGACCGGCGTGTGGAATCGGACAAATTGGCCAATTGCCCGCTGTATTCCTCTTTGGCTTGTGGCGCTGAAATTGGCGATGGCGTGGGTGTCGGCGTTTGTTGCGCGATTGGTTGCGTTGGGCGCGAAGCTTCCGGTAACAGGACGACCGGCGGCGCCCAAATCACGACTTTGTTGAGCGTGACCTTCATCGTGGTCACCGGGGATGGTTGAACGTAAAATCCCGTCTTGATGGCTTCGATTCTGTAGACATTCATCGGCAGCAGCGGGAATTGGTAAAGCCCTTCGGCATTGGTTCGAGTGGAACGTTGAGTTCCTGTTTCCACATTGGTGATTCTAACCAGCACATCCGGAATCCCAATTCCGGTCGCGTCCAGAACATAACCTTTCAGAGTTCCGGTGATTGTGTCTGGAATGAAGAGCTTTAAAGAACCAGCGGCAAGTCCGGTCAACGAAAACTGGGTGAGCAGCAGAACGACAATGAGAAAGAGGCTGACAAACTTTGACTTCGGCGACATAACTCCATACTCCGTGAATCGAAGGTTTATCATCATCCGGGGTGACAATCTAAAAGGGTAGTTCATTGCCAGAAGGCTGGCGCGGCCAAAACATCGCTTAAACGGTTCTTGACGGCGTTGCGCAACGTTTCAATTTTTCAATTCGTGAACGAGCAATTTGAAGTAGCCGGTATCTTAACTTGCCAAACTTCAATGTCAACCAAAGAATCGGCGAACAGTCGTCGGCAGGAAAAAGATAACAGGAGCTTTATGAACGACATCGAACAGGTGATTGAGTGGTTCGCGTGGAATTGCGCGATTTTGCGGTTGAGGCTCTTAAAAAGTTGTGAAATTGGTCGTTCAGGATTTAATTTCCATCGCTTCAATGCAACAATGCATCTGCCCCGATTCCAAGAAATTTCAATCGGGTTATGCACGACGCGGCGATACTTGGGGGAGGATCGCCGCGTTGTGTTTTTTTATGTTCGCAAGTTTACATCTTGGCCTGCATCGCTTCAGCAGGTTTGTCTGTGACTTTCTGAGTCGCTTCGTTGAAATAGAGCACGCGACCTTCGCGATACGACTGAACGGCCATTCCAATGGTGGTCATGGCTTTATACGCCGTCAACGGATCGAGCACGGTCTTTTCACGAGTCTTCACGCAACGCAGGAAGTTTTCATAATGCGTTTCGCGTTTTTCAGTCATCAGTTTGACCTCTTCGCTGCCCCATTTTTCGACGAATTTCTTTTTGGCGATGCGTTCCGGCGTGACGGTGATGTGATCCACGCGGCCTTCAAACTGGCCTTGCGGAACCATCATGATCGTGCCTTCGTGACCGCGAATCAGTCCCGGAATGTGTTGGCTGTTGGCCATTGAACTGCTCAACACCAGCGAATGGCCTTTCGGGAATTCGGCGATCAAGTGGAATGTGTCGGGCACTTCGCGGCCATCTTTGAAGACGTAGGTTCCACCGGAAGCCATGACTTTGGATGGAAACTGCCCATCGCCCCAACAAAGGTTCAGTGGCGCAACGACGTGATAAAACAAATCCGTGGCGATGCCGCCGGAATAATCCCAATACTTGCGGAAACGGAAAAAGCGCTCGGCGCTGAACGGACGCGCCGGCGCATTACCCAGCCACATTTTCCAATCAATGTAATCGTCGCCTTTGCCGCTTGGCCCGGCGTTCGGATCAATGGTGTAATTCCATTCGCCTTCGATTGAGTTGCGATGATACGACCCCTGGCTCATCAATAACTGCCCGATCATGCCGTCGGCAATCGCTTTGCGAGCTTTCCACCATTGGTCGCTCGATGTGGTTTGCGAACCGATTTGGACGACGCGGTTGGTCGCCTTGGAAGCTTCGTAAAATTTCTTGGCTTCTTCGACGGTGCGAGTCATGGGTTTTTCGCAATACACGTCTTTGCCTGCTTTCATTGCTTCGATGGCAATCGGAGCATGCCAGTGATCCGGCGTGGCGATGACTACGGCGTCAATGTCTTTGCGAGCGATGACTTCACGGTAATCCAGCGTCGAAAATTCCGGCTTGGGCTGTTTGGCCTCGATCAGACGTTGCTCTGCCTGGCCAAGTCGTTTGCGATAAGTGTCGCAGACCGCGACGATCTGAGCCGGATGAGTTTGCAGCGCCAGAGAAAAATCGCGCAGCAACGATCTGCCGCGACCGCCGACGCCTATGAATCCCAGGTTAATGCGATCATTCGCGCCCAGAATACGGGCGTGAACATTTCGGTGATAAACGGCGGCGGTTCCGGCAGCGACGACACCGGTTTTGACAAAGTTTCTCCGCGAAGTCGGTACACTCATTTAGAAGTCTCCTTTGGATAGTTTGAAAATGTGTTGCGGTCTTGAAATGTGACCAGCAGTGCAGCGTGCCTGCAGATATTACAGTCGTTGACTGGAACGAGCAACGCAGGTGAAGGCAATTTGAAAATTGTCCATCTTTACAGCGGTTTTCATTTGGGTGCGCCAACCTGCAAATCGCTATAAGCTTTAAGTCAGGGCGACCTAATGTCGGAAT
>CAYYDG010000055.1:0-48504 GCA_964470555.1 uncultured Heliomicrobium sp.
CTCTGTTCCGATGGCCTAACAGACCCGAATTTCAACTAGATTCTGGACAACGTCGCTCCGAAGCGCCAGTGACTCTTGTAAACTTTCTTGCCCCGCACACTATCCAACAAACCCGGCTGACTGAATTTTCAGCATCGCCCCGCCGGTTGAACCTCTGAATACCTTTGTAAGGAGTAGCATTGTGAATAAGAAAACCAGTTTATCGCCTGTCGGCTCTCAAACGTCAGATTCTTTGACCGAAACGCAGGCTAATGAGTCGGCGCCGCGTTCGCAAAGCCGACGAAAATTTCTAGGTAATGTCGGCGGAGCAACAGCCGCTGTCATTGCGACTGGAGTTACAGGCGTTCCCGCGCATGCAGAAAGCGTGGCGCTGCTGACGGAAGCTTTGACAGACAACGCCGAGGCCAATGTTATTGGCGGAGCGGGCAGGGTGGAGCAGGCTTATAACCTGCGTGTGCAGTCAGCGGTGATCCAGAAAATCGCTCCGCTGCCCACTCATACCAGTAATGGCGACGAAGATCGGTACCTGAATCGCATTGGCAATTATTCGAAAGGGTTGCCACACAATTCGCTCGGAGAAGTAGATCAGGTTGCCTATAACTCTTTTCTGCAGGCGATCAGGACAGGCAATCCAGACGACTTTGAACGCGTTCCAATGGGCGACAGGCAGGTGCAATTCAAGAATCCGCAAGCAGGACTGACCTTTGAAATGCAGGGAGCCGATCCGGGGCATATGTATCAACCGCCCGCGCCCAGATTTTCCAGTCCTGAGATTGCGGCGGAAATCGCTGAAAATTACTGGATGGCGCTGACTCGCGACATCAATTTCAGCGATTACGATTCTCATCCGCTGACCAATGCGGCTGCCGCCGACCTGACCAAATTCAGCGATTTTCGCGGTCCGAAGTTTCGTCCCAGTCTGGCGTTGAGAAACCAACCGACGCTCAACGCCGATTTGGGGGCCTCGTCCGATTCCGGCAGTGCAGAAGCCGCACAGCCCGATGCGCCGCGAATTCCGATTCGTCAGCAAGCGAGTTACGGGCCTGTGACGACCGGGGTGCTTTTCAGAGGCTTGACGCCGGGCGATTTGGTTGGGCCTTATGTTTCGCAGTTTCTGTGGAAGAATTATGCGATTGGCGTGCAAAGTGTCAGCCAACGAATGAGAACCACGATTCCCGGCGACGATTACATGACGGATTACAGTGAGTGGTTGTTTGCGCAAAACGCGCGCGGCAATGTGAATTTGCCGAATCGCTACGATCAGACCCCTCGTTACATTCGCAATGGGCGCGATCTGGGAGAATGGGTTCACATTGATTTGCTTTACCAGGCTTACTTCAACGCCATGCTCGTTTTGCTTGGATCAGGCGCGCCGACCGATCCCAATAACCCCTATAACAAATATCGCAACCAATGCGGTTTCGGAACATTTGGGCCGCCGCATCTTCAGTCGTTGGTGACGGGGGTCGCAACGAATGCGTTGCGCGCTGTCTGGTACCAGAAATGGTTCGTTCACCGCCGATTGCGTCCCGAAGCCTTTGCCGGTCGCATTCATAATCATGTGACTCGGGCTGCTACTTATCCTATCCATCAGGAGATTCTCAACTCATCATCATTGGAAGAAGTCCATCGCAAATACGGCACTTATTTGTTGCCCCAGGCATTTCCTGAAGGTTGTCCGACGCACCCGGCTTATGGCGCAGGACATGCGACTGTAGCAGGAGCATGCGTGACGGTTTTGAAATGGTGGTTTGACGAATCCTGGGTGATTCCCGATCCGGTTGTCGCTTCGCCGGATGGGTTGTCGCTCGTTCCGTATCGAGGTTCGGAAAATCTGACTGTGGGTGGAGAATTGAATAAAGTGGCTGCCAACGTTGCCTTGGGGCGCAACATAGGTGGAGTGCATTGGCGTTCTGATGCGACCGAATCGCTAAAATTCGGCGAAGCCATGACCATCAGCGTGCTTCAGGATTTGAAGCATTGCTGGAACGAACGATTCGATGGATTGTCGTTGACCAAATTCGACGGCACGCGTATCACCATCTAAATCAGGTTAAATCGCCAAGTTCGATGAGGTAGAAGAAACTCGACGGAATCAGGAATTCTGTTTCTGATTCCGTCGAGTTGTTTTTGACAGCCAGTAAGATTCGATCTGAAGCATCAACACTCCAACCAGCACGGCCACACCGCCAGTGATTTGCAAAGGCAAGAGCGATTGACCCAGCCAGAACCACGCAGCGCTGGCAGCCACGACCGGTTCGAGAATGGAAGTGAGACTTGTTCGACTGGCTTCCAGATATTTCAAACTGGCCAGATAAAGCGCGAAAGGCAGCACGGTTGCGACTGCGGCCAGATAAAGGAAAAACGCCCACGAAGAAATTCCGTATTCCGTCCAGCCGATTTTCCAAGGCGGGCGAATCAACAGCCAGATTACTGACGCTGATAAAAACGCATACGCCATCATTGTCCGCGAATCGTAACGTCGAAGCCCGTGTTTGCCGAATGCGGTGTAAAACGCAAAGCCTATCCCGGAGCCGACCGCGCACACCGAACCCATCCAGGAAATTTTGCCCAAGCCGCCGGGCTGGCCGATCAACATCAACGCGACGCCACTCAAGGCCAATGCTGCGGAAACCAGTTTGCCCGCCGTCATGCGCTCGGTTTTTGACAGCACGCCATAAGCCATCAGAAAAATCGGCGACAGGTATTGCAGCATCAGCGCATAACCGACGCTGACCCGAGTCAACGCCAGATAATACAGGCCTTGATTGGCGACCAGACCAATCGCGCCCAGCAGAGCGAAATACGGCAAATCGGAAATCCGAATCCGGATCAAGGATTTTGCCGTCATTCGCAACCACAAAAACAGGATCAGTGAGGCGAAGCCCGTGCGGAACACCAGCAGGTCATCAGGGCGCATCTGACGATGTCTCAGCAGATAGCTGGTGACGACGCCCGAAAATCCCCACAAGGCGGCTGCTCCGGCGGCAAGCCAATAACCAGCGGAAACGTGAGGTGTGGTTGTAGAGACGAAAGGTTCGGTAGTTGTAGAAGTGTTCGATGTGCTCACGGTTTGAATGCTTGAAAGCGATTTGGAAAGAAGGCCTGAAGTACCATTGAGCCTGAAAATTTACAATGGCGCATTCGGTTGAATTCTTGGGCAAGGTGAATGAGTGTGCTACCATCGCGTTCAGTAATTTCACTTCAACTGCTCGGATGTTTGAGCAACCCGTTCAAGTCGGAAAAACGACAGGGAGCGATCAATGATGAACGCAGATGCGTTAGGTCAGATCAAACCGATCACCAAAAAAGATCAGATCGTGGTTGCGGTAAAAAACGCCATCTTGGCGGGAAAGCTGGAATCGGGCGATCCGATTGTCGAAAGCCGGATTGCACAGCAACTCGCGGTCGGCACACCGTTGGTCAGAGAAGCGCTGATCGAATTGGAACATCAGGGCTTCGTTCAGAAAATTCCGTTCAAAGGCACTATCGTTACCAAACTCAGTCGTGAAGACGTTGACAACATTTTCCGGTTGCGCGCGGAACTCGAAGCATTGGCCATCGAATGGGCGAAAGACAACGCCACAGACGAAGACATTGCCGAACTCAGTTTGTTCACTCAACGAATGAAAGAAGGAGCTGCGGCATTGAACCTGCCGCTGTTTTATGAAAACGATCTGGCCTTTCACCGCAAGATTTGGGAACTGGCCGGAAACCCTTATCTGGCCGACGCTTTGGAAAAAGTAGTCGTTCCGTTGTTCGCCTTTTTCGTGATGAAAAACGTGCGCGAACGTGTGAATTATCTTGATAGCGCCGCCAAGCACGCTGAAATCATTCAGTCCTTGCAGCGTAAGAAAGACAAACAGCTTCGCCGTAAGATGAAAGATTCGGTTGAATACTGGCAGGACGAAATTCTGAGCCAGTTGTTTCCCCGACAAAAAAACTGAACCCACCAATAACCAATTCAAGAGAAGAGAGGAAATTGAAAATGAAAAACCATCGTTTGTTCGTTTTGCTGTTCGTTTTGTTGCTGTCTTCGTTGACGACGGGAGCGCCTGCTCCTGTTTCGCTGGCAGAAACTGATTGGCCTCAATGGCGCGGCGCGAATCGCAACGGTTTGTCGTCCGAAATCGGATTGTTGAAACAATGGCCAGCCGCTGGACCGAAATCTCTGTGGTCGGTTTCAGAGCTTGGTGAAGGTTATGGCGCAGTGGCGGTCAATGGCGACCGGATTTATGTGCAGGGAACTCGCGGCGAAGCCAGCGTTGTGTTCGGGTTGAATCGCACGGATGGCAAGACCGTCTGGTCAACGGCTCTGGGTCCGAAAGGCAATGAACGGCGAGGCAATGGGCCGCGCGCAACCCCAACGGTAGATGGCGACAGGCTCTACGTGCTGACGGAAAACGGTGACCTGGCATGTTTGCGCGCGCGCGATGGTTCATCCATCTGGCGCAAAAACATTCTCAAGGATTTTGGTGGCAGCAATCCCGGCTGGCTCATCAGCGAATCGCCGCTGGTTGATGGCAATCGGCTGATAGTTTCTCCCGGAGGTCGTGACGCCGGAATCGTTGCTTTGGACAAAATGAACGGTCAGGTGATTTGGAAAACCGCCGGGTTGAGCGATCAGGCAGCGTATTCTTCCTGCATCGCGGCAGATGTTGGCGGCGTGCGGACGATCATGAACTTTACTTCGGCGGCGGGAGTTGGCGTTCGTGCCAGCGACGGAAAAGTCATGTGGCAATATAAAAATGCAGCCAATGGCACGGCCAATTGCACCACGCCAGTCTTTGCCGACAACAAGGTGTTCTTTTCATCGGCTTACGGAACCGGCGGCGGTTTGTTGAATTTGACCGCACAAGGCGGCGAAGTGAAGCAGCAGGAAATTTACTTCACCAAAGATATGATGAACCATCACGGCGGTATTGTGCTGGTCAACGGTTATATGTACGGCTTTTCCAATTCGGTGCTGACCTGCCTGGAATTCGCCACCGGCAAACGAATGTGGGTGAATCGCAGCGTCGGCAAAGGATCGCTGACTTATGCAGACGGCATGCTTTATCTGCTTGGCGAAGACCATACGGTTGGTTTGGCTGAAGCCACGCCGAATGGATATAACGAAAAAAGCCGATTCCAGATTACAGACCTTGGTCGTCCCAGTTGGGCGCATCCGGTTGTCGCAGGCGGCAAATTGTACATTCGCAATCAAAACACGCTGACTTGTTACGATGTAAAAGGGAAGTGAGGTGTTTTATGTCTGCTATTGCTGTTTCAAAGCAAAAGTACACGCTCGAAGAGTATCTTGAGTTGGACAAAAACTCTGAAGAGAAATACGAGTATTTCGATGGCGAAGTCTTTGCGATGGCTGGAGGGAGTCCCAGCCAGGCACGCGCAGGCGGAAATGTTTACTTTTTATTTCAGCAAAAACTCCGAGGTGGAAAGTGCGAGCCTTTCAACTCGGACATGCGCGTCAAAGTTCCGGCGGCTTTGCCTTATCGGTATCCAGACATTTCAGTCGTCTGCGGTGAACCCGTGTTTGAAAACTTGAACGGGCAGGAAATGCTGGTTAATCCGGTGTTGATCGTCGAAGTTCTTTCGCCTTCGACAGCGGCGTATGACCTCAATGAAAAGTTCACCGAATATCAATCCATTGAATCGTTCTGCGAATACCTGCTGGTTTCGCAGGATCGTCCGCACGTGATTCAGCACATTCGCCAATCTCCGGGGCGTTGGCTGAGAATTGACATCACCGGACTGGACGCGGAAGTAACGCTTGAATCCGTCAACGTGACCTTGCCGCTGAGCGAGATTTACGAGCGGGTGAAATTCGAAGCAGCCTGAAACTCTCATGCAACTTTGGCTTTCCAAAGACAGCGATGTTTCCATACGCGAGCAATTGATGGCGCAGATCAAGCTGGCCATTCTCAGCCAGGATTTGCAGCCGGGGCAGCGATTGCCGAGCACGCGCGAGCTTGCTCGACGGTTGAAAATTCATTCCAACACGGTCAGCGCTGCTTACAGCGAGCTGACAGAGTTGGGATGGGTGGAAATGCGCGCAGGCAGCGGCGTGTATGTGCGCCAGTTCAACCGCGAAGTCGAATTGGAAGCTCAACTCGATCTCGACAACCTGATTGTCGAATTTTTGCAGTTCGCCCGTCGCAAAGGATTTTCGCTCGGCGAAATCCAGTCGCGCGTCAAACACTGGCTCCGGTTGCAACCGCCCGATCATTTTCTGGTGATTGATCCCGATCCTGAATTCCGCGAAATCCTGATTGCCGAAATACAGGCGGCAACCGGATTTCGGACATTGGGCGCGAGCATTGAAGATTGCGCCAACCGCAGCAATCTGATCGGGTCGGTTCCAGTGGCGTTGTATGGACAAGCGGAAATCGTCACTGCCGCGTTGCCGCCGAAGATGGCTTGTTTGCTGATTCGCACGCGGTCGGTGACTGAAACTCTGAAAGGCGAAACTGCGCCTTCCATAGAAGATTTGATTACCGTCGCTTCTCGCTGGCCGACGTTCTTGAATTACGGGCGCTCGATGCTTGCCGCGGTCAAGGTTGACCCCGATGCGCTGGATTTCCGCGACGCTCGCAAAAAAGGCTGGCAAAAAGGCCTTCGCACTTCTTCGTTTGTTATTACCGATGCCGCCACAGCCGCAAACATTCCGCCCGGCATCCGCACTCGTGTGTTTCAAATCATCTCTGACGCCTCTCTGGCGGAACTTCGCAATTATGTCGAAAAGTTTTTGACCGGCGCTGTGGTGACTTCCGGCGCTGTGGCAATGGACTAAGTGTCATAAAACGAATCCTTTGAAACTGTTTTGCCAGATACTCTGTGAACGGTTGAAAGAATCGAATGGCATGTCGGTTGCACTACCCCGCATGAAAACTGTTCCGAATTGGAAACGCCGCAGCTTTGGACGGCTACAGCCGACAAACGAAGGAATCCGGCGACAGTTCGCCGATTGCCCTGCGGAGTTCAATTCACTAAAACGACGGAGACAAAGATGGTAGAGATTCTGGTTGGACTCATACTGGTTTTAGGCGTTGTTGCGGTCGTCGGGCACGCCATTTGGTGGACGGTTGCTGCGATCTTCCGCGCAGTATTTGGCGATTCGCCCGAAGCTGCCAAACCTGTTTCATTGAAAAAAGAATGTCGAGAATGCGGCGCAGCGTTGTCGTTGAATGATGAGTTTTGTTCGAACTGTGGACGTTCGCAGAAACCGGCTGACAAACCTGACCCATTGGTTGATTTGGCGATGACGGCTCGGCAATTGGATCAGTTTTTTAATCTCGGCAAAATTGATCCGGCGACGCATACCGCAGTGATGAATGCCATTGAAGAGGAACGCGAACGATTGACGCGCCCGATGCGACCTCAGCCGCAAACCATACCTGTGGTCGAAACTCCGCCGCCAGCGTTCATTGTTCCGCCGATTGTCGCGCCTCCACCTGTTCCGTCGCCCGTGTTGAGCGTCCATGCTGAAACCGAAATCGCGGTTTCACCATTGCCCAAGCCTGCTGTTGTTGCGCCGCCTGTCAAACCGATTGCACCGCGCCGTTCGTTTGCCGAAATGCTGGAAACGTTTATGGAAGAAAGTAGCATTCGTTGGGGCGAAATCATTGGCGGATTGCTCATCATAGGCTGTTCGCTGGCGCTGGTTATCAGTTTGTGGGCGCAGATCACAGCAGTTCCGCTGTTGAAATTTTCCGTGTTCGTCGGCGTCACTGCCGGATTGTTTGGCATAGGGTTTTACAGCGCCCATCGCTGGAAACTGCCTACGACCAGCCGAGGCGCGTTGACGATTTCGACGCTGTTGGTTCCGCTCAACTTTCTGGCGATGACGGCGTTTTCGCAAACTGCCGATCCGAATTCACCGATCATCGTTGCGGGCGAATTGATTGCGCTGATGTTGTTTTTGGTTCTGGTTTATCAAGCGGGCAAGGTCATCGCTCCGGGCAAATTGGTAGTGCCGGCTCCATGGTTGCTGGCAGGCGTGACGTTGCTTCCTTCGATGGCGATGTTGATGGCCAAACATTGGCAGAGCCGACAAGCGGCAATGATGTGGTTGGGCGTTGCGCCCATGGTTTGTTACTGGTTGGGAACCGGCGCTGCATTGCGCGGCGCTCGCGCGCAAACTGACGAAAGCGTTGATGGCAAGGCAAACCGCGTATTTTTGATTTTAGGCATCGCTTCGTTTGCGACTTTGTTGCCTTGTGCATTGTTTTTGGCAAAGGCAGGCGTGTTTTCAATTTCGCTGCACAGATTCGCGCCGTTCATTTCGTTGTTTGCCGTGCCTGCGATTGCCTGCGGCATGACGTTTCGGCATTCAACGACGGCTTCTGGGAAAACCAAAACCATTGCTACCAGCATAGCCTTGCTTGGCGCAATGCTGGCGATGAGCGGGTTGGCGCTGACCTGGCCCAGGCCGTTGCCTATGATTGGCACGGCGATGATCAACTGCGTTGTGTGCGCGGTTCTCGCTCGAAGCTTCGATTTGAAACTGGCTCAGATTGGTGCGCTGGCGTTTTTTGCGCTGGCGTATTTGATCGGCGCAAACGTGCTGATTGGCGATTTGCCTTGGTGGAGCGAAGAGCCGTCACGGCTCGTTGCGTGTGTTTGGTCGCGTGCCAGCGGATTGGCCTGGATGTCGTTGTTCGTTTTGTTTGCTGGTGTCGCGGAGTTGTTTCGGCGTGTAGCGCGAAAAGCAGAGGCTCGCATTCAGGAAGTTGCTGCCGTCGTCGCTGCGTCGTTAAGTTTATTGATTTTGACTGCGCACGGTTTTGGGATGGCGGGCGATCCTCAGCAATTGACGTTGGTGTATGTGTTTTTCGCTGTTTCAACGTTTGCCATTGCCTGGTTCCGCGATCTGTTTCCCTCAGGCTGGATTGGCTGGGCGCTGGCGTTGTTGGCCATTGTTCAGGCGTTCGCGTTCAAGTTCGGTTATCAACTCGCGCCGTATCATCCGGTCAGGTTGTCGTTGCTGACGTTGGCGAGTCTGGCGGCGGTTGTGGCTGTAGTCTGGCGAAATTCCGGCGGCAAGATTCGTCGAATTGTGAGCGTGCCTGCGACGTTCGCCGCGCTTTGTTGCTCGATCGTCGTTGCGCCATTTGTCTTGGTTGGCGGATGGATGTCGCTGTCACAAATGACTGGCAGAGTTTTCTGGCTGGCGGCGATCTGGTTGACGTTGTCGTTGGTCAATGGATGGCGAATCCTGTTTACGGCGTTCCAAGCCGCGTTGACCGTCGCAGTTGTGTGTGGAGTGCTGGCGATTTTTGATGCGCAGGCGCTGCCGTCGGCGCTGGTTTGGCAGCATTTGTTACGCTGGCAAGCCATCGGCATCGCGCTGGTTTGGCTCAGCATCGCCTGGATTCTCTTGAGGTTGATGGTTCGTCGGAATGACGACGTCGAGGGACCATCGCAATTGGCGAGGTTGCTGTTTCCGCCCTGGCCGACCGTAGATCGAATCGTCACGGCGGCAGTCTGGGCAATGTCGCTGGTGTTGAGTCTGGTCAGTGGCGCAGGCGGTGCAGGAGCCTGGTTGTTGCTGGTGTCGTTGTTATTGGTGTTTGTCGTGGGGTTGTGGGAACAGTTTCAGCGGCGTTTGGTGTTGGCGATGATAACGTTGTTGGCAAATGGTTGTTTGTCGTTGTCGTGGCGATTTTTGGCGGCAGGGACAAACGTGCAATGGTTGCGCTGGTCTGCCGCGATCAGCTTTGCGCTGGTGGCGTTGCCGATTATCTACCGCGAACCGCTCCAGAGATTTTGCCAACGGTTCAATTGGCCGCAAATGGAAACCCGTTCTGCTGGTTTGGCGCGCCTGGCTCGGTGGGAATCATTGCTGTTGTTTGCTGCGCCGGTCTTGAGTTTGTCTTTCCTGGAATTTTCGACAAAACGATTCGAGACGCCGATTTCGTTGGCAAACACGCTGGTCTTTCTGACACCGATTTTGATTTTGAGCCTGACGCTGGTCGCGCACGCCGTTCGAGAAAATTCGGCAACTTACACATTGGCATCCGGATTGTTGCTGAATCTGGCAGCGACGCTTGGTTGTTTGTTGCAACCCGGAATTCATTGGGTGGCGATTGCGCAGGCGAACATCATCACGTCGGCGTTGTTTGCGTTGGGCTGGTTGGCGGCAAGGACTCGTTGGAGATGGAGCAAGAAGGATGCTGACCTGATCGCCGCTCCGGGAATGATTCTGCAAACTCAAATTGCCGTGACGGTGATTGCCAGCGTGGCGCTGCTGGCTTTGGCGGCTGCGCAAATCGCTGTTGATCCGGTTTTTCCAAGCCGAATGATTCCCATAATTGGAAATGGCTGGGGATGGTTGGCAACCAGTTTGTCTGCTGCCGCCTGGCTGAGCTTGCGCAAACAACAATTCGGCTCGCGCTTGGCGAAGCTGAATGTTGATCAGTTGGGCGTGGCGTTTCTGGCCGCGGCTTCATTGATCGTTTGCAGTCTGAGTCGAGTAGCTGCCGGTTGGGCGAGTTATCACGCATTGTTGATCGGCATTGGCGTTTCAGCCTGGTTGATGTTCGTCATTCGCAGATTCGAGATTGGCCAAGTGGCGATTGAAAACAGGGAAGCGGCGACCGGCTGGGCGCTGGCTTTGGGATTGGCGCAACTGGCAATGACCTGGCGCGGCATCGAAGCGCCGAATTCGTTGTGGTGGACGGTTGGTTCATACGCTGTGCTGAGCTTGCTGTTCGGTTGGATGGCGGTCGCGTTGCGGCGACGCAGTTTGGTGTATTTGAGCGCGCCGCTGTGGAATCTGATTCTGTTGACGTTGTTCGTTCGACGGGTTGATCTGTCCAGCTATATGTTCGAGTTTGTCGCCTTGAACGTAGTGGTGTTGTCGCTGACTTCATTGGTCTGGCTGTGGCTGGATTTGAAAACCATGCGGCCAGTCATTGGCCGACACCCTTTTCATCGGATGACGATTTTGCTGACGTTGCCGACGATCTTGCTGACCAGCGGTTTTCATTGGTTATTGGGACATCGTTGGCAGGATCATCATCAATCACACTGGTTGGCGTGGCTGGCAATTCTTTCGGTTGCGGCTTTGCTGCTGGCGTATCTGTGGGATGAACACGTCACGGCTTCATTGCGCGGACTGCATCTGGTCGGGATTGTCGTATTGCTGGAAGTTTGCAGTCTCTTGCCGGTTTCCGAAGCTTGGCTTTGGGCGATCAGTGTGGCGGCGTTTTCGCTGTATGCGCTGTTTGTCAGTTGGCTGTGGCACAAGCGCGAGATGCTGGCGCAGTGGGCGGAACGATCCGGCATTGTTGTAAACGCCGATGTGGCAGGTCTGTTGCGAAGCTGGTTGCTCAGTTGGCATTCGCTGTCCGCAGCCGGAATTTTTGTGTTCGTCTTTTTCATGTTGCTTGACGCTTCTTCGCTATGGAATCGCTTGCTGGCGGCCAGCTCTCTGTTTGCTTTACCCGCTGCCTTTGCCTTTTTGGCGCGCGGACAGCAAGACCAGAGTCTGATAACGACCAGTATGCGATTGTGTCTGGTGAATGTGGTGATGTGGAGTTGGGCGTGGTTGTCTCCGCCGAAAGCGGGAAATTGGCAACTGGCGAATCGGCTCATCCTTGTCATGCTGATTGCTGAAGCGGTGTTGATCTTTTATCGGTTGATTCTGGCGCAAAGGCTGAGTGCTGACAGTTTATGGCGAAAAGCTTTGCGAGCCGATTTGCCAGTTGTTGCGGGAATTGGGTTGGTGAGTTTGGCGATTGTGCTGGCGGCGGAATTTGAACAGCGAACGAATTTCGGCGCGGTCTTGTTGGGATGGCCAGCGATTGTGGCTGTGCTGGTGACGTTGATTGGCGTCTGTTTGATCGGAATCGCCTTTGCTGTTTTACCGGGCGAAGACCCGTTTGATTTGGACGAACGTGGCAAGATGCGTTACGTCTACCTGACGGAAGTGTTTTTGGCGCTGACGTTCGTTCATTTGCGATTGACGATGCCGTGGTTGTTCGGCGGCATCTTTTCAGCGTACTGGCCGATTGTCGTAATGTTGCTGGCATTCACGGGCGTTGCGTTGAGCGAAGTCTTTCGACGACAAGGGAAATTGGTGTTGGCGGAACCGTTGGCAAAAACCGGTGTGTTGTTGCCAATGTTGCCTGTGATTGGATTCTGGTCGTTGAATTCGCAAGTCCCGTATTCGGGCTTGTTGCTGACGGTGGGGTTGTTTTACGGAGTGCTGTCGGTGATGAAACGGTCGCTGGGGCTTGGATTGCTGGCGGCGCTGGCTGGCAATTCAGGCTTGTGGCATTTCCTGAATCGAGTCGAAGGGCTGACGTTTTTTGAGCATCCGCAATTATGGATGATTCCGTTGGCGGTATCGGTGTTGCTGGCGGCGCGAATCAACCGGGAGAGCCTGTCTGCGGAACAAATGAATTCGATTCGTTACGGCGCGCTGGTGACGATTTATGTTTCCTCCACTGCGGATATTTTCATCAATGGCGTGGAGACTGCGCCGTGGTTGCCGATCATTCTGGCGGTGCTGGCTGTTGGAGGCGTCATCGCCGGTTTGATGATGCGGATTCGTGCCTTTCTGTTTTTAGGAACTGCATTTTTGCTGCTTTCGATGTTGACCATGATCTGGTCGGCTTCGGTCAATTTGCAGTGGACCTGGTTGTGGTATGTGACAGGAATCGCGTTCGGCGTGTTGATTATTTACACCGTGGCCATGTTCGAACGAAAACGCGAGCAGATGATCGGCTTTGTCGAACGGTTGAAGCAATGGCAATGAGTCGTCATTGGCCTGAACGACAAAGCAAAGGGGAGAGCAATCTTATTGAAATTGCTCTCCCCTTTTTTTATCACCAGCGGTCTGATCGTCACTTGCCGGTTTACTGGCAAGACGGCGGGAAGACCGGAATGATCAGGCTGGCCGTTGGGCTTAGCGTCAATTTGTGGAAATTGCGCCCGCCCTGGTAGGCGTTGATGTTGGTTTTTGAATCTGGATTGAAATTGAGAACTGCGCCGACAATTCCACCCTGTGTTTGCCTGCCTATCTTCAACCATCCGGTGCGTCCGGCTGGCACGAAGGTTTCAAAGCGAGGGGTGATGCGTGGAAAAGTGTTGTTCAACGAACTCATTAATTGACAGCCTCCGTTGAACGAAAAGCTGAGCGAGTTTTCCGTATCGTTGTAAAAGATACCGAACAATGTGCCCAACGGTTCCATTCCCAATCCCAGATTGCCGTCTATTCGGTTCACGACAATCATAGTGTCATTGCCATCGGCGCGACTTGGCAAACCATCAGCCGCAATGACTTGCGCCAGGTATTGGTAGTCCTGATTATCAAACGTCAGATTCGCTGTGCTGGACGCCGAATTACAGGAAGGCGTGCGTTTAGCCGCCACTGCTTCGGCTCCCAGATTCGCCGAATGACCAGATTGCATTTTGATGTATTCGCTGCCAATGACGTAGTTGAATTTCGTCGGACAGCCCCGTTGATCCACAGCCACTGCAATGATGTAGCCTTTGACACCCGGATCCAAATCCGACACCAGAAAGCTGGTAGTCTGGTTAGGCGTCAGACACACGAAATTATCCGCCACCGAGCAATTCGATCCGTCAATAAAGAACAGATGCAAATACGCTGGCAGGGTTGAGTGGATATTGGTCAGGTTAATGCGGGTATTTTCCGCCGTTGGGTTTGATGGGCTGGAAGAATAGATCGGGAAGATCAGCACAGAGCCTGGGCGTTGATCGCTGCCAGTGACAGTAGGATTGAGTTCAAAGTCGCTGATGTCCAAACCGGGGCCGACATCCGGGCAGTCCGGGCCGGAGCAAGGCGGCGGAGCGCAATTGGCTGTCAAGCAATTGCTGACCGTCGTGGTCGCATCGTTGATGCTGTCGCTGTTGGTGTCGTAATTGACTTTGAAATCGGTACAGAAACGGGTTCCGGGAGTCACTCCCTGACGAACGCGAACTTGGAATGTGATGGTGGCGGTTGCGCCCACCGGAATTTCTCCGTTCCAATCCACCTGCGCGGCTCCGAGCGTGCAGGCACCCGCAGGGAATGTGTTGGTTCCATCGCTGACAGTGACCGAGCAACTGCCAAGCACCATGGTCAATTGAGTCGGAAGCAGAGCCTGGAATTCGGAACCCTGATTGTCGCGTTGCAAGCCATCGCCGGAATTTTTCAGCTTCGCCTCGTAATTCATGACGTTGCCGCTGCCGATGCAGACATCAACTCCCGTCGAGCGAATTGTCAGGTCGCTGGAAAGGAATCGGGCGCCGGGCGGCGGATTCACCGTGATGACTCTGGTGCTGGAATTGTTGTTTCCGGTCGGATCAGTGGTTCCCGAAGTGACGCTGGCCGAATTGCTCAACGGGCCAACAGGGTAAGTAAATGGAACCTGAATTTTGATCGTAATGACCGCAGTGTTGTCCGGCGCGGTCGCCTGCAACGTGCCGACATTGCAGGTTATGGTTGTCGTGCCGGAGCAAACGCCTTTGGTTGAAGTAGCCGAAATGAAGTTGACCCCTTCAGGCAACGGATCAATGACGACGACATCGTTCGCCACGGATGGCCCATTGTTAGTGGCCGTGATGGTGTAGGTCACTTCATCGCCTGCACGCACGGTCGTCGCGTTGGCCACCTTGGTGACGGACAAATCACTGTTGGGTTGCAGTGTGGACGTGACGGTAGCCTGGTTGTTGCCGCCATCCGGGTCCGTGACTCCGCTCGGACTGGAAACAGTGGCGGTGTTGGTGATGGTTCCGGTTGCATTGGACGGCAGTGATGCGGTCAGAGTGAAAGTGGCCGTTCCGCCATTTACCAAATTGACAGTCGTATTGATGTTCCCCGTTCCATTGGCATTGCCGCAACTAGACCCGCTGGAGGCAGTGCAAGTCCACGAAACATTGCTCAGAATGCCGGGAACGTTGTCTGTGACCGTAGCGCCGGTCACAGGACTTGGGCCGTCATTGGTCACTGTGATCGTGTAAGTGAACTGTGCGCCCGGAACCGGTTGCGTCGGGGTGGCAATTTTGGTGATTCGCAGATTCGACAGCGAAATGACATTGTCCGTATCGCTGGCAGTGTTGTTGCCGTTATTGGGATCGGTCGAACCGGCGGGAGCGGAAACGCTGGCCGTATTCGTCAAAGTTCCGAGCGCATTGTCAGCCACTTTGGCCGTCAGCGTGAAGGTTGCATTGCCTCCGGCTGCCAGATTGACCGTCGTGTTGACATTGCCGGTTCCGCTGGTTGCGCCGCAACTCGATCCGCTGGAGGTAAAACAGGTCCAACTGGCGTTGGTCAATTTATCGGGCAGAGTGTCAACGACAGGCGCGCCGATGACGGCGCTTGGGCCGGCGTTGGAAACCTCAAGCAGGTACGTGACCATAGTGCCCGCCGTCACCGTCGTGACGCTGTTCGATTTGGTGATGGACAAATCAGAAGTCGGCGTCAAAGTGTCTGTGTCGCTGGCGGAATTATTCGCCGGATTGTTATCCGTCGAACCGGCTGGAGCTGCAACTGTGGCGGTGTTGGTCAAGGTTCCGGTTGCAGTGCTGGCGACAGTGGCGTTGAACGTGAACGTGGCAGTTCCGCCCGGAAGCAGGTTTACGTTCGACGCGATGTTGACCGTTCCATTGGCGGATGCGCAACTGGAGCCAGTCGAAGCGGTGCAAGCCCATGAACCCATGACCAGATTGGCCGGCATGATGTCGGTTACTTCAGCGCCAACCACTGCGCTGGGGCCAGCATTGCTGACGACGATGGTGTAAGTCGTTTGCGTGCCGGGAACCAGCGAATTGACGTTGTTGGTTTTGGTGATGGAAAGATCGGCGTTGATGCGAATCTGATCGGTATCGGTCGCCGTGTTGTTGGCCGGATTCGGGTCGGCTGTTCCAGATGGCAGGGCGACTGTCGCCGTATTGACCAGAGTGCCTGTTGCCGTACTGGAAACAGTTGCCGTGACAGTCACCGTGACGGTGCTGCCATTCGGCAGATTGGCCGTCGTGTTGATGTTTCCGGTTCCGCCGGGCTGGCCACAGGTTGCCCCATTGGAGCCAGCGCATGTCCAGATGGCGTTGCTCAACGTAGCCGGCAAAACATCGGAAATGGTCGCTCCGTTGACGGCAATTGGGCCGTTGTTGGTCACGACAATGGTGTAAGTCGTTGTTTGTCCAGCAACCACCTGCGTGGCGTTGTTGGTTTTAGTGATTGCCAGATCAGTCGAAGACAACGCATCGGTGTCAGTGGCCGTATTGTTTGCAGGATTAGTTTCAACGCTTCCGGCGGGCGGTGCGATGCTCGCAGTGTTCGTCAACGAACCGGTTGCGTTGGCTGCGACCATTGCCGTCAACGTGTAAGTCGCTGTCCCATTCACGGCCAGATCAACCGTGGTATTGATGCTGCCGGTTCCATTCGGCGAGCCGCAGCTTGAACCGGGTGATGCCGTGCAGTTCCAAGTGGCATTGGTCAATGTGACTGGCAGATTGTCTGCGACAGCCGCTCCGGTGACGGCGCTGGGGCCTGCGTTGCTGACGACAATTGTGTATGTCGTCTGGTTTCCGGGCACGAGCGTTGAGACGTTGTTGGTTTTGGTGATTGCCAAATCCACCGTCGTCACGATGGTATTGGTATCGGTGGCACTGTTGTTCGCCGGCGTCGGGTCAGGCGCGGAAGCAGGCGCAGTGACCGTCGCTGTGTTGGTCAGAGTCCCGGTCGCCGAATTGACAACTGTCGCGTTCAAACTGAACGTCGTCGTCGCTCCGGGCAGCAGATTGACGGTAGTGTTGATGCTGCCGCTGCCATTGGCTGCGCCGCAGCTCGCTCCGGCAGATGGCGTGCAAGTCCAACTCACATTGGTGAGTTTGGTTGGAACGGTGTCGGTCACCGTCGCTCCATTGACTGTGCTGGGACCGTTGTTTCTGACAACAATGGTGTAAGTTATTTGATTGCCAGCAACAGAGGTCGTGGAGTTATCGGTTTTGGTGATGGAAAGATCCGCCTGCGGGGTCAGAGTATCGGTGTCGCTGGCGGTGTTGTTTGTTGGATTCGGGTCAACGGCGCCGTCGGGCATGCCTACCGTCGCGGTGTTGGTGACCGTTCCAGTCGCCGAAGGATCGGGCGTCACCGTCAAGTTAAAAGTCGCAGTTCCGCCGTTTTTCAAATCAACTTTGGTATTGATACTGCCCATTCCATTGGCCGCCTGACAGGCAGAGCCGGAAGATGCTGAACAAGTCCACGAAGCATTTGTGAACACAGCAGGAAGCGTATCAACAACCGGAATTCCGAATACATCATTCGGGCCATTGTTGCGAACGACAATCTGATAGGTTGTCGGCGTGCCGGGAATGACGGTTGTCTGATTGTTGGTTTTGGTGATTGACAGATCAGTGGTTGTGGAACAGAAGGGGATCGCGCCAACTGAATTTACAACTTGGCCTGTTGCGCCCCGTGTCGCTCCGTTCGGAGGAAATTCAGAAACGGATGGCGCGGCAGTAGTTCCGTTCGCTCCGCCATTGACCTGAGTTGTCATAGCGCCGCCGGAAAAGGCGATATAACCGCCGCCGCCGCCGCCGCCCGGCCCTTCGGATTCCAATTCAAATGGAGCGACTGGAGCAATCTGGTTGCCGCCATTGCCGCCGTTGGCTTGTGCCGACAAACCGTTGTTGAGCACTCTGGCCGCAACGACGATGGTTCCGCCTGCGCCTGCGCCGCCTGCGCCATCCCTGCTTTCACCGCGAGTCGCCCCGCCGTTGGCTCCGTTGGCTCGCAAATTTCCGTTGCCACTGACGGTGTCGGACATGATGTAAATCAATCCGCCGCCATTGCCGCCTGCGCCGCCTGTGTCATTGTTTTGAGCGCCTGAGCCGCCGCCGCCGCCGAAGAAAATTCTCCCGGTCGTATCCTGCGTCACTGGACGACCGCCGAGGCCGCCGACTTCACGGCGACAATCTCCGCCCCACAGACAATCGCCGGGACCTTTTTGCAGCGCGTTCTCATTGTTGATGGCGTAACTGTAACCGCCGCGTCCGCCACCCGCTGAATCGGTAAGTTGATTGCCGTTGGCGATGTAGCCGGGATCCAGCGTCCAGGCTGACGCTCCCACGGCTGAGCCATCCATCACGCCTTGTCCCGTCCAGGGTTTGCCATTGGCTCCATTGGCTCCGCCGCCGCCGCCCGTGTTGTGAGACGTTCCACCGCCGCCGCCGTTGGCTGCTGCGCCGCGTCCATAACGTCCGCCCAGAAGATCGTAATCGGCCTGATAACCGACAATGCTTTCACCTTTTTCAGCGCCGAAATCCTGCTGATTAGTGACGTGGTCGGTTCGGAATCCGCCGCCACCTGCGCCTGACAGCGCTCCGCCTCGAAAGCCTTTTTCGCTGACGTCAACCGTACCATTGATGATTGCGTTATTTTGAACGTGAACTACGACGATGCCGCCGATGACTCCATTCCAGGCAGGAGCGGTCAGCGAAGCTCCGTTGTTGATGGTCAGGCTGGTGTATTGTGGAACACGAATGACTTGAACTTTGCCGGAAGCTGAATAGCTGAATCGCAATCCGCCGCACGGCGGATTGATGGTGATGGTATTGCCTTGAACCTTGTTGACTGTGACGAATTCGTGACGACCAGCGCTGTTCAAATTCGTCACCTGGCCATAACTCGACGTATTGCTGGTGTTAATCGAAGCGCCGGACATTTGCACGACCATGATTAGATCGCCCGGCGTCAGAGTGCTGATGTCCAACCCATTTGGGCCGCCCGGATTATCAACGGCAATCATGTTTGCTCCGGCGGGAGCGTCAACAGCCAGTTTGCCGTATTTGTTGACGACGGTGTCGGGTTGGCTAACCGTCAAATCGCCATCTTTGCCGGAAATCTCGGCGCGAGTAACCGCAGGCGTGCTTAGCCAGTTCATCAATCCGTTGATGGAACTGCCGAAAGCCAAAGCAAAGATCAGGAATGTCGAACAGATCAAGGTGAACTTCTTCATACGTTTCTATTCCTCAAAAAGCGGAGTGAGGCCGCGAGACCTGTTATCCAAAGTTTGCTGACTTCGTGGCGTAATCGGGAATCAGCCGAAGCGCAAAAGAAAGATGTCAATGTCTCAAAGAGGCATGCTCGTTAAATAAAGATCTGAGCAGAAAAGAACTCAATTGTTCCGGGCACAACGATCAAATAATAAAGAATTTGATGAAATCGGAGGGGCAAAACTCACACGTATCGTTCGCTTTGTTGGCAAAACAAAGGGCACTGTTGCCCGATCACACAATCGCCAAACGAACTGAGCGAATTCTGGTGATTATTTGGACGAATCACGTCAATCCTGAGCAAAATCTCCGGCGAACGTGGGGCATATAGATTGAGGTCTCAATGCAGGGAATTTGCTTTGTGGATCAACACGTCAATCTAATGATTAACGCCCAGTGAGGATCACCACGCGGCGGAAGATACCTTAATTCATTGGTTCTGTCCATCCGTAAATGGGCAGCGGACTTTGGGTTCAGAGTTTGAGCGGCTATTGCCAGATTCAAATCGTGTGCTAATCTTTGTGCCAGTTCGACACCGGGTCGGCGGAAATCGCCGGTCTTCAATTCCAAATAATCCACAAATCAGGAGTAGCACGAATATGAAAAGAAATCTTGTTGCCGCGTTTATCTGTGTTGTCTTCGCATTGGCTGGCATCGCCGTTTCCGCCCAGGACGACAATAAGATGATGGGCAAGTCTCCCAAAAAATCAGCGCCAGCGACAAAAAAAGCTCAAGAGCTTCTGGATATCAATTCCTGCACTAAAGAACAACTCGTCGCTTTGCCCGGAGTTGGCGAAGCCTATGCTGAAGCGATCATCAAAGGCCGTCCATATAGAGCCAAGAATGAGCTGCTTACCAAGAAAATCGTCCCTTCAGCCAATTACAAGAAATTCCAGGCCAAAGTCATTGCCAAACAGAAATAACAGTTCAGCTTGTTGTGCGTTTTGCGGGCGGCGGTTTATGATCGCCGCCGTTCTGTTTCGTTGGAAATCTGGTTACTCAAATCCATCAATCGGAGGAAAAGCATAATGAGTATGGAAGCTCTCGGCATGGTCGAGACGAAAGGTTTTGTCGGCGCAGTCGAAGCAGCCGATGCCATGGTCAAAGCGGCTAACGTTCAATTGATCGGCAAGGAATATATTGGCGCCGGGTTCGTGACGGTGTTTGTGCGCGGAGATGTCGGAGCCGTCAAGGCGGCGACAGATGCTGGCGCCGCCGCGGCGCGCAGAGTCGGCGAACTGGTGTCTGTGCATGTCATTCCTCGCCCGCATCTGGAAGTCGAAAGAGTTTTGCCGAAATCGGCTGCGGCATTGACTGGCAAAGACCAAAAAGCCTTGCCCGAAGGAAAGAAAAAAGATTGATCACGGATTGATTTGTTCGAGCTTCAGTTATGGCAGATAAAGACCTGCAATCAATCCAGGCCGCGCGCGACTTGGTTGAATCGGCTCACCGGGCGCAAGCCGTCGTCGCCACTTTCGATCAGGCCAAAATAGATGCGATTTGCGAAGCAATGGCCATTGCCGCCCAATCGCAATCATTTAGTCTGGCGACATTGGCGCACGAAGAAACCGGCTACGGAAATTCCGCTGACAAGAATGTCAAAAACCTGTTTGCGGCGGTTGATGTTCATAATTACTTCAAGAACCTGAAAACAGTAGGCGTTGTCCGTGACACAGGCTCTGTAGTGGAAATTGCTGCGCCGCGCGGAGTCGTCGCGGCCATCGTTCCCTCCACCAATCCAACCTCGACGGCGATTTTCAAAATTCTGATCGCCATCAAGTCTCGAAACACGATCGTGCTCAGCCCGCATCCAAGTGCGACTCGCTGCGTGGTCGAAACCGCCAATGTCATGCGCGAAGCGGGCGTCAAAGCCGGTTTGCCTGCTGAAGCCGTAGGTTGCGTTGATCTGACTTCGCTGGAAGGAACCGATGCGTTGATGAAGCACAAACTGACGGCGGTGATTCTGGCGACGGGTGGAATGGGTCTGGTGCGCGCAGCGTATTCGTCCGGCAAACCTGCCTTTGGAGTCGGCCCCGGCAATGTGCCTGCGATGATTGAACGAACTGCCGATGTCGCCAAAGCCGTCCGCGACATCCTGGCCGGAACCTGTTTTGACTTCGGAACGATTTGCGCATCTGAACAAGCAATTGTGGTTGACGCTCCTGTGGACAAGCAGGTTCGAGAGCAGTTGGCTGCGCAGGGCGCTTACTTTTTGAACGCTGCGCAAAGCGATCAACTGGGCAAATTGGTCGTGACGCCAAACCGAACCCTGAATCCGAAAATTGTCGGCAAACCGGCGACGACTCTGGCTGAATGGGCAGGCATCAACGTTCCGCCGAATACGCGCTGTCTGATTGCCGAAGTCGGCGGCGTGGGACGTGATTTTCCATTGTCCATCGAAAAGCTTTCTCCGATTCTGGCTTATTACGTGGCGAATGGATTGGAAGAAGGAAGCAGGCTGTGCGATGAAATTCTGCATTACGGCGGAATGGGTCACACGGCTTCTGTTCACACGCAAAACCGCGAAGCCGCGTTGCGATATGGATTGCTGATGCCGGCGGCGCGCGTGGTTGTCAATTCGCCGTCTACTCACGGAGCAATCGGCTTTTCGACCTCGCTCGCGCCTTCCATGACTCTGGGCTGCGGTTCGTGGGGAGGTAACGTTACCTCGGACAATATTTCGCCGCTGCATTTGATGGACATCAAACGCGTAGCCTTTGAAGTTCGTCCGGTCACCGTTTCTGAACCGGTTCAAGTGGTTCCCGCTTCGTCGCCAACTGTTACAGCGAAAGCGACATCGCAAATTGACAGAACTGCGATTGCTGATCTGGTGGATAAATTTCTGAGTGCGCGTACCCCAGCCGCGTCGGCTCCAATCTCTATCCCTCAGATAGAAGCGAAGCCTGCTCCGCTGCCACCGCCTGTCAAAAAAGCCGATCCAAAAGCCGCCGAGTTCGTCTGCGAAGAAGACGTTCGCCAAGCCATCGCCAAAGGGGAAAAGATTTTCGTCAACGCCAAAACCATCATCACGCCTTCGGCCCGTGATCTTGGCAACGAGCGCGAAGTCTTTGCCAAAGGCGCTTAAAGGCATAAGATAGTCGTCGAGGAGGTAGCGATAATGAAGCAGATCATAACCATAGGTGAACTTGCCGAAATCCTGAATGCCGAAGACATCCTGAAACAAAACGGCGTTAGTCTTGACGACAAGGTTGAAGTCAAAATTTCCAATCGCACGTTGAGTGTGCGTTCGCTGACTGAGGATGAACGGGCGGAGAAGTTAGACTCGCTGGCCAGAAGGCTTTTCGATAAACGACACGAGGCTTATCTGGAGTTGGCAAAAGGGCATCAATAAATAGGTGATTGAGGTGGTCTCACATGAAATAGGTGATTGAGGTGGTCTCACATGGCTTTTGCTTTTCTGACCAAAGACGAAGTCCTGCGATTTCATGCAAAAGGAATTGAGGAACTAGGTGTCAGCCATGGTTTGCGCGATGAAGGAGCATTGGAATCGGCCTTGATCGCTGCTGAGAATCGGGCTTATTACGAAGAGGCAAGCTTGGCGGTTTGCGCGGCAACTTATGCCTATCATCTGACTCAAGCCCATGCTTTCATTGATGGCAACAAGCGGATAGGCGCGGTGGTTGCTGAGCTTTTTCTTGAGTTCAATGATGCTCAATTGGATATGACGAACGCCGAGATCATCGAATTGTTTTTGAAGATTGCCGCCAGCAAAATGACCGCGACGAGGTCGAACAACTTTTTGAGCAGCGGATTGTGATGGTTCAATGACCTATTGTGTTCAAAACTCTTATCACCAAAATCTCTTCTCTGGTTTTGTTTCTGGCGTTTGTGGCCACGCTCGTGGTTTCGCAGTCAGAGCAGCCCGCCCAACTTCCTGAGCAATCTGACCAACCGGCTGCCGCGCCAACGCCAACTCCGGCAATCACGGACCTGGCTACGTTGAATCTGCATCGTTGGGGAGCAGTGACGCTGTTTCACGGTTTGCCCTCGGATCGGGTCAACGCCATTGTCGAAGATTCCAACGGAATGATGTGGTTTGGCACGGACAATGGCTTGGTTCGATACGACGGACGCAATGTGGAACCCGTCACAGGCGAAGCCTTGTTGCCATCGCGCAGAATTCTGGCGTTGAAACTGGATGGTCGCGGCGGATTATGGATAGGGACGGAAGCGGGCGCGGCTCGCTGGCTGGACAACCATCTGCTGGTGCTGGAAGACACCAACGGCAAAGCGATCAACGCCATCGCCGTTTCGGCGCACAACGAAGTAGCGCTGGTTTCCCAGCGCGGCGAAATTTTCAGATATGCGGAATCGAAGCCAGATCAAGTCAGCAGCGAATCCCACGCAAACGCCAGCCCTGTTTCCAAATTGAATCTGACCAGGCTTGACCCTTTCACGAATCCTGCCCAACTTAAAATCGCAAACCAGACTGAAGACGCCCTGCCGTTGTTGGCTGCGACTTATGCGCCTTCGCAGGAATTGGCGATTGGTTCCGGCGGACGAGGATTGTTGCTGAATCATGGAAAAGACATTCGTGAAGCAGTCGCCAGATCGCCCAGACCTTTTTTCCTGGCCGCTGCGTTTGCCGATGAAAACCAGATTTGGCTTGGGGAATTTGCCAACGCGCGCGCTGGCGGACTCTGGTCGTATGCGAAGGACACTATGAAGCGGCATCCGTTGATAACCGAAGCTGTCAGCGCCATTCACGGAAACAAGGGCGAATTGTGGATTGGCACGCATCGGCGAGGAGCGTTTTTGCTTCAAACGGAGGCCGACAACGTCAGATTGATCGAACACCTGACGTTTGAAAATACCGCCGGCGGATTGCGGTCGAATCAAATCAACGCTGTGTTTCGTGACCGCGAAGGTGTCGTCTGGTTCGGCACGGATCGCGGCATTTGCCGATACGACCGCGACAGTTTTCGCGCAACGATGCTGAGCGGCGATTCGCAGAGCAATTACGTTCGCAAACTGCTTCAAGCATCCAACGGCGAATTGTGGTGTGGCACGAATCGCGGCTTGTTTCGTCTGGCTTCGCCGGAAAGCGGCGCCGTGGCTGTTGGAGAAATCGAAAGCCGTTCTGTTTATTCGCTGCTGCAAGACGCAGCAGGCTCAACTTGGGCAGGCACCGGCGACGGGTTGTTTTTCAAAGCGAAAGACGCTGCGAATTTCGTTCGCGCCAACGAAGCGCCTGCAACGGAAATCACCATCGAAAACGAAAATGCGGCTGCTTCATCAGAAACTAACCCGACAGAGATAGCCAATCCGCAATCCGCAATCCGCAATCCGCAATCGCCAATTCCGCAGCCGAAAGAAAGCGTTCGCGCGCTGGCCAGTTTTCGTGGCCAGATATACGCCGCTTATTTCGGACGAGGCATTGAACGAATCGAGGCCGGAAAGCGAATTTCAGCGCAGGCAAAATTGACAGACGCCGCCGCTCAACGAGCGATCTGTCTGGCTGCCGAAGGTGACGAAGCCTTGTGGGTTGGAACTTCCGATGGGGAGTTGTGGCGTTACGACGGATTGCAGCTAAAAAAGATTGAAACACCGATCGGGGACTTGCCAAGTTTTTCTGAAAAAGCGATTCGCGCGCTTGTTTATGCAGACCGGAAGCTGTGGATTGCCACTTCGGTGGGCTTGTTTGTTCGTGAAGCAGACGCAATTCGTGAAGTCCGTCTGGGATTTGACGCGCAGGATTTGTTGATCAGGCGCGATGCCGCAGGGCGCGACATTGTCTGGTGCGCGACCAAAAATGCCGGGTTGATGAAATTGCTGCCGAGCGAAAATGTGCTGATTCGTTTCGACACCGAACAGGGGCTGGCTTCGCAGCAAGCGTTTGCGCTGGCGGCAGGCGGCGAATCAAACGGGATCTGGGTTGGAACCAACCGCGGAATCGTCCGCCACCAGCCAAGCGCCATTCAGCCGCGACTGGCCATCAAACGTCTGGTCGCCGAAAAAATTCATCAACCTGAAGACCTGATTGCCGAATTGGCTTTGCCGCACACGCAGCGCAGTTTTGTGCTGGAAGTCGCGGGAATCGCCAGCAAAACGTTTCCCAGCCAGTTTCAATATGAGTTTCTGCTGCAAACTCGCACTGGCCAGCAATTGAAAAAGGTGCAAACACACGATCCGCAATTTGCTCCCGGAGAATTGCAATCCGGCGGTTACATTATCGAAGCGCGCAGTGTCAGCCGGGATTTGGTGTATTCCGAACCGTTGAAGATTCGGTTGCGAATTCAAGGCGCGCCGTTTCCCTGGGGAACTTTGTTTCTTGGATGTCTGGCGACATTAGCCGTCGCGGCAGCGGTATGGGCCTTTCGTCAGCAATTACGATTGAGCAAGACCAACGAAACGCTGGCAGACACCAACGTCGAATTGCAGGAAACGCGATTGCGTTTGGCCAGCGAAACCGAAACTGAACGCAGCCGCATCGCGCGCGATTTGCACGATCAGACGTTGGCCGATTTGCGGCATCTGCTGGTGCTGACCGATCAACTTCCAGGTAGTTCGGATGATTCCGTTACGCCGTCGCCTTCTGAAATCCGTCGCAAGATCGAATCCGTTTCCAAAGAGATTCGTCGCATCTGCGAAGACCTCAGCCCGTCTGCGTTGCAAAATCTGGGTTTTCTGCCTGCGCTCGAAGGCGCGTTGAGTGAAGCTGTGGCGCAATTGCCGACCTCAGAAAAATTCGCTTACGAATTCATCTGCGACCCGGTTATGGAAGAGCGGTTGCAGCTTTCGGAAATTGAACAGATTCAGCTTTACCGTATTGTGCAGGAAGCGTTAAATAACGTTTGCCGCCACGCCGAAGCGAAACAGGTTCAGTTGATCGTCAAAGCCGAAGCTCATGATTTATTAATAGAGGTTTGCGATGATGGCAAAGGCCTGGTCGGTATCGTCACGAATCGCAGCGGGCATGGCCTGGCCAACATTCGTTCGCGCGCCAATCTGATCGGCGCGCAAGTTTCATGGCGAGACGCCAAACCTGGATGCCGGTTTGAAGTCAGAAAACCCAATGCCGTCAGTTGAAAATTCGGAGGATAAAAAAATGAAAAAATGGATTGCCGCAATTGGTCTGCTGTTGTTCCTGTTTACCGCAGATTCAGTTTCTACCTCCGCGGCTGCTGAAGATCATTGGCCGCAATGGCGTGGCCCGTTTTTCAACGGAATGGCTCGCGGTTCAGCTCCCACCGAATTCAGCGACACGAAAAACATCAAATGGAAAGTGCCGATTGCAGGACGCGGTTTTTCGACGCCGGTCGTCTGGGGCAACAAACTCTTTCTGACGACTGCCGTGCCCACCGGGAAATTGGACGAAGCCACTGCCGCTGCCGCCGCTGAGCGACGCACCAATCCCAACGGCGGAACCGGAGAAGGGCAGGAGCATAAATTTGTCGTACTTTGTCTGGATCGCAGCACAGGCAAAACTCTTTGGGAGCGCGTCGCCAAAACCGCTTTTCCGCACGACGGTTATCATCGAACTTATGGCAGTCTGGCGTCGAATTCGCCAATCACCGACGGCAAATTTCTGTATGTCTGGTTTGGGTCGCGCGGTGTGTATTGTTACGACCTGGACGGCAAGCTCATCTGGCAAAAAGACCTCGGCGTGAAACTGCGCATGCGAAATCAATTCGGCGAAGGCACGGCGCCTATGCTGGCGGGCGAACGATTGATTTTGAACTGCGATCAGGAAACCAATTCGTTCATCGTTGCGCTGGATAAACGTAACGGCAAAGAGTTGTGGCGCACCAGGCGCGACGAAATCAGCACTTGGGCTGTGCCCTTGCTGGTCGAACACAACGGACGCCAGCAACTGGTCACTCCCGGAACAAACAAGGTGCGCGCTTATGATCCAGCGAACGGCAAATTGATCTGGGAAGCCGCCGGTTTGGGCTTGAACGCCATATCGGCGCCGGTTTGGCAAAATGATCTGGTGTACGTGATGACCGGCCACCGCGACCCGAAATTGATGGCGATTCGGTTGGGCAAAGAAGGAGATTTGACCGGAACTGACTCCATTGTCTGGACTCACACGCGCGGAACCTCGTACACGCCTTCGCCTGTGCTGCACGACAATAAATTTTATGCGTTGACTGATACAGGCATGCTGAGTTGTTTCGACGCCACGACTGGCAAACCGTTTTACCACCAGCAACGATTGCCGCAACCGGACAATTTCAAAGCCTCGCCGGTCGGAGCAGACGGCAAACTGTATCTGGCCAGTGAAAATGGCGCGGTTTACGTTGTGAAAATGGGCGAAAAGTTTGAAGTGTTGGCGATCAACACGCTTGAAGATCAATTTTTTGTCGCTTCGCCCGTTATCGCCGAAGGCGAGTTGTTTTTGCGCAGCAGCACGCAGCTTTTCTGCATCAACGATGGCAAAAACAAATAAGCGCATTGGCTTTCGGCTTCGGGAAGCACTGATCGAAAACCAGTAGTACTCTATTACCTTTAGAAGAAAGATTTCGAAAAATTATTGAATCAACATGATTGCTGCCTGGCCGTAATAGCAATCATTTGTTTTTGCCCAGCTTTGGATAGAGTTAGTGTCAATGGAGCGCAGACGCCTCAGCGCCGCCTCTGATTTGGCTGGCCTGAAAACATCTCCATCGTAAAGAGCGTCCACTTGAATCAAATAGCCGACCATTTCCAATTCATCCACGCTACTCCCCAAAGAGGAGATCAATTTGTTCATCTCGCCCTGCCAAGCTTGAACGGATTCTGAGGGCAAGCTTTGAAGTCGTTTGAGCAAGGCATCAAACTTGGAGGGCTGAAACTGTTTGCCATTCCAAAGAGAATCCACCTGAGGCAGAAACGTAACTAAGGCAAGATTGCACTGAACGTCACTGTAACTTTTCCCTGAAGCGGTGCGTAAGGTGGACGCCCAGTTCTGGAAATTGGCTGCAGCAGAGATGTTGCTCAGGTTCCGGCTGCCGATTTTGTCAAACTCGTGTTTAGGGAGAACCGCCACACCCGCACCCAACACACCTGGACGTATTCGAGACGCAAAGGAGCAGCCACAGAGGCATATCAACAGTATAAAGAGCGGTACACACTTCATATTGGTTCCTTTCCTGATTGAGCGGCCTGCCTGGCAAGACCTTGCCAAGTCCACGGTTCAATAACGCGGATATCTTCGTCCATCGAAGACGGTAGATATTCTTCTCGCTACGGCAATCTATGCACTGCGGCGTCATAAGGAGTCAGTTCTACCTGACAGGAATTGCACTGACTGAATCCTTCTCTGTATTCGCTCTTGCAGATGGGGCAGTAACTCGCCGCGTTAGCGCTTCTGATAGGTGGAGGCGATAAGTCGTAGGTGTTTTCACCGTCTTCAGCGTCACCGCCTATTCCTAGTTGTGGCATTTTCCCAACCACCCGGTGTGTGGCTTTTGTGTTCTCGACAATCTTTGTGATAGCTACCGCCGATTCCGCCAGGTAGTGAAATAAGAGTAGCGCCACCCCCGCTGTGATGACGCCACCGATGATCAGGTTCAACCCCATAACGAAAACTCCTCCGTCGCTGATCAGCTTTGCGCCCGGAATAAACGGCGAGACATCGAATAGTTGGCGCAGGGTGCTGAGAGGATAAGAGTCACTCGATATCCAGACCATCAAGCAGACTGCGACCGAAGCGACAATTACAATGCCAGCGTAAATCTCTCCGATCAGTTTGAAGATGACGGCCATCAACGGAATGAAAGTGAATTCACCCTCAGGCGCACAGCGGATGTCGTTGGCTCGAATCAGCAACACGTGAATGACCAGGTAAAGAATCAAAATGAACATCACCAAACCGATGCCACCCACGAGTGTTACTTGCCACGTGGGGCTTGGACTACCAAGTCGACTAAAGACCGTGCTTGGACGAGACTCGAAAAGGCTCCCTGCGTTGAGGAACAGAGAGATAACACCCGAGACGCCAATCAAGACAGCCAATGCCCGCAGGAATAACGCGGCAGCCCTGCGGCAATCTTTGTCGCGCGATAACAAATCGAGCAATGGACGCATAAAAAGAAGTTTCGACATAGCTTCCCTCCTATTTCCGATACTTGCGCTATTCTTCTCGCAAAGGCGGCAACTTGGGCAGCATCGGCCAGCGCAGCAACCCGACCAGCGCGCCAACCAAAGCGCCCGGAATTGTTCCCGCCAGCGCCGCTAAAAAGAGACCTATTGGAAAGCCAATCGTGAAGCCGCCCAGAAAGGCGAATTTGTTCAAGCAAGGCCCAATCCTCCTGTCATTCTCATTTCTGGCTTGCCCACCATTGCCGCCATTTGGTGAATTCTACCTGTCGTTCCTTGCTGTCCCATTCGTTATTCGGGCCGAACTGCTGACCGGTCAGGTGGCGCAGCAATCGCACGTCTTGAAACCAGAGTGGATTTTTTTGTGCTTCCAGACGCTGAATCAAAAACGGCGTGGCGCCGCTGTCGGCGAATTTCAATTCAATCAGCGCCGAAGCCATACCTTCTCCGACCAACTTCTGAGTCTCCTGCTTGTACGCCGGCCAAAGCGCCGTGACCGCATCGCCGGCCTTTTGTTCGCGCAGGCGCGAGGCTGCCACACTACGCACGTTGTCGTGCCGGCTCTTGAGCGCGGCAATCAGCGCGGGCCAGGATTCTTTGCCGAACAGCGTGGTCATCACATCGAGCGCATTGGCGTATAGGAATTTGTCGGAATCGTCGGCGGCTGCGAGCAAAGCGGGTAGTGATTGCTTGTCCTGCATTTTGTTCAACGCATCGCAGGCGGCGCGGCGCGCTTCGACAGACTCTTGTTTGTCGGCGACGATCTTTCTCAGCAGCGGCAGCGATTCCAATGCTTTGCCCCGCCCCAGTTGCTCGATGGCTGTCGAGCGGTCGGCGTAACTCTGCTTCCCAGCCAACTCGATCAAGGCGCTCGCCGCCGCCGGGTCTTTCATTGCGCCCATCGCTGACAGCGCATCCCAGCGCCAATCTTTGTCGCCTTCGGCCAGGCCGCGCAGGGTGGTCAGGGCTTCAGCGCCGCCGGTCTCTCCGATTGAATGGATGGCGGCGGAGCGCAACTCTTTTGGCGCGCTGCGGTCGTTGGCCAATGCGGTCAGCGGGGCCAGCGCGGCTGCCGAATGAGCGCTGCCCAAATGCAGCGCGGCGAACCGGCGCGCCTCTTTCTTCAGCTTGGAGTTCTGCATGATTGCGATCAGGCCCTCGACAGCCTGCCGGTCGCCAATGGCCGCCAATGCGGCCGCTGTGGACGCATAGCGGCTCTCGTCTTTTTTATTGTTCAGAAAGCCGATCAACGTGGCGACGGACTCCGAATCTTTGAGCTTGCCTGTGGCTTCAATGGCGGCGATAGCGACCTCGCCGCCATTGAGGTTGAGGTATGGCCGGATGGCCGGAATCGCCGCGCTATCACCAATCTCGCCCAGCGCCTCGATGGTTTGCTTTCTGAGATCGCCGTTTTCGGTACTGGAAGCCAACTCAATCAGCGCCGGAACCGCGGTCTTGATCTTCCACACGCCCAGATTGGCCACCGCAGTGGTCTGCATCATCGGTGGTAGCTTCGGGTCGCTCACGTGCCGCGTGAGTAATTCAGCGGCTTCTGTCGTGTGATTTTCGGCAAACCAGTTGAGCGCAAAAACTCGCAGCCACAGCGGCTGTTGTTCGTTCGTCGCCAGCGCACGCAATGCTGCAGCCGTGGCCGGATAAGTCGTCGTCTCGACCGGGTTGAAGGTGTCGCCCTCTCTCGGCTCTCCGACGGCGAATCGGCAAACGGTGTAAGCGGCGGGAATCGCATCGCCTTTGAGAGGGCGCGCCAGCGGCAGAATGACTGCGAGGTAATCGCGGACTTTGGTTTTCGCGCCGACGGGCGTTGGCAATTCCGCGCTCAGCGTGCGTTCGGCATGCGGGCTGACCCGGCCATAACCGAAACCTTCGTAAACTTCCGCCTGTGGCGATGAAAGTGTAGCGAAGAACAAATCAGCGGCTGCGCTCGAAGGATAAAGGTTCCTCAGCGCGAGAAAGGGGATGGGTTGGAAACCGTCCGTTTCAATTTGATAGCCCCACAGCAGATGGTAGCGGTCAACGATCTTTCGCAGGTTCTGCGCATCATCTCCGCGTTTACGCACGATGTAATTTGCCGCATAGACATCTTCGTTGCGCAACGTTTCAAGCACGACCAATGATTCGCCCAGCTCGACCTCGTGCGCCGTCTGGTTGCTGATCTTGATCGTGATGTTCCAGGAAGGGCCGGAGACGTTTCCGTACTTGAACGTCCCGCGGCGCAGACTCGCGATGGCCTTTATCTTCTGCCCGGGAGCGTCAAGCGGCGTTTCGTCCGCTTGCAGAGCTTTGGCGGATGATTGAGATTTTGTCTGGGTCTGCGCCTGCCCCGCCTTCTGCTGACAGGCCACAACCAGTGGGCAGAGGAATAACAAAACAAGCTTGGCGCAAAATATCGTGGATTGCTTCTTCAGCATTGATTAACTCCTCGTTTGAGATGCTTCAGCGTGATAATGCCGATTCCCGCAGCTTGCCTCTCACTACTTGCCACTGAGCGTATGCGCGATCTCTACCGCTTCTTTGTAATTGCTGCTCAATCCGCGCCCGCCGAATTGCAGGTTGATTGATGATTGAGCGTCTTTCAGCTTGATGAAGACGCGCATCAGCCCGATCTTTGTTTCCGCCTGGCGCGCGCGGGCGAGCGGGTAATCGCTTACGGACACAACATCGTTCAGGTTGACGGTAAATATCGGCATTTTGATGCGAACGACTAGCAACCGCTGATCGGTCAATCCCACCATGTAATCTTTCCTGAGTAGCGCCAAGACTGGAATGAGCGATATTCCCCAGACGATAAAGAACACCAGAGATCCGAATAACCCGGCGTTCGCTCCGACCAGCAACACAGTGATCAGAGTGGCTGGAAGCAACATGGCAATCAACGCTACAATAATCAGTAGCGTGGATTGCTGTAATCCATAAGCCGCATGCCGCAATTGCTCACCAGGCACCATATATTTTTTCATTGCGGCGAAGACTTCTCCGGGTTGAGCCATAAGCTCCTCGAATTTGCCTTCCACTAGGTTGAAGTCGCAATACTGGCAGATATTGGACTCTGACAGATCGTTAAAGCTCCTGCAGTTGGGGCATAGCTTCACGGTATCATTAACTTCAGGCATCATCGCTCTACCTTTTATTCATTGTGGATTGCCGTTCACTTTGTCTGGTTTGGCCGAATTTGACGGCCATCAAGACCCGTCTGGGCCGATGTTCAGCAAAGGCTGAGAACGCTTCATCACCATCGTCGCATTCATAAACCTCTCCAAGATTGCTAAGCATCTGGCCCAGAAGTCGTCGCGTGTCTGCGCTGTCTTTGACGATTAAAAACTTCGTCATTGCCGAGATTCCCATTGTTGCTGATAACGTGCGGGATTGTGTGCCGGAAGGCCGGAGTGAAGCTATAGAGTCGAACGCACGGTTGTTGAGTGTGAATACACACGGACGGCTTCAGACCAGTTCGTCTTTGTGTTCGATGGCGAAACGAAGCAGGGCGTGGCTGCCGTGCAGGTTGAGTTTGCGGCTGATGTGTGTGCGGTGATTGTCAACGGTGCGGTAATGGATGCGCATCGTTTCGGCGATGTCCTTGCTCGATCTGCCTTCGGCGATCAGTTTGAGGATGCGGCGTTCGGCGGGCGTCAGGTCTTTGAGCGCAGGGGAGGCGTTTTCTGGCGTTCGCGGATCAGGAAGTTCACCTGAGAAACCGGCGCTGATGAAAAGTTTGCCGGCGGAAACGGCTCTGACGCTGGCTATGATTTCGACGATGGCACTGTCTTTGCGCAAGTAACCTTTGACGCCAGCTTTGAGTGCGGTCTGCAACAACTCCGGCTCTTCATCGCCGGTCAGTATGATTACTGCCGTGGGGAATCGTTCTGACTGGATCGTTCGCGCCAGTTCAATCCCGTTGAGCTTCGGCATGTGTATATCCAGGATGGCGATGTCGGGATTGGTTTGTTGAATCATATCCAGCGCCGCCGCGCCGTTGTCAGCTTCAGCGACAATTCGCAGCGCTGTGTCTTCAGCCAAAGCATCACGCAGCGCTTTGCGTAGCAGTGGATGATCGTCGGCAATCAGTATGCGGATTTCATTCGACACTTTCGATCTCCTGCAAATCGGCTTTAACGGTGATTGTCGCGCCCTTTCCCGGGGCGGATTGAATCAGACAATGACCACCGATCATCTGCGCGCGTTCGTTGAGGCTGGTCAAACCCAGGCTGCCGGGCTTGCCGTTGGCCATAATCGCCGCTGCATCAAAGCCGCGTCCATTGTCTGAGACAATTAACGTCAGTCGCTGGCCATCGCAGTTGATGGTCAACCCTACTTCAGTCGCGTGCGAATGTTTGATGATGTTGTTCACACACTCCTGAACGATGCGGTAAAGATTGATCTGAGTTTCAGGTGGCGTCTTGTCAACCTGTGGAGCGATTTCGGCGTTGAACGCGATGCCGGAAGAACTGGCCGCCTTGCGAAACAAAATTTTGATCGCGCCGCTCAATCCGACCTCTTCGAGCAGGTGCGGTCGCAGATTGTAAATGATCTCCTTGACCCCGGTGAGAGCCTGGGCGCTGCGAGCCGAAATGTCTGTGAGTTGTTGAAGCTCAGTCGCCTGTTCGTCCAGTCGCGCCACGCCCTGCTGCGCCCAGTTGCGAATAAGAATCAAATCCTGACTCAGGCTGTCATGCAGTTCCGCGGCTATTCGTTGTCGCTCGCGTTCCTGTGATTCAATCAACTGGCGCGCGAATTCTTGTTGCCGCGCGGCTTCGCGGCGCAGGCGGGTAAAGCGACGGCGAACAGCGATGGAGATGGCCGTCGCGATTCCCAGGCAGACAAGCGCGACAAACCATGATTGTCGCCAATACGGAGGGACCACGATAATCCTTAAACTTCGTCCGTGCTTGTTCCATTGGCCATCGCTATTGGCCGCGCGCACAGTGAAAAGATATTCGCCCTGAGGCAGGTGATTGAAGTAAGCCACGCGGCGATTGCCCACCGCAACCCAATCCCGATCCAGCCCGGACATCAGGTATTCGAATTTAACCTGTTCCGGTTTGATGAAGCTCAAGCCGGTGTAGTGAATCTCCAGGTAGTCTTTATCCGCTGGGATTCTCAATTCATCGGTGAATGCGATGGCGTCTTTGTCGAGAAAGCATTCTTCGATGACAACCGGCGGCGGCTGCGGGTTGACGGGAATTTTTGCGGGATCAATGATCGCGATTCCCTCCATTGTTGGAAACCAGAGTTTACCGTCCCGCATCTTCCATCCGGCTGGTTGGCGTCCGCCGTTGCACTCGACATTACGCATCCCGTCATCCTTGCCGAAGGAGGCCGAGACGATGGATTTAATTTTGCCATCGGCAAAATCATTCAACTCTTGTTGGCTAACGCGGAAGATGCCTTGATTCGAACTCATCCAGAAATATCCACGTCGGTCGTCAAGAATTTGAAAAACCCCATTGCCAAACAATCCATCGCGCGTGGTGTAGCGCGTAAAGCTCCCGTCCTTTAACCGAGTCATCCCACCGTCGTACGTGCCAATCCACAACGCGCCAGCGTCATCTTCAAACAGGCAGCGAATCCTGCCGCTCGATAAACCGTCCGCTTCAGTCCAAGCGGTGAAATGGCCGTCTTTCAGGCGCGCCAAACCGCCGTAAGTTCCCACCCAGAGCGCTCCCTGATGGTCTTCAAGAAGAGCCGTGACGTTGTCGAAAGGCAGGCCGTCCCGTGTCGTGTAGACAATGAACTTGCCGTTGCTGAACCTGGTCAGGCCGGTCATCGTCGCAAACCAGAAGTCGCCCATACGATCCTGATAGGTGTTCCAGACGTGCGTCAAACCATGATCGCTGGAAAACCGAGTCAGCTTGCCATCTTGAAATCGGCTTATTCCTCCGGTCGAGCCAATCCAGATCACGCCGTCGCGGTCTTCGTAAAGTGAGGTAATCTTGGGATCGTACAGACCAGCGGGATTGGTGTAGGAGAAATAAATGAACTGGCCATTATGGAATCGGCTCACCCCACCGCCCCATGAGCCGATCCAGACTGCGCCTTCGCTGTCCTGCAAAACAGAATAGGTCAGGTTCGAAGGGAGTCCTTCTTTTTCAGTCAATGTGGTGATTCCCAGTTCGCGTGCTCGATATAGCCCTTCAGTCGTGCCTACCCATAGTGAGCCTTCCCGGTCTTCGTAAAAGGTGAAAGAAATGCTGCGAATGTCGGGGAAAAATTCGGAGGCGCTATGTTGCTCGCGCATCAACCCTCGCGTCGTTACGTGCCATAGGGCACCGCTACGGTCTTCATGCCAGCCAGTGCTGCTTTGCAAACCGGACGGCGTGGTAATGCGGGGATCTCTTATTCGCGCCAAACCGGCATCAGTGTTGATCCAGAGCGAGCCAAACTGGTCACGGTTGACGCTGATGATATTCAGGCTCGGCAAGCCGTCACGCCGGGTGAAGGTTATCACGCGCCCGCGCGAAATGACGTGCAGGCCTTGCTCGTCTTGTGACCACCACAGATCATGACGGAAGCCGGTTTCGGGAACGTGTCCCGGCAAGCATTCAGACGGGGAATAGACGAAAAACTGGTCGTCCCGCCACTGACTGAGATTTTTGGGACCGTTCAGCCAGACATGGCCGCTATCGTCCTCTTCAATCCAGGTAATGTTGTCATTCGGCAGACCATCTTCGGATGTGTAGGTTTTGAATTGACCATCTCGGTAGCGCAGCAGCGAATCTTCTGAGCCTGCCCACAGTGTGCCGTCGCGGGCTTCGTAAAGCGACCAGAAACGATTGTTCTTTATGCCCGGCGTGATGCCGCGATTGAAAACCTTGAAGCGAGTTCCATCAAAACGCGCCAGTCCGTCGTTCGTCGCCAGCCAGAGATAACCATCGCGCGTTTGTGCTATGGCATTGATGGTGTTCTGTGGAAGCCCGTCATTGATCGTCCAGTGGTCGAAACGAAACTGCGCGGCTGCTGTTACCGACAGTAAGGCACTCAATGCAATACCCATCAGCCAATTCCGCTGATTGAGTGACCGCGTCGTTAGCTCGAAAATGAGATGCGTGCAAAACCGCATTTTCACACACTAAATATTTGATGTTTTCCCGATAATGCAAGGAAGTTGAACCGGAGGTTGAAAAAGGCAGACAGATGATAGAGGGGTGATGGAAGATGCGCAACGAATAAGAATAATGGGTTCAAGTCATAGGCAGGCGAAATGTTACAAAAGCGGACGGTACTCTTGTGCTCGCATAAATATGTCGGAACTTGTTCCAATGACGTAATTATTCGTATCGCAGACATTCAATCGGGTCCAGGTTGGCTGCTTTTTTCGCCGGCCACACGCCAAATACGAGTCCGATGGCGGTTGAAACCAGCAGGCCGCTAATCACTGCCCACGACGGTATCGAAGCAGGAAGTTCCGGCAGGAAAAACATAATCACATAGCTGATCACCGCCGCGACCAGTACACCCAGCACTCCGCCCATGAAAGTCAGCGTCATGGCTTCAAATAAAAACTGGCGAACGATGTCGTGTTTTTTTGCGCCGATGGCTTTGCGGATGCCGATTTCGCGCGTTCGTTCAGTGACCGACACCAGCATGATGTTCATCACGCCTATGCCGCCGACCAGCAAGCCGACGGCTGAAATCGCAATTGCAAACAAACCAACATACATGGTGATGCCGTCGAACTGCTCAATGATTTTCGATGCCGTTTGCAGTTCGAAATTGTTCGGCTGGTCGTATTTGATGCCACGTTGGCGACGCAGCGCTTCTTCTACTTGATCCAATCCGGCCTGCAGCATTCCGGTTTTGGCGCGAATGTGCAGGTTGAGTTCCTTGCTGATAGGCGACAGCTTGCGCCCGGTTTCGTAAGGAATGAACAACGCGTTGTCTTCTTCATTTTCGCCGAAAAAGCTGTTTTTACGTTTTTCCAGCACGCCGATGATTTCAAACGGGCGACCGCCCAAATCAATGATCGAACCGACGATGTTTGGCTGGTGAAGAAACAGCGATTCGGCGACGTTTGGCCCAATGACCATGACTTCGCGTTTGTGGTGATCGTCAATTTCCGAAATGAACCGGCCTTGTTGCAACGAAACATTCGTGACCTGTGCGTAGCTGGCCGAAACTCCCTGTAAAAATCCTGAGCGATATTTTTGGCCGTTGTACCGCAGCGTGCTGTCCATTCGCCACATAAATAGCACGTTGGCGACGGATTCGATGGCAGGCGCTTGCCGCAAAATCGCTTCGCCGTCTTCGGGCGTCAGCGGTTTTCGCAGGTATTCGCTGCGGTCGCGGTCGCCCATTCGCGGCCCTGTGGAAAGGTGAAAAGCGTAGATGTTGTTCGTTCCGTATTCTTCGACCATGGAAACGATGGTCGAACGCAATCCGGTCAAAATCGAAGCGACAGCGACAACGGTCATGACTCCGACGACAATGCCGATGACAGTCAGCGCGCTGCGGAACTTGTGCGCGCGAATCGTGCCGATGGCCATGGCGATGGTTTCAGTTGGAAATAGAGAAATGATCTTCATTGCCGTCCTCAGTTTTTTGAAAGCGCGACAATCGGATCGAGCCGCGAAGCTTTGAATGCCGGATAAATTCCAGCAATCATTCCTATGCCGCCCGATACCAGCAACGCCAGCAGGATGTAGCCAACAGTGATTGTCATGGGAATTGGCGTCGAGATTCTGACCGCCCAGGCGATGCTCCCCGCCAGCAGCAAGCCGAACACACCGCCCACTGCCGTCAACAGGGAAGATTCGATCATGAATTGCATCAGGATTTCCCGCTTTTTTGCGCCGACGGCTTTTCCCAAACCGATTTCAAATGTTCGTTCGGTGACCGACACCAGCATGATGTTCATGACCACGATTCCGCCGACCACCAGTGACAACAATGTGATTGGCGTCACCACCAGAGCGATCATGCCTGTGAACCGATCTACCTGCTGGTTCACGGCATCGGTGTTGACGATGCCGAAATCGTCGTCTTCATTGCCGACAAGTTTGTGGCGGTTTCGCATGGCCATTTGGGCTTCTTCGATGGCCAGATTGAATGCGGCTCGGTCGGAGGTTTTGCCGTGAAGCTGAATGCTCTGGCGGCGTCCAAACAGTTTTCCGAAAGTCGTGATTGGGATGTAAACGTGGTTGTCTATGGACTGGCCCATGAACGGGCCGCGCATTTCTTCCACGCCGATGATGGTCATTGGCACTTCTCGAATTTTGAGCGTTTTCCCAATTGGATCAGTATCAGGGAAGAATTTGTTTTTGACTTCACCGCCGATCACGCACACCAGCGAAGAATGTTCGACTTCGTGCGGAGCCAGAAAGCGACCTTCGGCAATGGTCTTGTTTTCAATTTCCACCATATTGGCGGTCACACCCATGATGCCTACGCCGAACATTTCCTTGCTTTCGTGTTTGAGGTTGTAGCGAGTATTGGATTGCGCGCCGACTTCCTTGCACGATTGGCAATGCCGGGCCAGCCATTCGTAATCGTCCAGATAAAGCCGCTTGTTGCGCTTCATCGCCCTTTCCCAATCGTCTTCGCTCCATTCTCCCTGATGAGCGAACTGTGCAATCATAAAATGGTTGACGCCCAGAATTTTGGACACTGTGGAAAGCACATAGCTGTTGAAGCCGTTGATTGAAGCTCCAACGACGACAACGGAAGCCACGCCGATGATGATGCCAATCAGCGTCAGGAACGCGCGCAGCTTGTGCGCGAAAATGGATTGCAGCGCCAGCCGCGTCGCATCGGCGAAAAACAGGTAAAGTCGTTTCATAGGCGGAATCTCCACTGACGCAAACGATCCGCTGTTTAAAAAATTAACAGCCTGAACATTTTCGTTCAGGCTGTTAATTTGACGATTTGGGATGGAGAGACTTTTTAAGCAGATTGACCAAGCACGAGGACCGAGATGTTACGTTCACGCGCTTCGTCCAATTCGATCAGAAACAGGCTCTGCCAGCGGCCAAGCTGCAATCGGCCATCAGCCAGATTGAGCATGATCGAAGAAGGCAAAAACAAAGCTTTGCAATGAGAATGGCCGTTCGCAGGTTCATCCGGTGGAATGTCAATTCGACGGCTGAAATCGTTATGTTCGTATTCGCCGTCGCGCGGCGCGTAACTGTCCAGCATGCGTCTCAAATCATTGAGCAGCAGCGGTTCGTTTTCGTTGATGATGAGCGCCGTGGTGGTATGTTTGGTCTGGACGTTGACTATGCCGTGGCGAATGCCAGACCGGGCAACGATGTTGGCGACGTAAGAAGTCAGATCAACGAATTCAAGGCATTCCGTAGTTCTCAAACGAATTTCGTCGTGATGGGCCTGCAATACTGAGCTTGTTTTTTCTTGAACCATGGCCAGTTGAACCATAAATCTCCTGTGTATGAAATGATGAACGGTGAACAAGGTAAAGCGTCAAACCTGAGAACGCGAATGATTCTCCGTCGCCAGCTATCGTTCGCGCGCGGCGTGAATCAAGGCTTCCATGTGATCCAGGTATTGTTCCAGAGCCTGGCGACCGGCTTCGGTCAATTGATATTCGGTTTTGGGAACACGGCCTTCAAAGGATTTCGTGCAGTTGATGTATCCGGCGTCTTCCAGTTTACGGGCGTGAACGCTGACGTTGCCGTCCGTGGTTTTCAGCAATTCCTTCAACGCGCTGAAGGTCAGCGATTCATTTGCCGCCAGCGCGCTGACAATGCCTAACCGAATGCGTTCGTGAATCAGGTTGTCGAGTTCAGGCGCTCGTTCAGCGGCTTGCAAAGCCTGCAAGGCTCTGGCGCCCATCTGGGTTTTAACTTGCTCGGTTGTCGAGCTGACTGATTTAGCCACCATGCCTCCTTGCGATGATGATTCCGAAAATGATGTGCAGACCTCCGAAACCTGCGGCCAGGAAAAAATTGTTCCATTGTGCGGGAGTGATCAACGCTATCATTCCCAAGCTCATGAAACAGACGCCCATGACCGGCACGACTCTGACGGAAAACGCTCCGCCCGTCACCACGCCGGTTCCATAAAGCAGCAACCACAGTCCCGGCAGCACGTCGTAAGCTCCAACGCGCGCCAACGCGATTGACAACAATGCCCCTGCGATCAATGGCGGCGACAAACTCAGTGTGAACTGTCGTCCCGGCGGCGAAAGCAATTTGGTTTGCGCTGCCGCTGCCTTGCGTTTCATGGTCAACCCCAGAATGAGCAATGCCAGGGGCAATTCGCAGCCCCAGACATACATCCATTCGTGTTCGTAGGGAACTTGCGCGGCAACCACCGCCGCAATCAAAGCCGTGACGCCTACAATCACGCCACCCCAGCCGGGAACTGCCGTAAAGGACGACGCTCGCTCCATCGTTTCGCGGATAAAGCGCAGATTGTCCATCGCTCGACCATGTAGCGAGGGAACCGGGAGAGAATCTGGTTCAGATGTTTCTTCAGGACGGAATTGATGCACTGTGCCCATAACGGCGTGGATCATAGTTTCAGTTTGGAATTTTGACAAGTACTTGTTGCTGCAAAGTAGAATGCCGCCAATGAATCAACTTTTCTTTTGGATTTACAACTTGCCTGTTGCCGCAATGGGAATAGTCTGGCTGGCAATTGAGTTCAAGCGACGAGCGAAGCTGCCCTGGCCTTGTGTGTTCTTTGACGTGATTGTAATAGCCGCCGGGCTTGGTCGTTTTTGGGGATGGCAAATTCCGCCATCCGGTCATGTTTTGTTTTTCAGCTACAGCCTGTTGACCGTCACCAATAAGGTTTATCGCCTTTTCGCCGCAATCTTTTTGCTGCTGACGATTGGATTGAAGCTCAGTTGGGACGATTATTCGACCTGGGTTTATGGAATTGTGGTCGGAGTGGGGCTGGGATTGCTCCACAGGTTTTTTGTGGTTGGGCGCGTCGGAAATGCGGTTGCGAAATGAGAGTCGCTAAGGTAGAAACGGCTCGCAATCTTCACTTTAAAATCACAACTATCAATGGAGGTTCCTGATGTCTCATTTGGAGCATTATCAACTCAATCGCCGGACGTTTCTGGCTGGATTGGGAGCCGGGCTGACTGCTTCGGCGATTGCGCCGCAACTTTTGTTTTCTGCCGAAGCTCGTTCGCAAACTGTGGCTCCGATCATTCTCGGCGCGGGCAATCACAAATACGAATGGGTTCGGGGTTGGGGCAAGTTGCCGGAAGGGATGAAATTCGGAAGCACTCACGGTGGCGTAGTGGTGGACTCGAAAAACCAGGTTTATTTCAGCACGGACAGCGACGCTGCGATTGTTGTTTTCGATGAGAATGGCAAATATGTGCGCTCCATTGGCAAGGAATGGAAACCGGACAAGGACGGCAACGGCACGCACGACATGCAATTGAACAGGGAAGGCAGACAGGAATTCATTTATCTGGTTAGTCTGTTTCGCAATGAATTCGCCAAGATCACGACTTCTGGAGAAATCGTCTGGGTGAAAGGTTATCCAGAGAAATCCGGCATCTACAAAGACAAGACGCAATTCAAACCTACAGGCATTACGGTTGCGCCGAACGGAGATTTTTACGTGACGGATGGTTACGGCGCGAATTACGTGCATCGTTATAACGCGAAAGGCGAATATCAGAATTCCTGGGGCGGCAAAAGCACTCCGGCGAAAGAAGATGGCAAATTCAGCACGCCGCACAAAATCATCATTGATAAGCGTGGCAAAGAGCCGACTGTTTTGGTGACCGACCGCGCCAATCATCGGTTGCAGTGGTTTTCGCTGGAAGGCAAACACATCAAAACGGTGGACGGAACCGAAAACGACTTTATGCGTTTGCCGTCGGTGCTCAGCATACGCGGCACGGATGTGGCCATCGGCGATCTGAAAGGCCGCGTAACGATCATTGACAAGGACAACAAACTGGTCACGCATCTGGGCGACAGCGGCAACGATAAAAAACAGGCGACCAATCGAATTCCGCCTGACCAATGGGTTGACGGCGAATTTATCGCCGCTCACGGAATCAGTTGGGACAACAAAGGGAATCTTTATGTTGCCGAATGGAATCTGTCCGGGCGCGTTGTGAAATTGAAACGAGTAAAGTAATCGCCAATCAAAAAGCTGGCAGCTTCGTTTGCTGCCAGCTTTTTTCTCGCCTGCCAGCAAAACTCGCCACCAATGCTCCACTTTTTCTACCTGTTTTTCTCAACCATCGCTTACCGCCCTTACGTTTTTGTTTTTCTGGCGTGTTACCTGTTTCTGGCGATTACCAGCATCGGTTGGAAACGAACGGCGCTGTTTTCGTGTCTGGCCTTTGTCGTGGCGTTTTTGTGTGAATGGAGTTCAGCCGTTGCCGCAACCGGCTTTCCGTTCGGTTTGTACTACTACATCAACACCACCAGCGACCGGGAATTGTGGATCGCCGGAGTCCCGTTTATGGACTCGCTCTCGTTTACGTTTTTGAGCTACGTCAGTTGGGAATTGGCGACCACGCTGCTTGCGCCACTGCGCGTAAGCTGGCGCGATGTGAAGGCGGTGAATGCTGAAGCCATTCGCCGAAGCTGGGCAGTGAATTTCCTGGCGCCGTTTTTGATGATGTATCTGGACATCATCATTGATCCAGTGGCGCTGCTCGGCGACCGCTGGTTTTTGGGCAAGATTTATTATTACCCCGAAGGCGGAAGCTATTTTGGCATCACACTGGCAAATTTCTTCGGTTGGTATTTTGTCTGTTTTGTAATTGTTCGCCTCTTTGTCTGGCTGGAAAAACTGGTTTTCGCGGAATCAGCTAATTTGACAGGCGGTGTGTGGAATTACCGCTACAAAGCATTGGGCGCAGCCGGACTCTATTTCGGCATTCTGGGCTTCAATCTGTTTATGACGTTTTGGATCGGCGAGCGACAGTTGGGCATTGTCGGTGTGATTATCGTGTTGCCGATTCTGTTGTTGATTCTGCTGAAATTGCACCAATCGCAGAGAGAAAATTTTCAAACTTCAGCCGCCACCGAATAGTCTTACCTGCAAATTTCCACGCAATTCGTTTGAGGTAAAAAAATGAGCAAAAAGTTTTTCGCGGTTTGGACAGTTCTGATTTGGTTGATCGCCGGCTTTATCCCGTCCAATGCGCAGGAGCAAAAGCAGGAAACGCTGAAAATTGACACCGCTTTGGTCAGCGTGCCGGTGATTGTCAGTGACCGGCAAGGGCGTTACATCAGCGGTCTGAAAGCTTCGGACTTCACCTTGTACGAAGATCGCGTCAAACAGCCGATAGATTTTTTTGCCGATACGGAAGAGCCGATCAACGTCGCATTGCTTCTGGACACCAGCCGTAGCGCTGTAATGACGCTCGACGACATCAAAAAAGCCGCAAAAGATTTCGTCAAACAATTACGTCCGCAAGATCGCGCCATGATCGTCAGCTTTGATTTCAACGAAACAGTGTTGTGCGAACTGACTTCAGACCGCAAGGCTCTGGAAAAGGCGATTGGCAAAGCCCGCATCGGCGAGGTGATCGGAACCAAACTGCGCGACGCCGTTTATGACGTGATGCGCGAAGAATTCCGAACGGTCAAAGGACGCAAAGCGATTGTGTTGTTGACCGACGGCAAAGACCACGGCAGCGAAATCAGCGAACGAAATTTGCTCGACAGCGCCGCAGAAGCAGACACTTTGATTTATTCGGTTTTTTATCAATCATTGCCGCCAAATTTCGCCGGACGTGATCGCGGCGGCAGGCAAGGCGACTGGGGAGGACGTGGCGGCAGACGTGGCGGCATTGTTACGCCCAGATTTCCCGCGCCGCCTCAACGGCGAGGTCGCATAGAAGCGCGCAACGCCAGCGCCATAGAATTTTTACAGCAGCTTTCTTCAGTTTCCGCCGGACGATATTTCGACAGCGAAGTCGCCAAGCTGAAAGAAACCTTTGGGCAGATTGTCGAAGAGCTTCGACACCAATACCGTTTGGGCTTTTATCCCGCAGATCACGCTCCGGGAAGCATCCACAATTTGAAAGTCGAAGTCGCGCGCACTGATGTCGTTGTGCGTTCACGCCGAAGTTATCGCGTCGCCGGAAAACCTCGGTCTGAATAAACTTGCTCTTTCCTTATCCCGCCGAATCGTTGTAAACATGCCGTGCGCAATCCGGCGCAACTACGTTTCCCACAAACATCAAAAGCCAACCAGTTCACCTTGAAAGTTATGAAAACCATATTACTCGCGGTCGCAGTGTTGTGTTCGCTTGGCGGATTGGTTTATGCCGAAGGGCCGATTCCGCCGATTCAATCCGGTTACGGAGCCAATGGCGCGTTCACGGTCAAAGTGGACAAGTTTCCAAGCCCGCTTTACGACAATGAAAAGGTGCAGGTGTTTCGCCCAGTCGAAAAAACCGAGCCAGCGCCGGTCATCTTTTTCGCGCCCGGATTCAACAACAATAACCCGGACGAATATCGCCCGCTCATCAATCACATAGTCAGCCGAGGTTATGCGCTGGTCTATCTGCCGTTTCAGGTCATTTCCGGCGACATCACTTTGCACGAGAAACGGTACAACACAATCTGGACGGGTTTTGAAGAAGCGGTCAAACGATTCGGCGTTTCCTTCGATCTGACGCGAATGGGTTTTGTCGGGCATTCGTATGGCGGGGCGGCTTTGCCCGCAATGATGCGGCGCGCAGTTGTCGGCAAAGGCTGGGGGCAGAACGGCGCGTTCGTTTATTCGATGGCGGCGTGGTACGTCTTCAATTTCGGTGTCAAGGAATATGTCCAATGGCCGCAGCATGTAAAGCTGCTGGTGCAAGTCTATGAAGACGACGGCGTGTGCGATCACCGCATGAGCAAGGAAATGTTCGAGCGAGCCAATTTGCCGGCCAGCGAAAAAGATTTCGTCATGCTGCGCAGCGAACGCCGATTCGGTTACACGCTGAACGCCGAACACGGAACGCCTTCGACCGGCAGCGATGAAAATGCGCTGGATTATTACGGCATTTACCGAATGTTCGACGCGCTGGCCGATTACGTTTTCAACGGCAGCGAGGCAGGCAGGCGAATCGCGCTCGGCAATGGCAGCGCCGAACAACGCTTTATGGGCAAATGGCCGGACGGCCAACCGGTGCGCGAAATGCTGGCCGGAGATTGCATTCCGATCACGCGCTCGTCCGGTTCGTTTTTGTTTCCCAACTTCGGTTCGACGATGAGCTTCACCACGGTGTCTTCCGCCAGTTTGAAACCCGAAGCCGTTGCGCCCGATTCGCTGGTGTCGGCCTGGGGGACGAACTTTTCGGTTTATCCGATGCCTGCCGATGGCGCGCCGCCGTTTACGCTGAATGGAACCAGCGTGCGCGTCAAAGACAGCATTTGTGTCGAACGATTCGCTCCGCTCTTTTTTGTTTCGCCGACGCAGATCAATTATCTGATTCCGGCAGAAACCGCGCCGGGAGCGGCGACGGTTTCCGTCTTCAACGAAGCCGGAGCCATTTCCATCGCCACCGTGCAAATCAATCAAACCTCGCCGGGATTATTCGCCGCGAACTCCAATGGGCAAGGAGTCGCGGCGGCTTCGGTGTTTCGCATCAAAGCCAACGGTCAGCAACACTTCGAAAAAGCCGTGCAGTTCGATGTCGCGCAAAACCGCTACGTCGCATTGCCGATTGATCTGAGCATCTCCGGCGATCAAGTGTTTTTGATGCTGTTTGGCACGGGACTTCGCTACCGAGGCTCGCTGAGCACCGTGACGGCGACTATCGGCGGAACTCCGGTTGAAGTGCTGTACGCTGGCCCGCAGGGAGATTTTCTCGGCCTGGATCAGGTGAATCTGCGATTGCCGCAAGGTTTGACCGGGCGTGGCGAAGTGGATGTTGTGTTGATGGTTGACGGCAAAGCCGCCAATTCGGTCAAGGTCAGGTTCAAATAATCGGGCGATGTAAGCGTTCCTATGTTTTTAGAGTTCCAGATTGCTGCGAAGTTTGGCGATGTCGCGCTGCGGCGGCGGCGCGCCAAATAGCTTTTTGTAATCGCGGCTGAAGTACGCAGGGTCTTCATATCCCACCTGGTATCCCGCGCTGGCGGCATCCAGGTCTTCGCCGAGCATCAGGCGGCGCGCTTCCTGCAAGCGGATTTGTTTTTGAAACTGCAACGGACCCATCGCCGTGACGGATTTGAAGTGGTGATGAAAACTGGAAAGACTTATGCCGATGACGGAACGCATCCGGTGCAAGTCGCCTAGCAGGAACTCGACGTAACGCAATGCGATTACTGCCAAGTGGGACAAATCATGTCGGCGTGCGCGTTGCCGCAAATTTTGCCTGCGATTGCAAACGCGATTTTCATGGCAACAGGCGAACGCATTCGCACAATGCCGATGCCGAAACAAGGTTTTAGTTTTGCGTAATCGCGCTTTAGGGCATATCGCTTTAGAGCTATACTGCAACCGATGTGGGAAGTTGAATACACCGATGAATTTGAAGCGTGGTGGGATACGCTGACGGTCGAAGAGCAAAAGTCTGTCACAGCTTTCGTAGACTTGCTCGAAGAGCGTGGCGTTTATCTCGGCTACCCACATTGCTCAGGAGTTAACGGCTCCAAGCACGATCACATGCGCGAGTTGAGAGTGCAGCATCAAGGCGATCCTTATCGGATACTGTATGCCTTCGACCCGCGTCGAAATGCAATCTTGTTAATTGGCGGTAATAAAGCCGGAAATGATCGTTGGTACGAAACTTTCGTGCCCATCGCTGACCGGCTTTATGACGATCATTTAGCGCAACTCAAGAAAGAAGGGTTACTGTAATGGCGAAACCGTTTCGTTTATTGAGAGATAAGCTACCGGCGGAAGCGCGAGCGGAAGCCCGCGCCCGCACCAATGAAATGCTGGAAGAAATCGCTTTGCAGGAATTGCGCAAGGCGCTCAACCTTACGCAAGAGCAAGTGGCCGAAGCGATGAAGCTCAATCAAGGCGTCGTATCCAAAATGGAACATCAAAGCGATATTTACGTCAGCACCTTGCGGAAATTCATCACGGCGATGGGCGGAGAATTAAAGCTGGTAGCCAGCTTTCCTGATCGAGAAGTCGTGATCAATCAGTTCGATTAGCTGCCAGGAATTACACGCGATTGCGAACGCAGTGTTCTGGTCACACTTCTACAAATAGTTCACTACTGCTGGGAGGCCATAGTATGTTACTGGACATTGGCGAAAAAGAGTTACTTTTCTGTGACACGGTCTACCCTCTTGAGTGACTTTAGGTAACACAACTCCGACCCCGGCGAAAAGTTCATTCTGGCCAGGCGAGAGGTGCTACCTGTTCGACATCGAGTTCTCAGGCCTCCGCCGATTCACGCCTCAAGAATCGCTGCAGCACTTGATCGAGCGTTGCTCCACCAAGCGCCATCCCGACAGCGGCTTTGAGCAGGCTTTCGGCGTGTTCCTCTCGATGCCGGCGGATCAGGTCGCCGCAGCATTTGATCTGAGCATCGCGTTCTTTGATCAAACGCCGTTCGATGTAAGCCCAGGCCAGATGTACCGCGACCACGTATTTGTCCACCGCTTCGTAGTGCCAGAGGCGAAAGTCCGCTAACCCAAGTTGAACTTTCAGATAAAAGTTGACGACTTCGCACGACCAGCGTCCGGTATAGCCCTGCAAGACGGCTTGTGGCTTGCAGTCGCGCGTACTGGCGAAGTACGCCGGGGATTTTTGCCCCGTGTGCCTTTTTGAGATCAAAACGCGCAGATCGAAGGGAATCTCTTCCAGCCGCCCCTCCAGTGGGCGGACGTAGTAAGATCGTTCTTCTTTCTTCGCATTGGTCACACTGATTTTGGTGTGCCACTTGTGCTTCTCTTTTCGGTTCTGTTCGTCGAGTCGTCTTCCATTGAGCTTGCGGTTTGACTTCAACCCACAAGTGAATTGCCATCCGTGGCGATGAACAAACTTGAGAATCTTTTTCGAGGCGTACCAACTGTCGAACTGCACGATCACGTTCCAATCGGGCGGTAAGTAAGGCGCGATTCGTTCGAGCATCTGACGGACAATGCTGTTCTTGCTGCGAAAGCGAATTCTCTCTTCCGGCGCCCGCTTCCGATTGATGAGTCGGACGGTGCGCGCCCGCAGGTACAAGCGCACGTCGAGCGTGAGACTGACTTCGCCCACGCACATTGTGCAGGCGAGATAACAAAAAGCGTTTTTGTAACGCGGCCTGCCGGGCGCGCTTTTCGTATGATCGTGATGCCGGTCAACGACATCCAGCCGCCAGGTGGCGTCATCCTTTTCGCCGAGCGAGTCGTCGAAGTTGAGGTAGATTTCCGTAGCTTGACCACTTTTTTGTCCGTGCTCGATGCCAGAGTCAATCTGGGCTTTGAGTAGCTCGGCGCGTACCGCGTCCGGGTTCCAGGGGCTGATGCGCAAGAAGTCGGCCCAATTGGATTGATCGGTTGTTGGTTCTTTAGGAACTCGCGTGGTTCCGCCTATATCTTGTGGTCTTTGAGACTC
>CAYYDG010000056.1:0-48467 GCA_964470555.1 uncultured Heliomicrobium sp.
GCTTGGTTCAAGTTTTGCGGGTATTCCATACAGTGACCTGAAAACCGATCTAGTGTTTTGGCGGATTGCCCGGAGTGATTCCAGTAAAACTCCATTCGTGTTTATTCGTGCTCATTCGTGGTTGAACCTTATTTTTTCAAGGAGCTTCGAGTGAGATTGAACGTTGAAACTCTGACGGCGGAACAGTTCGCCAAAACGATTGACCATTCGTTGTTGCAGCCTCAATTGACCGAAGCCGATGTCATCGCCGGTTGTGAATTGGCAGCGCGGTATCACGCTGCATCGGTGTGCGTGAAGCCTTATCACGTGCGATTAGCTGCGAAGCTGCTGGCCGATTCCGATGTGCTGGTCAGCACCGTTGTCGGATTTCCGCACGGCAGTTCGACCATCGAAACCAAACTCGCCGAAGCCGGACAAGCTCTGGAAGACGGCGCGGTCGAACTCGATATGGTCATCAATTACGGCCAGTTGCGTTCGGGCGAAACCGATTACGTCGCCCGCGAAGTCAAAGCCATCTGCGATCTGGCGCACGCACATCAGGCCAAAGTAAAAGTCATTTTTGAAAATGCCTACCTCAGCGACGAACAGAAAATCGCGGCTTGCCGCATCTGCGACGAAGCCGGAACCGATTGGGTGAAAACCTCGACGGGATTTGCTCCGACCGGAGCAACCGTGGCCGACATCAAATTGATGCGCGCCAACGTCAGCGACCGCGTGCAGGTCAAAGCCGCTCACGGCGTGCGAACACTGGCTGCGGCGCTGGAAATGATCGAAGCCGGAGTGACCCGCATCGGCGCAACGGCGACAGCGACGATGTGCGACGATTTCGTCAAATGGCGAGCAGGCGAATTGAAGCTCGAACGTGCCGAACCGGCTGGCGGATACTGAAATGAAAAACATCAACGTCGGAGTCGTTGGCACAGGATTCATCGGTCCAGCCCACATCGAAGCCTTGCGGCGGTTGGGAATTGAAGTTGCGGGGTTGGTGGGCAGCAGCCCCGAACGCGCTGCCGCCAAAGCCGAAGAACTGAGACTCAGCAAAGCCTACGATTCATTTGAAGCGTTGATTGCCGACGACCAGATCAACGTCGTTCACATCACGTCGCCGAATCATCTGCATTACACGCAAGCCAAAGCCGCACTCGAAGCCGGAAAGCATGTCGTTTGCGAAAAGCCGCTGGCGATGACTCCGCAGGAATCCGCCGAACTGGTGGCGCTGGCCAATGAACGACAACTGGTCAACGCCGTCAATTTCAACATTCGGTTTTATCCCATCGTGCAGCATGCGCGGGCGATGGCGCTGAGTGGCGAACTCGGCGACGTGTTCATCGCGCAAGGTTCGTATTTGCAGGATTGGTTGTTGCTGCCGACGGATTGGAACTGGCGATTGGAACCGGGACTCGGCGGCAAGATGCGCGCGGTTGCCGACATCGGTTCGCACTGGTTGGACTTGATTACGTTCATCACCGGATTGCGCGTCAAAGCCGTTTGCGCCGATTTCGCCACGTTTTTGCCCGTTCGCAAAAAACCGATCAGGCCAATTGATACTTTTTCCGGCAAGCTGCTGCCAGACAAAGACGCAGACGATTATGAAGAACAGGAAATCACGACCGAAGATTACGCGACGATTATGCTGCGGTTCGACACAACTGAACGCCGGACGAATCCGCGCGGCGTCGTCACCGTTTCGCAGGTGAGCGCCGGTCGCAAAAATCGCTTGAGCTTTGAAATTGACGGTTCGCGTTCGTCGCTCAGTTGGGACAGCGAACGCCCGAACGAATTGTTGATCGGCCATCGGGAACGTCCAAACGAATTGCTGCTGAAAGACCCGGCTTTGCTCGCGCCAGAAGCGCGCCAGTTCACGTCGTATCCCGGCGGCCACGACGAAGGATTTCCCGATACCTTCAAACAGCTTTATCACGCGATTTACCGGTATCTGGCGGCGGGCGATTTCAACGCCACGCCCGATTTCCCAACGTTTCAGGACGGCCATTACGAACTGGTGTTGGGCGAAGCCATTTTCATCAGCGCCCAAACCGGCGAATGGGTCAACGTCGGCGTTCAGGATCAATTGGCTTGATTCGATATTCAGCGCTGGCTACGCTACTGGCCGTGAAGGAGAGTTTTATGACGTTGAAGCAACGCCGACAAATAAGCAGAAAGGCCAAGTCTAAACGGTTATCAAAAAAAGATACCGAAGCCATGCGCTTATGCAAGCGAGGAGACAAGCTATATCAAACCAAGCTGAAAATGATTCTTGAGCCAGATTACATCGGAATGTTTGCGGCAATTGAACCTGACTCTGGCGATTATTTTCTTGGGAAGAGGATGGTAGAAGCAGTTTTGAAAGCCGAAGAGAAACACCCGAACAAGCTGTTTTTCATCGTCAGGATTGGTTTCCCCACGGCGGTTTCATCCAGGCTTCAAGGAGCCAAAAATCAGAGAGCTAGCCCGGTTTGAAGTTAAACGGATGGTGGGATTCAGAACTGTCGCCTCATATCGAAGTTTTTACTCCCGATGGCGAGCGACTCGATCTGGTTGTTGATTCTGGCTCCAATGGTGAGGTTACGCTACCTATTTCGCTCATCAAGAAATTGGGGTTGAAGCAATACGGGTATATCTACAACCGGTTAGCGGATGGTTCGACTGTGCGAACGGAGGCATTCGTCGGAGAAATTCTCTGGTTTGGAGAAAAAATTCAGGTTCTGGTTCAGGCGACAAACTCCGAAGATGAAGGTCTGCTTGGCACGGAATTATTTCAGGGCTGTAAGGTCGAATTAGACCCGGATGCCGGGCAGGTTCTCTTCCGCAAAAAATCTTCAAAAACTCGAAAAGGATCATTCGCATGATAGTCACACGATTTCTGTTCGCCGCGCTTTTCGTTCTTGCATTTTCTCCCAACACATTTTCGCAAAAGCTTGCGGAACCTTTCCTGCTTTGGCCGAACGGAGCGCCCGGCGCAACGGGCAATTCTGACGAAGACAAACCGGCGATCATTCCCGTCTTGCCGGACGCCGCGAAAAACACCGGCGCGGCGATTGTGGTTCTGCCCGGCGGAGGCTTCACAGTGCGCGCCGTGGATCACGAAGGCGTGCTGGTTTCGCAATGGTTGAAAGAACGCGGTATCGCTGCCTTCATTGTTCGCTATCGCATTCGCCCGCTGTATGAGCGCAAGGATTGGTTGGCGGATGCCCAACGCGCTATGCAATTCGTTCGCGCCAATGCGGATCAATACCGCATCTCGGCCAACCGCATCGGTATCATTGGCTTTTCCGCCGGAGCGCAGCTTGCCGCCGACGCTTCTTTCAATCCGCTGGCGGCGAACGCCGCGTCAACTGATCCGCTCGAAAAAGTTTCCAGCCGACCGGATTTCCTGATTTTGTCCTACGGTTCGATGCAGATGCCGAATTCCGTGGCAGGCGCAAACGTTCCGCCGACGTTTATGTATTGCACTGCCGAAGACGCCGGGCAGATGCGCGGCATGGTGGATTTGTATTCCAGTTTGCTGAAAGCCAAAGTCCCCGCCGAAGCGCACTTTTTCGTCAATGGCGTTCACGGCGTAGGCTTTGCGCTGGGCGATCCGGTGTTGGGCGAATGGCCGCACCTGATGCACAAATGGTTGACGGCGGGCGGATTTTTGACAGCCAAACCGCGCGCTTCGCTGGCGGGCGTCGTCAAACTGGATGGCGCGCCGCTGATTCGCGGGATGGTGATTTTGACTCCGGTGGATCAACCAACGGCTCCGGCGGTGACGATGTACATCACCAACGCTCACACCAAAGAACTGGGATCATTTGAAGTCAGCCCGGAACAAGGGCCTGTGGCCGGAAAGTATCGTGTTGAAGTTCGACAGGACGCCACACGCTGGCTGAGCAATTCGCGCGATCCGATGATGATTCAGATGATGGAAAAGCTGCGGAATCGTTCATTGACCGACGAAGATCGAAAGGCGTGGGGCGAATACATTCGCAAACGCGATTTGTCGCCGAGCATAGAAAATCAGCGCGTGTTCAGCCGCCAACGCCCGAAAGACAAAAGCGATTACGTTGTCGAAATCAAACCGGGCGCAAACACGCTCACGCTGGAAGTCTTCAGCAAATAAATCAAAACAAGAAACTTCAAAACAGGATTACCAGGATTTTTTCAGGATGAACAAGATTGCATCTGGTCGGAGTGGTTGTCGCCTGGATGTTCTTGTAAATCCTGACCGAAAATCTTGGTAATCCTGTCGAGAAAAAACGTCTCAGTCTTGATTTGGCGATTTGAAAGGTGTCTCCCTACCCCATCTCCCAACTCCTATTTCTTCGGTTCGCCCAGTAGATAGGCTTCCATTCCGCCGGGATGGCGGTCGGGGCGAATGAAAAAGCTGCCGTAACACAATTTCCGCAAAATCGAATCCGGTCGCAAATACCAACTTCCCCAACTGAGCGGCGTGTCGCCGTTCATATCCGTGAGTTCGCGGTCGGCTCCGGCGTCCAGCAACAATTGAATCATGGTTGCGGAGCCGAACGCGGCGGCGCGATGCAGCGGAGTTTCGCCTTTGGTGCGGCAATCGCGCATAAAGCCGCCGGTTTCCACCGCGGGATTGGTTTTGGCATTGGGATTGGCTCCGGCGCTGAGCAAGACCTTGACGACCCATTCGTGCGGCAAGCTGTTGGCTTTGCAAAGCGCCGCGTGCAGCGGAGTTTCTGAGGTATCGGACAACGGTTGATTCACATCCGCGCCCTGTTCAATCAAAAACTGGCACAGTCGCCAATGCCCGTGAAAAGCCGCGCCGTTCAAGTCCAGGTTGTTTCCGAGTGAGGCCAGCGATTCTCCCTGACTGAGCAAAAACCGTATCGCGCTGACATCTCCGTAATAAGCGCAATGCTGAATCAGCGACACGCCGTCGGCATCAGTCGAAGTCGCCGCGTGACCCGCAGCCACGTACTCGAAGACCAAATCCGTTCGTCCGTTTGCAATTCGATCAAGCATAATTTGCATTCTGTTAAAGTGAATGCCTGACGCTCCCGTTAGGCCGCTTCAGACTTCCACGCTTCCTTCCTCAGTGTGTCCTCAAACGATAACTTGTCAATTTCACTGACTATCTTGTCTCTCAATTGTCCCAACCGTTCCACGTACTCATCATGTATCTGTTCCATTTCTCCAATCTCCTTTTCAGCCTCTCTGACTTTCTCCCACTTCTCTTCACTCTCGACGGCTCCGCAAACTTCGTCTCGTATTCTCGCAAGCCTTTTTTCTGCCTCCCCCTTGCGGTGATCCAACAGGTGAATGGAATTGTCCAACCATCCCAACTCCCTGCTTAACGATGAAACAGCGACCTTATCCCTGACCTTGCTCATTTCCAATAACTTGATTGCGTCGTCTAATTTAATCCTCGCAGTCGTATGGCTACAGCCCAGCCTGGTGGCTCGCAAGTCGGGCGCACATAGACCGACCCGCTGATAACTACCTTCTGGAAAACGACAGGTTATAGATAACCCTGACGCCTGGTCTCTTATCACACGCTCGTGTGACATGCGGCATTTTACAACGCACAGGATTGCGATTTCTTCTCGCAAGGAACTGAGCGGATTAAGACGTTTTTGCAGTACCATTTTTTCTTCATTCATCGTTTCATACGCCGACCGGCTGGTTTAGTGGAATTGGAATTATCATCAGCGACGGCGCCAATTCTACGCAGCAAAGCCTGTAGAAGCGAGAGCGTCCCGGTTTGACCGTTATTTGTTGCCGACAAGCAGTTACCGAAACGCTCAATTGACTAATCTGGCATCGTCACCTATAACTCCCATCGCCCTGATTTGACGGCTTTGCTGCGTCCGGCTCAAGCCAAAATCCCCGCCGCTCGCCGTGAATGAGCTTTCCCGAAACAGGCGAAAGCGATAAAAATCACCATGAACTCAAAAACTAGCCAATCCGATTTCAATCAGGCTCAGACTGCCGACTCGCCGGTCTACGATTCGGCGTTGTTGGGCAATCCGGCTGTTTCGGAAGTGAAGGATTTGTGGCAATACCGCGACCTGCTCTGGCAATTGATCGTCCGCAACATCAAAACCCGTTATAAACGGTCGGTGCTGGGCATTTTGTGGACGATGCTGAACCCCTTGCTGATGATGTTGGTGCTGACGTTTGTCTTTTCGAACATCTTTCGGTTTCAGCAGCCGCATTATGCAGCGTATGCGTTGGCGGGATTGGCGCTGTGGAATTTCTTTGCGCAAACGACGACCGGAGCGATGAGCGAATTGGTCTGGGGCGGCAGTTTGATAAACAAGATTTACCTGCCGCGTTCGATTTTTGCCGTCACGGCGTTGGGTACGTCGCTGATAAATTTGTTGCTGACGCTGATTCCGTTGTTCGTGGTCATGGTCATCACCGGAGTTCCGCTGCGCCCGGCATTGCTGATTTTGCCATTGCCGATTGTGCTGACGGCGATGTTTGCGCTCGGCGTGGCGTTGGTGTTGTCTCGCGTGGCGGCATATTTCGCCGACGTGTTGGAGATGTACCAGATTTTTTTGATGGCCTGGATGTATCTGACGCCGATCATTTATCCCAGGGAAATCATTCCGCAAAATCTGCAATGGATGTTCAATCTGAACCCGATGTATCACCTGATCGAAATTTTTCGCGCGCCGCTGTTGATCGGCTGGCTGGCCGGACCGAATACTGTGCTGGCTTCGGTCGTGGCGGCGTTTGTCACACTGGCTTTTGGCTGGTGGTATTTTTGCAGGAAAGCCGATGAGCTTGCTTACCGAATCTGAAAATCCGAAATCCAAAAACAAGCAAATCGAAGCTGCCGTGAATGATGATGATGTGGTCATTCGACTGGAAAACGTGTCGGTTGTTTACAGCGCGCCACGCGAACGGATCAAAACCTTCAAGGAATACGCCATTCGCAAGGTGAAACGACAGGTCGAACATCAGCAGTTCAATGCCTTGCGCGATGTCACCCTGGAATTGCGACGCGGCGAAGTGTTTGGATTGATCGGCCATAACGGGGCAGGCAAAAGCACTTTGCTCAAACTCGTCTCGCGGGTGATGAAACCAACCAGCGGGCGCGTCTGGGTGAAAGGAAAGATCGCTCCGCTGCTGGAACTCGGCGCAGGATTTCATCCCGAATTGAGCGGGCGGGAGAACATTTTCCTTAACGGAACGCTGCTTGGAAATTCGCGCACCGAAATGGCGAATTTGTTCGACAGCATAGTGGAGTTTGCCGAAATCGAAGATTTCATTGATGCGCCGCTTCGCACATATTCCACCGGAATGGCCGGACGATTGGGATTTGCCGTCGCCACCGCAACCCGCCCGGACATTTTGATCGTGGATGAAGTGTTGTCGGTCGGCGATGAACAGTTTCAGGAAAAATGCGCCGAACGCATCACGGAATTTCGCCGACAAGGGACGACCATTTTGCTGGTGACGCATTCTTCCAAATTGGTGCAGCGCATTTGCGACCGAGCCGCCTGGTTGGATCATGGCCAGCTTTGCGACGTGGGACAGCCCACGGACATCATTCATCAATATCACGACCGCTATCACCTCGCTTCGCCTCTTACCGAACCGGAAGCCCCGGAAGTCTCAGAAACCGTTCCGACAGAGCCGGGAATTCCGCCAGAAGAAGTTCCGCCAGAAATTCCGCCAAAAATTCTGAAAGCCATAGTCACCGAACAACCGGAAGAAGCCGATCCGTTGCCGGAAGAAATTGCCGTCAGCGATGAGGTGCGAGCGTTGGAAGAACGTGCGCTGCAAAAAGCGTGGTTTTATCCGTTGGCGTTGCCCAGCGGCAGGAAAGTCGAATGTCATCTGCCGCCACATGTATCCGTCATTCACGCCAATCGGCTGGCGATGGTGGAATCGGCGCTGAAAACGACTTTTGGCGCGGATTGGTCGCAGCTTGATTGTCTGGACGTTGGCAGCAATCAGGGATTTTTTTCGGTCAAACTGGCGCAGCGCGGTTGTCGAAGAGTGGTCGGTTTGGAAGCCAGACAGCAAAATGTCGAAGACGCCGAGTTGATTCGGGAAATGTACGACCTGGCCAACCTCAGTTTTCAGATCGGCGATGTGACCAAACTCAACCCGAAGGATTGGCCGCAATTCGATGTGACATTGTTGTTGAGCGTATTGTTCTGGATGGAAAATCCGATTGGCGTGTTGCGCACGCTGAAGGCGTTGACCCGCAGGATACTGATTATCGAAACTCTGGTTTCGCCTGAATTCAAAGAAGAGATTGTGTGGGACAGTCGCGTTCGGAAACAGGTGCAGGGATCGTTTTCCGTGCTCGATTTGACCGATGAATCCAAATCCTTACTCGGCAGTTTGACGGAATTGTCGTTTTGTCCGGGACGCGAGTCTCTGGTCTGGATTCTGGAAAAGTTGGGTTTTTCCAGCGTCGAACTCGTGGTTCCTCCGCCGAATGCCTATGAGCAACTGGCTTCGGGCGCCCGAATTATGATCGTCGCGCGCGTGTGAATTCCCTGCGCAAACCAATTGGCGCATGAACAAATTGACGATTGGAGTCGTGACTTACAACAACTCCGACGAACAACTGAATCAACTTGGCAAGTCGCTGAACCTGGCGCTGTCGAATCTGACCATTCCGAATCGCGTGGTGGATTTGCTGGCGCTTGATAACGGCGCGGAAAGCCATTGGCCGGAATTGAACTTCACTCTGACCAGGCTGCCTTCGCAGGGCAACATCGGTTTTTCCAAAGGCATGAACTGTCTGATGGAAACGGCATTTGGCGATCCAACCTGCGATGCGTTTTTGTGTTTGAACCCGGACGGCGCGTTGCACCGGCTGGCATTGCAAGCGATGTTGGAAACGCTCGAACGCGATTCAGTGGCTTTGCTCGAAGCCCGGCAATTTCCCGAAGAACATCCGAAGCCTTATGACGAGAACACCTTCGACACTCTGTGGGCGTCTGGCGCCTGCTTGTTGATTCCGCGCGTAATCTGGCAACGGCTCGGAGGCTTCGATCCCAATTTGTTCATGTATCTGGAAGACATTGATCTTTCCTGGCGCGCGCGTTCTGCCGGGTTTTCGGTCAAAGTCGTTCCCAATGCTTTGTTCGGACACGCCGTGTTGGGGCGTAAACCCAGCCGCGACACGGCCAGATTCATGCTGCTGTCTGGCAGGTATCTGGCTCGAAAATGGCGGAATCAGGAATTCTTGCACTGGGCGGAAAGTGAACTGATCTCTCAGGGCTTTTTTGCCAGTCGGGATGAGATGCCAGCCATTGCCGATTGTCAGGATGATCCGAATCTGCTGAATGACGGCGTCTCAGATTTCGACCACTTGTTTTATTTCTCTGTTCCTCGATGGACATAAGTTGATGCTGATCGAATCTGACAATTCCACTTTGAGCGTCATCATACGGTTTCATGACCTGAACCGGTTGGCGTTGCTCGACGAAGCGATTTTCTCGCTCGCGTTGCAGTTTTGGCGCGATGTAGAAATTGTCGTCGTCCTTCAAAACGGTAGCTCCGACACCGAAGCGCAGGTTGCAGGCCTGATAGAAAAACAGCCCTGGCTTGGGTCGCCGCGCTATCAAATCATGTCCCTGCATTTTCCGCCGGGGTTCGATGGTCGCAGCAATCTGCTCAATCACGGAATAAAACATGCGAAAGGTCGTTATCTGGCTTTTTTGGACGACGACGATTATGTGTATCAGCACGGGTACAGCGACTTGATCGAAAGCCTGAAGAATACAAACGCGGTTTTGGCCGCAGGCAAGTGTCGAATCTCACGAAATCGCAAAAGCAACGGGCATTGGTACATTTACGAAAAGAACTTCCAATTCGAGTGGGGAAAAAACCGCGCCGATCTTTTTCTGAGCAATTTCATCCCCATACATTCTTATGTGATTGACCGCTCGCGCATCAACGCTGAAGAGCTTTGGTTCGACGATCAATTGCCGCCGCTGGAAGATTATGACTTCCTGCTTCGGTTAGGGGCTAAATATGAATTCGATTTCTCGAATCTGAATAACCCTGTTTGTGAGTATCGGTATCACGAAACAAACAGTCTTATGCACAACGAACACGGTGAGGCAGCGTTGACTCCCAAGCTGATACGGGCCAACGAATTGATCGAAGCCAGGAAAGACAGTCTGACAGTAACTCTTCACGCGCGCGAATTTATCCAAATCAGAAAGGAGCTTGAAGCTGCCAGATTTGATCTTGCAGAAAGCGCCAGAGAACTCGAGGTAATCAGGCCTGAATTCCAAAAAGCTCTCCAAGAGCTTGAAAACGCCGCTCAGAATCTACAGACGATTCGTCCTGTGCTGGTTGATTTGTTGACCAAACAAAATCGGTTGTTGAACAAGGTGATGGACAAGATTTACGACTTCGCCCATCGGCGCAAATGGGTGATTTCAGTTCTGGTGTTCTGTTCCCGCCAAGCCAGAAAGCTGTTGGCGAAATTTCGCCAATCAGGCGAAGCAAAAGACCTGCAAGCGTGAATGTGAAGCTTCGACAACGGCACACGAGACACGATTCATGAAAGTTTTCTCCATTTTCGGCACTCGCCCCGAAGCCATCAAAATGGCTCCGGTGGTCAAAGAACTCGGCAAACACGCGGAAATTGAAAACGTCGTGTGCGTCACGGCTCAGCATCGCCAAATGCTGGATCAGGCGCTGGAACTGTTTGCCATTGAGCCGGATTACGATTTGAACCTGATGCAGCCCAATCAGTCGCTGGCTCAATTGACGGCGAAGGCGCTGGTCGAACTGGATGTCGTGCTGGAAAAAGAACAGCCTGATTGGGTGCTGACGCAAGGCGATACGACCACGGCAATGGTCGGCGCCCTGGCCGGATTTTATCGCCGCATCAAAGTTGGCCACGTCGAAGCCGGTTTGAGAACCTGGGATAAATTCCAGCCCTTCCCCGAAGAAATAAATCGCAAAATTGCCGATGCCGTCTGCGATTTGCATTTCGCGCCGACGAGACAATCCCGCGACAACCTGCTGCGCGAATCGGTCAATTCGTCCAGCATCGTTGTCACCGGCAACACAGTGATTGACGCTTTGCTGGAAGTCGCCGCAAAAGATTACGACTGGCGTTCGGGCGAACTGGCCACCGTGCTGCCAGCCGTTTTGAGTGGCAAGAAGATTATTTTGGTGACGGCGCATCGCCGCGAAAATTTCGGCGAACCGTTGCGAGAAATATGTCAGGCGTTGAAAGAAATCGTGTCCCGTTTTGCCGATGCTCAAATCGTTTATCCAGTTCATCTGAATCCGAACGTGCAGCAAGTCGTTCGCGCTGAACTTGGCGACGTACACAACATCACATTGCTGGCGCCGCTTGATTACCTGCCGCTGGTGCAGTTGATGAAGGCTTCGTATCTGGTGCTGACCGATTCCGGCGGCTTGCAGGAAGAAGCGCCTGGACTTGGCAAGCCTGTGCTGGTCTTGCGCGAAGTCACCGAACGACCGGAAGGCGTCGAAGCCGGAACCGTCCAACTGGTTGGCACAAACAAAGACCGCATCGTCGCTGCGACGATGCGTTTGCTGACTGATGCCGCCGAATACAAACGCATGGCTCAGGCCGTGAATCCGTACGGCGACGGCAAGGCCAGCCAACGTATTGTCGAAAGCCTGTTGTCCTTTCAAAAATAAAGACCAGCGTTTGCCTCTTGCAAGATGAAAACCTGAAACGTAGACTCTGCGCCGTCTATGCCGGGGTGGTGGAACTGGTAGACACACAGGACTTAAAATCCTGAGACTCGAAAGGGTCGTGCGGGTTCGATTCCCGCCCTCGGCATTGCAAAACAAAAAGCCTGTGAATGCAGCAACCTTGCGTTCACAGGCTTTTTGTTTTGAATGTCTTGCCGTAAACCAGCGTGCAAAGGTAAAGTGCGGCTTCGATCAACGAATCCTGAATTTTCCAATCCGCCAAATTGCAATTTCGTTTGCTGACCGAGCTGGCAGCCGGGCGGCTGTTTGTGATTTGGCTGGCGCACAGCAAGGAGTCCATTACCAATGCAAATCAGTGGCAACACGTTTTTAGTTTCCGGCGGAGCTTCCGGTTTGGGCGGCGCGACTTCGCGTTTGCTGGCGGAAAGCGGCGCGAATGTCGTCATCGCCGACATCAACAAAGAGAAAGGCGCGGCGCTGGCTGCGGAGCTTGGCGCGAAAACGCGCTTTGTCGAATGCAATGTGACTGACGAAGAGAGCGTGAAAGCGGCGATTGCCGCGGCGGTTACCAACTTCGGCGGGTTGAACGGCGCAGTCAATTGCGCGGGCATCGGGACCGGAGAAAAAACCGTTGGCAAAGACGGGCCGCATTCTCTGGTTTCGTTCAAACGAGTCATCGAAGTGAATCTGATCGGGACGTTCAACGTCATTCGTCTGGCGGCAACGCAAATGAGTTCGCAATCGCCGAATGCTGCGGGCGAACGCGGCGTGATCGTCAACACGGCTTCGATTGCGGCGTTCGACGGACAGATTGGACAGGCGGCGTATTCGGCGTCGAAAGGCGGCATTGTAGGCATGACGTTGCCGATTGCGCGCGATCTGGCGCGGTCGGGAATTCGAGTGGTGACCATTGCGCCGGGCTTGTTCGATACGCCGTTGCTGGCCGGATTGCCGGAAGAAATCAGGGCTTCGTTGGGCGCGCAGGTTCCTTTTCCTTCGCGTTTGGGCGCTCCGGCGGAATATGCCGCGCTGGCCAAACACATCATCGAAAACGAAATGCTCAACGGCGAAACCATTCGCCTGGATGGCGCGTTGCGTATGGCGCCGAAATAAAACCGTTTAGAGTTCAGGCTTCAGCCGCTGCTTGTTCGGAAATCGTTTTCGCAAAAAGCCAGCAACCTGAAGGTTGAACTCTATACTCACTTCTAAATGGAGAACCAATCGTGAACAAACTCTGCAAAGTTTTCGCTCTCACTCTGGTGTTGATGGTTGCGACCATCGTTGCTTCCGCTCAATCGGCACAAACTCCGCCTGCTCAACCGTCAGCGCCTGCTCAACCGACCATCGCGCCCAGTCCTTCGCTGGTCAAAGACGGCAAGTGCTATGAAATTCGTACCTACATTGCCGCACCCGGCAAACTGGAAGAACTCCACGCGCGATTTCGCAATCACACGATGAAGCTCTTCAAAAAACACGGCATGGAAGTTGTGGGATTCTGGGGGCCGACCGACAAGGAAAAAGGTTCGGAAAACACGCTGGTATATGTGATGGCTTATCCCAGCCGCGAAGCTCGCAACAAGGCCTGGCAGGCATTTGCCGCGGATCCCGAATGGCAGAAAGCTCGCTCTGAAAGCGAAAAGAACGGCAAGCTGACCGACAAAGTCGAATTCGTCATTCTAGGCGCGACCGATTATTCGCCAATCAAATAAGAAGCAGTGGTCGGTGGCCGGTGATCTGTGGTCGGTTCCAATTTGGGAGCCGATTGCCGACCACCAGCCACCGACCACCAACCACCAGTTATGAACGGAGCCGAAAGTTTAATCAGCACGTTGGTTGGCGCAGGCGTCAACGTTTGTTTTGCCAATCCCGGCACGACTGAAATGCCTATGGTGCAGGCGCTGGACAGCGTGTCCGGAATGCGCGCGGTGCTGTGTTTGTTTGAAGGCGTGGCAACCGGCGCAGCCGACGGGTTTGCGCGAATGACCGGCAAGCCAGGGTTGACGCTGCTGCATCTGGGGCCTGGATTCGCTAACGGCATCGCCTATTTGCACGACGCCAAACGCGCGCGTTCGCCGGTGGTGAATCTGATCGGCGATCACGCTTCGTGGCATCTGCCTGCGGACGCGCCGCTGACCAGCGACATCGTTTCGCTGGCCAATCCGGTTTCAAGCTGGGTTCGCCGCAGCAACTCCGCTGAAGAAATCGCAGGCGATGTGGCCGAGGCGATTTCCGTCGCTTCGATTAAACCCGGAAACATTGCAACCCTGATCGTTCCGCACGACGCGCAGTTGGAAGCGTCAAGCGGAACAGTTGCGGTCAGTTCAATTTCTGAACCGCCAGCCGTCAGCGATGCTGCGATCAAACTGGCGGCAGAAACCTTGCGCAGCGAATCGGCGGCGTTGTTTCTCGGAGCTTACGCTTTGCGCGCACGTGGCTTGAAAGCCGTCGCGCGAATTGCCACCGCGACTGACTGCAAGCTGATCTGCGAATCGTTTCCGGCTCGATGGGAACGCGGCGTCGGGACTCCTGTGATTGAACGCTTGCCATATTTTCCTGAAATGGCGATGGCGGCGCTTGCGCCGTACAAATCCATTGTGCTGGCCGGAGCGCGTTCGCCGGTTTCGTTTTTTGGCTATCCCGGTGTGCCGAGTTATTTCATTTCGCCGGAGCAAACTACCGTGACGTTGGCCAAAGCCGATGACGACGTGGAGTCGGCGTTGGAAGCGTTGGCCGATGCGCTCAATGCACCTGTCGAAATCGTCACCAATTCCGAATTGCAATTGCCCGCATTGCCGACTGGCAAGCTGACGCCGGAAACCTTGTCGGCAGTGGTTGCCGCTTTGTTGCCCGAAAACTGTATCGTCATGGACGAAAGCAACACCAGCATGGGACCGTTCACCAAACTTGCTCAATCAGCGCGTCCTCACACCAGTTTGTATCAACCTGGTGGGGCGATTGGTCTGGGATTCCCGTGTTCAACTGGCGCAGCGGTTGCGTGCCCGGATCGCACGGTTATCAATCTGCAAGCCGACGGCAGCGGCATGTACACGTTGCAAGCCTTGTGGACGCAGGCGCGCGAAGGCTTGAATGTCAAAACGATTGTGCTGAATAACCAGAGCTACAGGATTTTGGGAATCGAATTGATGCGTGCGGGAGTGAAAGAATTCAGTCCGTTGGCCAAAAGCCTGATCGGACTGAACAATCCGCCGATTGATTGGGTCAGTGTTTCAAAGGGCTTGGGGGTTCCGGCTGTGCGCGTCGAATCGGCGGAAACGCTGGCAAAAGAATTTCAGCGCGCGTTGGCCGAAACCGGACCGCAATTGATCGAAGCCGTTTTGTGAAAGAGTAGAGTAAATGAACAAGCCTCAGCCGAATCAGAGTGAGGATTACGACAGCCCTTGGAAAGAAGTGTTGACCTTGTTCTTCCCGGAGTTCATGGAATTTTTCTTCCCAGATGTTCACGCTGCGATTGATTGGTCGCGCGGTTTTGAGTTTTTGGACAAGGAGATGCAGCGGCTGAGTGCCAAAGCCGCTGTCGGTCGCCGCACCGTGGACAAACTGGCCAGAATCTGGCTGAAAAACGGCGCCGAATTGCGTGTGCTGATTCACATCGAGGTTCAGGGACAGCGCGAAACGGAGTTTCCGCAGCGAATGTTCGTTTACAACTATCGGTTGTTCGACCGGCACAAATCGCCAATCGCTTCGTTTGCCATTCTCACGGACGAAGACACGAATTGGCGTCCCAACGAATATCGAACGGAAATTTTCGGAACCGAATTGAGCTTGAAATTCACTGCGGTCAAGCTGACGGATTACCGTGCGCGTCAGGCGGAATTGGAAAGAAGCAATAACCCGTTTGGCATCGTCGTTCTGGCGCAACTGGCGGCAAGCCAAACCCATGGCGATACCGAAGGCCGACTCTGGAAAAAGCTGGAAATCGCCAAACTGCTTTATGCGCGCGGTTATGAACGGGAACGAGTGATCGCGTTGCTTGAATTTCTGGATGCCTTGCTTCGGTTGCCGGATGAGTTGGACAATGCGTTCAGCGAAAAATTGGAAGAGCACACGGAGGAACACAAAATGAAATACGTCACTTCATTCGAGCGAATCGGAATCCGAAAAGGGATGGAAAAAGGGATGGAAAAAGGGATGGAAATTGGCAAGGTGGAAGGGAAAATAGAAATCATATTACTGTTGCTGAAGCAGCGGTTTGGATCGCTGGGCGATGAGATTGAGTCTCACATCCGTCATTTTTCGCTGACACAGCTCGAAGAATTAAGCGTCCAGTTGCTGAATTTTGCCTCGATGGCTGAATTGCAAAGCTGGCTGTCGCTGCATCCGCCATCAAATTTTGTCAACGGAACCACGAACGGCTCTCTTGAATTGTAGAGTTGAAAACAATAAGGATTCATCCGTATGAATTTTGAATACTCTGACAAGGTCAAATATCTGCAAAAGAAACTCTCGGATTTCATGGATGAGTACATTTATCCGAACGAAGCGACATACTACGAACAAAATCACACGGGGGAACGCTGGAAGGTCATTCAGATCATCGAAGACCTGAAGCCAAAGGCCAAAGCCGAAGGATTGTGGAATTTGTTTTTGCCGGAAAGCGGGCACGGCGCCGGATTGACCAATCTGGAATATGCGCCGCTGTGCGAAATCATGGGACGTGTGCCGTGGTCGGCAGAGGTGTTCAACTGCTCTGCGCCGGATACGGGCAACATGGAAGTCATCTCGCGTTACGGAACCGAAGAGCATCAAAAACAATGGTTGCGCCCTTTGCTGGATGGCGAAATTCGCTCGTGTTTTGCTATGACCGAACCCGAAGTCGCTTCGTCGGATGCGACCAACATTCAATCCAGCATCAAACGCGAAGGCGACGAATACGTCATCAACGGTCGCAAATGGTGGACTTCGGGAGCGGGCGATCCGCGCTGCAAGATTGCCATCTTCATGGGCAAAACCGATCCCAGCGCACCTACGCACAAACAGCAATCCATGATTCTGGTTCCGATGGACGCGCCGGGCGTCAAGGTGCAGCGCATGCTAAGCGTCTTTGGTTATGACGACGCTCCACACGGCCACGCTGAAGTCGTGTTTGAAAATGTCCGCGTGCCTGCGTCGAATATCTTGCTGGGCGAAGGGCGCGGTTTTGAAATCGCGCAAGGGCGTTTGGGGCCGGGACGAATTCACCATTGTATGCGTTCCATCGGAATGGCTGAACGCGCGCTGGAAGCGATGTGCCAGCGAGTCAAACAGCGCGTGGCATTCGGCAAAACGTTGGCCGAACAGGGAACGATTCGCGCGGACATCGCCACGTCCCGAATCGAGATCGAGCAAGCGCGGCTGCTGACGCTCAAAGCGGCGTATATGATGGACACGGTCGGCAACAAAGCCGCTCGCGCGGAAATCGCTATGATCAAAGTGGTTGCTCCGAACATGGCTTTGCGTGTGATTGATCGCGCCTTGCAGGCTCACGGCGGCGCGGGCGTCTCTCAGGATTTCTTCCTGGCAAATTCCTGGGCGCATCAGCGCACGTTGCGATTGGCCGATGGACCGGACGAAGTTCACCGCGAATCCATCGCCAAGCTGGAACTAAAAAAATCAGAGTAGTTTGAGTGAAATTGCTCACTGCGGAGATGTGGCAAATGAGAGCGCTCCAAAAAACTGCGCAGTCTTTGGAGCGCTTTTGCGTTCAGGAAGCAACTGAAAAGATTTGTTTGAATCTGACCGGGTTGGAATTAGAATGCACCCGGCTTTTTACCCCAAAGCCTCAACGTTACGAACTTTTATATTTGCTGAGATGAAGATTGACGATTTCATAGCGCGTCACTCCAAGCCGATTGCGGCGCTTTTCAAGGGCGTCGCGGAACGGTATGGCGTCACTGAGCGGCAATTCGCCGAACGTGTCGCCTTGATTGCCGTTCGTTCCGGCGAAGACAGCGGCAGCGCAAAAGAGTTTCTGGCAGGAATCAGAGCCGATGAATTGTGTCTGGCTGTTGCTTGCGAAAATGGAGACGGAGCGGCTTGGGAGAAATTTGAAACCGAATTCCGTCATTCGATGCAGGGCGCTGCGCGGGCTTTGACCAAAGACGAAGCCGAAGCCGAAGATTTGGTGCAGTTCGTCTATGGCGAATTGTTCGGCGTTCGCACCGACGGCGACAAACGATTGAGCAAGCTGGCGCATTATTCCGGTCGAGGCAGTTTGGGCGGTTGGTTGCGCGCGGTGGTGTATCAATGTTTCATTGATCGCAAACGGCAAACGGCGCGATTTGAACAGGTCGAGGAAGCTTCGGAATTTGAGCGACTGGCCAATAACGCTGCAATGAATGGCAATGGTTCGTTGCAGGTTCATCTGGCCGCGCCGGACGATCTGGAAGACACGCGGTTGCGGCGCGCGACTGAAGAAGCCATCACGCAGGCGTTCGCCGAAATGAATCCGCGCGATCGGCTGATGCTGAATTATTACTACTTTGAAGACCTCACGTTGCGCGAAATCGGCTTGCTGATGAACGTCCACGAAGCGACGATCAGCCGCTGGTTGGCCAAAGCCCAGCGCGAAATCAAACGCAAAACCGAAGAAATTTTGCAACGCAGTTACGGGCTTCGCCGCGCGGAAGTCGGCGAGTGCATTGAAATTGCCGCGCGCACGGAATTGGATATGCGCAAACTGATTGGCGATGTCAAAGGCGTGGCGGTCGAACGCGCGCCTTAAAGCTCATGCTCCTAGTTCCGCCTTTAGGCGGTTTGCTTGGCCTGAACAGCCAGCCGCCTAAAAGCGAACAGAGTTCGCAAGAGATTTACCCACCGCACGTTCAAGATGCGGGCTTTCGGAAAAGACCCACAGTTTCAGGCAAGATTTCAATCCTGAAACTTCAACACTCAGAGCATAAAGCAGTGGCACACGAACAACACAACACGGCGTTAGAGTTTGAAACAATGCTGCGACGCCATTTGTCGCGCGGCGGTTCTGTCGTCGAAGCCTGTATGGGGTTTGACGCAGATACGGCTAACGCTTATCTGGAAAACGCGCTCGATGCGTCGGCACGCACTCGGTACGATTCGCATCTGGCCGGATGCCCATCCTGCCGACGCCACGTAATAGAACTTTCACGCTTGATGCACTTGCCGCAGCCGGAATCGAATTTCGTTCCGGCTGTTGCGCCGGTCAGCATCTGGTCGCACTGGAAATCGGTCGTTGCCGAATGGGGCGAATGGCTGGGATTTGCGAATTGGAAACAGGGATGGGCCGCCGCCGGAATCGCCGCCGCAATTCTGATCGGTGTCGTTTCCATTCAACTTTGGCGACAACAGCAAACTGGCCAGCCTGCCGAAGCAAACTATGCGGCAACTGACAGAACGAACAGAGATCCGATTTTGTCGCAAGGAACGGTTTCCGCGACTCCTGGCGCTGCAGAGCAAGAAAGGAACATTGCTGCGAATTCACAGTCGTTGGCTGTCAACAACGTTCCCAAACCGGATGTCAGCCCGAACCCGAACGGTTCGTCTTTGATTGCGGGGAACGCCGCCGCCGTTGGAAGCGCTTTTTCCCAACCAGTCGGCGCGCAGCCCATGAATTTGATGGTGACGACGCCGCCTTCCTTGCCGGTGACGCAATCGGCCAACGGCGTTCTGGTTACTTCGCTTTCCGGCGGGCAAACGTTCAATGCGCCTGTCGCTCGCTCGGCTTCGACTGAAATGGCGGCTCCTGTTCCTCCGCCAGTGATGGAATCAGAACTCCGCGAAAACGTCGTTGCGGCTCAAATCGGTCCCTTGCCCAGCGACAACCCGATGGCCAAAAAGTCCAAAGAAACGAGACCTCAGAAATCTTCCTCTGGCGTGTTTGATAAAGCATTCAGCTTTATGCCGACACGCAGAACCGATAATGCCGCCAAGCTGGAAGAACAGGAGATCGAACCGGACGCGCCGAAACTGCTGGCAATCCGGCGCCGTGACAAGGTGTTCAATTATCAAAGCGGATTCTGGGTGGACAGCGCTTACAAGCCCGAAATGGCCTGGCGAGTGACGAAAGTGGTTCTCGACAGCGAAGAGTACAAGCAATTGCTGGCCGCAGAACCGTTGCTAAAAGAATACTTCGCGCACGGTCAGGCAATCGTGGTGTGGAAGGACAAAATCTACAAAGTGGTGACGAGGTAGTCGGAATTCGGTAGTCGGTAAACGGTAAAAAAGGCCAGAAGTCGCACAACGATTTCTGGCTTTTCTGTTGTGGGCGGTTTCTTTTCATTGAGCGGGCAAGCCCATATAATCGCCGCGCCTGTCAGAGAAAACATCCGCTATCGAAGTTCACCAAATTCAAGGAGCAAATCTGTGAAGCGATTCGCCGCTTTCATTTTATTTACTGTTCTGTTGTCGGTTTTGTCGTTGCCGGGTTCCAAAGCGCAACAGGTTCAAGTGTCGTCGAAACTCAATCCACAAATCGAAAAGATCGTCAGCGAGATTTCCGCCCAAAACATCGAAGCCATTATTCGCAAACTGGTCGGCTTCGGAACGCGACACACGCTGTCCACTCACGATGATCCGAATCGCGGCATAGGGGCGGCGGCTCGTTGGATCAAGGAAGAGATGGATCGTTACAGCCAGGAATCCGGCGGGCGGTTGCAGGTTGTCAACGACGAATTCATTCAACCCGTTACCCAGCGTTTTCCGCGCGAAGCCAAACTCATCAACATAGTCGCCACGTTGCCGGGCACGCAAGCCGAATCGAAAGACCGGATTTACGTCGTCAGCGGGCATTACGATTCGATCTGCTCGCCGCAGAGCGACACTACCTGCGACGCTCCCGGAGCCAGCGACGACGCTTCGGGCACGGCAGCGGTGATGGAAATGGCGCGCGTCATGTCGAAATATCAGTTCGACGCGACCATAGTTTTTATGACCGTTCCGGGCGAAGAGCAAGGCTTGCTGGGCGCTCATCACTGGGCTGAAGAAGCCAAAAAGAAAGGCTTGAACATCGCCGCGATGTTCACCAACGACATCATCGGCAACACTTTCGGCGGCAATGGAGTGAAAGACAACCGCCGTGTCCGCGTCTTTTCCGAAGGTGTGCCGACGACTGAAACCGAGGCCGAGGCTCGCGCGCGGCAATCGGTCGGCGGAGAAAACGACGGGCCTTCGCGGCAGTTGGCGCGCTACATCAAGGAAGTCGGCGAACGCTACCTGCCGAATTTTGAGGTGACTTTGGTTTTTCGCCGTGACCGATACGGACGCGGCGGCGACCACAATGCTTTCTTGCAACGCGGTTTTCCGGCGGTTCGCTTCACCGAACCGAACGAGGATTTCACCCGCCAACATCAACGGGTCCGAGAAGAAAACGGTATCAAATACGGCGACGTGTTCGAGATGGTTGACCCGGCTTACGTTGCGCAAGTCGCGCGCATCAACGCCATAGCCATGGCCAGTATGGCTTTGGCTCCGGCTCCGCCCAGCGGCGTACGATTCAAAACCGGGCGCCAGGAATACGACACGACCGTTGCCTGGGAACCGAACAAGGAGCCGGACATTGCAGGGTATCGCATCCTTTGGCGCGAAACTTATCAACCGTTCTGGCATCGCAGTATCGAAGTCGGCAACGTCGCTGAATTCGTGATGAAGAGTTTGTCCAAAGACGATTACTTTTTCGCCGTCCAGGCAGTTGATAAAGACGGCAACGCCAGCGTGCCTTCGTTCCCAAGATCGGGGCAAGGACGCCGATAAAGAAATCAAAAGGCAAATCTCAAAAATCAAAAGGCAAAAGTTGCCGTATTTCGAACACTCATTTTTGATATTTGCCTTTTGCCATTTGATTTTTGTAGTAGCTCTCATTCCGTAGTTCCTCGAACACGCGCCGCCGAACCGGCAAGCGTTGGTTGTCCGAAGCGCGTGCCCCGTTAATCGGAAGTTGCTTCAAAACAAGGAGAGATTTTTATGGACGCTACTGCGTTGTTGGTGTTTTTGCTGGTCGGAGCCGCGGCGGGCTGGATTGCGGGCAATCTGATGCGCGGCGGTGGATTCGGCCTGGTTGGCAATATCGTCGTGGGAATCATCGGAGCTTTTTTGGGAAGCTGGCTGCTTGGCCTGCTGAAAATTTCAATCGGCTCAGGGTTGCTGAATTCCTTGATTACGTCGGTCATCGGAGCAGTCGTGTTGCTCTTTGTGGTCGGCTTGATCAAAAAAGCTTGATTAGCAGCTTCCAGTCGCCGGTTTCCAGTTTGTGATGATTCTGGAAACTGGAAACCGGCGACTGGAAGCTGAGAACTGGAGAGTTATGCAGTACCGAAAAATTTGTTTGTTAGTGTTGTTGCTGTCGGTTTGCGCGGCGACAGCCTTGGCTCAACAATCGTCAAAGCCGAAGCGTCCGGTCAAAAATCCACCGCAATATCCGAACATCATTGATCTGGACAACAAGGATGCGAAGCCGGGGGCGACCAAACAGGCCGACGCCGACAACGCCGAAACGCAGCAAGCCGCCACGGTTCAGGTGCAGGCGGACGCACTGACCAAAGCCTTTACGATCATCGCCGAAGAATTGAAATCGCTTTCTCAGGAAGTCAAAGCTCTGAACGTGCGGCAACAACTGGAAATCGAATTCCTGCGGATGAATCGGGTCGAACAACGCATCGCCACCTACGAAAACTCCTTGCGCCCGATCCGCGAACGCATTGCCGCGCTTGAAGCCGAAGACCAGACCTTGCAGCAATTGATGACGCGCGAAGCCTTGCTGGCGCAAACGGCCAACATCGGAACGTTCAACCGCGACGCGACGATGGCGCAGGTTCGATACCAGCATGAAATGCGGCTCAATCAGGTGCGCGCCGAAGTCGAACGATTGCGCGGACTGGAAGCCAGCCAGGTGCAATCGCTGGAGATTTACCAGAAGCTGAGCGACGAAATCGAAAAGAAGATTCAACAGGCGGAAGACAAATTACGGCAGTTTGAAACCAGCAAAAACCCTGCGTCAGAGCAACCTGCCAAACCAGATACCGATCAACCAAACTCACATCAGGAGAAATAATGAGCAACGAACAAAACCAAAAAGATTTTTTTGGGCGTAGAGAGTTCATCCGAAACACGGCGATTGCCGGATTGACCGCGCCACTGCTGACTGGTGAAACGCTGGCCGCTCAGCAATCGGCCAAACCAATGGGCAAAGCTCGCCCGGTGGTGATTTCCAGCGCCAACATCAATCGCGGCGCGGACGGCAAAGTCTGGAACGGCGGCATGGATTGCGTCAGCCGGGCGATGGAGATTTTGAAACGCGGCGGCGATACGCTGGAAGCCGTGGTCGCAGGCGTCAACATCGTCGAAAGCGATCCGCGCGACAATTCGGTCGGTTACGGCGGATTGCCGAATGCCGAAGGCGATGTCGAACTGGATTCCTGCTGTATGCACGGCCCTTCGCGCAGAGCGGGTTCAGTTGCCAGTTTGCGCTACATCAAAAATCCCGCTTCGGTGGCCAAACTCGTGTTGGAACGAACCGATCACATCATGCTGGTCGGCGAAGGAGCGCTGCGATTTGCGCTGGCGCACGGTTTCAAGAAAGAGGATTTGCTGACCGAAGATTCGCGCAAAATCTGGTTGAAGTGGAAAGAAGAAATGAGCGATGACGACACCTGGGGGCCGAGTCCGAAACATCCGAAACCGGCTTCTGCATCGAGCAAGAAAGTCGCCAGCCTGTTGACGACTCCGGCGGATATTGCCTTCAACGAATGGGCGATGGATGTCATTCGGCGTCGTCCGACGGGAACGATCAACTGTCTGGCGGTGGATGCCAACGGCGATATTTCCGGCGTGACGACGACTTCCGGCTTGGCGTGGAAGATACCCGGTCGCGTAGGCGATTCGCCGATCATCGGCGCGGGCTTGTATGTGGACAACGAAATTGGCGCGGCGGGTTCGACAGGACGCGGCGAAGAAAACATTTACATTTGCGGCGGCCATACGATTGTCGAAAACATGCGGCGCGGTATGAATCCGACCGATGCCGCGCTGGACGTGCTCAAACGCATTTCTCACCGATACGGCGACAACCCGACGGAACTGGCGAAGTTCAACATCACGTTTTATGCCGTCAACAAAGCGGGCGAATACGGCGCAGCGAATTTATGGGGCGGCGGCAAATTCGCCGTTCACGACGGCAGGGAAGCGAAAGTGCTGGACACGGCTTATCTGTACGAACGGAAAAAGTAATTGCCGCTACCAACCAAATTCGACGAACGCAAAATTCCTAGCGCGGGAACTGGAAATCAGTATCCCGCGCTTTTTTGACAATCAAGTGGTTGAATTTTCGACTGCCTTTTGGATTCGATTATCGGCGCTCTTACCTGGCCGGTTTTACAAACACAGCAGGCACGTTTTGATCGCGCACGAGTTTGTTGAACGCGGGCACATCGGTCGCCATGACCTGTTTCAACTTCTCAAGCTGAACGTTGGTGCGTGCTGTCAAATCCTCGAACACCTGAACCGCTTGATCGGTGGGAGCGGCGTCCGCCCCGGCAACCGAACCGGCCAGCGCAGCCAGTTTGTTGTTCAGCCGAATCGGGTAATTCAGCGGATCCTGGTTGCTCTGGTTTTTGGTTTGGTACAACTCTTCTTCTATGGCGGTCAGCTTGGCGCTCAAGTCTTTGGCTGCGTCCGCGATGGCTTTGCCGCTGGATTGGTCTTTGACGCGAGCGGCGTAGTCGTTGACCTGACGACGAACGTCGCGGATGGAAATGATCGCTTCGGAAGTTTCCGAAAACTTGTCGCGGATTTTCGTCAGCAGGTCGAATTGTTTTTGAAATTCTTCCTGCGTGGTCGAAATGCGCGGGTCTTTGCGAACTTCAAAGGTTTCGCTGAGCGTTTTGCCGTCCACAGTCAACTTGACCTGGTAATTGCCGGGAACGGCGCGCGGACCGCTGGTGTTGCCTGACCACAGGATCATTCCCGGAAACGTCGTCGCTTGCGGGTAACGCAAATCCCAATTGAATCGGTTCAAGCCTTTGTCGGCAGAAACGCGAGCCGGGGCGCCGCCGAACCGACCTCCGCCGCCAGCCGGAGCTTCCGTCGCGCGACTGGAAAACTTCCTGACCGATTTGCCACTGGCTTCCAGAATTTCAATCTCCACATCGCCCTTCGGTTTGTCTTTCAGGTGATACCAGACGGAAACGCCTGCGGGCGGGTTTTCACCAATCGGCGCTCCCGAAGGAATGCGGAACCCGCCGCCGGGCATGCGGTACGCTTCTTCCGGTTTGAACAGATGAACATCCGCCGACGCGACTGTGTCTTTCCACTGATGAAGAACCGGCAGGTCGTCAATGATCCAGAAGCTGCGGCCTTGCGTAGAAATGACCAAATCCTTGTCGCGTTTATGAACGGCGATGTCGGTGATGGGCACGACGGGCAAGTTCAGTTGCAGCGATTGCCACGATTCGCCGTCGTTGAACGAAACATACATGCCGGTTTCGGTTCCGGCGTAAAGCAATCCGCGGCGGTTCGGGTCTTCGCGGATGACGCGCGTGAACGTGGTTTCGGGAATGCCGTTGGTGATCTTTTTCCAGGTTTTGCCGTAATCGTTGGTTTTGTACAGGTATGGACGGAAATCGTCGGCTTTGTAGAGCGTCGCGGCAAAGTACGCCGTCCCGGCATCGTGCGGAGAAGCTTCAATCGAATTGATCTGCGCCCATTCGGGAATGCCCGGAATGTTTTTGGTGACGTTTTCCCACGTAGGTTTGGCTGCGTGGCTGTCGCGCGTGATGTGAACCAGGCCGTCGTCACTGCCCGTCCACATGACGCCTTTGGTGACGGGCGATTCGGCCAGCGTGAAAATCGTGCAGTAATACTCGACCGATGTATTGTCTTTGGTGATGGGGCCGCCCGAAGGTCCTTGTTTGGATTTGTCGTTGCGTGTCAGATCGCCGCTGATCGTCGTCCAGGTCTGGCCTTCGTTCAGCGTTTTGAAGACGTGGCTGCCGCCTGTGTACAACACGTTCGGATCGTGCGGCGAAAAATGAATAGGGAAATTCCACTGGAAGCGATACTTCATGCCTTCCGCGCCCCAGCCCATGGGATTGTCCGGCCAGACGTTCACGTCGCGTCGTTGACCTGTGCGGTGATCGCGCCTTTCCAGCAAGCCGCCGTAATTTCCGCCGAAGACAATGTTGGAATCTTTTGGCGAAGCGACAACCCAGCCGGATTCGCTGCCGGCGGTTTCTTCCCAATCGCGTATGGTGATGCCGCCGCTGGTGGTGCGGCTGAAAATTCTGACGGTGGAATTGTCCTGCTGCGCGCCATAAACGCGATACGGAAAATCGTTGTCCAGCGAAACGCGATAAAACTGCGCGGTGGCCTGATCCTGTTCGCTCCAGGATTGGCCGCCGTTGAAAGTGACGTTGGCTCCGCCGTCGTTGGCGTTAATCATGCGATTTGGATCGTTCGGCGCTATCCACAAATCGTGGTTGTCGCTGTGTGGAACGCTGAGCGTCGTGTAAGTCCGTCCGCCGTCAATGGATTTGAAGAAACCTACGTTGAGCACGTAAATCGTATCGGCGTTTTTCGTGTCGGCGTAAATGTGCGTGTAATACCAGGCGCGTTGGCGCAGATTGCGGTCGGCGCTGACGCGCGTCCAGGTCGCTCCGGCGTTATCGGAACGAAACACGCCGCCTTCTTCAGCTTCGACAATTGCGTACACGCGGTCGGAATTGGCAGGCGAAACGACAACGCCAATGCGTCCCAGCGTTCCTCTGGGCATTCCGGGATTGCGCGAAATGTCCGTCCAGGTGTCGCCGCCATCAGTCGTTTTCCAAAGCCCGCTGTCCGGGCCGCCGCTTTCCAAACTGTAAGGCGTGCGTTTGGCTTCCCAGATGGAGGCGAACAACACATTCGGATTGTTCGTGTCCATGCTTATATCCACCGCTCCGGCTTTGCTGGATTTGAACAGCACGCGCTGCCAGTTTTGGCCGCCGTCTTTGCTGCGGAAAACGCCGCGCTGTTCGTTCGCTCCGGCTGCGTGCCCCATCGCGGCGACGTACACCAGATCAGAATTTTTGGGATGAACCTTGATGCGGCCAACGATGCGCGAATCTTCCAGGCCGATGCGTTTCCAGGTTTTGCCCGCGTCAACGGATTTATACATGCCGTCGCCGTGCGAAAAATTGCCGCGAATGCAGCTTTCGCCCATGCCGACGTAAACCACGTTCGGATCGGATTCGCTGACGGTGATGGCTCCGACTGTGCCTGTGCCGAAAGGCTGGCCGTCGGAAACCGGAATCCAGTTTTCGCCGCCGTCTATGGTTTTGAAGACGCCTCCGCCGACACTGCCGAAATAATAGACATTCGGTTGCGCCGCCGAACCGGCGACGGCGACAGAACGTCCGCCGCGAAACGGCCCGATGTTGCGCCAGCGCAATCCAGTCAGCGGATTTTGCGAAGCGGCTTGCTGCGCCTGGGAAGTGGTTGATTGGAAGATGACCGCTGCGCCAAACAGCAGGCCGAAGATCATCAGAAGCGTCAACGGACGCAGGAATCGAATCGGAGCTTTCATCGCTTTGAACCTCGTTTGATTGAGTGGAATCACGAAATGTACTTTCGTAGTTCCGCCTTTAGGCGGTTTGGGCGCGTCGCGCCCACATTTGTGCCTGCGGCGCGCGCCGCCTAAAGGCGGAACTACGAACGCGTGTTTGTTTCGTGAACTACGATTGTTTGTCGGGAAAAATCTTGCGGGCAGATGATAGCCCGTCAGTGTGGTTGACGGCAAATGGCGAGAATTCGTTTCGACTTTTGCCTTTTCCCTGCTCACAACGCATAATCCGCCGCGTTTGGCTTAACCACTTCTCCGGCGGGAACTCCGCCAACGATAACCGACAAATTTGAAGTTCAACCCCAAGGGCGCTTTCGCTGCCTTTTGCTGAAGGAGACATTCACTATGAATCAGCGCAGGCTTTTTATAGCCAGTTGCCTCTCTCTCGTGGTCACGGCCATGATCTTTGCGTTGCGCGGCAACGTCGAAGATTTGGTCATTGCCGATAACATTTCCGGCTTTGTTGCTTCGGAAGCGCGTTCACAATACGGCTGGATTTCGACGATGGCCTTTTTCGGGTTCGCCGCCTCGATCCTGGTCGCTTCGCCGATGTTGGATGCGTTGGGGATGCGGAATCTGCTCTATCTGGCGTTCGGGCTGCACATCGTCGGCGTAATCGGATTCGTGACCGCTCCGAGTTACACCGTGATGACCTATTCCATGCTGCTGGCCGGGTTTGGCAATGGGCTGGTCGAAGCCGTCATCAACCCGCTGATCGCCACGATGTATCCGAATGAAAAGACGCATAAGCTGAATGTGCTGCACGCCTGGTGGCCGGGCGGACTGATTATCGGCGGATTGTTGGGCTATTTCATGAGCCAGTCCGGTGTTGGTTGGAAAATTCAGTTAGGCATCATCCTGGTTCCAACGTTGGTTTATGGCCTGATGATTTTTGGTCAAAAATTTCCCGCGACCGAACGCAAAGCGGCAGGCATTTCGACTGCGGAAATGTTCAAAGCTGTGGGAAACCCTGCATTCCTGTTGTTGCTGTTTTGCATGATGATTACGGCTTCGATTGAACTGGCGCCGGGACAGATGGTGGCTTCGGTGCTGGGCAATCTGGCCAACATGAGCGGAATTCTGATTCTGGTTTACGGTTCGGCGCTGATGTTCGTGCTGCGATATTTTGCCGGACCGATTGCGCACAAAATTTCGCCAATTGGAATGATGGTCGCTTCCGTAGTCCTGGCGGCTATCGGATTGTTCATGTTGTCGAACGTGACAAGCGCGACGGGCGCTTATGTCGCGGCGACGGTGTTTTACGTCGGCGTGTGTTTCATGTGGCCGACGATGCTGGGCATCACCTCCGAACGGTTCCCGCAGGGCGGAGCCTTCACAATGGGCTTGATGGGATTTGCCGGTCAGTTCGCTCTGGGGCTGGTGATCTTTTACATGGGCACAGTCCGCGACAAAGTCGGTGGTGACGGGCCTTCGTTCCGTTATGTAGCGATGATGGCGGTTGTGCCGTTCGTCATCTTCTTGCTGTGGTGGTTGAAAGACCGCGCGGCGGGCGGATACAAAGCCGTTCAGTTGAACCAAAGCGGCGATTAAACTGAGCCAAAAGAAACTCGACAGGATTTACAGGATTCAACAGGATGAAAGGCAGTGCTTGAGAGTTCGGCAATCCTGGTCAATCTTGTAAATCCCGTCGTTTCGTTTTGATCAGTGAGAGGTGACAGTTCTGAGGTTTTTGAGTTTTCCAAACGCGACGTCAGACGCCAGCGCCGCCAGAATGATCGCGCCCTGAATGGCTTTTTCCCAGAATGGATTGATGCCCGCAAAAGTCAGCGCCGTGCCGATGGTTCCCAGCAGGGCGACACCGATCAACGTTCCCAACAAAGTTCCTCGTCCGCCAGTGATGGCCGCTCCGCCCACGACCACTGCTGCAATCGCTTTCATTTCCAATCCGATTCCGGCGTTGGCAGGAACCGAAGAAAACCGTATGGCGTTCAGCAATGCCGCCAAGCCAACCAACGCTCCCATCAGGACAAACACGTTCAAGGTCACGTGCGGCGGATTGATCCCTGCCAGCCGAGCAGCTTCAGCGTCGGAACCGACGGCATACACCGATCTTCCCGCCGGAAGATTTCGGAGCGCCCAGGCGGAGACCACCACTACCAGCGCCGCCACTGCGACGATCAGGATTTGCCCGGCAATTTGACCGAATCCGAACCACTGAAAATTGCTCGGCAGGTTTTGCACCCAGGCTCCTTCAGTAACCCAGCGCAATCCGTCTCGCCAGGCGACCAGCGTCGCCAGTGTGACGACAATCGCCGGAATCTTCGCGCGCGCCACCAGAACGCCGTTTACTGTTCCCAGCAAACAGCCGACGATTACGACAAGCAAGGCTACCAGCGGCATCGGCAAGGATTTCGCCAGCAAACCAGCAGCAATGCTGCATACGGCGAATTGCGAACCGACGGAAATGTCTATTTGTCCGGCGACAATCACCAACGTCATGCCGATGGCGACGATCAATACTGGCGCGTTGCCGACCAGCAGATCGCGCAAGTTCGTTGCGCTGAAAAACGACGGGGCGACAATGGCCACAGCCAGCAGCAACACGGCGAAAGCTGCGGCGGCAGAAAGTTCGCGGGTGTGTCGGGCAAGGGAAGTCATGAGTTGAGTGATGTGCGGACGGGACGTCCGCGCTCCGGTCAATCAATGTGGAAGACTTCGCGCAGCGGTCGAGATTGAGGGCTGTTGTCAGGATTCGACGGCATCACTTCGCGCATGTAACTCCACCATCGTTGGCAGATTTCAGTCGAAGCGATCGCTTCCCACTGCGCTTCGCTTTCTATTTCGGCGTAACCAAACAGTTGGTTGGTCGTTTCATCCAGAAAGATCGAATAGTTGTGAACGCCATGCGCTTCGAGCGTCGCTTCCAATTCCGGCCAGATGGGATTGTGTCGCCGCTCGTATTCGGCGTGCTGGTCAGAGAAGACCTGCATGACAAAGGCTTTTCTTAACCGACTCATAGTTCAATGGCCATAACCAAATTCACCACAAAAAGCGCATCAGGCACAAAATGCAATCGAATCGCCATTTTGTGTTTTTGTGCTTTTTGTGGTGAACCAGTTTTCTATTTACTTGCCAGCGGTCATGGCTTTGCCACGATTGATTTTCATTTCATCAAACAGGTAAGCCGCGCCGCCCAGTTTTTCCGTCACGAACAACACGTACCGGATGTCCACGTTGATCGTTCGGTTCAAATTGCCGTCAAAGGCGTAATCGCCGCCCAGTCCTTCGTAATTGCCGTCGAACACCAGGCCGATTACTTCGCCTCGTCCGTTCATAATCGGCGAACCGGAATTGCCGCCGGTGATGTCGGTTGTGGACAGGAAATTGACGGGCACATCATTCAACCGGGCATCGAAGTAACTGCCGTAATCTTTTTTCTTCGCCAGGTCTTTCAACCCAGCGGGAACGTTAAACGGGTCTTCGCCAGTGTCTTTGTCAATCACGCCAGCCAGCGAGGTTTGCCAGTGATAAAACACCGCATCGCGCGGTTTGTAGCTTTTGACTTCGCCATAAGTGAATCGCAGCGTGAAATTGGCGTCGGGGTAATACGGCGCTTTTTTCATTTCCAGCATCGCGGCGACGTAATTCGGACGCAACCGCACGACTTCGCTGTTGAATTTGGCGACGCGTTTGGCAAAAGGCGCGTTTTCATCCACCGCCGCCACGACCAGTTTCGCCAACGGATCGTCAATCGCGCGAATGTCCGCCGCCGAAGTCGAGAAGAGTTTCTTCACTTCATCCAGCGATTTGAATTTGGAATTGGCAATGGCCTTGTCGGCGAAATCGCGTTCGGCCTGACGACGAGCGTCGCCTGTTTGATTGCCGAACAAGGTTTCGACCAGCGCGAATTTCTGATTGGCAGGCAAATCGGCCAGTCTTTCCAGCGCATTGGCCAGTGTTTTCGCTTCGGCTTCTGGTTCGCGCTCGTTCCAATCGCCGCCGATCTGGTTGAGGATTTGCGGCAACGCGCCGTCGCTCAGTTGCGGGTTGCGTTCGTTCGCCGGTTTTTCCTTGTCCGTTGCACGCAGGTACGCAAAATACAGCGCGCCAATCAACTCGCCCGTGTCAAACAATTCGCTGAACGCGCTTTGTTTGGATGTGAAAGATCGCAAGTCGACATAAAGAGCTTCGATCTGCGGCAACACGTTGCCGTATTTCGCTTTGGCCGCCGGGTTGGCGTCGAGCCATTTTTTCAACGCTTCTTCTTCGGCACTGCGGCGTTCGATCAAGTTCAATTTTTTCAAGCCCAGCACCGCACCTTCAAACGCTTTCAGCGAATTGCTCATGCTGAAAATTTGATCGGACAGACGGATTTTCAACGCCGGATTTTTTTCGCCGAGTTTGGTCAGCGCATCAATCTGCTTTTTCAGTGTGGCAATCTGATCGGGCAATTGAATGTTCTGTCGAAAATCCAGCGAATACGATTCACGGTAACGGTAAGTCGCTCCTGGATGTCCCAGCACGAAGGTGAAATCGCCTTCCTTGATGCCTGCGGCGCTGACCGCCAAAAAGCGTTTCGGTTTGAACGGAACGTTGTCTTTGCTGAACGCGGCGGGTTTGCCGTCGGCTCCGACATAGGCGCGCAAGTAGGTGAAATCCCCGCAATGACGCGGCCATTCAAAGTTGTCGGGATCGCCGCCGAAATAACCTATTGATTTGGGCGGTGCATACACGATGCGAACGTCGCGCAGCGTCAGATATGTGTAAAGGTAATACTGCAATCCGCTGGTGGCTTCGACGACCTGGGTGCGAATGCCGTCTTTGTCGCGTCCATTGAGCGCGGTCTTTTGAATCTCGCCGCGTTTGGCAGCTAGTGCGGCGTCGCGCTGTTCAGGAGTCATTTCCGGTTTGGCGGCGGAGAGGACTTCGGCGGTGACGTCTTTGAACTCCTGCAAAATCGAAACGGTGTAACCTTGCGCTGGAATTTCTTCGGCGCGCGATTTCGCCACAAAGCCGTTGTTGATGTAATCCTTTTCAGTTGTCGAAGCGCGCGTGATGGCGGCAAACGCGACGTGATGATTGGTCAGGATCAGACCTTCGCCTGAGACGAACGATCCGGTTCCGCCTGCGCTGATTTGCACGATGGCGTCTTTCAGGCTGGGCTGTGTAGTGCTGTATACGTCTTCGGGCTTCAGCTCGAAGCCGCGTTTTTTCAACTGAGCCAGCGGCAATTTGCTGAGCGAATCCGGCAACCACATGCCTTCATCAGCCAGTGAAGCGAATGGCGCAAACGCCAGGGCAACGATCAATAGGGAAACGGTCAAGAATTTGCGAAACATCGAATCTCCTTGTTGAGTTTGTCTGAGTAGACAGGATTCACAGGATTTTTCAGGATTACCGGGTGCGATTACATTCTGAAAAATCCTGTCAATCCTGTCCAAAATCTTTCCTCATCTTTGACGCAGGAATTCTGCGCGATTTGTTTTTAACAGCTTGCAGGCGGCTTCGTAAACCGCTTCTTCGGAAATCATGGCCACATGCGAGGCTCGTAAGTGCTCACAGCGGCGGCTCAATACGTCGGTTGAGTAATCGTTTACAAAAGTTGAGATCGCCGCGACTGGCGCTCCGGCGGCGGCGGCCACATGAGCCGGGCCGCTGTGGTTGGCGACCAGCAAACTCAGTCGCGCAAACGCCGACACCAAGTCGGGTAATTTCGGAGATTGGATAGGGATCGCGCGTTTGGATGGCAATTGCGCCACAATTTGTTTGGCCAGTCCGCGTTCCTGCGGCCCGGCAAACACCAGCACGCGCGCGTTGAAATTGTGAATCAGCCGGGAAGCAATGGAAACAAATCGTTCCAACGGCCAGCGATGCTGGATGATTCCGGCTCCGGGATGAATGCCGACCAGCAATTCGCCGTACGTGACCGCATGTTTTTTCAGCAGCTTTTCAAACTGCTCGTCCGCGTTGGGATCGGTTTTCAGATGCGGTTCGGCTTCGATAGGGCGAACGCCGAGCGGTTCCAGCTTCTTCAAATAAGCATGAGCGAGGTGATCCGGCATCGCCGGTTTGGGCGAAAGCGCCTGGCTGAATTGTTCGAGCATTCCGCTCAGGCCGCTCAAGCCTTTGTTCACACTTGGCGACGGTTTCAATCGTTCATACGGGTGCGCAAAACTCAGCACGACACTGGCTTCGGCGTTTTTTCGGAATTCGATGGCCAGATCGAATTGAGAATGGCGCAATTCGTTGATCGCTTTCGTGCTGCGAAAAAAGGCCTTGGGATTCAAAAACTCTGCGCGTTGAAACCGACCAATGGCCAGTGCTTCGTCGGCGCAATCGGCCAGCCGGATCAAATCCACTGCCGCTGTGCTGGCGGCAACGGTGATGCGCGATTCCGGCATATACGCTCGCAGCGAACGCAACGCAGGCAACGCCAGTGTCGTCAGCGCCATTCCGGCGACATGAACAACCAGGATGTGTTGGGAATGATTTGACATTCGATACGTGTGCAGCAGCTTCGCTCCAATTTGACGCCCGCCGGTTGATCATGACTTAAGGGCGACAAGCTCAAAAATACCGCCGACAATGTAAACGTCGTTTTGACCACCGTCCAGAGCGTGGCAAATTTCCCACAAATACGAATTGCTTTCGGCAGAGCTTTGGCGCAAACTCCAAGGCATCCAAGCAAGGTTCAATTGCGAAACCGTCTTCAGCTTCCCCGTAACAAACCAAAGCCAAAGTGAATGATGTCAACCGGCTTTTTTTGAAGCCCTTTTCCGGCAGGTTGGGTTGTTTTCAATCCGGCGGCCACAGAGGTAGGAATGAATTCAATTTTGGAGCAGCATTTGAAAGAGTTGATTGAGGAAGCGGAACAACTTGGCGCGCCTGCGGTTCACACGGTGCTGAATTTGTTGCTGGCTGCGCATAACAACGGCAATCATCACAAATTCGCCAAGCATTGTTGCGAATTCACGCCGTTTGGCGCGATGAAGGTAACGGCTCAGGCTGGGGGCGCAGCGCCCAAGCCGTTTCTGACCGACGTGGAAGAATTTGACGACAGCGCCTGGAATTGGAGCGCGAGCAAGTATTCTCACTGACGATCAATAAACCTGTAACAAGCCGCCTTCGACAAAGGCCGTGAAGCGCTTCTGCGGGGATTTTTTACTGGCATGTGATTGAAAGATGGCCGCAGCCTGCAACCGATATGCGCCGCGTTCCAGGTTCGCGCCTTGCACGTCGAAGACCAGATTGTCTGTCGGGTTGATCGTTCCCTGAGTTTCTCCAATGACGGACGAATGATGTTTGCCCACAGAACCAGGCGTGTCGGCAAGCGGTTTGGCGTAAACCGTCACGGAGTACGCCAGTTCCGAAGCTTCGGGCGACGGAATCAGCGACGGGGCAAGCAGGACTTTCAGACTGTACGGTTCTCCGCTGGAAACCTGACCTAAGGGCAAGTTCATTCCTCTGGCGAAGACTTTCATTTCAGACTTTGCAGGTCTGTTAGCTGATTCGACCGAGCTTGGCGTCGGTTGGGGCAAGTTTGGCAAGGCGGCTGGTGTAGCAGGTTCAGACCCGGCGTGGAGTTGCCTCAACCGTTCTTCGATAGAGGTGACAACAATTGGCGGTTGCTCTGCCAGCCTGGCTTCCTTGAGTGCGGTCGGCAAAACCACTCCAGCTCGATGCGCGATGAAACTCAACAGTCCGACTTCGTTCCATCCTTCCCATTTTTTCTCGGCATCTTTTTCCGCGCTTTCGACATGCATTACTCGCGTTTGTTTCACCGTGTTGTTCTGACTGAGTTTCAATTCCAGCACAAACGAAGTGACTCGCTCTTCGTATTTGTCCGTGGTGACGGACAATGATTCCGGCGATGCTTCCACCGCGACCTTCAAAGACTCTGCCAGCTTTTTGGCTTGCCCGATCCAATCGTCGCGAATGATGCGTTCGGCGGAAGTTTCCGCATTGGCTGAATCCGGGTCTTCGATGGCGGCGACGATTTCGTGCGGCGACATCATCGCCAACTGGTCAAAGGTCAGAATTCCTGCCGCGTGCAATTTGGCTTTGGCGGTTTTGGTCAACCCGTTGATGAGCCGAAAATCGTCGGCCTTGCGGCTTGATGCGCTGTTTTGTGAGCGAGAGCTTTTGTTGGACATAAATTTTCTCCTGCGAATTGATGAAGCGTATAAAAGCCAGCCTCGCCGGCGTGGAAAGCGCGAGAGGCGAGGCTGGTTGGTTTAAATCTGAATTTTGTTTCGCTGCTTTTAGCAGTCTTCCTTTGCTCCCGGTTGACGTTGTTCTTGTTCGCGCACGAGTTTTTCGATCTCGTCCAGATGATCCAACTCGAAGCCTCTTGCCGGACGGGGAATAAACTGAAGCACATCGTTAATTGCCGCTTCTGCCTGACGCGCGAGCTCAGGTTTGAGCACTTTCTGAAGCAACAGGTCACGAATGGCACGAATGTAAATCGTTCCGCAACGGTGTGCGCTCGGGTTGAACAGCGTCACGCATTGGTGCTCGCCGCAGCAGGCTTGAACGATTGCCGAATCGGTGAAGTGGTTGACGTAGAAAACGCCTCCCGCGAAACTGAAACTCCACACTGCGTTTATCCGGTAACAGCCAGGCGGGACTTCGACTTCCAGATGGCCGCACGGCGCTTTCATTACAACATACTTCTTTCCACACCATTCCAGCACTTCGCCATCGCAGTTGTAGATGGTGACATACCAAGTGCGATTACTTATCGCGCACGGATTGTCTGTATCGGTTACCCAAATGTTGAGCTTTGACATTCCCATGGTTGAGTCCTCGCTTTCATGATTTCTTCAGGAAATTGCTGAAGCCGTCACGAGTCAAAATCATTCGATGCTCATTGGCTGGTTTGGACACGGGCGACTCAGAATCAGGACAGTAAGCGCGGGTATTGAATATCCGCGCTTACTGAAGTGAGAAAGGAAAGTTTTCCTGTCTCCTCGACCATCAAAGGCCGATTACGGCTCATCAACGAACTGCACGATCATTCCTTCTTCGTAACCGGCGACGCCGGTCGGAGTCGGGTTGACGTGAGTCAGAGTCACAACCAGCTTGTAAGCGCCGGGATTGATGCCCAGTGTATTGGCTGGCGCGACAGGGATGTTTGCAGTTTTGTTCAATGAACCGGCAGCAGCTACGGTCGCCACCGTGCCAACCTGACCTTCAAATTCATTCCCCATGGATTCCAGGTACGCGCGCACTTCCCAGTCGCCGCCGATGGCCGGAGCCAGGAAACCACTGGTATTCCAGTCCACGTTGATGCTCCAGTTGTCTTTCGTCGCAACGATCAGTTGCGAATCAGGGAACGAACTGACCACGCTGACATTGGTGATGGCGCCATTGAACAACGCCGGTACGTTAGTTGGTTGAAAAGGCATGTTTGTCTTCCTCCTTTGAAGATTTATGCGGTGTAAATTTCACGCTTCGACCTAAGAAGCGCGAAGGCCGTTGGCCAATTGGCTGGTACTGCTAAGCAAATCCCAGAAAGACCTGGAAGAGTTGACCGCGTTGGCTTTCTTCGACTGTCTGGCTGGCTGAAAACCTGACTAGCAAAGTATCTGTTTGGCCGTTGCCCGTACTCTCTTTAGCAATCACGATGCCACAACAAAACGGCTGAAAACACGGCCAAGTTGTTAAATTTTCGTTCTCTTCAATTGGCCGAATGCGGTTGTTTTGCCGCACGGTTTTCGATGTAGAGCCGGTAACTCAAAGCTGCATCAAATATCTAAAGGTGAGGCGAATTTCCCTCATCGTTAAATGTCCGATCTCACACCTCGTCGTCATCCTGTTTTTTGCCGAACCGAAAGTAATCGGCTTTGATACCGTATTTGCGAAGCAGTTGAAGCAGCGTGCCGCGATCTTTCTGCGCGGCGCGTGCGGCGCGGCTGACGTTGCCTTGGTATGCCAGCAGCAGGCTTTGCAGGTAATTCCGTTCGAACTGTTCGACTGCGCGTCGTTTGGCTTCCTGAAACGATGGTGGCGACGATTGATCGCCATTTTCCGCCAAGCTCAGATCGTTGGCGACAATCACCGGCGATTGGGCCAACGCGGCGGCGCGTTCGATGGCGTGTTCCAGTTCGCGCACATTGCCCGGCCAGGTGTGGAGCGAAAGTTTTTGCATGGCTTCCGATGAAAATCCCTGAATGGATTTGCCGAATTTTTCGGCGTACCGATACAGGAAATGATTGGCCAGCAGCATGATGTCTTCGCGGCGTTCCCGCAGTGGCGGCAATTTCAGTTCGATGATATTCAGCCGGTAATAAAGGTCTTTGCGCAGTTTTTCCTCTTTGACGGCGCGGTCAATGTCGGCGTTGGTGGCGGTGATGATGCGCACATCGGCTCGGCGATTTCGGTCGGAACCGACCGCGCGATATTCGCTTTCCTGCAAAAAACGCAGCAGCTTGACCTGCGAGTAATACGGCAGGCTGTCAATTTCATCCAGAAACAATGTCCCGCCGTCGGCTTCGGCAACCAGCCCCGCGCGTTTGTTGAACGCGCCGGTGAACGAGCCTCGTTCGTGACCGAACAGTTCGCTTTCGAACAAGTCGGCTGGAATCGCTCCGCAATTGAGCGGGACGAATGGGCGGTCGGTACGTGAGCTTAATTTGTGAATGGCACGCGCGAAGACTTCCTTGCCGGTTCCGGTTTCGCCGGAAATGAACACGCGCGCGTCGCATTTGGCGATCAACGGAATGCGATTGGCTTGCAGCAAAAACGCCGCGCTGCCGCCGATCAGGGATTTGAACATCGGCAAGACTTCCTTGAAAAACGGTTCGACCGGCAAATGGCTGGCATCGTCGGTTGAACGAATCGTGTTGGCCAGCGCCGTTCGCAGCGCGCGCCAGAATCGCGGCAAAATGTCCACGGGTTTCAGCGGCGGCGTGATGAAATCGCTGATTCCCAGTTCTTCAAAATCGAAAAACTCATCGGGAGTTTCGACTTCTGAAACCGCGATCAATTGCGAAGCCGGCGAACAGCTCAGCAAAGACCGAAAACGGGAACGGAACTGGCGCAACAAATTCATCGGCGAAACCAGAAAGATCACTTCCGGGCGCAATCGTGCCAGCAGTTCTTTGACGGAATTGCCCGCGCCGTTTTGTAAATCGGTGCAGGCCAGCGCCTGCTGTTGAAGTTGTACAGGGGATAAATCGCCAAGTTTCCAGTTCACCACGTCACTGTTGGGCAAAGGGGCGGATTCCAAAATGTGACGCAAGGTCGAACCTAATTCCGGCGACGATTGTAAATCGAGCAGCAATACATTTGGCTGTTTCATCGAGGCACCACTTTATTCGACTGCAAAGTAGCTTCGAGCTTTTGGGGCTGGCGGAAAGCGAAAAGCTGTTGGCTGAATTGGCGGCGATATGGCTGATTTTTATTGGCCGCACCTTCACGAAAACAATAATCACTGAATCGCAAAATCTTTCATCGCGTTCAGCATGTATGGGATGTCTTTAGCTTGTGAAACGGTCGAGGACTGACCGGCGAAATGGCGAGGCGGAATGTACATCAGCGATGGAAACCGCGTCAATCAAGAGTTTTTCTCCTTCGGGCAAATTGTTGCGGCCAATGGGGGCCTATGGTACTTTACGCCCGCTGTTGGACAAGTCTTGAAAATTTGCGGGAGTAATTCAGTGGTAGAATGCCAGCTTCCCAAGCTGGACGTCGCGGGTTCGAGTCCCGTCTCCCGCTCCATCGCTTTCATCGTTATCAAATCAGACCGCAACCGATAGGGAGCGGATTCCAAATCGAAAAGCCGCAGTGAAGTTTGAAACTCCGCTGTGGCTTTTCAGGTTTTTATCGCCCGCAAAGGAGAGCTTCACAATGCCCGATTCCCCAAAACGCAAGATCAAACATTTGCGCTGGTACATTGCCATCATGCTCTGTCTGGCTTCGGAACTGAATTACATGGATCGCAATACGCTGTCCGTGCTGAAGGTCACGATCCAGAACGCGCTGAGTTTCGATGACAACGGGTACGCATTGATAACGGCGACGTTTTTGTGGACATACGCGGTGGCGTATGTCATCAGCGGTTGGGTGGTTGATCGTCTGGGGTCTCGCAAAAGCTTTCTGGTGTTCGTTTCCGGCTGGTCAATCGCCAACATGCTGCATGCCTTTGCCACGGGTGTGACCAGTTTTCAGTTTTATCGCGGTTTGCTGGCGACGATGGAGCCAGCCAATTTTCCCGCGGGCATCAAGGCTGTGGCCGAATGGTTTCCGATGCGCGAACGCGCTTTGGCTGTGGGCTTGTTCAATGCCGGAACCGCGCTCGGCAATACGTTGGCCGTTCCCGTAGCCGCGGGCATCGCCTTGAAATACGGCTGGCAAGCAGCTTTTATCTTCACCGGCGCAATCGGATTCATCTGGGTTGCCGTCTGGTTTTTCTTTTATCGGCTGCCGAACGAACATCCGAACATTACCGATCAAGAAAAAGCATTGATTGCCGAAGGCCGCGAAGCCGAAGACGCCACCGACCACATCAAACCGTCGTTCGTGCAATTGTTGAAAATGAAGGAAACCTGGGGCTGTGCGTTGGCCAGATTGCTGACCGACCCGATTTCCTATTTCCTGTTTTTCTGGACGCCGAGTTATCTGGAAAAAGAACGCGGTTTCGATTTGAAACAGGTTGGCATGTACGCCTGGATTCCGTTTGCCGCCTTGACCATAGGTAATCTGTTCAGCGGAGCGATGCCCAGGTTTTTGATCGCGCGCGGTTGGGAACTGAGCAGGGCGCGCAAAACGACTATGCTCGGCGTTTCGTTGTGGATGCTGGTGATGTGTTTTGCCGTGACTCAGGCGACTTCGCCCGCGCTGGCTGTTTTGATGCTGGCCGGAGTCATGTTCGGCCACGCTGCCTGGGGCAATATCACGCTGCCTGCCGAAGTGTTTGCCAAAAACGCGGTCGGAACCGTCACGGGATTTGGCGGATTTCTGGGCGGCATCGCTGGCGGCATCACGCAACTGGTGATTGGCGGCGTGGTCATGAAATACGGTTACGGCCCGATTTTCGCGGTCTGTTCAGTCATGTACTTGCTGGCTCTGCTTGGCGTTCACGTCTTGATCGGCAAGCTCGGCATAATCCGCCAAGTTCCGACTGGCATTCAAACAAGGAGCGTGTGATATGAATTTGACTCGACGTAGCTTTCTTCAATGTGGAGCAGCCGGATTGGCTTCGGCGGCTTTTGGCAATCAATCGCTGAGCGTGTATGCCTCCGCCAAAGGCGTGCGTTTTCGAGTAGGTGTGACCGATTGGAATTTGCGGCAGACTGTCAAACTGGAATCTGTCGCGCTGTCGAAAACGCTCGGTTTTGACGGCGTGCAAATCAGCATTGGCCGCAAGATGGAACTGAACGATAAAGCTTTGCAGCAAGCCTTCCTTGCCGAATCCAAACGAGTCGGCCAGCCACTGGCCTCGCTTTGTTTGGACATTCTGCACGTCAACGGCCTGAAGTCCGATCCGCTGGGTCAACGCTGGACAGCCGAAGCCATTCCGATTGCCAAAGCCATGGGCATCAAAGTCATCCTGTTGCCGTTTTTCGGAAAGTGGGCGTTGCAGACGCAAGCCGAAATGGATTACACCGGCGACGCGCTGAAAGAAATCGCTCCGGCGGCAGAAAAAGCAGGCGTGATTTTGGGATTGGAAGACACGATTTCCGCCCGCGACAACGTGCGCATCATGGAGCGCAGCAAATCGCCTGCGGTGTTGACCTATTATGACGTAGGCAATTCGACGCAAAACGGTTTCGACATCATCGAAGAAATCCGTTGGCTGGGACGCAAACGCATCTGCGAAGTCCATTTGAAAGACAATCCGAGCTATATGGGGCAGGGAAAGATCAATTTCAAAGCCGTCGTCGAAGCATTGGCTGACATTGGCTTCGACCAATGGGCGCACCTGGAAACCGTCGCGCCGAGCGGTTCGATTGACGACGATATGAAAAAGAATCTGGGCTTCATTCGCGACGTGATTGCGCGATCGAAGTAACAAAAAGGAAAAGTCATGGCGCGTACACAGTGCAAGTTGATGTTCATCTGGCTCGTCTTGTTCACCATCGCGGCAGAACGCATGAGCGCCCAATCGGTACTCACCATTGGTGATGATTTCTTCGAAAAAAAGATTCGTCCGGTTCTGGCGACCAATTGCTACGGCTGTCACGCCTCAAAAATGAAATCGCCAATGGGCGGGTTGGTGCTGGACACCAAAGCGGGCTTGCTTGCAGGCGGAGTTTCCGGTCGGGTGATTGTGCCCGGCAAGCCCGGTGAAAGTTTGTTGCTGCGCGCAATGCGGTACAACGATCCGCAATTGAAAATGCCGCCGACCAGCAAACTTCCCGATGCCGTGATTGCCGATTTCGAGCAATGGATCGCAGCGGGCGCGCCTGATCCGCGAACCGAAACTGTTCCGGCGGCTGCAACCACAAAACGTGGAATTGATTTTGACAAAGGCCGTCAATGGTGGTCGTTCCAGCCGGTGCGCGAACAAGCTGCTCCGCAAGTCAAACAAGCCGCTTGGCCACGCACGAAAATAGACCGCTTCATTTTGGCCAAGTTGGAACAAAACGAAATCACGCCTTCTGCCGAAGCCGACCCGCGCACATTGATTTTGCGCGCTTATCTTGATCTGACCGGTTTGAAGCCGAGTTATGAAGAAGTCGAAAGTTTTGCCAGCGACAAAGACCCGAAGCGCTATGAAAAGCTGGTTGATCGTTTGCTGGCTTCGCCGCGTTATGGCGAACGCTGGGGGCGTTATTGGCTTGACGTTGCGCGTTATGCCGAAAACGGCGACACCGGCGGCAACCGCCAGGCTTATCCTTACGCCTGGCGCTATCGCGATTGGGTGATTGAGTCCATCAACAATGACCTGCCTTATGACCGATTCATCACACAGCAGCTTGCAGCGGATTTGATGCCCGGCACTTCGCGCAACGATTGGCGTGCGCTTGGCTATCTGGGAATGGCGCCTTCCGAGTGGAAAGAAAAGAAGCTCTCGAAAGAATTGATTGACAATCTGTTGCTGGAAGAATGGGACGAACGCGTGGATGCCGTCGGGCGCGGCATGCTGGGCTTGTCCGTCGCCTGCGCGCGTTGCCACGATCATAAATTCGATCCGATTTCGCAGAAAGATTATTACGGACTCGCCGGAGTGTTCGCTTCGATTTCGCCCGCAATCCGGCCATTGCGCGAAATTGATTCCGCAACGGAAACGAAATATCTGGCTGCGCGCCATCGCGTCACAGAACTGAATGGATTGCTCGGCTTTCTGACGGAAGAAAAAACGCTCGACCAGAGCATTGCCAAACCCAAAGCCGAAGCCTGTCGCGCCGAAATGAATGCCTTGAAAGACGAGATGAAGGCGTTGCAGGAGCAATATCCTGAGCTGGCTGAATCCGTCATCCGCATCGGCGCGCCCAGAAACCAAGCCAACGCGGGCAAACCCAAACCGGACCCGAAAGCTCAGGCCGCCGCTGCCGCCAAACGCGCCGAAGAAGAAGCCAAAGCGCCGTTCATCAACGCCGTCCACGATGCGGCAATGGATTCGGATGGTTCGTACGCCGATTACACGCCGCTGACGATCAAACCCGGCGCAGCGCGTGACTTGCCCGTTTTTGCGCGCGGCAATTCGGCTTCGCCCGGCGAAATTGTGCCGCGCCATTTTCTGACCGTGTTATCCCGGAATCCCAATGACACTTTCAAACGCGGTTCAGGAAGGTTGGAACTGGCGGAAAAGATTTTGACCGATGCTGCGCCACTTTCCGCGCGCGTGATCGTCAACCGCGTCTGGGGTTGGCATTTCGGCAAACACTTGGTTGGCACGCCCAGCGATTTCGGAGATCGCGGCGACAAGCCCACGCATCCGGAATTGTTGGACGATCTGGCCGCGCGATTTATCGCCAACGGCTGGTCGCTGAAATGGCTGCATCGAGAAATCATGCTCTCGGCCGCTTACTGCCAAGCCAGTAAGCCCAGAGCCGATGCCGCTGAAATTGACGCAGCCAATGATTTGTTGTGGCGAATAAACCCGCGACGATTGGATGCCGAAGCCTACCGCGATTCGCTGTTGCAAGCCGCCGGAATGTTAAATCTGGAAATGTATGGGCCTTCGCTGGATCTGGACTCGCTCGACAACACGCGGCGCACTGTGTATGGCCGCGTCAATCGCGGACGCAGCAGCGACATTCTGCGGTTGTATGATTTCCCGAATCCTTTCCAAAGCAGTCCCGTGCGCAATCTGACAATCACGCCGTTGCAAGAATTGTTTGTGCTCAACAGCCCATTTATAAAACAGCTCAGTGTGGCGCTGGCCAAACCCGTAGAGTCGGAACCTGATGCAACGGCGAAAGTTCGCACTCTGTATCGCAAAATCCTATCGCGCGATCCCAGTTCCGCCGAAACCAGAACCGCATTGAGTTACTTGGGCAGCGCAACCGTCGAACAATTCGCCCAGGTCTTGCTGGCAACCAACGAGGAGATTTTCTGGCCATGACTGACAACCTTTCCAGACGCTCATTTCTTTCGACCCTCGGCGGCGGACTTGGTTCCATCGCGCTGGCGGACTTGATTGCCCGCGCCGACACGCCGCACGTGCAAGGCCCGCACTTTGCACCAAAAGCCAAGCGCGTCATTCTGCTGTTTATGACCGGCGGCCCGTCGCAAATGGACACGTTTGATCCGAAACCGGCGCTTGCAAAGTACGCCGGACAACGTCCCGCCGCCGTTGACCTGCGCACCGAACGCAAAACCGGCGGTCTGATGCCTTCGCCCTTCAAGTTTCAGAAATATGGTCGCAACGGGATTGACGTCAGCGAACTGCTGCCCAACCTTGCCGCACAGATTGACGACCTCTGCGTGCTTCGTTCGGTCTACACCTTCATTCCGAATCACGAACCGGGGCGCAATCTGTTTTTCAGCGGCATTATGACTTCGATGCGTCCAACGATGGGCGCGTGGATTTCGTATGGCCTCGGCACGGAAAATCAAAACCTGCCCGCCTTTGTCACGCTGACACCTGCGGAAAATAGCTTGTGGACGAGTTCCGGTTTTCTGCCCGCGCAATATCAAGGCACGCTGTTCAACAACAAAGAAACCGATCCCGAAAAGATGATCAAGTTTCTGCGCAACAAAGACCTCGACACCGACGCCCAGCGCAAACAGCTCGATGCCATTCAGGCGATGAACAAAGCCCACGCCGAATCCTTTGGGGCAGACACTTTCCTCGAAGGCCGCATCAAGACGATGGAACAAGCCTACCGCATGCAGTTCACCGCGTCCGATGTGTTCGACATTCGCAAAGAACCCGAATCCATTCGCGCCGAATACGGCTCAACGCCCTATGCCAACGGCTGTCTGATGGCGCGCCGTCTGGTTGAAAGCGGCGTCCGCTTTGTCCAAGTCCTGCACGGCCCCGGTCAGCAATGGGACGATCACGAGAATTTGGAGAAAGGTTTGCGCGAACGCTGCCCCGATATGGATCGCGCTTCGGCGGCGCTGATCCGCGACCTGAAGCGGCGCGGCTTGCTGGAAGACACACTGGTCATCTGGGGCGGAGAATTCGGACGCACGCCAGTGTCTGAAAAAGGAAATGGCCGCGACCACAATCCTTATGGCTTCACGATGTGGATGGCAGGCGGAGGCGTCAAACCCGGCATCGCGTATGGCGAAACGGATGAATTCGGCTTCAAAGCTGTCGAGAATGCCGTCTCGATTCACGACCTGCATGCGACGGTGTTGCACCTGCTGGGACTCGACCACGAGCGACTGACGTATCGTTATGCGGGCCGGGATTTTCGGCTGACCGACGTATATGGCAATGTCGTGAAGGACATCATTGCGTAAGTGCAGAAGCGATCTGCAGCAATCCTGCCGCTGACTATGAGTATCCCCTGCCAAAAGATAAATTTCCGTAGAGCTATATGGCAGGTTGACGTCCGTTTTTATTCAAACGGATACTTCACGCCCAACAACTCAGCCAGTCGTGGCGCAATGGTGAGCATGGAAGCACGGGGTCGCCGGGCGGGTTTGATGCCTTTTCCCCAGAGTAAAAACGAGGCGCTGTAATCTTTTCGGCCCGGCCAAAGCCCGTGAACGCCACGTTCGGCAGGTTTCGATTCCGTTGCGCCTTCCGGGGCTGCGCCGAACAAGTGATGTTCCGCCGGTTCAAATGCTGCCAACGGTTGTGCCAGTTCCGGCGTAAAGCGTTGCAGTTCTTCGCGCGGAATTTCCCGCCCAATGCCGTGTTTTTTCTCTCGCGCGGCGGCGCGCAGCCAAGCGGCCACAGCTTCGTCGTTGGTGGTCAGCAAGCCGGGACGCATTTCGACGCTTCCTTTGATGCCTTCGCGCGCCAGCAATCGGTTCACATCCATCACGCGATCTGCGCGTTCAAAACCATGATCGGAAACAACGGCAACGACCATTCCTGATGGAATGGCTTGCAGCATCTGGCCGATCAGTTCGTCGGAGTATTCCAGCTTGGCGTTCGCTTCGCGCGAAAAGGGGCCGGTTTCGTGCGCTTCGGAATCCAGGTCTACCAGATGCAGCAGGATCAAATCCGGCTTTTCGTGTTTGAGCAGATAGATCGTCGCTTGCGTGCGCGTGCGGTCGTCCATCCATTCCTGCGTGAAGGAAGGGAAGATGCGGGCAATTTTTTCAACCAAACCGGGCGTGGCTTTCGCTTCGATGGAATGCAAATCCATTCCGCCGCCGTTTCGTTTGGCAAAGGCTTCCGGCAAATTGAAATCAATCTGCGCGCCGACGGTCACAGGCCAGGTGATGGCGGCGGTTTTCAAACCGGCTTTGCGCGCGGCTTGCCACAGCGTCGGCGCTTTCAGCAGGGAAACGTCCCAGTAATAATCGCCGCCTTCGGATCGCGGACGCCGGTTGCCCAGAATGCCATGCTGGCGCGGAGCAACTCCCGTAATCATGGTCGTGTGCGAAGGCCAGGTGATGGTCGGGAACACGCCTTCGATTCCTTCGGTCAGTTCGCCTTCGCGCATCAAACGGCGCAGGTTCGGAATCTTCAATCCGAGTTTGTCGCAATCGCGCAAGTACCGGTAATCCATTCCATCCACGGAAATCACCAGCACCGGACGACCGGCACGGCGCGGCGATTGAGCAGACGACGGAAGTTCCGACGCCCAAATCAAGACACAGGCGAGCACAAAAATCATTCGCAAACAATTCATCATAGTGAAGTCACGATAAAAAGCCGCAGCGAGAGTGTCAAACTTCGCTGCGGCTTTGATTGATCCGCATGTTGCCGGACTTGGTGAGGATTCCGCATGGTGTTGCCTGAGTTTTATATCCGGTAGACCTCAATCCCCCCGAATGCTGACTTGTAAAATTCCACCGCTCGCGCGCCATTTGGCCGTTCAACTTGAAGAGTCATATAATCGCGTCGTCCGAAGCTTCATTGCAGTAGGAGGTAAAAACGATGGCAACCTTAACAATTGAAATAGACCAGACGACAGCGGCGATTCTTCAAGCCAAAGCAGCAACACAAGGAGTGTCGCTGGAGGCGCTTCTGCGGCAATTGGCTGCCAACGGCACGACAGCAACGGAAGGGGCATCGTCGTCAACAAGTCTTGAACAGTTTATGGCCGATATGGAATCCCTTTCGGAAGGTACGGAACACATTCCCGCAACGCCAATCACGTACAACCGCGAAGACATTTACTTTGACCACGACTAAATGACCTGCTTGCCAAGATGGCTTACCTGCCAAGATGCTTTACCTGATTGACACAAACATTTTGCTTCGCTTGGCGAAACGCAATGACCCGGATCGGCCAATTGCACTGAAGGCATTACAGGAACTCAAAAGTCGGAACGAAGACCTTTGTTACACGACGCAAGTGATCGTTGAGTTTTGGAATGTTTGCACGCGACCGCTGACGGCGCGCGGCGGGCTTGGGCTGACGCTTGAAGCGACGGAAAGAAAGGCGCGGCTGATCGAGAAACAGTTTCGTCTACTGCCGGAAAGCTTGGCGACGCATCAGGAATGGCGACGATTGGTTAAGCTTCACAACGTCAAAGGCGTCCAGGTTCACGATACGATGCTTGCCGCCGTGATGAATGTTTACGGCATCACGCATCTGCTCACCTTCAACACACCCGACTTCAAACGCTTCGGCAATCTCGATGTCGTCAGCCCTGCCGACGTGATTTGAGATGACCTGCCAAAGCCACGATGTGAGCGGATGGCCGAGCTACCACCGCGCCGCCGGGGGGCCATCCGGCAGACCTCAATCGCCCCGAATGCCGACTTGTAGAACTCCACCGCTCGCGCTATTTGGCCGTTTAACTTAACGAGTCTTATAATCACGACGCTTGGAGTTTCCCATTGAAAGGAGTGGCCAATGAAAATTGATGAAGTGGTGCGAGATATTCATGCGCTCGAAAGCGATTTGGAGAATTACGAGCGCAAATACGGCATTCTCTCCGAGACGTTTTATGAGGCTTATCAGTCAGGAGAGGAACCGGCAGAGGATACCTGGGTGCTGGATTGGAGCGATTGGGCTGGCGCTTATGAAATCTGGCTGCATCGCCGCGAGCAGTACCGCGAGATGATTCGCACTCTGACCGCGCAAAGCACACTTGCCGAACTTATCAACCGATCTGCCCGCCGTGAACCTCTTGAACTCGCTAGCTGAATACGAAGCCTTCATCTATGGCTTGCAGCGGCAATTCCCAACGATTGGTTACTCAACATTGGTTGTTGCGCGGCGTGGTGAGGCTACGGCAACCGTCAGAGGCGAAATTGCCTTCTCTGGCGGAGTGCGCTTAGGCGTTGTTGAAAGGCTAATGCTTGACGCTGATGTGTTGAAGATCATCAGCTACGGCTACGAAGTCTGGCGCGGCGCGGAAAAACTTTATTGGTACGATTCTCAGCCACATCCCGACGATCCCACGCTTGTCAGCACTCATCCGCATCATAAACACGTTCCGCCCGACATCAAACATCATCGTCTGCCCGCGCCGGGGCTGAGCTTTACGTCTCCCAATTTGCCGTTCTTGATTGGGGAGATTGAGCAGGATTTGTTGACCGCGCCCACCAGCCAGGAACAATAAGTTACGACGCTAGCGGATGGCCGAGCCACCACCGAACCGCCGGGGTCTTCCATCCGGTAGACCTCAATCGCCCCAAATGCCGACTTGTAGAACTCCATCGCTCGCGCGCCATTCCGCACCTACAGCATCGGCGCAAGAGAAAAGCTGATTTATGGGTAACCTGGGTGAGCAGCAATTCTCGGTAAGGCGATAAGTGTAGAAAAAGCAGGCTGAAGAGAGAAAG
>CAYYDG010000057.1:0-47798 GCA_964470555.1 uncultured Heliomicrobium sp.
CCGATAACGGCTTCTATTTGGCGCAGGCGTCAGAGTGTATCAGGGACAAAATCGCTGAAATGTTCTGGCGCCGGGCTGAAAACCACTGAAAACGACGATGCAATTGACTTCAGCAATCAAAGAAATCAATCCCGAAGCAGTTGGTGAAACCGCGCCATCTGCGCAAAGCGAGGCGAAACCGGTTATTGAAATAGACCACTTGCACAAGGTCTACAAAACCGGCGATGTCGAAGTGCATGCGCTGCGCGGCGTTTCCTTGACCATACGGCAAGGCGAGTTTGTGGCCATTATGGGAACTTCCGGTTCCGGTAAATCCACAATGATGAACATCATCGGATGTTTGGATCGTCCGACGCGCGGCAAATATATTCTGGACGGGCATGATGTTTCGGCTTACTCAAAAGATGAACGAGCCGACATTCGCAATCACAAGATAGGATTCGTTTTTCAAGGGTTTAATTTGCTGTCTCGGACTTCCGCGCTGGAAAACGTTGAATTGCCGATGTTGTATGCCAACGTTCCGACTGAGGAGCGACACAAGCGCGCATACGAAGCTTTGACTGCCGTGGGGTTGGCCGGGCGTGAGCATAATCATCCAAACCAGTTGTCCGGCGGTCAGCAGCAACGAGTCGCCATTGCGCGTTCGCTGGTGAATCAACCGACGATCATTCTGGCCGACGAACCGACGGGGAATTTGGACACTCGCACTTCGATTGAAGTGATGGAAATCTTTCAGCGATTGAACCGGGAAAAAGGCATCACGATTGTGCTGGTCACGCACGAACAGGACATTGCCGAATACACCGGTCGAGTGGTCGTGTTCCGCGACGGAAAAATCCGGCGCGATTACAAAATTGATGAACCGCGCGATGCAGGGGAAGAACTGAAACAGTTGCCGCCGCCGTCGGACGATGATGACGAAGAGGAGTAAGCAATGAATTTTCTGGTAGTTTTTAGAGTCGCTTTTCGCGCGCTGGCCCGCAACAAGATGCGTTCGGCGTTGACGATGCTCGGCGTCATCATTGGCGTCGCTTCTGTGATTGCCATGGTCAGCATCGGGCAGGGAGCGCAGGCGTCAGTGCAGGAACAGATCGCCAGCGTCGGAACCAACCTGCTGTTCGTTCGCGCCGGTTCGCAGAACACAGGCGGCGTTCGCAGCGGAACCGATCAGGGCGGTACCAATACGTTGACCGTCGAAGACATCGAAGCCATCAAACGCGAAGTTCCCAGCGTTTCCATGGCCAGCCCTTCCGTTCAATCGCGGTCGCAAATCGTGTTTGGAAATCAGAACTGGAACACACAGATTCAAGGCGTCAGCGAACAATACTTGGATATTCGGAAGTGGAAAATGCAATCAGGCGCGTTTTTTACGGAAGCGGATGTGCGGACAGCGGCTCGCGTTGCCGTCATCGGACAGACCATTGCAGACAATCTTTTCACCGGAATTGACCCGGTCGGCCAGATGATTCGGGTTCGTGAATTGCCGTTTCGTGTGGTGGGAGTGCTGGCTGCCAGGGGGCAGGATCAACAAGGCCGCGACCAGGACGATCTTGTCATGGCTCCGTATACGACTGTGCAGAAAAAGCTGCTGGCCATCACGTACATTCAATTCGCCAACGTTTCGGCGATTTCGCCCGAAGCCACCAAGCTGGCCGAACAGCAAATCACCGAATTGCTGCGCCAGCGACACAAACTGACCGCGAATCAGGATAACGATTTTTCGGTTCGCAACATGACGGACGTGGCCGATGCGGCGGATGAAACCAACCGGATCATGACCATGTTGCTGGGCAGCATTGCCGGAGTTTCGTTGCTGGTCGGGGGCATCGGCATCATGAACATCATGCTGGTTTCCGTCACCGAACGAACGCGCGAAATCGGAATTCGCATGGCCATTGGCGCCCGTTCGTCCATCGTCCAAACGCAGTTTCTGATTGAATCCATTGTGCTGAGTCTGGCGGGCGGCGCGATTGGCATTGCGCTGGGAGTCGGCATTTCGCTGTTCATACCCAAGATGCTGGGTTGGCCGACGTTGATTTCGCCAACTGCGATTGTCGGTTCGGTGGTGTTTTCAGCCGCCATCGGCATCATTTTCGGATTCTTTCCGGCTCGCAAAGCGGCAGGCCTGGATCCGATTGAAGCGCTGAGATACGAATAATTCCCTCAACAAAATAGACCAGATTTTCAGGATTCAACAGGATTGGCTTTACGTTCGGCTATCCTGTTCGATCCTGTAAATTTTGTCTAAATCCTTGACTCAGCCGATTTGCCGTAACGCCTCATACAACACAATCCCAACCGAAGTTGCCAGATTCAACGACCGAATAGCCGGATTCGGCATGGGAATCGTCAGGCAATGATCCCAATTGGCGCGCAGCAATTCTTCCGGCAATCCGCGCGTTTCCCGTCCAAATACCAGACAGTCATTCGGTTGATATTGCCAGTCGGTGTAGAGCCGTTCCGCTTTGGTGGTGAAGTAAAGAAAGCGGCTGGCAGGCAGGGTTTCATACAACGCTTCGATGTTTCGATGATAGAGGATTTCCACGTCGTCCCAGTAATCCAATCCCGCTCGGCGAACGGCGGCTTCGTCGGTGCGAAAACCGAGTTTGCCGACCAGATGCAACGTCGTGAACGTCGCTCCGCACAGCCGGGCGATGTTGCCGGTATTTGGTGGAATTTCCGGCTCAACCAACGCGACATGCAAGTTGGAATGTTTGGTGTAATTCATGTCAGTTAGTTTTTCCGGCGACGATCATCCAGGCGCTGGTTCCCATCGTCACCAATAAAATCACCGGCAAAAACCAAACGCCCAATCCTTGCACGCGGCCAAAGGCGACTTCGGTCATTCGCCACGTGATATAAGTAAACAACGCCGGCAATTCCAGAAACAACAGGTGCAGCGGCAATTCCATCGCCGCAGGCATTTTGGGTGAGCCTTTCAGCCGCGTGAATATAAACCAGTTCATCGCCACAATCAGCGTTGCGATCACCGGCATCAGAAAGATCATCCAGCGAGCGCCCCATGCGTCCGGTTCACCGCTGATTCCAAAATGAACCGGAATTTTTTCCGGCAATTGCGGGTACGCTCCAAGCGCCACCCACCAACCCAGAATCACGAACACGATTGCCAAAGTGTCTATCAACAAAATCATGCAGCCTCCATTGCGGTTTCTATGTAGTGCGATGTTGGTTTGTTTTTTGTCGAGTTGAAAGATTATGGGAGGCCTGTTCGCCGGGTCAAGACAGGCAAATTCTAAGGCTGGAAAGAAGCCGAGCGAGTTCGGTTTCAAGAAATCGAACTCGCTCGGAGGTGTGGGGCCAGGTTGTATTGATGAGTCGCGTTACTCGAAAGAAGACGCTGTCGCTGCTTTGGCGTTGCCGGTTTTGACAACCTTCTTCTCAGATTCACGCTTGGCAATTCGCGATTCGGTGTTTATCACCACTTGATGCAGATACTGTTCATCGCCCAATTGAATGCCGGAAAGGTAGCTTCTGGCTCCGTGTTTTTTGAAAAGCAGAGAGCCGGGTTTCAGCTTGTCCTGATTGTTCGTTGGGAATGTGTGGACGGCAATTTTGGCGTCGCCTTTCACTTGTTCGATCATGACGACTCCGTGTGTCGCTCCACGACTTGAAGCTTTGATCGTGTATTCCCCCGCGGGCATCAATTTGTCGCCCACATAAAAATCGAAACCGACCTGTACTTTTTGAAACACGGCGTTGTTTTGTGCGGACGCCGATACCGCCAATCCAGCCATGACAAACGCCGACAAGGTCAGCATACGAACAACATTTTTCAACATGGTTTTTCTCCTTCTCCAAATTTGCAGTTGAGTCGTTAATGGTAATGAAAACCGGTCTTCAACAATGACGACTGTTCTCATCTTTTACCTTCGCGGCTTGCTTAACGGCCGTCTGTGAACACGTGTTCTGAGAAGGAGCGGGAAAAACGGTCAAGGCGATTTTATTCGACGGTTTTTGCGGGAAGAGAAATTCGATTCTTGAACCGCATCAAGAATAGTGAAAGTTGCGTGGCGTTGGTTTCCAGTGATGGCGGGGACAAACAACAAAGCGCGAAAGATGTAATCAACTTTCGCGCTTTGTAAAAAAGATGTTAATGGCTGATTGCCGAACGGATTAACCTTGAGAAATCAACTGCCGCAACACGTAAGGCAAAATGCCGCCGTGCTGGTAATAGTCAATTTCGATGGCGGTATCAATGCGCAACTTGACCGCGATTTCTTCTTTCGATCCGTTCGCGCGATGAATGACCAGCGTCACATCCTGTTGAGGTTTGACGCCGCCATCCAACCCCACTACATCGAAAGTTTCCGAACCGTCCAAGCCCAACGTTTGTGCGTTGACGCCGTCTTTGAACTGCAAGGGCAAAACGCCCATGCCGACCAGATTGCTGCGGTGAATGCGTTCGAAGCTTTGCGCGACGACGACTTTGACGCCCAACAGTCGAGTGCCTTTCGCAGCCCAATCGCGCGAACTGCCTGTGCCGTATTCTTGACCAGCAATGACGATCAGCGGGGTTCCTGCGGCTTGATGTTTGATCGAAGCGTCGTAAATGCTCATCACTTCGTCACCGTATTTCGTCACGCCACCTTCGGTTCCTGGAACCATCAGGTTTTTGATACGGACGTTGGCGAACGTGCCGCGCGTCATCACACGGTCATTGCCGCGCCGCGAACCGTAACTGTTGAAATCCGCCTGCGTGACTCCATTTTCCAGCAGGTATTTTCCAGCAGGCGAAGAAGCCTTGATCGAACCGGCTGGTGAAATGTGATCGGTCGTTACCGAATCGCCGAAAATTCCCAACGGACGCGCGCCTTTAATGTCAGCGATGGTTCCGGCTTCCATGCCGAAGTTTTCAAAGAACGGCGGTTGTTGAATGTACGTCGAGCTTTCATCCCATTCGTACACATCGCCGACGCTGGAAGGAATTTCATTCCACAGCGGATTTTCCGAAGTGAAGTCTGAATACAGACGACGATAAGTCGCCGCGTCCATTGCTGCGTTCAACACTGCGCCGACTTCCGACGAGCTTGGCCAAATGTCTTTCAAATACACATCGCCGTTTGAGCCCTTGCCAATCGGTTCCGTCGCCAGATTGATGTCCACTCGACCGGCCAACGCAAAGGCGACCACCAGTGGCGGCGACATCAGGAAGTTGGCTTTGATGTTTTGATGCACGCGCGCTTCAAAGTTGCGATTGCCCGACAGCACCGAAGCGGCGATCAAATCTTTGCCGGTGACGACTTCTTCGATCTTCGCATCCAGCGGCCCGGAGTTTCCGATGCAGGTCGTGCAGCCGTAACCAACCACGTTGAAGCCGAGTTGATCCAGGTATGACTGCAAACCAGTTTTCGTCAGGTAATCCGAAACCACGCGCGAACCGGGGCCGAGCGAAGTTTTGACGCGCGGGTTGGCTTTCAATCCTTTTTCGACGGCTTTCTTGGCCAGAATGCCAGCCGCCAGCATCACGCTTGGATTCGAGGTATTCGTGCAGGAAGTGATCGCCGCAATCAGCACATCGCCGTGACCAAGATCAACGTCTTTGCCAGCGGTCGTGGTTGTCGTTTGGCGATTGGTGAATTCCGCAGTGGGTTTGCCGTACCCGCCATCGGCGACTGGTTTCTGATACAGATCGAGGAATTTGTCTTTCAGACTGGAAAGCTCGATGCGGTCTTGCGGACGTTTCGGGCCGGCAACGTTCGGCGTGATGGTTGAAAGATCGAGTTCCAAAGTCTGGCTATATTCGATCTCGCCCGCCTTGGGAATGCCGAACAGCCCCTGCGCTTTGAAATAATTGCGGAAGGCGTTGACTTGATCGTCGGTGCGGCCAGTCGCTTTCAGGTAATTGCAGGTTTCTTCGTCCACGCCGAAAAAGCCCATCGTCGCGCCGTATTCGGGAGCCATGTTGGCAATCGTCGCGCGGTCGGTCAGCGACAACGAAGCCGCGCCTTCGCCGAAGTATTCGACGAATTTGCCGACGACTTTGGCTTTGCGGAGCATTTCGGTGCAGTGCAGCACCAAGTCGGTCGCGGTCACACCTTCGTTCAGTTTGCCGAACATGTGAACGCCAACCACGTCCGGCGTCAGGAAGTACACCGGCTGGCCCAGCATTCCGGCTTCGGCTTCGATGCCGCCCACGCCCCAGGCCACAACGCCCAAACCGTTGATCATCGTCGTGTGCGAATCGGTTCCGACCAGAGTGTCCGGGTAATAAACGCCGTCTTTGTCCAGCACGCCTTTGGCCAGATATTCCAAATTGACCTGGTGAACGATGCCAATTCCTGGAGGAACGACTTTGAAAGTGTCAAACGCCTGCATGCCCCATTTCAAAAACTCGTAGCGTTGGCGATTGCGTTCAAACTCAATCTGCATGTTTCGCTGTAAAGCATCCGGCGTTCCGGCCACATCAACCTGAACGGAATGGTCAACCACCAGATCAACCGGAACCAGCGGTTCAATGATCTTCGGATTTTTGCCCAGCGCGGCGACGGTCGAACGCATTGCCGCCAAATCCACCAACAGCGGCACGCCTGTGAAATCCTGCAAGACGATGCGCGCAACGACAAAGGGAATTTCCGCCGTGCGTTCGGCATTGGCTTTCCAGTTGGCCAAAGCGCGTACATCTTCTTCGCGGACTTTTTTGCCGTCGCAATTTCGCAGCACCGATTCCAGCACGATGCGAATGCTGATCGGCAATTTCGAGATCGGCCCGACGCCCTGTTTTTCCAGTTCCGGCAGCGAATAAAACTTGCCTTGCTGCCCGTTTCCTAAATCAAATGATTGATGAGTGTTGAAAAGGTTGTGTGACATTTCCGGTTTTTCCTGACTAGGTTTTGAGTTGTTATTCGATAGTCGAGACAAAAAGCTCCGGTGAAACTCCGAACAGTTCCGCCAGCTTTTTGATTTGAGTTTTGCTTGGTTTTCGTTTGCCGCTGACGACTTCAGAAGTCACGCCACTGGAACCCAGAATCGGTTCCAGGTCTTTGTTTCGCAAGCCGCGATCCTGCATGAAGCCTTGAATCATGACGTGCGGCGGAGCGTCCGGGATCGGGTAATGCTCGTCCTCGTAAACTTCAATCAACGTAGACAGCAATTGCAGCAACCGGGTTTCTTCGGGCGACAAAGTTTGTTTGACGGCCAACCGGTCAACGATTTCGGTGAATTGTTCCAACTCTTGTTCGTTGGTAATCGCCGTCGGCAACGTCTGCGCCAGCAGTTCGGCGTATTTGTTTCGGTTGAAACTGCGCCCGGCTGTTCCAGCGACCTTAGCGCGTTTTTTCGTAACAACGGCACTCATTCGTCCAATCCTCCGCGTCGTATTCTTTGTGAGTCATGATTTTCAGCACGAACACGCGCTGCATTTCGTAACGAACTCCGGCAATCAAACGGTAATGATTGCCCTTGATGTTAAACACCGTGCAAGTTCCCACCGCATCGGCGTGGCGAAAATCCATGCGAGCTTCGGCTAATGATTTCCAGGCGGCTTTTTTCGTTACCCGATACCAGTGCATCAACGGTTCTTCTGCGTCGGGATGCTGTTTCCAGAACTGCCGCAATCGTCGCTTGCTGATGATTCGCAAAGAGGAGTTATCCTTTCTTTCAAGACGCACCGATCCTCTCAAATCTGAGAGGATCGGTCAATTCATTACTGATTTTTGGTATGACGCCACACCGGAAACCCGCGGGCGCGGAGTTATTCCTCCGGTTCGGATTCAGTGTCTTCGCTGTCGTCTTCCAAATCAATCAAATCATTTTCGGAATCGACTTGTTGACGTTCCAGCTTTTGCTTTCTCAATTCATCAAACTCCTGAGGCAGGGAAGTCTTTTCGTCAATCCACGCACTGTCAATTTGCTCCCAGGTCAGGCCCAGAGCGCCGTCGAGGCTCGCGCCGTGGAGACTTGTGCCGTGGAGGCTTGTGCCGTGGAGGCTCGTGCCGTCGAGGTTAGTACCGTCGAGGTTAGCACCGTCGAGCCTCGTGTCGTTGAGGCTCGCCCCACAAAGGCTCGCGTTGTTAAAACTCGCGCTATCGAGGATAGCACCGTCAAGGCTCGCGCCATTGAGGATAGCGCGGTCGAGAATAGTGCCATAGAGGATGGCACTGTCGAGGATGGAGCCTCTCAAATCAATTCCTTTGCAAAAGCGATTGGCAGGAAAGTTATAAGCAGATGGTTCTATCGCCGAATTGACGCGGGCGATAGAACTGTAAAACGAGTTATTTTTTTCGTTAGATGGGGCAAACAGGCGAAATTGTCTCTTACCTTGTGTAATCGAAGCCTGAAAAATATGTAACGTGCAGCCTTCGCCAATGATTTTTTCTTCAATGACTCTTGTTTTGTCCTCATCGTACCAAAACCAAACCTTTCTGGCGGACACGCCCGCCCACAATTGTTCGGGCGTAGGCTCTTTTCCTTCTTCGCGCGGAGTCAGCCAGCCATCGGCTTCGGCGACGAAAAAATGCACCCAGGCGCAGAGCCGGAACAATCCGTCGCCCAGATGCGCGTCCATCGTTGTCGCCGATTCAAACATGATGGATTGGTCATACGCTTCCTGTTCGTCCAACGGCGCGCTCCATTTAATCAACTCGTGAACAAAAGCAGGTTCAATGTTGCGCTTTTTGCCTTTGCCTTCCCATTGCGGACGCAAATGCGCGCCGTCCACCCACCATTCCCACAAATCGGCCAATCCATCCCGAATCTGCTCCCATTGGTGGAAGGACAACGGTACGGAACGGGAAGCGGTAGCGCCCCGGTTTTCGGCAGGCAGCGCTTTCGGAGCAACCAAGTCGCTACCGCTCCCTGTTCCGTACCGGCTGCACTGAATTTCCCAGCGGAGCATTTCTTCCAGATGGTTGACGACCTCTTCCTTCAACCATTGCGGAGCCAGCAGCCGGGAAAGTTCGCGCGAAAATTCATAACGCGGATCGTCGTTGGCAGGAAAATCCCGCTCCGGTTTCGGGCGTTTCGGAAACGTGAACTCATTGCTGGCGCGTCCAAATTCTTTCAACGCTTCAACAATGCGCTCGGCGGTCAGGTATTCGCGGAAGGATTTATGCGAAAACTCGCATCCCAATTCAGGATGACCGCCTTTGAAAAAGAAGCTGATCATCAATTTGGACAGCGTGGATTCGCGTCCGGCTTCGCCCACGACATCATCAGTTTCATCGTCTTCGCCATCGAACACGCGCCGCGCCAGTTGGTCTTTGGAAATGTATTCCTTGCCGTTGATGGTCATAGCCGCCGCCGTGCGTTGCAACAATTGGCGTAACTTGGCTTCATCGGTTCGCCACCACGCATCACGTTCGCCGGGTTTGTCGCGTTTGTCGGCAACGAATTTGCCCGCACCTCCGCACGTCAGGTTGGTCAATTCCCGATACAACCGAGTCGGCTGGTTAATCAGTTCGGTCAAATCGCCTTCGGTTTCGGCCATGACTCGAATCGCCAGATACGCCAGCAACGGCGAACCCAGCACTTCCAAACGCTGGGATCGTTTTTCGGCAAACGCCTTTTCGTAAGTTTTGAACACCGGCTCGAATTTTGTCAGGTCGGAAATTTGCCAGCTTGCTGCGGTTTCAGTGTGGGGAGCGTAAATCGGCTGGGTTTCCAGCGCCGTTTTCATTCGCGCGGTCAAGTCGCGCAATTGATCTGGCCGCATCGGGCGCAAGGTCAACACTTTAGTCGCGGCGGTCAGGAAGTAACTGTAACCGTCTTTGGTGTCGTTCTTTTTGATGACATCTTCCGAAGGCCGCCCGGTGATGATGACTCGAACACGAGCTTTGTCGCTTCCTCTGAAAAAGGTGTCGCGCACGTCTTTCAAAATATCCTGCACGTTTTCGCGAAAGCCTCGGTTGTCGGACAAACTCAATTCATCCCAACCGTCCAGAATCAACACGTACCGGCAGAGGTTCGTCGTGCCGTAACGTTCGTTGAAAATGCGTCCGTTCAACAACAGGTCGTTCGGTTTGGTCAGCGGATTCTTGGCCAGCCGGTCTTCGTCGCCGAGTTCGATGGCGTCGGGCAAAGCTTCGAGCAAGGGTTTGCCCAGTTGCAGATGTTTCAGCCGAACGCGAATCGGGCAGAAACCTTCGCTCAGCAATTCGGCGCTCAGTCGAATGGTGAACGAAGACTTTCCGGCTCCGGCGTCGCCTTGCAGCACGATGGGTTCATGGAATTCAGGATTGCGGATAAACCCCATAACCGTTTCCACCAGATTGTGGCGTCCGCCGTATTTTTCATCGAAGGGCGAAAAGTCACGATCTGGCGCTTCGGCTTCGTGCATTTCTCGCCGTGGGCTTTTTTCCCGGATTTCCTGCCAATCCAGCACGCCGCATTCGGTTTCGACGTACACCTCTTTCAACGCAAAGGGTTCAAAGCGAAAGACCGGCGCGGTTTCGTATTGTTCGCGCTGGTATTCGGCGTGCGTTGCCAGTGCGATGTGCGCCAGCTTTTCGTCATTGCCAAGTTCAAAGAAGCTTTTCAGCGGCTCGAATTTTTCGGCGGTTTTGCTGTCAGAAAGCAGCAGCCGGAGTTTTTCGACAAAACCATCGTGGACGCGATTGAAGATGTGGGCTTGTTGTTTGTCGTCAAACCCGGTGGCGTCCAATGCAATTTCCAGTGCGCGGTCGGCTCGGCGAACGAAGATGTGATTGACGGCATCGTCCAACGTAATCGTGCTCAGGTCAGCTTGTTCCGCTGGCGAAGCGTTGCGAATTTGCCGGATGACTTTGGCGTCAATCTTTTGCTTGGCGCGGAATTGCTCAACGGAAAAGGATTTTTCGGCGGTCAGCGCATCGCGCACGGCGGCTTGGTAAGCCAGCGTGCAGCCAATCGCGGCCAGTTCGTGGAACTTCGGCTCAGCCCATTTGGCGATCAGTTTGGCCGCCGCGCCGACAAACGGAATGGGTTTCGCGGCTTCGACAGCAAATTCTTTCAACCACGGAGCGGCTGCGACCAGCAATTCCGCCCAGTCTTTGCCTTCCTGGAGCTTTTCAGCAGCGTCAGCCAGAAAGTCCGTGACGGAGGAAATTTTCTTTTCGTCGAATACCTTGCGAAGGCTGTCTTGTTCGGTCTGCGTGAGAAAAATGTTTCGGTTGAGAAAGCTCATAAAGTCACCGGTATTGGTTGAAGATTGGCTTTGAAAAACGAAATTTCGAGGCGACGGCGCGCAGTGTAGCATAAGGTTGTGGTGCGAACGTGAGTTCGTCTTGCGTGGCGCGAAGAGGCTGTACTATCATCCCAGCGTCGTAAGGAAGGCAATCCGATTCCCAAATTTCAACCCAATGCTGTAGCCCGAGTTGACCTGAAGTGGCTTTGACATCGTTTGACGTTGGTTCGTGTTTTACGAAACCGACTCTGAAACTCAAAGAGGATTTTCTGCCAACAATGATGCGAAAACTCAACGCGCCAAGGCGCGTGACAATACGACGGGCAAGCTGACCTGATTTCTCTCGAGTCGTTTGCCCTACTTTAAGGAGGTAGCGATGAGCAAACGACTTACCGACCGAGAAAACCTACTGCATAAACTCCAGCAAATGACGGACACCGAAGTCGAAGACGTATTGGATTACGTTTCGCAATTGGAGCGCGCCAAACAGCGTCAAAGCGAGCGCGGAGGGAGACGAGATCGTAAAGCCTCCCAACATAACCCGACCACCGACGACGAATTGTTGATGATGCTCAGCACGGCTTACGAAAATCGTCGTGCGTGTCAGGTGTTCGAGTGGGAATCCATCAGGCGAAAATCCGAGATCAAAACAGGGAATTACGCGAGCTGATGAACCTCCACAACCCATTCCGAATCGCAATCGCACGACTGATTGTCTGGTCGTTATTGATGTTGATTATGACAGGCGGCGCGTTCTCTCAAGAGCCAAGCAAACAAGTTGCTTTGTTGGCTCGGCTGACAGCCGGTAACGAAGACCAGCGGGCAGACGTGGTCATAGAGCTTGGTTCGATGTTGTCCGCATACGTCGCCGAACAGGCAACGGTTGATGGTCTGAGCCAGATTTTGCGACGGGATTCATCGCCGCTGGTTCGCGCCCTGTCAGCGCGAGCAATGGAGTTGAGCCGCGATGCACGATTTGTCCCAACATTGCTGGCCAGTCTGAAAACTGAAAAAGATATTTCCATTCGTAAAGCCACGATTTACGCACTGGCGTATCAGCCGTCGTCGCAGGTTGTCGCAACGCTTTTGCCTTTGTTGAAAGACAAGAAGCAGGACATACGCGCGGCGGCGGCGTTTGCGCTGGCGGAAATTGGCGATCCGATTGCCAAAGATTCGTTGATTGATTTGCTGAAAAAACGTGGCAAGGACGAAGACATCTTCGCGCGGAGTCAGGCGGCGCGCGGACTTGGCAAAATGGCGGATCAGGAGTCAATCGAAGCATTGACCGTCTCGCTCGATCGTGACAAAGCTCAGGACGTTCGACGAGCCAGCGCACAGGCCTTGGGATTTATTGCCAGAAAACAGGACGTTGAAGCTGTCGAAGCCCTAGAATCAGCCAAACTTGATCTTGATCCATATTTGGTTTCGGCGGCAGAAATCGCTTTAAGCAGAATCAATGCGAAAAATCCGTAATACTTTTCACTGTGGGTTGGGTGACTGAGTGTGTCCGAAAAAATGAATTTCCATAAAAATGAATTCCGCTAGACATCGCATCTGTGGATGAGTATCATCCCAGCGTCGCCCTCAACAACTCTTCACATCCGTGAAGAGTAAAACGTATCGAAGAAAAAAACAGAATCATCAACAAGCCGCAGATTCACAGGCATAAGTCTATGGCAGACGGCGATAAGTTCAGGAAAAAGATGATCATGAAACTTAACGGTATGCACAGTGTTTTTACGCCAGTATCAACTTTCCTTACCAGAAATTCGCTGGTTGTGTTGGTGGCAATAGTGGCTGTTTTTTCGGCGACTGTGATTTCGTCAGCCAGTTCCGGGGACAAGTCCAGCAAGAAATCTTTCAGTGTCGAAGTGGATGTCAATAACTTTGGCAAGGTCACGGATTTCTTCTATCGCGGGGCGCAACCTAAAGAAGACGAATACGAACAACTCGCTGCGCTGGGAGTCAAAACGGTTATTGATCTTCGCAACGACCCGAAAGATTACGCTGCGGCGACCGCAAGGCAATCCGGTTTGAAATACATCAATCTGCCGATGAGCGACAAAAGCTACCCCGCCGCTGATGCCGATGAAAAGTTCTTATCTCTGGTCAATGACAAAGCGAATCAACCGGTGTTTGTTCACTGTGCTGGTGGACGCCACCGCACTGGGGCGATGATCGCCGTGTATCGTATGAAGATGCAAGGATGGGATGTTGAACAAGCCTACGATGAGATGAAGGATTACGATTTTTACACTCGCTGGGGCCACAAAGCGATGAAGAAATACGTCTTCGATTATTATCGGGAATTGCTGATCGCCCGCAGAATTGAGCGAGCCGGATATTCAAGCGGCAGCAGCCAGTCTTCAGTCAACAAGTAATTCCTGATTCAACGGATTTTCAAGCTAAAGGCGCGGGTGACCGCGCCTTTAGCTTTTGTACTGTTCGAGCTTTCGATACAGCGTTTTGCGGCCAATATCGAGCAAGCGAGCGGCTTTGGCCTTGTCGCCGTTTGTGAAGAGTAACGTATGTTGAATCATGATTTTTTCAACTTCGTCCATCGTCATTGGGATGGTCAGTTGAACGTTGGTGCTTTGATCCGGCACAGAATGCGCGCGAATGGTTTCAGGCCAGTCGTTTTCCGTCACCAATCGCCCTGCGGCAACTATCACCGCTCGTTCGACGCAATTTTCCAGTTCGCGCACATTGCCCGGCCACGGATAACTTTTCAACGCACGCAACGCACGGTCTGAAACTCCCGTCACTCGTTTGCCGCTTTTCTGCTGGAATCGTTCGACGAAATAAGCGACAAGCTGTTCTATGTCTTCCGCGCGCTCACGCAGAGGTGGCAGGACGACCGGATACACATTCAGCCGGTAAAACAAATCGCGACGAAAACGTCCTTCTTCGATTTCCTTTTCCAGGTCTTTGTTGGTGGCGGCAATGACCCGCACGTCCGTTTTAATGACTTCGTTGCCGCCGACGCGAGTGAACTCACCATCTTGCAGCACGCGCAGCAAACTGACCTGAGCCGCCAGACTCATTTCGCCAATTTCATCCAAAAACAACGTTCCACCGTTGGCTTCTTCAAAACGGCCAATTCGACGCGAACGAGCATCAGTGAATGCTCCGCGTTCGTGGCCGAACAATTCGGTTTCGAGCAGCGGTTGCGGAATCGCTCCGCAATTGATTTTGACGAACGGGCGCGACGCTCGACGGGAATTGAACTGTATCAAACTGGCGATCAATTCCTTGCCTGTGCCGGATTCGCCCTGCAACAAAACCGTAGTGTTGCTATCGGCGACTGACAACGCCATTTCAATCGCGCGGCGAATTTTTGGCGCAGAGCCAATGATGCGTTCCCCGGCGCGCGCATCGTTCAGTTCGCGTTTCAGGCGAATGACTTCCGCCGCCAAACGGTCTTTTTCGAGTGCAATGGCAATCTGGCTGGAAATGCCGTTGAGCACCTGCACGTCGTAATCGGAAAACCGTTTGGTTTCGTTGACCCAAACCAGCGCAACAATGCCCAGCACTTTTTCTTTGACAGTGATCGGAGCTATCAACGCCGATTTGCCTTTGATGATTTGGGAAAACAGATAACGCGCCAAAGGCGAAGTCCGCGTATCTTCCAATCGCAAGGTTTGGCCTTCGTCCAGCAATTCGCTGACTGCCGGATGATCCGGTAAACGCAGATTTCGGGCTTCGCGGTATTTGGCTTCGACTGCTTTGCGAAGATCAAACCCGCGCCGCGCACGCAATTCATCGAAATGCAGTTGTTCGCCCTGATTGTCCAAAATGGCGATGCAGCCGTAATCGGCTTTCAGCAATTCCAGCGCGCGATCAATGACGAAGTCCGTGATTTCGTTGAAATCGGTTCGCGTGTTGATGTCGTTGGAAATTTCCAGCATCAACTTGGTGATTTCGATTTCTTTTTCTTTTTCCTGGTAAAGCTGTGTGTATTGCAGTCCGATGGAAACCTGTCCGGCCAGCCATTCCACCAGCTTGATTTCGGTTTCCGTCCAACGGTGCGGTTGCTGGCAATAATGCAACCCCATCACGCCCAACAATTCGTCGCGGTACACAAACGGCGCGACCAGCACCGACCGAGTGCCGATCAGTTGCAACGTTGACCGAACCCAGAGCGGAATGTTGGCGGTTTGCGTGTCATCAACCGAATAATGTCGTGCGCGCGGCAGATATTGTTTGATCGTATCAAAAGGTACGAGGGAGTTTGGGATGTTCAATCCCAAGCCAGGCGTCAGACTGCTGTCGCCCAGATATTCGTGACTGACGCGAAAGCCTCCGTCCGGTCCCGGCGTAATGACGTTGCAGCGATCCACTTCCAGCCGCTGGCCGACTTCGGTAACGGCGGCCTGCAAAAACTTATCAATATCAATGACGCTGGTGGCCAGACTGTCGGCGTCCGGGCGCACGAAGTCCGAGTTGATGCGATTCAAAATCGCCTCTCGCGCTTCGTACATCTCGATCAGTTTTGATTGCGTACCTTCCAACATAAATCCTTACACGGAAATCGAAGTCACCGCCCCGTAATCGTGGGAAAGAATGGTGCGGTGTGTTTGTTGCTGTTCGTGCAAATCCAGCACTTCGTTCCAACTTCGTTTGACGGGCAGCACCAGTTCGGCGGTCAGTTCGCTGACAGTCATTCCGTCCAGAAACTTTTGATCGTGTTCGCGGTAACAATGCGGCGGCAACATCAGGAACTCGCCTTTGAACTGGTCGCGCGCGTTCAGGTAATCCACGCCGGAGAGCAATCCAGCCACTGTCACACCTTTGCCGAAGAACGTGTTTTCGACCTGCGCCACGTGCAACCGTGTGCCGAACGTGCTGTTCATTTCCTCCACCGCTTTTTTCAGCATCGGGTAAAAGATCAATCCCGTAGCAAGTGTGCCGTACACTTTCTTCGCTTTCGCCAGCGAAAACTGTCCGCGCTCGCGCATTTTGGCGAGCTGTTTCATGCGTTTGTCGTGCGCGTCGAAAAACTGCCTGACCATTCCAACGCCATCTTCGATTTGGGGATATTCGTCGCCTTCGCTGCCGCGCACAATCCGGTAATGTGATTTCGGCGGAATCGGGCGACCAGCGCGAATATAAAACTCATCGCCGAGAAACGCGAACACCGTTCCCAGCTTCTTTTTCAACTCGTTTTGAATCGGCGTGATCAGATCAATGATTTCGGCGCAGAATTCGTCTGTGACTTCCACCAGCCGACTGCGATACTTGTGTTTGTCCGTGATACCCAGCGGCACCACTGCCGTCGAAACAATTCCGGGACTGAGTTCCGCCAGATCGTAAATCGTTTTGACCAGATGCTGGCCGTCATTGATCGTCGGGCAGAGCACGACCTGAGCGTGAATCTCTATGCCGTTGTCAATGAAATGCTTCATCTGGGCGAGGATGTCTACACGCTTTGGATTGCCGAGTAAGTATGCGCGCAATTCCGGATCAGTCGCGTGAACCGAAACGTATTGCGGGGACAATCGCTGTTCAATCACTCGTTCGATTTCCGATTTTGTGATTGTCGAAAGCGTCGAGTAATTGCCGTACATAAACGAAAACCGAATGTCTTCGTCGCGCACCCACAAACTTTTCCGCGAACCTTCGGGGTTTTGCTGAATGAAACAGAACACGCAATCATTGCCGCACTGACGTGGAGTCATTGGCTCGAAATCAATTCCCCAAGCCTCGCTGTTGTCTTTTTCGACTTCGAGTTGCCATTCTTCGCCATCGGCTTTGATGACTTCGACGGTCAATTCTTCTTCGCCCGCGGTCAGGAATTTGAAATCCAGCGCATCGCGGACTCGTTTGCCGTTAATCGTCCAAACACGATCGCCCGCGGCAAGTTCAAGCTCCGCTGCGAGCGAATCCGGTTCGACTTCTATGATTTTGATTCCTTTTGCCATTGCCAAATTACGAGACGTTTTGCCAGAGGTCGGCTGGGACGAAGCGGGATAGATGCTTTACGTTGTCGGTGGCGACGATCACGTTTACTTCGCCGAGACTGGCGGCCTGTGCAGCCAAGATGACGTCGCAATCAATTGCACTGTCATCAGCGGTCGGTTGGCCCTGCTGTCGCGCTTGCGCCCAGAATTGCGCCGCTTGCCGCATGGCCGCCGTTGTGAGCGGCAAGTAACGAACACGCCCGATCAGGATTTCCAGATTCACCAAACCGCGTTCCCGGTTTGCGCGCAGCAGTTCACGGCGTAACTCGTAATCTACAATTTCGGGCACAATAATCCGAGAGCCACGCTGAATATGTGCCTGCAACCAGCGTTTGCAGGCCAGCGACTGTGGGCCGGGTTTCGGATGCGTCACCAAACCAAGCGGCGTTGAATCAAGCAGAATCACAAGGTTTGCCATAACTCTATTCGGGCAAGCTAATTTGGCGGAAAGCCACGCAATTTTCACGTAAGTTGCGCAAGAACTCTTCCTCATCTTGCGCTGCCTCGGCTTGATTAACGCCTTCGGCCTCGTCAATCCACATTTGCAGCAAGGCAACAAGACTTTCCCGCTGCTCACGCTCTGCTTGCGAAAGACGCTCCTCCAGTACCTGATTCGCATATTGGTCAGGCGATAAGCCGATGCGAGTGGCTTCCATTTGCAACCGCTGCTCTATTTCCGGCGCTAAGGCAATAGTCATAGCAACCTCCTTTCAGTCTTACAATAGCTCATCAATCGGCTTGTAAGCCAAGCCTTGGGACTCGGCCACCGCTTCATAAGTGATATGCCCGGCATAAGTGTTGACCCCTTCTTTCAGGTGTTTGTCTTTGGCGATGGCGTCTTTGAAGCCTTTGTTGGCCAGTTTGACGGCAAATGGCAAGGTCGCGTTTGTCAGCGCAAAGGTCGAAGTCCGCGGCACGGCTCCGGGCATGTTGGCGACACAATAATGCAGCACATCGTCCACGTAATACGTTGGATTGCTGTGTGTGGTCGGGTGAGTGGTTTCGATGCAACCGCCCTGGTCAACGGCTACGTCCACGATCACCGCGCCTTTGTGCATGGTTTTGAGCATGGATTTTTTGACCAGATGCGGTGCTGAAGCTCCAGGAATCAGCACCGCGCCAATGACCAGGTCAGCGTTGGCGATGGATTCCTGCACGTTGTAATCATTCGACATCAGAGTTTTGATTTGTGCGCCGAAAATGTCGTCCAGATAACGCAACCGTTCCAGGTTTTTATCCAGCACAGTAACGTTTGCGCCCAGACCGACGGCCATTTTGATCGAATTGATGCCGACGACCCCGCCGCCAATGATGACGGTTTTCGATGGCAATACACCGGGAACGCCGCCCATCAACACGCCGCGTCCGCCTTCGGGTTTTTGCAGGTAATGAGCGCCGACTTGAACCGCCATGCGACCGGCAACTTCCGACATTGGCGTCAGCAGCGGCAAATGGCCTTCGTCATTGGTGATGGTTTCGTAAGCAATGCCGGTGATTTTGCTGTCCAACATGGCTTGCGTCAGTTTCGGGTCAGGAGCCAGATGCAGATAAGTGAACAACAACTGGCCATCGCGCATGCGTTGGTATTCTGGGCCGACCGGCTCTTTGACTTTGACGACCATATCGCCGCGTTGCCAGACCTGGTCGGCGGTTTCGACGATCTGGCCTCCGGCTGCGCGAAATTCATCGTCGCTGATTCCGCTGCCGACGCCTGCGCTCGTTTCCACCAACACAGTGTGCCCAAAATCGCTCAGGGTTTTGACGCCTGCCGGAGTCAATCCAACGCGGCTTTCGTTGTCTTTAATTTCTTTTGGCAATCCGATAATCATTTTTTCTTCTCCTTGTTCGTTGATTCTTGAGGTTTGGCCGTAGGCGAAGGCGGGGGATCGCTGCCGCGATTCTGGCAATGACCAGCGACCGCGCTCATCATTGCACTGCAAGTAATGCTGGCCGTTTGCCCCTGTTCCTTACACTTGGATTCCACCCAGATTCGAACTCCTTCGCGGTCGTCTCGTTCCGGCACTCCGGCGCAGAATCCCCGGCTCGGCCTGCTTTTCTGTAAACAGGTGGCCAGAAACACCGTCGCCGAAGCTGTGCCTGAAATCGCATTTTTGCCTTCGGCGCGCGCCATTGCTTCGTGCAAACAGGCAGCTTCGTCAGCGGTTTCGCCCAACCGTTCCGCCGCCCGTTGATCTTCTTTGACCTGATCGCCAAGCTGCGAAAAGTAATAAAAGCAGGCTCCGGCGCCCAGCATCATGACCAGCAGAAACGCGGCAATGATCGTCAACCCGATTTTCCAGCCCGTAGACATGGTTCGCCTCCTGTAGTTTGGTGATTCGGCTATTCGTCTTTCGGTAAATCCTTGCTGCCGACGATGGTCAGGTTCATTCCGATTTGAACGCTGACCTGTTTGCCGCCGACATCAATCATGGTTTTGCCGTTCAAATACCAGCCCAGCGAGCCGGTCGAAAATTCTTTGACTTCGGCCATCATCGGAATGCCGTTGATTTCAACCTTGACCGGTTGAGCGCCTTCGCGGAATTCCTGACGAGTAACGGGACATTTTGCTGCTATTGAAGATTCCTTTCTTGATCGGTCGGTGTCCTTAGTTGTCAATCTGCGCTTTCTGCAATCTGCCGCTGTAATCCACGTAAATGGCTTTCCATTCGGAGAAAATATCCAGCGACGAAATCATCGCACCTTCGCGGTGGCCGTTGCCTGTGGCTTTGGTTCCGCCGAACGGTAGATGGACTTCGGCGCCGATGGTCGCCGAGTTGACGTAAAAGATGCCGGTATACATTCGCTCCATTGCCGTGAAAGCCTGGTTCACGTCCTGGGTATAAATCGAAGACGACAAGCCGTATTTGACACCGTTGCCGATTTCGATGGCTTCGTCCAGGTTGCGGCAGGGAAGAATGCTGACCACGGGGCCGAAAATTTCTTCCTGCGCGATTCGCATTCCCGGCGCAACGTCCGTGAAGATCGTCGGTTCGATGAAATAGCCGTGCTTGTGGTCGCCTTTTTCCAGCCGATTGCCGCCCAGATGCAACGTGGCACCATCTTCGTTTTTGCCGATTTCGATGTACCCCAGAATTTTGTCCACCGCCGCTTGATTGATGACCGGCCCCATATCCACGTTCTTGTTCAGACCATTGCCAATGCGCAAGGCTTTGGCTTTTTCAGTCAGCTTTTCGACGAATTTCTTATAAACCCGTTTGTGTACCACGACGCGCGACGAAGCCGTGCAACGCTGGCCGGAAGTTCCAAATGCTCCCCAGACCGTGCCTTCGGCGGCCAGTTCGATGTCGGCATCGTCCATCACCAGAATCACGTTTTTGCCGCCCATTTCCAGCGAACAGATTTTTCCGTGCTGCGCCGCGTTGGTCGAAACGATGCGTCCGGTTTCGGTGGAGCCGGTGAACGAGACCAGTCGAATATCACGATGCGTAGTCAGCGGCGCGCCTGTGTCTTCGCCGGTTCCCATGACTATGTTGATGACGCCCGGCGGAATGCCTGCTTCTTCGGCGGCTTTGACCAGATTGACGGTTGACAGCGGAGTGTCTTCGGCGGGTTTGATGACCAGCGTGTTGCCGCAAATCAGTGCTGGCATCATCTTCCACGAAGGAATCGCCATCGGAAAATTCCAGGGCGTAATCAACGAACACAATCCGACAGGTTGGCGAACGCACATCGCCATCTTGTTCTGCAATTCCGACGGCGTCGTGTAACCGTGCAGGCGACGCCCTTCGCCTGCGGTGTAAAACGTCATATCAATCGCTTCCTGCACATCGCCGCCGGTTTCCTTCAGGACTTTTCCCATCTCGCGGGTCATATCGGCTGCGTAGTGATTTTTGCGGGCTGTCAGAATCCTGCCAAGCTCAAACAGCATCTCAGCGCGTTTTGGCGCAGGAGTGGCTTTCCATTTCGGGAACGCTTCACGCGCCGCAGCGACGGCGGCTTCCACGTCTTCGTCGGTCGAAGCAGGGAACAGGCCGACCAGATCGCGTGTGTCGGCAGGGTTGCGATTTTCCATCATCTGGCCGGCGACGGGTTTTACCCAACGGCCATTGATGTAATTTTTGTAGGTTTCAGGTTTGGTGCTTTGTTTTGATTTCGCCATGGAATGAATGCTTTCTTGATGAATGAATTATGGATTTTGCCGGTTCAGTCCGGCGAGTTGATGGATGTTGTCTATGTTCAATCGTTGCGCGCTGGTTCCGTCTGGAGCCTTGTGGCAAAGCAGGCAACTGACGCGCGCATCACGCCATTTGCCGGGATGTTTATGCTGGCGTTCCAGTTCTTCGAATCTGGCTGGCAGATGACATTGAAAACAATCTTCGCGCGCGCGCACGGTTGCGTGCTCAGCGCGAGCGGACATTGGTTTGGCTCTGTTGCGCGTGGACAGGTAATACAAACCGCCAACGACAATAATTACGATCAGGGCAAAAATCAGGTCACGTGATTTCATTCGGGTGTCACCGTTGAACCAATCAGATAGGAATTCAAGACAATTGCTGTTTGTTCTTTCAAGGGCGGCGAATGTAACAAACCGTTTGAGCAAGTGTCTAGTGGCGGTTGGAAGCGAACGACAATGATTGCGGAATGGCCGCTCGATGGAGAAGTTGGAGTCCGCAATCCTGTTTCAGTTGTTTCGCGGAAATGATTCGTGGGTCATGCACATTCCCTACCTGCGACGAATGCCGACGCCGGGGTTGACGCCTTCGACGATTTTTTCATCCCGAACGACGAACACTCCGTTGACCAGAACGTGTGGAATGCCGGTTGAATACTGCGCGGCGTTTTCAAAGGTCGCGCGGTCAATCACCGTCGCCGGATCGAAAACGATCAAATCGGCGTCGGCTCCGACTTTGACTCGGCCTTTCGAGCGCATCATCGGAACGGAAGCTTCCAGACGCTGCGCTGGCAGCAAAGACATTTTGCGAAGCGCATCCATCATCGAAACAGCTTTTTGCTGGCGGACGTACAGACCCAGCACTCGCGCATAACTGCCAGCGCCCCGCGGATGGCCTTGTTTGTCATTGATGAATCCGTCGCTGGCGACGATTACTTTGGGATTGGAAACGGCCAGCCGCGAAATCTCTTCGGGGATGGAATGGCCTATGACGCCGCCGCCTTCCTTGCGGTATTTGGCAAAAGTTTCCGCCGTCAATCGTTCGCCGGTGGCCACCCACTGCAAATCCTTGAATGTCATACCCAGACGCTCCTGCCAGCCTTCGTCGTAAATTGCCGACTCTATGCGCGTTTGCGTTGCAGTGTAAGGATAAGCTTCCGTGGTCACGTCCAATCCACGTTTTTGCGCGCCTTCGATCATTCGCAAACAAGTCGCTGTCTGACGCAAACAGGTGCTGGTGATGTGAACGACGTGCAATGCTGCGCCCGTCGCCACGGCATCTGCCAAAACTTCCTGCAATGATTCAATTGCGCTGCCGGGTTCGACGGCTCCGGCGTGGCGCATGTGAACGTACGTGGCGACTTTGCGTTCGGCGGCCAGTTGAAACAAATCCAGAATTTCCGTGCGCGTGCTGGTCGGCACGTAGTTGATGCCAAACCCAATGCCCAAAGCGCCTTCATCCAACCCGCGTTTGATCAGTTCCGCGACCTGTCGAACTTCTTCCGGTGAAGATTTTTTTGTGACGGCGTTGTCGCGTGGTAGCCAGGTTCCGGTGTCTTTCATCACGGCCATTTTTGCCGGAATGTGGCCAACCGTTGCGCCGAAGTTGATCAACGATTTGCCTTCGCGTTCGGCATACCACTTCGGCACGGGCGAAACGCCGACTTCCATTTCCAGTGCCGTCGTCACACCGTCCCGCGCTTTGTAGCGGTAATTTTCGTCATCCTGTCCGTGCGAATGCAGGTCAATGAACCCGGCAGTCACAACGTGGCCTTTCACATCCACGACGGTTTTGCCTTTCAACGGTTGCGCGGAAATCGCTGCGATCTTGTTGCCGCGAATGCCTATGTTGCGAATGGCGTCCAGACCGGATTCGGGATCCATGACGCGGCCACCGGCCAGCACAATGTCGAATTGCGCCTGAGCGTCTGCAATGGGGATCGGCAAAATCAACAAACCCAGCAGCAACAAGATCAACAGCGTTTGAGTGGAGCGAAAAATAATTGTTCGAAGCATACGTTTTTTAGTGTTAAACGCCATTGGCGATTACTGGAGATAATTACCGCACTTTCCCCATTTGTTTGCGGATGAACGGCGTCAGCGCCAGCAACAGAACTGCGGCGGCAATCGGCCAGGCTCCGGCTTTGGTAAACAAACCGACCAGCGCGCTTTGTTCGTTTTTGAATTCGCTGGCGAAAAAGCTGGCGAAGAAGTTGCCGAAAGAAATGGACAAAAACCACACGCCCATCATCAATCCGGTTAACCGGGCTGGAGCCAGTTTCGTGGTGGTGCTCAAACCGACCGGGCTTAAACACAATTCGCCGATGGTTTGCGACAGGTACACGCCGACCAACCACCACGGGCCGACTTTGCTGCCGTTGACCAGCAACAGCGACGCAAGAACCAGCAACACCGCGCCAAATCCAACGAACAAGAGTCCCAGCGAAAATTTGACAGGGCTGGAAGGTTGGCGATTCGCCATTTTCAACCACAACCATGAAAAAACCGGCGCCAGCAAAATCAGGAAAATCGAGTTGACCGATTGATACCAGCTTGTCGGAAATTCATATCCGAAGATGCTGCGATTGGTGAATCGGTCAGCAAACAGCGTGAAGCTGCTTCCAGCTTGTTCAAACGTCGCCCAAAAGATGATCGAGAAAACAAACAGGATCACAATGACAGCCACAGGTTTTTTCTCTTCTGGTTTCAAGTAAGACGCGAACAACCAGATCAGAAAAATCACCAGACTGCCGACCATGATCCAGAATTTGTTTTCGGTGATCCACGACGGACCAAAAAACAACACGCCAACCGCCGCGCTGATGACGATCATTAAGATTGCGCCAGTGACGGCTTTGCGTTTTGTCTCTTCGCTGGTTTGATTGGGTGGATGGCCGACGTGAGCGAGGCGATCTCTTCCTAAATAGTATTGAATCAGCCCAAGCGTCATGCCTATGCCTGCCATTCCGAACCCGAGATGCCAATTGATCTTTTCGCCCAGATAACCGCAGATGATCGGAGCGATGAACGCGCCCAGATTGATGCCCATGTAAAAGATCGAAAAACCCGCATCGCGGCGTTGGTCTTCCTGATTGTACAATTCGCCGACCACGGCGCTGACGTTCGGCTTCAACAACCCGGTTCCCAACACGATCAAGATCAATCCAAGAAAGAAGCTGATGCTGGTCGGCAAAGCCATCGAAAAATGTCCCATTGCGATGAGAATGCCGCCGTAAAACACAGCGTTCCGCGTACCCAGCACATTGTCCGCGATCCAGCCGCCGGGAACCGACATCAGGTAAACCGAACCGGTATAAGCGCCGTAAATCGTCGCCGCGACTTTTTCGTCGTAGCCCATGGCTTTGGTCAGGTACAACGTCAGCAACGCGCGCATGCCGTAGTAACTGAACCGTTCCCACATTTCCGTGAAAAACAGCGTGGTCAGCCCGCGTGGATGGCCGCCGATTCCGGCGGTGTCTTTGGTCGAATCGAACGCAGAAATGGACTCCGAATTGGAAGCCTGTGTCGCCATATTCGTTTTTGTCTCCGAATCGTTGAAGGTGAGTTGAACGTACGGCGCGAAGCCTAGCACAGTGCTTTGCAAAGGCAAGCTGTGAATGGCTTACCGCGCGAAAACAAACAATCCTTGTCCGGCGATGGTGGCAACGTATTGTTTGCCGCGAATCGCGTAACTGATCGGATTGTTGACGATTTGATACCCGGCCATGAATTTCCACAGCACTTTTCCCGTCCGGGCGTCGAGCGCGTAAAAGTACCCTTCGCTGCTGCCGCCAAAGACCAGGCCGCCTGCCGTCGCCATCAATCCAGTCATTGCCGGAGAAAACAAACGAAATTCCCAGCGTTGCTTTCCGGTCAGTGCGTCCAGCGCCTTGACGACACCGTAAGGTTCGACGCCGGGTAAATCGCGCCCGCCGCCGCCTTCGAACAAATCGCCTGGATGGTAAACCGCATCAGTTTTGAAAAAGTATTGCGGATGATTTTCGCGCGCCAGCACATAAAACAATTTCGTTTGCGGGCTGTAGCTCGGTGAATACCAGTTCGTCGCGCCGCCCAAACCGGGATAAACCAGCGTGCCTTCGGCTGAAGGTTCAATGTTCGGCAATTTGATTGGGCGGCCTTTGGCGTCCAATCCACTGGCCCAGGTTTGTTTGATGTAAGGCGCGCCGCGCAGAAATTCGCCGGTTACGCGATCCAGCAAGTAATAAAAAGCGTTGCGATTTGCCTGGGCGATCAGTTTGCGCGATTTGCCGTTGACGACAGCGTCAAACAACACCGGAACTTGATTCGCGTCCCAGTCCCAAACATCGTGCGGCGTGAATTGAAAATGCCAGCGTAATTTGCCGGTGTCGGCGTCCAACGCCAGCAGACAGTCGGAATACAGGTTGTCGCCCAACCGAGCATCTCCGTTCCAATCAGGCGCAGGATTGCCCGTCGGCCAGTAAATCAAATTCAGTTCGGGATCATACGAACCCGTCACCCAGGTCGGCGCGCCGCCGGTTTTCCAACTATCGCCCGACCAGGTTTCGTTGCCTGCTTCGCCGGGCGCGGGAACCGTCCAGAATCGCCAAAGCCTTTGGCCGGTTTTCGCATCGTAGGCGTCCAGAAATCCGCGAATGCCATATTCGCCGCCGCCCACGCCGACGATGATTTTGTCTTTGATCGCCAATGGAGCGGCGGTCATCGTGTAACCGAGTTTGTAATCCGCGGCAATCACGTCCCAACGCAATTTGCCGGTGTGAATGTCCAGCGCGATGACGTGTGAATCAAACGTCGTCAGGTAAAGCGTTTCGCCCAACACCGCCAACCCGCGATTCGGAATGCCGCAACAACCACGCGCGTCGCTGGGAGTCGTGCGACGATACGTCCACAGCGGGCGTCCTGTGCGTCCATCCAACGCTGTCACGACGTGCGGCTTTTCGCTCAGATAAATCACGCCGTCTACGACCAACGGAGTCGCTTCGACTTTGCCCGGATCGCGCATTTGGTAAACCCAGACCGGTTTCAATTGCGCGACATTCGTCGTGTTGGTTTGTGTGAGCGGTGAATAGCGATGGCCTTGGTAATTGCCGGAATAGGTCAGCCAGTTTTGCGGTTCGGCTTCGGCATGGCGAATGCGTTCGTAAGTGACCTGGCTCAATGCCGGTTGTGTCGTGGTCAGAATTATCAGGCTGGCCAAAACTGTTTTCACCGCAGAGGCGCAAAGAACGCAGAGGAGGCGCAGAGGAAAGACGTAGATTTTCATTTGTCGCCTCGCAGTGTTAGCAGGTACGCGACAAGGTCGTCGAGGTCACTTTGCGTCAAAGCTTTTCGATAACTCGGCATCGAAGACTTTCCCCAATCTTTATGCAGTTCGCGCAGTTCGGATTTGAAAAACGAATGCACGCGCCCGGAAGCGTCTCGAACGTGAATGGTGAAACTGTCTTCGTTGACGCGCACACCGTTGATGCGTTTGCCCGCGCGCGTCAGCAAACGAACCTGCAAAAAATTGTCCGTGATTGCCGTCCCGGGCCGAAACTGCAAAAAGCTTTTGGCCACGTCGGCTTCAGGATCAAGCAAAGACGTTAGCAGGTGTTTTGCTCCGCGCCGCAATCCAATGTCGCTTAAATCGGGGCCGTAACTGCTGCCTTCGCCATTGATGGCGTGGCACATCGTGCAGCCGCCTTTGCCCGCATAGAGTTTGGCTCCGCGAGCGGCGTTTCCCGCAGGTTTTTCAGGTGGCAATTTCCCAAGCTCTTGCACGAACTCCGCCAGCAATTTGATCTGCGCAGCATCCAGCCTTGAACTCGGCATTTCAGTTCCGGCGATTCCTTCCTTGATGATTTTGATGAGAGTGGCTTCGTCGGCTGCGCGAACCAATCGCGGCGTCGCCAGTGTCGGGCCGGAACCGCCTTCGCCGGTTTGACCATGGCAGGCAGCGCAATGCGTTTGATAAAGCTGTTTGCCGCCAAGCTGAGCGGCATTCCCAAAGGCCGTCAGCGCGAACGCACAACACAGCAAAAGACATTTGATTCGTTCGATCATTTTTTCAGTTTATCCGTTGTGAAAATTGGGAAGCGGAGTATCAGCCAGAGGGGGCGATCTTATCAATTTCCTGGCGGCTTCGTTTCGGAAGTAAGTGAGCACTTACTTCTTGGCTTGCCAGTCTTCGCGGTCGTGTGGTAAGTAGGTACTTACTTACAATGAAGTCGAGAAGGCAGAATGTTGGTTTGAAGCAAAACTTGAAGGAAAAAAGAGCTGATTCGCATCTGAAAGAGTCAGCCAAACGCCAGTAATGACACCGAAAAAAGTACTTGAAGAAAAAACAGATGGAAAAGCGCCGGCGCGGATGGCTGCTGAAGATCGCCGCCAGCAGATATTGGAAGTTGCCATGGAGCTTTTTTCGCAAAGAGGGTTTCGCGGAACCACGACCAAAGAAATTGCGTTGGCAGCGGGTGTCAACGAAGCAATCATCTTTCGTCATTTTGCGACCAAGAGCGATTTATATGCTGCGATCATTGATCAAAAGGCGAGTTCAGAGAGTGTGCAGACGTTGCAGCGTGTGATTGACGAAGCGATGGAACGCGGCGACGACCGGCAGGTTTTTGAATCGTTTGCATTTCATATTTTGGAATTTCACGAGCACGACGACACGGCGATGCGAATTCTGTTTTACAGCGCGCTGGAAGGCCACGAACTGGCCGAGATGATTTTCACCAACCACATTCTGAAACAGCATCGCCGGTTGGTGGAGTATGTCAAAAAGCGTATTACGGCAGGCGTGTTTCGGCAGGTTGATCCGATCATAGCCGTGCGCGGTTTTGTCGGAATGGTGATGAATCAGGCGATGACGCGAAAATTCTTTCGACACGCGGGGCGGGAATTCGTCAATTTCAGCAATCGTCAGGCAGCCGAGAAATTTACCGATCTGTTGATGGCTTCGCTGACCAACTTTGAACACGAAACGCCGCAATCGCGGCGCAAATAAACGAACTGTAAGGAGAGGGACTCAATGTTGAACTTGATCGGACATCGTATGGCGCTGGCGCTGGCGCTGGCGGCGGTTTTGACGGGAGCGGCTTGTTCGCGCACCAAGTCGCAACCTGAAGCAACGGCCAATGCCGCTGTGGCGGCGACGCCGGAAGCTGTTGATGTGACGACTGCTGCCGCCATCACGCGAGGCTTGCAACGCACTGTGGAAGTGGTCGGTTCGCTGGCGGCGGATGAAGAAGTCGTAATTGCCGCGCAGGCCGCCGGAGAATTGTCTCAGCTCAATGTGGATTTCGGCAGTTATGTTACCCAGGGGCAGGTGATTGCCGTGATAGATCAACGAGACGCCAAATTGAAAGTCGAACAGGCCGAAGCCGCTTTGAAACAAACGATGGCGCGATTGGGCATGAAGGAGGGAGAGAAATTCGACGTGAATCAGAACGCCGAAGTTCGTCAGGCCAAAGCGCAATTGGATTGGTCGCAGATGGATTTGGATCGTGCCGCCAAACTGGTGGAAAACGGCGACGTTTCGCGTTCGATTTACGATCAATCCGTGACGCAAAACAATCTGGCCAAGGCGCGCCATCAAGCGGCGGTTGACGCCGTCAATCAGCAACTGGCGGTTGTCGAACAGCAGCGCGCGGCATTGTCGTTGGCCAAAAAAGCCGTTACCGACACGGTGGTTCGCGCGCCGATCAGCGGAGCCGTCAAGGAAAAATTCGCCAATCGCGGTTCGTATCTGGCCGTTGGCGGTCGCATTCTTTCGCTGGTCAAAATCAATCCTCTGCGGCTTCGTGCGGACATTCCGGAATCATCATCCGCCGCCGTTCGCAAAGGGCAGACCATGAACCTGACTGTCGAAGCCTTGGCCGGGCGCACTTTCACCGGGCGCATCGTTCGCATCGGACCTTCGCTGAACGAGCAAACTCGCGCGTTGACCGTCGAAGCCGAAGTCAACAATTCCGGCAATCAGCTTAGACCGGGAATGTTCGCCAAATCCCAACTCATCACCGCCAACGACGCCTCCGCCGTGATGATACCGGCCAAAGCCGTTTTGACGGCAGCCGGTTTGTCCAAGGTCTTTGTGATTGAAAATGGCAAAGCGGTCGAGCGCATCGTCAAAACAGGCGTGAGCGATGGCGAATTGATCGAAATCGTCGAAGGCGTGAAAGCCAACGAAACCGTCGCCGTCAGCAATCTGGAAAAACTTGAACAAGGCAGCGTCGTCACAAGTCGCTAATAGCCGCAAGCTGCTTGATTGAAGGAGGGAGAGAGTTATGCAGAAGTTAGCCGAGATTTGTGTGCGCCGCCCGGTGTTTGCCACGATGTTGATTATGACGATGATCGTGTTGGGCGTGTTCGCCTACAACCGATTGACCGTCGAACGATTCCCGCGCGTGGAATTCCCGATCATCACCATCACCACGCGACTGCCCGGCGCTGCTCCTCAGGAAGTCGAAACCGAAATCACAGACAAGATCGAAGAAGCCATCAACACCATCAGTGGCATTGAAGAATTGCGCTCGACTTCGTCGGAAGGCGTTTCTCTGGTCTTCGTGCAGTTCGAATTGGAGCGCGATCTTGATTCGGCGGCGCAGGACGTGCGCGACAAGATCAACCGCGCGATTCCGCTGTTGCCGCGAACGATTGAACAGCCGACGGTGGAAAAACTGGACCCAGACGCTTCGCCGGTTATGACCATTGCCGTGGCGTCCAATCGCAACATCCGTGAAATCACGGAATTCGCCGACAAAGTCATTCGTCGCCAGATCGAATCGGTCAGCGGAGTCGGTCAGGTGCAGATCGTTGGCGGGCGTAAACGACAGGTCAACGTCAAACTAGATGCCGACAAATTGCGCGCGTACAACCTGACTGTGGCGCAGGTATCCGGCGCACTGCAATCGCAAAACTTGGAAGTGCCCGGCGGCAGAGTCGAACAGGAAGCACGCACGCTGACCTTGAGAACGCTTGGCCGATTGCAATCGCCGGCTGAATTCAACAGCGTCGTTGTGGCCAATCGCAATGGGTATCCGATCAAGATTTCCGACATTGGTTACACCGAAGACGGCGAAGAAGAAGAATTGAGCGCCGGGCGATTGGATGACAAGCCAGCCTTGTTGCTGCAAGTGCGTCGCCAATCAGGAACGAACACGGTGGACGTGGTCAGGGATGTCAAAGAACGGCTGGACGCGCTGAAGAAAAATTTGCCAGCCGGTTACACGATTGACGTGGTGCGCGATCAATCGGTCTTCATTTTGGCGGCGTTTCATGCCATCCGCGAACATTTGCTGCTGGGATCGCTGTTGGCGGCGCTGGTGGTGCTGCTGTTTATGCAGAATCTGCGCGCGACGATCATTTCCGGCATCGCCATTCCGTCCTCGATCATCGCCACGTTTGCCTTGATGGATTATTTCGGCATTACGCTGAACGGCCCTTCGATGTTGGGACTGACGCTGTCGGTCGGCATCGTGATTGACGACGCCATCGTCGTGCTGGAAAACATCTTTCGCTACATCGAAGAAAAAGGCTACGAACCCTTCGCTGCTGCAATTGACGCGACCAGGGAAATTGGTCTGGCCGTCATGGCGACGACCTTGTCGCTGGTGGTGATCTTTTTGCCGCTCGGCTTTATGCAGAGCATTTCGGGACGATTCTTCAAAAACGTGGCGCTGCCGATGGCTTTTGCGATTGCGGTTTCGTTGATTGTCAGTTTTACGCTGACGCCCACCTTGAGCGCCCGCTTGCTGAAAAAACACGATCCCAACGAAGACGGCAAACACCAAAAACAATCCTGGCTGATGCGCGTGCTGGACAGCGGATACACATGGTTGCTGACGCATGCCTTGCAGCATCGCATTCTGGTGGTGACGATTGCCGTGCTGGTCTTTCTTTCTACTGGGCCGCTGTTTATGAAAGTCGGCAGAGACTTTTTTCCACAGGACGATCAGGGAGAATATGAAATCAGTTTGCGAGCGTCCGAAGGCACTTCGCTGCAAAGCACACTGGACTTGACGCAAAAAGTCGCCGCTGAAGTCCGCAAACTTCCTCACGTCAATTACACGATCACAACGGTAGGCGACGACCAGCAACAAACTACCAACCTGGCGAAGATTTACGTGCGCATGCACGATTTGAGCGTGCGCCCCGAATTGACGCAGTTTCAAAGCATGGATCAGGTGCGCACCAAAGTGTTACCCAAGTTCGAGTCTTACAATTTGCGCCCATTGGTGTCGCCGGTGGCGGCAATTGCCGGCGGAGGTCGAACCAATACAGACATTGCGTACAGCTTTCGCGGGCCTGATCTGGATAAACTCAGCGAATACTCAACGAAGATTTTAGACAAGCTCAAAAATATGCCGGGCGTGGTCGAAGCCGACACGTCGTTGATTTTGGGCAAGCCGGAACTTCGCGCCCAGATTGATCGGCAGAAAGCCGCTGATCTGGGAGTCAGCATCGGCGACGTCGCTCAAAGTTTGCGCCTGTTGGTCGGTGGCGATCAGATTTCAACCTACAACGAAGGCGGCGAACAGTACGAAGTTCGTGTTCGCGCCATCGAAAATTACCGCACTGATGCCGCCGGAATCAGCAAGTTGAACGTGCCTTCGTCGCGCGGCGGCGCAGGTGGCAGCATTGGTTTGGACAATGTCGTCAAATTTCAGGAAGCCAGCGGCCCGACCAGCATCGAACGTTTGGGACGCCAGCGACAGGTGACGCTGACCGCCAATATCAAACCCGGCTTTTCGCAAAGCGTCGTTTCCGCTGAACTGGAAAAAGAAATCAAGGCGTTGAATCTGCCTCCGCAATACACGGCGGCTCCGGCGGGCAACGTCAAGGAATTGCGCCGCACGATGAATGGATTCATCACGGCGTTTCTGCTGTCGTTCATCTTCATGTACATAGTTCTGGCGGCGCAGTTCGAATCGTTCCTGCATCCGATCACTGTGATGCTGGCGCTGCCGCTCAGTCTGCCGTTCGCCATCTTTTCGCTGATCATCACAGGGCAGAATTTCAATATGTTCACGGCGCTTGGCTTGTTGGTGCTGTTCGGCATGGTCAAGAAAAACTCTATCCTGCAGATTGACCACACCAACGGATTGCGAGCGAAAGGCATGGAACGCCACGAAGCGTTGATACAAGCCAGCCGCGACCGTCTGCGACCGATCTTGATGACAACCATCGCCTTTGTCGCAGGCATGATGCCGTTGGCCTGGAGCAAAGGGCCGGGATCCGGGATTAATCGTTCGACATCCGTGGTGGTGATTGGCGGGCAAACCCTGTGTTTATTGCTGACGCTGGTGGCGACTCCGGTGGTGTATTCGATCTTTGACGATTGGAAGAACTCCACCGTCTGGGGACGATTGGCCGCAAAGTGGGGCAACCTGACGGGGCGAGTGCGAGGAAAAGCCGTTGCGACGGCGTCGTCAATCCTCAATCTCTTTAACAAAGGATAGAAGATGGCGCTTTATCTGACTGAACAGGACGTCACCAATTTGCTGACGATGAAAGATGCGCTGGCTGCCGTCGAAGCCGTCTTCAAGTTGCAGGCTTCGGGCGAGGCGACGAACGAGCCGCGTCGTCGCGTTCGCGCGCAAGGTTCGACCTTGATGACAATGAGCGGCGCGGTTTCGAACTTCGGCGAATTCAAAGGTTTGCTGGGGCTGAAGTCATACACCGTGTCGCGCACTGGCGCGCGGTTTTACGTCAGCTTGTTCGACGCTGTGACCGGCGAATTGCTGGCGTTCATCGAAGCCGACAAGCTCGGCCAGATGCGCACCGGCGCAGCCAGCGGTGTGGCGACCAAGTATCTCGCCCGCGAAGACGCGAAAACCGTTGGCGTTTACGGAAGCGGCTGGCAAGCCGCCAGCCAGCTTGCGGCGGTTTGCGCTGTGCGGCCAATCGAATCGGTCAAGGTGTACAGCCGCAAACCGGAAAACCGCGAACGGTTTTGCCAACAAATGGCGACGGAACTTGGATTGGCCAACATTCAGCCCGTCGAAACTCCTGAAGCCGCTGCAGACACCGACATCATCATTACCATCACCAGTTCGCGCGAACCGGTTGTGTTGGGCGACTGGCTGAAACCCGGCGTTCACATCAACGCCGCCGGAGGCAATTCCATTTTGCGCCGCGAAGTGGACGACAAAGCCATTCAGCGCGCGAATTTCATCGCTGTGGATTCGCTGGATCAAGCCAGGATCGAATCGGGCGAATTCGTGACAGCAGTTGAAAAAGGGTTGCTGACGTGGGAGCGAGTGAAAGAGCTACGATGCGTGGTCAGCGGCCAGATGCGCGGCAGGGAACATTCCGAACAAATTACGCTCTTCAAATCGCTGGGCATCGCCATCGAAGACGTGGCCGCCGCCGCCGTCGTGTACCAAAAAGCGAAAGAGCAACAAGCAGGGAAGGAAATATGAAAAGTCAAAAGTCAAAAGTTAAAAGTCAAAAGGCAAAAGTAGCGATGAGTTTATTTTGGCTGATCGCTTTGCTCTCGCCATTTGCTTTGGCACAGGACAATCCGCAATCCGCTGTCAGAAGCGATGGCCGCAATCCGCAATCAAACGGTTCGCAATCTGACAAGCGGGTTGGCGTTGATGGCGCCAAACGCGTTCCGATGGCGTTGCGCGATGCCATTTTGATGGCTCTGGAAAACAACCGCGACGTAGAAGTGGAGCGGCTGAATGTGCAACTGACGGAGTTTGATGTTCGCGCGGCAGACGGCGTGTTTGATCCGACCTTCACGTCCAGCTTCTTTTACGACCGGCGCAGAACTCCTGTCGCCAACGTGCTGGCCGGGGGCGAAGACGGCGGATTGTTGACCGATAACCTGACAGGCAATGCGACGTTGGCCCAACGATTGCGAGAGCATGGTGGATTGTTGCAGGGAACGTTCAGCAACGACCGATCTACTACGCAGAATCTGTTCAACGCCATTAACCCGCAGTTCACGTCTTCGCTGAACGTCAGCTTTACGCAGCCGTTGATGAAAAACCGCGAGATTGATCCTTCGCGGCGGCAGATCAAACTGGCCAAAAAACGGTTGGACATTTCCGACAGCCAGTTTCGCCAGCGAGCCATCGAAATCATCTCTCAAGTTCAACGCGCTTATTGGGATTTGGTTTTTGCGCGCCGCGACCGCGAAATCAAACGCGAATCGGTGGATTTGGCGCGCATTCAGCTTGAACACAACCAGCGACTGGTCGAAGCCGGATCGTTGGCTCCGGCGGACATCATTTCCGCGCGCGTCGAACTGGAACGTCGCAACGATGAAGCCGAAGCCGCTGTGGACGCCATTCAGCGCGCTGAAAATGCGTTGAAGGCGTTGATGCTGCAACCGGACAAAGCCGATCTTTGGAATTCGGAATTGATGCCGGTGGAACAGCCGGAAGTGGATGCCAGCGCTGGTTTGTCACTGGAAGACGCCACGCGACTGGCGCTGCAAAACCGCCCGGAAATGGAGCAGTTCCGTTTGCGCGGCGAATTGAACAAAATTGACGCGGAGTTTTTCCGCGATCAGATCAAACCGCAAATTGATTTTGTCGTCAGCTATGGTTCGATTGGCGTGGCGGGCGACCCGCGCACAGGAACGAATTTCTTCACCGCGTCGAGCATCGCCACCAACGACCGCATCAATCGGTTGATCAATTACGTCAACGCTCAACCGAATGCGCCGACCCCACTGATTCCTGTGCTGCCGCCGCCGGTTGATCTGCCGATTCCTGATTTTATGATTGGCGGCAACTGGAAAAGTCTGGGCAATATGTTCAGGAACGAATTCCGCACCTGGCGAGTTGGCGTGAACATCAGCCTGCCGCTTCGAAATCGCACGGCTGAAGCGAACCTCGGTCGTTCGCTGGCCGAAGGCCGTCAACTTGACATACAGCGTCAACGCACCGAGCAGCAAATTCAGGTCGAAGTTCGCAACGCACTGCAAGCAGTCGAAACTGCCAAGCGTCGTGTCGAGGCTGCCAAAAATTCGCGCATCAACGCCGAGCTTCAGTACCAGAGCGAGCAACGTAAATTCGACGCTGGCCAATCCACGAACTTTTTCGTGCTTGATCGGCAGAACGCGCTCTCCGCCGCTCGTGGCCGCGAATTGCGCGCGTTGACCGATTACACCAAAGCCGTCGCGGAATTGCAGCGCACGCTTTCGACTACGCTGTCGAGCAACAATGTTTCAGTGAAGTAGACAGAAGACAGTAGACAGTTAGGTCAAGGCTGTAGTTTGCGGACATTCAGAAATCTTTCGAAGATTGTCCAAAATCTCAAGTACGGTTTAATCCTTTGGCAGAAAATTGAAACTACTGCCTACTGTCTACTGACTACTGTCTACTTCGGATGCTAATATCTCGCTTCAAAATCAAACCTCAAATTCTGAATAATCGTTAGGAGCGAGACTCACTTATGGCCGAAGAGACCCAGTCCGGTTTTAAGGTAACAGATCGTAGATTGTTTAATCCTGATGGCTCGATGCGCGAAGACGCGCAGATTCCTGAGCCGCCACCAGCCGTTCAACCCACCGTACAACCCAGCGTCAGCGCGACCTCGGACTTGCCGCCAAGGGAACCATTCCCTGACGACGAAGAGGAAGTCATGCCCGAACAAACCATGTTCACGGATTTTGTGATGCAGATTGCTTCTTCGGCATACATCTATCTTGGGTTGGTGGAGCATCCTGCGACTCGCCAAAGGCAGGTTGATATGATGGCTGCCAAGGAAACCATTGATCTGTTGATCATGTTGCGCGAAAAAACCAACGGTAATTTGTCACGCGGCGAAGAACGATTCTTTGACGAATTGTTGTCCGATTTGAAAACCCAGTTTGTTTCCATGCGGCGTCAACCAAGCGGTAGCTGACGATTCTTATGAGGATCACCTTTCTCGGAACCGGGACTTCAGTTGGCATTCCCATGATCGGTTGTGAATGCGCTGTTTGCCAGTCGGACGATCCGCGCGACAAACGGTTGCGAACCGGGTTGATGATCGAACACGACGGCCAGCGATTGGTCGTGGATATTTCCGCCGATTTTCGCCAGCAGGCGTTGCGAGAAAAGGTGGATCGGCTGGATGCGCTGTTGATTACGCATTGTCATGCCGATCACGTGTTGGGATTGGATGATATTCGCCCGATCAATTTTCGCCACGGCCCGGTTCCGGTGTTTGCCAGCGACATTACCTGGCAGGGAATTCGCCGCGTGTTTTATTACATCTTCGAACGAACGCACGTCGGTGGAGGATTGGCGCAAATCGTTTCTCACACCATTGAAGGCGATTTTGACGTGTGCGGGCTGCGCGTCACGCCGTTTGAAGTCATTCACGGACGGTTGCCGGTGACGGGATTTCGGTTCAGCGACGGAACGCATGAAGTTGCGTTCATTACCGATTGCAATTTCATTCCGGAATCGTCGCTGGCCAAACTGCACGGACTGGATGTGTTAATCATTGATGCGTTGCGATTCAAACCGCATGTCACTCACCTGCATCTGGATCAAACCTTGAATTACATTGCCGAATTGAAACCGCGCCGCGCGTTGCTGACGCACATGGGGCACGATTTCAAACACTCGGAATTGAGCCGGATTTTGCCGGACGGCGTTGAACCAGCGTATGACAGATTGCAAATAGAGCTTTAGTTCGCGGTTCGCAGTTCACGGTTCACGACATTTGTGTGACAGCGAACTGCGAACCGCGAACTGCGAACTGGCCAATGGAAATCTTTCACGGAATCGAAAATCTGCAAATTCGTCGCCCGGCGGTGGTCACATTGGGAGTATTTGACGGATTGCATCTTGGGCATCAGGCGATTGTTCGCACTGTTGTCGAACGCGCGTTGTTGATTGATGCCGTTCCGACCCTTATTACCTTTGACCCGCATCCGCGTCAGGTGTTGAAACCTGAAACGGCGCCTCCGTTGTTGCAAACGTTCAATCAAAAAGCCGAAGGACTGAAAGCGCTGGGGATTCAGCAGGTCGTCGTGTTGAATTTCGATCAGCAACTGGCTTCGTTGTCGGCGGAACAGTTCGTTCAACGTTTTATCGTGGATGGATTGCAGGCGCGCGAAGTGTATCTGGGCAAAGGATTCGCGTTCGGCCACCAGCGACAGGGCAACATCGAATTGCTGCAAACGCTCAGCCAGCAATTCGGCTTTCACGCCGACGAAGTCGCCGAAGTTCAATTGCGTGGTCGCCGAATCAGTTCGACGATGGTGCGTTTGCTGCTCAAAGCCGGTCGGGTGAATGTCGCGCGGCGTATGCTGGGACGGCCTTACGGCATTGAAGGAATTGTCACGCGCGGGCACGGTATAGGTCGCCAATTGTTGTATCCGACGGCGAATCTTGATCTGCAAAACCGCGTCTTGCCGACTGACGGCGTGTACATCACTCTGGCGTTCGTAGATGGCGTCTGGTGGCGCAGCGTCACCAACATCGGCAAACGCCCGACATTCGGCGGCGAGTTGGAATCCAAAGTCGAAACTCATCTGATTGATTTTGACCAGGACATTTACGATCAGGTGATTCGGGTGCGCGTGCTCCACCGATTGCGGGGCGAGAAAAAATTTTCCGGCGTAGATGAACTTCGCGCACAAATCACACGCGACCGCGACCGAGCCATACGGTATTTCAACTCGGAAATTGTTCGCCGCAACCTTAACTTCGTTTGAATCGTACAGTGCAGCCGGAGAAGATGATGAAATACGACACGACATTGAAAGAGTTGCTGCGGGCCGGAACGCCCGGCCTGTGGCGAGTGCTGGGTTTGCAAGCGCCCAGCGAAATGTTGACAGTTGAATTTCCAAGCGTTCGCCTGCGCCGACCGGACTTTGTTGCTCGATTCGATAAAGGCGCTATTGTTCATCTGGAATTGCAAGGCACCAACGACACCAACATGGAATGGCGCGAACTGGAGTACTATCAATTGATTTCCCAGTCATTGCGCCAGCCGCCAATTCAAATCGTTCTTTATTTCGGTTCAGAGCAGATGACAATGAAACAGTCCATCGTGTTTGAATCTCTGCAATTCCGTTATCGGCTGATTGACATGCGCTGGCTTAATCCTGATTATTTTTTCGAAAGCGGTTCGCCGGCTGACAGTGTACTGGCGATTTTGTTGGATGAAGGCAATCAGCCAAAGAGTGTCAAAAGAATCGTTCAAGAAATTGGCAAATTGCCAGAGAGCGATCAGGCCGATTGGTTTGAAAAGTTGATGATCCTGTCGGGCATCAGAGGCGTTGAACAATTAGTGCGAGAGGAGGCACGAAAAATGGGAATCTCACTCGATATACGCGACAACCTTTTTTACAAGGAAGCTTTTGCTGCTGGCACTGAAGATGGAATGCAGCAAGGAATGCAGCAAGGAATGCAGCAAGGAATGCAGCAAGGAATACAGCAAGGGATACAGCAAGGAATACAGCAAGGAATGCGGCAAGGTGAATCGGCAATACTCTCAAAGCTTATGGAGCGGAGGTTTGGTTCTTTGCCGCAGTGGGCGCGCGAGCAGCTTGAACAGGCCGATCTGGCTACGTTGGAAGCAATGGGTTTGCGTTTGCTTGATGCGGCAAAGTTGGAAGATGTGTTTAATGGCGGTGTGAACGGTATGAATTGACCGCACCGTTTCTTAAGCTGTAACAAGTTGGAGCGAAAATGGCCATAGCTGAAAAAGAGGCTGCTGTTCAAATTTTGGCGAACCAGAATTTTTCCGCTTTGAATAAATCTGAAGCGCAATTTCTGGAAGTCGCTTCGGTGGCGAATGTCGCGCATTACGATCCGCAAGCACAGATAAAAGGGCACGGCATTCGTGGGTGGTTTCGCGCCGGGCGTATTATCTGGACGTTTGCGTTGTATCACCTGTTTGTCTTTGCTTATCACCGAGGCTGGTTCGTCGGCAAAAAAGACGAATCCGAAGAAAAGCATTTGCAATGGCAAGGACAATGGCTCAGCCGCCAATTGCTGAAACTCGGCCCGACGTTCATCAAAATCGGCCAGTCCATTTCCACGCGCGCTGATTTGCTGCCGCTGGCCTACATCAAAGAATTAAGCAAGTTGCAAGATAATGTTCCGGCGTTTTCAAACGACGTGGCAATGCAGATCATCGAACGCGAATTGGGCAAACCGATTGGCGCCTTGTTTGCCGAAATCGAACCGGAACCGATTGCCGCGGCTTCGTTGGGACAGGTTTATCGCGGACGGTTGTATTCGGGCGAAACCGTCGCCATCAAAGTGCAGCGGCCTGATCTGGAAAAAACGATCAATTTCGACATCGCCGTTTTGCGCAAGATTGCGCGGTTTATGATGCGCTTTCCGCAAGTCATTCGCGGCATTGATTGGGAAGGCATTCTGGGCGAATTTGCAAACGTCATTTTTGAAGAAATGGATTACGTGCAGGAAGGCCAGAACGCCGAAACCTTCCGCGCGAACTTTCGCAAATGGAATGAAGTGTATGTGCCGACGATTTACTGGTCGCATTCCAGTCCGCGCGTGTTGACGATGGAATTCATCGGCGGGCTGAAAGTGCTGGAATTGCAAGCTCTGCGCGAACGCGGCACGAATCCGCCGGATGTCATCAAACTGATTGCCAAAACTTATCTGAAGCAATTGCTGGAAGACGGCTTTTTCCACGCCGATCCGCATCCGGGCAATTTGCGCGTGATGGACGATGGCCGATTGGCGTTTTTCGATTTCGGCATGGTGGGACGCATCACGCCCAAGCTGCAAAGCCAGTTGATTGACGCCTTTTTCCACATTGTCGAAAAAGATGTGAAAGGATTGACGCAGGATTTAATCAACCTGGAATTTCTGGCGACGACGGTGGATCAGGAAATCATCAAACCGGTCGTTGAAAAACTGTTTACCGATTACTTCAATCTGAAGCTGGGCGAAATTCGTTTCAAGGAACTGACCTACGAACTGGCTGAAGTCATTTACGAATATCCGTTTCGCATTCCGCCGCATTTCACCTACGTGATGCGCGCGATCATGACGCTGGAAGGCATAGGCATTGCGATGGACCCGAACTTCAGTTTCTTCGATGTCGCCAAACCTTACGCCAAAGAATTCATGATTCGCCGCGAAGGCAAAACCTTTCGCGATTTGATCGTTCGCAAACTGATTTACGGCGAAGAAGGCGATATTCAGTGGGGCAAGATGTGGAAGCTGGCCAAAATCGCCATCAGGAGTTATTGGGATGAATTCGTCGCCAAAACGTCAGGAGCGACGCAATGAATTTCGACGGCAAAGTCGTTTTAGTCACGGGCGCATCGCGCGGTATTGGTCGAATTGTCGCCCAACAATTTGCTGGAAATGGAGCGCAGGTTGCGCTCCATTTTCATTCCAACCGCGAAGCCGCTGAAGCGACTTTTGATTCGCTTGCCGGAACTTCGCATTCCTTGCATCGAGCCGACATCACCAACGCGGCTCAGGTTCGGCAATTGGTCGAAGCCGTCATTCGCCAACACTCTCGCCTGGACATTTTGGTCAACAACGCCGCCATCTTTGAAGCGCACCCGATTGCCAAAGTCAGTTACGAAGACTGGCAAGTCGCTTGGCAGCGCACGCTCAACACGAATTTGATTGGCGCAGCGAACGTCACGTTTTGCGCAGCGCAGCAAATGATCTCTCAAGGCGCTGGGCGCATCGTCAATATCTCTTCGCGCGGAGCCTTTCGTGGCGAACCCGACGCTCCGGCTTACGGCGCCAGCAAAGCCGCGCTGAATGCGATGAGCCAGTCGCTGGCACAAGCCCTCGCTCCGCACAACATTTTCGTTTATGTCGTCGCTCCCGGATTCGTCGAAACCGAACGTGTCGCGTATCGGCTGGACGGAACGGAAGGCGACGGCATACGCAACCAAAGCCCGCTCAAGCGCGTCGCCAAACCCGAAGAAGTCGCCAAAACTGTTTTGTTTCTGGCTTCCGAAGGGACGGATTTTCTGACTGGTGGCATCATTGACGTGAACGGCGCTTCTTACTTGCGGTCTTAACCACAAAAGGTTTCACCTATGCAAAACCGAGATTTCGATGTTGTGCTTTACGGAGCCAGCGGCTTCACCGGCAAACAAACGGTTGAATACTTTGCGCGGAATCTGAAACCAGGCGATTTGCGTTGGGCGATTGCCGGGCGCAATCGGCAGAAGCTGGAAGCAGTGAAAGCGGAAATCGGTGGTTCGGCAATCAATGTGGAGATTCTGGTTGCCGACAGTCACGACCAGGCTGCCGTAGACGCCATGGTGTCGCGCACGCGAGTGTTGCTGACGACGGCGGGACCGTATGCGCTGTATGGAACGCCCATAGTGGACGCCTGTGTTCGCTTTCAAACTCATTATGTAGACATCACGGGCGAAACTCCGTGGGTGAAAGACCTGATCACTCGTTACCACGATCAAGCAGCCGCCGACGGCACGCGCATAATTCCTTTTTGCGGATTTGATTCTGTGCCTTCGGATTTGGGAACGTATCTGGTCGCTCGTTACATACAGAATCAGCTTGGTTCTCAGTGCAGTGAAGTGAAGGCGTATTTTCAAATTAATGGTGGGCTGAATGGCGGAACGATGGCGACGGTATTCAATCTGATAGAAGCCGGACAAGCCGAACGAGCGCGCGATGTTTTTTTGCTGAATCCGCCGGGCGAGCATTCCGAACAAGAGATTGCGCGAAATCAGGATCCGAAAATTCCGCAATACGACCCGGACATTGCCGCCTGGGCAGGGCCGTTTTTCATGAGCCAGATCAATACTCGTGTCGTCCGCCGCAGCGCCGCTTTGTATGAACAATGGCAAGCGCCGTATGGGCCAAACTTCCTTTATCAAGAAGGCATGAAATTTGGCGGTCTGTTGGGTGGCATTCAAGCTGCCGGGATGACTGCCGGAACCGCCGTATTCAATGTCGCGCTGCAAACTCCGTTGCGCCTGTTTATGAAAACCTTGTTGCCGCAACCTGGCGATGGGCCTTCAGAAAAAACCATGAACGAAGGCTGGTTCCTGTGTGATTTGGTAGGTGTGGCCAGCGATGGGCGCAAAGTCAAAGCCTTGATCAAAGATCAAGGCGATCCCGGCAATCGAGCTACGGTCAAGTTTTTGTGCGAATCAGCGCTGAGTTTGGCGTTGAATTTTGACGATCTTCCCGGTGCGCCTCAACGTGGAGGCATTTTGACTCCGGCCACTGCCCTCGGTGATGTGCTGGCGGAGCGGTTGCGAAAAACTGGAATGGTGATTGAAATCGGCGAAGGCATCGCTTCTTGAACGCTTCCCTGACAATGCCCAAGACCAATGAACAATATCCGCACAGCCTCCGTTCAATTTCAACTTGCCGCCAACCTGGAAAAGATTCGTTCTTTCGTCGCCAAAGCCCCGGCACATCAAGTCGAGTTGATCACGGCGGCTTCGTACTTTGGCATTTTGACGACCGGCACGCGCAACGCGGCGCAGACGCGATCAATGTACGGAAGCTGTTGCGCCAAATCTTCGGGCATTTCCGGGCGATTGGATTTGTACTTTTCGAAGCGTTCCTGGCGAAAGGTTTTCTCTTTGGAATCGAGCACCACGCCCAGATAGTCGGGCTTGTGTTCGGCAATCATCTTTCGCAGCGTCATCGTGAAGCCATACACGGCATTCGTCGCCAATCCCTTCGAGTTCGACAACCCGCGAATCGCGTAATACGAACGAAAGATGTTCGACATCCCATCAATCAGGAAAAGGCGTTTTTTATTCGGCATAGGCAAATTATGAGTGAGGCGCGGAGAATCGGTCAAGAAAGTTGAACTCAGCCGATTGCACCACTAGACTGCGAATATGACAAAAGGAAATCGAATCAGCGGGCGGTGGTATAGAGATGTGAGAACAAGATGGCGGCGTGCCACTTTAGGTACGAAGTTAATGGTCATATTTACTTTTGGCATGCTTATGGTGAATTCTGTATATGCCATTTTCGCCTATTGGCAATAATTGCAAAAGATGAGTGAGCAAACCCGGCTCTCTACGCGGCAAACAGAATCTATGGAAGAGCAGTTGAAGATAATGCAAACCACTCTGAAAGAAAGCCGAGATTCTAGTGCGGAGCTTGCAAAGCATAATCAAGCGGTGCTTTCGGAAAATCAGAAACTAGCGGATGCCAGTAAGGAAACGAGCAAAGCAAGTGAACTCACCGCCAAGTCTGCCGAACAAAGTGCTCGGTTTGCTCAAGAATCTTTTGCTATGGGAGAGCGTCCTTGGGTGATGATTAAAGGCGCAAATTATTTGGAAATAAAGGTTGGGCAGTCACCGAGCGCAATTCTTACAATCGTCAATACTGGGAACACATCAGCTTTTAACGTTACAACAGACACGATGATAGCTTTTAGGAATTCAAGAGTTCCTGTGCCTATGCCAATAAAACCGCGAATTAGTGGGGAAGTAGGGAGCAAATCGAGTATTGCCCCGAAGACGGACATGACCATAATCATTACCCACAACGTGATTATGACTGAAGACATGATTAAACGGCTTTATGAAGAAAATTATCGTTTGTATGTTTGGGGGAAAATTGAATATGAAGATGTTTTCAAAAGGCGTCACAGAACTGAGTTTTGTGGGGTTCAGAGAACGGGCACACTAAATTTTGACCTTTGTGACAATAACAATACAGCCAATTAGGGCGGTTTTCACTTCGGTATATGGTGATCGTGCCGCCCTTGGTGGTTGTTCCGTGTTAGGCTGTTTTCCCAAAAACTATTCCCAAAAGAGGTGATGCCAATGTTGGAAATTGATGAAAAAGAGATCGCTCAGTTGCCGATCACAATTGACCCCGAGATTGTCAGTGGCGCTCCGGTTTTTCGGGGCACGCGGGTTCCGATTGACGCCTTGATCAACAACTTGGAAGCTGGCCTGACGTTGGATGAGTTTCTGGAAAACTTTCCTACCGTTGCCCGCGAACAAGCGTTGCAGATTTTGGACTTCACCAAATCAACTTTGTCCAAGCTCAGGACGGCGGCGTGAACATCATTCTCGATGAATGCACGCCGCACATCGTCAAAAAGCGGTTGCGGCATCTGACGATTCGCACGGTTCAAGAAATGGGATGGGCTGGCGTGAAGAATGGCGCTTTGCTGAAAAAGGTGGAGCCACTGTTTGATGTCTTCATCACCACTGACAAGAATCTTCGTTACCAACAAAATCTGTCTGGCCGCACACTGGCCTTTATTGTTCTGCCTACCAATCAAGTTCCAATCATTGCCAAGCTGATTCCTGAAATTGAAACTGTGCTGGCGACAATTCAAGCAGGTGAATTTATCGAAATTCCTTTTCCGCTTGATGCCTGACTTGCCGCAAAGCCAAACCCAGAACGTATGAACAATCTCCGCGCAGCCTCGGTTCAATTCCACCACACCGCCAACGACAAAGCCGCCAATCTGGAAAAGATTCGATCTTTTGTGACCGAAGCCGCCGCTCAGCGAGTCGAGTTGATTGTCTTTCCTGAAATGTGCATCACCGGTTATTGGCACGTCCGCAAGCTGTCGAAAGACGAGTTGCTGGCGCTGGCGGAGCCTGTGCCGGCAGGGGATTCGACGCGGGAGTTGCTGGCTCTGGCGGCGAAATACCAGATGACCATTGGCACGGGATTGATCGAACTTGGCGACGACGGCGCGATGTACAACAGCTATGTCGTCGCTATGCCGGACGGGCGAACGGCTTGTCATCGCAAACTGCATGCGTTTGAGCACGAAGCGATTCGTCCGGGCAATCGCTTCACGGTGTTTGATCTGCCGCAAGGCGTGCGCGCTGGCGTGCTGATTTGTTATGACAACAATCTGATTGAAAACGCACGAATCACGGCGTTGATGGGCGCGGAAGTGTTGCTGGCTCCGCATCAAACCGGCGGTTGTCGTTCGCGCAGCCCTCGTGCAATGGGCGCGATTGATCCCGAATTATGGCTTCGTCGGCACGAAAGCCCCGAAGTAATGGAAGCGATCAAGGCCGAATTTCGCGGGAAGAAAGGGCGAGGGTGGTTGATGCGGTGGCTGCCCGCTCGCGCGCACGACAACGGCATGTTTCTGATCTTCAGCAACGGTGTAGGCGTGGACGACGACGAAGTTCGCACCGGCAATGCGATGATCCTTGATCCTTACGGGGAGATTCTGGTCGAAAGTACAAAAGCTGATGATGACATGGTGATTGCTGATTTGGACGGTTCGGTGTTGCCGACTTCTTCGGGCAGGCGATGGCTGCAAGCTCGGCGTCCTGAGTTGTACGAACCTTTGACGATTCGCTCCGGCAACGAGCGCGACACTCGGTCAGTCAGGTTTGATGGTTGAGTTATGCTTTGACCGCCACGCCCACGGTCCAGCCGCCATCTACCGTGATGGTTTGGCCGGTGATGTAATCCGAAGCGTCCGAAGCCAGCAGCACCGTCACTCCGGCCAATTCCGACGGAATGCCCGGGCGTCCCATAGGGATGACGCTTACCGCGCTTTCGTACAGGTCGGGATTGGAAAAGACGCTGTCGGTCATCTGAGTCCAAAATCGTCCGGGCGCGATGGCGTTGACGCAGATGTTCTCTTTGGCGAGTTCCACAGACAAACCGCGCGTCATTTGGCGAATGCCGCCTTTGCTGGTGGCGTAGGGCGTCACGTTGGGAACGACGATTTCGGCGGCGATGGAACTGACGTTGATGATTTTGCCTTTGTGCGTGGATTGCTGCTGGCGCATGACGCGGACGGCTTCCTGCGCGGCGAAAAACGATCCGCGCAAGTTGATGTTCATGATCTTGTCCCAGTCTTCGACGGTGAATTTGTCCGCAGGCTGGCGCATGTTGATGGCCGCGCAATTCACGAGTATGTCCAATCGTCCGAAGTGTTCCGCCGCGCGATTGACCATTGCGCGCACGGCTTCGACATCGGCGATGTCGGTCGGCACAATGAACGCGCGGCGACCAATCGCGCGGATCAATTCGGCGGCGTTGTTCAATTCGCTTTCAGTGCGAGCCGCCAGCGCAATGTCAGCACCGGAGTGCGCCAACGCCTGAGCCATTCCCACACCAAGTCCGCGGCCACCGCCTGTGACCAACGCCACGCGGCCATCCAGCCGGAAGCTGGGCATTTGAAACTCGGTGTCTAACAGCATTCGTCGTTCAGTTGTCATAAGTTTTTTGTAGACAGGATTGACAGGATTTTTCAGGATTGGCTTTGATTCTACCAGCCAATCTCATCCTGAAAAATCCTGCTCATCCTGTCAAAAGTTTCTTCAATGCTTCGATAACGGAATAGCCCATCAGCCAAATAATCACAATGGAAGCGATCCACAACCCGGCGGTTTGCCACGCTGGAGGAATGATCTGTTTCGGCAAACGGCGATAACGCAGGTACAGCGCGCCGATGGCGATGACCGGCAACATCATCGCTTGCGCGATGCCGCCGATGCGCACCATTTGCACGGGGTCTTTGAAACTGAAGACCAGCACGATGGGAACGACGCTCAAGGCCAGCAAAAAGCCTTTGCGGTAACGCACACGGGCTTCGCCGTCGTCGGCGCGGAAAAATCCCATCAGCCGCGCAACGTCCGCGAAGATGCGCGTGTTGGCGGCCAGCGATGCGAAAATGGTTCCGTACAGCGTGACGATGGCTCCGACATAAAAAATCCATTTCGACCAGCCGCCCAGCGTTTGCGTGTAAATGTTCGACAGCGTGGAAATCATCTCGGCGTCTTTGGGAACCAGGCCCATGCCGTGCAACACGCCTGCGCCCAGCAGGTAAAACGCGATGGTGGCGACGGTGTAAATGACCATCGAACTGAGAATGTCCAGATGCATGACGCGAATCCAACCGCGCGCGCGTTGGTTCCATTCCGGTGTTTCTTCGCGTTTGCCGGTGAATCGCGCGTAGCCTTTTTCAACGCACCAGTACGGATACATAAACAACTCGCTCGCGCCCACGCCCGTGATGCCGAAGACAGCAACGGCGTCGGCGAACCCCGCGCCGGGCAATTGGAATTTGAAGCCGCCCAGAAAGGCATCCCACGAAAAGTATTGCGGCATGCGAATCAGCAACAACGCGGCCATCAATGTCAGCACTGTGAACAAACCGACTTTGATCATGGCTATGCCTTCGATGCGGTCGTAACCGCCGCCCAGCAGCAGCGCCAGCGTGATGGCCAGAAACAGCAGAATCCAGTATTTGACGGCGATGCCGGTCAGCAGAAACATGACTTGCGACACGCCCGCGAACATCGCGCCGATCTGAAACATCGTCATCAACGTCATGACAATCCACATCCAGACGATCCAATTCACTTTGAAGCGCGGGCCGGGAACGTGATTGAAACTTTCCAAGCCGGTTTCGCCTGTGGCGATGATGTAACGCCCCATTTCGGCTTGCACGGCGGGTTTGATGAAACAACTGAGCAGAATGATCCACAGCGCGGCATACCCAACTTTTGCGCCGAGCGTGGTGGTGGCGATGAGTTCGCCGGAACCTACAATCGAAGCCGCCAGAATCATTCCGGGGCCAATGCGCTTGAATGATTCCAGCAGAGTTGATGGTGGTTCGGCTACGTCTTCGGGGCGGAGTTGATACGGGTCTTGGTTTGTCATTAGATCGGTTTTCACTTGTGTGTATGGAAGGTTGTCGAACAAGATAAGCAAAT